>CAVOMW010000010.1:0-27283 GCA_963697125.1 uncultured Actinomycetes bacterium
CCGACCCAGGCGAAGATCAGCGACTCGAAGTCGAAGCCGACCATGTCGACTCCGAGGAGCTCGGGCAGGGGCGCGTTCTTGATCGTGAGCTTCACGCCGATCTGCTTGAGCTGCTGCTGGATGATCTGCTCGGCGAGCACACGCGCCTGGTTGTCGGAGGTCGTGCCGACGGTGAACGACAGTTTGGTCTTGCCCTTCTGGCGCACTCCGTCGGAGCCGCGCGTCCAACCCGCGGCGTCGAGCAGGGCGTTGGCGGCGGCGATGTCGCCCGCGGCCGGGTAGATGTCCCAGTTCGGCACGTACTCCTTCTGGTTCACCATGTACTGCGTGTTGTTGAGCACTTCCGCGTCGTCGTTGGCGTCCTTCACGACGCGGTCGACGATCTGCTGTCGCGGCATCGCGGTGGCGATGGCCTTGCGGACCTGGACGTCGTCGAGGCCGGGCACGGTCGAGAGCATGTCGAAGTGCTCCCACTGCGGACCGAGGGACGTCGTGTACTCGGCGCCGTCGACCGCCTTGATCCTCTTCTGCAGGCCGATCTGGTTCTGCGGGTAGATCACGTCGACCTCACCGGAGCGGAACGCGTTGAGCTCCGAGTTGGTGTCGCGCACGGGCACGAACACGACCTTGGGGACCGTGGCGATCTTCCCGCCCCAGTAGTTCTTGTTGGGGACGAGCGTGGCCTGCTCGTCGGGCGTGAACGACTGCACCATCATCGGGCCGCTGCTGATCGGCTTCTTCGTCTTGGGATCGCAGATGCAGCTGTTCCAGACCTTGTTGAAGTTCTTGCCCTCGAGGATGTGCTGCGGCAGCACGGTGGTGCTCGCGCCCGCCCACAGCTCGCGGTACGGAGCGAACACGCCGTCCTTGAACACCATCTGGAACTCGGTGGGGCTCGGAGTGTCGAACTCCAGGATCTTGTCGTAGCCGTCGCGCGTCACCACGTCGTTCTTCTTGTTCATGATGGTTTCCCACGTGAACTTGAAGTCGTTCGAGGTGATCGGCACACCGTCGGACCACTTGGCGTCGGGCCGGATGGTGCAGTCGACGGTGAACGGGCTCTGCACGGTGACCGTGCAGTCCTTGTCGAAGATCCACGGCTGGTACGAGAAGTCGGGCATGAGCTTGTAGCCCCGGGCCAGCGCCGGACCCGCGATCATGGCGGTCCAGGCGCCGTTGCCGGCCGTGGTCATGTTGTTGAGCACGGGCGGAAAGTCGTCGACCCCGATCGTGATCGGCTTCGACTGCTTCTTGCCGGAAGCCGTGGAGGCGGTCGACGTGGTCGCCAGACCCGCGACGACGACGGCGCTCAGAACGAGCGCGGCGAACGTGCGGTAGGTGACGCTACGAGTTGTCGCCGACATCGGTGGCTCCCAGCTCCGCCGCCGATTGTGGTTGCCGGCGCGCCCCGAGTAGTGGATGGTCGAACCGACGATTCAACACCATTCGTCACCAGAACGGCGCGCGCCCCCACCCCCTTGAGGGGAAGTTGGGCTGCCGAGCGGGAGAAGGGCGGTGTCAGTCGACGCGGAGCGCGAAGAGCACGGTCGTGAACATGAAGATCACGCCGGTGATGACCGTGAGGCGGTCGAGGTTGCGCTCGACGACCGTGGAGCCGGCCATCGAGCCGCCGAGCTGGCCACCGCCGAACATGTCGGAGAGACCGCCGCCACGACCCGAGTGCAGCAGGATCAGGAAGATCAGCGTGAACGCCGACAGCACCTGGATGACGAGCAGGATGACGTTGAGCATTTTGTCCGTTTGCTTCCGTTGGTGACAGCTGGCGACAGGAAGGCCCGGCCAGCGTAGCCGCGGCGCCGGCGCTCTGAGTCGACGGCTTCAGGACCGGTAGTACTGGCACGATGCGGGCGAACTCGTCGGGATCGAGCGACGCGCCCCCGACCAGGGCGCCGTCGATCTCGGGCATCGCCATGAGCGCGGCGATGTTCCCGGACTTCACGCTGCCGCCGTACTGGATGCGGACGGCGTCGGCGGTGTCGTCGTCGTAGAGCGTCGCGCAGCGCGCCGCGGATGACCCCGCAGGTCTCGTCGGCATCCTCGGGCGTGGCGTTGCGGCCGGTGCCGATGGCCCAGATCGGTTCGTAGGCCACGACGCAGTTGGCCGCGTCGGCCGCCTTGACCCCCGCGAACGCGCCGTTGGTCTGCGCGGTGACGCGCTCGGCGGTCGCGCCGGCCTCGCGCTCTTCGAGCGTCTCCCCCACGCAGACGATCGGCGTCATCGCGTGCTTCTGCACCGCCTTGAGCTTCTTGTTCACCGACTCGTCGGTCTCGCCGAACAGCTGCCGGCGCTCCGAGTGCCCGAGGATCACGTACTGCACCATGAGCTTCGCCAGCATCTGCGGGCTGATCTCACCGGTGAACGCGCCCTGGTCCTCGAAGTAGCAGTTCTGGGCGCCGAGCCCGATCTTGAGCTTGTCGGCCTCGATGAGCGTCTGCAGCGTGCGGAGGTCGGTGAACGGCGGGCACACCACCACGTCGACGACCTCGTAGTCCTCGACGTCGAGGCGGTACGACAGCTTCTGGACCACCTGGATCGCCACCAGGTGGTCGTGGTGCATCTTCCAGTTGCCGGCGATGACGGGCTTGCGGGTGGTTGCCATCAGTCTCGGTTCGTAGGTTCGCGGAGTGCGCGCAGTCCGGGGAGGTCGCCCTGCTCGATGAACTCGAGCGACGCGCCGCCGCCGGTGCTGACGTGGTCGACCTGGTCGGCGAGGCCGAACTCGCGGATGGCCGCCGCGCTGTCACCACCACCGACGACCGTGAACGCGCGCGACGCGGCGACGGCGTCGGCGACGGTGCGCGTGCCGGCCGCGAAGGGCGCGAGCTCGAACATGCCCATCGGACCGTTCCAGAGCACCGTCTTGGCTTCGGTCACGATGTCGGCGTAGGTACCGGCGGTCTCGGGTCCGATGTCGAGCCCCTTCCAGCCGTCGGGGATCGACACGCGGTTCACGGTGCGGGTCTCGGCGTCGGCCGAGGCGTCCTGCGCGATCACGAAGTCGGTGGGGATCTCGACCCGACCCGTCTCGAGCAGGCGGTTGCACTCCTCGACCATCTCGGGCTGCACCAACGAGTCGCCGACGCGCGTGCGCATGGCGAGCAGGAACGTGAAGGCCATCGCGCCGCCGATGAGCACCTTGTCGCACCGGTTGAGCAGCGCCTCGATCACGCCCAGCTTGTCGCTGACCTTGGCGCCACCGAGGACGGCGACGAAGGGACGGCCGACGTCGTCGGCCAGGAGCTTCGACAGCACCTCGACCTCACGGTGCAGCAGCCGCCCGCCCGCGTGCGGGAGGATCGGCGGCGGACCGACGATCGACGCGTGCGCACGGTGCGAGGCGCCGAATGCCTCGTTGACGTACACGTCGCCGAGCTCCGACAAGTTGATGGCGAAGGCGGGGTCGTTCTCGGTCTCGCCCGGCGCGAAGCGCAGGTTCTCGAGCAACACGACGTCACCCGGGCCCGACGACGCGACCAGTGGTTCGACCCGCGGGCCGACGACCGCCGGTGCCAGCTGCACGTCGCAGTGCAGCAGCTCGCGCAGGCGCGCCGCGACCGGGGCCATCGAGTACTGCGGATCGACGACACCCTTCGGGCGTCCGAGGTGACCGGCGATCACCACGACCGCGCCGCGGTCGCGGAGCCAGTTGATGGTGGGCAGCGCGGTGGCGATGCGCAGGTCGTCCTCGACCACGCCGTCGCGCAACGGCACGTTGAGGTCGACGCGCACGAGCGCTCGCTGCCCCTTCTTCAGGGGCAGGTCTTCGAGCCGGGGCAGGTCCATCACGCCGGGTCGATTTCGCTTCGCTGCATCTCCACCTATTCCCCGACGAACGCGACGATGTCGATGAGGCGGTTGGAGTAGCCCCACTCGTTGTCGTACCAGCCGAGGATCTTGACCAGCGTGCCGTCGCTCATCGTGTCTTCGGCGGAGAAGATGCACGACGACGGGTTGCCCACGATGTCGGCCGACACCAACGGCTCGTTGGAGTACTCGAGCACGCCGCGGTACGACTTGTCGTTGCTGGCGGCGTCGAAGGCGGCGTTGATCTCGTCGACCGTGGCCGAACGGGAGAGCACCGCCGACAGGTCGGTGATCGAACCGGTGGGCACCGGGACGCGCAGCGAGGTGCCGCTGAGCTTGCCCGCGAGCTCGGGGAGCACGAGGCCGATCGCCTTCGCCGCGCCGGTGCTGCTCGGGATGATCGAGAGGTTGGCGGCGCGCATGCGGCGCAGGTCGGGCTTGCCGCTGCGGGTGGCCTTGGCCAGGTCCTGCAGCGACTGGTCGCTGGTGTACGCGTGCACCGTCGTCATGAGGCCCTGCTCGAGGCCGAAGGTGTCGTTGAGCACCTTCGCCATCGGCGCGAGGCAGTTGGTGGTGCACGACGCGTTCGAGATCACGGTCTGCGTCGACGCGTCGTAGACCTCGTCGTTGACGCCCATGCAGATGGTGGCGTCGGCGTCGCCGCTCGGCGCGGAGATGACGACCCGCTTCACGCTGCCGCCGAGGTGGCCGGCCGCCTTCTCGCGCGGTGAACAGCCCGGTGGACTCGATCACGACGTCGACGCCGTGGGCGCTCCACGGGATCTCGGCCGGATCCATCACCTCGAGCTTCTGGATCTCACGACCGTCGATCGAGAAGCCCATGTCGGTGGGCTGGATGTCGTTGGCGAGCGTGCCGCCGACCGAGTCGTGCTTGAGCAGGAAGGCGACGGTGTGGCTGTCGCCCATCGGGTCGTTCACCGCCACCAGCTCCACGCCGGCGTCGGCGCCCCGAGCGAGCACTGCCCGCGTGAACGAGCGCCCGATGCGCCCGAAACCGTTGATACCTACTCGAACCGCCATGGGACCCCTCCACATCTCGACGTTGAGATCGGTTGACTACAGCAGAGCACGGAGGGCCCGTGCCAACTGTTGATGGTCGCGCGATGCACTGTAGCACGCCGTGCTACAGTTGACGCCGTGACCCGCGAGATCAGCCAACGCGAGCTTCGCAACCAGAGCGGAGAGATCATGCGCGAGCTCGACGAGGGCGAGAGCTTCATCGTGACCCGCAACGGAGTCCCCGTCGGCGAGCTCACACCGTTGCGTCGGCAGCGCTTCGTTGCGGCCGAGGCGGCGGTGGCGCTCTTCCGTCCCGCGCCGCCGGTCGATGCCGAGCGCTTCCGTGCCGACGTCGACGCGATCGCGAGTCAGGAACTCGATCCCCGTGGCTGAGCGACCGCGGCACCGGCGCGGGATCCTCGACACATCCGTCGTCATCGACCTCGAATCGATCGACGTGCGCCGACTCCCAGCCGAGCTCGCGATCACCGCGATCACCTTGGCCGAACTGGCCGCGGGCCCGCACGCCGGCACCGACGCTGACGAGCAAGCCCGTCGGCAGGATCGGCTGCAACGCGCTGGAGGCCGCGTTCGACCCGCTGCCCTTCGACACCGAGTGCGCACGCGCGTACGGCCGGGTCTACGCGGCGGTGGCGCGCGCGGGTCGCAGGGCCCGGGCGCGCGAGCCGTCGACCTGCTCATCGCAGCCACCGCGCTCGCGGCGGACCTGCCCGTCTACACCCGCAACGGCTCCGACTTCCGGGTACTCGAAGATCTCCTCGAAGTCGTGGTCGTCTGACCTTCCGGGTCAGCTACACGAGTCCCTGCAGTGCGATGGCCGTCAGGCCGGGATCGTGGGCAAGCCCGCCGGGTCGGGCGACGGGCGCGCCGACCGGATCGACCCCCAGGGCCTGGAGTCGGACGCGATCCACCGCGAGGCCGTCGCCGGTGTCGTACAGCAAGGTGTCGACCCGGGCGCCGTGGGCCAGGACCGCGGCGAGGTGGTCGGCGACGTCCATCCCCGACGTCTCCGGGTCCTGCGGGCGCAGGTTGGCGACCTGCACCACCCGGGCCGGGGTGGCGGCGATCGCCGTCGCGCAGGCCGGCCACGCACAGCACCGGGAGCACGCTGGTGTAGAGCGACCCGGGGGCGTAGACCACCTGGTCGGCGGCCGAGGATGGCGTCGAGGGCGGCGGGGGTGGCGGCGACGTCGGCGGGCACCAGCTCGACGCCGCCGGATGCCGCGGCTGTTGGCCACCGCGACCTGGCCTTCGACCATCTCGCCGCGACGTCGGCGGATAGTCGGCGAGCTCGGCCTTCAGCACGACCGGTTCCACCGTCGCCGGCACCACCCGTCCGACCGTCTTCAGGAGGCGACCGGCTTCGTCGAGCGCGTCGGGGAAGCTGCCGAGGGTCTCGGTGAGACCGACGAGCACGAGGTTGCCGAGGGCGTGGCCCTCGAGCTCGCCGTCGCGGAAGCGGTGCTCGAACGCCTCCGACCACACGCCCCCGTCCGTGCTGTCGCCGGCGAGGGCGACGAGGCACCGGCGGATGTCACCGGGCGGCGGCACGCCGAGGTCGCGACGGAGCCGACCCGACGACCCGCCGTCGTCGGCCACGCTCACGACCGCGGTGATGGAGCCGGCGTACCGGCGGATGGAGCGCAGCGCGGTGGCGAGCCCGTGCCCGCCGCCGAGCGCGACGACCGCCGGGCCGTCAGCAGCGAGCCCGTCAGCGGCGAGCGCGTCAGCCACGGTCGACGTCGCGGTGGTGCACCCGCGGCGACACGCCGTGCGCTTCGAGCAGCCGCGCCAGCTCCGACGCGATGACCACGCTGCGGTGACGACCGCCGGTGCAGCCCACGCCGATGGAGAGGTACGACTTGCCCTCGCGCACGTACGCCGGGAGCAGGAGCGCGAACAGCCGCTCGAGCTCGGCGAGGAACGGTGCGGTCTCCGGCTGCGCGAGCACGTAGTCGCGCACGCGTGAGTCGGTCCCGGTGAGCGGGCGCAGCTCCTCGACCCAGTGCGGGTTGGGCAGGAAGCGGCAGTCGAACACGAGATCGACGTCGATGGGGAGACCGTGCTTGTACCCGAACGACACCACGCTGGTCTGCAGCGCGCTGTCGCGCTCGTCGTCGGCGAAGAGCTCCGACAGCCGGTCGCGGAGCTCGTGCACGTTGAGGTCGGTGGTGTCGACGACGACGTCGGCGTTGCCCTTGAGATCTTCGAGCAACGCGCGCTCGGCGGCGATGCCTTCGGAGACGCGCTCGCCCGCGGCGAGCGGGTGCTTGCGCCGGCTCTCCTCGTAGCGGCGCACGAGCACGTCATCCGCCGCGTCGAGGAACAGCACCCGGGTGCGCGCGCCCATCTCGCGCAGCTCGGCGAGGGCGGCCACCAGCGCGTCGACGAACTCTCCCGAGCGCACGTCGATGACGAGACCGAGCCGCTGCGGGTCGTCGGTGACGCGGCCGAGCTCCGCGACCTTCGTGACGAGCGCAGGCGGCAGGTTGTCGATCACGAAGAAGCCGAGGTCCTCGAGCACGTCGGCCGCGGCCGAGCGGCCGGCCCCCGACATCCCGGTGACGATGGTGACGTCGAGCGTCACGCGCGGACCCCCTGACCCGTCTCGTCGTTTCACCGTGCAGCTGCGCGAACACCGCGCGGCCGACCTTCTCGGGGAGCCACGGGATCGCCACCAGTTCGTCTTCGGTCAGGGCGCGCAGGCGCTTGACCGAACCGTGCTCCTTGAGCAGGCGGGCGCGACGCGTGGGCCCGAGCCCGGGCACGTCGTCGAGCACCGACTTGGTCATCGACTTGCCCCGCAGCTCCCGGTGGTAGGTGATGGCGAAGCGGTGGGCTTCGTCGCGCACCTGTTGCAACAGGTAGAGGGCTTCGGAGTCGCGCGGGATGCGCACCGGATCGGCCTGTCCGGGCACGTAGACCTCTTCGAACCGCTTGGCGAGGCTGGCGACGGCGATGTCCTCGAGGCCCATCTCCTCGAGCACGCGCACCGCCACACCGAGCTGGCCCTTGCCCCCGTCGATCAGCACGAGGTTGGGCGGGTACGCGAAGCGCTTGCCGCTGCGCGCGCCTTCGTCGCGGTCTTGCAGGTAGCGACGGAAGCGGCGCGTGAGCACCTCCTCCATCGACGCGAAGTCGTCCTGCGTGGGGGTGTGACGCATCTTGAAGCGCCGGTAGTCGGAACGCTTCGGCAGGCCGTCTTCCATCACGACCATCGACGCGACGATCTCGGTGCCCTGGAGGTTCGAGATGTCGTAGCACTCGATGCGCAGCGGCGCTTCGGGAAGTCCGAGCGCGTCCTGCAACGCGACGAGCGCACGGGCGCGCGCGTTGTGATCGGACGCGCGCTTGAGCTTGTGGCGCACCATCGCCTCGTGCGCGTTCTGCGTGACCGTGTCCATGAGCTGGCGCTTGGCGCCGCGTTCGGGCACGCGCACGCGGACCTTGCTCCCCCGCTGCAACCCGAGGAACTCCTGGTAGAGGTCGGGATCGTCGGGCAGCTCGGGCACCAGGATCTCGCGCGGGATGTCGGTGCCCTCGAGGTCGCCGTAGAGCTGTTCGACCAGCCGACCGACGAGCTCCGACCGCTCGACGTCTTCCACCTTGTCGACGACGAGACCCTTGCGACCGACGACGCGACCCTTGCGCACCAGGAACACCTGGACCGACGCCTCGAGCGGATCGTCGACCATCCCGATGAGGTCGTAGTCCTCCTCCTTGGCGTCGACCATCTGCTGGCGCTCGATGGCCTTGCGCACGGAGACGATCTGGTCGCGCAGACGGGCGGCGCGCTCGAACTCCAACGCGTCGCTCGCCTCGTGCATCTGCTTGTCGAGACGATCGAGGATCGGCGCGGTGTCGCCGTCGAGGAAGTCGATGAGCTCGGCGACGAGCGCCATGTACTCGTCGTGCGTGACCGCGTTCACGCACGGCGCCACACACTTCTCGATGTGCGCGTAGAGGCACGGACGCCCCAGACGGGCGTGACGGTCGAACTTGTTCTTGGTGCACGTGCGGATCGGGAACGTGCGCAGCAGGAGGTCGAGGGTCTCGCGGATGGCGTAGGCGTGCGCGTACGGCCCGAAGTAGCGGACGCCCTTCCGCTTGGCCCCCCGCATCACCATGGCCCGGGGCCACTCCTCGTCGAGGGTGATGGCGAGGTACGGGTAGGACTTGTCGTCCTTCAGGCGGATGTTGAACCGGGGCCGGTGCTTCTTGATGAGGCTGAACTCGAGGAACAGCGCCTCGACCTCGTTGCGCACCGTGATCCACTCGACCGAATCGGCGGTGCTGACCATCTGCACCGTGCGTTCGGACAGCCCGGTGGAGAAGTACGACATCACCCGGCTGCGCAGGCTCTTGGCCTTCCCGACGTAGATGATGCGCCCGGCGGAGTCCTTGAACTGGTACGAGCCGGGGCTGTCGGGGATGGTGGAGGGCACCGGCCGTTGCACCCTCCCATTGTCGCGCCCGGCAACGGCGCTGATTGTGCTGGTTGCCGGCCTGGAATTCCGGCACACATATCGGTTCCGTGGCCGACAACCCCGCGGTGGGCGACCAGGCTGTCCCCGCCGGCCATGAGCGGAACCCCACACCCCTCGGGGGATATCCACCATGCTGAGACTGCAGGCTCCGCTGCCGGACCGCTACACCCTGGCCACGCCCGACGAGCTCGACGACTGGATCGCCGACGCCAAGGCCACCCTGGGCGAGCAACTCCTGATCCTCGGGCACCACTACCAGCGCGACGAGGTCATCAAGTGGGCCGATGCCCGCGGTGACTCCTTCAAACTGGCCCGGTTCGCGGCCGACAACGACGCCGCCACCGACATCGTGTTCTGCGGCGTGCACTTCATGGCCGAGTCGGCCGACGTGCTCACCGGCGACCACCAGCGCGTCATCCTCCCCGACCTCAACGCCGGGTGCTCGATGGCCGACATGGCCGACATCGACCAGGTCGAGGAGTGCTGGGACGCGTTGGCCGACGTCACCGACGTCTCCCAGGTGGTGCCCATCACGTACATGAACTCGTCGGCGGCGCTGAAGGCGTTCGTGGGCGAGCACGGCGGCGCGGTGTGCACCTCGTCCAACGCGCGCGCGGTCCTCGACTGGGCGCTGGGCAAGGGTTCGAAGGTGCTCTTCTTCCCCGACCAGCACCTCGGACGCAACACCGGCTTCGACATGGGCTACGGCGACGACGACATGCGGGTGTGGAACCCGCGCTTCGAGCTCGGTGGCCTCGAGGAGCGCGACGTCAAGGAGGCGACGCTGCTCCTCTGGAAGGGCCACTGCTCCGTGCACCAGCGCTTCCGGCCCGAGCACGTCGCTGCGTTCCGCGCCGAGCACCCCGACGGTCAGGTGATCGTGCACCCCGAGTGCGCGCACGACGTCGTGGAGCTCGCCGACCGGGTCGGGTTCCACCGAGCGCATCCTCGACTGGGTGGAGTCGGCCGCGCCCGGTTCGGTGTTCGGCGTCGGCACCGAGATCCACATGGTGCAGCGCATGGCGAACGAGCACCCCGACGTCACCGTGGTGTCGCTCGATCCCCTGATCTGCCCGTGCTCCACGATGTTCCGCATCGACGGCCCGCACCTCGCGTGGGTGCTGGAGTCACTCGTGCGCGGCGAGGTGGTCAACCAGATCACCGTCGACGCCGCAGACACGGAGTGGGCTCGGGTCGCGCTGCAACGCATGCTCGACATCACCTGAGCCGTCAGGCCGGACGCGCGTCCTGACGGTCACGCATGGGCTCGGCCACGAGTGCCCGCCAGGCCGTACCGCCCGCGCGGGTCGACGCACGCCAGACGTGCGCACTCGTCAACGCGGCGGCGGCAGCGCCAGCGACCACGCCGCGCGTCGACCACCACAGCGCAGCGAAGCGCATGGTGCCCCGCCACCACGAGAGCTCGCGTTCGGTCGACGTTGCTCGACGACGCGCCGTTGTCGTGCTGCGCGAAGCGCTCCGGGAGCGCCAGCAGCGTGCCAACCCGCGACGCCGGAGGCGGCGGCAGAGGTCGAGGTCCTCGCCGTAGAGGAAGTACGACTCGTCGAACCCGCCGATCGTCGTCGAACGCGCTCCGGCGCACGAGCACGCACGTCGCGGCGAGTGACTCGACGAACACGGGGCCGTCGGGTACCCGCTCGACGTGGTCGGAGACGACACCCACCCGGCTGGCCGAGGCCGCGCACCGGGCGCCACGCGAGGAGGCGGCGGGCCGAACAGCGCGGCCCACGAGGTGGACCGGGCCGAGCTCGCGTCCCTGGCTGCGCTCGGGCAGCGCCGGTGGCGCGGTTGGCGATGACGCCCTGCACGACGGCGACGCTGGGATCGCGGTCGAGCGGCGCGATGCCGGCGGCGATGCCCGCCGCGTCGGGATCGGCGTCGGGATTGAGCAGGAGCACGTAGGGAGCCGACGTCACGCCACGCCGTGGTTCTGGCCCGCCCGAACCCCGGGTTGGTCGGGATCCTCGACGACCCGGGCACCGTGCGCCGCGCGCGACCGCGGCCGAGCCGTCGTCGCCGTGGTCGACGACCACGACCTCGCCGACTCTGGGGAGACGCCGGCGCGGCGCACGACATCGACCGATACGTCGGCGATTGCGTAGGCGACGATCACGACGTCGAGCCGGCGCTCACGCGACCACCTGCGCCGGACGGCTGCGCTTGTGGCGCCAGAGATGGCGGACGACGGCCCAGCCGTGGCGGAGCCCGCGCGTCGTCGCGAGGCCCTTGAAACGCTCGTCGCGGCGGGTGGTCGCACCGCGCACGCGCGACCTGCACCACGCGATACCCGCGCGCGGACCCGCAGGCAGAAGTCGACGTCTTCGGGACCGAAGGCGGCGGAGTCGTCGAGCCCGTCGACGGCGTCGAACGCAGCCCGTCGGAACACCTGGCACGCGCCGATGGCGAAGTCGACGTCGGCGACGTCGTCGTCGCCCTTGTCCGGGCGTGCGCTCGTACACGTCGGTCCGGTTGAGTGCCCGCGCGACCTTGCGGCCGAAGGTGGGCGCCCGCCCGGCCGACGCCTCCGGTCGCCTGCCAGTGAACACCGGCGCGCGTCGAGTCCGACGGGTCGATCGTCGACCAGCGGCGCGACGAGGCGGGCGAGCGTGTCCGGGATGGAGCCGGGCGTCACTGTCGAGGAAGCACACGAAGTCGGCGTCGCCGACTCGTGCCCCCTGGTTGCGCCCGCCACCCACGCCGAGGTTCTCCTCGTTGCGCAGGAGCCGCACCCGCGCTTCGTCGACCACCGGCCGGCGGTGCCGACCCGTTGTCGACGACCGTGATCCGCGGTCACGACACCTTCCTGCGCGACGGCCGACGCCACCGCGGGTGTCGAGCAGCGCGCCGTCGTTCCAGGTGAGGATCACGACATCGATGGTGGGCGTGCTCATGACAGCACCGGGACCCGACGACGGTGTACGAACGGCGCCACGACGATCGCGATCGAGATCACGACGAGCACGGCGACGACCGGCAGCATCGCCGCGTGCACCGCGCTGCCCAACGCCACGAGGACTGCGCCACAGAGCACACCGAGCCAGATCGAGCGACCGACCCGGGCACGCTCGGCAGTGGTCGACGCGCCGAGCAGCAGCACCGATTGCGTCGTCTCCGATGCGAGGAGCGCGAGCGCCGCACCGGCGACACCGAACGCGGAGATGAGGAACAGGCACATGCCGATGTTCACCACGAGCGCGACGGTGCCGACTCGGAGCACCTCGCGGTTGCGACCAGCGCCGGAGCACGCGTGCAGCTCGAGCGAGTTCACCGCCAGCAGCGGGAACGCCGCGATCAGGAGCTGCAGCGCGCTCGTGGCACCGCGGGAGAGCCCGATCGACGTCGGCTGCGACCTCACTTCCGAGAAGCGCGGCGATCGCGATCGCGAACGAGAGACGTGGCAGGAGCACCAAGGAGCGCTCGCCGGAGGTGCTCGGCCATGGTCGTGTCGTCGGTGCTGGTGACGTTCTCGGCGAAGAGCCACAAGCCCACGCTGCCGATGGCGGTCGTGAGCGCATCGAGGACCCGGTAGATCATCCCGTAGACCGCGCCGACACCCGCGCCGAGCATCCGGCTCACGAGCAGCAGATCGGCCCGCAGGTACGCCAGCGAGACACCTCGATGCCGGCGAGCGCGAACGCTCGGCGCCACGGCAGTGCGAGTACGCCCTGCACCGATCCCCGGTCCACGGCTCCGGAGGCCCAGCGCGCGGAACGCGACCAGCGTCGCGACGACCTCGATCGCCGCGACACTCGCGATCGCCAGTCCCACGGACCACCCGCGATGGCGACCGCGCACAGGGCCGGCTCCTGGGCGCTGCGGGTCGCCACGAGGAGCACCGGCTCCACCCGGACGTTCTTACGAGCCCGCAACCCGCCGAAGGCGAGCAACGTGGTGAGCGTCGCCATGACCCACACCAGCGTCGCAACCCACGCGCCCACCGACAGGGACACACCGACGAACGCCATCATCGCCCAGAGCGAGATCGCCGCAACCGGGATCGTGGCCACGCGCACCACGAGCAGCGAGGAGAGCCGGGGCGAGCGTCCACCTCGCTCACCCACGACGGTCGTCGCCAGGCGTTCGAATCCGAGTCCGAGCAGCGACGTGAGCGTGAGCATCGCGAAGTACGCCCACACGAAGTCGGTGACCCAGGAGCGCGGGGCCCACAGCGGGAGCGCGAGCACCGCGCCGGCGAACACGAGCGCGGACACCTGCCGGGCCATCGCCAGCGCGCCGGCCGCCTTCAGGAACCGACGGAACCCCTGCGCGTCGGAGGTCGAGGCGTGAGTGGTCTCAGCGTCCACGCCCGCGGCACCTTGACGCCGAGGAGTGCAAAGGCGCGGTCGGGGCGACGCTTGATGGCGGGGACGCAGACCGCGGGTCGCGGCCTGCCCGAGCGGTCCGGCGCGGAACGTTCCGTACGCGCCCCGAAGGACGGCCGGTCCTCCGAGGCCGGCAACGTCGTAGCCGAGCGCCTCCAGCTCGGCGACGTCGAAGCCGCACCGGTGCTCCTGCCAGGGCTCGTCGTCGGTGCCCGGTTGGGGAACGAAACCGTTGGGCGTGACCACGACGACGGAGCCCGCACACACCCGCTCCATCTCGCTGATCGACTCGCAGCACGTCGGGCTTCTCGAAGTGCTCGACGACATCGAGCGAGACAACGACGTCGAACGATCGGTCGGCGAACGGCAGCGCCCTCACGTCGGCTTGGGTGACCGGACGTCGTCGCCCGTCCTGCGCCGCGAGCTCGAGCGTCGGGCGGTAGATGTCGACGCCGTACGCCGGGCCCCGTCGCCAAGACCTCGCTGCCACGACCGTCGGAGCAACCGACATCGAGCACGCGCGTACCGGGCCGGATCAACCGGGCCAGCAGTGCATCCGCCCCGTACAGCCGGTAGTACGCGGCGCGGCGCAGGGTGGTGGCGGTCACCGACCCTCCCCCATGGCGACGCTGCGCAAGGTACGGCCGACGATGCGAGCGTCGAGCCCGAGGCTCTGGCGCCGCAGGTAGAAGAACTCGTACTGCAACTTCTCGAGCGACTCGGCTTCGGTCCCGGCGTACTGGTACTTCACCTGCGCCCAGCCGGTCAGCCCCGGCCGCACCAGATGGCGCAATCTATAGAACGGGATCTTGTCGACCAGCTCGACGACGATGTGCGGTTGCTCGGGACGCGGGCCCCACCACCGAGAGGTCGCCGCGGAGGATGTTGACACCTGCGGCAGCTCGTCGAGATGGGTGCGGCGGAGCACGCCGCCGAACGCGGGTGATGCGGACGTCCTGCTCCGCGGTCCAGTCCTCGGCGTCTTCGCGGCGCGACCGCACCCATCGTGCGGAACTTGAGCATCTCGAAGGTGCGTGCCCGAACGGCCGGTGCGGGGCTGGCGGTAGAGCAGCGGGCCGCGGTTCCCAGCAGGTCGCCGATGACGACGAAGGGCGTCACCAATGCGAGCACGACGAATCCGCAGAGGGCGACGGAGATGTCGAACAGCCGCTTCACACGTGCGTACCAGCGGCGTGGAGCTCGCCGATGTCGAAGAGCAGCGAGACCCGCTCGAGCTCGGAGAGGGGCAGCTTCCCGAGCCACTGCTCGTAGAACAAGCGACATCGTGCGGATGCGAACACCCGACTCGTGGAGCACCGATGCCTGGAGCACGACGTCGTCGTCGTCCTCGCGCGGCGCGGTCGAGGACGAGCACGGTGGCGCCCGCGGCACGTGCGCATCGACCAACGGTCGGGTCGGGAGGTTGGCTCGTGCTCGCAGCTTCGACCGGCGTGAGGTCACCGACGATCAGCGCCGAACGCTCGGCGCCGTCCGCGAGGTCGGCCTCGAGGGGAACGCGTCTCGTCACTCGCAGCGACCACGAACACCCGATCGCGGTCGCTGACCCGCTCGTCGATGTCGGCGATGAGCATGGCGCAGAGCACGTAGTACGGGATCAGCGTGAGCACGCTGCCGAACACGACGAAGCGCGGAACAGCCGTCGCCCGCGAACAGCTGGATGGCCGACATCGCGAGCGCGGCCGAGCACGGTGGCGAGCAAGGCCGCGGTGACGGCGGCCCGGCGGGTGCGGGTCTGGTCGGGCAGGCCGAACGCGTACGCGGTCGTGCAGAGCAGGCGCGATCCAGGCGATCGACCACCCGAGCCGGGACGACCCCGACCACACGTAGCCGGACGCCACCGCGTGCGCCTTGCACAGGCCGATCACGAGGATGGCGGTGCCGAGATCGAGCGCGAGCCGCCCCGAGCGCTTCATGCCCTCTGTCATCGGCTCCTGGAGCGTCCGAACTGAGCCCCAAACCTCCTGCTCAAGCGGGTTCCGGGGGGCGTCGACAACCTCATGGATGGTGGCGATGGAAGTTCCCCGGGACCGGGGCCACGAACGTCGGCCTGCCCGCCGACCCTCCGGCCGAGCCTGCGCCGGCGGTTCGACGCCGCCCAGCCCTTCCCCCACCTCGTCCTCGACGGCATCCTGGACGTCGATCCGGCCTCGGTCGTGGCCGAGTTCCCCGACCGAGCAGTGGCCGGGTTGGACCCGGTACCGGCGACGAGTACCAGCGGCGGAAGCTGACGTGCAGCGACCTCGGGGCGATGCCGCCGCTGCTGCGAGAGCTCACCCGCGAGCTCTGCGAGCCGACGTTCCTGCGGTTCCTCGAGAGACGTGACCGGGCTCGACAGGGCTCGTTCCCGACCCCTACCTCGAAGGCGGCGGTCTCCACGCGGGCGGGGCGGGCGCGACCCTCACCCCTCACACCGACTTCCACGTGTACCCACGACTTGGGCTGTTCCGCCGGGTCAACGTGTTGCTGTACCTGAATCCGGGTTGGACACCGTCGGACGGTGGCGCACTCGAGCTCTTCGGACCCGACATGACCACGCCGGCCGCGAGCATCGATCCCGTGTTCGGACGCATGGTGATCTTCCGCACCGACGATCGGTCACCGCACGGGTTCACCCGTCCGGTCGCCGACGGGTCGGTACCGACGGTCGCTCGCGCTCTACTACTACACGGCGGAAGAGGCACCCGACTTCTCCGGCGACACCAACACGTACTGGAAGACGCACGGCGACACGAGCGGCACCCGCCGACGGACCCGCCTCGCCGCTTACCATGCATTGCTCACCGGATCGCGGCGTTGTCGATGCTGGCGCACCGCTGCAACCCGAACCTGGGAGCTCGGGTCCGGCCCGAGCGGCCGGACGATCAGGTCTGCTGACGAGAACTGCCAGTGAGGATGGGCGGGTCCACTGCAGTCGTGGTGGTGACCGGTACGTTCGGTTCGGACACGCGTTGATCGTTGGTGTGTGTTCGGAATTGGGCACGCCCCGTTCCGGAGGGTGATCGAGCTCGCTGTTGACGCAGCGTGCTCGTCACGGTCTCCTTCCCGGGACGTGCGTGCCACCCCTTGAACCGTTTGATGAGCAGAAGGGATGGCGATGACCATCGTAGAGACGACGCGCCCGATCACGGGTGGAGTCGATACGCATCTGGATGTGCATGTCGCGGCGGCGGTCGACGCGAACGGCGGCGTGTTGGGTGTGGAGTCGTTCGCGACGACACCGGCTGGCTACCGCGAGTTGTCGTTGCGTGGCTCGACTTCGGCGCTCTCGCGCGGGTGGGGGTCGAAGGCACCGGCGCCTACGGCGCCGGCCTGGCACGTCATCTGCGCAGTCGGGGCCTGGTGGTGATCGAGGTTGATCGCCCGAACCGTCAGGAGCGGCGCCGCAACGGGAAGTCCGACGAGCTCGACGCGATCGAAGCAGCTCGGGCGGCGTTGTCGGGGCGTGCGTCAGGGATCGCGAAGTCCGCTGACGGTGACGTGGAAGCGATCCGCGCGTTGTTGGTGGCGCGCCGCTCGGGCCGCAACGTGCGCGTCAAGTACTTGAACCAGATCCGCCACCTCGGGTTCACCGCTCCCGACGAGCTGCGTGAACGGCTACGGGACGTGCCTGTCGACCAGTTGGCAGCGACCGCGGCGGCGTTGCGTCCCACTGCCGGGAGCGACACCGTCGTGTACGCGACGAAGCTCGCGATCGCGACGCTGGGACGACGTGTCCTCGCGCTCGACGCTGACGGCAAACGACTCGACGATGCACTCGACACGTTGGTGCGTCGCCGCGCGCCGAGCCTGCTCGAGATCTACGGCGTCGGCACTCACACCGCCGCGATCTTGTTCGTCGCCGCGGGCGACAACCCGCACCGATTGAAGAACGAAGCCGCGTTCGCGCATCTGTGTGGCGTTGCGCCGCTACGCGCGTCGTCGGGAAAGGTCGACCGTCACCGCCTGAACCCGGGCGGGAACCGCCAAGCGAACCATGCGCTCTGGCGGATCGTGTTCACCCGCATGAGCGGTGATGAACGCACCCGCAAATACGTCGCGCGTCGCCTCGCCGACGGTCGATCCACCCGCGAGATCATGCGCGCCTTGAAGCGCTACGTCGCCCGCGAGCTCTACCCCCACCTCGTCGCCGACTGAACAGATCTGGAGTGACGGGCCTGGCCCACGAACTGCCTGACACCACACCGGTTGTCCTTCGAACGAACCGCCGGCCCGTCACTCCCGAACACCCTCGGCACCGCGTGGCCTGATAAGAGCTCGCCCTCACCCGAGTGGCCCATCACTGGTCTGCCCGCACCGCCGAAACAACCCCTTGACAGACATAGGAGCTTCGTTCAGTTCGGAGGTAGGTCGGTCCGAGGCCACCGCGGACGCTCTCGCGGTGCGCTGCGCAGCGGGCGTAGCGCGAGTGGCCGGCCAACTCCTATGAGTACTGGTAGATCGCTTGTTTGGCAGAGCCCGCCTCGACCAGATCCTGCATGCGCCCGTGCAGGCTTCATGGCTGGCGGTAGGTCGCAACGTCGAGGGTAGAGGTCGGACAGGAGGGACT
Source organism: uncultured Actinomycetes bacterium (assembly GCA_963697125.1). Classification (GTDB taxonomy): domain Bacteria; phylum Actinomycetota; class Acidimicrobiia; order IMCC26256; family DASPTH01; genus DASUAS01. The sequence goes on from CAVOMW010000010.1 coordinate 18,265, forward strand.
GGACCTGTCGGATCCCTTCACGCTTGTGAAGTCGCCGATTGACCTCGGCACTTTCATGCCGTCGCCGACGATGTACGCGAACTCGGTGTCCCCCGCTCGGTCACGATGCCACCGCCCGGTGCGAGCTCGGCGCCCGGCGTTGCGGTCAGCCAGTGCCGGTAGGAGTCGTAGAACGCACCACCCTCGCGGAGCAGGTGCTGGCTTCGCCCGAGATCATCGGCCTGGTCGTGACGGTCGACGATCTGCTCCATCCCTGGCGACCCATGGTGAGCGGACCGAGAGCCACGTGATGACCGAAGCCGGTGACGAGTGCGGCGAGCGATCACCGGCGCGAACGAACGCGGGTGACCGTCAACCTTCGAGCAGCGCGAGCGGTGGCGACGAGGAGCAACGCCCGAGAGGAGGGTGTAGCGACCCCCCCACTGCGGGCCGGCGCCGCCGGAGTACTGGAAGAACCAGACCAGCGGGAGGGCGACGACCGCCATCACCGTGAGGATGCGCACGTCGCTGCGCCATCCGAGCGCGAGCCCCACCGCGGCGAACGGCGACGCGATCAGCAGGCCGGGCACGAACCCGAGGCCGTGTTGAACACGAACAGGTAGAGCAACAGGGCACCGCCAGCGCCGCGGTGCCGAGCAGCGCGCTGCGTCGCCGGCGCGCCGATAAGCAGCCACACCCGCGACCACCAGGAGGACGATGGCGCGCCGAGCACGAGGTCGGGCCCACGCGAGCCGGTTGGTGCCGAGCACGTAGGTACAGGCTTCGTGCACTCCGTCACCCGAGGACACGCCTGCGGCTTGCGCGGTGCCGGCCCCGCGCAGCAGCAGGGAGGTACCGGAGCACGATGCGTTCGAGCAGGTCGTTGGCCACGAGCAGGATCAGCCGCACCCGCGATAAGCGACCACGGCCCGATGATCGCGCCGGGAGCGGGCGTTCACCGCCAAACGACCAGACAGGCGATGCCGCCGCACACCACGAGGTAGACCAGCGCTTCGGTGCGCATCGTCGCGGCGGCGCCGAAGAGCAGACCCGCTAAGCAACCGCGCGCGCGCTCCCGGCTCGCGCAGGCGCGGACCAACCAGACGACGCCCCAGAGCATCGACGCGAGCCCGAGCGTGTGCTCCCAGAAGTCGAGCGCGTAGATCGCCACCGGTGACGCGAGGCCGATCGACCCAGAACGCGGGCCACCCGTCGCCGCGCACCGAACCGCCGGGCCAGCGAGCGCGTGCGCGAGCGCCAGAGCACAGCGCCGAGCATCGGGAGCAGCAGCACCGCCCGGTCGCCGCCCGACGAGGTAGAGCGGGTACGCGGCGTAGAGCATCGGCAGCGTGGTGACGTTCACCCACCTGTCGCCGACCTCGGTACGTGTAGTAGAGCGGGTGGAGCGTCGCCCGTCGGGGTCGTCGCCGCTCGGCCCAGTAGCCGACGTCGGGATCGAGGCCGCCGTCGCTGCTCCATCACGTGCAGCGTGGCGAGCTTGCCGCCGGTGTCGGTGCCGAGCGTGCCGCGCGGATCGTTCAGCGCGAAGGCGCAGGCCGCGTACACAGCAGGAGCACGAGGCACGCCACGAGCGGGCACGGCGGACCAGAGCCAGCGGCCGCGTGGCCGGGCGTCCGGGTCGCGAGCCGTCGACGAGGATTCCGTGGTGGCGGCGACGTGCGGTCCGACCGCCGTGCCGGTCACTTCACGCGACGGGCGCGGAGCAGCATCAGTCGCGGGATGGTCGACGCCTCGCCGTACTCCCACGCCTCGGCGAGGAAGCCCGGGGGCGGCGGCGGTTCGTCCATGTCGTCGATCAGCAGACCCACCTCACCCATCACATGTACGTATCGGCTCAGCGGCCGGTGCATGAAGGGCAAATTCACGCCGGGCGCGACCTCTTCGATCCGTGGCGTCGTCGCGGAGGTACGGGCCCGACCCGCCAGTACTGCTCCTCGAGGATGTGGTCGTCGATCCACCCGCTCCCGGGCGTCTGGAGCAGCGGGTGGTTCAGCAGCAGCAGGAAGCGCCCGCCGGGCTCGAGCACCCGGGCCATCTCGTGGATCGCGGGCTCGAACGGGTCGAGGTGCTCGATGACCAGGCACATCACGACCGCATCGAAGGACGCCGTCCGGAACGGGAGCTGCTCGGCGATCGCCTGCGGCGTAGCCGGTCCGCCGCCGCGCTGCCTGCGGCTTCGACGATCTGGGCCGTGCGTCGGGTCGACGCCGACGACCGCGACCCCGAGCGCGGCGGCCGCCGGGCGACCTGGCCCTCGCCGCAGCCGACGTCGAGCACGCGGCGGACGCCGGCGAGGTGCTGCTCGACGAGCGGGAGGATCTGCTCCTCGTACTCGGGGTCGGCGCCGTCGGTGAACTCGCGCTGCCACCACCCCGCGTGCTGCTCCCACAGCGGCTCGTCCATGCCGCCATCTTGACCTGTGGTCAGCAGCCGAACGGAGTTGCGCTCGGATTCACACGGTAGAGGCGCACGCCCTGCGCCTCGACGAGGAACTCCACCGCATTGGGTGTCGCGAGCCCGGGCCTCCGTCGTGGCGTCCGGCGCGGTGACCGGCGCGGCAGTCGGACGCGGTCGAGGCGGCCGTCACGCCTGAGTGATCGAGCCGCAGCGACCCTCTGGAAGCGTCGGGTTCACGGGAAACGCCTCTCAAGCAGGGCAAGCGGGATCCCGACAGTCCAGGAGGGACATCCACTCGCCGGCATGGGGACCACTCTGACCTGACTTCGCTCACCCGATCTGCCGTGCCTCCGAGCGCGGCTACAGGCGTCCGGTCGCCACCCGACCCACGATGCTCCGGCGTGCGTGCCGAACGTCGCACGCCGACTCGAGGTTGCGGTCGTCGTTCTCCTCCTCACCGGCGCCGTCCTCGTCCACTGGGGGCACGCTCGGCCATCAGCTGACCGAACGCCATGACTTCCGCCAGACGCAGACCGCCGCCGCGGCGGTCGACTTCGCACGGCACGGCATCGATCTGCTGCACCCCCGCCTCCCCGTGTTCGGACCTCGCTCTGAGGTCCCGTTCGAGTTCCCGCTGTTCCAGGCCGTCGCCACGGTGCCCATGAACCTCGGCGTCGGCGCTGACGCCGCTGGCTCCGTGGCACCGCGCTCGCCTGCTTCCTCCTCACCGCGGACCCGCTGTACGGGTTGATACGCCGCGTCCGCCGGACGTGTTGGCTGCGATCGGTGCGTTGGGTCGCGTTCCTCTTCTCGCCGTTCGGCCTCCAGTGGGAGCCGCGCGGTCACGTCTATCGAGTACCTCGTGATCGGCCGGTGCGGTCGGCTTCGGGTGGGCCGGCATCGAGTGGCGCGAGCGGCGCCACTGGGGCGTCATCGCGCTGGGGGTGCTTGCTGGCTCGGTGGTGATGCTGGTCAAGGTCACCACCGGGATTTTTCTGGATCCTGCCGCTCGTGGTCTACACCTCCCCACACGCGAGGCGAGGGGGCTGCGGCAGATGGATTCTGGGACGTGCTCGATCGGGACTGATCGTCGGCGCAATCGGTGCTTTCGTCCGCTGTTCGTGGCGGGTTCGTGTGGACTCGTCATGCCGACGCGATCAAGGGAGCTACACACTTGCGACGCAGTTGGATCACGAGCGCCAATCTGCAGGCGGTGGAACTTCGGCACAGCTCGCGGAACGGCTCTACACACTCCACAACTGGGTACACGATCTTCGACCGCACTCAAGTCTGTTGCTCCGTCGGACCACTGTTCGTGGCTGGTCGTCATCGTCCGCCCTGTGGTGGGGACGCGGTGCAACGGTTCTGGGTCGGTCTCGTGCCGTCGCCGTGCTCCCTCACCAGCGGTGTTCTTCAACCTGTACGTCGTGCACGACTACTACCTCGCCGCGTCTGGTTCTGCGCCGTGGTTTTGGTCGGCTTGACGACCGCTGTCTGGCTCTGGTCGCACCGACCGCGCCGGATGGTTGTCCTCGGGCCCTGTCTCTTGAGCTGTGCTCGTGGTGCTGTGGCTCGTGTTGGTCCTCGCGCCCGGTGTGGGAGCTACCTGCAGCTCGATGTACGACCCCGCCGACCGACCCGTCTGGGCCACCGCCGGGGCCTACGGTCCTGCCACGCACGACGCCGCCCCGGGGCGCTCACGTCGTCTACCTCGGCGAGGACTGGAATCCGGACACTCGAGTACTACGCCGATCGGCCCTGGCCTGATGCTCCCGACCAAAGCTCCTCGCCATACCCGCGCTGCTTGAACGGCTGCCGCACGAGGACTACCGCTACGTGTTCTCGTTCGTGCCCTTGACACCGAACGCCCTCGGCGTCCTCTCCACAGTGGAAAGTGGGTCGGCGTTCGGCTCGGCACCCTCGCACCTACGTCGGTGGGGCTCACGAACGCTCCGACGTGGCGAACGCGCCCGTCTACGCATCGACGACGCCCACACCCACGCACGAGAGCCGGGCCGACGCCACCCACCCTCGACTGCCGTGGGAAGGGCCTCGCAGTTCCCGCCTCGACGCCGATCACCATCACCGCCGCGCCGTCGCGACCAGCTCCGCATCCGCCTCGCGGGTGACCTCGCACCGCTGCCCCGGGTCGGCACGATCTACTCGACAACGGGCACCTCGCTGTCGTGCAACGGTGCTTCGTCGATCGGTGTGTCAGTCGATTCGCACTAGCCGCGCTGGGCAGGATTGGTGAACTCGTCCATGGCGCCATTCTGGGCGTCTGGGGTCCATCGCCCGGTGCCGAGGCCGCTCAAGACGGCATCCGCGCCCGTTGATCCTCGATCAATGGGCGGCGCAGCGGTCGAGGAGCGGACCAGCTCCCACACGGGCGGTTCCCGGAGGTTCACGAACGCTTGGGCTGGGTCACCCGATGGGCCGCCCGGAGCTCGCCCTGCCCACCTCGATCTTCCTCGCGATGCGGCTCGTCATACTCGCTCTGGTCGGATCACCGATCCTGGGGTTCGGAGCCAACCGTTGGGCACGCTGGGATTCCACCTACTACCAGTGGATCGCTCGTTATGGGTACTTCCACGGGTGCTTGTGCACCGGGCTGACGCCGCATCCGGTCTTCAAGGACGCGGTGGTCCGTAGTGATGTCGTGTGGTACCCAGGATACTCGTACCTCACCAGGGTCGTCCACACGGCGTCGACCCGCTGTCTCCCCCACCACCGTGTTGTTGCTGCTGGCTGCGGCCTTCTCGCTTGCGAACCTGATCGTGATCTGGGTTCTGTTCCTATGTTCGTCTTCTTGCGTTCCTTGTTCTGTACTTCATGGAGCATCGTCGATGGTACTTGCTGTGGTCTGCGTCGGTGCCGCCGTGCTGACGTACCAGGCCGGATTGGCGCTGATGCCGGCCGCGGTCGTGTGGTACTTCTGCAGCGTGACGACCTGCGTCTGCGCGCGTGTTCGATCAAGAGCACGTTGTTCGGGGCGTCCACCGCGATGGGTCTCCTCGTGTTCCTCGCGAATCCAGCAGGTCCTGAAACCGGGAACTGGGCGATCAGCTTCGATGTCGAGAAGGGGTTCGGAACCCATCTGACCAATCCGTTGCAGAGCTTCTGGCGGGTCGTGGTGGAGCACTCGACGGCCGGCGACCAGTACGCCTGGAACGCAGGCATCCCACACTGGACTGCCGTGCAGACCGCGGTCGTCGCCGCACTCGTGCTCGTGGTCGGCGTCTGGCTCGCGCAGGTTGTGCGCGGGTGCCCTTGTTCAACGACTGGGGTCTCGCACTCACGTGCGGGCTGCTGTGGTTGCTTCCCGCTCATGACCTTCGCTGAAACCGGGCTCTACCGGCGGGAGGCGACGCTCGTGCCGATCGTGCTCCTCGCCCGCAAGCTTCCGACGAAGCTGCTCCTGGCGTTCACGATCGCGGCAGTCGCGTTGGCGTATCCCGTCGCCCACCTGTTCCCGGGCCACCTGGGTCTGACAGCGACCGAGGCTGCTGTCAGACCAGAAGGGGTGGAACAGGTGGGCGACGGCATACGCCAACGCGACTGCCGCGATCGTGAACGCCAGGAGCAGCTTCCTGATGAAGCTGCTCCTGGCGTTCACGATCGCGGCAGTCGCGTTGGCGTATCCCGTCGCCCACCTGTTCCCGGGCCACCTGGTCTGACGGCGGCCTCGGTCGCTGTCGCTGCGAAGCGCGACGGTCAGTCGATCCCGAGCAGCGGGGCGAGGAACCGCCCGGTGTGGCTCTCGGGGGTCTTGGCCACGTGCTCGGGCGAGCCCTCGACGATGACCTGCCCGCCGCCGTCGCCGCCCTCGGGGCCGAGGTCGATGACCCAGTCGGCCGACTTCACCACGTCGAGGTTGTGCTCGATGACGAGCACGGTGTTGCCGTTGTCGACCAGCCGCTGCAGGACGCCGAGCAGCCGGCGCACGTCCTCGAAGTGGAGCCCGTCGTGGGCTCGTCGAGGATGTAGAGCGTGCGCCCGGTGGCGCGCTTGCCGAGCTCGGCCGACAGCTTCACCCGTTGCGCCTCGCCGCCCGACAGCGTGGGCGCGGGCTGGCCGAGGCGCACGTAGCCGAGGCCGACGTCGACGAGCGTCTGCAGGTGCCGGGCGATGGTGGGCTGGTTGGCGAAGAACTCCAGCGCCTCCTCGATCGACAGCTCGAGCACCTCGGCGATGTTCTTGCCCTTGAACGTGACGTCGAGCGTGTCGCGGTTGTAGCGCGCGCCCTTGCACACCTCGCACGGCACGTAGACGTCGGGGAGGAAGTGCATCTCGATCTTGATCGTGCCGTCGCCCGCGCACGCCTCGCAGCGCCCGCCCTTCACGTTGAACGAGAAGCGGCCGGGGAGGTAGCCGCGCACCTTCGCCTCCTGCGTGGACGCGAACAGCGTGCGCACCTTGTCGAAGACGCCGGTGTACGTGGCCGGGTTCGAGCGCGGCGTGCGCCCGATCGGTGACTGGTCGATGTTGATGACCTTGTCGATGTGCTCGATGCCCTCGACCTTCTTGTGGCGGCCGGGCACGTTCTTCGATCGGTAGATCTTCTGCATCAACGCCGGATACAGGATGTCGGTGACCAGCGTGCTCTTGCCGCTGCCGCTCACCCCGGTGACGGCGACGAAGCACCCGAGCGGGAAGTCGACGTCGATGTGCTGCAGGTTGTGCTCGTGCGCGTCGCGGACCGTGAGCCACGCCTCGCCCGGTTCGCGCCGCATCTCGGGCACCGCGATCGACCGCTTGCCCGGAGAGGTACTGGCCGGTGATCGACGCGCTTGCTCGCGAGCACTTCTTGAGCGTGCCCTCGACCACGATCTCGCCGCCGTGCTCCCCCGCGCCCGGACCGATGTCGACGATGTGGTCGGCGATGCGGATGGTCTCTTCGTCGTGCTCGACGACGATCACCGTGTTGCCGAGGTCGCGGAGGCGGATCATGCGTGTCGATGAGCCGCTGGTTGTCGCGCTGGTGCAGACCGATCGACGGCTCGTCGAGCACGTAGAGCACGCCGACGAGACCGCTGCCGATCTGCGACGCCAGGCGGATGCGTTGCGCCTCGCCGCCCGCCAGCGTGGCCGACGAGCGGTTGAGCGTGAGGTAGTCGAGCCCGACGTCGAGGAGGAACCGCAGGCGCTCGTTGACCTCCTTCTCGACCCGCTCGGCGATCATGCGGTCGCGCTCGGACAGGTCGAGGCGATCCGAGGAACTCCGACGCCTTGCTGATCGACAGCTCGCCGACCTCGTAGATGTTCTGGCCGCCGATGGTGACCGCGAGCGACGCCGGCCGCAGCCGTGCGCCGCCGCACGCCGGTGCACGGCACCTCGCGCATGTAGCCCTCGATCTGCTCGCGGGCGCGGTCGCTCTCCGACTCGGCGTGGCGACGCTCGAGCCACGGCACCACGCCCTCGAACTGCGTGGTGTACGAACGCTGCCGGCCGTAGCGGTTGCGGTACGACACCTTCACCGGGTCTTGCCGGTGCCGTAGAGGACGACCTGCTTGTCCTTCTTCTTCAGCTTCTTCCACGGCGTGTCGGTGGAGAAGCCGAACTCCTCGCCACCGACTCGAGCACGCGCTCGAAGTAGTGGCTGCGGAAGCCCGACCACGGCGCGATCGCGCCGTCGTGCAGGCTGAGGTCGTCGTCGGGCACGATGAGCTCGGGGTCGACCTCGAAGCGCGTGCCGAGCCCGTCGCACCGTTCGCACGCGCCGTACGGCGAGTTGAACGAGAAGTTGCGCGGCGCGAGCTCGTCGAACGACAGCCCGCAGTGCATGCACGCGAGGTGCTCCGAGAACATGAGCGTCTCGAGATCCGCCGGATCGTCTTCGCGCGGGACGATCTCGACCTCGGCGACACCCTCGGCGAGCCGCAACGCGGTCTCGAGCGAGTCGGTGAGGCGTCGCTCGATGCCGGGTCGGCGCACGAGGCGGTCGACGACCACCTCGATGGTGTGGTTCTCGTAGCGGGCGAGCCGCTCGCTGTGGCGGCGCTCGAGCTCGACCAGCTCGCCGTCGACCCGCGCCCGGGTGAAGCCCTGGCTGCGCGAGCTCCTTGAGCATGCCCTCGTACTCGCCCTTGCGGCCGCGGACCACCGGCGCGAGCACCTGGAAGCGCGTGCCGTCGGCGAGCTGGAGCACGCGGTCGACGATCTGCTGCGGCGTCTGGCGGGTGATGACCTGCCCGCAGTTCGGGCAGTGCGGGACGCCGATGCGCGCGTAGAGCAGCCGCAGGTAGTCGTAGATCTCGGTGATCGTGCCGACGGTCGACCGCGGGTTGCGCGACGCCGACTTCTGGTCGATCGAGATCGCCGGCGACAGGCCCTCGATGAAGTCGACGTCGGGCTTGTCCATCTGCCCGAGGAACTGCCGGGCGTACGCCGACAGCGACTCCACGTAGCGGCGCTGGCCCTCGGCGTAGATCGTGTCGAACGCCAGCGACGACTTGCCCGAGCCCGACAGCCCGGTGAACACGATCAGCTGGTCGCGCGGCAGCTCGAGGTCGACGTTGCGGAGGTTGTGCTCACGCGCGCCGCGGATCACGATCGTGTTGCTGGACGGGGCGGCCACCGGACGCATTGTACCTGGGCCAAGCCCAGATCGAACGAATGTTC
>CAVOMW010000011.1:0-305424 GCA_963697125.1 uncultured Actinomycetes bacterium
GGCGTAACGACTTGGCTACTGTCTCAACCAGAGACCCGGCGAAATTGCACTACGAGTAAAGATGCTCGTTTCCCGCAGAAGGACGGAAAGACCCCGTGGACCTTCACTACAGTTTGATGTTGGTTTTCGGTATGTATTGTGTAGGATAGGTGGGAGTCTTGGAAGCCGGGGCGTCAGCTTCGGTGGAGACAACGTTGAAATACCACCCTGTACATATTGGGAATCTAACCTGGGCCCGTAATCCGGGTCGGGGACAGCGTCAGGCGGGTAGTTTGACTGGGGCGGTCGCCTCCTAAAGAGTAACGGAGGCGCCCAATGGTTCCCTCAGCCTGGTTGGCCATCAGGCGTTGAGCGTAAAGGCACAAGGGAGCTTGACTGCGAGACCTACAAGTCGAGCAGGTGCGAAAGCAGGGCTTAGTGACCCGGCCGTGGCGTGTGGAAGCGCGGTCGATCAACGGATAAAAGGTACCCCGGGGATAACAGGCTTATCTTGCCCAAGAGTCCACATCGACGGCAAGGTTTGGCACCTCGATGTCGGCTCGTCGCATCCTGGGGGTGAAGCATCTCCCAAGGGTTGGGCTGTTCGCCCATTAAAGCGGTACGCGAGCTGGGTTTAGAACGTCGCGAGACAGTTCGGTCCCTATCCTCTGTGGGCGTAGGAGATTTGAGGGGAGCTGTCCCTAGTACGAGAGGACCGGGACGGACGCAGCTCTGGTGTGCCAGTTGTCTTGCCAAAGGCACGGCTGGTTGGCTACCTGCGGAAAGGATAAGCGCTGAAAGCATCTAAGCGCGAAGCCTGCCTCGAGATGAGATCTCCCACCGGGTTAACCGGGTAAGGCCCCTGGTAGACCACCAGGTTGATAGGCCGGAGGTGTAAGCGCGGTGACGTGTTCAGCCGACCGGTACTAATCGGCCGAGGGCTTGGGTTCTTTCTTCTACTTGCGTACCTGATCTGAGGTGTGTTCGTGCTCGCTCTGGAGTCCTCATCGAGGGCTTTGACAATTTCATAAGGTTTCCGGTGGCAATTGCGGCGGGGAAACACCCGTTCCCATTCCGAACACGGCAGTGAAGACCGCCAGCGCCGATGGTACTTGGGGGGGAACCCCCTGGGAGAGTAGGTCGTCGCCGGGATTTCTCAATCGCCCCCGTCTGCGCGATGTATTGCATCGCAGCGGCGGGGGCGTTTTCGCGCTCCCACGCCCCCTACGATCGGACGGCCATGGCAGACGACAGACGACGCGCCAGCAGCAGCCGCCAGGGCCGCCCGCCGGCCAAGCGCAGCGGGGGCACCAGCAGCGGCACGTGGCCGCGGCGGTTCGGGTGGCGTCCGGCGGGTCGGGCCGAACGGGCTCGGGCGCGGGCCAGAACTGGCCGGCGGGCACGACCGGGCCGGATCGGGCGCTACGAACCGGGCCGGAGCTGGCGGCACGAAGCGCACTGGAACGGGTGGTGCCAAGCGGACCGGATCTGCCGGCACGACGCGGGCGGGATCCGGAGCCGCGAAGCGGCCTGCGACGGGTGGCGCCAAGCGGACCGGAGCCGGCAGCTCGAGCCGCGCGGGTGGCGAGCGCCGGCGGACGGGGTGCACCCGCGCAAGGGATCGCCGAGCGGTCCCCGGGGGCAGGGGAGCGGACGGAGTTCGGCGCCCCGCCGCGATCCGCGAGGAGCCGCCAAGCGCGGTGGCGGGTTCGGGCCCTACGCCGTCGATCAGCGCGACGAAGAGACGAGAGAGAAGCGCGGCACTCGGTCGGGCGAACGGAGGCCCGCCACCGGCGCGGCCGCGGCGCAGGAGCGTCCCGCGCGCTGCGGACGGTCGGCAAGCGGACGGTCAAGGACACGAAGCCGCGCCAGTCGCGTCGGCGCAGCAGGAGGCCCCGAGCCGTCGCCGTCGCAAGCGCGGACCGGCCAACGTCCAGCAGGAGCTGGCCAAGGTCGCCGGCCGCAACGCCAGTCGCGCGCCTCGGCACCCTCATGGCCGCCGCCGACGCGTTCGCCAACGATCGCGAGCGTGAGGCGCTGCGCATCCTGCGTCCGCTCCGCGACCAGTTGCCCGACTCGCCGAGCGTCCGTGAGCTCACGGGCCTGTGCCAGTACCGGATCGGCAACTACGCCGCCGCCGCCAAGGAGCTCGAGGCCTACGCCGATCTCAGCGATTCGGTCGACCAGCATCCCGTGCTCATGGACTGCTACCGGGCCCAGAGCCGTTGGCGCAAGGTCCAGGAGCTCTGGCTCGAGCTGGCGGCGGTGTCGCCGAGCTCGGAGCTGGTGACCGAGGGCCGGATCGTCTACGCCGGTGCCCTGGCCGACCAGGGTCGCCTGCCCGAGGCGTTGGCGCTGCTGCGCAAGCGAGCGGAACGGATCAAGAAGCCGGGGGAGCACCAGCTGCGCTCTGGTCTACGCGCTCGGCGACCTCGAGGAGAAGGCGGGCAACCTCGCTCGGGCACGCGAGCTGTTCCACGAGGTGCGCCGCGCCGACCCCTCGTTCGCCGACGTGGCCGAGCGCCTCGCCGCCCTCGGATGAGTGTCACACCCTCGCCGTAGGGTCTGACCCAGCTCCCGCACGACTTCCTCCATCGACTTCCCCGCAGCGCCGGTCCGGTCCGGGCCGATCCCAAGGAGGAAGTCGATGCCGTCCACGACGAATCCGCACGAAGCCGTCCACGACCAAGCCATCCGCCGAGTCACCGTCCGTGAACCTGGCCGTGCTGTGCGGTGCCTGTTCGGGCGCCGCCCGAGATCCGAGTCCTCGAGTCGGGCACCCGCCTCGCCACCCTCGCGGTGCGCTGCCCTGCCGGCGCCACCGCCGACGAGCGGGCCACCTCGGTGCCGGTCACCGTCTGGGACCCGCCGGCCTGGATCGAGACCCTCGCCGCCGGCGACGCGGTCGTGGTCGTGGGCCGGATGCGGCGCCGCTTCTACCAGCGCCCCGGTGGCGTGGGCTCGCGGGTCGACGTCGAGGCCGAGTCGGTGGGCCGTGCCCGCGACCGGCGCCGGCTCGACGCGGCGCTGCGCAAGGCCGACGAGGCGCTCGAGGCGTTGGGGTGAAGGCGTTCGGTGAAGGACTGTGACGTTCACGCGAACCGGGCCGCCGGCCGCTCGCTCCATCCCAAGGGTCGAGGGTCGCGTCGGTAAGATCGAACGCGGAACAAAATCTGACCACACATGAGCCCACACAACGAGGTGAGGGACGCGTGACCGCGACACCCGAGACCAAGCCACTCGAGCCCACCGAGCTCGAGGAGGTCGTCATCCGCTTCGCCGGCGACTCCGGCGACGGCATGCAGCTCACCGGTGACCGCTTCACCGACGTCAGCGCCGTCTTCGGCAACGACCTGGCGACGATGCCGAACTACCCGGCCGAGATCCGTGCGCCTGCCGGCACCATCGCCGGTGTCTCGTCGTTCCAGGTGCACATCTCCGACCACGACATCGTCACGCCCGGCGACGCGCCCAACGTGCTGGTGGCGATGAACCCGGCGGCGCTCAAGGCCAACCTGTCGGAGCTGCCACCCGGCTCGACGATCCTGGTGAACTCCGACGCGTTCGACGAGCGGAACCTCACCAAGGTGGGGTACGACGCCAACCCGCTCGACAACGGTTCCCTCGCGTCGTACCACGTGGTGCAGGTCCCGATGACGAGCCTCACGCTCGAGGCGTGCAAGGAGCTCGGCGTGAAGCCGCGCGACGCCGAGCGCTCGAAGAACTTCTTCGCCCTCGGGCTCATCTCGTGGATGTACACGCGTCCGGTCGACCCCACGGTGGAGTGGATCGAGTCGAAGTTCTCGTCGCGCCCGCAGGTGCGCGACGCCAACATCGCCGCGTTCAAGGCCGGCCTGCACTTCGGCGAGACCGCCGAGCTGCTCGAGCACTACCAGATCCAGCCGGCGAAGCTGGAGCCCGGCAAGTACCGCAACATCACCGGCAACCTCGCGGTCGCGTACGGGCTGATCGCCGGTGCGCAGCAGGCCAACCTGCCCATCCTCTACGCGTCGTACCCGATCACGCCGGCGTCCGACATCCTCCACGAGCTCTCGAAGCACAAGAACTTCGGGATCCGCACGCTGCAGGCCGAGGACGAGATCGCCGCGGCCGCGGTGGCGGTGGGCGCCGCGTTCGCGGGCCAGCTCGGCATCACCGCCACCAGCGGTCCCGGGCTCGACCTCAAGTCGGAGGCGCTGGGGCTCGCCATCAGCCTGGAGCTGCCGCTGGTGATCGTCGACGTGCAGCGCGGCGGTCCGTCGACCGGCCTGCCCACCAAGACCGAGCAGTCCGACCTCATGCTCGCGATGTACGGACGCCACGGGGAGTCGCCGCTGCCGATCGTCGCCGCGTACTCGCCCAGCCACTGCTTCGACGCCGCGTTCGAGGCGGTGCGCATCGCGTCGAAGTACCGCACGCCGGTGATCCTCCTGACCGACGGCTACGTGGCCAACGGATCGGAGCCCTGGAAGCTCCCCGACGTCGAGGCACTGCCCGACATCTCGGTGCCGTTCGCAACCGAGCCCAACCACGACGGCGAGTTCTGGCCCTACCTGCGCGACCCCGAGACCCTCGCCCGACCGTGGGCGATCCCGGGCACGCCGGGCCTGATGCACCGCATCGGCGGGATCGAGAAGCAGGACGGCACCGGCAACGTCAACTACGACCCCGCCAACCACGAGCTGATGACCCACATCCGGGCCGACAAGGTGTCGGGCATCGCCAACGACATCCCGCCGATCGTGGTCGACGGCGATGTCGACGCCGACGTGCTGGTCCTCGGTTGGGGCAGCACCTGGGGCCCCATCAGCGAGGCCGTGCGCCGCATCCGGGCCGCGGATCGTCCGGTGGCGCATGCGCACCTCGTGCACCTCAACCCGTTCGCTCCGAATCTGGGCGAGGTCCTGGCGGCCTACCCGAAGGTGTTGGTCCCGGAGATGAACATGGGGCAGCTCTCGCGGCTGGTGCGGGCGGAGTTCCTCACGCCCACCACGTCGCTCAACAAGGTCCAGGGCCTGCCGTTCAGTGCCACTGAGATCGAGAACAAGATCCTGGAGATGCTCGATGCCTGACAACGACCCGACCGTGGGCAGCGACGTGAATGGTGGCGGCACTGCAGTGAAGCTGGGCCGCAAGGACTTCCAGTCCGACCAGGAGGTCAGGTGGTGTCCCGGTTGCGGTGACTACTCGATCCTCGCCGCGATGCAGCTCGAGCTCGCCGACCTCGGCGTGAAGCCGGAGAACCTGGTGTTCGTGTCCGGCATCGGGTGCGCGGCGCGCTTCCCGTACTACATGAACACCTACGGCCTGCACTCGATCCACGGCCGTTCGCCCGCGGTGGCCACGGGCGTGGCGCTGGCGCGTCCCGACCTCGACGTGTGGGTCATCGGCGGCGACGGCGACATGCTCTCGATCGGTGGCAACCACCTGATCCACGCGCTGCGTCGCAACGTCAGCCTGAAGATCATCATGTTCAACAACCAGATCTACGGGCTCACCAAGGGCCAGTACTCGCCCACGAGCGAGGTCGGCAAGATCACCAAGTCGTCGCCGTTCGGTTCGCTCGACACGCCGTTCAACCCGATCTCGGTCGCGTTGGCCGCCGAGGCCACCTTCGTGTCCCGCACCCACGACATGGACCGCAAGGGCATGATGGAGGCGTTCCGCCGGGCCCACGAGCACGAGGGCAGCGCGTTCGTCGAGATCTACCAGAACTGCAACGTCTTCAACGACGGCGCATTCGAGGGGATCACGGCGAAGGAAGCCCGCGCCGACATGCTCATCGAGCTCAAGCACGGCGAGCCGATCCGCTTCGGCAACGACAACGAGCGCGGTGTCGTGCTCAACGTGTTCGGCGAGTGCGAGATCGTTGCCGTCGCCGACGTGGGCGAGGACGCGCTCCTCGTGCACGACGAGACCCGCGCCGACCCCGCGCTGGCGTTCGCGCTCTCGCGGCCTGTCGTCGTCGCCGACCATGCCCACCCCGGTGGGTGTGTTCCGGTCGATCTCGCGTCCCACGTACGAGAACGAGGTGCAGCGCCAGCTGGTCACCGCGTCCGAGCGTCAGGGCCCCGGCGACCTCGCCAAGCTCATCGGCACCGGCGCCACCTGGGAAGTCAACTAGCCAGGACGGAGCGAGCGGTAGCGAGCGACGGGGCCGGGAAGGTCAGCCGTCCAGGCTGCGGAACACCATGCCCGTACGGGGCTTGGGTGCGAAGAACGTCGTCTTCTCCGGCATGCGGAGATCGGCGGCTGCCGCGGCGCGGATGGTCTCGACGGTCACGGGGCGCAGCAGCACCGCGGCGTCGGCGTCGCCCTTGGCCACCGCGGCGGCGACGGTCTGCGCGTCGTTGCGGTAGGTGAGCGACGCACCCGGCACCGCCGGGAGCACGCCGGCGTCGAAGCGGGCGGAGTCGACCTCGCGCAGCTCCGGCGGGAGCTCGGTCAGCGCGAGCTCGAGCTCGGCGGTGGGCATCAGCAGCGCAAGTCCGTCACGGTCGACGAGGCCCAGGCCACCGACGTCCCGCATGGCGACCTCGAGCGCGGCGACACCCTCGGGCACGTTGGGTCCGGCCGCGTGCACGAAGAACGGCCCACCCAGCGCGTCGCGGAGATCACCGACTCCACTCCCGTCGGCGGCGACGCCCCTGAGCAGCCGGTGGATGGCGCGCACACAGAGCTGGTTGGGGGCGAGCTCGACGATCAGGGTCATGATCGCGTCGGCGCCGGGGTCGTCGATGCCGGCCTCGCGCCGCTCGCGCCGGTAGTTGTTGGCGGTCTCGAAGCGGTGGTGACCGTCGGCGAGCACCACGAGCTCGGAGTCCACCGCGTCGGAGATCGCGGCGCAGGCGGTCAGGATCGTCGATCCGCCAGAGCGAGTGGTGGAAGCCGTCTTCGTCGACCGCGGTGGCGTCGGGCTCGGCGTCGCCGGGCGCGAGCAGCGCCGAGAGTCCGCCGTGCAGTGAGAGTCCCCAGATCGGGTCGAGGTTGGCGCGGGTGGCGCGCAGCAGCTCGAGGCGGTCGGTCTTGGCCTTGGGGAGCGTGCGTTCGTGGGGCATGACGCCACTGCCGTCGTCGTCGAGCGCCAGTGCGCCCAGCACTCCGGTGGTGCGCTGGGGGATGCCGTCGTCGCCGGTGAAGTCCATGCGGTAGATCGAGAACGTGGGGCCGTCGTCGGTGACGAGCACGCCGTCGTCACGCCAGCGCGCGAACGCGGCCGCGGCCGCGTCGTACGTGTCGGGAAGGATCAACCGCACGGCGTTCTCGGGGTCGCGCGCCTTGAGCGCAGCACGCGCTTCGGGCTCGATCACGTCGTAGGGTGGAGCGCTCACCGCGGAGATGTCGTGCGAGCGGTAGCGGATGCCTGGGAAGGGAAGAAAACGGGGCACGATCGCGATTCAGTCGGGGGTCAGGAATGGGCCATCAACGTGGCCGCGCCCGGAGTCTCGCACACCGGGTTGCGTGAGCTTGAGAGGAGCACGCCATGCAGTCCGCGTACGACGCGTACGACGTGTTCCAGGAGGGCAACCGGTTGCTCGCGACGCAGAACCCCCACGCCGCAGTGGTCGCGCTGGAGCGGGCCCGCGACCTGGAGCCCGACAAGGCGTCCGTCGCGCGAAACGCTCGCCCGTGCCTACTACCGCAGCGGGCGCATCACGCAGGCCGGCGAGGAGTTCGAGCGAGCAGTGGAGATCGAGCCGGTGAA
Organism: uncultured Actinomycetes bacterium; assembly: GCA_963697125.1. Classification (GTDB taxonomy): domain Bacteria; phylum Actinomycetota; class Acidimicrobiia; order IMCC26256; family DASPTH01; genus DASUAS01. Next base: position 7,685 of record CAVOMW010000011.1, read on the forward strand.
CGACTACGCGCACTTCGGCCTCGGCCTGTGCCTCATGCGCCGCGGCGACCGGATCGGCGCCCGCCGGCACCTGAAGCTGGCGGTCGCCATGCGGCCCGACCAGGCCGACTATCGCGCCGCGCTCGCCCGCGTCGCCGACGACGCGTGACCTGCCGGTGACGCAGCCGGTGCCCAATCCCGCGGTCGTCGCGTGCGACCTCGACGGCGTGGTGTGGCGCGGCGACGACCCGATCCCGGCCGCGGCCGACGGCGTCGCTGAGTTGCGGGCCGCCGGGCTGCGGGTGGCGTTCGTGTCGAACAACTCGAACTCACCCGTGGGTGACGTCATCGCCAAGCTCGACCGCATGGGGATCCCCGCCGGTCACGACGACGTGGTGACCAGCGCGTTCGCCGCCGCCTGGCTCCTGCAGCACTCGCTCGCCCCCGGCGCGCGGGTGCTGGTGTGCGGCGGTCCGGGAGTCCGCGAGGCGCTGGCGGAAGTGGGCCTCGAGGCGGTCGACGACGGCCCGGCCGCCGCGGTGGTCGTCGGGTTCCACCGCGACTTCGACTACGACAGCATCGACCGGGCGTCGCGAGCGGTGCGCGACGGCGCGCGCTTCGTCGCCACCAACCTCGACGCCACCTATCCGGTGCCGGGCGGACTGATCCCCGGTGCGGGATCGCTGGTGGCGGCGGTGGCGACGGCCGCGGGCGCGGTCCCCGAGGTGGCGGGCAAGCCCGAGGCGCCGACGGTCGGGATCATCCGCGAGCGCTACGGCGACATCGGTGTCGTGGTCGGCGACCGGCCGTCGACCGACGGCGCCCTCGCCACCGCGCTCGGGTGGCCGTTCGCGCTCGTCCTCTCGGGTGTCACCGCGGCGGTGGCGCCCCCGGGTGGCGAGGCGATCCCCGATCCCGCGCCGCCGTTCGTCGCCGCCGATCTCGGTGCCCTCGCCCCGACCCTGATCACGGCCTTGCGCCACACCTGACGCGTACTCTGCACCGGTGACCGTACGCCGGCGACTCGACGCCGAGCTCGTGCGCCGGGGGTTGCTGGGGAGCCGCCGCCAGGCGGTCGAAGCCATCGCGGCCGGTCGCGTCCGCGTCGCCGGGAGTCCGGCACCGGCCCCGACCCGGCTCGTGGCCGCCGACGAGCCCATCCAGGTCACCGGCGACCCGCCGCGCTTCGTGTCACGCGGGGGCGAGAAGCTCGCAGGCGCGCTCGACCGGTTCGGCCTCGACGTGCGGGGACGGAGGGCCCTCGACGCGGGCGCCTCGACCGGCGGGTTCACCGACTGCCTGCTGCAGGCCGGGGTCGTGCACGTCGACGCGGTCGACGTCGGCCGGGGCCAACTGGCGTGGTCGTTGCGCGACGACCCACGGGTCACCGTGCGGGAACGCACGAACGTCCGCCACCTCGAACCCGACGACCTCGGCGGAGCGGTCGACCTCACCGTCGCCGACCTCTCGTTCATCTCGCTCGTGACCGTCGCGCCCGCGCTGGCGCGCTGCACGAAACCCGAGGGCGAGCTCGTGTTGCTGGTCAAGCCGCAGTTCGAAGCCGGCCGCGCCCGCATCGGCAAGGGGGGAGTCGTGCGCGACCCCGCCGTGCACCGCGCCGTGCTCCACGAGGTGCGCGACGGCCTCCGCGACGCCGGCATCCACGTGGTCGACGTCATGGCGTCGCCATTGAAGGGTGCCGACGGCAACGTCGAGTTCCTCGTGCACTGCGACGCGCGCGGGCCTGCGCTCGACGACGACCGCCTCGACGACGCCGTGCCGCGCGTGGACGGGGAACCGTGAACGCGCGCGGAGTCCGTCGGGTCGGTCTCGTGCCGCACCCCAATCGCGACACCGCTGCGCAACTGGTCGCGCACGCCACCGCCCGCCTCGCCGAAGCCGGCATCGAGGTGCGCTGCCCGAGGAGCGAGGGCGGTACCGACCTCGACACCACCGACCTCGACGTCGTGATCTCCCTGGGTGGCGACGGCACCATGCTCCGGGCCGTCGACACCGCCTACGAGGCCGGCGTGCCGGTGCTCGGGGTGAACGTCGGGCAGATGGGCTACCTCACCGAGGTCGAGCCGTCGGAGTTCGAGGTCGCGCTCGACCGCCTGATCGCGGGTGAGTACGAGGTGGCCGAGCGCATGGTGCTCGAGATCACCGTGGAGTCGGCGGGGTCGGCGCAGGGTCGCTGGTTCGCCCTGAACGAAGCGGTCCTCGAGAAGGTCCACACCGGCCGCCTGGCGCGGCTCGAAGTCGACATCAACGGCACGTTCTTCACGACGTACGCGGCCGACGGTGTGATCATCGCCACGCCCACCGGCTCCACTGCGTACTCGTTCTCGGCGCGCGGCCCGATCGTCTCGCCCCGGCACCGGTGCCTGCTGCTGACGCCGGTGTCGCCGCACATGCTGTTCGACCGCTCGCTCGTCCTCGCTCCCGAAGAGATCCTGCGCTTCACCGTGTGCGACGACCGCAGCGTCGTGCTCACCACCGACGGACGCGAGCTGGGCGAGCTCGCCGCCGGCGACACGGTGTCGTGCCGCGGTGGCGACCGCTCGGCGCGGATCGTGACCTTCGGACCCCGCGACTTCCACCAGATCCTGAAGGCCAAGTTCGGCCTGGCCGACCGGTAGCGGCGGATGCTGGTCGAGCTGCACGTCGTCGAACTCGGGATCGTCGCGGATCTGACCCTGGTGCTGGGACCGGGCCTCACCGCGATCACCGGGGAGACCGGCGCGGGCAAGACGCTGCTGGTCGAGGCGGTCGAGCTGCTGGTCGGTGGCCGCGCCGACGCCGGCCTCGTGCGCGACGGCGCCAGCGAAGCACGCGTCGAAGGTCGCTTCGTGCACCCCGAGACGGGCGAGGAGACCGTGCTCGCGCGCGTCGTGCCGCGCGACGGCCGGAGCCGCGCCTACGTCGACGGTCGCCTCGCGACGGTGGGTGAGCTGGCCGAGGCGGGGCGCGCGCTGGTCGACCTCCACGGGCAGAACGCGCACCAGTCGCTCCTCGATCCTGCTGTCCAACGCGGCGCGCTCGACCGCTATGCGGGAGCGCCCGCGCTGGACGCGCTCGACCGGTACCGCGCCGCCCGGGCCGCGGTGCGTGACCTCGACGCCGAGCTCGCCGCGCTCGGCGGTGACGCGCGGGCCCGGGCCCGCGAGATCGACCTCCTCCGCTACCAGGTGCAGGAGATCGCCGCGGCTGCACTCGACGATCCGGCCGAGGACGTCGCCCTCGAGGCCGAGGAGGCGCTGCTCGCCGACGCCGTCGCCCACCGCGACGCCCTCACGCGCGCGTACGAGGTGTTGGAGGGCGCCGGACTCGACGCCGTCGGCACCGCGCTCGCCGCGCTCGAGGGCCGCGCCCCGTTCGCCGCGCTGGCTGCGCGCCTGCGGGGTGCGCAGGGTGAGCTCGCCGACATCGAGCAGGAGCTGCGCCACGAGGTCGAGCGGGTCGACGACGATCCCGACCGGGTGGAGACCGTGCGCACCCGCCGCCACCAGCTGCACGAGCTCGGCCGCAAGTACGGATCGACGCTCGCCGACGTGATCGCCTACGGCGCCGAGGCGTCGGCCCGGCTCGACGAGCTCGAACGGTACGAGGAGCGCGCCGCCGACCTCGACGCCCGCCGCGCCACGCACGAGCGCGACGCCGCCGTGGCCGCGGCCGAACTGTCGACGGCCCGCCGCGCCGCCGCCGCCCCCCTCGGCGCCGCGGTCAGCGGCCACCTCCGCGAGCTGGCCATGCCCCACGCGGTCGTCGAGATCGACGTGGAACCGGGGCCGCCCACCGACGACGGCCACGACCAGGTCACCTACCTCCTCGCCGCCAATCCCGGCGAGCGGGCCCGGCCCCTCGCCCGGGCCGCGTCCGGTGGCGAGCTCTCCCGTGCGATGCTGGCGGCGCGAGTGGTGCTCTCGGAGGCGCCGCCGACGCTGGTGTTCGACGAGGTCGACGCCGGGATCGGTGGTGAGGCCGGAGCCGCGGTCGGACGTCTCCTGCAGGCGCTCGGCTCACGGCACCAGGTGATGTGCGTCACGCACCTGGCGCAGGTGGCAGCGTTCGCCGGGACGCAGGTCGTGGTGGAGAAGGCCGTGGAACGGGTCGACAGGGCAGAGCGCACCGTGGCACACGCCACCGTCGTCGACGGTGACGAGCGCGTCGCCGAGCTGTCCCGGATGCTCGCGGGGATCGGCGACTCGTCCCACGCACGTCGCCACGCCGCCGAGCTCCTCGACACCGCGAGCAGCGCGGCCGGTGCCAGTCCTGGTGGCGGCGCGCGCCGAGGACGCCGCTGATGGAGATGCAGTGGAGGCGTGGCCGGCGTGAGTCGAGCGTCTGCTCCGGGGGGCGTTTGACGGGTGCCCCGGCCAGCAGCGAGCGAGCCATCGTGGAGGCCGGGACGCCGCAACGGAATCGACCCGTGTGATGGCCCGGCTCCGCCTGCGCAAGTCGTCCGACGCCCCGTTCGCGATCCAGGGCCCGGCGCGCTGTCGACCGGCGCACCAAGGACATGATCCCTCGACTCCAGGCCGGGGAGATCGCGGTGATCAACCACCGTGACCTCGACCGCGTCGCCGCCGACGGCCTCATCGAGGCAGGCGTGGTCGCGGTCGTCAACTGCGCGCAGTCGATCTCGGGGCGGTACCCCAACGGGGGTCCGATCCGCATCGTGCAGGCCGGCATCACCCTCCTCGACGGCGTCGACCCCGCGCTCGATGGACACGATCCACGAAGGCGACGTCGTCCGCATCGAGGACGGCGAGCTCTGGCGCAACGGCGAGCTGCTCGGGCACGGCCACGTGCTCGACGAAGCGGGCATCGAAGTGGCGATGGAGGCCGCCCGCGCCGCGATCGGCACCGAGCTCGAGCGCTTCGCCGCCAACACGCTCGAGTACATCCAGAAGGAAGCGCGCCTCACGTTCGAGCCGCTCACGCTGCCGCCGCTGCACACCAAGTTCGAGGGACGGCAGGCGTTGGTCGTCGTGCGCGGCCACGACTACCGCTCCGACCTCGCTGCGTTGCGGCCGTACATCCGCGAATACCAGCCGGTGCTGATCGGCGTCGACGGCGGCGCCGACGCGTTGCTCGAGCACGGCCTCAAGCCCGACATCATCATCGGCGACTTCGACTCGGTGTCGCCCAAGGGCCTGGCGTGCGGCGCCGAGCTCGTGCACCACGTGCACCCCGACGGCCGCGCGCCCGGGCGCGAGGCCCTGCTCGAGTGGGGCGTCGAGTACCACGAGTTCGTGGCCGAGGGCACCAGCGAAGACGTCGCCATGCTCCTCGCCTACGAGTCGAAGGCGCAGCTGATCGTCGCGGTGGGCACCCACGCCACCATGGTCGAGTTCCTCGACAAGGGCCGCCCGGGCATGGCGTCGACCTTCCTCACCCGGTTGCGCCTCGGCCCGATGCTGGTCGACGCCAAGGGCGTGAGCCGTCTCTACGAGGGGCGCGTGCGCCGCCTCGACATCTTCCTGCTCGTCGGCGCCGCGCTGATCGCGATGCTCGTCGTGGCCATCGTCGCCGAACCCATCCACGTGTTCGCGCGCGGCCTCTGGGTCACTCTGAAGGACTTGTTCTCGGGCTGATGATCAACTTCCGCTTTCACCATCGTGTCGTCCTCATCGCGATGACCCTCAAGGATGCTTCCTCCACTGATGATCAACTTCCGCTTTCACGTCGTCTCCCTCATCGCGATCTTCCTCGCCCTGGCCCTCGGCGTGGTGATCGGCGCGGGGGTCATCGACCGCGGTGTGGTCAACGCCCTGAACACCAGGCTCGACAAGGTCGAGGACAGGTCGAACCGCCTGCAGGACGAGAACGACGTGCTCACGAAACGCAACGAGCAGACCGAGAGCATGATCGGCGACCTGCAACCGTTCTCGGTGAGCGGCCGTCTGCTGGGTGACGACGTCGGTGTGGTCGCGGTGCGCGGCGTCGACGGCGACCGCGTGTCGGCCACCGTCACCGCCGCGCAGCAGGCCGACGCCACCGCGACGGGCACGCTCTGGCTCGAGGACAAGTGGGCACTCGGCGACGCCGACTCGGTCAAGGCGCTGCAGGACGCCCTCGGCACGACCACCAAGAACAAGACGACGTTGCGCAACGAAGGTCTGCAGCAGCTCGCGCAACGCCTGGGCAACGTCCGGGACGCGCGCCGAGGGTGAGCAGGACCTCCTCACCGTGCTGCAACAGGCCGGGTTCCTCGGGTACGACTCGGTGGGCAACTCGACCATCACCGACTTCCCCGGTGTCGGCGCGGGCATCGTGCTCGTGGTCGGCAACGGCGGCTCGATCGATCCCGCGCTCGTCACCGTGCCGGCGGCAAAGGCGCTCCACGCCGCCGACGTCCCGCTCGTGGTGGCCAGCGTGTGGCACGAGGTCACGAACGGGCCCGACCGCGCCGACGCGGTGCAGCCGATCCGGGACAACAACGAGCTCGCGTCCACGGTGTCGACGGTCGACGACCTCGATCTCGCCGAGGGTCCCACCACCGTGGTGCTCGCGCTGTCGGACCTCTTCCTGGCCAAGCCGGTCGTGGGCCACTACGGCTACGGGCCCAACGCGACACCCCTGCCTGATCCCACCCCGGCGGAGTCGGCCACGTCGTGAGCGGCCGGGGGTTGGGAGCGCGGGCCGCTGCGGGTTCGCTTGCGGTCGCGGTCGGCGCGCTCATGGCCCTGGCCGGACTGGCGGCCGGGTCCGCGGGCGCGGCAACCCCGAAGCAGGGACGCGTGCTGATCGTGTCGTTGCCCAACACCGAGTGGGCCGACTTCGAGCAGGCGTCGACGCCCAACCTCGACAAGCTGTTCGCCTCGGCGTCGATCGGTGCCATGGTCACCAACGGCGTCGATCGTCCCACGTCGTTGCCGAGCGGGTACGTGACCATCGGCGCCGGCGCGCGCGCCGTCGGCAACGGCTCGACCGGCAACCAGGGCTTCGGCGTCGACGAGGACTTCGGGCGCGACCGCGCCGGTGTGGTGTTCACCACCCGCACCGGCATCCCCGCGGGCCACGGCCTGGTGTACATGCCGATCACCGACACCGTCGACTCCAACGACAGCGAGCTCTTCGGCGCCGAGCCCGGACTGCTCGGTGACGAGCTCGCCACCGCCGGGATCTCCCGGGCGGTGATCGCCAACGGTGACGGCACCGACCCCAGCACGCCCGACACCCGCTCCACGCCGTGGCGCCGCGCCGCGGTCGCCGCGCTGATGACCAGCGCGGGCAAGGTGCCCGGCGGTCGCGTCGACGACGGCCTGCTGCGACAGGACGCCGCCGCCCCGTTCGGCGTGCGCCTCGATCCCGATCGGGTGGAACGCGCCTTCACCGACGCGTTCCAACCGGGCTCGGTGGTGCTGGTCGAGGGCTCCGACCTCGTGCGCGCCGACATCCAGGCCCGGTTCGCCTCCGACGAGCAGGCGGTGAAGATGCGCGCCCGTGCACTCGAGGACACCGACCGCATCGTCGGGCGACTGCTCGACCACGTGGAGCCGGGCGACCTGGTGATGGTCGTGGGCCCGACACCGCCGCAGGAACGCGACGCGCTCAGCGTCGCCGCGGTGCGCGGCCCCGGCTTCCAGCCCGGTCTCCTGCGCTCCACCACCACGCAGCGCGACGGGTTCGTCAACCTGACCGACGTCGCACCGACCGTCCTCACCTACTTCGGGCTCGACCGGCCCGACGCGATGGAGGGTCGGCGCATGGAGACCGGCGCCACCGGGGGATCGCTCGCCGAGCGCACCGAGTCCCTGGTGAACGCCAACGAGGACGGCCTCTTCCGCGACGACCTCGTCGGTCCCACGATGAGCGTGGTGATGGTCGTCGCGATCGTCCTCGCTCTCGCCGCGATCGTGCTCGACCGCTGGATGCGGTTGCGCGTCCGCTGGGCGGTCGGACTGCTCGTCTTCGCCGCGCTGTGGTTGCTCGGCTTCCTCGACGCCACGTACCTCGCGGGGCCGTTCCACTTCGAACGCAACGGCGGGGTGTTCGCGTTCTGGGTCTTCGTCGTGATCGTCGGCGCGGTGATCGCAGGCGCCTGCATGGTCGCGACGCGCCGCCGTCCGGTGCTCGCGGTGCTCGCCGGGCTCGGCTGCGTCATCGCGCTGCACCTCGTCGACCTGGTGACCGGCGCCCACCTCGAGTGGAACACCGTGTTCGGCTACTCGGCGACCATCGGCATCCGCTTCGTCGGTCAGGGGAACATGACCTTCTCGCAGCTCACCGCGGCCGCGGTGCTGTTCGCGGGACTGCTGGCCTGGCAGGTGCCGACGAGACGGGGGGTGCGCGTCGCCGTCGCCCTGCTCGCGGTCACGGTGATCGTGATGGGCGCGCCGTTCTGGGGCAACGACTTCGGTGGTGCGGTCGCGGCGGCGCCCGGGTTCGCGCTGCTGGGCTGGCTCCTCCTCGGTCACCAGCTGCGGTGGCGCACGGTGTGGGTGCTCGTCGGCGTGCTCGTCGCCGCCGGCCTCGTCGTGGGCGCGGTCGATCTGTTGCGGCCGCCCGACCAGCGCAGCCACGTGGGCAAGTTCTTCGAGAAGGCCGGGACCGACTTCGGCGGTGCGACGCTCGTGCTGCGCCGCAAGGCGTCCGAGAACCTCTCGACGCTGGGCCACTCGCTGCTGCTCTTCGCCCTCGTCGCCCTCGCCGTGCTCGTGGCCTACCTCTGGTGGGTGCGACCACGGTCGCTGCGCACGCTGGCCGCCCGCGTCTCCACCGCGCGCGCCACCGCGCTCGCGCTCGGGATCGTGGCGGTGCTCGGCTTCGCGCTCAACGACTCCGGCATCACCATCCCCAGCATGATGGCCGCGGTCGCCGAAGCTGCGGTCGTGATCCTCCTGGCGCGGGTGGTGTTCGCACAGCCGCGAACCGCATCACTGGCCGAGACGGCGCAGCCCGAGTCGCAGGCCGACTTGCAGGCCGAGTTGCAGGAGAGCCGCGACCGATGATCGGCGTCGTGTGACGGTCGTGCCGTGACCGTCGTCCCATGACCGTCGTCCCATGACCGTCGTCGTCGCGTTCCTCGTCGGTCTCGTGACCGTGCGCTTCCTGCGCATGGTGAGCGGGGAGATCCTCGCATCGCCGGCGCTCGAACGCACCAACTACCGCGGTCACACGCTCGCCACCGCGGGTGGTCTCTACATCATCCTCACCGTGCTCGTGATCGACGCCGGCCGGTCGGTGCTCGGCGCCATCGGCGTGGGTTCCGAGGCCGGCCTCACCCAGGCGCGCCTGGCGGTGCTGTTCGCGGTGTTCGGGTTCGGCTTCCTCGGCATGGTCGACGACCTCGCCGCGGTGGGGGAGGACCGCGGCTTCAAGGGTCACCTCGGTGCGTTGCGCGAAGGTCGCGTCACCACCGGCCTGCTCAAGCTGCTCGGCGGTGCCGCGGTGGCGATCGTCATCGTCGCCACGCCCGGCTTCAAGTCCGGGCGCACGCTGCTGGTCGACGCCGCACTCATCGCACTGGCGGCGAACCTCGGCAACCTCCTCGACCGCGTGCCGGGGCGGACGATCAAGTTCGGGCTCGTCGCCTACGTGCCGATCGCGATCGCCATCGGCACCGCGCCGATCGGCATCGCCGCGGCGCCGGTGATGGGCGCGGCGCTCGGTCTGCTGCCCGACGACCTGCGCGAGCGGCTCATGCTCGGTGACACCGGCGCCAACGTGATCGGCGCGGTGCTCGGGCTCGCGGTCGTGCTCGGCTCGAGGGAGAGCATCCGGTTGACGGTGATGCTCGTGCTGCTCGCGCTCAACATCGGCGCCGAGTTGTTCTCGTTCTCCCGCGTCATCGACGCGGTGCCACCCCTGCGCTGGTTCGATCGCTGGGGCAGCCGCCGCGCCGGCAGATCAACGCCTCACTGACCAGGGGAGCAGAACGACGTGTCGCGCTCGTAGAGCGTGATCGTGTGGCCGAACTGCACCGGGTGGTAGTCGTGCGCGGCGAGCGCGTCGGGCAGGCCGCCCAGGCGCCCGAAGTGCGCGGGTGACGTCACGACCACGCCGCACACGTCGTCGGCGGTGGCCGCCTTCACCAGCGACGCCTGGGTGATGCTGTGGTCGTCGAGGCGCTGGTACGACGTGTCGGCGAAGTCGCCGGGCGTGTCGTGCCCGGATCGCCACACGAGCCCCGGGTCGTCGGAGATGAACCGCGCGGTCCGCCGGGAACCGTTCGAGTCGCTGCACCAGCGCCGCCTGCTCGCCGGTGTACCCACCGGGCCAGAGGATCGACGTGTTGCTGGCGATCGCGAACGGGACCGTGAGCACGCCCGCGATCACGAGCACCTTCCACGAGGGCGGCTTCAGCGCCGCCAGCAACGCGAGCGGCGGCACGACGTGCGCCACGTGCGCCCGCCACATCGCCGGCTCCCACACCAGCAAGGCGACCACCATCACGACCCACAGCACGAGGAACGCGACGACGATCGTCAGTGCCCGGTCGCCGGCTCTGCCGGCACGGCGTCGCACGACGAAGCGAACGGCCCACGTGATCGCCGCCAGCGCCAGGGCGACCAGCACCAGCTTGTCGCGGTCCCACAGCGTGTCGACGAGCTTGTGGAACGCGCCCCCGCTGGTCGCGATCCGCTTCGCCTCCTGGTGGTACGAGTACGACTGGTTCCACACGTCGGCGATGCCGAACGGCAGCGCGGTCACCACGTACACGCCCACCGCGATCCCGGCGGCGACCGCGGCGTCGCGCACGCCGGTGCGCAACTCGGGGTTCGAGAGCAGCACCACCAGCCCGGCGATCACCAGCGCCGGCACCGACAGCGCCTTGATCGACACCGCGCCGCCCGCCGCGAGCCCCATCCACACCGCGTTGCGCAGGCGAGGGTCGGCGCGGTAGCGCAACGCGAACGCGACCGCGAGCACCGACAGCGCGAGGGACGGGCCGTCGGCGTTGACCGGCACCGTCACCCACAACACCGAGCCGCTGGTGGTCACCAGCGCGGCGGCGAAGAGCGCGTTGCCTCGTGACGTCAGGTGACGCGCGGACGAGTAGACCGCGACGGTGAGCAGCACGCCCGACGCAACCGAGAGGAGGCGCGGCGCGTCCATCGTGCGGAGCCCGACCAGGTCGGCGACCCACAGCAACGGGAGGAACACCGGGCCCTGGCTGGAGAAGATGTCGCGGAACGGGAGCTCGCCGTTGCGCATCGCCGCGCGCCGACGATGCGAACACGCCGTCGTCGAACACCAGCGACTTCTCCGCCACGTACGCCGGGATCCGGATGACGATCGTCGCGATCGCGAGCACGAGCGCATCGGTGCGCCACGGCCTGTGCGACACCGGCCCGACTGTGGGAGGGGACGACGCTTCCACCCCCGTCACCGCAGCAGCAGGCACCCCGGCACCGTATCCAACGCGAATCCCCCACTGGTGCGCGGCTCCGCGCAAGTCGTCTGGTACGGTCGCCTTCCGTCGGGATTTCGCGCGACGGATGAAAGAGAAGGTCTTGGCGAAGCACATCTTCGTGACCGGTGGTGTGGCCTCCAGCCTCGGGAAGGGCCTCACCGCCTCCTCGCTCGGACGCCTGCTCAAGTCCCGTGGCCTCAGGGTCACGATGCAGAAGCTCGACCCGTACATCAACGTCGATCCCGGGACGATGAACCCCTTCCAGCACGGCGAGGTGTTCGTCACCGACGACGGTGGTGAGACCGACCTCGACCTCGGTCACTACGAGCGCTTCGTCGACGTCCCGCTCACCCGCAACTCCAACGCGACCACCGGCTCGATCTACCAGTCGGTGCTCGGCAAGGAACGGCGGGGCGCGTACCTCGGTCAGACCGTGCAGGTGATCCCGCACATCACCGACGAGATCAAGGACCGCATCCTCGCCCTCGCCGCCGACGAGGACGTCGACATCGTCATCACCGAGATCGGTGGCACCGTCGGCGACATCGAGATCCTCCCGTTCCTCGAGGCCATCCGGCAGTTCCGCAAGGATGTCGGGCGCGACAACGTGTTCTACGTGCACGTCACGCTCGTCCCGTTCATCGGGCCGTCGGGGGAGCAGAAGACGAAGCCCACGCAGCACTCGGTCACCGAGCTGCGCAGCCGGGGCATCCAGCCGGACGCCATCGTGTGCCGCTCCGACCGGCCGATCCCCACCCGGCTCAAGGAGAAGATCTCCCAGCTGTGCGACGTGCCCGAGGCGGGCATCGTGTCGTGCGTCGACGCGCCGTCGCTCTACGAGATCCCGCTCGTCCTCCACGACGAAGGCCTCGACGACTACATCTGCTCCACGCTGCACCTCGACGACCGCGAGCCCGACCTCACCGACTGGCGCACCCTCGTGGCGAAGGTCGAGGCGGCCACCGAACCGGTGCGCATCGGCCTCGTCGGCAAGTACATCAACCTGCCCGACGCGTACCTCTCGGTGGCCGAGGCGCTCAAGCACGGTGGGTACGCGTGCGGTGCGCAGGTCGAGATCGACTGGATCGCGTCCGACGACGCCGAAGGGCTCCTCGCCGAGGGGCGCCTCGGCGATCTCGACGGCATCGTGATCCCCGGCGGCTTCGGGTTCCGCGGCATCGAGGGCAAGATCGGCGCCGCCGGATTCGCTCGGGAGCACGGCGTCCCGTTCCTCGGGCTCTGCCTCGGCATGCAGTGCGCGGTCATCGAGTTCGCCCGCGACGAGTGCGGCCTGGCCGGCGCGAACTCCAGTGAGTTCGCGCCCGACTCGCCCCACCCGGTCATCGACCTCATGGACGCGCAGCGCAACGTGGTCGACAAGGGCGGCACCATGAGGCTGGGCGCCTATCCGGCGAAGCTGCTGCCGGGCACGATCGTGCAGAAGGCCTACGGCGAAGAGGTCGTCTACGAGCGCCACCGCCACCGCTACGAGGTGAACAACAAGTACCGGGCGCGCCTCGAGGACGCGGGGCTCGTGTGCTCGGGCACCTCGCCCGACGACCGCCTGGTCGAGTTCGTGGAGCTGCCCGACCACCCGTTCTTCGTCGGCACCCAGGCGCACCCCGAGTTCAAGAGCCGCCCCGACCGCCCGCACCCGCTGTTCGCGGCCTTCGTGCAGGCTGCACGCGACCGGGCCGACGGCCGCCGGCCGCGCCTCCCGCTGCCGATCGACGAGCCCGTCAGCACCACGGGGTGACCGAGTTCGAGATCGTCGGCTCGGAGACGCTCGTCGACGCCGGGTTCATCTCTCTCGCGGGTCCACGTCGCCGCGACCGACGGCGAGGAGTTCGACCGTCACGTCGTGCACCATCCCGGCGCGGTCGTGGTGGTGCCGATCATCGACGACGGTCCTGATGCGGCTGCGTTGATGGTCCGCCAGTGGCGCGTGGCAACCGGCCGCGAGCTGCTCGAGGTGCCGGCGGGCAAGCGCGACGTCGAGGGCGAAGCACCCGAGACCACGGCCAACCGCGAGCTCGAGGAGGAGATCGGCTACGTGGCCGGTCGGCTCGACAAGCTGTGCGAGTTCTACAACTCGCCGGGGTTCTGCGACGAGTACACGCACCTGTTCCTCGCCACCGAGCTCGAGGAGCGCACCCGCGCCGCGGTGAGTCACGAAGAGGCGGCGATGACCATGGAGCGCGTCCCGCTCGATCGCGTCGACGACCTCATCGCGACCGGCGAGCTGGTCGACGCCAAGAGCATCATCGGTCTCCTCCTGGCGCGCCGCTTCCTCGCCGAGCGGTAGTCGGCCCGGAGTCAACGGCGGTGGCCGACGAGCTCGACGGGTTGCTGGCCGAGTACGAGACGTGGCTGCGGGTCGAGCGCGGCCTCGCCCCGAACTCGCTCGCCGCGTACCGACGCGACCTGCGGCGCTACGCCGAGTACCTGCGGCGACGCGGCGTCACCGGTGACGTCGCGCTGGTCGACGAGTCGATCGTCTCGGGTTGGGTGGAGGAGCTGCAACAGGCCCGCGCCGACGACGGCACCCGGCGTTACAAGGAGTCGTCGATCGCACGCGCGCTCGCCGCGGTGCGGTCGTTCCACCGCTTCTGCGTCGAGGAAGGGTTGCTCGACGACGATCCCAGTGGCGACGTCGGCGCACCGCGCGTTCCCCAGGGCATCCCCAAGGCGCTCACCGAGGCCGAGGTCGACGCCCTGCTCGGCGCGGTGCCGGGCGACGGCCCGCGCCCGCGACGCGACCGCGCCATCCTGGAGGTGCTCTACGCGGGTGGGTTGCGCATCAGCGAGCTGGTGGGCCTCGACCTCGGCGACGCCGACCTCTACGACGGCCTCGTGCGCGTGATGGGCAAGGGATCGAAGGAGCGCGTCGTGCCGCTCGGTCGTTCCGCTCGCGAAGCGGTGGGGGACTACCTCACCACCGGCAGACCTGAGCTCGCGGGCACCCGGACCCGCGAGGCGGCTTTGTTCCTGAACGCGCGCGGTGGGCGTCTCACGCGCCAGGGCGCATGGCTCATCGTGCGCGCCGCCGGCGATCGCGCCGGGCTCCAGGGGCGGCTGTTCCCGCACGTGTTGCGGCACTCGTGCGCCACCCACATGCTCGACCACGGCGCCGACATCCGCGTGGTGCAGGAGCTGCTCGGCCACGCCAGCCTGTCGACCACCCAGGTGTACACGAAGGTGTCACCGGAACGGCTGCGTGCGGTCTACGACGCCGCGCATCCGCGTGCGAAACGGCCCGCTCGGTAGGCGGTCGTCGACCCGGCGGCCCCGGAATGGCGGGGTTCTGGGGAAGAGGGGCGGCGGTAGACTCCGTGCATGACCGAGACCTCCCAGCAGCTGCTGCGCGACCAGCTCCAGGAGGAGCGGGAGAAGGTCCGTGAGCAGTTGTCGCGGCTCGGCCACGGCGCCTCCGCTGATTCCGACGGCGCCAGCCTCGACTTCGACGAGAACTTCGCCGACTCGGGCCAGGTCACCGCGGAACGGGGCGAGGTCGAAGCCCTTTCTGGATCGTTGAGCGAGACGCTGCAAGACATCGAGGACGCGTTGGCGAAGTTCGATGCCGGCACGTATGGCGAGTGCGAGTCGTGCGGGAAGCCCATCCCCGAGGCGCGACTCGAGGCGATGCCGGCGGCCCGCGTCTGCATCGACTGCGCGTCGCTGCGCCGCTAGCTCGCCCCTTCGGGCCGTGCAGATCGACGCGCAGACCTTCATCTTCTTCGGCTGCCTGGTCGTCGCGGTCATCCTCCACGAGATCAGCCACGGTGTCGTCGCACTCTGGTTCGGCGACCGCACCGCCAAAGAGGCGGGACGGCTCACGCTCAACCCGATCCCGCACATCGACCCGTTCGGGTCGCTGATCCTGCCGGCGATGGGAGCGATCGTCGGACTGCCCGTCCTCGCGTGGGCCAAGCCGGTGCCGGTGAACCCGTCCCGACTGCACAAGCCGCGCCGGGACATGCTCTACGTGAGCCTGGCCGGGCCGGCCACCAACTTCCTGCTCATGATCACCTCGGCGCTGGCGGCCAAGGCACTGTTCGATCCCACGACGGTGCCGCCGAGCTTCTCGATCATCGATCTCCCGCTCGACGTGCGGATCCTGTTCACGTTCGCATTGGTCAACCTCTACCTCGGGCTCTTCAATCTGCTCCCGATCCCGCCGCTCGACGGTTCGTCGCTGATCGAGCGTGTCCTGCCGGGGAGTTGGCTGCCGCACTGGTACAAGTTCCGGCCGTACGGCTTCCTGGTGCTGTTCCTGCTCGTGTTCTCCACGGGCGTGATCTCGCAGTTCCTGCGCCCGTTCGAAGACTGGCTCGTGCGGTTGGTGTTCGGATGAAACTGGGCCACCTCTCCAGCCGATTCGTGTACGCACTCTCGCCGCGCACGCCGCGCGCCGACGACGTCGCGTGGGTCGAGACCGTGCTCACGCCCGACGGCTTCGCCCTGTTCCGCCGGCAGCCGAACCACGACCAGCGCCACGCCATCGGCGTCGCCCGCGACGTGCAGGCGCGTCTCGCCGACACGCCGTACGCCGACGATCCACGATGGCTGTCGGCCGCGCTCCTGCACGACATCGGCAAGCTCGACAGTGGCCTCGGTGTGTACGGGCGCGTGGTGGCGACGGTCTCAGGCGCGGTGGCCGGCCGGGAACACGCCGAGGTGTGGTCGGAGTCGAAGGGGTTCACCCGCCGGGTGGGGATCTACCTGCGCCACGCCGAGCTGGGCGCCGACCGCCTCCGGATCGCCGGCGAACCCGAGGAGGCGGCGCAATGGGCCGCCGCCCACCACGACCCGTCGACCTGGCCCGATCTCCCGATCCCCGAACCGGTCGTCGTCGCGCTCGACGAGGCCGACAACGACTGAGTCCTTCAGGTGCTCTCGGTCTTCAGGTATTTCCCGATGAAGAACTCCGCGGGGAAGATGAGCAGCCACGTCAGGAGCGCGGTGGCGGGGTCGATGAGGATCGCGACTGGGATCGAGATCGCGAACACGAGCGCGGGTGCGAACGCCGCGACCAGGTAGTTGCGGAAGGCGCGGTCGTCGAGACGCTTCCGCAGCAACCCCGCGTGCTGGGCGTGCCAGAACATCGCCACGTCGATCGAGCTCACGAAGGCCAGCGTCACCGCGTAGAGCACGATCACGACCGCTTCGCCGGAGCCGTAGAGGCCGACCAGCGCGGTGGGAAACGGCATGAACGCGATCCCGGCGAGGTACACGAGGTTGAGCTTCATGAACCGCACGTCGACCGCCACGAGCTTCGAGAAGAACCGGTGGTGCGCCAGCCAGTACAGCCCGATCACGAGGAAGCTCAGGAAGAACCCGAAGATCTCGTTGTTCTTGTCGCCGAGCTTTTCGGCGATCTGCGATTCGCGTACGTGGGGGATGCCAATGCCCACGACCAGCAGGGTCATGGCGATGGCGAACACCGCGTCGCTGAAGAACGCGACCCGATCGAACTCGAGCTCCTCGGCGCGCCGGCGGTAGCGCGGATTGGGGTCGGTGTCCGGCGCGATCTCGTCGTCGAGCTCGTCGGCCATCGGATTCAGCTACCCCGAGGAAGCAGGCCCACCGCGTCGCGCACACGCACCATGACCGTCGCCGCGATCGCCTCGGCGCGGTCGGCGCCCACCGCGAGGATGCGGGCGACCTCGGCGGGATCGGCCTCCAGCTCGGCGTAGCGCTCCTGCAGCGGCCGCACGAACTCCACCACCGCGTCGGCGACCGCGCCCTTGAGCGCGCCGTAGCCCGACCCCGAGAACTCGGCGGCCACGGCCTCGACGGGACGGTCGGTGACCGCGCCGAGGATCTGCAGGAGGTTCGACACCCCCGGCTTGGTCGCCGGGTCGAAGCGGATCTCGTTGTCGGAGTCGGTCACCGCGCTCTTGATGCGCTTGGTGATCGACTTCGGGTCGTCGAGCAGCCGGATCGTGCCCTGGGGTGAGTCGGCCGACTTCGACATCTTGTCGGTGGGGTGCTGGAGGTCCATCACGCGGGCACCCACGGGCGGGATGCTCGCTTCCGGCACGACGAGGGTGTCGCCGCAGCGGTGGTTGAAGCGGATGGCGATGTCGCGGGCGAGCTCGAGGTGCTGGCGCTGGTCGTCGCCCACCGGCACCCGTTCGGTGTCGTAGGCGAGCACGTCGGCGGCCATGAGCACCGGGTAGTCGAACAGGCCGACGCTCACCGACTCCCGACCTTCCGACTTCTCCTTGAACTGGGTCATCCGACCCAATTCGCCGAAGGTGGCGATGCAGTTCAGCAGCCAGGTGAGCTCGGTGTGCTGGTGCACGTGGCTCTGCACGAAGAGGGTGCAGAGCTCGGGGTCGAGGCCGGACGCGAGCAGCAGCATCGCGGTGCGGCGGGTGGCCTCGGCGTAGGTCGTGGTGTCCCACGGCAGCGTGAGCCCGTGGAGGTCGACCACGCAGTAGAGGGTCTGGTCGGGGGCCGTCGACTGCTCCTGGGCAGCCACCCAGTGCTGCACCGCGCCGAGGTAATTGCCCAGATGGATCTCCCCGGTGGGCTGGATCCCCGAGAACACGCGCGGCATGGCGGGTGAGACTACAAGCGGCGCCCGGGGGTGCCTCGTGAGTTTGGCGGGATGCCGTTCGCGGGGGTCGACGGCCGGTACGCTCGACCCGATGTCGTACGCGGTCCGCACCCCGGTGTTCGAGGGACCCTTCGACCTGCTCCTCCACCTCATCCTCAAGCAGGAGGTGGAGCTGTGGGAGGTCTCGCTCAGCGAGATCGTCGACGCGTACATCACCGAGCTCGACCTCCTCGAGGAGCTCGATCTCGACGTCGCGACCGAGTTCCTGCTGATCGCGGCGACGCTGGTGGAGCTCAAGGCCCGCCGCCTGCTCCCGGGCCTCGACGAGCTCGAGCTCGACGAGGAGCTGCTGCGCTTCGAGGAGCGCGACCTCCTGCTGGCGCGCCTGCTCGAGTGCAAGACGTTCAAGGACGCGGCCAAGGCGCTCGAGGGTCTGATCCGGCGCGCCGACCGCAGCGTGGCGCGCACGGTCGGTCCCGAGGAGCCGTACCGCTGGATGGCGCCCGACCCGCTGGAGCGGGTGAAGCCCGACGCCCTGCGCGCCGCGGCCCTCCGCGTGCTGTCGGCGCCGCCGGTCGTCGTGGTCGACACCGACCACGTGGCGCCGGTCCGGGCGAGCGTGCGCGACGCGGTCGAGTCGGTGCTCCGCCTGCTGCCGTCGTCGGAGCCCATGAGCTTCCGGTCGCTCGTCTCGGGCGCGCCGCACCGGCTCGAGGTGATCGTGCGCTTCCTCGCGGTGCTCGAGCTCTACAAGCAGGGCATGGTCGACCTCACCCAGTTCACCAACTTCGGTGAGCTCATGGTGCGGCGGCTCCAGGACGGCGAGACCGCGCTCGACCTGGCCAGCCTCGACGACTGGGACGAGTCCGGGTCGTCCACCCGTGACGACGTCGACGAGATCGACCTCGACGATGACGACGACGACCTCCCCGAGGTGGCCGACGTCATGATCGAGCCTGAAACCTCCTCCTCCGGGCTGCTGGCGTGACCGAGCAGACCGAAACCGACGTCGTCGCGCGCCGCGCCATCGAAGCGGTGGTGCTGGCGTCGACCGAGCCGGTCGAGGCCCGGCTGCTCGCGCAGCTCGTCGAGCTGCCCGTCACGCGGGTCGAGGCGCTGTGCGACGAGCTCGCACGCGAGTACGAGGAGACCGAGCGCGGGTTCGTCCTCGCCCAGGTCGCCGGCGGGTACCGCTTCCAGACCCATCCCGACCTCGCGCCCTACGTCGAGCGCTACGTGCTCGACGGCCAGCACGCGCGCCTGTCGGGACCCGCGCTCGAGACGCTCGCGATCGTGGCGTACAAGCAGCCCATCTCGCGCGGCCAGATGTCGGCCATCCGCGGCGTCAACGTCGAAGCCACGCTCACCACGCTGCTGCAGCGCGGTTACGTGCAGGAGGTCGGTCGCGACCCAGGTCCGGGCGCGGCGGTGCTCTACGGCACCACCCGCGAGTTCCTCGAACGCCTCGGTCTGCCGTCGCTCGAGGCCCTCCCGTCGCTCGGCGACTTCATTCCCGACGCCGTCGGTGGTGGAGGCACTCGAGCGGGGCCTGCGCGTGAGCAGCGACCCCACGCTCGACGATGCCGGCACTGACGAACCGTCCGAGGTGGACGAAGCTCCTTCCTCCGACTCTGACTGACGCGGTCGTGGCCGAACTGCACGAGGGTGAACGTCTCCAGAAGGTCCTGGCGCGCGCGGGCCTCGGCTCGCGCCGCGTGTGCGAGGAGCTGATCGCCGACGGGCGCGTCACCGTCAACGGCGAGGTCGCGCAGTTGGGCCGCCGGGTCGAGCCCGAGCGCGACGCGGTCGCGCTCGACGGCGTGCCCGTGGTCGTGCGCGACGACCTCGTGTACTACCTGCTCAACAAGCCGACGGGATACGTGAGCACCGCGTCCGATCCCGAGGGGCGTCACACCGTCGTGGAGCTGGTGCCGGAGTCACCGCGGGTGTTCCCGGTCGGCCGCCTCGACTACGACACCGAGGGGCTGCTGCTGCTCACCAACGACGGCGACCTCACGCACCTGCTCACCCACCCGCGCTTCGGCGTGGTGAAGACCTACCTGGCCGAGGTCGAGGGCGATCCCGCGCCCGCCGCCGTGCGCGCGCTGCGCGAGGGCGTCGAGCTCGACGACGGCGTCACCGCTCCGGCGCGCGTGAACGTGGTGCAGCGACGGGATGAGACGAGCGCGGTGGAGCTCGGCATCCACGAGGGTCGCAACCGACAGGTGCGCCGCATGTGCGAAGCCGTCGGCCACCCCGTGGTCCGCCTGGTGCGCGTGCGCATCGGCCCGCTGCGCGACGGCTCGCTCAAGCCGGGGGAGTGGCGCGCACTCACGCAGGCCGAAGTGCGCGCGTTGTACGAGGCCGCGTCGGCCACCGACACAGCCGACAACGGGCCCGCCAACTCAACCACCGGCGATGAGACCCCGGGCTAACCTGCTTCACCCGATGAGACTCCAGGCCCTGCGCGGCGCGATCACGTGCACCGAGGACTCGAAGGCCGAGATCGACGCCAAGACGGCTCGCCTCGTCAAGGAGCTCTTCGCGCGCAACGAGCTGACGCAGGACGACGTCGTCAGCATCCTCTTCACCAGCACTCCCGATCTCACCGCGGAGTTCCCCGCCAGCGCGGCCCGCACCGCCCTCGGTCTCGACCAGGTCGCGCTGCTGGGCGCCCAGGAGCAGGACGTCGCCCACGGCACGCGCCTGTGCATCCGGGTCCTCGTGCACTGCTACACCGAGCGGCCGCGCGACCAACTGCACCACGTGTTCCTCGAGGGCGCCGCCGCGTTGCGGGCCGACCTGATTCGCCGGGTCCGACGCCGACTGACGGCGTCGTGGCCGAACCCAAGTCCGTCGCGCTCGTCGGCACCGGCCTGATCGGTGGGTCGATCGGCCTCGCGCTCCGGCGCGCGGGCGTGACCGTGCGCGGCTTCGACCGCGACGCCGAACACGCGACCGCTGCACTCGACGCCGGCGCGGTCGACCTGCTCTCGCCCGACCTCGCGGCGGCGGTGGCCGATGCCGACCTGACCGTGGTCGCGGTGCCGGTCGGGCACGTCGCCGAGGTGGTGATCGAAGCCCTCGACGCCGGCGCCGGCCTGGTGACCGACGTGGGTTCGGTGAAGGCTCCGGTGGTCGCCGCGGTGGAAGCGGCGCGCCCCGATGCGTCGGCGCGCTTCGTGGGTGGTCATCCGATGGCGGGCTCGGAACAGGAAGGGCTCGACGGCGCGAGCGCCGACCTGTTCGTGGGCGCGACGTGGGTGCTCACGCCGACCGGCCGCACCGATCCCGAGGTGTTCGCCGAGCTGAGGTCATGGGTCAGCAGTCTCGGGGCCGAGGCGATCGCGGTGGCGCCGGAGCAGCACGACGCCATGGTCGCGGTGGTGAGCCACGTGCCGCAGCTGGCGGCGTCGACGCTCATGAACGTGGCCAACCAGGGGACCGACGAGCACGCGGTGCTCCTGCGGCTCGCGGCCGGCGGCTTCCGCGACATGACCCGCATCGCGTCGAGCCATCCCGCGATCTGGCCCGACATCTGCCTCGCCAACCGCGACGCCATCGTCGGCGCGCTCGACGCCTACCTCGACGAGCTGACGCGCGTGCGCGACATCGTCGTGCAGGGTGATCGTGACGGGTTGCTCACCCTGTTGGCCGACGCGCGTGCGGCGCGGCGCAACCTGCCCACCGGCTTGCCGGTGGAGGAGTCGTTGGTCGAGCTGCGCATCCCCGTGCCCGACCGCGAAGGGGTCATCGCCGAGGTCACCACGCTGGCGGCACGCTTCGGCATCAACATCGCCGACCTCGAGATCGCCCACTCGCTCGAAGGTCGCGCCGGTGTCCTCGTGCTGGTGGTCGCCGAACGCAACCTCGACGCGTTCGAGGCGGCGCTGCTCGCGCACGGCTACCACGTCGCCCGGACCCCGCTGGCATGAGCACGCACGAGGCAGACGAGCTGGTCCTGTCGGGTCCACGCCCGCTGCGCGGACGGCTGCGCGTCCCCGGCGACAAGGGGATGTCGCACCGCGCGCTGCTCTTCGCGGCGATGGCCGACGGCCGCTCGCGTATCACGCGGCTTGGCGCGCGGGGAGGACGTCGGCCATACGCGCGCGGCGCTCGCCCAACTCGCGGGTCGCGACGTCGGATGAGCACGATGCGGTCGTCGTCGACGGCCGCGGCATCGACGCGTTCGCCGAGCCCGGTGCCGTGCTCGACTGCGGGAACTCGGGCACCAGCATCCGCCTGCTCACCGGTCTCCTCGCGGGACGTCCCTTCCTGTCGGTCCTCACCGGGGACGAGTCGTTGGTGGAGCGACCCATGGCCCGCGTGATCGAGCCGTTGGGGGCGATGGGCGCGCACCTCGACGGGCGCGACGGTGGCACCAAACCGCCGATCGTGGTCCGGGGTGGCGACCTCGCGGGGTGCGTCCACCACCTCGCCGTCGCCAGCGCGCAGGTGAAGACCGCCCTGGTGCTCGCCGGCCTGCAGGCCGCCGGCACCACGGAGGTGGTCGAACCCGCCGCCAGCCGCGACCACACCGAGCGCATGCTCGCCGCGCTCGGCGCGCCGATCACCCGGGTCGGCGACCGTGCGATGCGGGTGACCGCCGGCGCGCCGTCGCCGTTCGAGTTCACGGTGCCGGGCGATCCGTCGTCGGCCGCGTTCTTCGTGGTCGCCGCGGCCATCACGCCCGGTTCGGAGCTCGTGATCGAAGGCGTCGCGCTGAACCCGACGCGGATCGGGTTCGTCGACGTGCTCCTGCGCATGGGCGCCGACATCGAGATCGTGGACACCGGCGAACACCTCGGCGAGCCGGTGGGCGAGCTGCGGGTGACCAGCGCGCCGTTGCACGGCACGATCGTCGAGGGTGCGGAGATCCCGGGCGTGATCGACGAGATCCCGGTCCTGGCGGTGGCGGCCGCGTTCGCCGAAGGGGTCACCGAGTTCCGCGACGCGGCCGAGCTGCGAGTGAAGGAGAGCGACCGCATCGCCACCGTCACCGAGATGCTGACGCGCCTCGGCGTCGGCGTGGAGTCGGGCGCCGACGGCCTGGTCGTGCGCGGGGGTCGCCTCCAACCGGGCGAGATCGACAGTCACGGCGACCACCGCATCGCGATGGCCGGCGCGGTCGCCGCCAGCTGCGATCGCGGGCGAGACCCGGGTGCGGGGCTGGCGCTCGGTCGCCACGTCGTATCCCGAGTTCACGGCCGACCTCGCGTCGCTCACGGGAGCCGCGTCGTGAGATTGGTCGCCATCGACGGGCCCGCGGGCTCGGGCAAGTCGACGGTGGCCCGCGGGGTGGCGGCCGCGCTCGGACTTCCGACGCTCGACACCGGCGCCATGTACCGCGCCATCGCGCTGGCCGCGCTCGACGCCGGGGTCGAACTCGACGACGCCGACGCGGTCGCCGCGCGTGGCGCGGACCGCCGACATCACGGTCGAGCAGGGCGTCACCACGCTCGACGGCCGCGACGTGTCCGACGAGATCCGCGGTCCGCGGGTGACCGGCGCGGTGTCGACGGTGTCGGGGCACCCACCGGTCCGCGCGGTGCTCGTCGACCGTCAGCGGGCCTGGGTCGAGCAGCACGGTGGGGGAGTGGTCGAAGGCCGCGACATCGGCACGGTCGTGTTGCCCGACGCGCCCCTCAAGGTGTTCCTCACCGCGAGCGACGACGTGCGCGCGGCCGCCGTCAGCGCGACGAAGTCGCCGCGCAGCGCACGGTCGAGGCCAACGCGGTGCGCGACGCCCTCAACCAGCGCGATCGCGCCGACGGCACGCTGGGCCGCGCCACCAGGCCCGAAGACGCCGCGCCCGACGCGGTGGTCATCGACACCAGCGACATCACCGCGGACGTCGTGATCGCCGATCTCGTGGCGCGTGCCGAGCGGGCGTTCCGGGTCGGCGCGTGACCTTCTACCAGTTCGCCCGCGGCGTCGTGCTCAGCGTGTTCAAGGTCGTGTTCCGCGTGCGCGTGGTGGGCAAGGAGCGCGTGCCGTCCAAGGGTGCGTACATCCTGGCGCCGTCGCACCGTTCGATCCTCGACATGCCGTTCGCTGCGTACGTGACCTCCCGCACCGTCCGGTTCCTGGCCAAGGACGACCTCTTCAAGTCGTCGTTCGGGCGCAAGCTGTTCGACGCGCTCGGCGCGGTGGAGGTGGAGCGCGGCACCGCCGATCGCGGCGCCATGCGCGCGCTGGAAGGCGTCCTCGAACGCGGCGAGCCGGTCGCCATCTTCCCCGAGGGCACCCGCCAGTCCGGGCCCGAGATCGCGGAGCTGTTCGCGGGTGCGGCGTACCTGAGCGTGAAGTCGGCGTGCCGATCGTGCCGGTCGGGATCGGCGGCAGCGAGAAGATCCTGCCGAAGGGGAAGGTGCTCCCGCGCATCCATCGGGTGGCGGTCGTCGTCGGTGAGCCGCTCGATCCGCCCGTGCTCGAGGGGCGGGCCCGGCGCAGCGCGGCGAAGCTGCTCACCGAGCAGTTGCAGACGTCGCTGCAGGCCTGCTTCGACGACGCGGAACGCCTGGCTCGCTGACCGCGCCAGTGACCGCGAGTCCCGACCAGGCCGGCGAGGACGTCGGACGCGTCGACGCGACGGTCGTCGGCGAACGCGCCCTCGCGGGCCCCGTCCGGCAGCGGCCCGCCGAACAGTGCCGGCGCGGCGACGTCGAGCGCGGGCATCAGCTCGCGCAGCTCGCGCGGCGGCGGGAAGTACTCGTCCTCGTCGGTGACGTGCACCGGCTCGACGCCGTCGGTCGGCGCGAGCGCGCGCGATCACCGCTTCCACGAGCTCTTCGGGCGCGCTCGCGCCCGCGGTGACGCCGACGACCGTCGCGTCGCCGAGCGCGCGTCGAGCGTCGAGCTCGTCGGGGCCGTCGACGCGCAACACGATCGGGCACCCGGCCGCCTCGGCCACCTTGGCGAGCGCGAGCGTGTTCGACGAGTTGGCGCTGCCGATCACGACGACCGCGTCGGCCTCGCGCCGCGATCGCGGTGCAGCGCGGCCTGGCGGTTGGTGGTCGCGAAGCAGAGGTCGTTGCGGGACGCGGTCCACAGCTCCGGGAACTCGCGTCGCGGGCGCGGTCGACGATGCCCTCCCAGTCGTGCATGCGACAGCGTCGTCTGCGCGAGCAGCGCGACCTTCGACGGGTCGGCGACGGTCGGCGAGCACGCCGGTCGAGGTCGTCGTCGTGCTCGACGAGCCGGATCGCGTCGGGCGCGACCGCGAGCGTGCCGACCGCTTCGTCGTGGCCCGCGTGCCCGACGTAGAGCACCGTGAAGCCCTTGCGCGCGCGGACCTTGGCCTCGTGGTGCACCTTGGTGACGAGCGGGCACACCGCGTTCACCACGAACCGACCGTCGGCGCGGGCGGCATCGACCACTTCGGGCGCCGAGCCGTGCGCCGACAGCATGAGCGGCGCGCCGGCGGGGACCTCGTCGACGTCGTCGACGAAGACCACGCCCTGCTCGCGGAAGCGGTCGACGACGAGCCGGTTGTGCACGATCTCGTGGTAGCAGTACACGGGCGGCTCGAACGCCCGCACCATCCACGCCAGCGCCTTGATCGCCATCTCGACGCCGGCGCAGAAGCCCCGCGGCTCGGCGAGCAGCACAGTCCTGACGTGGGCGTCGACGGGCACCGCTCCAGGCTAGGCGGGGCGCCGGCCTGTCGAAGGCTGCCGCCAAGCCCGTCCTGTAGACTGGAGCGATGCCGGCCGCCCGTGTTGTGGCGGTCGCGCCCGGATCGCCGGCAGCTGCCGCCGGGCTCCTCCCCGGCGACGAGATGCTCACGCGTCAACGGCGAGCAGCTCCGCGACGTCATCCGCTACCAGATCCAGGCCGACGAGCCGCGCGTCGAGCTCGAGGTCCGGCGGGGCGGCCTCGAGCAGCTTCGTGACGGTCGACAAGGCCGCGGGCGCGCCGCTCGGGCTCGAGCTCGCCAGCGCGGTGTTCGACCGCGTGCGCACCTGCGACAACCACTGCCCGTTCTGCTTCATCCACCAGCTGCCGAAGGGGATGCGGCGGAGCCTGTACCTGAAGGACGACGACTACCGCCTGTCGTTCCTCTACGGGAACTTCACGACGCTCACCCGCTTCACCGAGGCCGACCTCGAGCGGGTGATCACCGAGCAGCTTCGGCCCGCTCTACGTGAGCATCCACGCGACCGATCCCGAGCTGCGGGCGCGCCTGCTGCGCAACCGGCGCGGCGCCACGAGCCTGCGCTGGCTTCGGCGCTGCTCGACGCCGGCATCGAGGTGCACGGCCAGGTCGTGGTGTGCCCGGGGATCAACGACGGTGCCGTGCTCGACGACACGCTGCTCGGCGTGCTCGACCGCTTCCCCGAGCTCGCGACGGTCGGCGTGGTGCCGCTCGGTGTGAGCGACCACACCACCGAGCCCGAGATGCGCCCGCACACGCGCGCCGAGGCCGAGCGCGGTGGTCGACATCGTCGAAGCGTGGCAGGCGCGCTTCTTCGCCGCGCTCGGCCGCCGGCTCGTGTACGCCGTCCGACGAGTACTACCTGCTCGCCGGGCGCCCGTTCCCGACGCTCGCCGACTACGACGAGCTGCTCCCAGCACGAGAACGGCATCGGCATGGCGCGCACGTTCGAGCCGAGGAGGTGCGGGCCGCGCTCGCCGGCGACGCCGACGGAGGTGGTCGGGACGCGCTCCGGCTTCTTCGCCTGGGTCGACGGCGCCCCCGCCGAGGGCTACCGCGCGCCTCGCACCTCGCTGCCTGGGCGCCGCCGGCGCCTTACGGCGACGCCGGTCCGCGTCCGCAGACCGGGGCACGCTCCGGTCAGCATCGTCACCGGGGAGTTCGGCGCGCGGGTGCTCGCGCCGCTGGTCGCCGATCTCGCCGACCGCGGCCGGCGCGCCCGTGCGCCGTGCGCCCGGTGCCGAACCGGTTCTTCGGCGGCAACATCGGCGTGACCGGGCTGCTCACGGGCGCCGACGTCGCCGCCGCGCTCGACGAGCATCGACCCGACGGCGACCGGTACCTGCTCCCCGACGTCGTGCTGTCGAACGGACGCTTCCTCGACGGCACGACCCTCGCCGACCTGCCGCGTCCGGTCGAGGTCGTCGCCACCGACGGCGCCGCGCTCGTGCGCGGCGCTCCGCGGACGAGCGTGACAGGCGTCATGAGCGCCGCGCTCCCGCTGGTCGCGGTCGTCGGGCGGCCCAACGTCGGCAAGTCGACGCTGGTGAACCGGATCGTCGGCCGGCGCGACGCGATCGTCGAGGAGCAGCCGGGCGTCACGCGCGACCGCAAGATGCTCGAGGCCGAGTGGAACGGCCGCGTCGTTCCTCGTCGACACCGGCGGCTGGCTCAGCCCGACGTCGGGTGACGGCGCGCACGCCGCTCGCGCCGCCAGGTGAGCCCGCAGGCCGAGCGTGCGGTCGCCGACGCCGACGTCGTGCTGCTCGTCGTCGACGTCAACGTCGGCATCACCGAGGAGGACGCGCAGGTCGCGCAGCTCCTGCAGCCGGTCCACCAAGCCGGTGATCGTCGTCGCCAACAAGGTCGACGACGAGCGGCGCGAGACCGAGGCGTGGGCAGTTCGTCCGCCTCGGCCTCGGTGAGCCGCATCCGGTCTCGGCGATCCACGGCCGGGGGAGCGGCGACTGCTCGACGCGGTGGTCGCCGCGCTCCCGCCCGAGCCGGAAGCAGCCGTCGGACGATGCCGACGACGGCATCTTCTCGGTCGCGATCGTCGGCCGGCCCAACGTCGGCAAGTCGACGCTGTTCAACCGGCTGGTGGGCGAGGAGCGCTCGGTCGTGCACGACATGCCCGGCACCACACGCGACGCGATCGACACCGTCGTCGAGACCGAAGACGGCCCGCTGCGCTTCGTCGACACCGCGGGCATGCGCCGGCGCAGCCAGATCGACGAGCCGACCGAGTACTACAGCCTCGTGCGCGCGCTCGAGGCCATCGACCGCGCCGACGCCGCGTTGCTCGTGATCGACGCGTCCGAAGGCGTGACCCACCAGGACCAGCGGCTCGCCGAGCGGGTCGACGCCGCCGGCACCGCGATCGTCATCGTGCTCAACAAGTGGGACCTGCTCGACGCCGAGGGCCGGGCCGCAGGCGAAGATCGACGTCGCCGACCGGCTCGCGTTCCTCTCCTACGCGCCCGTGCTGCCGATCTCCGCGCTCACCGGGCAAGATGATGCAGCAGCTGCTGCCGGCGCTGCGGGAGGCCGAGGCGGCGTATCACACCCGGGTCCCGACCGCCGCGCTCAACCGGGTGATCCGCGACGCCCAGGCCGCCCACCCGCCGCCGGTCGTGAAGCAAGCACCGGCCCCGGGTGCTCTACGCGACCCAGGGCGCCACCGATCCGCCGACGTTCACGCTGTTCGCCACCCACGAGTTGCCCCCCAGTACCTGCGGTACCTCGAGCGCAAGATCCGCGAGTCGTTCGACCTCGGTCCGACGCCGATCAAGCTGCGGGTGCGTCGCCGCAACGGCTGAACACTGCTCGGCCGAGTTTTCTGCATCCTCGGGCATCAAGGAACGGCGCGTGACGGCCGACACACCTTCGAGGTGACCGGCTGGGGCAGGCTCGAGAACGACAGCTCGAGGAGCCGAGATCGATGAGTCGACGAAGATTCCACGATCAGTCGCGACGAGCGCGGCGCGGCTCTCGTCGAGACCGCGATCCTCATCCCGGTCGATGCTCATCATCACGTTCGGGCTGATCGAGTTCTCGTCGGCGTACCAGTCGTCCTCGGTCGCCTCCGCCGCGGCGCGCACCGCGGCCCGTACCGCGTCGGCCGAGGCGCTGCTGCCCGACTACGCGACCGATGCGGCCGCCGCGGCAGCGACGGCGCTCAAGACCGTGCCGGCCGACGAGCCGGTCGAGATGTGGGTCTACCGCGCCAACGACAAGCCGGGTATCCGGAGTCGGGCGAGCTTCTACGAGCTGCACGCACGAAGTGCATCAAGTACACCTGGGTCCCGGCGACTACGGACGTTCGACACCGCGAGCCCGACCGGCGGCGGCTGGGCCTGCAGCACGCAGAACGCGTGCAACACGACCAACTGGGACTCGGTCGGCGTGTACGTCAAGTTGAACCACAAGTACATGACCAAGCTGTTCGGCGCCAACATCAACCTCGCCGACCACGCGGTGTTCCGGCTGGAGCCCGCCCCGACGCAGCTGTGTCCCTGACGTGATGCACCGATTCCTCGACCGGGTCCGCGAGCGGCGGCAGCCGCGAGCAGGGCTTCTACATGGTGTGGTTCGCGCTCACGTTCGTCACGCTGACCGCGTTCGCCGGGCTCGCGACTCGAGTACAACCGCTGGCAGCAGATCGTCGACCCGGGCCCAGAAGGCCGCCGACGCCGCCGCGCTCGCCGGCGCCGTCTTCCTGCCCGAGAACGTCGGCAACAAGGCGTACACGACCGCGCAGACGCATCGCCAGCGAGAACGGCTTCACCAACGGCTGCGAACGGCGTCACGGTCACCACCGCGGTCGGGCAGGCTGCCCAACCAGCTCAAGGTGACGGTCGCGATGCCCACCAAGAACCCGTGGGGCGCGATCGTCGGGTACAACAACACCACGATCGTGCGCAGCGCGGTGGCCGAGTACCAGCTCCCGCAGAACCTCGGCAGCCCGCAGAACAGCTACGGCAACGATCCCGAGTCGGCCGCGGCCACGCAACCCCAGTTCTGGGGCAACGTCTTCGGTCCCTCGTCGACCAAGGGCAAGGGCGACGCGATCCAGTCGGTGGGTCCGACGCGCCAATGCGACCCTGTGCCCGACGGCGAACGACAACTGCCGCGCCAACGGTGCAACGAACGCCGACTACGACGCCAACGGCTACTTCTACGGCATCGACGTTCCCGCCGGCACGACCGGCGCGCTCAACGTGCAGGTGTTCGACCCGGCGTTCGTCCACGTCGGTGACAACTGCGGGCGACGACGCCGGAACGCCAACGACCGAACACGGCGAACTCGCTGAACGAAGGCGGCCGACGCTCACCGCCGCGCAGATCCCCGGGTACAGCCGGCACGATCACGCCCGCGACGCGCTACGCGTCCGCGGGCAACGACCAAGTACTGCACCGGCGACATATCTACTACGGCGACAGCAGCAACACCGCCGAACCCGTGGACCACGTGGACGCTCCGCGCGCCCGACATCTCGACGTGGGACCCGACCAACAACCCGATCGTGTGCCAGGCCGAGTTCCCCGGTGTGTATCCCGGAGACGCACGAACGACCTGCCCAACGGCACCGTCAACTCCAACCAGCTGAAGACCTGCTGCAGCAGTCGACGAACTATCCCGGGCACCAACCCGGCGCGCACGCTTCGCGTCGTTCTTCCGGCAGTGGGTGCACGATCTGCACGCGTCGCGAGTCCCGGTGCAGGGCACGTACTTCCTCCAGGTGCAGACGAGCAAGAAGATCGACGGCACGGCGGCACCCGAACGGCGGCGGCGCCAACCGGTTCTCGATCAGGGTCGGGCTCGGGACCAACTTCACGACGACCAACGGGCTGCACGTCTACGGCAACCAGAAGATGGGCGCGTACGCCAACGCGACCGGCGCCAACACGCAGTTCTACCTGACCCGGGTCCTGCCCGGAGAGGCCGGCAAGACCCTGGTGCTGAACTTCTTCGACACCGGTGACGCCTCGGCAGCCGGGACGCTCGCGGTCGCTCCCACCGCCCGACTCCAACGTCACCGGCGGCGCGTTCGCGAACTGCAAGTACACCCAGCCGCCGGGGAACGCGACCGGGCCGCCGTGGGGGACCTTCAGCGGCGACCAGCTACGGGGTGCCAGATCACCGGAGTGTCGAACATCGGGCGACGCCGAGCTACAACGGGCAGTGGGTCACCTAGGAGATCCCGATCCCGGCCAACTACACCTGCGACACGACGACCGCGACCGGTTGCTGGGCGAAGCTGCGGTTCGCGTATCCCGCCGGGCACCAGCGTCACCGACACCACGACGTGGTCGGCGTACATCCTCGGGGAGCCCGGTCCGGCTGATCCAGTAGTCGCGAGGTGCTCAATGGTGGCGTGCCATGGTGCGACGACTGTGACCGCTTCCTCTCGCCCTCGACGGTGAAGGTCGACGGCACGTGCCCGTCGTGCGGCCGGGTCGTCGACCCCGGCCACGCCCACCGCACGTGCCGCAGACGGCACGACGACGACGACGAGGACCTGCCGCCGATCCCGTGGCACCTCTGGCTCCTCGCCGGGGCGCTGGCCGTCTACCTCGGCTACCGCGCCATGCAGGGCATCGAGTGGCTCTTCGGCACCGTGGTGCGCTGACCCGCCGAACCCACCCGATATGGCACGCGAGCGTTCCAGATCGACGCGCTACTTCACCGCTCGGCCAGGAATCCGCGAAGGCGTCCGTCTACACTGCCCTCCGCGGCTCAGGCCGTGTACGGGCTGTGGCGCAGCTTGGTTAGCGCGTCGGTCTGGGGGACCGAAGGTCCCGGGTTCAAATCCCGGCAGCCCGACCAGGAACTCCCCATCGATCGCCCGCGACTGAGGTGTGCCCGGGCTCGGTACCCTCGGCGTCATGCGTCGTGGTCGTGCGGAGCCGTCTCCGTGCCGCACTGCTCGGCCTCCTCGTCTTCGCACTGGCGCTGGCCGCGTGCGGCGGTGGTGGCGACGACGCGCGGGCGCAGGTCAAGCGGCCGGCGACCACCACCGCGCCGCCCACCACCACGACGACCGTGCCGCCGACCGACGACGACGGTGCCCGCCTACATGTCGTACAGCGCGACCGTGAAGCCCACGGTGACGAACATCGGCGTGTTCACGTCGCCCGACGATCCCCAGCCCAGCCAGACCTTCCCGAACCCGTGGCTCTACGAACCCGAGCAACCCTGCGACCGGCGTGCCCCAGACGTTCCTGGTGAGGTCGCAGCGGCCCGACGGCTGGGTCGAGGTGTTGCTCCCGGTGCGGCCGAACGGCAGCGTCGGATGGATCCACGCCAGCGAGGTGACGCTCGCGCAGAACCCCTTCCACATCGCGGTGTCGCTCGGTGCGCACACCATCACCGTCACCAATGCGAACGCGGTGATCTACAGCGGTGCGGTGGCGGTCGGCGCGCCCGACACCCCGACGCCCACGGGCAACTACTACCTCTACGTGTTGCTCCAGGCCCCCGACCCGAGCGGGCCGTACGGTCCGTTCGCCTACGGCCTGTCGAGTCACTCCGACGCGCTCGCGACGTTCGCCGGGGGCGACGCCGAGATCGGCATCCACGGCAACGACGACGCGTCGGCGCTCGGCTCGAGCGTGTCGCACGGCTGCATCCGCATGGACAACGCGGCCATCACCGACCTCGCCTCCAAGCTCCCGCTCGGCACGCCGGTCGACGTCACCGCCTGAAGCTGACCTCCGATCCTCACCGGTCGAAGACCGTTGCGGGGTAGCGTGCCGACATGGCGATGGCGGAGCTCCACCTCATCGACGGCTCGACGCTGATCGACAACCGGCGCGACGTCGGGCAGCATCAGCTCGAGCAGGCCATGAACCACTGGCTCGAGGCCGGGAGCAGCCCGTTGCTGATCCAGACCGACGACACGTCGCTCACCCTCGTGCCCCGCACGAGTGTGCTGTGGATCCGGGTGACCGACTCCGTCTGATCCCGGATGGAAGTTCGTGACGACACGGTGTGGGACGGCGCCACGCCGTTCGCCACGCTGGCACCGACCGGCAACGGTGCGGTGTCGTTGCAACTGGTGGCCCCGCTCGTCATCACCCGCGACGTCGCGACGAGCGTCGTCGACGCGCTCACTGCGCCCGCATCGCGGCGCTCGACGTGGCCGATGCACTGGTCCGGGGCGCCGCCCGCGACGTCGGTTGGACCGGTGCGCTGCGGGCGCCGCTGGTCGCGCCCGCCGGCGCCGGCGAGCGGCCCGATCCGGTGGCCGCCGTCCGAGCCATCCTGGGCGACGTGGAGGTCGAGCGGCGCGGGTTCTCCCGGAACACGCTCTCGATCCGGGTGACCACCGTCGACCGTCTCCGCATGAAGGTGAAGGTGCCCGACCGATCCGACGTGATGCCGGAGATGCTCGCCGCCGCACTCGACACCGCGCTGGCCGTGCGGCGACGCTTCGGGCGCATGGCGTCGGGGGTGCACGGCATCTCGATCGACGACGGCGCGGGTGGGTTCGACGACCACCGCACCGCAGGGTCGGCGACCAGCGGCACCGGCACCTTCTTCCTCGACACCAGCCTCGCCTGCGGTGAGGCGATGGATGCGCAGCGACGACGCATGGCCGGCGGCCGCGGCATCTCGGCGACCGTGACCCGGCCGTGGTTCTCGATCGACGGCGTCGTCGCGCACGAGTACTGGCACAACCTCGACACCACGGTGCTGGCCACGCCCGCGACCTACGTCGAGATGAACCGCGCCCTCGGCGCCGAGCTCGGCGTCGAGACGTTCGAGCACGCGCTGCGCGGTCGCGAGTCGACCGCGCCGCCGGAATGGCAGCACGCGTTGGCGCGCATCGTGCGCGAGGTCTCTCCCTACGCCACGACCAACATGCGCGAGTCGACCGCGGAGATGTTCAAGCTCTGGTGGTGCGCGCCCGTCGACGGAACGCCGTCACCGCTGGTCGCGTGCTTCGGCGCGCTGCTCGACCGCTTCTACCCGCCGTCTGCCTGATCGGGCGGCTGCCAGGCCGAGCCGGAACCTGCCGCGTTCGCTTCCTGCTGCCGCTGCGTGGCCACGATCCGCATGGTCTCGCCGAAGCGGATGGCATCGACGCTCGACAGCTGCTGCGAACGCATCGCCACCTCCTTCATCGCGCGCGCCGCGATGGGCGCACCCTTCAGGAGACGCGCCGCGAGGGCGCGGGCTTCGTCCATCAGCGCATCGTGGGGCACGACCCAACCCGCGAGGCCGATCTCCTTGGCGCGCGCGGCATCGATACGGTCGCCGGTCATGAGGAGCTCCATCGCGTACTGCCAGTTCACCTTCTGCGGCAGGCGAATGGCGCCGACGATCGCAGGACTGCCCAGCAGCACCTCGGGGAAGCCGAACTCGGCCCGATCGCTGGCGATCACGAAGTCGCACCACGTGGCCAACGTGAGCCCGTAGCCGAGGCAGTAGCCGTTCACGGCGGCGATCACCGGTTTGAAGATCTCCCAGCCGCTCTCGAACGAGTTGACCGTCGGCTTCTCCCAGAACGTGCCCGCGAACTCGCCGATCGATCCGGCACCGTCGCGCAGGTCACCGCCGGCGCAGAACGCGCGCCCGGCGCCGGTGACGATCGCGATCCACGCCTCCTCGTCGTCGCGGAAGCGGCCGAACGCGTCGTTGAGCCCGCGCCGCATCGCACCGTTGACCGCGTTCATCGCCTCGGGCCGGTTGTAGGTGATGGTGGCGACGTGGCCGTCGAGCTCGTAGAGCACTTCGTCGGTCATGCACGACCTCTCATGCGGGGAACAGCAGTCCGAGGGTGAACGCGGCGACGCCGATGATGCTGACGCCGATCGCGAGCGGCAGGAGATCGGAGGGCTGGGCCGGATGTTCGATCCGCCCGGGAGCAAGGCGTCGGCGCGCGTGCCACCCGGCCAGGATGTAGCTGAACATCCCGAGGCCCAGGATGGTCATGCCGACGGCGACGTCGGAGCGCTCGAAGCCGTTCAACGTCAGCCCGCGCATCACGATGAGCCCACAGCCGAAGATGGCGAGGCCGCTGCGGTTCCACGCGAGGTCGGTGCGTTCGTCGGCCGACAGGACTCCGGTGCCACGGGCTCCGGTCGGACGCGCCGGACTCAACTGCCCGCTCCCTCGACGATCACCAGCACCAGCCCGAACAGCGCGACGACGGAGACGACCACCGCCACGACCAGCGGCAACCTCGAGCGCGGCAACGGACGGTTGTCGCGGATCGCGTCCTGGTTGCGGTGCCACTCCCAGTAGCTCACGGACGCGATGACGACGCCGAGCGCGATGAGTGGCAGGCCGATCAGGCGGCGGCCGCCCGGGAAGTCGAACGAGGGGAGCAGTTGCGTGATCGCGAGCCCGGCGGTGATGAGTCCGAGGGCCGTCCGCTCCCACGCCAGGAAGGTGCGCTCGTTGGCGAACGAGAGCTGCACGTCGGGTTCGGGCTGCGAGACAGGGTCGTCCATCGCCGCCCATCATGGCTCGCCCGCCCTCGATGACGGCGGTTAGCGTCGGCGACCGTGGGTGACTGGACCATCGAAGGGACCGGTGCGACGGCGGTACCGGGCGCGATCGCGACCCTCGTCGGCGGCATCGAGCGCGGCCTCCACCCCGGCGCACTGCTCTACGTCTCGGTCGACGGCAAGACGGTCGCCGACCTCGCCGTCGGCGAAGCCCGCGCCGGCACCCCGATGACGCCCGACTCGATGGTCATCTGGTTCTCGATGACGAAGCCGAGCGTGGCGGTGTCGGTCGCGCAGCAGTGGGAGCGCGGCGCGCTCGAGCTCGACGACCCGGTGGTGAAGCACATCCCGGAGTTCGGCGCCCACGGCAAGGACCGCATCACGATCCGCCACCTCCTCACCCACACCGCCGGCATCCGCGGCGGCGACGCGGTCGCGAGCACTGCGCCGGACACGGCCTACTGGGACGAGATCGTCGCCGGGATCTGCGCGGTCGAGCCCGAGGTCGACTGGGTCCCCGGGCAGCGAGCGGGCTACCACCTCTCCTGCGGGATGACGATCCTGGCCGAGATCGTGCACCGGCTCGACGGCCGTCGCTTCGAGTCCTACGTGCGCGACGAGGTGTTCGCGCCGCTCGGCATGGACGACTGCTGGGTGGGGATGCCGGGCGACGTCGTCGACGGGTACGGCGACCGCATCGCCACCATGCACAGCACGGCCACCGGCAAGGTCATCCCGCTGGACGTCTTCGACACGCCCGCCGCCCTGGCTCGGTGCGTGCCCGGCGGCGGCGGACGCGGTCCGCTGCGCCAGCTCGGCCGTCTCTACGAGGCGCTGCTCGCGGCGGCGAGCTCGACGGCCGACGGGTGCTGCTGCCGCAGACGGTCGAGGCGATCACCGCGCGCCACCGTGTCGGGCTCTACGACGAGACGTTCCACGCGCTGTGCGACTGGGGACTCGGCTTCGCGGTCGACGCGTACGCGATGGGTCGCCACGCGTCGCCGCGCGCGTTCGGCCACGGCGGCGCGCTCTCGGCGATCTCGTTCGCCGATCCCGAGCACGGCTTGGTGGCGGTCGTGCAGACCAACGGGATGTGCGGCAACGACGACCACTACCTGCGTCTCGACGCCGTCACCACCGCGCTCTACGAGGATCTCGGCTTCACCGCGTCCGGCGCGCCGGGCCGCGACAAGCCCTTCCCGTCGGTCGAGCTCACCGCTCCGACCGACTGACACCCGACCACCACAGAACGAGAGGAACCCGATGGCCGACTGGCAGACGAAGAAGGTCGACGACGTGCAGGCGGGCGACGTCGTGCGCTACGCGGGCCAGGAGTTCACCGTCGCGCGCGTCGACGCCCCGTTCCTCGGGCGCGACGAGATGGTGTGCCTGATCGAGGACAACGCCGACCGCTGGCACGCGTACCCCGCCGTCATCGGCGGCGACGTCGAAGTGCGGGTCGACTGATGCGCCCGTGACCACTGGCATGACGAACGGGCCGCTCGCGCACCTGCGTGTCCTCGATCTCTCGCCGCGCAACCGGGCGCGTACTGCACCGGTGTCCTCGCCGACCTCGGTGCCGACGTCCTGCGCGTCGAAGCGCGCGGCACCGGCGACACGACGCGCATGATCCCCGGCGCCATGGAGGCGTACCACCGCGGCAAGCGCGCCATGACGCTCGACCTCAAGCACGACGACGCGCCCGACGTGCTGCGGCGCCTGATCGCGGAGGTCGACGTGGTCGTCGAGTCGGGCCTGCCGGCCGGACTCACCGCGCAGGGCCTCGACTTCGCCACCCTCGCCGCCGACCAGCCCGGCCTCGTGTGGTGCACGCTCTCCGGGTTCGGGGAGGGCAGTCCGTACGCCAAGCAGCCCGCGCACGACATCACCTTCCTCGGCTACTCGGGCCTCATGGCGCTCATGGCCGGCGACACCGTGCCGCCCACGCCCGACTTCGTGCTCGCGGTGCCCTTCGGCTCGTTGATCGCGGTGATCGGCATCCTCGCCGCCCTCACCGAACGCGACCGCACCGGGAAGGGCGCGTTCGTCGACACCGCGATCGTCGACAGCGCCACCTGGGTGCTGGGTGAAGCGGTGGCGCGCGTCGCCGCCGGTCAACCCGCGGGGTGGGGCGAAGCGGCGTCGCGCCGCGCGTACCGTGCCGCCGACGGCAAGCTCGTGACCCTGGCCGCGGCCGAGCCCCGCACGTGGGCGGCGTTCTGCGCGGCCGTCGACCGTCCCGATCTCGCCGACTCGCTGATGAACCCGCCCGGAGGACAAGCCGCCCTGGCCGAGGAGCTGGCGGCGGTGTTCGCCACCAAGCCCGCGGCCGACTGGGAAGCGCAGCTCGCCGACGCCGGCGCCGCGGTCGGCCCGGTGCGCAGCATCGAGGACCTCCTCGACGACCCGCACCTCGCCGCGCGCGGCGCACTGGTCGAGCTCGACGACGACGCCCACACGCGCGTGCTGCGCACCCCCGTACGTCTGCGCGACGAGACGGGTGCCGAGCGGCCGGTCCACCTCGGCCCCCCGCCCGCGTTGAGCGAGCACACCGACACCGCGCTGGCCGACGCCGGCTTCACCGCCGACGAGATCGCCGGCTTCCACGACCGCGGCGCGGTCTGACCCGTTCTGATTCGAGGAGAGCAACCATGACGTACGAGCTCGACCTCTCCGGCCGGCGCGCGCTGGTCACCGGCGCCGGGCAGGGCGTGGGGGAGGAGATCGCCCGGACCCTCGCCCAGGCGGGCGCCGAGGTGCTGGTGAACGACCTCGTGCTCGAACGCGCGCAGAGTGTCGTCGACGCCATCACCGCCGACGGCGGTTCCGCTCGGCCCGCGGTGTTCGACGTGACCGACTACCCGGCCGTCGTCGCCGCGATCGAGGCAGCCGGGCCCGTCGACGTGCTCGTGAACAACGCCGGCAACGCCGGGCGCGCCACCACCATGGGCATGGAGGATCTCGCCCGCCTCGTCGACACCGACCCCGCCGACTGGGAGGGGTTCATCCGGGTGAACCTCTACGGCGTGATGTACGCGGTGCGCGCCGCGCTGCCGGGGATGATCGAGGCGAACTGGGGACGGATCGTCACCGTCATCTCCGACACCGCGCGCGTCGGTGAGACCCACATGCCCGCGTACTCGGCCGCCAAGGCGGGCGCAGCCGGCTTCTGCCGCTCGGTGGCACGGGAGGTGGGGCGCAACAACATCACCGTGAACTGCGTGGCGCTCGGCACCATGAACACGCAGGGGATCGATCCCGCCAACGATCCCCACGCCGAGCAGTTGGTGAAGAAGTACGTGATCAAGCGCCGGGGACTGCCGAGCGACGTCGCGGCGATGTGCACGTTCCTCGCCAGTCCGCAGGCGGAGTGGATCACCGGCCAGACCTATCCCGTCAACGGCGGCTACTCGTTCGCCCTCTGACAGGACGGGCTGCGTTCGGGGCGCCGGTACGATTTGCTGTGATGGAGATGCAGCGAGGCCAGAGCCGGAGGCCGGGACGCCCGAGCGGAATCGACCCGAGGTGATGGAGACCGTCGACGACGTTCGCGCCGCGCTGGCCGCGCACGACTACCTGGCCGACGAGGGCCTGGCCACCGCGATCTTCCTCGCCATCCGGCTGCAACGGCCGTTGCTGCTCGAGGGCGAGGCCGGCGTCGGCAAGACAGAGGTGGCCAAGGTCCTGGCCCGCTGGACCGGCGGCGAGCTCGTCCGCCTGCAGTGCTACGAGGGCATCGACGCCTCACAGGCGGTGTACGAGTGGGACTACTCCCGCCAGCTGCTGCACCTCCGGGCGGTCGAGGCCGGCGGCGGCGAGGTGGTGGAAGACGAGCTCTACTCCGAGCGCTTCCTGGTGAAGCGCCCGCTCATGCGGGCCATCGCCTACGAGGCCGACGCCCTCGGTGCCGTGGCTCCGCCGGTGCTGCT
The DNA here is from genome assembly GCA_963697125.1 of uncultured Actinomycetes bacterium. Taxonomy (GTDB): domain Bacteria; phylum Actinomycetota; class Acidimicrobiia; order IMCC26256; family DASPTH01; genus DASUAS01. The sequence continues at coordinate 46,636 of CAVOMW010000011.1, forward strand.
CGTCGACGAGGTCGACCGCGCGGACGACGAGTTCGAGGCCTTCCTGCTCGAGATCCTCTCCGACTACACGGTCACCGTGCCCGAGCTCGGGACCTTCCACGCCGAGGTGCCGCCGTTGGTGGTCGTCACCTCCAACCGCACGCGCGACGTGCACGACGCGCTGAAACGCCGGTGCCTCTACCACTGGATCGCGCACCCCGACTTCGAGCGGGAGCTCGCCATCCTCCGCATGCGTGCGCCCGAGGTGCCCGAGCAGCTGGCGCGCGAGGTGGCGGCTGCGGTCGAGGCCATGCGCGACCTCGAGCTCTACAAGCCGCCGGGCGTCGCCGAGACCATCGACTGGGCCAACGCGCTCGCCGCGCTCGGACGCACCACCATCGACGAGCGCGCGGTCGAGGTCACGCTGGGCACCATCCTCAAGTACCGCGAAGACCAGGAGCGCACCCGCGCCGCCGGGATCGAGCAGCTCGTCCGCAGCTCGTCGGAACGAGCCGCGGCCCGCGCCTCTGACCAGACCGCGGAGCGCAGTGCCTGACATCGACCGGTTGGCGGTCGGCTTCGCCCGCGTCCTGCGCGGCGCGGGCCTCGACGTCCCGGTCGGCACCACCGTCCTCTTCGGCGAGGCGCTCGGCGCGGTCGGCGTGTCGACGCGCGCGTCGGTGTACTGGGCCGGCCGGGCCACGCTGGTCAGTCGGCCCGAGGACATCGAGCTCTACGACCGCAGCTTCGCCGCCTGGTGGGACCGCGAGTTCCAGGTGAGCACCACCTCGGTGGAGGAGCGCGAGATCATCCTCGCGTTCGACACCGGCGCCGACGACGACGCATCCGACGACGACAACGACGAACCGAGCGACGCGCCCACGCTCGCGGTGCGCTACAGCCGCGCCGAGGTGCTGCGCCAACGCGACTTCGCGCACTACAGCCCCGACGAGTTCGCCGAGTCCCGCCGGCTCATGAACGACCTCCGGATGGCCGGGTCGATGCGCCGCTCGCGTCGCCTGCGCGCCACCTCGCGGGGACGGGGCCGTCCCGACCTGCGCCGTACCGTCCGGCGCGCGTTGCGCGCCGGTGGCGAACCCATCTCGCGCCGCGTACGTCGAACCGGCGCAGCGCCCACGACGACTCGTGTTGCTGTGCGACGTCAGCGGATCGATGGAGGCCTACCGCGCGGCCTGGTGCGCTTCCTGCACGCCGCGGTCGTGGGGCGAGGAAGGGTGGAGGCGTTCGCCATCGGCACCCGCCTCACCCGGATCACGCGCGAATTGTCGAGCCGTGACCCGGACGCCGCCATCGCCGCCGCGGCCAAGCGGGTCACCGACTGGTCCGGCGGCACCCGCCTCGGCGAAGGGCTGCGGCAGTTCAACGACGAGTGGGGGGTGCGGGGGATGGCCCGCGGCGCAGTCGTCGTGATCCTCTCCGACGGTTGGGACCGCGGCGACCCCGAGGTGCTGGGGGAGCAGATGGCCCGACTGCACCGGGTGGCGCACCAGGTGGTGTGGGTCAACCCGCTCAAGTCGTCGCCCAACTTCGCACCGCTGGCGCGCGGAATGGCAGCCGCCCTGCCGCACGTTGACGAGTTCGTCGAGGGCCACAACCTGGCGTCGCTGGAGCAGCTGGCCCGCATCGTGTCCGGAGAGAAGGCGGAGCGCCAGGTGAGTGGGAAGCGATGAAAGAGGTCTTGAACGACATCGAACGCTGGCGAGCCTCGGGCCACCGCGTCGCAGTGGCGCGGGTCGTGGCGCTCGAGGGGTCGGCGCCGCGGGATCCGGGGGCGACCATGGCGGTGAGCGACGACGGCGAGGTCGCGGGTTCCGTCTCCGGTGGGTGTGTCGAGGGGGCGGTCGTCACCGCCGCCCTCGAGGTGCTGGCGGGGGAGCGGGAGCGGGGCGTGATCACCTTCGGCTACTCCGACGACGAGGCCTTCGCCGTCGGCCTCACCTGTGGCGGCACCATCCACCTCTTCGTGGAACCCCTCGACTGGTGAGCGACCACCTCCCCGAGCACGCGGTCTACGAGGCCCTGCGCGACGCACTGCGGGCGGAGGAGCCGGTCGCGCTGGCCACCGTCACCGTCGGTCCCGGCATCGGGGCGAAGCTGCTCGTGCGCCCCGGTGGCGTGCACCTCGGCACGCTCGGCGATTCCGACCTCGACCGCGTGGTCGCGCGCGACGCCCTCGGCGAGCTCGAGTCGGGGCTGACGTCGACCCGTCACTACGGCGCGCACGGCGAGGCGCGCGAAGACACCGTCTCGGTGTTCATCGAGTCGTTCGCACCGCCGCCGCGCATGATCATCTTCGGCGCCGTCGACTTCACTGCGCGCGTTGGCCAGCGTCGCCAAGGTGCTCGGCTACCGCGTCGTGGTGTGCGACGTGCGGCGGTGTTCGCCACGCGACAGCGCTTCCCGATGGCCGACGAGGTCGTCAACGAGTGGCCCAACCGCTACCTCGAGAAGGTGGGCGACGACCTCGGACCGCGCGACGCGGTGTGCGTGCTCACCCACGACAGCAAGTTCGACGTGCCCGCGATCGTCGGATCGCTCGCCACGCGTGTCGGGTACCTCGGGGCGATGGGGTCGCGGCAAGACGCACGGCAGGCGAACCGAGCGCCTGCGCGAAGCCGGCGTCACCGACGACGAGCTCGCCCGCATCCATGCACCGATCGGGCTCGACATCGGTGCCCGCACCCCGGAGGAGACCGCCGTGTCCATCTGCGCCGAGATCATCGGAGCCCGCACCGGTCGCGTCGGCACCGCCCTGCGCGACGGCGACGGCCCCATCCACCAATGAGGGAAGCGCAACGATGAACTACGGCATCGAAGGACGACGGGCCGCGGTGGCCGCCGCGTCCGGCGGCCTCGGCCTCGCCACCGCCAAGGCGCTCGCCGACGAAGGCGTCACCGTCGCCATCTGCAGCCGGTCCCGGGAGCGCATCGACGCCGCCGCCGCCGAGATCGGACCGCTGGCCGTCCCGCTGGTCGGCGACGTCGCCACGGAGGAGGGCGCCGCTGCGTTCGTCGACGCGGCGCGGGCCGCGCTCGGAGGAGTCGACATCCTGGTGTGCAACGGCGGCGGACCGCCCGCGGGCAACTTCGCGAGCACACCGCTCGACGCGTACCGCGCCGCGGTCGAGCTCAACTGCCTCGCGCACATCGCGATGTGTTCCTCCGCGGTGCCCGCCATGCGCGAGCAGCAGTGGGGGAGGGTGATCGCGATCACGTCGGTCGGAGTGCGCCAACCGATCGCCGGACTCATCCTCTCCAACGTCGCCCGGTCGGGACTCACCGCGTTCCTGAAGACGTTGGCGCGCGAGGTGGCCGGCGACGGCGTCACCGTGAACTCGCTGCAACCCGGTCTGCACGACACCGATCGCATCCGTCAGCTCTACGGCGGCGAGCTCGATCCCCGCGACGCGGGCATCCCCGCAGGCGTCCTCGGACGTCCCGAGGACTTCGGCCGGATCGCGGCCTTCCTGTGCTCCGAGACCGCCTCGTTCCTCACCGGCGCGGCGATCCCGATCGACGGCGGGGCGTACACGGGGGTCTTCTGACGGCCACGGCGTAGAATTCGGCGATGGGCACGGACGCTGGCGCACCTTCCACTGCGCAGCGGGCCAAGGACGCGCGCATCGTCACCGTCCCGAATGTCATCACCCTGGTGCGTCTGGCCTGTGTGCCCCTGTTCGTCTGGTTGCTGGCCGACGACGAGCTCCTCGCCGCGGCCGTGCTGCTGGCGGTGCTGGGTGCGACCGACTGGGTCGACGGCTGGGTCGCCCGCCGCTTCGACCAGGGGAGCGATCTCGGCAAGGTGTTCGACCCGGTCGCCGACCGCATCCTCCTCGCTGGTCGCCGGGGTTGCGCTGATCGTGCAGGGGAGCGTCCCGCTGGTCGTGGGCATCCTGGTGCTGGCACGCGAGATCGCGGTGAGCGTGGCCGTCCTGGCACTGGCCGCCGCCGGCGCGCGCCGGATCGACGTGCAGTGGGTGGGCAAGGCGGGCACCCTCGCCCTCATGTTCGCGTTCCCGCTGTACCTGTGGGCCGACGCCGTCCACGGCACCCTCCACGACCTCGTGCTGTTCGCGGCGTGGTTCATGGCCATCTGCGGCCTGGTGCTCAGCTACTACGCCGCTGCCACCTACGTGCCGCTCGCTCGCGCCGCGCTGCGCGAGGGTCGATCCGCCCCGACTGCAGGGAGCATCTCGTGAAGGCCGTCATCCTCGCCGGTGGTGAGGGCACGCGCTCTGCGCCCGCTCACCAGCAACACGCCCAAGCCGATGATGCCCCTGGCCAACAAGCCGATGATGGAGCACATCGTCAACCTGCTCTCGCTGCACGGCTTCGACGAGATCGTGGTGACGGTCGCGTTCCTCGCCAACCAGATCCGCGACTACTTCGGTGACGGCTCCGACTTCGGTGTCACCATGCGGTACGCGACCGAGGACTCGCCGCTCGGCACCGCGGGCTCGGTGCGCAACGCGGCCGACGAGCTCGACGACACCTTCCTCGTCATCTCCGGCGACGTGCTCACCGACATCGACCTCACCGCGTTCGTGAAGGCGCACCGCGACGCCGGCGCGACGGCGTCGATCGCGCTCAAGCACGTGGAGAACCCGCTCGAGTTCGGCATCGTCATCACCCAGCCCGACGGCACCATCGAGCGCTTCCTCGAGAAGCCCACGTGGGGCGAGGTGTTCTCCGACACCATCAACACCGGGATCTACGTGCTCGAACCGGTGGTGTTCGACCACATCCCCGAGGGCGAGGTCGTCGACTTCTCCGGCGACGTGTTCCCGGCGCTGCTCGAAGACGGCCACACGCTGCACGGCCACGTCTCCGAGGGCTACTGGGAGGACGTCGGCACGCTCGAGGCCTACAGCCGCGCCCACACCGACGTGCTCGACGGGCGCGTCCGCGTGGAGATCGACGGCTTCCAGCTCGGCGAGGGACGCTGGATCGGCACCGACGTCGAGATCAGCCCCGAGGCCCGCATCGACGACCCGGTCGTCATCGGCGACAGCTGCCGCATCGAGCCGGGCGTGCACCTGCGTCCCTACACCGTGCTCGGCACCGACGTGATCGTGAAGGCCGACGCGTTCATCGAGCGCTCGGTGCTGCACGACCACGTGTACGTCGGGCCAGGGCGCGAACCTGCGCGGCTGCGTGATCGGGCGCAACACCGACCTGCGTGCGCACGTGCGCGTCGACGAGGGCACCGTCGTCGGCGACGAGTGCTTCGTCGGCCAGGACGCGGTGATCAACCCGAACGTCAAGGTGTACCCGTTCAAGACGGTCGAGTCGGGCGCGGTGGTCACGTCGTCGATCGTGTGGGAGAGCCGCGGTGCCCGCACGCTCTTCGGGCGGCGCGGCGTGCGCGGCCTCGCCAACGTCGACGTCAACCCCGAGGTGGTCGTGCGCCTGGCCATGGCCTACAGCACGTCGATCCCGAAGGGCGCGACGATCACCGCGAGCCGCGACACCAGCCGCATCGCACGCGCGCTCAAGCGCGCGCTCATCGCCGGCATCAACCTGTCGGGCGTCAACGTGGAGGACATCGAGCTCGCCACCGTGCCGCTCACGCGCTTCCAGGTGCGCAACAGCCGCTCGCAGGGCGGCATCACCGTGCGGCTCGCGCCCGGCGATCCCGACACGGTCGAGATCCGCTTCTTCGACGCCGACGGCCGCGACATCGATCCCGGCGCGCAGCGCAAGATCGAGCGGTTGCTCTACCGCGAGGACTACCGGCGCGCGTTCGGCGGCGAAGTCGGCGACATCGTGTTCCCGCCCCGTTCGCTCGAGTTCTACACCGCCGCGCTCGAACGCATCGTCGACATCGAGCAGGTGCGACGCCAGGCGTTCAAGATCGTGCTCGACTACTCCTTCGGCGCGGCGTCGATCGTGATGCCGAGCCTGCTCACCAAGCTCGGCGCCGAGGTGCTCGCGGTCAACCCGTTCGCGAGCACCGCGTCGGCCACCGCCACCGCCGAGGTGCGCGACGCGCAGGTGGCGCGCACTGGCCGACCTCGTGCGCGTCTCGGGCAGCGACCTCGGGTTCGTCATCGACCCCGAGGGTGAGCTCGCGGTCGTGGTCGACGACACCGGCCACATCCTCGAGCCCGAGGAGCTGCTGCTCAGCGCGGTCGCGCTCATCAAGGAAGCACAGCCGGGGGCGAGCGTCGCGGTGCCGGTCAACGCCACCAGCGCGGTGGAGGCGATCCTCGGGTCGAAGGAGGCGGTGGTGCGCACCCGCGTCTGGGGCACCGGCCTCATGGAGGCCGCGTCGGCCCGCAACGTGGTGTTCGCCGGTACGCCCGACGGCGGTTGCGTGTGGCCCGACTTCCTGCCCGCCTACGACGCCGCGGTCACGTTGGTGAAGCTGCTCGACCTGCTCGCCGCGGTCGACCGACCGTTGTCGCGGGTGGTCGCGGCGTTGCCGAGCACCCACGTCGCGCACGAGACCATCGTCACGCCGTGGGAGCGCAAGGGCACGGTGATGCGGGAGATCGTCGAGCGCGCCGGCACGCGGGAGACGGAGCTCATCGACGGCGTGAAGGTGATCGAGGCCGACCGCTGGGCGTTGGTGCTGCCCGACCCCGACGAGGCGCTCACCCACGTGTGGGCCGAGGCCGGCAGCGACGTCGAGGCCCGCCGCACCGCCCAGGAGTACGTGGAGCGCATCCGCCAGGTTCTTCGATGAATTCCGAACATCTCGGAGTTCGCGTACGCCGGTGGGGGTCAACTCCGAGATGCTCGGACGGGCGGGTAGCTTCTCGCCATGGAATTCCCCGAGCAGCTGCGCTACAGCGAGGAACACGAGTGGGTCGCCGTCGACGGCGCGCAGGCGCGGATCGGCATCACCGACTTCGCGCAGGACTCACTCGGTGACGTCGTCTACGTGGAGCTCCCCGGCGTCGGCGCCAACGTGATGGCCCACGCCGGGTGCGCCGAGATCGAGTCGACCAAGTCGGTGTCGGAGATCTTCTCGCCGGTCACGGGCACCATCATCGAGGTCAACTCCGCACTCGACGACGCCCCCGAGCAGGTCAACGCCGATCCGTACGGCGCCGGGTGGATCTTCGTGGTCGAGATGGCCGACCCCGCCGAGGTCGACTCGCTCCTCGACGCCGCCGCCTACCGCGCGCTGGTCGAAGAGGCTTGACCGCGCCGGCCACGACGAGCTGGCGGCTGGTCGACGACCTCGACCGGGCCGGAGAACGAGGCGCCGCCGCGAACAACATGGCGGCCGACGCGGCGCTGCTCGACGCGGTGGTCGCGGGCGCGCCACCCGCCCTGCGGCTCTACCAATGGACGCCGCCGGCGCTGTCGCTGGGTCGCTTCCAGCCCGACGACGACGTCGACCTCGACGCGTGCGAGCGGTTCGGCGTCGAGGTGGTCCGGCGCCCGACCGGCGGCCAGGGTCTCCTCCACGGCGCCGACCTCACGTACTCCGTCGTGATGCCGTTGCCCACCGGCACCGCCGGTTCGGTCGACGCCGTCTACCAGTGGCTGGCGGGTGCCCTCATCGCCGGGCTCGGTCGGCTCGGGGTCGACGCCGCGATCGCCCGCCACGACGGTCCTGCGGGCCCGGTGTGCTTCGCCGGCCAACAGGGCGCCGACCTGCGGGTGGGCGACCGCAAGCTGTGCGGCTCGGCGCAGGTGCGGCGCGACGGTGCCGTGCTCCAGCACGGTTCGATCCTGCTCACCCGGCTCCCGTTCGACGAGACCGATCTGCTCCGGCCCGCGACCCGGATCGACGCCGGTGACCCGTGCTCAGCTCCGCGCCGCCACGGTCACGCTCGAGGAGCTCGGGGCGCCGACCGACCCGCGTGTCGTCGCCGACGCGCTGGTCGAGGGATTCACGACGACCCTCGACCTCACCTTCGACCTCACGTTCGACCTCCAGTCGAGCCCGAGGCCTACCCCCCGAGAACAGGCGTCGAGCGCTCGTCGAGGGTGACCTTCACCTGAGGGCTGCCGCCCGGGGTACCGTTACCACCATGCGATGCCGCCAGTGCGGCCACCAGAACGAGTCCGGAGCCAACTTCTGCTCCTCCTGCGGCAGCCCGCTGCCCAGGAGGACGAAGCGACCCTGAGCCTCACCGAACTCGCCGAGCGGCTCGAGCTCGACGAGGAGCTCGGCGCGGCCCTGGCCGAGCTGCCGACGGGCATGGGCATGCTCGTGGTCCGCCGGGGCCCCAATGCCGGCAGCCGGTACGTGCTCGACAGCGACGTCACCGCCCTGGGCCGTCACCCCGACTCCGACATCTTCCTCGACGACATCACCGTGTCGCGCCGCCACGCCGCGGTGCGCCGGATCGGCGGGGCCTACGAGGTGTCCGACGTCGGCTCGCTCAACGGCACCTACGTCGACCACAAGCGGGTCGACACCGCGCCGCTGCACCACCTCGCCGACCTGCAGATCGGGCGCTTCGTCCTGGTCTTCCTCGTGGGGAGCGAAGAGACGTGAGCGCCGACGTGAGAGGCCTCATGAGCAGCCGTGAACCCGAGCACCTCTCGATCGGAGAGGTGCTCGCCGAGCTGAGCGACGAGTTCCCCGACATCACGATCTCGAAGATCCGCTTCCTGGAGAGCCAGGGGCTCGTGAACCCCGAGCGCACGCCGTCGGGGTACCGGAAGTTCTACGCCGCCGACCTCACCCGCCTGCGGTGGATCCTGTTCCAGCAGAAGGAGCACTTCCTCCCGCTCAAGGTGATCAAGGAGCGGCTCGACGAAGTGCCGCCCGGGGCCGAGGACCGCCTCTTCGAGACCGTCGACGAGCCGAGCGGCGAGGCGGCTCCGGAACCGACGCCGGTCGAGATCGCGGTCGACGAGCGCCGCGGAAGAGATCGCGCTCGGCGGCACGCCCGACGCGGCGCTCGTTCGGAGGCGCGCACCGCCGCCGCGCGCCGCGGCCAGCCGCGCGCGGGCGTGCGCCGCGTTCGCACCCACCCTCCCGATCGACGACGGCGACGACGCGCTGCTCGGCCGCCCGGTGGTGACGGCCGCTACACGCGGCCGAGCTCGCCGCCGCCGCGGGCGTCGACGACGCGCTGGTCGCGCAGCTCGAGAGCTACGGGATGCTCCGCCGGCGCGCGAGGTCGACGGCGCCGCCTGGTTCGACGACGAGGCGCTCGAGATCGTGCGCATCTCCTCGGGCTTCTTCGCCCGCGGCATCGAGGCGCGCCACCTCCGCATGTACCGCAACTTCGCCGACCGCGAAGCGGTGCTGTTCGGCAGGTGCTGCTGCCGTACGTGCGCCAGCGCAACCCCGGAAGCGCGTGCCCGCCTGCAGGAGCGAGCTCGGCGAGCTGGCTCGTCACTGGGACGGCAGTTGCGCACCGCGCTGCTCCGCGAGTCGGTCGCGCGAGACCCTCGCCGAGTGAGCGACGGCTCCCCCGACGATCGAGCCGCCCGAGACCCTGCTCGACGAAGCCGCCATCGCCGAGACCGTCGCAGCGACTGGCGGCCGAGATCACCGCCGACCATCCCGACGGCGTGGTCCTCGTCGGTGTGCTCAAGGGCGCGTCGATCTTCCTCGCCGACCTGGCGCGCGCCATCCGCGACGTCGACGTGTCGGTCGCGTTCATCGCCATCTCCCGCTACGCACCCGACTCGGGGCGCGTGCGCATCCTCCACGACGTCGATCTCGATCTCACCGGACGCGACGTCGTGCTGGTCGAGGACCTCGTCGACACCGGCCTCACCCTCGGGTACCTGGTGAAGCACCTCGAGGGGCAGGGTCCTCGGCGAGTGGACGTCTGCACGCTGCTCGACCGGCCGGCGCGTCGCATCCTGCCGGTGACCGTCCGGTACGTCGGGATGGAGATCCCCGACGTGTTCGTGCTCGGATACGGGCTGCATCGCGCCGATCTGTACCGCAACGTGCCGAGGGTCGTGATCGCCGATCGCGACGTGGTCGCGGCCACGCCCGACGCCTACGTCGCGGCCCTGTATGCGGGTTGACCCGACCTGATGACGGCCTTGATGACGGCCCTGATGATGCTGGCGCAACCCGGCAGGAGCGGGGGAGCCCGGTGCTACGGTTGGCGCCCAGTCCAGTCCGGAGGCGCAGCGTGATCCCGATGTCGCTGGTCGGAGTTCGAGTCGAGGTTCCGTCGAACCAGCCGATCGTGCTCCTCCGCGAGAACGAGGGCCAGCGCTACCTCCCGATCTTCATCGGGCAGCCCGAGGCCACCGCGATCGTGTACGCCCTGCAGGGCACCGAGACGCCCCGGCCGATGACCCACGACCTCTTCAAGTCGGTGCTCGACGACCTCGGCACCAAGGTCATGCAGGTGATCATCACCGAGCTGCACGACGGCACCTTCTTCGCCGAGATCGAGTTCGCTCGGGATGGAGGCACCTACCGCATCTCGTCCCGCCCCTCCGACGCCATCGCCCTGGCCGTCCGCTACGGCGACCCGGTGCCGATCTTCGCCCACGAGGACGTCCTCGAAGAGGCGGGGGTGCTCTTCGAGCAGGACGAGGACGAAGAGCAGATCGAGCAGTTCCGGGAGTTCCTCGACCAGGTGCGCCCCGAAGACTTCGCTGCCGGCGAGGGCTCCTGACCCGGAGCGCGGAGGCGGCGAGGGGAGGACCGAGCGAGCGAGCTGGCGACAGGAGCGTTGACCTGGCCGCGGCCAGGCAGTAGCCTCACAACCCCGTAACTACGACCCTGTACTTCAGCGTGACCGGGGGTCGACTCCAGATCGAGGGTGTGGATGGCCGCGAAGAAGCACGCAGCAGGAGCTGGGACCCAGCCGATGCTCGACGGCATGGCGCCCACGCCCCGGGAGCTGGGGTTCCGAGGCCCGCAGGTGTGCAGCATCGTCGGCATCACCTACCGCCAGCTCGACTACTGGGCGCGCACCGATCTCGTGCGGCCGTCGATCGCCGACGCCAAGGGCAGCGGCACCCAGCGCACCTACTCGTTCCAGGATCTCGTGCGGCTCAAGGTCGTGAAGAGCCTGCTCGACGCGGGCGTGAAGCTCCAGACCACGCGCCAGGCGATCGACTACCTGCGTGAAGACCTCGGCGACGACTGGGCCACCGCCAACCTCGTGCTCGACGGCACCAACTCGGTGCTCGTGCGCACCGACGACATGCTCATCGACGTCGTGCGCAAGGGTCAGGGCGTGCTCAACATCGTCCCGCTCGCGCACATGATGGAAGAGCTCGACGCCGACGTGCGCGAGCACGTCGCCGAGCTGCGCACGGCTTCCACGGGCATCACCGGGCCACGCGCCGCATCGGGGGGCTGACCATCACGCCGGAGTCGCTGCCCCACGAGCAGGTCCGCTTCGCGCACAACTCCGAACGACAGTTCGCGAAGCTGCTCGACTTCTACGCGATCGAATGGGAGTACGAGCCGCGCACGTTCGTGCTCGAGCGCGACCGCGAGGGCAACCCGGCGCAGGCGTTCTCGCCCGACTTCTACCTCCCGGCGTACGACCTCTACATCGAGATCACCACGCTCAACCAGAAGCTGGTCACCAAGAAGAACCGCAAGGCGCGCCGTCTGCGTGGAGCTGCACCCGGAGATCAAGATCAAGGTCCTCTACCAGCGCGACTACCTGCAGCTGCTGGTGAAGTACGGCCTCGAACCGCCGTCGCAACTCGCCGACGGCACCGGCCCCGCCAAGCTCGACCTGTTCCCCGATCCCCGGCGGGGGAGCGGAGCCGGCGCCCAGGAATCGGCGCAAGAATCCGCGTGAGACCGACATCATGAACCGCTCGCCGCTCGACGCGCAGCACCGGGCCCTCGGTGCGCGCATGGTGCCGTTCGGCGGGTGGGAGATGCCCATCCAGTACACCGGCGTGCTCGAGGAGCACCGTGCGTGTCGCGAGCGGGCGGTCGTCTTCGACGTGTCGCACCTGGGTTCGGTGCACGTGCACGGCGCCGGGGCGTTCGCCACCTTGCAGTGGGCGTTCACCAACGATCTCGACCGCATCGCGCCGGGCAAGGCGCAGTACACGCACCTGCTCGACGAAGACGACGCCCACGTGGTCGACGACATCATCGTGTGGTGGACCGCGCCGGGCGACTTCCTGGTGATGCCCAACGCGTCCAACACCGCGCCGCTCGTCGACGCGCTGGGCGAAGCCGCGCTCTTCCACGGCGCGGGGGAGTGCGAGATCGACGACGTCACCGACTCACGCGTCGTGCTCGCGGTCCAGGGACCCGACGCGCGCGCGCTCCTGGCCCGCGTCGCGCCCGACGCGGCCGAGGTGCCGCGCTTCGGCGTGCAGCGCTTCGAGTTCGCCGGTGCGCCCGGGTGGGTCGCGGGCACCGGGTACACGGGCGAAGACGGCGTCGAGCTCCACGTGCCCGCGGACCGAGCCGCCGCGTGTTGGCAGGCGCTGCTCGACGCCGGGATCACGCCCGCGGGGCTCGGCGCGCGCGACACGCTGCGGCTCGAGGCCGGCCTGCCGTTGCACGGCCACGAGCTCGGCCCGGGCATCACGCCGTTGCAGGCGGGACTCGGCTGGGTGGTGCGCTTCGACAAGGGCGACTTCCGCGGCAAGGCGCCGCTCGAGGCCGAACGCGATCAGGGCGTGACCCGTCGGCTGCGCGGCCTCGCCACCGAGGGCCGTCAGATCCCCCGGGAGGGCTACCCGGTGACGCAGGGCGGCGTCGTGGTCGGCGAGATCACCAGCGGCAACTTCTCGCCCACGCTCGGGCACGGGATCGCGCTCGCGTTCCTGCCGCCCGAGACCGCCGACGGCGACGCGGTGACGGTCGACGTGCGCGGCCGCGAGGTGCCCGCCGTCGTCACGAAGTTGCCGTTCGTCCGCCGGTAGCCTCATCCGAGTGAGCGCCAGCGAACTCGTCATCGAGGCGTTGTGAGCCGCGAGTTCGCCGACCGTCATCTGGGTCCTGCGCCGGTCGAGGTCGAGCAGATGCTCGCGGCCCTCGACGTGTCGTCGGTCGCCGAGCTCGTCGACCGGGCCGTCCCCGAGGCGATCCGCGAGCGGGCCCCGCTCGACCTGCCCGTCGGGCGCACCGAGGCCGACGTGCTGGCCCGCATGCGCGAGCTCGCCGACCGCAACCAGGTGCTCACCTCGCTGATCGGGCAGGGCTACTCGGGCACGATCACGCCGCCGGTCATCCAGCGCAACCTGCTCGAGAACCCGGCCTGGTACACCGCCTACACGCCGTACCAGCCCGAGATCTCGCAGGGCCGGCTGGAGGCGCTCCTCAACTTCCAGACGATGGTGAGCGACCTCACCGCCATGGACCTCGCCAACGCGTCGCTGCTCGACGAGGCCACCGCGGCGGCGGAGGCGATGACCATGCTGCGGCGGGTCAACGCCAAGGCTGGCGACACCTTCTTCGTCGACGCCGCATGTCACCCGCAGACCATCGCCGTCGTGCAGACCCGCGCCGAGCCGCTGGGCATCGACGTCGTGGTGGGGGAGCCCGGCTCTCTTCAGCTGGCGACGCCATGAGCACCGAGGGTGTGTTCGGTGTGCTGCTCCAGTACCCGGGCACCACCGGCGCCGTCCGCGACGACCGTGAGCTGGTCGCCCACCTGCACGCGCACGACACGCTGGTCGCGGTCGCCGCCGACCTGCTCGCGCTGGTGCTCCTCACCCCGCCGGGGGAGTGGGGTGCCGACGTGGTGGTGGGCTCGGCGCAGCGCTTCGGGGTGCCGATGGCCTACGGCGGGCCCCACGCCGCGTTCTTCGCCACGCGCGAGGAGTACAAGCGCAACCTGCCCGGCCGCCTGGTCGGGGTGTCGGTCGACTCGCAGGGTCGCCAGCGCGCTGCGCCTCGCGCTGCAGACCGCGCGAGCAGCACATCCGGCGCGAGAAGGCCACCAGCAACATCTGCACCGCGCAGGTGTTGTTGGCGAACATCGCCGGCATGTACGCCGTGTACCACGGTCCCGACGGCCTGCGCGAGATCGCGCAGCGAGTGCACTGGCTCACGTGTGCGCTGGCCGACGGCCTGCGCGCGGGTGGGTTCGACGTCCGCCACGAGTCGTTCTTCGACACCGTCGCGCTCAGCGCTCCCGGCAACGCCGAAGCGCTCGCGGCAGCGGCGCGCGCCGAACGCGTCAACGTCCGCGTGGTCGACGCGGACACGATCTGCATCGCGCTCGACGAGACCACGACCACCGACACGCTGCATCGCGTCTGGCGGGCGTTCGGCGTCGACGACGCGGCGAGCGACCTGCGCACCACGATCGAGGCCGCGCTCCCGAACGCGTTGCGCCGCACGTCCGACATCCTCACGCACCCGGTGTTCCGCCGCTACCACTCCGAGTCGCAGCTGCTGCGCTACCTCCGCAAGTTGTCCGACCGCGACCTCGCGCTCGACCGCACGATGATCCCGCTGGGTTCGTGCACGATGAAGCTCAACGCCACGGTCGAGATGATGCCGATCACCTGGCCCGGGTTCGCGAACGTCCATCCGTTCGCGCCGGTCGACCAGGCCGAGGGGTACACCGAGCTGTTCGTCGGGCTCGAGGCCGCGCTGTGCGAGATCACCGGCTACGACACGGTGTCGTTGCAGCCCAACGCGGGATCGCAGGGCGAGCTCGCCGGCCTCCTCGCGATCCGCGGCTACCACGAGAGCCGGGGCCAGGAGGCGCGCACGGTCTGCCTCATCCCGGAGTCGGCGCACGGGACCAACGCGGCCAGCGCGGTCATGGCCGGCATGCGCGTGGTCGTCGTGAAGTGCGACGACGACGGCAACGTCGACTTCGACGACCTCAAGGCCAAGGCGCACGAGCACGCGCACGACCTGTCCGCGCTGATGGTCACGTACCCGTCGACCCACGGCGTGTACGAAGCCAACATCCGCGACGTGTGCGCGGTGGTGCACGAGTGCGGCGGGCAGGTGTACCTCGACGGCGCCAACCTCAACGCGCTCGTCGGGCTCGCCAAGCCGGGCCAGTTCGGTGCCGACGTGTCGCACCTGAACCTGCACAAGACGTTCTGCATCCCCCACGGCGGGGGAGGGCCGGGGGTCGGCCCGGTGGCGGTGCGTGCACACCTCGCGCCGTTCCTGTCACCGCACATCGCGGCCGCGCCGCACGGATCCGCGGGCATCCTCCCGATCTCGTACGCGTACATCGAGCTGATGGGTGGCGACGGGCTGCTCCGTGCCACCGAGACCGCGATCCTCACCGCCAACTACGTCGCCGCCCGCCTCGCCCCGCACTTCCCGGTGCTCTACCGCGGGCCGGGCGGGCTGGTCGCGCACGAGTGCATCCTCGACCTGCGCCCGATCACGCAACGCACCGGTGTCACCGCCGACGACGTCACGAAGCGGCTGGTCGACTTCGGCTTCCACGCGCCCACGGTGTCGTTCCCGGTCGCCGGCACGCTCATGGTGGAACCCACCGAGTCCGAGGACCTCGCCGAGCTCGACCGCTTCTGCGACGCCATGATCGCCATCCGCGACGAGATCCGCGCCGTCGAGGCGGGGGAGTGGACGGTGGAGGACAGCCCGCTGCGCCACGCGCCGCACCCGGCGGCCGATGTCGTCGTCAGCGAGTGGACGCGCGCGTACTCACGCGAGCAGGCGGCGTTCCCTGCGGGCGTCGATGCCTTCGGCCCCGACAAGTACTGGCCGCCGGTGAGCCGCATCGACGGCGCGTTCGGGGATCGCAACCTCATGTGTGCGTGTCCGCCGATCTCCGCCTTCGAGAATTCTGCCGGCGAGGAAGACTGACCCAGCCGATCCGCACGGTGGCGAAGGCGTCAGCCGATCAGGTCGTCCTTGACCTTCACGTTGTTCGACGCCTTGCAGTCGAAGGTGCCCGCCTTCGTCGGGTAGAGCCGCTTGAAGGTGTCGTTCGTGAACTGCTCCATGAGGAAACAGGGGGTGGGGATCCGTTGGCCGACGTTGGTCGCGCCGAACATGCCGCCGGCATCGAACTTGGTGAGACCAGCCAGCGACTTCAGGAGATTGGCACGCGTGAGACCGTTGACGCCTTGCGTCTTCGCGGTGTTGTTCGCCGCCTCGCCGAACGCGAGTGCCGCCACCCATCCGAACACCGAGAAGCCGTTGGCCTTGTCCTTGCCCACGTACTTGAGGTACGTCGCGAGCATCGCGTTGCTCTTCGCCTCCTCGAACGGCAGGTACTTGAGCGTCATGTACGTGCCGTCCATGACGGCGGCGCTGTCGTGGATCCCGTTGTCGTAGCAGGTGGTGCACTCCCACACGATGTCGGAGCTCAGGCCTTGGAGCTGAGCCTCACTGCGCAGCTCGACCGCGTTGGCCAGCGGCATCGTCGTGAGCGAGAAGTTGGAGTCGTCGTTCTTCATCTGGTTCACGACCGGCGTGTAGGCGCTCTGTGGGTCGCGGCCCGAGAGGGTGGCCTTCTGGTCAGCCTTGATCCCAGCCTGGATCGAGGTGTCGACGATCGCAGACGCGCCGCGCAGCGCGTCCTTCGTGTCGTTCCCGACGAGGAACGAACCGTGGAGGTCGTTCTTGTTCTGCTCGAGCAGCCACTTCGCGTCGCCCTGGTTGCCGTAGTACGTCTGTGGGTGTTGGTCCTTCGTACTGCAGTCGAGCTGGGGTGGGTTGATCGAGTACGTGACGGGCGAGCACGACTCGGGCACGCCGGTCACGATCGCGGCGACGTCGGGCAAGCCGGTCGTCGCGCCGGCCTTGTCGACGCAGTTCACCGCGTCGTCGACGTTCGGCAGGAACAGCGCCGACGTGCCGACGAGCGCGAAGTCCTGCGCGCACGCCGTGATGACGCCGTTGCGCGCCTCGTTGGCGTTGAGTTTGGAGTCGATGAAGTCGACGACCACCTTGCGGCCGGCCACTCCACCCCCGCCCGCCTTGCTGTTGAGGTACTTGGCGCCCGCGTTGACACCATCGACGATCCCTTGGAAGAGACCGGGGACGAACGGGTTGTCGACGTCGGCCTCGACCGCGATGTGGATCTCGGTGGGTGTGACGCCGACCTCGGTCGCCTTCGGCTTCTCGCTGCTCGACTGCGCGTCTGCGGGCAGCAAGTTGACCGCGGCAACTGCGACGACGAGTGCGATGACGACGAGCAACGTGCGCAACCGGTTCATGGTCCCCCCTCGGACGATGTGTTTCATGAAGAAGTGGTGGCGGTGACGATCCAGGCGACCTGTTCGTCGAGCGCGCGCTGCGACAGCGCGGTCGGGAACAGGTCGAAGCCGTGGAAGGCACCTGCGAATTGGTGGAGCTCGACGCTCACGCCTGCCTCGAGCAGTCGGCTGGCGTAGCGAAGACCGTCGTCACGCAGCGGATCGAGCTCGGCCGTCATGATGTAGGTGGGCGGAAGGCCGGCCAGGTCGACCGCACGAGCTGGGGCTGCATACGGCGAGACGTCGGTGCGGTCGGCGCCGAGGTAGTGGTCCCAGCACCGGGCGACGTCGGAGCCGTCGACCAACGGCGTACCGACGAATCTCACGGAGGCGGTCTGCATCCGGTCGTCGAGCGTGGGGTACACGAGGCACTGGAATGCCACCGGCGGTTCGCCGCGATCGCGGGCGAGGAGCGCGGTGGCGGCCGCGAGGTTGCCGCCGGAGCTCGCGCCGGCCAGGCCGATGCGGTGCGGATCGACACCGAGCTCGGCTGCCGAGGATGCGGTCCAGCAGAGCACCGCGTAGCAGTCGTCGAGCGCGGCGGGGTAGCGGTGCTCGGGTGCAAGGCGGTACTCGACGGACACGACGACGCAGCCGGCTTCGTTGGCGAAGCGCACGCAGCGGACGTCCTCGCTGTCGAGGTCGCCGGCGATGAACCCGCCGCCGTGGATGTAGACCACCGCGGGTCGAGGGGCCGCGTCGCCCGCCGGGCGGTACATGCGAACTCGCACCGGGTCCGCGCCAGGGGGACCGGGTAGCGCCTCTTCGGTGATGACCAGAGCGTCCCGACCCGGTACGGGTGGGCGGTCAGCCGAGTAGGCGCGGGCACGCGCCCGAGCGTCCGCCGCGCCACCGGGCTCGAACACGGGGAGCTGGGCGACCACCGCGGCGAGCTCCGGATCCACGTCGCGGACCCTAACGACATTTCGTATACATCGCAACTCAGTTTCGATTCGCTACCCGTTCTGATCCGATACCGTGTGAGCGGCGTGACCACGACCCAGGCATCTGATGGCGGTCGGCTCCAGCGGTCGCAAGCCACGCGGCGCGAGCGGGTGATCGCCGCCGTCCTGGAACTCGCGACCGAGGGGGGCTACGAGGCCATCCAGGTACGGCCGATCTCGGACCGGACCGGGATCTCGAGCGACACCATCTACCGGTACTTCGGGTCGCGTGACCGCCTGATCGCCGAGGCGGTGGGGCAGTGGAACGACCGGGAATTCTACGAGCCGGCCCCCACGTGGCTCGACGGCGAAACGCCCGCGGAACAGCTCCTCACTTACTACCGCCAGGTGTGGGCGGTCTGGGAGGCGAACCCCCGCATGCTCGAGACCTTCGTGCGCGCGGCCCGGCTCGAAGGGGACGTGCCGGGTGGGATCGCCGACACCGGCGTCACCAGCCTGGTGCCGGTGACCGAGTACGCACTCCGGGACGTCGAACCCGAGTACCGCGACGACGCCCTCACGGCCGTGCGGCATTTCACGCACTCGGCCATGACCTACGTCGTGCGCGGCCAGATGTCGGTCAACGACGTGTACCCGGAGCTCGAGCGGCTCGTGCGCCGTCTGGCGCAACACCCGGCCATGGCCGACCACCGGCCCCGGTCGTGGGACTGGGTTCCTGTCGAACCCGGGTAGCGAAGACCGTCCGATCCGGTGCGTTCGGAGTTGCCTTGGCCATTACTTAACATAACGAGGATTATGGGCACCTGCGTCACGAGGAAGCTGGTTGCCGTCGAGCAGAATCCCACGATGGCCCAGCCCGTGAGCGACGTGACCGCCCCGGAGGCGGAAGGCTCCGACGCCCGGGCCTGGGACGGCCGTCGGCTGCGCTGGGTTCCGCCGGTCCTCGTGGTGCTGTTCGTGCTCCTCGGCAACCTGGTGTACCTGAGCGGGTACTCAGATCCGGACCCGTTGGGACCCCGGGCCAACCTGGTGACCAGCGCCGAACCCGGGCGGCTGCCGGGCGATCGGACGATCGATCCGAACAACGGGTACATCACCCAGGCGCTGGGGCGTGAGGCCGCGCGCCAAGTGGCAAATGGAGAGCTCCCCTTCTGGAATGCCTATGAAGGTGCCGGTTCGCCGCTGGTCGCGTCGCCGCAGTCAGCGGCCCTCTTCCCGCCGACGTTGCTGAACCTGCTGCCGAACGGCCTGTTCCTCGAGACGCTCCTCCTCGAGCTCGTCGCGGGGCTGGCGACGTACTTCCTGCTCCGGCACCTCGGCCTTTCGGTGGTGCCGGCGCTCGCGGCTGGTGTCGCGTTCGGCCTGAACGGCACGTTCTCGTGGTTGCAGAACGGCGCGATGCTCCCGGTCGCCTTCCTGCCCCTCGTGCTGCTGGGCGTCGAAAGGGCGGTGACGGCGACTCGTGACCGTCGGCGGGGTCACTGGATTCTGATCGCGGTTGCCATCGCGCTGGCGGCGTACTCCGGCTTCGTCGAGACCGTCTATCTGTACGGTCTCCTCGTCGCGGGGTGGACGGGGTGGCGCGTGGTCGACCTCCCGCGTGAGCTGCGCGTGACCTTCGCCCGGAAGGTGGGCGCCGGCGTCGGCGCCGGCGCCCTCCTCTCGGCGCCCCTGCTCCTGCCGTTTCTCTCGTACCTGGGGGTCGCCGATATCGGTGGCCACGGGGGTTCGCTGTCCGAGGCGACCCTGCCGCACGCGGCGATACCGATCACGCTCGGTCTCCCCTACGCGTTCGGCCCCATCTTCGCCTTCGACGATCCGCACGGCACGATCACGTTGGTCTGGTCGAACATCGGTGGCTTCGTCACCACGACGATCCTCGTGCTCGCGATCCTCGGGCTGTGGGGTCGCCGGCTCCGGACCCTGCGGCTGGTGCTGCTGGGGTGGATCGCGGTGTGCCTGCTCAAGACCTTCGGCCCCGCGTTGGCGGTCACCCTGGTCAACCTGGTTCCCGGTATGGACAGCGTGGCGTTCTACCGTTACATGACGCCGTCGTTCGCGTTCGCGGTCGTGGTTCTGGCCGCA
The DNA here is from genome assembly GCA_963697125.1 of uncultured Actinomycetes bacterium. Classification (GTDB taxonomy): domain Bacteria; phylum Actinomycetota; class Acidimicrobiia; order IMCC26256; family DASPTH01; genus DASUAS01. The sequence goes on from CAVOMW010000011.1 coordinate 66,696, forward strand.
CTCGCCCTCGACGACCTGACCCGCGGCGCCGTGCCCCGACGTGTTGTGACGGTGAGCGCGCTCATCGCCGCCGGTGTCCTCGGGCTCGGCTGGTTGCTCGCACGCGGCCCGGCCTCGGACGCGCCCGGGGTGAACAGGTGGTTGGCGGCATCACTGGTGTGGGCGGTGGTGGCGCTCGTCGTGATCGTCGCGCTCGCCTGGTGGCAGCGTCCGGGGATCGTTGCCGTGATCGCGGCGCTCGTGGTGGTCGACGTGATGCTCTGCTTCGCGGTGCCGAGCCTGTCGGCGCCGCGCGACGTGACCGTCGACCGGACGACCGCACACTGGCTCGAGGACCATCTTGGCAACCATCGGTTCTTCACGTTCGGTCCCATCGCCGCGAACTACGGGTCCTACTTCGAGATCGGATCGGCCGCGGCCACGAACGTGCCCATCCCCCAGCGCTGGGCCGACTGGTTGCACCGCGAGCTCGGGCGCGCCGTTGATCCCGGGTACTTCTCGTTCCGGCCCGAGGGCCTCCGCGCCATCGAGACCCATCCCGACTTCCTGCGCGCGCTGTCGGTGGAGTACGTGGTGCTGGCTCGGGGCACGCAGGTCATCGACCCGCTGCGCAGTCAGCTGCGCCGCGTCGCCGGCGACTCCGTCGCCACGATCTACGCGCTGGAGGACACCGCGCCCTACTTCGACCCGGTGGGGGTCGGGTGCACCACCGTGCCGCAGGGGCGTCAGCGGGTCCGCGTCGACTGCCCCGGCGCCACTCGCCTGGTCCGTCGGGAGCTCGCGTTCCCGGGCTGGTCGGTGCGCATCGACGGCGAACCGGCCCGGTTGGTGTCCCATGAGAGCGTGTTCCAGGCGGTCGCCCTCCCTCCCGGGACCCACGAGCTCACCTTCTCCTACCGCCCGCCCTACTGGTCGTGGGCCGTGCTGCTCTGGGTGCTCGGCGTCGCCTGGATCGGCGTCGACACCGTCCTGAGCGTCCGCACCGCCCGGCGCCGCCAGGCGGTGGCACCGGAAAACCCGGGCTGATCCTTCAAGCGCCAGCCCGATCCGGTCGACATCTCATCCGATGTCCCGGCCCCGGGTGCTCCGGCACCAGCCCCGCTGGCACCCGACGTCCCGGCATCGGGGTGCCCGGTGGGCGGTCCTCCTGGTGCCGTTTGCCCTGGTGATCGCAGCGGCGGCACCTGCTGCGGCCGCCGACGACGACGGGAACCAGCTCGCACACGATCGGGCGCTGGCGGCCGAGACCGCCAGTCGCCTCGTAGCGGCCGAGGCCGATGCCACCGACCTCGAGCATGAGATCGCGACGACCACGACCGCGATCGGCAGCCTGCAGCACGAGGCGCGCCGCTTGCGCGACGAGGTGCGCCGACGCGCCGCCGAGCTCTACACGACGTCGGGGACCCATCTCGACGCGGTCGTGCAGTCGTCCAACACGCTCACCGGTGCTCGCGCCGCGCAGCTCACCGAGGTCGCCGGTCGCAGCGGAATGGCCGCGGCCGCGCGCCTCTCCACGGTCACCGACCAGCTGCAGCACCGCGCCGCACAGCTCGGCGACGCCCGGGCAGCGCTCGAACGTAACCGTCAGGAGCTCGAAGCCCAACGCGAGGAGCTCGCCCGGCGGATCGACGACGCAGTCGCCGCCAGCCGCCAATCGTCGTCGTCCTCGGTGCGCACCGCCGCCGTCGTGACGCCGAGTCCGGCCGGCGCCTCGGACGACGTGTGGCTCCACTTCCGGGAGTGCACCTTCGCCCACGAATCGGGAGGCGACTACGGCATCGTCTCGCCCGACGGTCTCTACTACGGTGCCTGGCAGTTCCTGCCGTCGACGTGGAACTCGATCGCGAGCGGATGGGACGGTCGGACCTCGTCGGGGTGCTCCCGTCGCAGGCCGCGCCCGCTGACCAGGACGCCGTCGCCCACGCGCTGTGGTCGCAGGCGGGGAACCAGCCGTGGGGTGGTCGCTGCTGACGCTCCGCCTCGACCGCCGGCCGGGCACCACGATCGACTGTCCGAGGATGACGAGGTCGATCGCGCCGAGCAGGCGCCGCGTCGACCAGCGACATGCTCGTCGAGGAGCAGATCCCGTTCGTGACCACCTCGGCCCGGTCGCCGTTCGCGTTCACCCCCGTGCTCAAGGACGCCGTATGAAGGGGCTCCACGTCGTCACCTCGGTCGACACCGCCAAGGAGGCGAGAGAACGCGGGGGTCGACGGCCTGGTCGTGGGAGTTGGACGGCGTACGAATAGGGTGGACCGAAGAATCGCGCGAGCCCGGGGGGTACGGATGCGCACGGAAGATCTCATCCTCGTCAGCGTCGACGATCACATCGTCGAGCCGCCGTCACTGGCCGACTACCTCGCCGACCACGTACCGGCGAAGTACAAGGAGCGGGTCCCGCGCGTCATCCACCGCGACAACGGCACCGACGCGTGGCTCATCGAGGGCCAGGAGATCGCGAGCTTCGGGCTCAACGCGGTCCAGGGTCGTCCGCGTGAGAGCTGGGGTGCCGACCCCGCCAGCTTCGACCAGGTGCGGCCGGGCACGTTCGACGTGCACGAGCGCATCCGCGACATGAACGTCAACGGCGTGCTCGCCTCGCTCAACTTCCCGTCGTGGCCCGGCCTCGGTGGGCAGTTCTTCGTGCAGAACGACGACACCGAGTTCGTCGAGGTGATGATCCGCGCCTACAACGACTGGCACATCGACGAGTGGTGCAACGCGTACCCGGGTCGCTTCATCCCCCTCGCACTGTCGGGCTTCGTGCTCGGTGACGAGTGGATGGCCGGCGAGATCGCCCGGGTCGCGGAGAAGGGCTGCCACGCGGTGTCGTTCCACTCCGAGCCGCACCGCTTCGGCGCCGCCGACTACCACGGGCCCGAGTGGGACCGCGCCTGGCAGGCGTGCAACGACCTCGGCACGGTTGCGGTGTTCCACTTCGGCGGCTTCCCGAACTTCATGCCCCGCACGCCGTTCTCGGTGATCCCGCACGCGATGCCGTTCCAGACCGCGATCTTCGCGGCCGACCTGCTGTGGTCGCCGATCATGCAGAAGTTCCCGAAGCTGAAGATGTCGCTCGCCGAAGGCGGCATCGGCTGGGTGCCGTACTTCCTCGAGAAGGCCGACTTCGTCTACGACCACCACCGTGCGTGGACCGGCGCCGACTTCGGCGACAAGCTCCCGAGCGAGGTGTTCCGCGAGCACGTGCAGACGTGCTTCATCGACGACAGCACCGGCCTGCGCAACCGTCAGCAGATCGGCGTCGACACGATCACGTGGGAGGCCGACTACCCGCACTCCGACAGCACGTGGCCGGAGTCGCCCGAGGTGCTCATGAAGTCGCTCGACGAGGTCGGCCTCTCCGACGACGACATCCACAAGGTCACCTGGGAGAACGCCTGCCGCTGGTACCTGTTCGACCCGTTCGAGCACCGCACCCGCGAGGAGTGCACGGTGGCGTCGCTGCGCGCCCAGGCGACCGACGTCGACACCACGCCACGCGAGTACGGCGGCTTCAGCACGGAATCCAGTGTGCAGGCGCTCGACAAGGACAACGCCACCAACTTCTTGTCGAAGAACAACACGATGACCGCGCCGATCGAGGTCGACGCCTAGTCACAAGCCAATGACTACAGGCCAAGACATCTGGCCACCTGTTCGAGGTGGCCCGCCACTCCCCCGCCGGTGAGCTCGTAGGCCTTCGCGCGTCGGGTGAACAGCTGCAGGTCGTACTCCATCGTGAAGCCGATGGCGCCGTGTACCTGGTGGGCGCGGGCGAGGATGCCGGGCAGCACGTCGCGCGCGTAGGCGTTGGCCAGCGCGACCCGCGCGTCGCACCCGCAGGATCACCGTGGGATCGACGCGAAGCGATCGAGTCGCCACGCGGCCTGGAGCGCGAGCACGCGCATGGCGTCGATCTCCACCCGCATGTCGACGCACTGGTGCGACACCGCCTGGTTCACCCCGATCGGTCGGCCGAACTGCTCGCGGTTCGTCGCGTGGTCGACCGCGAGCGCGAGCGCGCCGCCCGCGAGGCCGACCGCGTACGCGGTGTCGACGACGGTCTGGTGCGCGAGCGCGCGCGCCAACGCCGGCCCGTCGCCGACCACGTCGTCGGCGGCGACCGCGACATCGGTCAACGTGACGACCGCGAACGGTTCGGGCGCGAACGTGTCGTGACGTGAGCGCGACACCCCGGGCACGTCGGCGGCGACGACCACGAGCGACGGCCGGTCGAGGTCGACGCTGACCACCAGCACGTCGGCGACCGCGCCGAACGGCACCGCGATCTTCGTGCCCGACAGCGACCAGCCGTGATCGGTCGGCGTGGCGCGCACGCCGGCGTCGCCCCGAGGATCGGTGACCGCCGAGCGCGGCGACGGCATCGCCGGCGGCCAACCGTGCCAGCCACCGGGCCCGCACGGGCTCGGAACCCGACCACAACAGCGGGAGCGTCGCCGCGTACGACGACAGCAGCGGCAGCGTCGCCGCGCCCCGGCCGAGCTCCTCGGCCAGCACCGCGAGCTCGAGCGCGCCGTAGCCGGCGCCGCCGCAGTCCTCGGGGAGGGCGATGCCGGGCCAGCCCAGCTCGACCGCCTGCTTCCAGAGGTCGGCGGAGAAGCCGTCGGGCTGCTCCTCCGCCTCTCGGGCCGACTCGGTGGTGTAGGTGCGCTCGAACAGCTGGCGGGCCGATTCCGCGAGCAGCAGTTGGTCGTCGTCGAGGGTCAGGTCCATGTCAGGCGCTCCGCGGGAGGCCGAGCCCACGCTGGGCGATGATGTTCTTCTGCACCTCGGTGGTGCCGGCGGCGACCGTCACCGGGATGCTCTCGAGCCACTGGCGCTGCATCTCGCCGTCGAGCAGACAGAGCGGGTCGTCGTCGAGCAGCAGGCCCTGGGCGCCGAGCACCTCGAGGCCCACCTGCCCGGCGAGCTGCTCGACCTGGGTGTTGTGGATCCGCGCGATCGACGCCTCGATCGCGGGCACCGAGCCGGCCGCCTGGATCGAGATCGCGCCGTAGTTCAACAGCTTGGCCGCCTCGATCCGCGTCGCCAACGTGGCCAGCCGGGCGCGGATCGCGGGATCGTCGGCCAGCGGGCGCCCGTCGACCACCGTGTCGCGCGCGTACTGCACGAGATGTTCGAGCACTCGATTCGCGCGGCGTACCGGGCGATGCCGATGCGTTCGAACGCGAGCCCCTCCCCCACCAGGGTCCAGCCGGCGTCCTCGTCGCCCAGGCGGTCGGACACGGGGATGATCGCGTCGTCGAAGAAGATCTCGCTGAACTCGCTCTTGCCCGCCATGCTCGCGATCGGGCGGACGGTCACGCCGGGCGTGCGCATGTCGACCAGGAACATCGAGATGCCCACTTGCTTCTTCACCTCGGTGTTGGTGCGGGCGAGGAGCAGGCAGTGGTCGGCCGGCGCGTCGGCGTAGCTGTTCCAGATCTTCTGGCCGTTGACGACGTAGTGGTCACCGTCGCGCACGGCGCGCGTCTTCAGCGACGCGAGGTCGGAGCCCGCCTCGGGTTCGGAGAAGCCCTGGCACCACAGCACGTCGCCCGCGGCCATGCGTGGGAGGTGACGGGCCTGCTGCTCCGGCGTGCCGAAGCGCATGATCAGCGGGCCGATGTAGTTGAGGTTCATGTACTGCGGACCGCGGGGCTCGCCCGCCGCCCACATCTCCTCGCGCACGACGGCCTGTTGCCACACCGAACCGTCGGCGCCACCGTGCTCGGCCGGCCAGCTGAGCGTCAGCCAACCACGCTCGGCCAACCGGTGGCAGAACTCGCGGGTGAAGGGCATGGCGCGCGCGTCGTCGACGAAGACGGTCTTCCACCACTCGGGCAGCTCGTCGTCGAGGAACGCGCGCAGCTCGGCGCGGAACGCCTCTTCCTCGGGGGTGAAGTCGAAGTCCATGGGATCACCACACTTCCACGTCACGCAGGAACTCGTAGAGCCCGCCGACCAGCGCGAAGTCGGACACGTCGGCGAAGGGCACCCACGCCACCTCGGCGGCGTCGTCGCCCGCCACCGGTCGCTGCGACGGGTCGAGCGCGGTCACCGCGAAGTCGAGGATCACGTAGTGGTAGGGGTCGACGATCCGTTCGACCCAGCCGAGGTAGCGGTCGACGACGACCTCCAACCCGGTCTCCTCGTGGGTCTCGCGCACGACGGCCTCGTGCAGGCTCTCGCCCCACTCGACCCGGCCACCGGGCACCGACCACTGGCCCTGCGCCGCTCCCCGCCCCCGCCGGATGAGCAGCAGCTGCCCCAGGTGCGTGCACACCGCGCCGACCGCAACTTCCGGTCGGGCGACCTCAGGTGCGCTCATGTGCCTTCGGGGTCGAGGTGCTTGTGCATGGTGAGCGCACGTGCGGTGAAGCCGTGGGTCTCGAAGAAGTTCTTGGCCGCGCGGTGACCCGGGAGCGCGGCGGCGTCGACGCCGAGGCAGCCGGCGTCGCGGCAGTGCTGGACCATCGCGTCAGCCAGCACCTCGCCCACCCCGACCTCGCGCGCTTCCGGCTCCACGAACAGGTCGGTGATCACCCCGAGGCGCGCGCCGGAGCGCAGGTGTTCGATCACGACGGCGGCGAACGCGATCACCGCGTCGTCGATGGCGCCGACGAGCAGGAGCGCGTCGTCACGTGCGAGGAGCGCGCCGTAGGCGTCGCCGAGCGGCTCGGGCCACGCTTCGCGCTCGAGCCACAGCGACCCGCCGCGCATCGCGCCGAGCTCGGCGCGCATCAGCTCGGCGAGCTCCACGACGCGCGGGATGTCGTCGGCCGACGCCGGCCGGCTCGACTCCACGTCAGCTGAGCTGCGCGATCTTGCCCAGGATCGTGTTGCGGCCGCGGTGCTCGGTCTCGTAGGCGCGGATCGCGTCGAGCGACTCGCGGTCGAGGCCCTCGAGCCGTTCGACGACCTGCGACGCCGAGAGCTCGTCGTAGTCGGGGATCGGCAACGCGTCCACCGACGGCACGTCGGCCGCAGGTGCCGGAGCCGCAGCCGGCGCGGGCGCGGGCGCAGTCGCAGCAGGACGTGTCGGCGGCTCGTCCACGTCGACCGGAGCCGACTCCTCGGCGAGGGGAACGCCGCCGTTGGCCCGCATGGCGAGGAACTGCGCGAGCGCACTCCCGGCCATCTCGCGCGCCACGCCGATGCCGTTGCCGGCGACGTCGCGGGCGACACCGAGTCCACCTTCGGCCATGTACTTCGCCACGCCGACCGACTCGTCGATGCGCCGCTTCACCTCGGGCGGCACCGGTGGCGTCGGCGGCGCGGGCGGGGTGTGGCCGGGGAGGTGCGACTGCACCTCGCGCTTGCCGCGCGAGACGAAGATGCCCATCATGCTCGGCAGCATGTCGCGCACGTAGAGCGCCACGCCGACGGGCGCGTACACGAACAGCTCGACCGCCTTCTCCACCGGTTGCTTGTCCTCCGCCACGTCACCGCTCCCGAGCTCGAAACCACCGGCAGTCTACGGTGCCGGACACCATGTCGGTCCTCGAAGTCCTGCTCCTCGCCGGCGCCGCCTTCCTCGCCGGCACCATCAACACCATCGTGGGCTCGGGCTCGTTGATCACGTTCCCCACGTTGCTCGCCATCGGCTACTCGCCGGTCATCGCCAACGTGAGCAACACCGTCGGCATCACCTTCGGCAGCATGAGCGGCGCGGTCGGGTACCGCCGGGAACTGGGCGGACAGCAGCGTCGCGCGAAGGTGCTCGGGCTCCGCCTCGCTCGTCGGCGGGATCACCGGCGGCGTGCTGCTGCTCACCCTGCCGAGCTCGGTGTTCGACGCCGTGGTGCCGGTGCTGATCATCCTCGCGGTCGTGCTGGTGATCCTCCAGCCCCGCTTGAGCCGGTTCGTCGCCGAGCGCCGCAGCCGGACCGTCGAGCACGGTGGCATCGAGCTGTGGATCGGGATCTTCCTGACCGGCGTGTACGGCGGCTACTTCGGCGCCGCCCAGGGCGTCATCCTGCTCTCGCTGCTCGGCATCTTCCTGGCCGACACGCTGCAGCGGCTCAACGCGGTGAAGAACGTCCTCGCGCTCATCGCCAACGGCGTCGCCGCCATCCTGTTCGTGTTCTTCGCCGACGTGAACTGGACGGTGGTCGTCGTCATCGCCGTCGGATCGGTGGTCGGCGCGCAGCTCGGCGCCACCGTGGGCCGACGACTCCCCCGCCCGCGCTGCGCGGGCTGATCGTGGTCGTCGGCCTGGTCGCCGCGGTCAAGCTGCTGGTGACGTGAGCGCTTCTTCTGAGCGGCCTCTTGGATCGGCCGCTCAGATCGAGTCGCGGACCGGGCGACGGATCGCGATCACGGTCACCACGAGCATCGCCACCGCGCTGAGCAGCACCACCCAGTCGCCGAAGCGCACGTAGAGCGTCTCCCCCGTCGACGTCGGCACCGACGCGCTGACGATCCGCGACTGGAACAGGCCGGTCTCGTGATGGACGGTGCCGTCGGGATCGATCACCGCACTGATCCCCGACACCGACGCCTGGAGCACGGCGCGGCCCGTCTCGGCCGCGCGCATCTGACCGAGCGCGAGGTGCTGCTCGCTGTTGGCCGACCGCTGGTACGAGCGGTTGTTGGTGCTCACCACGACGACCTGCGCGCCGTCGCGCACGGTGTCGCGCACCAACGGTCCGAACGCCGACTCGAAGCAGATCACCGACTCGAACGGGTGGCCACCGGCGTGGAACAGCGTCCGGGTGTCGCCGGCCTCGAAGTCGTACGGCACCTGGCGGAGCTCGGGCAACCAGTTCAACGCGTCGCGCCAGGGCACGTACTCGCCGAACGGCACGAGGTGCTGCTTCGAGTACGTCCCCTGCAGCTTGCCGTCGGGCGTGTAGAGGAGGTTGGTGTTGCGCGACTGCCCGTCGTCGCCGGGCGTGCGCGCGTTCACGAGCACCGCAGCGTCGTGCTGCTTGGCCAGCGCCACCAGCCGCTCCCGCAGCCCCGGATCCTGCTCGGGATCGGTGTCGAGCGCGGTCTCGGGGAACACGATGAGGTCGTAGTCGCCCCGCAACCGATCGGCGAGGGCGAACGTCTTCTCGGTGAGCGGCTGGTCCACCTGCTCGGCGAGCGGGAGCTGCTCGTCGTCGCCCTGGAGCAGCGCCACCTTGAGGTGGCCGGTGGTGGTGGGCTCGAACCGGGTCACGTCGACCACGACGGTGGCGACGAGGATCCCGGCCACTCCGACGCCCGCGAGCACCGCGGCTCGGACCCGGTCGCGAGAGCTGCGCTCGCGCAGCGCGAGCACGAGTTCGAGCAGCAACCCGTTGACGGCCACCACCACGAAGCTCACGAGGAGGGTGCCGCCGACGCTGGCGAGGGCCCGTGCCGCGGGGACGTCGTGGAGCGCGACGCCGACGTCGGCCCACGGGAAGCCGCCGAACGGGAACCGACCGCGCAGCGCCTCGAGCACCACCCACACCGCGGCGGTGAGGAACGGTGACGTCAGGCCGCGACGCGCGTACGCCGCGACGAGCGCGCCCACGCCCGCGATCGCGGCGGCCATCACCGCGACGAGCGGGATGATGGCGACGTACCCGAAGTAGCGGATCCACGGGATCACGACGACGTACGCGGCGACGCCGTACGCGAAGCCGTACAGCGCGGCGTGCGCGGGACGCGCGCCGCGCCACGCCCAGAGGAGCGGGATCAGCGCGACGAGCAGCACCGGGCCGAGCCCGACCGGCGGGAAGCACAGTCCGGTGAGGACGCCGGCCACCACCGCGGCGCCGAGGCGCGTCCAACTCGGACGCCCCCGGTGCTGCGAGATCGACTCCATTTCCGACTCCGACACCGGCGCGGCCGGTGTCACGGAATCAGGCGCAGTCGTCGCAGTACTGCCGGGCGGGATCGGCGAGGCGTCGGAGGGGCAGCAGGAGGAAGCACGACTGGCAGAGGAATTCGTCGGGGCGTCGCGGCACGATACGCGCCGGACCGTCGGCCCGGTCGTCACCGTCTCCCTCTTCCTCCTCGAGCTCCTCTTCGTCGTCCTCGAGCGTGGCGCTGGCCGTGCGCTCCTGGAGCAGCGTGTCGAGGGGCGCCTCGACGTCGTCGGGGTGGAGCTCCTCGTCGAGGTCGACGACGCCCTCTTCGTCGTCCTCTTCCTCGGCGACCACAGGGTCGTCGGTGACCACCGCGACCGGCACCTCGACCTCGGGGATGGCATCGACGAGGTCGTCGTCGAGGATGTCGACGTCGTCAGCGTCGTCGACGAGGGGATCCTCGACGTCGAGGTCCTCTTCGTCGAGCGCGTCGTCTTCCAGCTCGGGTTCGTCGTCTTCGAATTCTTCGTCGCTCATCAAGGCTCCGAGCGTCGACCGTGATCGATCGCGTGGGGTCGGGGGGCGCGGAATATAACACCGCACTCGCGTCAAGTCGCGACCCAAACCAGTGCCGGGTCACCGCTATTCCCGCGAGTACGTCTGACGCCGCAGATCGGATGGGTGCCGGGATGACGCGCGCCTGCCCGTTCGGGCTGCGAAAAGGTGGGGGCCCAGGAGACCGTTGGGGCCACTGGTTGGCCCGGACTGCCGTGCAGCCGGGTTATTGCAGCGTTCTCTACTTGGTCTCCTGAGCCCCCGTGCCCATCCCTCTCCCGGTGCCTTCACCCCGCACGCGGGATGACCCACGACCGAGCGGTGAGGACGTGGAGTAGTAGGCCCGACGGAGGGGGTGCGAGTCAAGCGGGAGCCGTCGCGCGCGATGCCGTGACCTGCACCGACGCGCGTCGACGCTGGTCAGGAGGTTGTGAATTTTTCCTGCCGTCCGCTTTCCGTCCGTGCTCCGGAAAGGCTCCGGTCACACTCCGGACCGACTGCGAACGCGCACCGTGTTCGAGTCGTGTTCGAGCCGCGTTCACGCCGCGTTCACGCGCCCCCGGCGGTGCGGCGGGCCTCGGCGGCGCGCTCGGCGGCGAGTCGCTCGAGCTCGTAGGTCGCTGTGGTCGACGTACGACATCGCGGCCGCGATCGCGCGGTGGCCGGCCTGCTCCGCGATGAGCCGGTGCATCTCCTGGGCGATCTGGCGGTACGCCGGGTGGCCCTGCGGCGCGGTGCGCAGCTCGAGCAGGTGCATCGCCTCGCGCGCGTTCATCTGCATCGACGAAGCGCATCCGGTACGCGAGCGACACCGCGTACGGCGCCTGCTCGGGGAACGCGGTCGAGCAGCGCGTCGTACAGCGCGGCCGAGCGTTCCATCGCGTCGTCGAACGCGTCGCGCAGCCCGGCGTCGTCGACCGGCTCGGGGACGTCGTAGCCGTGGCGCGGCGACAGCGGCTGCCACTCGATCGTGAGCATGCGGTGCCGTTGCAGGTCGCGGAACGCGCCGTAGTCGCCGAGCACGTCGAAGCGGTAGTCGGTGCGCTCGAACGCGCGGCCCGGCTTGTGCCGACGGTTGCGCGCGCTCGCCGACGTACGCGTGCAGCAGCGCGATGCGGTCGTCGGCGCGCGAGCGTGCGCACGCGGTCGAGCAGCTGGTCTTCGGGCAGGTGCGTGTGCGGGTAGCAGATCGCGGCGAGCACCTTGTCCTCGCCGTCGGGGTCGAAGTCGATGAGCGTGACCGCCGGGCGCGGCTCGGGCTCGCTCGCCTGCGAAGATCCGCTGCCACGAGGTCGCGCGGTGTCGTCGCGGGTCTCGGCGAGGTAGGCGGTCCAGGCGACCGCCGCGGTCGGGCCGGTCGACCCGGGTGAGGAACGACGGGATGACCTTGCGCAGCTCGTCGAGCATCAGCTCCGCGTAGCTGCTGCGCCTCGGGCAGCGGGTGCGCGCGCATGCGCAGCAGCAGCGCCTCGTAGCCCTGGCCGGTGCCGTAGATGCCGACGTTCGAGAGCGTGGCCGCGGGCAGGATGCCGCGCACCGCGTCGCACGCCTTCGCCTTGATCGTCTGCTTGTAGACGAAGTCGGAGTCGCCCGGTTCCTTCGGGTAGCGCTCGCGCGCCCAGTCGATCATCTGCGGCAGCATCGCGCGTGTACGTGTCGAACAGCCCGTCGAGGTCGGCGACGTAGCGCATGCCGAGCGGCGACTCGCAGCACCTGCGGCGGTCGCGGAAGTAGCGGTAGCGGCCGCCGAGCCGCGTGTCGTACGGGATGTAGCGCGTCGACTGCTCGAGGTACGCCATGAGCCGGCCCCACTCGAGGATCTTCGTGAGCAGGTTCGACGCCTGCTCGCACGCGAGGTGCACGCCGCCGAGCTGCGCGACGGAGTCGTCGCCGTACTCGAGGAACACGCGGTCGTAGAGCTCCTCGGCGCGCTTCAGGCCGACGGTCGCGTCGACGGTGAGGTCGCCGGTGAGGTCGAGGTCGCCGACGAACTCGTCGAGGAAGAGGCGGCGCAGGCTCTTGTCGCGAGCGCGAGTACCGCGGCGAACAGCGCGCCCTTCACGACCTCGGGCAGGTTGACCAGCGCGAAGACCGGCCCGTCGAGGTTCGTGAAGTACGGCCGGAGGACGGCCGCCTCTTCGTCGGTGAACTGCTCCGAGGGGTACACGCCCACAGTCTCGCCTCGTCTCGACGCCAACGTGCCCGGAGAACCGTCCGGGCTGGCGATGGTATCGGCGCGACCCCCGACCGGCGGGGACCGCTCGCCGGAATTCACACGACGAGCCGGAACGCCTCCGGGATCACCTCGACCGTCACCCGGATCGCCGCCGGCCCGGGCACGCCGTCGATCTCCAGGCCGACTCCACGCCTGGCTCCGCTGGCTCCACGCTTGGCCGCGACCACCTCGACCCGCCGTCCGGTGGTCTGGGTGACGTTCGGGTGCGGCAGGTGCGCGCCCTGCGGCAGCCGGCTCGCGGACCCCGGCCCGCTGGCTCCGGGGCACGCGTACACCTGCACCTCGGCCCGGCCGTCGCCGGATGGCCCCGGGGGACGACGTCTGGCCCCGCAGGAACTGGCCGGTGGCGACCACGACCGTGGTGGCCGGGCCGTCGTGGACGACGCGCCCGTCGACCTCGACCCGCAGATCGGGGGCGCCGGTGAACCAGCCGGTGCGGTCGGGTGGGGTGCCGACGACGACCATGTTCACCGGGGGTCGCGGTCGTCCGCGGTGACCCGCAGTGCGTCGATCCCGAGCTCGAGGGAGGCGGCGTTGCGTGTCGGCGTCGCCGTCGAACGCCGGCGCGTGGATGCCGACGGCCCGGGCGAGGTCGGACGTCGGATCGGGCCGGAAGCCGACGCGGGCACCGGGGTGGTCACGCACGGCCGCGGCCAGCGCGGCGTCGTCCCCTTCGACCTGCCAGGCGGCCGGACCGGACGCGGGACGCTCCCACGGCTCGCCCTTCTCGATCACCCGCTCATTCTGCTCTCACGCGCCGGCGACGCTCGACGCGGCCACCACGCCGCGGTGGCACGCGTCGGCGGCCTCACGGGCGCGGCGCGCGGTCTCGGGGTCGGGCGCGACGTCGCCGACCTGGCGGAGCAGGTCGATGCACTGCTTCACGTTGCGCACGAAGTCGCCGCCGGTCATCTCCTCGTCTTCGAGCACGTCGGCGAGCGCGTCGCCCGACGGCCCAGTCGTGCGCGTACGGCGTGAACCCGGGATCGGGCACGCGCGTCTCGGGGAGGCCGGCGTCGTCCTCGTTGGCGCTGCAGGTCCTGCGCGATGCGCTCGATCGCGCGCGCCGCTTGGCGACGGTCTTGGTCGGCCAGCGCGCCGGCGGCATCGGATCCTGGCCGTCGGGCCCGCGGCGCTCGTAGGTGAAGCACGACACGAGCGCGGCCAGTTCGGGCGGACGGAGGCCGTCGAGCAGGCCCTCGCGCAGCGCCTCGCGAGCAGGAGGTCGGACTCGGTGTTGAGCCGCGCCAGCTGCTCGCCGGCTCGGTGAGCTGCCAGCCGTCGACGTAGCCCCACGACTCCAGCACGCGCAGCACGCGGTCGAACTGGCGGGCCAGGCTCTCGCTGCGGCCCCGCACGCGGCGCTCGGTGCGCGCTGACGTCGCGTTCGAAGCGCTCGATGGCCGCCCGCCGCCCGCAGCTTCTGCTCCCGCTGCGGATCGTCGGCGAGCGGGTGCTCGGCCAGGCGCGGTCTCGAGCTCCGCGAGTCGGCGCTCGTCGCGACGCGAGCGACCGGTGTCGTCGCGGAGCTTCGCCCGGCGCAGGCGGTCGGCGGTCTGGCGCCGGAAGGACGGGCTCCGCGGCGCGAACGGGCGTGGGCAGCTCGATGTCGCGACGCGCCGCGGCGGGTCGTCGAAGTCGTGGGGACCGAGGCGCACGACGTCACGTCCCGGCGTGAGGGCCACCACGCGGCTGCCTCCGCCGCGCCGGTGCTCGTGGCTGAGCACCGCGACCCGGCCGCCCTTGCGGCGCACCACGACGACGTCGCCGGGCCGCAGGGCCTCGATCGCCTCGGTGATGCGGCGGGTCTCGCCGCGGTTGCGCCGCAGTCCCTCGACCTCGGTGGTGAGCGCCCGGTACTCCTGCACCGCGTCGAGGTCGTCGCCGAGGAGCGCCCGCTGGCGCGCGAGCTGGTCGCGGGTGCGTTCGAGCTGGCGCTCCAGGGCCACGACGTCGCGGTCGGCGTGGAACTGCGCGAACGACAGGTTGAGCAGGTGGTGGGCCTCGAACTTCGTGTAGCGGCGCACGAGGTTGGCGGCCATGTTGTAGGTCGGCCGGAACGACGAGCGCAGCGCGTCGCGTGCGGCGCGACGCGAGCGACGGCGACCTGGTCGAACGGCACGAACGGGCTCCAGCAGCACGACCGCGTAGCCGACGTCGTCGATGCCGCGCCGGCCGGCCCGCCCGGTGAGCTGCGTGTACTCCCCCGGCGTGAGGAACTCGTGGTGCTCGCCGGTGAACTTCGAGAGCTTCTCGATCACCACCGACCGCGCCGGCATGTTGATGCCGAGCGCGAGCGTCTCGGTGGCGAACACGACCTTCACCAGGCCGGCGGCGAACGCCTCCTCGACCGCTTCCTTCATCGGCGGCACCATGCCCGCGTGGTGGGCGGCGAAGCCCGCCTCGAGGCCGGCGAGCCACTGGTCGTAGCCGAGCACGTCGAGGTCGTCGTCGGCGAGGCCCTCGGTCTTCGCCTCGGCGATGGCGCGGATGCGGCGCGCTCCCCCGGCTCGGTGAGGCGCAGCCCCGCGGCCAGGCACTGCTCGACGGCCTGGTCGCACCCGCTGCGGCTGAACACGAAGCACGATCGCCGGCAGCATCCCCTCGGCGGCGAGGCGCTCGACCGTCTCCACCCGGCTCGGGGTGCGCATGCGCGACCGGGGCCGGCCGCGCCAGCGCGGGTCGCGGGCGTTGTTGGCGTCGAGCCGGGCCGCTTCCGGGTTGGGGCGCAGCTCGCCGTCGGGGTCGACGACGAACGTCGGGAGCAGGTGGAGCTCGTCGGTGCCCCGCTCCCCCACCAGGTAGAGGTGCTCGAGCGTCGACCGGCCGGCGCTCCTCGATGATCGCGGCGGTGCTGCCGCGGACGGTCTCGATCCACGCCGCGACCTCCTCGGCGTTCGACACCGTGGCCGAGAGGCACACCAGCGTCGACCTCGGGCGGCAGGTGGATGATCACCTCTTCCCACACCGGGCCCCGGTAGCGGTCCTGGAGGTAGTGCACCTCGTCGAGCACGACGTAGCGCAGGCCGTCGAGCGCCGGCGATGCCGCGTAGATCATGTTGCGCAGCACCTCGGTGGTCATCACCACGATCGGCGCGTCGCCGTTGATCGCGTTGTCGCCGGTGAGCAGCCCGACCGCGCCGCGCCGTGCACGCGCACGAGGTCGCCGTACTTCTGGTTCGAGAGCGCCTTCAGCGGCGTGGTGTAGAAGGCCTTGCCGCCGTCGGCCAGCGCCTTGACGATCGCGTACTCGGCGACCAGGGTCTTGCCCGAGCCGGTGGGTGCGGCGACGAGCACCGACCTGCCGGCGTCGAGGGCGTCGAGCGCGCGCGTCTGGAACCGGTCGAGGGGGAACCCGCGTCCGGCTTCGAAGCTCGTCCGCACGAGGCCGCCGCCTGCTACCGGGCCGCTCAGGGCGTCGACGTGGCCGCGGGCGCGGTCGTGGGTGCGACCGTGCGTCGACCGGGACGGTCGTCGGCGTGGCGACGGTCGTGTCGCCGGCAACCGTGGTGGGCGTGGTGACGGTCGTGTCGCTCGTCGTCGTCGACCCGAGACTCGCGGTTCGGGCGGAGGAACCACACCAGCGCGGCGGTGACGACGATCGACCGCGAGCGACGCGAGGACGGCGATCACGATCTCGCGACGGTCGCGCGGCGGCTTCCATCCCGACCCGCGCTTCGATCCCTTGCGCTGTGGACTCACGCGTCTCGTCGAGCCTCATCGCTTCAGGAACCTTCCGATGATGATCGACGCCTCGTAGAAGATGTACATCGGGATCGCCATCGCGAACAACGAGTACGGGTCCTGGCTCGGCGTGATCACCGCCGCGAACGCCACGATGATCACCGCGGCGTAGCGGCGCCAGCTGCGCAGCTGCGCGGTCGTGAGCACCCGGGCGATCAGGAGGAACACCAGGACCACCGGGAACTCGAACGAGAGCCCGAACGCGAGGATCATCAGCGAGACGAGCGAGATGTACTTGTCGGCGGTGAGCAGCGGCTGGAGGTCGGAGCCGCCGATGCCGAGCAGGAAGTTCAGCGCGGGCTCGAGCGTGAGCAGCGCGACGATGCCGCCCATCACGAACAGCACGATCGACGAGAGCGACGAACGGGACCGCGTACCGCTTCTCCTTCGGGTTGAGGCCCGGGGTGATGAAGCGCCAGAGCTCGCCACAGCCACACCGGCAGCGCGAGCACGATGCCGCCGTAGGTGGCGATCTTCAGCCGGGTGGCGAAGGCGTCGAGCGGCCCGGTGAAGATGAACTTGTTCGGCGTCCCCTTGGGGGCGGCGTCCTTGTAGAACCGGATCAGGGAGCTGATGATCTCGGGGGCGAAGATGAAGACGACGGTGCCCGCGACCACGACGGCCACGATCGAGATCATCAGCCGCCGGCGGAGTTCGCCGAGGTGCTCGAAGACCGTCATCCGGCCGTCGGGGTTGCTCTCCTTGTTGCGGAACGGCACGGTCGAGATCAGGCGGGTTCGCTGGGTGCGTCCGGCTCAGGACTCGGGAGCGGGGGCTCCGGCGGACTCGCCGGCCGCGTGGGACTCGCGTCGGCCGCCGGGGGCGGCGCTGGAGTGACGTCGGTTGGAGTGACGTCGGTGGCCGTCGACGTCGGTTGGAGTGTCGTCCTTGGGCGGCAGCATCGGGACCGCCTGCTGATCGACGGTCGCGCGTCGACGACGGCGAGTCGAACTCCGACACCACGTCGCGCAGCTCGCTCTTGAGGTGCTGCTGCACGCGACGGAACTCGCGGAAGCCCTTGCCGACCTGCTTGGCGATCTCGGGCATCTTGTTGGGGCCGAAGACGAGCAACGCGATCACGAGGATCACGAGGATCTCGGCCGGGCCGAGCGAGGGCATCGGGCTTCCTTTCGCCGGGCTGACCCGACGACAGCCTAACCCCGCCGGTGCCGGCCCTCATGACGGGCGTCTAGGACCGGTGTTCGTCGCTGCGGGGATCGGTGGACGTCGGACGCCCCACCGGCTCCCGGTCGAGGTGACGACGCGTGGTGCGGGTGTCGGCGCTGGACTCCGGCGACCTGGCGCGAGATCGCGTCACGGAATTCGGTGAACTCACGGACCGTGGGCTCGACGTCGTCGCCGTGGCGACGGGCGGCATAGGCGGCCGCGGCCGCTCCACACCCAAGACCACCACGACCACCCAGACGGCCATCATGGGGGGATGCTACTCGGGGGTCGTGCGACGGACCAAGGCCACGAGCTGATCGAACCAGCCGTCGTCCGTCGAGCAGCACGTGCAGGTCGAGGAGGTCGTCGGGGGTCAGCGGCGGGCCGGCGCGGCGCTCGGCGAGCTCGGCGGGCCACCGCCAAGTCTCCTGGGGGGCCCCGGCCGACACGAGGAGGTCCACGATCCGCGGGCTGGCCGCGCGGTGCACGGTCTGGGCGCACTCGGGGCACCGGAACCGATACGCGCCCGGCACGTCGTCGTCGTTGCAGACCCGGACCGTGAGGTCGTCGATGTGCAGCTTGCACGTCGCCGCACGCCGGGCACTGGGCTCGAACCGTCGTCATGTCGGGCCCACCTCCCAGATCACTCGTGGCCCACTTGCGATGCAGGCATCGGCACGTCAGCCGGATCACTTGAGATGCCGGTTGGCCCAGTGCGACACGGGTAACGAATCAGACCGTGGATCCCCAGACCACTGCGGCCGATCACCTTCGCCCACCGCGGCGCCCGCGCCGACGGCCCCGAGAACACGATCGCCGCCTTCCGGCGTGGCCCTCGAGCCGGGCGCCCGGGGCCTCGAGACCGACGCCCGCCTGACCGCCGACGGCGAGGTGGTGCTGGTCCACGACGCCGTCGCCCGGGCGGGCTGGCGGCGCGAGCGGGTCGCCCAGAGCGACGCGCCGCCGAGCTGGCGGAGCTCGACGTCCCCCGGCTCGCCGACCTCTACGCCGTGCTCGGCACCGACTACGAGCTCTCGCTCGACGTGTACGACCCGGCCGCGGGCAGCGTGCTCCTCGACGTGGCCCGGGCCGCGGGCGCGCCTCGACCGCCTGTGGGTGTGCTCCTCGAAGACCGCGCTCCTGGAGAAGCTGGGCGCACGGGCGCCCGAGGCGCAGCTCGTCCACTCGATCCGTCGCCGGCGGGTCGACATCCCGCTCGAGCGCCACGCCGCGCACCTCGCCGAGGCGGGCATCGGCGTGGTGCAACATGCACCACACCGACTGGACCGCGGGCCTGGTCGGGCTGTTCCACCGCTTCGGCGTGCACGCGTTCGGCTGGGACGTCGCAGGAGGTGCGTCACCTCCGCGAGCGTGCTGGCGATGGACATCGACGCGGTCTACTCCGACCACGTCGACCGCATGGTCGCGACCGTCGGCGAGTGGAGCGAGTGATCACGTGCGACGTGCGACTGAGCGCGCTTACAGGAAGCCGATGCGGTCGGGCGGCCAGATGCGCAGGAAGACGCGGCCGACGATGCTCGATTCCTTGATCGGGCCGTTGGCGCGGCGCGTCGGACGAGTTGCCGCGGTTGTCGCCCATCACGAAGAACTTGCCCGGCGGGCACCTTGCACCCGCCCTCGGGACTGTCCGCGTCGCAGACGAGCATCCTCTTGCCCGCCGCGTTCGTGATGTAGGGCAGCGTGGTAGGGATGGTGGTGACGGTGCCCTTCGGGAGGTAGCTCTCGTCGAGGACGCGGTCGTCGATGCACACGCGGTCGGTCTGGCACTGGGTGATCGTCTCGCCCGGGAGCGCGATCACGCGCTTCACGAGGTCGTTGATGCCGGCCCGGTGCCACTCGACGTTGGGCTCGGCCGCGAACACGACGATGTCGCCGCGGTGGACGTCGTGGAGCTCGTAGCTCAGCTTGTTGACGAGCACCCGGTCGCTCGACCTCGAGCGTCGGCACCATCGACGCCGACGGGATGTAGAACGCCTGGAACAGGAACGTCTTGATGACGAGCGCGATGACGATCGCCACCACGATGAGGATCCCCCACTCGACGACGGCGCGCTTGGTGCTGCGCTTGGCGTCGCGACGTGGCGGTGGTGCCGGGTTCGCCCGACGATCCGTCGCCGCCGGAGCCGTTGCCCGAGGGCGGTGGTGCCGCACCTGACGGTGGCTCGACGAGGGTGGGGGTTTCGACGTCGTCGGTCACCGAAGATGCTCCACGACGCCCATCCTCGCAGATCCGACGCGCCGATCTGCACGCGGGGTCTCAACTCGCCGACAAGTCTTCACTCGGGCGTCACTCAGACGTCCACTCGCTCAGACGGGCCGTAGCGGGTGCGCAGCGCGCCGCCGCGGTCGGGCCGAGCTCGACGAGCTCGGGTGGCGCAACCACGGTGGCGTCGGGGCCGAGCCCGACGCAGGAGCCGTTCGAGCCATGCGGGTTCGCTCACCGCGAGCACGACGTCCCACGAGCCGTCCTTGCGCTGCGTCGGCCGATTCGTGCGGATGGCTCTCCACCACCCATTCGGCCGCCGGGCGCGAGCCGCAGGGTCACCCGCGGGTCGTCGGGGCTGGGGTGGTACACGAGGTCGCGGCAGCTCGTCGTCGCCCCGCGTCGCGGGGTCGAAGTGGTCGCCCGTCGGCGCGCACCGCGCGCACGCGGTCGACGCGGAAGAGGCGTTCGCCCTCGGCGCGGTGGCACCACGCCGCGACGTACCACGTACCGAACGCGTGGAACACGCGCCACGGGTCGATGACGCGCGTCGTCATCTCGTCGCGCGCGAACGAGTAGTAGTCGATCTCGACCCGCTCGTCGTGTGCGGTCGCGTCCTGCAGACGTTCGAGGTGGTCGCTCGCGCCCACGTCGACCGCGAGGCTGCCCGGCGCGCCCAGCGCGTCGTCGAGCTTGGCCAGCGCGGTGGCGAGCGGACCGTCGGCGTCGGAGCCGGGCACCGAGAGGAGCGCGCGTCCGGCGGCGAGCAACGCGAGGCCTTCAGCCGGCGTGAGCCGCAGCGGCCGCTCGAAGTACTCGGCGAGGCGGATCTCGACGCCGCCGTCGATCACCGACACGTCGATGAGGCGGTCGGCGGTGTACGGCGGCAGTCCGCACATCGGCAGCAGCTCGAGGTCGCGTTCCAGCTCGCGCTCCGACACCTCGAAGCGCGTCCGCGAGCTCGGCGAGCGTGACGCCGGGGTGCGCGAGGATCCACGGCACCAACGCGAGGACGCGTTGCAGACCGCGGGCCGACGAGCGGGCGGCTCACCGCGCACGTCCTGCACTCGCGGCCGACTGCCGCTCGCCACGGCGTCGAGCCACGCCACCATGTCGTCGCGCAGCTCGGGCGGTGACAGCACCTCGGCGTGGTCGAGCAGGTCGATCACCCACGTGCGGAACGCGGCGCGGTTCACGACCGGGAGCGCGACGACGACCGCGCCGTCGGGGCGGCGTTCCAGCACCGATTCCTCGCCGAGCTGGTCGACCACCCAGCCGGCGCGCGGGGCGTCGACGAGCACGTGGGCGTCGACCGGCTGGTCCTCGCCGTACGTCATGGGGTCGGCGCGCACGTAGTCGGCCGGGTCGATGCCCTCGGGGGGCGTGAACGCCCCGGCCCGACCCAGCTCGGCGTCGCCGTCGATGCGGTCGACCCGGAACGCCCGGGGGGCGTCACGGTCGTGGTCGTGGCCGACCACGTACCAGTGCCCGAAGCGCAGCACCACGCCGTACGGATCGAGGTGGCGGACGTCGCCCCGGTACGAGAACGACACCGGCGCGTGGCGGCTCACCGCGTCGAACAGGACCGCGAGACCGGGGGTCACGTCGAGCTGGGCGAAGGAGCTGTCGGCGCCCGCGCCGGCCACGCCGCCGAGCTTGGCCAGGCCCTCGCGGCCGGCGTCGCCCTCGAGGCGCACCGCGGTGACCGCGACGTGGAGCGCGGCGAGCTCGGCCTCGGTGAGCTCGAGCTCCGGGAGGTAGTAGTCGTCGGGGTGGATCCGATACGCCTGCTCGGAGCCGAAGCCGTCGGCGGTCTCGATCCGGATCGGGATGCCGAGCTCGCGCAGCGTCTCCTTGTCGCGTTCGAACTGCCGGCGGCGTGCCGCGAGCTCTTCGGGGTAGCGCGGCTCGACGCGGTCGGAGAGCTCGTCGAGCGTGAGCGGGCGACGGGTCTCGAGCAGCGTCGCGGTCAGGTTGACCAGGCGCTCGAGCCGGTCAGCCACTCGAGGCGTCCTTCGGGCTGGGCGCGCTCCGGCAGGCGTGCGGCGGCGAGCGCGCCGGCGGCCGCGGCGGCCTGGAACAGCGCGGGGTCGTCCTCGGCCGGACGGCCCATCGACGCGATGCGCAGGCCGTGCTGCGCGAACAACGCCAACGCGTCGGGCGCGTCGACGTCGACGAGGTCGTGGCGACGGTCGATGCCGGCGGCCACGAGGTCGGCGCGCAGGCGCGTCGCCTGTTCGTCGGGCAGGGCCGGCACCGCGACCGTCGCGCGGTCGCGCGCGGCGATGCGCAGCGCGGTCGCGCTGTGGTGCGAGAGCCCGACGTGCCGGTCGCGTCCGTCGGCGAACGAGACCCGCAGACACGCGATCGGCACCCCGCCGAGACCGCTCGCGGCGTCGAGGATCGGTCCGACCTCCATGCCGCTGAATCCCAGCCGGGTGTTGGTGCCGACGATCCCCGGCCCCATCACGATGACCGCGGCGTCGGCGCGCGCGACGTGCCGCGCCACCGCGAGCGCGGAGAACACCGACACCGCCTCGTA
This sequence comes from uncultured Actinomycetes bacterium, assembly GCA_963697125.1. Taxonomy (GTDB): domain Bacteria; phylum Actinomycetota; class Acidimicrobiia; order IMCC26256; family DASPTH01; genus DASUAS01. The sequence continues at coordinate 88,946 of CAVOMW010000011.1, forward strand.
GTCGCCGCCGAACGCGTGGCCGCAGGTGACGGTGGCGTCGATCAGGTCCTTGGCGCGGAGCGTCGCCACGAGGTCGGACATCGCCAGCGGGAGTCCGGCGCCGTCGGTCATCACGTAGGCGAGCCGCGCGTCCGGTGCGCACGCCTTGAACGCGACCGCGACCGCGGGCAGCTGGCTGTGCAGCGCGGCCACCACCACCGGCATGCCGTCGATCGAGTCGATCTCGGCCAGCGCCTCGAGGTGCTCCTCGGTGCTGCCGACGTCGGCCTGGAGGCTCGTGTACCGGCCTTTGATGATGTGACCCGGACCGGGCTCGCTCCACCCGTCGCGCTCGAGGTTCCAGTGCACGACGTGCCACCCGCCGGTGCCGAGACCGAGCTCGACCGCGGTGGTGTTCACCACGACCCGGTCACCGAGCGCCACCGGTCCGGTGAGCTGGGTGAGCGCGTACGCACGCTCGGGGCCGTGGCCGAGGTCGACCTCGACGCGCTGCAACCCGGGACGCGCTTCGAGCAGCGTCACGACTTCGCCGGTGCGGTACGACGGCATTCCGGCAGGCTAGAGAGACGCGATCAACCGCTCGACCCGGTCGTCGCGCGACTTGAACGGGTCCTTGCAGAGCACGGTGCGCTGGGCCTGGTCGTTGAGCTTCAGGTGCACCCAGTCGACGGTGTAGTCGCGCTTGCGTTCCTTGGCGCGCTTGATGAACGCGCCCCGCAGCCGCGCCCGCGTGGTCTGCGGTGGCGTGGTGGTGGCTTCCTCGATCGCGGCGTCGGTGGCCGTGCGCTCGACCGCGCCCCGGCGTTCGAGCAGGTAGTAGAGCGACCGCGCCCGGGTGACGTCGTGGTACGCGAGGTCGAGCAGCGCGACGCGCGGGTTGGTGAGCTGGAGGTCGTGCTTCTCGCGGTACGCCTCGATCATGTGGTACTTGATCACCCAGTCGACCTCGGTCGAGAGCTTGAGCGGGTCGTTCTCGAGGTGGGTCATGACGTGCTCCCACATCGCGAGCGCCTGCTCCTCGAGCGGTGACAGTCCCCTGCGCTTGGCGAACTGCAGCGCGCGCTGCAGGTACTCCGACTGGATCTCCACCGCCGACAGCTCGCGCCCGTTGGCCAGCCGCACACGCCGGCGGCACGTGATGTCGTGACTGATCTCGCGGATGGCGCGGATGGGGTTCTCGAGCGTGAGGTCGCGCCACGGGCGCGAGTCCTCCTCGAGCATGCGCAGCACGATCGACGTCGTCCCGACCTTGAGGAACGTCGTGTACTCGCTCATGTTCGAGTCGCCCACGATCACGTGGAGTCGACGGAAGCGTTCGGCGTCGGCGTGCGGTTCGTCGCGCGTGTTGATGATCGGCCGCGAGCGTGTGGTCGCGCTCGACACGCCTTCCCAGATGTGCTCGGCGCGTTGGCTCACGCAGTACATCGCGCCGCGGGCCGTCTGCAGCACCTTGCCCGCACCGGCGTAGACCTGACGGGTCACGAGGAACGGGATGAGCACGTCGGTGAACTTGGTGAAGTCGCCTTCGCGCTCCACCAGGTAGTTCTCGTGGCAGCCGTAGGAGTTGCCGGCGGAGTCGGTGTTGTTCTTGAAGAGGTAGACCTCGCCGCGGATGCCCTCTTCGCGCAGGCGCTGCTCGGCGCTGCGCACCAGGCCCTCGAGGATGCGCTCCCCCGCCTTGTCGTGGACCACGAGGTCGGCGATCGAGTCGCACTCCGGGGTGGCGTACTCGGGGTGGCTGCCGACGTCGAGGTAGAGACGGGCGCCGTTCTCGAGGAAGACGTTGCTGGAGCGACCCCAGCTCACGACCCGGCGGAAGAGGTAGCGGGCGACCTCGTCGGGGCTGAGCCGGCGCTGGCCGCGGAGCGTGCACGTGACGCCGTACTCGTTCTCGAGTCCGAAGATGCGTCGCTCCACCGCCGCGAGGCTAGTGCCGCGCACCCCCACGATCGCGCCGGTGATCGTGCCGGTTGTGTTTGCTTCGTCGTAACCTTCCTTCCATGGAAGGTCGCATCCGCATGACCCCGCTCACCTGGGTCAGCGGCGGCTTCCGGGCCGAGGTGCTCGCGGCGCGGTTGCGGTCGGAAGGGATCGACGCGCAGCTCCAGGGTGCGCTCTCCAACCCGTACGGCCTCACCGTGGGCGACATGGCGCGCGTCGACGTCTACGTGCCCGAGGACCAGCTCGACGACGCCAAGTACGTGCTCCTCGCCGACGAGGTCGACGCCAGCATGGCCGCCCCCACCGAATGGTGGGACGCCGGCACCGACCGGCCGCCTCGCCGCCGTCCGTGGATCCTGTGGGTGGCGGCGATCCTGCTCGCGGCGTGCGTGGGCGGCGCGCTGGTGGGCGCGCTGCACCACTGGTAGCTGAGCGCTACGACGCCTCGAGGATGGCGACGAGCTCGTCGCCGTTGATACGGCGGAACGCGCGCCGCTCGCGGGTGCGGTCGAGCAGGGCGACTTCGAGCTGGTCGGCGGAGAGCACGGTGTCGGGACCGGCGAGCACCGACGCACCGAGCCGGATGGCGGCGGCGGAATCCATCTCGGTGGAGAAGCGCGACTCCATCGCGGTGGCGATCTCCTCGGCCTGACCGCCGAGCACGGTGCTGCCCTCTTCGTCCATGACGGTGCCGTCGTAGAGGATGTGGTACAGCTCGTCGCCGTCGACCGGTCTCCCCCACCTGCGCGACGAGGATCTCGACCTCGTAGGGCTTCATCTCGTGGGTGAACACCTGGCCGAGGGTCTGGCCGTAGGCGTTGGCGAGCGCACGCGCGTTCACGTCTTCGCGTGCGAACGAGTAGCCCTTGAGGTCGGCCTGCCGCACGCCGGCGACGCGCAGCATCTCGAACTCGTTGTACTTCCCGACGCCCGCGAACGCGATGCGGTCGTAGATCTCCGAGATCTTGTAGAGCGTGCGGAACGCGTTCTCGGCGACGAGCACGATGCCGTCGGACACGCTGCACGCCACCAGGCTGCGGCCGCGCGCGATGCCCTTCCGCGCGTAGTCGGCGCGGTCCTTCATCATCTGTTCCGGCGGGACGTAGAAGGGCATGCTCACAGCCCGCTCCCCTCTTCGCGACCGCCGTAGAGGGCCTCGGAACGTCCGGCGACGGTGGCGTCGTCGAGCGCGGTGTAGCCGGTCCCGTCGATCACCGCGACCATGGGGTAGATGCGTCGGACGAGGTCGGGGCCGCCGGTGGCGGTGTCCTCGTCGGCGGCCGCGAACAGCGCCCGCAGGGCGAGGTCGACGGTGGCCTCGCGGGTCAGGTCGTCCTGCCAGGACGCCTTGATCCAGTTGCGGGCGTGGACCCCGCCCGAGCCGTTGGTCTGGAAGTCGGCCTCTTCGTACTTGCCGCCGGTGACGTCGTAGCTGAACACCCGGCCCCGGTCGCGGCGGTGGTCGAAGCCGGCGAACAGCGGCACCACCGCGAAGCCCTGCATCGCGGCCGGGAGGTTGCTCCGCACCATCTGGCCGAGCTGGTTGGCCTTGCCCTCGAGCGAGAGCGTCTCGCCCTCGATCTTCTCGTAGTGCTCGAGCTGCACCTGGAAGAGCTTCACCATCTCGACCGCGGGCCCGGCGGCACCGGCGATGGCGACGCCGGAGAAGTCGTCGGCCGGGAACACCTTCTCGATGCGGCGGCTGGCGATCGTGTAGCCCGCGGTGGCGCGCCGGTCGCCGGCCATGACCACGCCGCCGTCGTAGCGGATGGCGAGGACGGTGGTGCCGTGGGTGACCTCGATGGGCACCGCGGCGCTGCCCGCGCCCGCGAGTCCGGCGCCGGGGAGGTCGTGCGGTGCGACCTGGCGCAGCAGGTCGACGAAGGAAGACCCCGGATCGAGCCCGGGGCCGAAGGTCGGAAGAGGAGACTCCATCACGCGGCGAGCCTATACGGGAGGCCAAAAATCGAAGGCGGCTCGACCCGGCGTGGCGTCAGTACCGATCGGCGCGTTGCCACGACCAGGGGCGCCCGTCGGGGTCGTTGACGACCCGCGCGACCAGCCGTGCCCACCACGCGTCCCGGAACGGCACGTGCTCGGGTCGGTGGACGCGGGCGTGTCCGGGCGGCCGCTCCCCGACGCGGCCTCGTGCGTGCCACTCGTCGAGCGCGTGCTGCCGCGTCTCCGAACGCGGCGAAGCCCGCGTCCGGATCGACCAGGTCGTCGTCGCCGGTCGTGGCCGTCCGCCCGAGGTGCTCGCGCCACAGCTGCAGCCGGGTCTCGCGGGCGAGTCGACGCGCGCCGTCGCCCAACCCCGCCGGATCGAGCGGCTCGCGCTCGTCGTGGACCGCGTCGAGGACGGCGCAGGAGAGCTCGGAGTCGTGGGTCCACGAGCGCCGGTTCATGTTGTCGGACCCGACCATCATCCAGACGTCGTCGATGATGCAGACCTTGGCGTGGACGTAGATGCCGGTGCCCGCTTCGTTCTCGAGGTCGCACACCAGCACGCGGTCGCGCTCGGCGCGGTCGAGGATGCGCAGGGCGAGCTGCCGTCCGATGCGGGCCGCCGGGCCCGAGACGCGTCCGTCGCGGTCGGGGAAGCGGGGCACCACGATGACCACGCGCAGTTCGGGCTGCTCGGTGAGCGCTTTCGCCAGCGCTCTCGCAGCGGACTGCGACCAGAAGAACTGGTCTTCGATGTACACCAGTCGGCGCGCCCGCGGCAGCGCTTTGAGGTAGGCCCGCGCGATGCTCCGCTCCCCCTGTCGCGCGAACGGGTAGAACGGCCGCTTGGTGGGATAGGTGCGCAGCACCTGCACGGCGTGGGTGCCGAGCGGCGACGGCTCAATGGGCCGCGGGGGCAGGGGGTCGGGATGGCGCGGCTGGCGTGTGAACACTCGGATCACGCGCCGCACCGGGTTGCGGTGGTCGAGCGGTGTCGGGTCGTCCCAGCGTTCGCGGAACGTGTCGGCCAACGCGGCCACCGCGGGCCCCTCGACCTGCGCCTGCACGTCGTGCCACGGCGGGTTCGGGCCGAACGCGTCGTTGAGCTCGACCGCTTGGGGATCGCCTTGGTGGCGGGCGTCGTCGTGGCGACCGTGCGAGAGATCGATGCCGCCGACGAAGGCGACGTCGTCGTCGCTCCCCCCGCCGCGACGGATCACGAACAGCTTCTGGTGATGGCTCCCTCCCCGTCGCACGCGCTCGTCGAGGAGGATCTCGCCCCCGCCGCGTTGACGAGACGGGTGAGCGAGAAGTTCGGCTGTTCGGAGAAGTTCAGTTGCGCGGGGTGCGAACGCCACAGGAGCCCGCGCACGTGCACGTCGCGTGCCGCGCAGGCCTCGAGCACGGTCGCCAGCTCGGTGCCCGGTCCCCGGAGCCGCTGGTCCGGCATGCTCTCCCAGTCGGTGAAGTGCAGCCAGTCACCCGCGCGCAACGACGAGAGCTCGTCGTGGAGGCGACCGAAGTAGGTCGCACCGTCCACGAGCACCTCGACGCGGTTGCCCGCGCTCCAGCCCGCCCGGCTCGGGCCCTGGTCGATGCGAGCCCATCCGTTCCCGCGTTCCTCCGCAGTGAGGAACCAGTCCTCGACGCCCCCCATGGGGCGGACCTACCCGAACGGCCCTACCCGGACACCTGCACGAGTCAGCGTGCCCGGTCACGGACGATCCCGTGCCACTCGAGCTCGTCGACGAGCGGGCGAGCGTCACCGTACGACGTAGTCGGTCGCGCGCTCGAGGAGCGACGAGGATCGTCGTGGAACTGACCGAGGCGCGTTGTTGCACCCGACGCACAGCAGACCACGGACTTCGCCCGTCTCGTGGTCGTGGTCGACGTGCAGCGAGATCTTCCCGGGCTGCTTGCCGCAGATCCGCGCATCCGCCACCTTGGCGAGCGAGCAGATCGTCGTAGTCGGCCTGCGTGAGCCCGAACGTCCGACGGAGGTGGCCTTCGCGTCTTCGCCGTCCGACCTTGCCGGTACTCGCGGCGGTACGCGTGAGGTGTTCCTTGTTCTCCTGCTGCCAGCGCTTGACGTCGGCGATCGCGTGCTCGCGATTGGCGTGGTACCACGGCGCTTGCATGGCCCGATGACACGCCTTGCACTCGGAGCGGTGGCCGTCCCGCATGCCTGCGCGAGATGGAACTCGTCGAACGGCTTGAGTCTCGCCGCACTTCTTGCAGCGCTTCATGCAGCGATCGTACGAGGGGGGTGTGACAGTTACGCACGGCTTGTACGTAACGTCTATTCGCCCCCTTTTTGTACGTAGACTTTTTACGAATTCCTCGGCGTTCGTCTCTAGGACGCTGTCGATCTCGTCCAGGAGATCGTCGAGCTCTTCCTTCAATTCCTCGCCCTGCTTGGCAGGGGCGGCGACCTCGGCGGTCTCCTCGACGCGCTCTTTGGGCGCCGGCTTCTGCTTGCGCTCTCGCTCCGGCATTGGTGCTCCTCTTATCCCTGCAGCCGCTCGACCAGTTCGGCGGGGGTGCCGACTGAGTCGAACAACGGTTGCACGTGCGCCTTCGTTCCCCTGAGCGGCTCCATCATCGGGATGCGCCGCAACGGGTCCGAGCCTACGTCGAGGATCAGGCTGTCCCAGTTGGCCGCCACGACCGCTTCGGGCCAACGGGCCAGGCAGCCGCCGCGGAACCAGGCCCGGGTCGTCTCGGGCGGCCACCGTGATGGCGGCCTGCACGTCGGCTTCGTCGACCAGCCGCTCGACCTTGCCCGCCCGCACCAGCTTCTCGTAGAGCGAGCGGTCGGGGCGGACGTCGTGGTACTGCAGGTCGATCAGCGACAGCTTGGGGTCGGACCACTCGAGACCTTCGCGGTCGATGTAGGCCCGGAGCAGCGCGAGCTTGGTGACCCAGTCGAGCTGGCCGTCGAGCAGCATCGGGTCGCGCTCGAGGTCGGTGAGCACCGACTCCCAGCGCGCCAGCACCATGCCGCCGACGTCGTCGCCACCGCAGGCGTCGAGGCCGGTCTCGTCGGCGTACTTCTGCGCCAACCGCAGGAACTCCCACTGCAGCTCGACTGCGGTGATGCGCCCACCGTCGAGCAGCTCGACCGTGGCCCGGCACGTGGGGTCGTGCGACACGGTGCGCATCGCGTTCGACCGGGCCGATGATCGAGAGGTCCTTCTCGATGAAGCCGTCCTCGACCATCGCCAGCACGATCGCGGTGGTGCCGACCTTGAGGAAGGTCGCCACCTCGCACAGGTTGGCGTCGCCCGCGATCACGTGCAGGCGGCGGTAGGCCTGCGGATCGGCGTGCGGCTCGTCGCGCGTGTTCACGATCGGGCGCTTCAGCGTGGTCTCGAGCCCGACCTCTTCCTCGAAGAAGTCGGCCCGCTGGCTGATCTGGTAGTCGACCGCGGCGGCGCCGTTCTCGGAGCCCACCTTGCCGGCGCCGGTGAACACCTGGCGGCTGACGAACCAGGGCAACAGGTTGCGCACCAGCGTCGAGAAGGGCACCGCCCGGTCGACGAGGTAGTTCTCGTGCGTGCCGTAGGAGTTGCCCTTGCCGTCGGAGTTGTTCTTGTAGACGACGATCTCCTGCCCGGGCTCGGTGAGCCGGCGGGCCGCGAGCATCGACCGGGCGAGGATGCGCTCCCCCGCCTTGTCGGCGCAGACGAGTTCGAGCGCGTCGGAGCACTCGGGCGTGGAGTACTCGGGGTGCGCGTGGTCGACGTAGTAGCGCGCGCCGTTGGTGAGCACGGTGTTGACGAGGTGCGTCTCGATCTCGGGCGGCATCGCGCCTTCGCGGGCGAAGCCGCGTGCGTCGTTGCCGGGTGACTCGTCCTCGAAGTCCCAGCCGACCTTGTGGTGCTCGACGTAGCCGTTGATGAGCATCGACGACGCCAGGACGGGATTGGGGTCGGCCGCGCCTCGCAGCGTCACGCCGTACTCCGTCTCGATCCCGCAGACCTTCGGGATGGCCACGGGGTCAGCCTACTTGCGACCCGGTCCAACTCAGTCCATGGATGGCGGCCACGAGACGGTCGGTACGATCCGCCGGTGCGGGCGTTCACCGAGCACTTCCGGGATCCCAACCGGATCAACCTGCGCAAGGCCGGTCGCGCCGCGATCGTCCTCCCGTTGGTGCTCGCCGTGGGGGTGGCGACCGGCAACGACGCGGCGGCGCTCTTCGCCTCGTTCGGCGCGCTCGCCGCGCTCGTCTTCTCCGACTTCGGCGGTCCGCTGCCGCGACGGTTCCGCGCCTACGTGGCACTGGCGGTGATCGGGGGGCTGCTGGTGGCCCTCGGGAGCGCGTTCGCGGACACGATCTACCCGGCCGCGGTCGCGACCGGGGTCGTCGCGTTCCTGATCGCGTTCTCCGGAGCGCTCGGCGGCTACTTCGCCGCGGGCGGCAGCGCCGCGACGCTCGCGATCGTCTTGGCGGTCATGACCCCCGGGGTCGAAGCCGATCTCCTCGCGCGCGAGACGGGTTGGATCGCAGGGGTGCTCCTCTCGGGGGTCGCCGCCGTGTTGCTGTGGCCGGTGCACCAGCGAGATCGAGTGCGCCAGGACGCGGCCCAGGTGCTGCACGAGGCGGCGGCCGCACTCCGTACGCCGGCGAACGCGCGGGACCTCGTCGCGCTCCGCGCCGCCGATGCGGAGCTCGGTCGTCGTGCCGGCGTCGTCTACCGCCCGGTCGGCAGCATCACCCGCGAGCGGGCGTTGGTTGCACTCCTGATCCTCACCCGACGCCTGCCTGCGTTGCTGGACGCGACGACGGCGGCCGAGCAGACCACCGACGCCGACCCGTCGCCCGAGTACATGGCGCTCGTCGCGGGCGTCGCCGACGCCCTCGACACCTCCGCGGAGATCCTGACCGGTGCCGTCGATGCCGAACTCGACGTCGGCGCCATGCAGCAGGCCCGCAGCGCTCATGTCGATGCGCTCGAACGTTGGACGGCGGGTGCGGTCACCGGCGAAGGCGCGACGCACGTGATCGACCGATTCACCGCGGTGTTCCCGGCCCGGAGGCTTGCGCTCGCCGCCGCGCAGATCGGGAGAGACGCTCACGACGCGATGCACGACTCGATGCGGTCGCGCTCGGCGGCCCAGGTCGCGTTCGCCGACCCCTGGGCCCTGCTACGCGCCCATTGCACGCTGCGGTCGGTCCGTCTGCGCAACGCCGCTCGCGCGGGGTTGGGCCTCGGGCTCGCGGTGCTGGTGGCGAAGACGGCCTCGGTCGAGCACGCCTTCTGGGTGGTGCTCGCTGCGCTCTCGGTCCTGCGCTCGAGCGCGCTCGGCACGGGGGCGACGGCACTGCAGGCTCTGCTGGGCGCACTGATCGGCTTCGGTGTCGCGTCGGCGGTGATGGTGACGATCGGTGGTGACGAGGTGTGGTTGTGGATCCTCCTGCCGATCGTCGCCTTTCTCGCCGGGTACACCCCAGGCGCGGTGAACTACGTCGTCGGCCAGGCCGCGTTCACCGTGCTCGTCGTCGTGACGTTCAACGTGATCGTGCCCGGGGGCTGGCGGACCGGCCTCGTGCGTGTGCAGGACATCGCCATCGGCGCTGGTGTGGCGGTCGCCGTCGGTGCGCTCGCGTGGCCTCGCGGTGCGCGTGGTGTCGCTCGACGCTCGTTCGCCGACCTGCTGCGCGCAGGCAACGCGCACCTGCACGCGGCCCTCGAGGTGACGTTGCGAGGCGGCGACCACGACCTCGCCGCGGCCGCCGCGTCCGTGAGCGACGCCCGCGCTCGCGCCGATGCTGCACTCGCCGACCTCGCGCTCGAGCACGGCGGCGGGCACGTCGACCGCGAGGGCTGGGGCAGCGTCCTGATGGAGGGGTTGATGAGTGAGCTCGCCGCGGGAGGAATCGGCCGTGTGCCCACCCTGTACGGCACCTTCGACGGCTGCGCCGACACCCGTCGCTCCCTCGAAGACGAGGGCCGCGCCGTCACCGACGGTGTCGAACGAGATGCGCGACTCCTCCTCGACGGAGGAGTCGCGGCACTCACGGATGCTGCGCCCGTGCTCACACCGCTGCCTCCGACGCTGGCGGGATGCCTGGCGGACCACGCACACACGGATCTGCACCAGGCCATCGGACTGATCTGGGTGCACGAGTGGCTCACGCTGGCCGGCGACCGCCCCCACTGAACGGAGTCGCCAAAGGCAAAATCTCACGCTCTGCGTTGTGCTGGTGGCCAGATCCGACTACGCTCCGTGATCGGCAGGCATTCACGCTGAGAGGCGTTGACAAAAGGGCAGTGGGCAGATGACAACTGAATACGGCAATTCCGACGTGTCCCGTGCGAGCGAGGGGCGCGGCCTCAGCCGTCGTCAGATGATCAAGGCAAGCGCCGTCGCCGGCGCAGCGGCATGGACCGCGCCGGTCATCATCGACTCGCTTGAGCAGCCCGGCGGCTGCCGGATCGAATGCACCGGCAACCAGCTACTACATGAAGCTCTCGGGCGAGGCACGGCACGTCTGGGTACGAGCCGGGCGACTGCTACAACGCCGTCGCCCGGCTGCAACAGCGACACCAAGATCGAGACGGGCGGCAACTCTCCTGACAGCTCGGTCTGCACCGACCCGGCGGCGGCTACACCTGGGTCTGCACCGGGGGCACACGGTCACACCGACAAGTTCCGGCAAGACGTTCCAGATCACGACGCACCGACTACGTCGATCACGCTGGCCGACAACTGCACGTTCCACCGGCGCAGACCAACGTACACCGCGGTCGGCAACTACGACTTCAACGACAACGGTACTGCATCTCCTATCCGGTCACCGTGGGACTGAACACCGTGTCGATCCCGAAGACGGCCGTGATCCCGGACCCCACGCAGATCAACCCGAACCACACCAAGACGGCGGACTGCGACTACATGTACTTCGAGTTCGTCTGCACCTGATCGATCTGGGCAGGGTGGGAACGGACCGGCCAGGTCTAGAGGTACTGGCCGGTCTGACCCGCTCGATCTGGCGTCCGCCGTGGGGCTCGTCGCCCTCGGCCAGGATCGTGCGCACGAACACGATGCGTTCGCCCTTCTTCCCGGAGATCTTCGCCCAGTCGTCGGGGTTGGTCGTGTTCGGCAGGTCCTCGTGCTCGCGGAACTCCTGGCGGATCGAGTCGAGGAGGTCCTGGGTGTCGATGCCCTTCTCCCCTGACTCGATCTGACGCTTGATCGAGAGCTTCTTCGCCCGCCGGACGATGTTCTCGATCATGGCGCCGGAGGAGAAGTCCTTGAAGTAGAGGATCTCCTTGTCGCCGTTCTGGTAGGTGACCTCGAGGAACCGGTTGGTCGTCGTCGATGGCGTACATCCGGTCGACCGCCGCCGACGATCATCCCCTCGACCGCCTTCTCGGGCGCCGCCGTGCTTGCCCGGTCTCGGCGTCGGCGATCGGCAGGTTGGAGGTGAGGTACTGGCGGAAGATCTTGGCCGCGCTCTCCTCGTCGGGGCGCTCGATCTTGATCTTCACGTCGAGGCGACCCGGACGCAGGATCGCGGGGTCGATGAGGTCCTCGCGGTTCGACGCACCGATCACGATGACGTTCTTCAGGCTCTCGACGCCGTCGATCTCGGCGAGCAGCTGCGGCACGATCGTGCTCTCGATGTCGGAGGAGATCCCGGTGCCGCGGGTGCGGAACAGGGAGTCCATCTCGTCGAAGAACACGATGACCGGGTAGCCCTCTTCCGACTTCTCCCGCGCCCGCTGGAAGATGAGGCGGATCTGGCGCTCGGTCTCCCCCACGTACTTGTTGAGGAGCTCGGGGCCCTTGATGTTGAGGAAGAAGGAGCGGGCGCCGGAGTTGCCGGTCTTCTCGCTCACGCGCTGGGCGAGCGAGTTGGCGACCGCCTTGGCGATGAGCGTCTTGCCGCAGCCCGGAGGGCCGTAGAGCAGGATGCCCTTCGGCGGCTGCAGCTCGTGCTCGTGGAAGAGCTCGGAGTAGAGGTACGGGAGCTCGACCGCGTCCTTGATCGCGTCGATCTGGTCGTCGAGGCCGCCGACGTCGTCGTAGGTGACGTCGGGGACCTCTTCGAGGACCAGTTCCTCGACCTCGGGACGCGGGATGCGCTCGACCAGGAGGCCGGAGCGGCCGTCCATGAGGAGGTGGTCGCCGGCGCGCAGCTTCTCGCCGAGCAGCGTCGCGCCCAACTCGCAGACGCGCTCTTCGTCGGCGCGGCCGACGATCAGCGCCCGGTCCTTGCCCTCGAGCAGCTCCTTGAGGATGACGACCTCGCCCGACACCTCGGTGCCGCGCACGAGGACGACGTTGAGCGACTCGTTGAGCGCGACCTCCTGGCCGCGCACCATCGACTCGACGTCGACCTCGGGGTGCACCGACACGCGCATCTTGCGGCCGGCGGTGAAGATGTCGACGGTGCCGTCGTCGTTGGCGCCGAGGAAGGTGCCGTAGGCGGACGGGGGCATCGTGAGCTTCTCGACCTCCTCGCGGAGCGCGGCGATGTGCTCGCGCGCCTCGCGGAGGGTGGCGGAGAGCCGCTCGTTCTGGGAGACGGCCTGCTGGAGCTGGCCCTTGGTCTCGAGGATCTTCTCCTCGAGGGTGCGGACGCGCTTGGGGGCGTCCTGGAGGCGGCGCCGGAGCACCACGACCTCTTCCTCGAGACCCTTGAGCTGACCCTGGAGGTCGTCGACCTGGCGCTCGTACTCGGCCAGACGCCGGTCGTGCTCGGAAGCCATGCGATCACCTCCTGGGGGTCGGAGATTGCCTGGCGTCGGACACTACACCGAGGGTTTCCCGGGATCGGGGCACATTCGATGACCGGACTGTGAACTGGCTCGGGCGATCAAATCACGAAGGCGAGCGGTGTCGATGACGGCCCGCGCGGCGGCGTGGGGATCACCACCCACCACGGAGAACGCCCGCGCACCCCGCACCAGCCAGTGGATCGCTTCGATGGCATCCTGCTCGTGCCCCGGGAAGTTGTAGGCGTGCTCGGCGAGGCGCACGATGGCGTCGTCGTGATCGACGGACTCCAGCATCGTGATCCCTGAATCGTCGCGTTCAGGGAACAGCACGACGGAGACGTCACGCGCCACGGTTGCGACGCGGCGATTTCGCCGGCCGCATCGCCACGAAACGTCGACCGCACGCACGGTTCGCGCCCTGATCGGAGTGCGGTGATCTCGGGGAGGAGGTCGAGCGACCGATCATCGAGGAGGATCGGTTGCGGGAACGCGCGGACCTTCCCCGAACGCATCTCGACCGGAATCGCGTCATCGCTCATGTAGCTGCAGCCCTCACCCACGAGCGCGGCAACGAGCGTGCTGACACCGCAACCGGTCTCTCCGCCGATGACGAAGGTGCGTCCGTCGAGCTCCACGCCGCCGGCTCGGAGCACGAGGTCACCGTCAGCCGCCGTGATCGCCGCACGTTGCACGTGCACGCGCAACAGCGAGAGCACATCGGCACGGTCGGTGACCACGCCCAGTGTCGTCGTCTTCGACCCGACCTCGATGGAGTCCGCGTGGCGGCGTACGTGGTACCAGCAACTGGGCGGACCACACACCGCGAACACGGCGAAGGCCTCCTCGACCAGAGCGATCGTGCGGACATCTTCGGACGCCACGCTGAATCGGTGGCCGAGGGCGTCGAAGGTACCTGTCTGGGCATCGGCGGGGCCGGGCCCGTCGGCGCCGTGCTCCGGCTCGTGCCCCAGCTCCAGCGTGCTCATCGCCACCCTCACGCTGCCCGATGTGCCCGCGGGCCACGAAGCGTGGCAGAAGATGTCGCAAGCGCAAGGGCCTAACGTGCCTTGTGCATGGCCTTCGACGCTATTCTTCGGTCATCCTGAGGTACAGGCGGTCGATGCGGGTATTTGAGTCGGCGTGGCCGATCCTGTAGTCGAGACGGTCGAGGTCGAGTCCGAGGCCGTGCTTTACTACCCGGATCGCACGGCTTGGGTGGCCGTCAACGCGATGCACTGCGCTGATCTGGAGCATGTCTCGACGGCGAGTCGACCGTGGGCGAGATCGCCGCCGACCTGGCGGAGAGCTTCAGCGTCCCGCTCGAGAGCCATGCTTGGCAGATGTGACCGCCGCGGTGAGCGACCTGGTCTGCCTTCGGGGCATGGTCTACGACGCTGGCCAGCATGCGAACCGCGATTCTTGGAACGAAGCCTGGCGGTCGCCTCGACCTCTCGGCGAGTCCGACTTTCAGCTCGGCCGACGAGGGGATGCTGGCGGTGCAGATCGGCGGCGAGCTGGTCGGGCTTCGCAGCAACGATCCTGCCGTGCTCGCTCTGCTGCGCGGGAGCGCTGGCACCCATTGTCGTCGATGGAGATCGGGCGACGCCGAGGTTGTCGCTCCTCGTGGCTCCCGACCAGCGGCGTATCGCCGGCTTGTGCTTCCTCGATCGCGACGACGACCTCGTGTTCCGCAGCGCGTCGCTGTGGGCGAGTTTTGCTGCGACGCTCGCTCGATCTCGGAGTGGTTTCTCCCCGCACCCGAGGGCACCATTCGCCTCGAACGTGTAGTTGCTCGTTGGGAAGAAGGGCGAAGTGGTTCTGGTAGGCGGTGCCTACCGCGAGATGCTCGATCTCGCTGGCCGGCACCTCGCAAGGATCGGCTGGCAGGTGGTCGACGAACCGGCAGCGCTCATCGACGGCGACGACGTCACGGCGGTGGTGAGCCCACCGTGGATCCCACTGGACCCCGTCGGCGTCGTGGGAATGGACACGGCCTACCTTCCAGGACGCGACGAGGCCGTGCGCCCGGGCCGCTACGAGATCACGTCTGTGATCGTCGTCGGCGGCGAGCCCTACCCAGCCAGACCCGTGTCGCCATCGCAGCGGCTCGCCGTCCTCCTGCCGCTCGTCACCTGGGGCGGCACGCGGACACAACGTGCCGAGGTGGAGTGGCTGTCCTCCCACCTCGCGACGCACGTCAGCGACATTCGGTGGGTCTTCAGCACCGACGATGAGGAGCTGCCCCGCGTGGGGCGCGGGCCGGCCGCATGCCGCGTCCGGTATTCCCACTCCCGCTTCACCGCCCGTGGAACTCCGGTCAGCCGACGCCCGCTACACCTCCTGCGGCCACCTGCTCCGCCACCGCGGCAGTCTGCGCCTCGATGGGCAACGGTGCGTAGCGAAAGTACTTCACTCTCAAGAGGTTAAGCTGCTGAACGCGACGTGGATGCGCACGAGTTCCCAGGCACGTCCGGCGCAGCCGCAACCATCCGGGGCTCGAGCTCGGTGAGGTACCGCCGGAGCGTGCGGCGGGTGTACTCTCCGACTGGGATCCCATCTCACCTCGAGCTCGCGGGCCAGGGAGCGAGTGAGCTGCACGACCGGGAGCACCTCGTCGAGACGCTTCGTCCCAGCCACATCCTCGTTGAGCTGGTCGCAGCGGTAGCCGCGCACAGCGTCGGTCGCGGGACGACGTGCAGAGGGAGCAGCATTCGTCGATGATTTCCGGCACGGAAGTTGCAGGGTGAGCCGCCATCTGGGTTTGCCTCGACCACCAGCCCCAACGACTCGGCGAATGCCTGCTCGCCCTCAGCCAGTTTGGCGCGGGGAACAGCGTGCCGTCGCAGCAGAGCCCACACTGAAGACACAGCTCCGAGCCGTCGACCGCGGCTCGCACCGGGATGCGTTTCCGATCACGTTTGGGCCGAGACTTCTGGCGGCTTGCCATAGGCACTGACGTTAGCCCTGGTTACGAGGCTGGCTCCCCGCTGCTCCTGCGCATTCCGGAATTTCGCACGCACGAGCATCACTCGGTCGTGAGCGGGTTCGAGGTGAGCCGCATCGGTCGCCGGGCTTCGCTCGCAGGCGCGTAGAGTGCACCGCTCATGCAGCGTTCCTTCGACCGAGTATGTGCGCTGCGGCCGGACTGCTGCTGAGCACGACGCCAGGACAAGTCGATGCCCGCTACGCGCGACGCGAGCGGCGTCGATCGGCACCCGCTCTCGCCTGAGACTCTGGGCTTCCGTGGATGTGCTGGGAATCCTCGCCGGGATCGTCGTCGGCCTCGCTCTCGAGTCCCGGCGGGGCGTACTGAAGCTGTTGGAGGGCGCGGCGTGGCTCAAGCAAGCAGCGGATATGGACGTTTCGCGCCCGATTGCACAGCTCGTCCCTTACGCGGAGATCGTGATCGGCGTACACCTCGCGCGATTTCTTCGAGCCGTGGTCTGCAGTCACGACCATCGTGATGCTCGGCGCCTACACCTTTTGATCTCCGGCGGATCCGGGACGGGAGACGGCAGCCGTGCGCATGCTTCGGGTCACGCTCCAACGACCACTCGGGGCCTAGACACGTCGTCGGATCCTGGTGCTGCTGATTATCACACTCGTGCCGTAATCGGGACGTGATCGCCTAGGTGAGCATCGCCGGGAACGACTGCTGTGGCCCTGCTGCAGCGGCCTGCGTTCACTGGCAGCGAGATGCTCGTTCACGATCGACGGAAGGTGGTGTAACTTCCAGTCATCGACCGCGGAGCGTAGCGTTGGCAGGGCGCAGCGGACTCCAGGGACCACACAACGCAACAGGCGGCGCCAATTTGCGGTCGGAGGACGCGACAACATGAGCGATTTCTCGAAGGAACCTGCCGAAGCGTCTAGGCCACCGGCGGACGAAGGCGTGAAGGGAAGCTTCTCGCGGCGCAACGCACTTGAAGGCGGGCGCAGCCGCGGGCGTTGGCATCGCCGTGTGGTCCGGTGCCTCCATCACGTCGCTGGGTGGCACCCCGGCGTATGCCACCCAAGCCGGATGCACTGGCATCATCACCGTGACCATCGGGAACCAGTGTGACAACACTGACCTGTCCGTGGGCTGTGTCGGAGGACAGTTCAGGTACCAACACCTGGGTGTGACTGTCTCCGGCTTCAACATCCCCCCACCAGCTTCGCCAACGGGACGTGTTGCGATGTCGCCGCGTACTCTAGAAGCCGACCCTGACGTGGACCATCCCCAACCTCCAGTGCACGACCCACGTGGAGATCTGGCACATTTGGAATCCCGTGCTAGGACGGCGACCTGACTTCCTCCCTTTTCTCATCCGGAACGGGGACGATCACCGGCATCGGTGGTCCCTCAGGAGGCTCGGCCGTGATCGACACGCAATGCTTCCAGTTCCTCCGCCCGAACCCTGCGGGCTGCTTCTTTGCCGAATGGCTCGATCTTCACGAACATCTACGCGGAAAGTGCAATACGATCGGCGTGCCCCAAAACTGCTTGTAGCGTACGGACGGCTCGCCATCTGGCCACCCCCGTCGAATCGTCAGCTCGACCCGGTCAGGTGTCCGATGAGCGATTCGGGCGATGACGAGGACAACTGGGCCCCTGCGGTGAGGCGTGCCGGCGTCGAGCAGGTCGTCTGCTGAACCGTGCAGTGCGTGCTCGGCGATCGTGCCACCGCGGTTGCCTGACTTATTGGCGCAGACCCGGCGCCGGCGAGGACACGACGGCGTCGACATTCCGCGTGCCGCCCGGACCGACGTGCAGCGGATCGGGCCGTAGCGCCGCGAGCGCCGGCCAGGGGATGTCGGGCTTCGGCGACGCGCCCGCTGCTGATGTCAATATCGAGCGCGAGGCGATCGATGAGGCGTAGCCCGGCGCGGGAAAGATCGGCGTCGGCGATCGGTGGAACGTAGACGAGCGGCGAGAGGCACACGGTCGTCCGGTCGCCCGCAACGACTCCGCTTGGATGCGCACGGTGCCCGGTTCCGGTGGCAGAAATGCCGTGAGATGGCTGGCAAGGGCGTGCAACCCCGAGTCGAGCCCGCGTGCATTGCTGAGCACGAATCCGGCGCGGTCCTCGAGTCGATGATGGCGCTGCAATCCCTGGGGGGCGGTGAAGATGAATCCGAGTGGGGCATCCTCGTCGGTCTCGGCGAGGTGATCGGCCAACGCGGCCGACAAGCGGCGTGCGCCCCGCCGCGAGTCGCACGCGAACGCGGACTGCTCTGTCCCCGAACCGAAGGGTGAGCGACACGGTGCCGAGCCGGGCCGCGTTCTCCGCGGACGGAGTCGAGGGGCTCACGAACATGTCCCGCCCTTCCACGACGTGACCGTCGGTCGAGGTGTGGTCTGACGAGGTCAGCAGGCCGGAGTAGCCGAATTGCTCGACGATCCGAGCCACCTGACGCTGCGCGTCCGAGAGGGAGACACGGACGACCTCGTGCACGTCGACGGCGAGGTCGCCGATCGAACGCGACGCCATCGATGACGTCGAGCATCACGGTCGCGACAGGGTCGAGCGCGGTCGGCGCCGCGGCCGTCGGCGACCACACGACCGACTCGGCGCCGAAGTCGCGGCGAACGAAATCCGCGGTGAGCTCGGGGACGAGGCCGAGCAGGTCGACGGCGACCTCACCATCTGTGTTCGGGTAAGCGCTCATCACGCAGCACCGACCACGAGGCCGAGCTCGCGTAGCTGGGTGACGAACTGTCCGATGACCGGACCGTCGATGTCGATGCTGGCTTCGCCCGCCGATTGACCGCCGAGCTGTCGCCACACCCGCGCCCCGCCGGCGTCGAGGGCGAGGATACGGCCTGAGACGGTGTCGTTGACGACGACCCGGTCGTCGAGCATCAGCGAGACGACGCCACGGCTGAACGCGGTACTCGGAGGGAGGACCGTGACCGCCATCGGCTCGACCGGATCGAGACTGGCCAGCCTTCGATGAGGTCAACGGTCTCGGTCGGCGTGCCGACGGTGAGCTCGTAGCAGTGGCTCACCGCTGCCAACTCGGCCAGACGCGGCGCGGGTCGGGCCGTACCGTTCCGCGTCGAAGGCGTCGCGCATCAACGCGAAGCACGGCGTCGGCCGGGTGGAGGCGGTGGGCGTTGGGACCGCTCCCCGGGGTCGCGAAGGGAGGACGCCGCAGGAGCACGACGACGTGGGGTGTGCCGCCCTCGACCACAGTTGCGCCGCTGGCGCTGATCGGGACGAACCGAAAGTCCTCGGGCCCGTCGTCGATCGGCGGGATCAGCCAGGGTTCGAGGTGCTGGACGAGTCCGAGTCCACCCGGCTTGAACGAGAGCGGCTTGGAGAGGCCGGTGACCTCTGCTGCCCCCGGCGACAAGCGCACGTTTTCGTCGGTCACGAAGCCCCAGCCGTGGGCCGCTAGATGCGCCACGGTCGTGGTCTTGCCAGTGTGCGCTTCGGCGGCGATGACCACCGCTCGCCCTTCCTTCGTTGCGAGAGCCGCATGCAGGTGCAAATGCTCCGGCTCGGCGTCGAGGCCACAGCGGTTGACTGCGCCCATGAGCAGGCTCAGCACGGACTCGAGGTTGGAGAGCATGACCTCGTCGAGCAACGGTCCCACAACCGTCCATGCACTCCCGTCGGCGCCGCTGCGAAGGATCGTGTATTCCGCGATCTGAGTCTCGGATGGGCCGGGTTCAGGCATGTCGCGGAACAGCGACTCGATCAGATCACGGTCGTCGGTGACGGACGTCGTGACGGTGAAGACGAAAGCTCCCATTGCGAAGCGTCGGGTGCTGAACCCGTGCCCCGATCACTGGTCATGCTGCAAGAGAATACGTGGTGATCGGACCTCCTTTGGACGTTCACCGATTGCCGGCCCGAGGTTCGTGAGCTCGACCGGGGTCTATCGTGCGTCGATGGGCGTGCCCGAGCCGATGAATTTGGGAACGCCTCGGGAATAGCGTGCCTGCGGCACCGGCGCGTGCCGACGCGGACGCTGGCTGACATGCTGATCGCCGCACGTCCTCGCGATGGGCGCCGTAGCGATGGAAGCGACCGCGGCAGTCGTGTGGCAGCAGCTGGAACGCTGGACCACCGAGGGTGAGATCGACCGGTGTCTCGCGATGGTGTTTCCCGAAGTGGCCGACGAAGATCGGATCGCGGCCCGAACCGAGATCCTCGGACTACTCGGCGACGAGGATCTCATTGAACGAGCTGATCGACGAGCCGCGCTGCTGCGCGTCGTGGTGAATCGCCCCGGCCCCGCCGTCCCGGACCGTGCCACATGGGACCACTGGGTGAGCGACGCGGGTGTACAGCGCGTCACGCCGTTGCTCCATCAGATCGTCGCTAACGTGGCGACTGACCTCGACGACGACCAACGCGAGCAGATCTGGTGGCTCCAACAGAAGGCACTGGAACGCAGTGTGCGGCTCGAGCACCATCTGCTTTCGATCACCGCGGAATTCGGCGTTCGGTATCCGTTTCGGCGTACTCAAAGGCGCGGCGACGGCTCATGTCGACTATCCGGACCCTGCGTGGCGGGAGTTCGTCGACATCGACGTGTTGATCGACCCCGCTGACCTGCCTCGCGCCACGGCGATGCTTGCGCGGGAAGGATGGGTGCTGGGATACGTGCTTCCGAGAGGCCATGAGGTGCACACGCATGCCGTGACCTTCGCGTTCGAGCGCGGTCCAGCCCGACTTGCACGAGCGGATCGGCCACCGCGCCCTCGGGATCCTGGTGCCGACGAGTGAGCTGCTCGACCGCGCGACCCCCTTCGAGATCGTGGGCGTGGAGCTTCGGTCACTCGACGAGATCGACCGGTTGATCCACGCGGCCATCCATATGGTGAGCTCCCGTGGAGTCAGCTGACGGCACTCGAGCATCGCCGACGTGCTCCTGATGGCGGACCGGCGATCGCACCTTGCCGGTGACGTGCTGCGCGGGCGGAGCGGTGGCGGGTGCGGTCGCTGGTCGAGCGCGTGGTGGTCGATGCCTACGAGGCGGCCCAACTGGATGTCGATGCCACCTGGGCAGCCGCCCTTCAACTTCCGGTTCGCCGCGCGACAGACTGGTCGACCGGGCCTATCTGGGCGCAGGCCGCCGGCCCGTCGCCGAGGAGCTCGCGTATCTGCGTCTCATGGACGGCTGGGCCAACCGCTGGCGGTACCTACGCGGCTATCTCGCAACTGATCCCGAGTACGCGCAACAGCACGGAAGGAGTGGCCTTCGAGCCCAAGCGGGCTATCTGGCTCGCAAGCTCCGATCGGGCTCCTGACGTGCCCTCGCCCGGGCGGTCACGTGGCGCTGGCCGCTCGGCTACTCTCAGTGACGATCGAGGTCCATGGCAGGGCCCTGGCAGGAGGCGGATAAATGGCAGGCTCGGCTGGTGTTGATCGTCGTACGCTGATCAAGGGCGCGGCCGCCGCCGGTGCTGCCGCATGGACGGCGCCGATGATCGTCGACTCACTGACGAGTCCCGCTGCGGCTGGCTCCGGACCCTGTGTGAACTACTACCGGGCCAAGTGGTCCAACGGGACCGGGACCTGGTCTGCCGACGGTGGTAACGGGCAGTGCGGCATCGGGAACACATTCAACGGCCACACGCTGAATGTGAATCCGCCACCTTCCTACCCGACGATGCACAATTGCGAGAACAACAATGCTGGCTTCTGCTACGTCTCGCTCCCAAGTGGTTGCGGGCAGTGGCAGCTCGGTGCGCCCTCACTACGGACAAGCTCCACCGTGCGCTCGCCGCTCGACGGCAACTGTTACGACGTTCCTCTCGGGACGATGTGCGGCGAGGTACCGCCAACGGGGCGTGTGCGGCTGCGCTAATGGCGACGACGTGTACTTTCCTCTGGGCGCTCGATCCGACGTGATCGTGGTCTGGTGCTGCTGACGATTTCTCTCGTCTTGGCTTGAGAAATCAGGTCGCGGTGACTACGCTGGGATGAGTTTCGTCCCCCAGCGCAAAGGACTCGACGCTGCGATGAAGGTCTGGATCGATCAAGACCTCTGCACCGGTGATGGTCTCTGCGAAGAGATCGCACCGTCCGTGTTCACTCTCCTCGACGACGGCCTCGCCTACGTCAAGGAAGGCGACAAGGTCTTCAGCGACCCGGGCGGCGCCGACGGTCTCGCCAACGTGCCCGCGGGCATGGAAGAGGCGACCATCGAGAGTGCCGAGGAGTGCCCCGGCGAGTGCATCTTCATCGAGGTCGACTGACAACGTTCTCGCTCCCCACCTACCAGCAACACCGTTCCTCCTGAGCGACCCGGGCACCCGCCCGGGTCGTCTTCTTTTTGGGAGGCGCTGTGGGAGGTCGTCAGTCGGCGAGGCAGTCGCCGGTGGAGACGGGAGCCGTGGTGCCGGTCGCGAGCACGCCACCCAGCACGGGATCGAGCTCGGTGCGGGTGAGCGCGTAGGCCGTGCTCTGGCGGCTGATGTCGTAGGCGAACATGACGCCGAGCACGTGGCCGTTGGCGTCGACGATCGGGCCCCCGGAGTCGCCCGGTGCGGTGACCGCGGCGAGCACGAACACGTCCCGCTCGGTCGGGTGGGCGTGGGTGATGTCGGTGCCGCGGGCCACGATCTGCTCGGCGATGCGCACCGGCGCCTGGCGCAGCGGACCGCCGCCCGGGTGCCCGAAGAGCGCGCCGCGGTCGTCGACGTGGCCCTCCCCCAGCTCGAGTGCCGGGAGCGCGAGCCCGGGCACGCGCAGGATCGCCAGGTCGCGGTTGGGGTCGAACGCGATCACGTCGGCGTCGAGGCGACGGCCGTCGCTCGTGGTGACGCGGGTGTTGTGCTCGCCCGCGACGACGTGGGCGTTCGTGACCACGAGGTTGGGGCCGGCGACGAATCCGGTGCCCTCCTGGATGCGATCACACGCCTGCCCCTCGACGAGGAGCGTCGACTTGGTGACGCGGTTCGCCGCTTCCGCGGGGATGCCGTCGGCGGGCGGGGTGCCGGCGTCGGGTGACGAGAGGGTGTCGAACACCTCGGGGAAGCTCTGGTCGCCGACGAGTCGTCCGAGCGTCTCCGACTCCGACGGAGGGGCCGGTGCGACGCGATCGATCAGGCGTGCCACCGCGCTGTCGCGCACGGCGCGGGCCGTCCATCCCGGCGAGTTCGCCAACGCGGGGATGAGCAGCCACATCAGGACGAGGATGCCGGCGACGCCGAGCGCGCCACCCGCGACGCGATCGCCCTGACGGAGCGCGCCCGGCGCGCGCCCGAGGCGCGTGGAGAGCGAGCTCCCGATCGCGGCGCCGACGGTCTGCGCGACCGCCGCGACCACCACCACGAAGGCGAGCGACGCCAGCAGACGGGTGCGCGGCGGTGAGCCACGCAACGCGTCGGCGACGTCGGGCACGAGCAGCACACCGACCACCAGGCCGACCCCGAGTCCGGCCCACGACGTGGCCCGGCGCACGAAGCCCATCCGGTACCCGATCCAGCCGGCCCCGGCGGCGACCGCGACGACGACGAGATCGAGGAAGTTCAAGCCCGCGGCGCGTCAGGTGGCCGGCGCCAGCAAACGCGCGTGGGTGAGGAATCCGGTGTGCGCCACCATGCGGTGGTCGGGCCGCACCGACTGGCCGTCGACGTGCCAGGTGCGTTGCAGCACCTCGAGCGTCTCGATCATCCCGAACGGTGAGTCGGCGAGCTCCTCGTGCAGGCGGGACGACCTGACCGATCGTGGGCAGGTACGACAGCATGATCCCGCCCGGGTGCAGCGCCTGCTCGGCGTGCTTGACGACCCGCCACGGTTCGGGGAGGTCGAGGAGGATGCGGTCGAGGTCGTCGAGGCCGATGCCGTCGTAGACGTCGCGGACCTCGATGTCGAGCGGGACGTCAGGGCCGAGGAACCCCTCGACGTTGGTGCCGCGCGACGGGCGAAGTCGTCGCGGATCTCGTAGCCGGTGACGCGCCCGTGCTCGCCCGACCGCGCGCAGCAGCGCGAGCGTGAGCGCGCCGGAACCGACGCCCGACTCGAGCACTGCGCGCGCCGGGGAACACGTCGGCCAGGATCATGATCGGGCCGAGATCCTTGGGGTAGATCACCTGCGCGCCGCGCGGCATCTCGAGCACGTACTCGGCGAGCGTCGGCCGCACCGCGGTGAGGCGCGCGTTGCGGGTGGTGCGCACGGTCACGCCGTCGTCCTGACCGATGATGTCGTCGTGCGCGAGCACACCGGCGTGGGTGTGGAACTCCCCGCCGTCGGCGAGGGTGATCAGGTGGCGACGGCGCTTGGCGTCGACCAGGAGCGCCCGGTCGCCCGCAGCGAACGCCCGTGCCATCAGGTGAGTCCCGGCGCGAGGGTCGGGGGGTCGATGCTGATCGCGCCCACCTGCGAACGCAGACGGCAGAACGCGCAGACGGTGCCGGGGGTGGGCGACCCGCACACGGTGCACTCCCCCAGCTCGTCGCGTTCGTGCTCGGCGTCGCCGGCGAAGCGTTCGTGCCCACGCTCGAGGAACCCGAAGAGGAACGCCGCCTTCGATCCCGGCGAGCGGTCTTCGAGGGCGTTGAGCACCTCCTTGTAGCCGAGGTGCCGGTTGCCCGCCGCCATCGGGCACTCCTCGACCTGGTAGTCGATGCCCTGCAGCACGCAGTACGCAGCGGTCTCGCGCTCGCCCAGCCGCACGAGCGGCTTGACCTTGCGCACGAAGCCGGGCGCGGCCGGCAGCACCGGGTGCTGACGACCGAGGTAGCCGACCTCCCAGCGGAGCACGTTGCCGAGCAGCACCGCGGCTTCGTCGTCGAGGTTGTGGCCGGTGGCGACGACGTCGTAGCCGCGCTCGATGGCGACCGAGTTGAAGAGGTGGCGCTTCGAGAGCCCGCACGAGCCGCACGGTGAGCGTCGTGTCGCCGCGGCCGCTTGGGGGATGGTGTAGCCCTCGTCGGCGGCCAGGTCGACCTCGATCAGCGGCCGGCCGAGCCGGGCCGCGAACTCGCGCGTGTACACGCCGGACTCGTCGGAGTAGTCGCCGATGCCGAGACCGAGGTAGAGGCCGTCGGCCTCGTAGCCGAGGCGCACGAGGATCTCCCAGAGCGCGAGCGAGTCCTTGCCGCCGGAGACCGCGACGAGCACGCGCTCCCCCGGTTCGAGCATGCGGTGCGAGTGGATGGCGCGCCGCACCTGCTCGTCGCAGTGGTGCACGAAGTGCTCTTTGCAGAACGCGGCGTTGTGCCGCCGGACGTCGATCACCGCCGGGGCCTTGCACACGCGGCACTTCATCGAGCTTCGCCTCCGCCACTGATGACAGGTCGGATCTCGACCGAGGCGTCGTCGGCGAGCTTGCGGTCGTGCGTGACCAGCTCGTCGCCGACGATCACCAGCACCGTCTCGGGGCTCAATTCGAACCGCTGCAGCAACGCGTGCACGGTGATCGGGCCGTCGACCTCGACCTCGCGTTTGGGGTTGCGCAGCAGCACCTTCACCCGAGGAAGGCTACCGGCCTACTTCGTGCGGCGGATCTCGCGAATCTCGAGTCGCTCGCCGGGCTTGAGCTTCATCGTGAAGATGTCCTCGGTGCGGCCCGTGTACTTGTGCAGCAGACGCAGGCCGGTCGCGCCGGCGGCGACGTAGAACCAGGCGCGGTTCTTGCTGTGCATCCCCTTGCGGAGCGCGGTCGAACCGACCCGTGCGACCAGGCGGGAGGTGAAGTCCTTCCGGACGACGCGCGCCGCGGACGCGGCCGCGCCGACGGCGATGAAGGCATCGCTGCTGCGGGCCATGGGCTAGAGGCGACGGACTTCGACGATGGTGCTCTTCTTGTGCCCACGCCGGCGGCCGAGGAGGAACGCGACGACGACGACCCCGACACCGGCGAAGATCAGGCCGGTCTTGGCGGCGCCTTCGGCGACCTCGGTGGTGTCGTCGGTGACGCCCTTGATCTGCGCGAGCTTGGCCTCGATGTCGGCACGCGTGACCGGCTTGTCGGGACCGGGACCGGGACTCATCCGTACTCCTTCTCGGCGCGGCGCGCCGTCCGCGCCAGCCACACCAGGCCGGCACCGAACAGCAGCACCACGAACATGATCAGGTAGGGCACCCACGACCAGTCGCCGGAGAACGTGTCGCCGGTCTCGGTCTGCAGCGCCCGCAGGCCTGCGGTGCCGAGGAAGACCACGCCGAAGCCGAGCAGCAGCGACCCGAGCACCCCGAAGCCGATGTAGCGGCCGAGCTTCTGGATCGGGACGAGCGTCTGCTCGCGGAGGTACTGGACGACCATCTCGCGCAGCTCGGTGACGAGCTGCGGCAACGGCGGTGGTCGCTTCGGGGACGATGGCGTGGTCGTCGACGAGGAAGGGGCCGTCGGCGCGCTGGGCGCGCCGGGCGCGCTCGGCACGGTCGGGGTGGTCGGTGCCGTCGGCGAGGACGGGGACGACGGGGTGGTGGGTTCCATCGAGGTCCGAACCCTACTGCGGCGGGGGCACGAGAGCGTCGACCGGCGGCGAATCCGGGTAGCGGCCGATGATGTTGCCGACGTTCACGTGGTCGGCGTCGCCCTGGGCTCGGCTGAAGTCACCGTTGTCGAGGTACACGAAGGTCAGGCGGCGACCGACGTCGACGACTCCGGCGAGACCGGTGACGTCCGTGAGGGTGCCGGTCTTCGCGCGCAGCTTCCCGACGATCGGTGATCCGAGGAACTCGCCGGTGAGCGTGCCGGTCTGTCCGGCGACGGGAAGGCCGGCATCGAGCCCGGCGAACTCAGGACGGCCGATGAGTCGGAGCGCGGCGTCGAGCTCGTTGCAGGTCACGTGGTCGGCGTGGTCCAGTCCGGATCCGTCGGTGAGCGAGCCATCCGCGATCGGGACGCCCAGCTCCTTGAGCTTGGCGCTCAAGACTCCGAGACCAGCTGCGGTGCTGCCCTCCTTGGCCGCTCGGAGTCCCATCTCCTTCACCAGGAGCTCGGCGGTGAGGTTGTCGCTGGACGTGAGCATCGACGCGACGATGTCGTGCAGCGGCGGCGACGTGATCTTCGCGATCTCGCGGCTGTCCTGCGGCGCGGTGCCGGTGCCCGAACGGCCGACCTGGACGCCTCGCGCCTGGAGGAGGTCGGTCAGCTCGGACGCCGCGTAGTTCGGAGGGTTCGGGACTCCCTGCTTGGAGAATCGCGCCCAGGTGCTGAACCCGTCGTTCACCGTCAGCGCGCTCATCGGCCCGACCTGGCCGTCGTCGCGATCCTCCTGCGGGAGGGCGGGGCGGTAGCGCTCCTGGTCGTAGCGGGAGTCGTCACCCATGACGCCTCCCGGGATCTGGCGAACCCCCTTGGCGACGATGGCGTCGGCGAGTGCCTCGAGGCTGGTCGTGACGTCGTTGCGGGATTCCGGCTGCGACTTGAGGAACGACAGGTAGTCGTTCGTGGTCAGCACCGGATCGCCACCACCCACGAGCCAGACCCGATCCACACTGCCGTCGGTCGGATCCTGGTTGGCGACGACGCGAGTCTCGAAGGTCGTGTCCGGGCCCAGGATCGACAGTGCCGCGGCGGCGGTCAGGAGCTTCTGTGTCGAAGCGCCAGTGAGGGGGGTGTCCGCGTTGTGGCTCGCGAGCGTTCGGTTCCCGGCCGCCACCACGAAGCAGGAGCCGTTCCCCGGTGCCGCAGCGTCGAGCGCCTGCTGCAGGCGCATCGTGCCCACGGCTTCCACCACCGGCTCCGGCACGCGGCGAACCGACCACAGCGGCGTGGCGACGCCCGGAGCGGCCTGCGCTTCGGCGTTGCTCCCGGACCCGCCGGTGGTGAACGCCACCACCAGCGCGACGACTGCGGCGACCAGCAGGACGCCGGCCACCAGTGTGCGACCTCGCATCAGACGGCGGTCTCGCGTCCGCTCCAGAACTCGTCGCGCAACACGCGCTTGAGCAGCTTGCCCGACTCGGTGCGCGGCAGCTCGTCGCGCACCTCGTAGGCCCGCGGTCGCTTGTAGCCGCCGAGGCGCTCGTCGACGAACGCGCGCAGCTCGTCGAGGTCGAGCGTGACACCCGGCTTGGCCTGCACGATCGCGTGCACGCGTTCGCCCCACTCGTCGTCGGGGATGCCGAACACCGCGACGTCGAGGATGCCGGGGTGCTCGTGGATCACCGACTCGATCTCGGCCGGGTAGATGTTCACCCCACCCGAGATGATCATGTCCTTCTTGCGATCGCAGATGTAGAGGTAGCCCTCGTCGTCGAGGTACGCGACGTCACCGACCGACTTCCACTCCGCGCCGTGCTGCGTGAGCTGCTCGTCGGTGTGGTGGTAGCCGTCCATCTCGAGCGTCGAACGGATGAAGAGCTCGCCGCGCTCGCCGGTCGGCGCGTCGGTGCCGTCGTCGCGCACGATGCGCACGTCGATGGGCCCGTACGTCTTGCCGCACGATCCCGGCTTGCGCAGCTGGTCCTCGGGCGGGAGCACGGTCACGACACCGAGCTCGGTGGAGCCGTAGACCTCGTAGAGGTAGCCGTCGCCCAGCTTCTCGATGAACTCCTGCTTGAGCGAGTACGGCACCGGTGCCGCGTTGGCGATGAGCGTGCGCATCGACGACAGGTCGGCGCGGGCGAGCTCGCCCGGCGGGAGGGTGACGATCCGCTTCAGCTGCGTGGGCGCGCTGAACGTGTCGGTGACCCGGTGCTCCTTCACGAGGCGCAACCATGCGCTGGGGTCGAACTTGCGCAGCACCACGATGGTGCCGCCGAGCGCGTGCGCGAACAGCGCGAACGAGAGCGGGCCCGAGTGGTAGAGCGGACCGGTGGTGAGGTGCACCGACGGGCCGTCGAGCAGGTGCACCGCCTGCATCGAGCGCGGCGACCGCACTCGCATCGGTGCCGGTGCGCATCGCACCCTTCGGCTTCCCGGTGGTGCCGGACGTGTAGATCATCGTCGCCCCGGCCGCGCCGGCGGCGGGGTCGTCGGGCACCTCGGGCGGCGTCGGCAGTTGTGGCGCGACGACATCGTTCCAGTGGACGCAGCCGTCCGGCGCGACGCCGCCGAACACCAGGACCGCGCGCACCTTGGGCAGCTGGTCGCGCACCGACGCGACCAGCGGCGCCTGCTCGGCGTCGACGATCACGAGGGTCGCGTCGGAGTTGTCGATCACGTACTGCATCTCGGCCGCGTTGAAGCGGTACGACACCGGCACGGAGGTGAGCCCGACCTTGCGGCTGGCGTGGAACGTGGTGATCACGGCCAGCGAGTTGGGCCCGCACCACGCGACACGATCACCGCGCCGGCCGCCGAGATCGAGCAGCGCGCGAGCCAAGCGGTTGGCGTCGGCCTCGAGCTCGGCGAAGGTCGTCGCTGACGGGCGCCCGCCACCGGCGGCGTCGACGATGACGGCCGCGTGACCACCGTTTGCCTCGGCGTGCTGCGTGAGAAGGTCCATGAGCGGGTCGGTAGCCTAACGCTCATGTCCCCACCGCTCCCGGCGCGCGACGCCGCGCTCGAGCTGTCGGTGGTGATGCCCGCCTTCAACGAGGCGGGCTTCCTCGACCAGACCCTGAAGGTGCTGGTCAGCGCGCTCCGCGACCGCGATCTGGCGTTCGAGTTGGTGGTGGTCGAGAACGGTTCGACCGATTCGACCCTGGTCGATGCGCGCACCTTCGCGGCCGACGACGACCGCGTCGTCGTGCTCACGCGACCGGTGGCCGACTACGGCGAAGCCATGCGCGAGGGGATCCTCACCGCTCGCGGCGACGTCGTGGTGGTGTTCGACGTCGACTACTTCGATCCCGCGTTCGTCGACGTGGTACTCCCCCGCCTGGCCGCGTCGGATGGCCCCGCCATCATCGTCGGGTCCAAGCGCGCGCCGGGTACGCGCGACACCCGCCCGTGGCCGCGCCGCGCGATCACCGCCGGCTTCGCGACGGTGCTGCGCCTGGGCTTCGGCCTCACGGTGTCCGACACCCACGGGATGAAGGGGATGCAGCGCGCGACGGTCGAGCCGATCGTGCGCCGCTGCAAGAACGGCACCGACCTGTTCGACACCGAATTGGTGCTGCGGGCCGACCGCGCCGGCCTGGCGGTGGCCGAGGTGCCGGTCACGGTCGAGGAACGACGGCCGGCGCGCACCCCGATCGCGAGTCGGATCGGGCGCACCGTGCTCGGACTGGTGCGACTCCGGGTCCAGCTCTGGCGAGAGCCGTAGGTTCAGCCGATGACCACGCCGCGTTTCGCCGCCGCGCTCTCACAGCACCCGGTCGCGTCGCACGCGGTCGGCGAGGTTGCCGGCGAGGTGCTCGACGCCTTCGCCGGAGACGAGCCCGATCTGCTCGTGCTGTTCGTGTCGACGCACTTCGTCGGCGCGATGGACGACCTCACCTTCGCGCTCGCCGATCTGCTCGAACCGCGGGTGATGCTCGGCGCCACCATGGTCGGCGTCGTCGGCGGCTCCCGCGAGGTGGAGGACGCGCCCGCCGTCGCGGTGTTCGCAGTCTCGTGTCCCGACGCCACGCTCACGCCGGTCGCGCTCGACCTGGAGCGCACGCCCGACGGCGCCACGATCACCGGCTGGCCCGACCTCGACGGTGATCCGTCCACCCTGCTGCTCCTCGCCGACCCGTTCAGCTTCCCGCTCGACAGCTTCCTCGGCCGCCTCCGCGACGACCGTCCCGAGCTCCAGGTGATCGGCGGCGCGGCGTCGGCGGCGCGGGGTCCGGGCGGCAATCGACTCGTGCTCGACGGTCGCATCGTGACGACGGGCGCGGTCGGCGTCTTCGTCGACGGCCTGCCCGTGCGAGCGGTCGTGTCGCAGGGGTGTCGACCGGTGGGGGCGCCGTACGTGATCACGCGCGGCGAAGGCAACCGGATCTACGAGCTCGCGGGTCGATCCGGCATCGACCGCGTGCAGGACACCGCGGCCGACGTCAGTGAGGAGGACCGCTCGCTGATCCGCGCCGGCCTGCACCTGGGGATCGTGGTCGACGAGCACCGCGTCGATTTCGAGCGCGGCGACTTCCTCGTGCGCAACGTGCTCGGCGGCGATCCCGACACCGGCGCGCTCGTCGTCGGCGACGACATCGCGGTCGGCCAGACGGTGCAGTTCCACGTCCGCGACGCGGCGGCCGCCGACGAGGACCTGCGGGAGATGCTC
The DNA here is from genome assembly GCA_963697125.1 of uncultured Actinomycetes bacterium. Classification (GTDB taxonomy): domain Bacteria; phylum Actinomycetota; class Acidimicrobiia; order IMCC26256; family DASPTH01; genus DASUAS01. Next base: position 119,616 of record CAVOMW010000011.1, read on the forward strand.
GCCGGTGAGGACGCGTCGGCCGCGCTCCTCTTCACCTGCAACGGTCGTGGCATCCGCTTCTTCGGCGAACCCGACCACGATGCCGCCGTCGTCGACCAGCTCCTCGGTCCACTGCCGGTGGCGGGTGCGTTCTGCGCGGGCGAGATCGGTCCGGTCGGGGGTCAGACGTTCCTGCACGGCTTCACCGCCAGCCTGGCGTTGTTCTGAGGCTCTGATCACAACCGGCTCACGAACGGGTACTGCACTGGTGGGCATGACCCCTACCTCGCACGTCCGGACACGAGCCGCGATCGTCGGTGCGGCGCTCGCGCTCCTCGTCGGCGCGAGTGCATGCGGCACCAGCGGGAGTGGGAGCGACGGCACCGACGCGACGAGCGCGACCTCCACGACGTCCGGGCGCGGTGCGTCGGGCTGTCCCGAGTCCTCTGCTCCGCTCCGCGACATCGCCTACGCCTCGGACGATGTGCACCAGCGACTCGACGTCTACCCCGCCTCGCACGGATGCCCGGCGCCGGTCGTGGTCTGGGTGCACGGCGGCGGGTGGCAGCGTGGTGACAAGCGCAACCAGATGGACGACAAGGTGCGGCTCTGGAACGCGGCCGGCTACACGGTCGTCAGCGTGAACTACCGCCTCACCGACCCGACTTCGGCCACACCGGTGCGATTCCCGACGCACGACGAGGACGTCGCCGCCGCGGTGGCGTGGGTGCACGACCACATCGCCGACCACGGCGGCGATCCCGAGCGCATCGCGCTGCTCGGTCACTCCACGGGCGCGCAGATCACGGCGAGCATTGCCACCGATCCGAGCTACCTCGGTGCGCACGGGTTGGGTCTCGACACACTGCGGTGCGCGGGCGCGCTCGACACCGAGGGCTACGACGTCGCGGCCGTCGCGCGCACCGGCAACGCGCTCTACCGCGCCGCGTTCGGGGACGACCCCGCGACCTGGACCGCGGCGTCACCGATCGAGCACGTGACCCCCGGCACCGGCATCCCCCGGTTCCTTGTCGTCGAGCGCGGCACCCCGGCCCGACGGCGCGCCGCCGAGGCGTTCGTCGCCCGACTGCGCGCCGCCGGCGTTCCCGTCACGGTGGTCGACGCCGGGTCGCTGACCCACGCCGAGGTCAACTCCGCGGTCGGCCGGGGCGGCGACGCGGTGGTCACCCCGCCGCTCGAGAAGTTCCTCGCTGATTGCTTCGCCGCCACCCCGTAGGCTTGCTCGCGGAGCTTGACGGAGAGCACGCGCGAGCCGCGCGAAGCAGGCGAAGGGGCGCAATGGCAACCACTGACATCGACGTGCGCGAGCTGGAGCAGCGCGGGATCGACGTGATCCGAGGGCTGTCGATGGACGCCGTGCAGCGCGCCAACTCGGGTCACCCGGGCACGCCGATGGCGCTGGCGCCGCTCGCCCACGTGCTGTTCACCCGGATCATGAAGTACGACGCCGCGGCGCCCGACTGGCCCGACCGCGACCGGTTCGTCCTGTCGAACGGGCACGCGTCGATGCTGCTCTACTCGCTGCTCTACCTGACCGGCTACGGGCTCACCCTCGACGACATCCGCGACTTCCGCCAGTGGGGTTCGAAGACCGCCGGCCACCCCGAGTACACCCACGTGCCGGGGATCGAGGTCACCACCGGACCGCTCGGACAGGGCTTCGCCAACGGGGTGGGGATCGGCCTCGCCGAGGCCAACCTCCGCGCCCGATTCGGCGAGGAGGTCGTCGACCACCACACGTTCGTGTTCTGCGGCGACGGCGACCTCGAGGAGGGCATCAGCCACGAGGCGGCATCGATCGCCGGGCACCTCGGACTCGGCCGACTCACCTACGTCTACGACGACAACCACATCACCATCGACGGTCCCACCGAGCTCTCGTACACCGACAACGTGCCCGAGCGGTTCGAGGCCTACGGCTGGCACATCGTGCAGCTGGGCGAGGTTGCGAACGACCTCGACGCGCTCGAGCGGGGCCTCCGCGAGGCCATGGCCGAGACGGCCCGCCCGAGCCTGGTCGTGCTGCGCAGCCACATCGGGTACCCGTCGCCCAAGTACACCGACACCGCCAAGGCCCACGGCGAGGCGCTCGGCGCCGACGAGGTCGCCGCGGTCAAGGCGATCCTCGGGCTGCCGGACGAGGACTTCTACTCCCCCGACGACGTCGTCGACTTCTACCGCGCCGCGGGCGCCCGCGGCCGTGCGGCACGCGAGGACTGGGAGCAGCGCCGCGCCGCGTTCAGCACGTCCGAGCCGGAGATGGCCGCCCAGCTCGACGCGTGTCACGAGAACCGCGGGCTGGACGGTTGGGAGTCGTCGCTGCCGGTGTGGAAGGAGGGCGAGGAGCTCGCCACCCGCCAGGCGTGCGGCAAGGTCGTCAACGCGGTGCTCGACGTCGTGCCCGGTCTGGTGGTGGGCGCGGCCGACCTCACCGGCAACACCGGCATGGCGCTCGACGACGCGCCGGCGATCGCCACGCACGAGTTCGGCGGTCGCGGCGTGCACTACGGCATCCGCGAGCACGGGATGGGCGGCGTGATGAACGGCATGGCCGTCAGCTCGCTGATGCCCGCCGGCGGCACGTTCTTCGTCTTCAGCGACTACATGCGCGGCGCGGTGCGTCTCGCCGCGCTCTCGCACTACAAGTCGTTGTTCGTGTGGACGCACGACTCCGTGGGCCTCGGCGAGGACGGGCCCACCCACCAACCGGTCGAGCAGCTCGCGGCGATGCGCGCGATGCCCGGGTTGCGCGTCATCCGCCCGGCCGACGCGAACGAGGTGAGCCACGCGTGGCGGGTCCACGTCGACGGCACCGGCCCGACCGCGCTGATCCTCACCCGGCAGAAGCTGCCGGTGCTCAGCGGTTCCGCCGAACGCGCCCCCGAAGGTGTGCCGCGCGGGGCGTACACGCTCGTCGACGAAGAGGGCGACGGCCTCGACCTCGTGCTCATCGGCACCGGATCCGAGGTGTCGCTCTGCGTCGCTGCCCTCGACCTGCTCGACGGTCTGTCGGTGCGCGTGGTGTCGATGCCGTCGTGGGATCTCTTCGCCGCGCAGTCGGACGAGTACCGCGAGCAGGTGCTGCCCGCCGACGTGCCCACGCTCGCGGTCGAAGCCGCCGCCACCTTCGGGTGGGAGCGCTACGCCGACGACACGATCGGCATCGACCACTTCGGGGCGTCGGCGCCCGGCCCCGTCGCCCTGGAGCACTTCGGCTTCACCCCCGAGCACGTCGCCGCGCGCGCCCGCGCGCTGGTCGAGAACGGAGCAGTCTGACCATGTCCAGCGCCATCGCACGACTGAACGACTTCGGGCAGAGCCCGTGGTACGACAACCTCGCCCGGCCCCTGCTCACTGGCGGCGGACTGGCGAAGCTGGTCGAGGTCGACGGCATCCGGGGCGTCACGTCGAACCCCACCATCCTCGACAAGGCCATCGGCGCCGGCGAGGGATACGACGACGCGTTGGCGAAGTGCGCGAAGGACGGCCTCTCGATCGAGGACACCTACTGGGCGGTCGTGATCGACGACATCCAGTCCGCCACCGAGGTGCTGCGCCCGGTGTACGAGGCGCACGATCACGGCGACGGGTTCGTGTCGCTCGAGGTCGCACCGACGCTCGCCCACGACACCGAGGGCACCATCGCCGCGGCGCGGTCGCTGCACGGGCGCGTCGACCGGCCGAACCTCATGATCAAGATCCCCGCGACGCTCGAGGGCATCCCCGCCATCGAGGAAACGATCGCCGCGGGCATCACCGTCAACGTGACGCTCATCTTCTCCCTCGACCGCCACGCCAAGGTGATCGAGGCGTACCTCACGGGGCTCGAGCGGCTGGTCGCGTCGGGCGGCGACCCGTCGACGGTGGCGTCGGTGGCGTCGTTCTTCGTGAGCCGCGTCGACACCGAGACCGACCGGCGCCTCCCCGAGGGCAGCCCGCTGCGCGGCAAGGCCGCGGTGGCCAACGCCAAGCTCGCCTACGAGCTGTTCCGCGAGCGCTTCTCCGGACCGCGGTGGGACGCGCTCGCGGCGAAGGGCGCGCGGTTGCAGCGCCCGCTGTGGGCGTCGACGTCGACGAAGAACCCGGCGTACTCCCCGACCCTCTACGTCGACGAGCTGATCGGTCCCGACACCGTCAACACGCTCGCCCCGGCATCGATCGAGGCGTTGCAGCGCGGCGAGGGCAACCAGCGTGCGAACACCGTCACCGAGGACGTCGCCGGCGCCCACCAGGTGATGGCCGACCTCGCCGCCGCCGGTGTCGACATCGACGACGTCACCGACACCCTCGAGCGCGAGGGCGTCGACTCGTTCGCGGCGTCGTTCACCGACGCCTTCGGCACCATCGAGAAGCGTCGCGCCGAGGTCACCGGCTGAGTTCGTTCATTTGGCGTGGTCGACCTGCGACATGCGCGGGTTCGCCACGCCAAATGGTCAGAGTCGGCGAGCGCGAGCGCGGCGGCGCGGAGGTGGTCGGCGAGCTCGCTCGGCGGTGTCCGCGCGTTGAGCCCGCTGGTGCTCGGCATCACGTAGGCGGGTCGTCCACCGATGCCGTCGGGCTGCACTCCCGCGACCGCCTGCCGGTCGACGGCGGCCCGCCAGCCGGCCAGGCCGACGAAGCAGACCGCGCCCGGTTGGAGCCACTGCACCATTCGTTCGACGCGTGCGAGTCCGGCGCGGTACTCGTCGCGCGTGAGCTCGTCGGCGCGCGGTGTCGCCCGCTTCACCAGGTCGGTCATGCCGATCCCCGCCGCGAGCGCGGCCCGCGTGTCGCGCGCCGTGGTGACGAGGCCCGCGGCGATCGCCGCCGGCCAGAACCGGTTGCCCGGGCGTGCGAAGCCGATGCCCGCGTCGGCCGAGTACACCGACGGGTTCAGTCCGCAGACGAGCAGGCGCATGCCGGGCGCCACGGTGTCGGGCAACGTGCGGGCTCGTACGAGGCGCAGGTGGATCCAGTGCGACTCCGGTGCACGCGTGCACGAGCGCACGTCGAAGCCGGCGCCGACGGCGACGTCGCGCAGGGCGTCGGGGTCCCACGCCGCGAACCATCGCCCGGCGAAGTCGTCGTCGGGCAGCTCACCGGACTCCTCTCCCGCGAGCAGCAGGAGGTGCGCGGGTGCGCCGACGGCGAGGCTGTGGTGCAGATCGGCGAGCGCGAGCGGCAGGCGCTCGGGTCGGAGGTGCAGGTAGCTCGCCCGCGCCCACGCGGCGCCGAGGGCGCCCCGCCGGAAGGGCAGCGCTTCCAGGTCGGCCTGCACCGGCCACGCGTCGGGCGCAGCTTTCACGGGCCAGCTGCAGCATCGGGAAGGCGGCGTCGAGCGCGACTGCGGGGCGCGGTAGGTGCGGCAGGTGCAGACCGGCGCCGCACCCGAGATCGACGACCGGCGCGCCGGCAGGGAGCTCCTCGGTGAGCGATCGGAGCTCGTCGAGGAAGCGCGCGGGCCGGGCGTCGCGCCACTCCTCGGCGCGCTCCTCGTAGACCCGCACCGTGTCGCGCTCCATGTCCGTATCATGACCGCCATGCACGGGGAGATCCGGACGGTCGACGACGTGGCCAGTGCGTTCGCCGACGTCGTGGTCGAGGCACGTCCGTCGTCGATCGCGCTGTCCGGTGGTGGCACCGCCAAGGATGCGTACGCCGCGCTCGCGACCCGCAGGCTCGACTGGTCGGGCATCGACGTGTGGTTCGGCGACGAGCGGTTCGTCCCCGTGACCGATCCCGACTCCAACGAGGGCATGGCGCGGGAAGTCCTGCTCGACGGCGCCCGCCCACGCGCGATCCACTCGATGACCGGGGCGGGTGCCGGCTTGAAGTATGGCGCCGATGCCGCCGCCCTCGCCTACGACGCGCTCGTCGCGGCGGCACCGCCGATCGACGTCGTGCACCTCGGCCTCGGACCCGACGGTCACACCGCGTCGCTGTTCCCGGGATCGGCCGCGCTCACCGTCACCGACCGGTTGGTGGTGACCAATGGCGACGCCCTCCATCCCCACCCACGACTCACGTTCACGTACCCCGCGCTGCAGCGCTCGCGACTCGTGGTGTTCACCGTGGCCGGCGAGGACAAGCGCGATGCCTTCACTCGCATCCAGGCGGGCGACGACCTGCCCGCGTCGCGCGTGACCGCCGAACGCGTGCTCTGGCTCGTGGATCCTGCGGCACAGGGCTGAGGAGGAACTCCATGGAAGTCTGGGAACTGGTCGCCCGCGAGAGCATCCGCGACTGCATCGCCCGCTACAACGCCAACGGCGACAGCGGCCGCATCGACCAGATGGTCGAGGTGTTCGCACCCGACGGGATCATGGAGACCGGCAGCGGTCGCTACGTGGGCCGCGACGCCATCCACGCGTTCATGTCGTCGGTGGCCGACCGCGGCCGACCGGCGGGAGACGACAGCGAGGAGTCGGTCGTGATGACGCCGACCCAGGAATGGCTCGCGCGGGTCGGGTCCCGTTCATCCGCCACTTCACCGCGACCACGCAGATCGACGTGCTGAGCGAGAGCCAGGCGAAGGCGCGCTCGTACTACCTCTTCCTCACCGTGCACGGCCTCGACCACTGGGGTCGGTACCTCGACGAGTTCGCCCCCGTCGACGGGAAGTGGCTGATCACCCACCGACGCGAGCAGACCGACGCCGCGTTCACGGGCGGTTGGGGCGCGGGTGCCGCCGGCGGCGACGCGGTCGAGCACCTCACCCGGCCACTGCCCTTCTGATGGCGTCGTTCTGAGGGGTAGCCTCCGTTTCATGGCCGCGACCGTCGACTCGATCGTCGACCCGCCCGTCGACGTCACCACGTTGCTCGACGCCCCGCTCGCCGACGTCATGGCGCGCGCGGCCGCCCGACGCGACGCCGCGCACGGCGTGCGCATCACGTTCTCGCCGAAGGTGTTCATCCCCCTGACGATGCTGTGCCGCGACAAGTGCGGCTACTGCACCTTCGCCAAGCCCCCGGCACATCTCGTGTCGCCGTACCTCGAGCTCGACGAGGTGCTGGCGATCGCGCGCCGCGGCGCCGAGCTCGGCTGCCACGAAGCGCTGTTCACGCTGGGCGAGGCTCCCGAGGACCGCTACCCCGACGCCGCCGCGTGGCTCGCGGCGCGCGGCTACACGTCCACCGTCGACTACCTGGTGGCCGCCGCCGCGGCGGTGCTGGCCGAGACCGGCCTGCTCCCCCACGCCAACGCCGGTGCGCTCACCGAGGACGAGCTCACCCGGCTGCGGGCGGTGTCGCCGTCGCAGGGGATGATGATCGAGACGCTCGCCGATCGCCTGGGCGAGCCCGGCGGGCCGCACGCGGGTGCGCCCGACAAGACCGCCGCCCGCCGCCTGGCCACGCTCGAGGCCGCGGGTCGGGCCCGGGTGCCGTTCACCACCGGCATCCTCGTGGGCATCGGCGAGACCCGCCAGGAACGCCTCGACGCGCTGCTCGCCATCCAGGCGGCGCACGAGCGTCACGGTCACGTGCAGGAGGTGATCGTCCAGAACTTCCTGCCCAAGACCGGCACGTCGATGTGGCGGTCGCCCGCGTGCCCGCCCGACGAATTCCTCTGGACCATCGCCGCCGCTCGCCTGGTGCTCGACCCGTCGATCCACCTGCAGGCGCCCCCGAACCTGTCCGACGCCGACGACCTCGCCGCGCTCGTCGCCGCCGGCATCGACGACTGGGGCGGCGTCTCGCCCGTCACCCCCGACCACGTGAACCCGGAGCGGCCCTGGCCCGCGCTCGAGCAGCTGCGCGACGCCACCGAGGCCACCGGCCACACGCTGGCGCCGCGCCTCACCGTGTACCCCGAGTACGTGCGCGACGGCGACCGCTGGTTGCACGACGACGTGCGGTTCGCGGTGCGGTGTGCATCCGACCTCGAAGGGCTCGCGCGCGACGACGCGTGGTCGGCCGGCGGCGACGTCGCGCCTCCCCTGTTGCTCCCCGCCGCGCCGCCCGCGGGGTGGACCGCCCGGGCGCGCACGCCGGTCGGCGAGGTGCTCGACGGCGTGCTCGCGGGTGAAGAGGTGGGCGTCGACGAGATCGTCACCCTGCTCGAAGCGCGTGGTCCCGACTTCCTCGAGGTCGCGGCCGTGGCCGACCAGTTGCGCATCGACGCGGTGGGCGACCCGGTGACGTTCGTGCGCAACCGCAACATCAACTACACCAACGTGTGCACCTTCAAGTGCAAGTTCTGCGCGTTCTCGAAGGGCCCGCTGTCCCTCAACCTGCGCGGCACGCCCTACCTCCTCGACCTCGAGGAGATCCAGCGGCGCGTGCTCGAGGCGGTCGACTGCGGTGCCACCGAGGTGTGCCTGCAGGGCGGGATCCATCCCAGCTTCGACGGCAACTACTACCTCTCGGTGGCGCGCGCGGTGAAGGAGGTCGCGCCGCAGATCCACGTGCACGGCTTCACCGCGCTCGAGGTCACCGAGGGAGCGCGCCGCCTCGACATGCCGCTGCGCGACTACCTGGTGCTGGCCAAGGACGCCGGTCTGGCGACGCTGCCCGGCACCGCGGCCGAGATCCTCGACGACGAGGTGCGGGCGATCATCTGCCCCGACAAGATCGACACCGAGGAGTGGCTCGACGCCCACCGCACCGCGCACTCGGTCGGGTTGCGCTCCAACATCACGATCATGTTCGGCAGCGTCGAACGGCCCGAGCACGTTGCCCGCCACCTCGTGCGCACCCGAGCGGTGCAGAAGGAGACCGGCGGCTTCACCGAGTTCGTGCCGCTGCCGTTCGTGCACATGGCCACGCCGATCTTCCTGCAGAAGAAGGCGCGGATGGGTCCCACCATGCGTGAGGTCCTGCTGATGCACGCGGTGGGTCGCATCGCGTACCGCGGCTGGATCGACAACGTGCAGGTGTCGTGGGTCAAGACCGGCGTGCGCGGCGCGCGGCAGGCGCTGCAGGCCGGGTGCAACGACCTCGGCGGCACGCTGATGGACGAGAACATCTCGCGTGCCGCGGGTGCCAGCCACGGCCAGGAGCTCGACGAGTCGGAGCTCCAGGCCATCGTCGAGCCGCTCGGGCGTCCGCTCGAGCAGCGCACCACGCTGTACGGGCGCACCCGCACCGAGGGTCGCCGCCTGCGGCCGCCGCCGGAGGCGGTCGAGGCCGACCGGGTCGCGGCCGCGGCATCGTCCGTCCCCGTGAGCTTCGGTGGCGTGAAGAACGCCAACGCGCTCGTGAACCGCCCATCGTGATCGGATCGCTGTGAGTCGACTCGACGTCGTCGCCATCGGGAACGCGCTGGTCGACGTCCTCAGCCACGAGAGCCCCGAGTTCCTGACCGAGCAGGGGCTCACCCCGGGCGCGATGGAGCTCATCGACACCAAGCGGGCCGAGCACCTGTACGCGGCGATGGGTCCTGCGGTCGAGATCTCCGGCGGGTCGGCCGCGAACACGCTGGTGGGCGTCGCCTCGCTCGGCGGATCGGCCGGCTTCATCGGTCGCGTCGCCGACGACGAGCTCGGCGCGGTGTTCGGTCACGACATCCGCGCCGCCGGCGTCGAGTTCGTCGCCAAGCCCGCGGTCGGCGGCGATCCCACCGGTCGCTGCCTCATCATGGTCACGCCCGACGCGCAGCGCACCATGAACACCTACCTCGGCGCCTCGGCGAAGCTCGGCCCCGACGACGTCGACCGCGATCTCGTGACGCGTGCGCAGGTGCTCTACCTCGAGGGCTACCTCTGGGACGAGCCCGAGGCCAAGGACGCCTACCGGCTGGCGGCGCGCACCGCGCACGAGGTCGGCAACCGGGTCGCGTTCTCGCTGTCCGATTCCTTCTGCGTCGACCGCCACCGCGACGAGTTCCTCGACCTGGTCGAGTCCGACGTCGACGTGCTGTTCGCCAACGAAGCCGAGATCACGTCGCTCTACGAGGTCGACGACTTCGACGACGCGCTCCAGCACGTGCAGCACCACTGCGAGATCGCCGCATTGACGCGCAGTGAACGGGGCGCGGTGATCGTGACGCGCGACGAAGTGCACGTGATCGACGCCACCCGCGTCGGTGAGGTCGTCGACACCACCGGCGCCGGCGACCAGTTCGCGGCGGGGTTCCTCTTCGGCCTCACCCACGGCTACGACCTGGGCACCGCGGCGAAGCTCGGCGCGCTCGCCGCCGGCGAGGTCATCAGCCACCTCGGCGCCCGTCCGGACACGTCGTTGGCGGCGCTCGCCGTCCCACTGCTGCACCGCTGACCGCGAACTCAATAGCCTGCGGGAGATGAAGCTCCCGCGCTACCGCACCGGCGACGACGCGCTCGACGCCGAGATCGCGGCGCTGGTCGAGCAGGTCAGCGAGCCCGGCGACGCCGACCTGATCTTCGAGCTCGTGGCGTCGGCGCTGCGCCTGGCGCGCGACGGCGCCGACCGCGGTGACCTCAAGATCGCCAACGCCGCGCTGAAGGAGATGCGCCACGCGTTCTCCGTGTTCGCGCCCTACCGTGCCGCGCCCAAGGTCGCGATCTTCGGGTCGGCGCGCACGCAGCCCGAGGACCCGCTCTACCGCGCAGACCCGCGACTTCGCGGCGGCGATGGCGGAGCTCGACTGGATGGTCGTCACCGGCGCCGGTCCCGGGATCATGGAAGCGGGCATCGAGGGTGCCGGCGCGGAGAACGCCTTCGGCGTGAGCATCGTCCTGCCGTTCGAGACCACGACGACCCAGTTCCTCGCCGACGACCCCAAGCTCATGAACTTCCGCTACTTCTTCACCCGGAAGCTGGAGTTCATCAAGGAGTCGCGACGCGTTCGTGCTCCTGCCCGGCGGCTACGGCACCCTCGACGAGGCGTTCGAGCTGCTCACGCTGCTGCAGACGGGCAAGGCGCAACCGGCGCCGGTGATCATGCTCGACGTCCCCGGGGGCACCTACTGGGAGCACTGGGGTGCGTTCGTGGCGCGCGAGTTGGAAGGCCACGGGTACGTGTCGCTGGAGGACGACCACCTCTTCCTGGTGACCGACGACGCGCAGGCCGCGGTCGACGAGATCCTCGGCTTCTACCGGAACTACCACTCGCAGCGGTTCGTGAAGGGCCGGCTGGTCCTGCGCCTCCGAACGGCACCGTCGCCCGAGCAACTCGCCGCGCTCAACGAGGAGTTCGCCGACATCGTCGTGCGCGGCGCGATGGAGGTCGTGGAGGCGACCGCGCAGGAGATCGCCGACGACGACCACGTCGAACTCGCCCGCATCGCGTTCCGCTTCGACCGCCACGGTTGGTCGCGCCTGCGCATGCTCATCGACCGCCTCAACGACCGGCCTGATCCGTGAGACGACCATGAGGGTGCCATGAGCCAGGTCACCTACGACTTCGCCGATCGGGTCGCGCTCGTCACGGGCGCCGGTGCGGGCATCGGGCGTGCCTCCGCGCTGGCGTTCGCACGCGCCGGCGCGTCGGTGATCGTGGCCGACGTCGACCAGGTCTCCGGGCGCGAGACGGTGGAGCTCGCGGGCGCGAACGCGCGCTTCGTGCACGTCGACGTGGCGTCGACCGAATCGGTCCGGAAGATGGTCGCGGCCGCGATCGTCCAGTTCGGCCGACTCGACTACGCGCACAACAACGCGGGAGTCGCGGCTGCGCAGCACGACGTCGCCGACCTCCCCGAGGACGAGTGGGACCGCGTCCAGGGGGTCATGCTGCGCGGCGTGTACCTCTGCATGAAGTACGAGCTCCCGCACCTGCTCGAGACCGGCGGTGCGATCGTGAACACCGCGTCCGGTGCTGGCCTGGTCGGCTACCCGGGGCAGTCGCCGTACGTGTCGTCGAAGCACGGCGTGCTCGGCCTCACCAAGGCCGCCGCGCTGGAGTACGGGCGCCAGGGCGTGCGCGTGAACGCGGTGTGCCCGGGCACGGTGCGCACGCCGATGGTCGAGGCGGCGACGGAGCTGCCCGGGCTCGAAGAGCAGCTGGTGGCCCTCCACCCGATCGGGCGCATCGGCACCCCCGAAGAGATCGCCAACGCAGTGCTGTGGCTCTGTTCCGACGACGCGTCGTTCGTGCTCGGGCACGCCCTCGCCGTCGACGGCGGCTACGTCGTCCCCTGACGTTCACGTTGCAACCCCTGGAGGTTCCCATGGCTGTCGATCCGATCCCGGCGGGCTACCCGCGCGTCTCGCCGTATCTGTGCTGCCGCGGCGCGGCCGACGCGATCGAGTTCTACAAGGACGTGCTGGGCGCGACCGAGCGCATGCGGATGCCCGGTGACTCCCCCGACAACATCGGGCACGCCGAGCTCGAGATCGGCACCGGCATGGTCATGCTGGCCGACGAGTTCCCCGACCACGGCTTCCTCTCGCCGCTGACCATCGGCGGCACCCCGGTGACGGTGCACGTCTACGTCGAGGACGCCGACGCGGTGTTCGAGAAGGCGGTCGCGCGGGGCGCCACCGTCACCCGCGGGATGGAGACGCAGTTCTACGGCGACCGCTCGGGCCAGTTCGTCGACCCGTGGGGTCACCGGTGGAACGTGGCCAGCCACGTCGAGGACGTCTCCGAGGAGGAGATGGCCCGGCGCGCGGCCGAGCTCGACCCGTCGCAGCTCTAACGAGCATCTCGAAGTTCGCGTACGTATGCGAGGGTCAACCTCGAGATGTTCGGCGTGGGTCAGTCGTAGTCGGGGGCTCCCCCGAGGGCGACGATCGCCTTCTCGATCGCCCGCCGGGCCTGCAAGACCTTCTTCTCCTCGGCCAGCGCGTCGGTGTCGCCGTCCTCGGCCGCGGCCCGCAGCCGCTCGTACGCGAGGTCGCGGAGATCGGCTTCGATCGACACCAGTCGCTCGACGATGGGTTCGGCGTCACGCATGCGGTGGCTCCACGGGTTCGGTGGGAGTGGTCAGGGCGTCGGCGAGCAGCTCGGCGGGGTGGCGGACGGTGAGGCCCGCGGCCTGGAGGTGCATCGCGCACCCGGGGTTGGCGGAAACGACGACCAGCGGCGTGTCCGCGTCACGGTGGGCGGCCCGCAGCGCGGCGACCTTCCGGTCGCGGATCTGCCCCGACAGCTCGGGCTCGCGCACCGAGTACGCGCCACCGGCGCCGCAGCACAGGCCGTCGTCGGCGGTCTCCTCCATGCGGTAGGCCGGGGCGAGCACGGTGCGCACCGCACCCTGCGCCTTCTGCACGTGGCGGAGGTGGCACGGGTCCTGCACCACGACCGTCGCGCCGGTGTCGCGCAGCGGTGGCGGACCGTGCGCGGCGACCCACTCCGAGAAGTCCATCACGCGCGCCGCGAACGCGTGGGCGGCCGGTGTGCCGACGAGCCGTCCGTAGTCCTTCATCGCCGCGCCGCAGCCGGCGCTGTCGACCACGACCGGCGCGTCGCCCGGCATCGAGGCGATGACCCGCTTCGCCAGCGTGCGCGCTGCGCTCACGCGGCCGCCGTGGGTGTGGAGCGCGCCGCAGCAGTCACCGCCGCGACCGGGGAGGCCGACGCGCGCGCCGGAGGCGCGCATCACGCGGAGCGCGGCGCGGTGCACGTCGCGCTGCCACGCGTCCATCACGCAACCCGGGAACAGGTACGCGTCGATCGGGCCGTCCGCCGTGGAGTCGGTGTCGGCGACGAGCGGGGTGCGGAGCGATGCGGCCGAGAGCCGCGGGAGGCCGAAGCGCTGCGGCACGAGCCGGAGCCGCTGCGCGACGAGCAGCACCCACGTGAGCGCGACGAGCACGGCGTGGTGCGGCAGCACGAGCCGGTACGCGAACCATTCGCCGATGCGGCGCGACGAGCTTCCGATCTCCGTCGTGGGTGCGGGGTGCTCGACCAGGGCGGCGTTGGCGCCCTCGACGAGGTGACCGAACGGCACCGTCGACGGGCATGCAGCCTCACACCCGAGGCACTGGACGCACGTCTCGATGGTGTCGCGGAACGCGTCGTCGAGCGGTGCGCCCTCGAGCTCGACCGCCCGCATCGCGGCGATGCGTCCGCGCGGCGAGAGCCGTTCGAGCCCCGACACGCGGTACGTCGGGCAGTGCGGGAGGCAGAGACCGCAGCTCACGCACGCCACCAGTTCGTCCTCGTCGACCGGGAGGATGCCGGCCCGTTCGCGCACGGGCGGCGGCGCGTGCAGGTCAGTCATCGTCGCCGTCGACCGTGGTGGAGGTCCGAGGGAGGCGCCCGGGTGAGCACTTCCCCGTGGGGTCGAACGCCGCTCGGACGCGCTCGCCCAGCCGCGCGTTGGGCAGCCCGACGCCGAAGCCGTCGAGACCGGGCGCGCCCGCTTCGCGCAGCATCCAGCCGCCCGCGCCGGTCGCGGCCGCGCGTGCCTGCGCCAGCGCGCGCTCGTGGTCGGCAGCCACGTGCACGGTGCCCACTCCGACCTCGGCCAGCCAGCGCACGCCGGCGGCGTCGAGGTCGGGCGTGACCGCTCGCAGCACCGACGGACGCACCGAGATCCGGGCGCGGTGGGGACCGTCGGGCCACGCCGGAGCCGCGGCGCGGGCCGCGGGCGCGCCGAGCCGGTTGCGCTCGGCGTCGACATCGGCCGCGACACCCTCGAGGAGCACGTGGGTCGTGGTGCCGTCCCACGCGATGCACGACGGTCGGTAGAGCGCGCGTCGCGCGGCAACGGGGTCGGCGTCGGTGGTGAACCACTCCGACGTGGCCGGTCGCGGCTGGCACCGCAAGGTGACCTGCACGATGACGCCGATGGTGCCGAGCGAACCGACCAGCAGCCGGGGCAGGTCGTAGCCGCTGACGTTCTTCACCGTCGGTCCGCCCGCCTTCACCACGCGGCCGTCGGCGGTCACGAATCGCACCTCGAGCACCCGATCGCGCAGCGGCCCGAGCCGCAGGCGTCGGTGGCCGGACAGACCGGTGGCGAGCACGCCGCCCACGGTCGGCGCGTGCGTCGCGCGGGTCGAGGGCGCACTCCTGGCCGGCCTCGCCGAGGATCTCGGTCAGCTCGGCGCAGGTCGTGCCCGCGCCCACGGTGACGGTGAGGTCGGCGGGGTCGTAGGTGACGACACCGTCGGGCGCCGAGACGTGCACCACGTCGGGACCGGTCGGCGCCGGACCACCGACCTCCCAGTGCGTCTGCGCACCCACCGGCGCGATCACACCCGCAGCTGCGACGACCTCGCACAGCTCGTCGATCGCGGTGACCGCGACCATCAGATCCACGCCCCTTCGGGGACGCGCTGCAGCTCGCCGCAGCGGCTCCCGCGGGGCAGGATCTTCTGCGGATTGGCCCGGCCGGACGGATCGAACGCGTCGCGGAGCCGGGCCTGGGCGTCGAGGTCGTCGGGGCTGAAGATGAGCGGCATCGCCTCGCGCTTCTCGAGCCCGATGCCGTGCTCTCCCGACAGCACTCCCCCGGCGGCGACGCACGCCGCGAGGATCTCGTCGCCGGCCTGGTGCACGCGCTCCCACACGCCGGGCTCCCGTGCGTCGAACACGATGAGCGGGTGCAGGTTGCCGTCGCCGGCGTGGAAGACGTTCATCATCGTCAGGCGCTGCTCGGCCGCGATGGCGTACA
Source organism: uncultured Actinomycetes bacterium (assembly GCA_963697125.1). Taxonomy (GTDB): domain Bacteria; phylum Actinomycetota; class Acidimicrobiia; order IMCC26256; family DASPTH01; genus DASUAS01. The sequence continues at coordinate 135,079 of CAVOMW010000011.1, forward strand.
CCTGGCGCAGCACCTCGACCAACTTCGTGCGGGGCACCACCGCGTCGTGCAGGTAGTAGTCGGGCGCGATCCGGGCGATGGCGCCGAACGCCGACTTGCGTCCCTTCCAGAGCAGCGCGCGCTCGGCTTCGTCGGCCGCGACCCGCACCGTCCGCGCGCCGTGCTCGCGTCCGACGCGCGACACCGCGTCGACCTGGTGGGCGACGCCCCCCTCGAGACCGTCGACCTCGACGAGGAGCACCGCCGCCGCGTCGCGCGGGAAGCCGGCGCCCACGTAGTCCTCGACCGCGCGGGTGATCTCCGCGTCCATCATCTCGAGCGCGGCGGGCACGATCCCGGCGGCGATGATGCCGCTCACGGTGGCGGCGGCGTCCTCGATCGACGTGAAGTCGAGCAGCATCGTGCGCACCACCGGCGGGTCCGGCGTCAGGCGCACCGCGATGCGCGTGGCGATGCCCATCGTGCCCTCGGACCCCACGAAGCAGCCGCGGAGGTCGTAGCCGGGCTGGTCGGGTTCGAGCCCTCCGAGACGGGCCACGGAGCCGTCGGCCAGCACGACGTCGATGGCGAGCACGTGGGTGGCGGTGACGCCCGACGCCAGGCAGTGCGGACCGCCGGCGTTGGTGGCGACGTTGCCGCCGATGGTGCACGCCTGTTGCGACGACGGATCGGGTGCGTAGTGCAGTCCGAGGTGGGCGACCTCCCGGCTCAGGTCGAGGTTGAGCACGCCGGGTTCCACCCACGCCACGCGCTCGTCGGCGTCGACCTCGAGCACGCGGTTCAGCCGGGTGGTGACGATGACGACGGGATCGTCGACCGGTGTCGCACCGCCGGCGAGTCCGGTGCCGCTCCCGCGGGTCACGAAGGGGCGGTCGTGTCGTGCCGCGATCCGCACCGCGCTCGCGACGTCGTCGCCCGAGCGCGGGAAGCAGACCACCGCGGCACGGCCGCGGGCGACGCCCGCGTCGCGCGAGTACAGCGCGAGCTCGAGCGGCTCGGCGCGCGCGTTGTCGGGACCCAGTGCCTGTTGCAGGTCGGTGAGGAGCGCGTGCGTGTCGTCGATGTGCACGAGACTACGACGGCCGTCGCGTACGCTCATGCCCTGATGGCCAAGGGACGCAGCAACGGCAACGGCAACCATCGCGGCAATCACCAGGCGGTCGCCACCAAGGCCGCGCGCGAATGGGTGGCGTTCGCCGATCCCGTCGACGACGGTCGCACGTGGCAGATCGACGTGACCTTCCTGCTGTCGTCGTGGGAGTGCATCTTCGGCTGCGGGTGCCAGGGCATCTGGACCGAACCGACGCCCGAGAAGGTGCACGGCTGCTGCACGTACGGCGCCCACTTCACCGACAAGGCCGACCGCGACCACGTGGCCAAGGTGGCCAAGACCCTGAGCGCCGACGAGTGGCAGTTCGCCAAGCGCGGTCGCAAGCGGGGCATCTACGAGAAGGTCGTCCCCGAACCCGGCGACGAGCCCGGTCCCACCGAGTGGAAGACCACGGTGGTCGACGACGCCTGCATCTTCCTCAATCGGCCCGGCTTCGAGGCCGGCCCCGGGTGCGCGCTGCACCTGCACGCGATGAACACCGGCAAGCACTTCAGCGAGTACAAGCCCGAGGTGTGCTGGCAGGTGCCGCTCCGACGCATCGACGACGAGCAGGACGACGGCAGCGTGATCTCCCGGCTCACCGAGTTCGGACGCGACGGCTGGGGCGAAGGCGGCGAGGACTTCGCCTGGTGGTGCACCGAGGCGCCCGAGGCGTTCGTCGGCACCCGGCCCGGTCTACGAGTCGATGGCGGTCGAATTGCGCAAGATGCTCGGCAAGAAGCTCTACGGGCAGGTCGCCGAGTATCTCGACAGCCGACGGGCGACGTCGTTCGCGCCGGTCGCCCATCCCGCTGCGGTACCCGTGACCATCGGCAAGAAGAAGCGCGGCGCTAGACGGAGCGAGCGAACCGAGCGAGGGTGCTAGAGGTACAGACCCGTCTGCCCGTCTTCGCGGGCCGACGCCACCGCGTGGATGTCGCGTTCGCGCAGGATGAGGTACTCCTCGCCCCGGATCTCCACCTCGAAGCCCGCGTCGGGCGCGAAGAGCACCCGGTCGCTCGCCTCGAGGTTGCGGACCGTCGGACCGACCGCGACCACCTCGGCCCAGGCGAGGCGCCGGTTGAGGTTGGCGGTCGCCGGGATGAGGATGCCGCCACGGCTCTTGCGGTCGCCGGCGTCGTCGGACGGCAGCACGAGCAACCGGTCGGCGGTCATGCGGATCGAGTGCTTGGCGTCGTCACGCTCGGCGGCGGAGGGAGCCATGTGCGGAGGTTACCGGTCGGCTTCGTGGACGCTTCGGCCCTGCGGCTAGATTCCGCCGAGTGGCCGAGACCTCGGAGGTAGCCGGGCGCAACACGACGCCGCTCGTGGTCCAGGCCCGGGCCGAGGTCGCGGCGCCGCAGTCGTGGACCCGTCGGGCGCTCCACACCGCGCTCGCCTACTTCCACCTCACGAAGCCGCGGGTGATCGAGCTCCTGCTCGTCACCACGCTGCCGGCCATGATCCTCGCCGCCGGCGAGATGCCGTCGCTCAGCTTGATCATCGAAGTGCTCGTCGGTGGCGCGCTGGCCGCGGGCGGGGCCAACACCATCAACTGCTGGATCGAGCGCGACCGCGACCAGATGATGCGCCGCACCGCGCACCGGCCGCTCCCCCACGGCGACGTCAAGCCCGAAGGCGCCCTCGTGTTCGGACTGGTGCTCGAGGCCTTGGCCTTCGCGCTGCTCTGGTCGACGGTGAACCTGCTCTCGGCGTCGCTCGCGGTCAGCGCGATGTTGTTCTACGTGTTCGTCTACACGATCTGGCTCAAGCCCCGGAGCCCCCAGAACATCGTCATCGGTGGCGCCGCCGGCGCGGTGCCGGTGCTCGTCGGCTGGGCTGCGGTCACCGGCAGCCTCGCCGCTCCCGCGTGGGTCCTCTTCGCCATCGTGTTCTTCTGGACCCCGCCGCACTTCTGGGCGCTGTCGCTCAAGTACTTCGACGACTACAAGGCCGCGGGCATCCCGATGCTCCCCGTGGCCAAGGGCATCCCCACCGCGGTGCGCCAGATCGTCGTCTACTCGTTCGTGGTCGTCGCGACCACGTTCGTGCTGCCGTTCGTCACCGACGAGGTCGGCGTGGTCTACGTGGTCACGGCGGCGGTGCTCGGTGTGCTGTTCATCGGCCAGGCGATCCGGCTGGCGCGCGACACCACGCCCGCGCAGGCCATACGGTTGTTCACCTACTCGAACACGTACCTCGCGCTCCTCTTCGCCGCCGTTGCCGTCGACACCCTCCTCCGCTCCGTCTGACGCCCCCCTCAGGGCCGTCTGACGCCGCCGTCGGCCGTCCCGCCGGGCTCGGTGGATCCTGGCCGGCATCGCGGTCGTCGTCGTGCTCGTGGTCGGCGTGGTCACCGCGGTCGTCGTCGCCGGATCCGGGGCGACGACGGCTCGTCGGCCGCACGTCAGTCCCGAAGGTCCTCGTCGGCCGAAGGTCGGCGAGCGTCGCACCCGACTTCACGCTGCCACGACGCTCGACGGCGGGACCGTGAAGCTGTCCGACTTCCGGGGCAGGCCGGTCGTGCTCAACTTCTGGGCGTCGTGGTGCACGCCGTGCCGCAAGGAGTTCCCGCTGTTCCGCAACGAGGCTCGCGGCGAAGGGCGACGTACGTGATGCTCGGCGTCGACACCCGCGACTCGTCGAGTGCGACGCCCAGAAGTTCGCCGAGGAGCAGCGCGCCGACTGGCCGAACGGGTTCGACCGCGACGAGGCCGTCTGCGCGGCTACGGCGTCGACCGCGCTGCCGCAGACGTTCTTCATCAAGCCCGACGGTGTCATCCGCAGCCACGTGATCCAGGGCCTCACCGACAAGGTGCTGCAGCAGCAACTCGCCGAGATCACGACCCCGGCGAAGCGCTGAGCCCGGCGAGCGCCTCCGGACGCGACCCTGTCAAGATGACCCCATCATGAGGGTCCTGGTCACGGGCTCGGCCGGCTGCGTGGGTCACGCGGTGGTCGAGGATTTGCTCCGCACCGGGCACGAGGTCGCGCCCTTCGATCTCGGCGACGGCTCCGACGTGTGCGACGAGGCGGCGGTCGCCCGCGCCGTCACCGGGGTCGAGGCAGTGGTGCACCTGGCTGCACTCAATGAGGACGCGCCCGCGACCCAGATCATGGCCACCAACGTCGGCGGGACGTGGAACGTGCTCTCTGCCGCCGCCGATCAGGACATCGATCGGGTCGTGTTCGCCAGCAGCGTGAACTCCCTGGGCGTGTTCCGGGGTCGCCGCCCGCCGGACTACTTCCCGATCGACGACGACCATCCCACGTACGCGACGTCGGCCTACGGGCACGTCGAAGCAGCTCGGCGAGGAGCTGTGCGCGATGGTCAGCCGCACGACGGGGATGACCACGATCTGCCTCCGCATGCCCTGGGTGCTGGTGCCGGGCAACTACCCACCGCCGGATCCGCGTCGCCGGTGGGCCCGTCGACGGAGTTCAGGTGGGCGCTGGGAGTACGGGCTCTTCATCGACGTGCGTGACGTCGCCGCTGCCGTCCGCTGTGGCCTCGAAGGTGGCTTCCGGGGCCACGCCCGCCTCCTCATCGCGGCCGACGACGCACTCGGATCGGAAGTGCCGCTCGCCATGGCTGACGAGATCCACCCCGAGGTGGCGTGGCGCGATCGTGCGCGCTTCGAAGCGGAGCCGCACCTGCCACTGGTCGACACGAGCCGCGCCCGGGAGACCCTGGGGTGGGCGCCGGCGCACTCGTGGGCCGACAACGCGACCCGTCGCTCAGGCGGGCGTCGGTGGTCGCGCGGCAGCTGACGGTCGACGGGACGGCGGGCGGGACGGCGCGCGCACGTCGACGACCTCGGCCACCGTCTGCACCGCCGCGGCCCGAGCCTGGTCCCAGCGGTACCGCTCACCCACCAGCCGTGCACCCGCCTCCGCGAGCGCTCGCCGACGCGGCTCGTCGCGCAGCAGGGTGACGCACGCGGCTGCGAACGCGTCCGGGTCGTCGGCAACGAGCAGGTGGCGGCCCGGTTCCACCGCGAGCCCCTCGACCGCGACGCTCGTCGCCACCACCGGGATCCGGTGGGCGAGCGCCTCCAGCACCTTGATGCGCGTCCCGGCACCCTCGCGCAGGGGGACGGCCACCACGTCGGCCCGGACGAGCTCGGTGGCCATGTCGTCCACCGGGCCGGTGACGGTCACGCCGTCGATCGCGGCAAGGCGGGCCACCCGCTCGTCGCCGCGCCCGCGAGGCGGACGACGGCGTCGCGGATCCGGGCGCGGACGCGCGGGAGGACCTCGTGGACGAGCACGGTGGCGGCGTCGACGTTGGGTTCGTAGGCGAGCGATCCGTGGAAGAGGATCGTGGGTGAGTGGCCGACCTGCGGTCGACCGACCGGCGTGTCCGGGAGGTCGACGCCGTTCGGCACGACCCGCCCGTTGGGCACGGCCAGGCGGGTCGCATCGAGCTCGCTGCACACGACGACCGCCGCCACCTCGGCCGCGACCCGGCGCTGCATCCGCGCCCAGGCGGCGGCGTCTGCCCGGCGGTGCCGGGTGCGCACCGCCATCCGTGCCGCGCTCCCTACCGCGCCCCGAGCCGACGAGTCGCGCCCGGGTGCCGCGGGCCAGCGGTCCGGGAGCCGGGGCCCGACGGGCCGGTCACGGAGATCGTCGTAGTCGACGACGGCGGGCGCGTCGACGAGGTCGCCGAGCGCCAGCCACGACTCGATGCGCACGAACCACGCGACGTCGTAGCGGGACGGCCCCAGGGCGCCGAACGCACGCCGGACCGCGTCGAGGTCGAGGTGCCGGACGGCCTCAGGCCGAGCGCGGGGAGCACGATCCGGGACGGCGTAGTGCCGGACACGAGGGTCACGGCCCGGTCGACCCGGCTCGGCGGGCGGTCCGAGCGGGTCGCGCCTCCGACGGCGTGCACCGCCAGCCCGGGCGGCACGTGGAGCTCGGTCTCGTGGCGCGGGTCGACGTGGAGGAAGACGTCGACCTCGCCGAGGGAGGCGAGCGCGGTGATCATGTTCGCGGAGCGGAGCTGTGCGCCGGAGCGCGCCGGCCACGGGGCCCACCGCGCCACCACCAGGATCCGCATGATCAGCGGCGCCGACGTGGTGGACGGAGGCGCCCGTACGACGGCCGGCTCACGCCGGGCCGTCGGTGTCCCACGCGGCTTCGACCTGCACCGGCGCCAGGCGGACGATCCCCGGCGGGGTCCAGTCGAGGTCGGTGCCGATGAGGTCGAACGAGGCGGCCGGTTGCCAGGGCAGGAGATCGCGCGTGCCGTCGAACACCCCCGTCCACACGTAGAAGCGCCCCTTGGGGAGGGGCAGGTTCAGGATCGTGCACCGCACCGTGGTCTGGCCGGGCTGGAGCTGCACGTTGTGCTTGATCACCACCGTGGGCGACGCGGTGCCCTCGCTGATGCCGATCACGAGGCCGGCGTCGTGGGCGGCGAAGCTCTCGACGGTGACCGAGACCTCGAGCGGGCCCTGCGACCGCGGGAAGGGCTCCCCGTCGGCCGACCGCACCACCGCCTTCGTCAGCGCCAGCTCGCCCGCGAGGTGCTCGTCACCGGCGGCGACCTCGTCGACCCAGTGGCGATACTCGGCGAGGACCTCGTGCGTGCTCCCGCGCGGCCACGACGCCGTTGTTCAGCCAGACCGCGTCCCGGCACATCGTCTCCACCGCGGCGAGGTCGTGGGAGACGAACACGAGCGTCGTCCCCTGGCTCAGCACCTTGCGGATCCGGTCGAGGCAGCGCTGCTGGAACGATGCGTCGCCCACCGCGAGGACCTCGTCGACGAGGAGCACTCGGGCTCGAGGAACGCGGCGACGGCGAACCCGAGCCGCATCTGCATGCCGCGTCGAATAGAACTTGACTGGCGGTCGATGGCGTCCTCGAGCTCGGCGAACGTCGACGATCTCGTCGAAGCGGTCGCCGACCTGCACGCCGGGCGAGGCCGAGGAGCGATGCCGTACGAGGAAGATGTTCTCGCGGCCGGTGAGCTCCTGGTGGATGCCGGCCGCGCACCTCGATCAGCGCCCCGATGCGGCCGACGACGTCGACGTGCCGGCGTAGGGGTACATGACCCCGGCGAGGATCTTCAGCAGGGTCGACTTGCCCGACCCGTTGCGCGCCGATGAGGGCCGATCGACGTCACCCGGCTCGACCGTGAGGTCGATACGTCGCTCAGGACCCAGCGCCACGCGGCTCGTCCCGTCGACGGCGCGGAACGCACCCGGCGCGAACAGGTCTTGGACAGTCGCGGCTCTGCTGGTCGGCGCGGAAGCGCTTCCACACGCTCCTCGACGACGACCGCGCCTTCAGGCGACATCGGCGATCCCCGATCTCGAGCCGCTTGAAGAGCAGGTAGGCGCCGAAGAGCATCACGAACGAGCTCACGGCGGCGATCGTGGTGATGAGCGCGGTCGGGCGCCTGGCCGTACAGGATCGTGTCGCGGTAGCCCGTCGATGACCGGTCCGAGCGGGTTCAGCGCGGCGTAGATCGGCAGGAACCACGACGGGATGGCGTCGATCCCGTAGGCGACCGGCGTGGCGAAGAGCCCGAACTGCAGGAGCATCGGGAGCACGTGGCTGCAGGTCGCGGAGGTATACGACCGTGATCGACGCCGACGAGCAGCGGCAGGCCGAGGGTGAACGCCACCTGGATCACGAGCAGCACGGGACGACCCAGCACCGAGGTGGCGGCCGGCACCACCGCGTAGACCACGAACAGCACGACAGCGAGGATCGTGGAGGCGATCAACGTGTCGATCCCGGCCACCGCCATGCGACGACAGCGGGAAGACCTCGCGGGGCACGTGCACCTTGTTGAGCAGCGGGCGGTTGTTGAGGAGGCTCGCCGCCGACTGCGACAACGTGGAGCGAGAAGAACGTCCAGGGCAGCAGACCCAGGTAGGCGAAGATGACGTACGGCGCGCCTCCCGTGTCGACGTGCGCGACGCGGTTGAACAGCAGGGCGAAGAGCGTCACCAGCACGACCGGCGTGATCACCGCCCACGCGATGCCGAGCACGGCCTGCTTGTAGCGCACCAGGAAGTCACGCTGCGTGAGGGTGACCACGAGCCGCGGCTGCGCCACGCCTCCCGAGCGAGGGTCCCAGGCGGGCCCGCCGGCGAAACCGGAGCCCGGGCCGGGGCCCGGTCGCCGGGGGTCCGTGGACGTGTCGGCGCCTGTCACCGGCAACCCGCGGGTCCGGCGGTCGTCCGGGCGGGTGCGGGAGTGAGTGCCGCGGCGGGCGCCGGGCAACGGATGCGGCGCGACACAGGGGAAATCATAGGAGAATCCAGGGGGTAGCCTGACCCGATGGCAGGGATCGGAGACGAGGCGGCGTTCCGGCTCCGCCCCGACGTCGTGGCCACGGTGCTCGACGGCGGTGCGTTGCTGCTCGACCTGGAGAGCAAGTACTTCTACCTCCTGAACCGAGCGGCTGGGCGATCACCCAGCTCTTCGAGAGCGGGACGTCGCTGACGCCCACGTGCACGGTGAGCGTCGCAGCGGGCGCCGACGCGAGGGTGAGGTGATCGACGGCTTCGTGGGTGCGCTGGTCGCCGAGGGCCTGTTCGAGCCGGGCGGGAACGACGACCGCGCCTGAGTTGGAGACTCGCCGGCCCGTGGTCGGCGCCGACCTACGAGAAGCAGTCGGAACCGCTGCAGCGGGTCATCGTGAACGCGTTCGATCCCACGATCCCGCTTGCGGAGTGAGCGTCGTGGAGTCCAGCGACGTTCCCGTGCGGTCCGCTGACCGTCGAGGTCACCGGTGGTCCGCCAGCGATCGTGGACAAGGTCGTCGAGGCGTTGTCGCTGTTCGACCACACCTGGTCGTCCCGGCCACGCCGGGTGGCCATCCGGCTCGAGTCCGCGCCCTCCGCAACCCCGGTGGACCCGACCTACTTGTCGTGCGCCCGCATGTCTGGTCGAGCTCGGCGGGTGACGGACCGGCTCGCGCGCCAGCGACCGTCATCAGGCGACTCCGCCTCCGGGCGCATCGGACCGGCGACGCTGACGTACTGGACCGTCACCGCGTCTGACGAAGGCGATCGCGGACGGGCCGCTCGAGGACATCGAGGACCTGGTCGGGCTCACGCTGACCACCGGGTGGCGACGGGCGGGCTGGGTGCCGCTGCACGCGGCCGGTGCTCGTCGACGACGAGGGGAACTGCGCCCACGTGGCGCGCCTGTCCGGGTGGTGGGAAGTCAACGCTGACCGCGGCGTTCGTGCGGCGCAGGCTGGCGGGTGCTCGGTGACGACGAGCTGCTGGCCCGCGTCGACGGCGACGGACCGTGCGGGTGGCCGCGCTGCTGCACACGTTCAACCTGCAGCAGGCCACACGGAGATGGTTTCCCGAGGTCGGCGACCTCGAGCAGCTCCGACGTACTCGACGTGGACGGACAAGCGGAAGGTCTGGGCAGCTCGATGTGGAGTGACGCCACCGACGACGTCGGCGTGCCGACCGCGCGTCGTCGACGCGCGCCGGCAGCGAGGCACCGGGAGTCGGCACCGAGGCGGTCGCATTCAGCCCGATGTCCCCTCGGCGGTGCTGGCGACGCTCCTGCGCCAGACCGTCATCCCGACCGACCCGGTCGTGGCAGCGCGATCATCGCCGGTGGTTGCTGCGTGTTCCCGACAGGCGTCGGGCCTCGGGCTCATCATCGGCCACGGCGCCTACGAGCACCCCGACGTGCTCGACGAGGTCGAGGTGTTTCTGTCGTCATGAACTTGCCGGACGGGACCGCCGCGCCGCCCGCCGGGTCAGCATCGTCATCCCCACGCGCGACTCCGAGGCCACGCTGGGTGACACCCTGCGGGCGCTGGGCCAGCAGCACGCGGCGGGGGCCGCCGAGCTGATCGTCGTCGACAACGGCTCCACGGATGCAACTGCCGCGGTCGCGCGCGACGCCGGCGCCACGGTGATCGAGGAGCCGACACCCGGGACCGCGGCGGCCCGCAACGCCGGGCTGCGCGCCGCGGTGGTGACATCATCGCCCACGTCGATGCCGACACCGTGCCGAGCAGTCGCTGGCTGGCCGCGATCGCGGCGCCTTCGCGGATCCGACGGTGGTGCTCGTCGCGGGGCGCAACGTCAGCTACCCCCCGCAGACCGCGCCGAGCGCTACATCGCCGCGTCGGGTCTGATCGAGAGCGAGCGGGCGGTACGAGACCGCACCTCCCGTTCGCGCCGTCGATGAACATGGCCGTCCGCCGCGACGCCGCGCTCGGCATCGGTGGCTGGTCGGAGGACCTCGCGCACGGGTGAGGACGTCGAATTCTCGTTCCGGCTGCGCCGCGACGCCGGGTCGCGATCCGTACGCACCGGCAGCGATCGTGCTGCACCGGAACCGACGACCGACGATGGCCTGCGTCGACAGGCGTGGACTACGGTGAAGGCGCCGCGGCGCTGTACCGCAAGTACCCCGAGGAGATCGGCTGGACCCGCGGATCCTGGCCACGCTCGCCGGGCAGCTGGCCCTCGCGCGGCGTGCGGCAGCGTGGCTGCGGGTCGCCCGGCTGCGGGGTTGCGTCGGAGGAAGAGCTCGAGTTCGCCCGCTACCACTGGATGTGGACGTGGTCGTACTGGGCGGGTTCAGCGTGCTGCGGTACTGGCGGGCGGGGACGTGACGCGGTGACCGCTGAGATCTCGGTCGTCGTGCCGGTCCGAACGGCGGACCGCTGCTCGAGTCGTGCCTGCGGCCTCTCCGCGCAGTCGCTGGCCCGTGACCGGTTCGAGGTCATCGTCGTCGACGACGGGTCCACCGACGACTCGGCAGCCGTCGCCGCTCGCTCGCAACGCGGTGGCGATCCGTCGCCGATCGGGCGGTGCTGGCGTGGCCCGCAACACCGGCTGGCAGCGCCGCACAGGGGCGTTGGATCGCGTTCACCGATGCCGACTGCGTCCCGTCGCGGAGATGGCTCGCAACCTTCACCGACGAGATCGAGCGTGCCGGCGACGACCTCGCTGGGCGCCGCCGGCCGCACCGTCGGCTACTCCTCGGAGAGCTCGAGCGGCGCGGTTCGTCGACCTCATGGGTGGCCTCGACGGTGAGCGGCACCTGGAGCACCCGACGTTCCCGTTCGCGCCGTCGTGCAACCTCCTGTACCGCCGCGACGCGCTGTCGAGGTCGACGGCTTCGACGAGCGGTTCTCGTCGTACGAGGCCTGCGACTCCACACTCGGCTGGTCGAGCCCGAGCGGTCCGTTCGTGTTCGCCCCGACGCGGTGGTCCTCCATCGCCACCGGGATTCGTGGCGCGGCTACTGGCACGAGCAGTACAGCTACGGGCGCGGGACGCACAGTTCGTGTGGGCGTACCGCGATCGACTGCCGTGGTCGATCCGGGAGGAGACCTGCGGTGGGTGAGGCGCGCAGGCCTGCGGCGCCACGGCCCTCGTGCGCGACGGTGACGAAGCGCTCGTGCGTCGAGGACTGGCGATGAAGCTGCTGGCGCAGCGCCTGGGGTTCGACGCCACGTTCTGGCGCCAGGCGGAGCGTGCCGCGATGGTGACCGCAGGCGGGGATCGTCCCGTCGCGGTCGCGTGCGGGACTGCACGCATCCGCGCCGACGTCGTGGTTCGCGGCCACGCATCGGCTGGTTATCTGGCGCTGCCCGGGCGACATCGGAACGGACCGATGTCACCGCTACCTCGCTTCGCTGCGCGCCACCGCGCGCCGCAGGTGACCGACGTGTTCACGTCGCGGACGCGGATCGTCCGACTGCGCGACGCGTGGCTTCGGCTCCCGCGGCTGCGGCGACGCAACAGCTGCTACGTCCGGGCGTTCACGCTCTACGGCTTCGTCGACGCCGGGACGCGCTGAACGTGCGCATCCACTTCGGGGTGGAACTCGACCGTGTCCGATCGGCTGCGTGGCCACGCCTGGGTACGTCGACGGAGAGATGCTGGAGGGCCCACCCGAGGTCACACCGGCTCGATCGTGGAGGTGAACCTCGGTGCCCGCTGACCTGCCGAGCCTGCGCCGGTCGTTGTTCGACCTGGTGCCTCGGCGACGACGCGCGTCCGCCGGTAGGGCAGCCGACGCCGTGCGTGTCGCCGACCGCGGTGACGAGCTGGCGCGGCTCGCGCTGGGCGTGGCGGGTCGTCCCGCGCAGGAGCGTGTGTCGCCGGCGGCGTCAGCCTCGGGTCCGGGGCCGACGAGCAGATCGAGAGCACGGCGATCGCCGCTGCCGCGGAGTCCACGCTCTTCGTACATCGCGGATCGCAGGCGCTCGGCGCGCTCGACGCAGCCGACGTGCCCGCGGGCGCGTTCAAAGGCGTCGGCCTGATCGCCACCCTGTACGGCACTCCTGCGGCGCGCATGGTGAGCGACGTCGACGTCGTCGTCGACCCCGCTGCGTCGGAGCGCGCGATTCGACACGCTCGGCGAGCGCGGGTTCACCCTCACCGAGCGCATCGGCGAAGCCGGCGTCACCGCCTGGATCGACACGTTGCGCGCCCAGCTGGTGCAGCTCCGCGACCTGTTCGTCTCGCTGCACAACGACGAAGGCTTCGAGGTCGACCTCCACCTCCGGCTCGGTCACGCTCCGCCACCTCGCATGACGACCCGATCGCTGCTCTCGCGCCGCGAGCGTGCGTCGCTCTCCGGGACGGTGGTCCCGGTGCTGGCGCCGGTCGACCTGACGCTGCTCAGCGTGTACCACTCGCTCAAGGACCTGATGGCGCTGACCAGCACTGCCCGCGACCTCGCCGACCTCTCGGCCTGGTGGCACCGCGGTCGAGAGCTCTGGTCGCTCGACGAGCTCGTCGATGCGCGATCGGCGCCAAGCTCGACGTGGCCCTGCTGACCTTCTGGTTGGTGCTCGCCCGTGCCGACCCCGGCGGTCCGGTGCCCGAGGGCGTCGAACAGTTGGGTGCGGCCATGGAACCGAGAGCCCGTCGCGACGCCCGCCACATGCTCGCGCTGATCGAGCACTCCTCGACGACGGCCGTCTGAGCTGTGGGCTGCTGTCCACGCTGTCGGCCCAGCGGGCGCGCCGTTACTTCGCCGCCCGCCGCAACCGCGCCGAGGCGCTGGACGCCGGGGCACCCTCGACCACCACCGACCGCGTAGCCGGGCTGGCGCGCGTTCGGCACCGAGGCGGTCGGTCTGCGCCGCCTGCCGGCCTACCGGGCCCTCGGCCGCGCGCAGCGAGGCTTCCGGTGAGCTGCGCGGACGACGAGCCGCTCGCCGAGCTGATGCCGGCACGCCTCTCGGTCGTCGTCTGCAACGTGTGACTGGCTGGGCGCCGACCTCGTCGTCACCTGGCGAAGCCCCTTCGACGCCATGACACATCCCAGACCGGGGTCATCGGACCGTTCGTGTTCCCGTCATGCTCCCACACCCCGAACGGCTTCCTGCTCGTGACCGGCGCGGGGATCCCGCCGGCGACGCTCGACGAACGTCCGGCGCTCGACGTGGCACCGACGCTGCTCGCGCTCGTCGGGGCGCCGATCCCCTCGCATCTCACCGGCCAAGCGATCGCCGGGATCGTGGCACGGCCGGACGGTCTACCGGGTCACTCTTCCCAGCGGAACCAGCGGGCGGCGGCGAGCGGCGCGGCGACCGCCCACACGAGGAGCACGACGAGCTCGCCGACCGGGAACGCGCGGCCGGGCGTGAGCACCGCGCGCACCGTCTCCGACAGCGCGGCGGCGGGCAGCAACTTCGCGACCGCCTCGACCGCGTCGGGGAGCTTGGCCAGCGGGTAGGCCATCCCGCCGAGGAACAGCAGCACGAGGAACAGGCCGTTGGCGAGCGCGAGGTTGGCCTCGGCCCGCAGCGTGCCCGCCATCAGCATCCCGATGCCCGCGAACGCGATCGTGCCCACGAGCAGCAGCGCGACCGCGGCGACCAGGCCGCCGGTCACCGTCCAACCGAGCGCGATGCCGGTGACCACGATGACGATCGTCTGCACGACTTCGAGCGCGAGCACGTTGAGCGTCTTCGCCGTGAGCAGGCCGCCACGCGACAGCGGCGTCGAGCCGAGCCGCTTCAGCACGCCGTAGCGACGTTCGTACCCGGTGGCGATGCCGAGGCTCACCATCGCGCTCGACATGACCGCCAGCGCGAGCACGCCGGGCACGAGGAAGTCGACCGGCTCCTTGTAGGTGGTGTTGACCGCGTCGACCTTGGAGAAGAACACGAGGATGCCGAGCGGGATCACCAACGTGACGAGCAGGCTCTCGCCCCGCCGCACGGTCAGCAGCATCTCGATGCGCGCCTGGCGCGGATCGCCGCATCGCGCTTCATCGGCCGCCCTTCACGACCGGCCCTCGCCGGTGAGGCGGAGGAAGACGTCTTCCAGCGAGCGCCGTCCCGCCCGCAGCTCGCTCAGCAGCGCGCCCTGCTCGGCCAGCCACGCGGTCACGGCGAGGAGGGCGGGCGTCGCGGTGGCGTCGACGAGGTAGTCGCCGGGGCGCAGCTCGCGCACCGATCCGGCACCGAGACCGAGGCGCACCGCGAGCTCGTCGACCGGCAGGCCGCTCACCGTCGTGAACGTGGTCTCGTCCGCCGCCGCGTGCGTGGTGAGCTCCTTGGGCGTGTCGCACGCCACCAGTCGCCCGTGGTCGATGATGCCGACGCGATCGCACAGGTGCTCGGCTTCGTCCATCGCGTGCGTCGTGAGCACGACCGTCGTCCCGCGGTCGCGGAGCTCGCGGATCATCGACCACGTCGTCGCACGCGCGTGCGGGTCCATGCCCGCGGTCGGCTCGTCGAGGAACACCAGGCTCGGCTTGCCGATCAGTGCCAGCGCGAGCGACAGCCGTTGTTGCTGCCCGCCCGACATGCGCCGCACCAGGGTGCGCTGCGAGTCCTCGAGGCCGACGAGGTGCAACAGACGCTCGGGTTCGTCGGGGTCGTCGTAGTAGGAGGCGAACAGCTGGAGCGCCTCCAGCGGCTTGACGCCGGGATAGAGCCCGCCCTCCTGCAACATCACGCCGATCCGGGGGCGCAGCTCGTCGCCGTCGCGCCACGGGTCGACGCCGAGCACGCGGACCTCTCCGGCATCGGCGCGGCGGTACCCCTCGAGGATCTCGACCGTGGTCGTCTTCCCCGCGCCGTTCGGCCCGAGCAGGCCGAACACCTCGCCGGTCGCGATCGAGAAGGAGATCCCGTCCACCGCGGACGTGGCGCCGTAGCGCTTCTCGAGCGCGGCGACCTCGATCGCGTACGCAGGAGAGTTCACCGGGCCGGGAGCCTAGCGAGGTCGGTGCGCGGGGGCAGACTCCACGCCGGCCTCGGCAACACCCCCGTCAGTAGCATCCGCGCTCGTGGTGGAGTTCCTGTCCGACGCCTGGATCGCCCGACTCGACGCCGCCGCGCGCGCCGCCGACGGGCTCGATGCCGACCCGCCGTTCTCGGTCGAGACGCTCGTGCACGCTCCCGACGGCGACACCGGCTACCGGGTGCACTTCGGCGCCGACGGGGCGACGGTCACCGGACTCGTGACCGGCCCGGGTGGCGGCGAGGCCGACGTCGTGCTGGCCACCGATCTCTCCACCGCGTGGGCACTGCACCAGGGGACGGTGCGGGCGCAGGACGCGTTCGCCCGGGGCGCGCTCAAGCTCCGGGGTCGTCCCGAGCTGCTGGCCGGGAACACCGAGCTCCTCGCCGCGCTCGAGCGGGCACTCGCGCCGGTTCGCGCCGAGACGACACCTCCGGGGACGACGCCGCCCGGCTCGACCCATCCTGGCTCGGTCCCTCCCACCAGCCCTCCCGATGGCCGGTAGGTTGGGAGGAGTGCAGCCGTTCGAACGACTCCGGGCCATCGCCCGGCACGGCGGCGACGACCGACTCCTGGTCGCCGAGGCCGCCGACTGCCTGGGTGAGTTCGACGACGACCCCGCTGCCCTCGTGGTCACGTGCCGCCGGCTGCTCCACCACCATCCCGACCGCGCACCGCTCTGGTGGCTCTGCGCGCGTGTGCTCGGCGGCCCCGAGCCGTCCGAGGCCGCGTGGGACGCCGAGGCGCTCGTGCGCGACGACCACACCGCCGACCGCTTGTCGGGCGTGCTCCCCTTCCCTGCCGATCACCCGATCGCGGTGCTCGGATGGCCCGCGGCCACCGGCGACGCGCTCGCGCTGCGACCCGATCTCGAGGTGCTCGTCGTGCGCGACGAGCACCCGCGTTCGGGCGACGACCGTTGGCGAGCCCGGCTGGCGCGCAGCGACGCCAGCGCGCGGCCCGTCGACCTCATCGAGGCGGCCGCGCTCGAGCCGTCACACCTGCTGATCGAGGTGGTCGGCGCCGGACCCGAACAGCTGTTGGTGGCCGAGGGCACCACCGACGCGATCGCCACGCTCGCCCGGCCCGGTCTGGTGGTGTGGTTCGTCGCCGGCGTGGGTCGGGTGCTGCCGACCCGCCTGTTCGACGCCATGGTGCGGACGCTGGGCGATCCCGAGGACCACGGGCTCGAGCTGCTCGACGTGCAGGCGGCCGACCGCATCGCCGGTCCCACCGGCCTCGTGCGCCCGGAGCACCTGGCTCGCCGGGTCGACTGCCCGGTGGCGCCCGAGCTCCTGCGCCTCAGCTGACTACGGGAGCAGCTCGGGCGGGTCCCAGTGGTCCGGCGGCTTCGGGTGCGGCTGCGCCTCGTCGACGTCGAGGTACCCGCGACTCCGTCGTACCCGCGCCGTCCGCACGGTGAAGCGGCGGCCCAACCAGCGGCGCACACCCCCGCGCACCGGTGGAATCAGCAGCGCGAGCCCGAAGAAGTCGGTGACGAAGCCCGGGACCAGCAACAGGAACCCCGCCGCCGCGAGCAGACCGCCGTCGGTCATGGGACCGGTGGGAACGCGACCGTCGTCGAGCTCGGCGCGCATCCGCGCCAGGGTGCCGACGCCTTGGCGCTTCACCAGCCACGCGCCGCACAGCGAGATCGCGACCATCAGCGCGAACGTGTTCAGCACCCCGATCCACGCGACCACCTGGAGGAAGACCGCGATCTCCACGATCGGCCACAGCACCAGGAGGAGGATGACGACGAACACAGACTGATTTTATGCGGAGGCAGGTCTGCGGGAGTCATCCCTCCAACGCGAGCGGCAGGACTCCGAGACTCGGTTCGCCGCCCGGAGAAGGAGCTTCCACCTCGTCGCGCCGGAGGGTGTCGATGCGCTCCAGTTCGCGCTCCACGCCCCGGCGCCGCGTGCCCTCGAGCTCCTCGAACGCGGTCGACGCGGTCTTGAGGTTGCGACCCACCTTGTCCATCTGCTCGACGAAGCGGTCCCACTGCTTCTCGAACCCTTGCAGCCGTTGCAGGATCTCGTGCGACGTGCGACTGAGCTGGAAGTTGTCGATCGCCTGGCGGATCACCGCCAACACCGCGAACAACGTGAGCGGCGAACAGAACACCACCTTGGCCCGCAGCGCGTCGTCGAGGATCGAGCGGTCCTGCTCCTGGATGAACCCGTAGACCTGCTCGTTGGGGATGAACAGCAGCACGCAGTCGACGGTGCCGCCCGCGGGATCGACGTACTCCCGCCGGGTGACCTCACGCAGACGGAGCCGCACGTCTTTGAGGAACTCCTTGCGGGCGTGCTCGCGCTCGACGTCGGAGGTGGCGTCGAGCAGGCGCAGGTAGTTGTTGAGCGGGAACTTGACGTCCATGTGCAGGGTGAGGCCCTGCGGCAGCAGGAAGGTGTAGTCGGGGATGCCGCCCGAGCCGGGCAACGGCTGGTGGCGCCGATAGTTGATGCCGTCGACGAAGCCGGCGAGCTGCAGCACGTCTTCGGCCATGCGCTCGCCCCACTGGCCGCGCGCGGTCGTGCTCGACAGCGCCTCGCGCAACGACTGGGTGGTCTCGGTGAGCACCTGGGTCTGGCGGCCCGCCGCCTGCAGCTGGCTGGTCAGCTCGCCGACGTGCTCGCGGCGGTCGCGTTCGGTGTCCTCCACGAGCCGGTTGAGCCGAGCCAGCTCCTCGCGCATCCCCTGCACCTGCTGGTCGATCGCGCTCTGCGTGCCCCGCAGCTCCTCGGTGCCGCGCCGCCGCTCGGACGCCAGCATCTCGTGCTGCATGCGCAACAGCTGCTCCACCGGGAGCTCTTGGGAGGGCGTTTGGGGTGTCTGCGGACGGCGGGTCGTCCGGGCGTTGGCGCGCGCGACGAGGACGAGCACGGCAAGGAGCCCGACCACGACGACCGCGAGCAACGCAACCACGAATTCCACGTCGCGAACGCTACGACGGGGGTGTGACACTCAAGAGGATGCTGCAGCCGAGAACCTAGAAAGCGGCGAGGTGCTCCAGCAGCAGCGGGTTGAGCGCGTCGGCCGCGACCTCGGGGATCCAGTGGCTCACACCGTCGAGCACCTCGAACCGGTACGGGCCCTCGACCTCGGCGGCCGTGCCCTCGGCGGCCTCGCGTCCCAACGCGACGTCGTCGGTGGACCACACGTAGAGCGTCGGCGCGATGATCGAGCCCGCAGGGACGTGGAACGTGTTGGCCCGGTACCAGTTGAGGCCGCCGGTGAGCGCGGCACCGCCGTCGGCAGTGAACACGCGGCCGATACTCCGCCGCGGCGTCCGCCGGGTGCTCCGCGTAGGCCGCGGTGAGCAGCGCGCCGTCGTCGGCGAGCCAGATCGATTCGCCTTCGGGACTGCGGAACCACTCGAAGTAGCTCGAGCGCTCGGCTTGGTCGCCCCCGCTGTGCTGGGCGGCTTCGAAGGGCGCGGGGTGCGGGGTCGAGACGACGGTGAGCGTGCGCAGGCGCGGTTCGGGTGCCGCGCTGTCTCGATCGGCCGTGTACCAGGCGACGAAGCCGCCCCAGTCGTGACCGACGAGGTGGAAGCGTTCCGCGCCGAGCGCGTCGGCGAACCCGAACACGTCGTCGACCAGCCGTTCGACGTCGTAGTCCTCGAGCGCAGTCGGGCGCGCACCGACCGCGTAGCCCCGTTGGTCGGGCGCGACCGCGCGGTAGCCCGCGGCCCCCAGTGCTTCGAGTTGCGCCCGCCACTCGTACGACGTCTCGGGGAAGCCGTGCAGCAGGAGCACCACGTCGCCGTCGGCCGGGCCCGAAGCGAGTGCGGAGTGTCGGTGGGAGCCGACCGCGAGCTCGACGGACTCGGCGGACGAGGCGGTGTCGATCATCCGAAGCGCTTCTCCGCCAGCCGCAGGCAGCGCGGCACCAGGTTGTCGGCACCGAGGCGAGCCGCCAGCGGCGCGAGCTCGGGCAGGGCGCCTCGCCACTCCCAGTCGTCGACGCGTGCCGACCTCGGCGTCGACGCGCAACGTGGCGAGATCGAGGAACAGCGCGGCCGCGTCGCGAGCACCGGCGAGCGTCGCGGCGAGCTTCGCCGCGCCGCGCACCTCGACCTTCCACTCGCGCACGTCGTCGGGGATCGCGTCGACGTGCTCGTAGTGCGCGAGCACGGTGGCGGTCGACTTCGCGCCCCATCCCGGGAGGCCGGGGAAGCCGTCGGCGCTGTCGCCGACCAGCGCCAGGTAGTCGGGGATCGATCCCGGGTTCACCCCGAAGTGCTCCCGCACGCCGGCTTCGTCGATGAGTCGACCCTCCTTGCGCCGGTCGAGCTGCACGACCTTCGGGTCCTCCACGCACTGGCCGAGGTCCTTGTCGGGGGTGCAGATGAACACCCTGTCGGACGCGGTCGTCGTCGCGGGCGACCCGGGCCGCGGCGGCGAGGCCGTCGTCGGCCTCCTGGTCGACCATCGGCCACACCGTGACACCGAGCGCGCGCAGGCCGTCTTCGAGGAGCGGGAACTGGGCCAGGAGCTCCGGCGGCATGCCCTCGCTCGTCTTGTACCCCGGGTACAGGTCGTTGCGGAACGACTCGATCACGTGGTCGGTGGCCACGCCCAGGTGCGTCGCACCCTGCTCCAGCATCATCAGCACCGTGCCCATCACGCCCGCGCACCGCCGACACCTCCATCCCGTCGGCGATCGAGGTGTGAAGGTGCACCGAAGTGGTGGCGGAACAACTCGTAGGTGCCGTCGACGAGATGCACCTCGAGCGCGGGATCGGCCATCCGACGAGCCTCGCACACCTGAGAGGAGCCCCAGGACATGGGCTGGACATGATGTCCCTACCGACACGTAGGCGGAGTACCCTCGAAGCCGTGGATGACGCGGAGCTGATGGCCGAACTGGAGCCCACCGCGGTCCAGCTGTACGAGCGTCACATGAGCACCGCCAAGGAGTGGTTCCCGCACGAGATGGTGCCGTGGAGCCGCGGTCGCGACTACACCGCCGACGAGGTGTGGGATCCCGACACCATGAAGCTCTGCGACGGTGCCCGCAGCGCGCTGTTCCTCAACATCCTCACCGAGGACAACCTC
The DNA here is from genome assembly GCA_963697125.1 of uncultured Actinomycetes bacterium. Lineage (GTDB taxonomy): Bacteria > Actinomycetota > Acidimicrobiia > IMCC26256 > DASPTH01 > DASUAS01. The sequence goes on from CAVOMW010000011.1 coordinate 155,451, forward strand.
CCGCACTACTACCGCCAGATCAACGGCAAGTTCGGGAACGACGACGTGTGGGGCGAGTGGAACCGGCGCTGGACCGCCGAAGAGGGTCGGCACGCGATCGTCATCCGCGACTACCTCGCGGTGACGCGCTCGGTCGACATGCGCGCCCTCGAGCGTGCGCGGATGCGTCAGGTGTCGATGGGTCAGGTGCCCAACCCCGACACCATCGCCGACGGCATCGTCTACGTCGCGCTGCAGGAGCTCGCCACCCGCATCTCGCACCGCAACACCGGCAAGTTGCTCAACGATCCGCAGGGCGCGGCGATCATGAGCCGGGTCGCGGCCGACGAGAACCTCCACCACCTCTTCTACCGCGACCTCGTGTCGGCGGCGTTGGAGATCGACCCGTCGGGCATGGTCGCGGCCATCGACCGCCAGGTGCGCTCGTTCGAGATGCCCGGCGCGGGCATCGAAGACTTCAAGGTGCACGCGCGGCGTGGTCGCCGATGCCGGCGTCTACGACTTCGCCGCGCACCACGACCAGATCCTCGTGCCGGTCGTGTTCAAGCATTGGCGCGTCGAGCAGCTGCAGAACCTGAAGTCGGCGGCCGAACAGGCGCGCGAACGCCTCGTGAAGCACGTCGAGAAGGTCGGGAACGTCGCCATGCGCATGAAGACGCGCCTGGCGCCACGTCCCGCGCCCGCCTGAGTCAGACCCAGCACGGTCGCGCTCGCGGAGCGCGTGGCCCTCGAACTGCACGAGACCACGCTCGACGATCCGGTCGTGGGCCCACGCCATCGCCGGTCGGCCGATGATGGACAGCGTCCGCAGCATCGGCGCCCGCAGCTCGAACTCCCAGGCCAGCCGCGCCTCGGTGCCGCCCTCCACCGGGCGCAGCTCCAGCCGGGCCGGTCCCTGCAGATCGCCGTCGACCGTCGTGACCAGGCGTTGGTCGCGCACTGCGTCGACGACCCGCACGTCGCAGTGCAGCTGGTACGGCAGCGGGGCCTGGATCACGACGTGCGCGGTGCGGCCGGTCGCCAACACGTCCTCGTCACCACCGCTCCGTCATCATGGCCCCCCATCGATGGCTCCCCCATCGATGGGAACGTACGGAGCCACGGCCACCACTCGCGGTAGCGCTCGGTGTGCGGCAGCGTCGACCAGAGCTCCGCCGGGGTCACGTCGAAGTGCCAGACCCGGTCGAAGCGGAACGGTGACGGCACCGGACCAGCTTCGCCGCCGGGTCAGGCAGGTGCAAGCAGCGACGTCGTCGGCCGACGCGGTCGCCCGTGACGCGGGCTCGTGCTCGTACATCCCCAGCAGCAACATCAACGTGGCGCTCCACACCGCGGTGGCACCGGCGACGTGCACGCCGACGAGGAACGCGGGGATGTCGTTGAAGTACTGCACGTAACCGATCGCACCCTGCGCGACCAGGAGCACGAGCAGCACCGTGACGCGCTGATGGATGCCGCGCGGCGCCCGGTCGCGGCGCGCGAGCCACACCATCCCGAGCACCGCGGCGAGGAGGATCCACACGAACGCGCTGTGCACGCGCGCCGCGGTCTCGATCTTGATGTCGAGGCGCGCCACGTCGTCGTGCTTGCCGCCACCGCTGTGCGGGCCCGCGCCGGTGACGATGGTGCCGGTGAACAGCACGAGCGTCGCCAGGCCGACGAGCACCCGGCCGAGCACCACCGTGCGCCGGCGTCACGACCACGTGCGCGGGACCGTCGGGTTGACCGGAGCGCCGCACGAGGACCAGCGCGTCGGAGAGGAGCAGGATCGACAGGAGGAAGTGCGCCATCACGAACGGCGGCTTGAGGTCGAAGGCGACCGTCAGCTGCCCGAGCACCGCCTGCGCGAACACGCCGGCGACGAGTCCCCACGACAGCCAGACGAGGTCGCGCCGTCGCGGCCTGCGCACCAGGCTCCCGAGCACGGCCAGGATCACCGCCACCGACACCAGCCCGGTGAACAGCCGGTTCACGTGCTCGATGGTCGCGTGCTCGCTCGACGCGCCGTGGGCCTGCAGCTGGCTCTTCGGACAGCTGATGCCGACCGGGCACCCGAGTCCCGAGCTCGTCAGTCGCACGGCCGCGCCGGTGACGATGATGATCGCCAGCAGCACCGCGGCCACGATCGTGATCCGGCGGTACACGAGCGGGCTCAGGTGCGGCACTCGCATGAGAGGCCGATGGTACCGACGGGCTCACCGCCAGTCCGATGCGGGCGGTCCGATGCGGGCCTAACCTGACGGATCGTGGTCCTCACCGCGATCATCTCGGGCGTCTCGGTGGCATTCCTCGTGTTCGCCCTGGTCTACGTCTGGCGCAACCGTCCGTACCGGGGCGAGGGCGCCGAGGAGGACAACGCCTGGCGCGACGAGATGGCGCTGCAGGCGGGCAAGTACGTCAATCGCGCCCACGACATGGGCGCCGACATCGGCGGCGACCTGTAGCGAGGCACGGCTCAGCAGCTCAGCCGCGTTCGCCGTGCTTGGCGTTGGAGCGGGCGCGACCGCGGATCGAAGCGTCGAGCACGACCTTGCGCAGGCGCACGTTGTGGGGCGTCACCTCGACGCACTCGTCGTCGGCGATGAACTCGAGCGCCTGCTCGAGCGACATCGGCCGCGGCGGCACGAGCCGCACGATGTCGTCGGAGCCCGACGCGCGGATGGTTCGTGAGCTTCTTCTCCTTGATGGGGTTGACGTCCATCTCGTCGGCGCGGGCGTTCTCGCCGACGATCATGCCCTCGTAGACCTCGACGCCGGGGCCGACGAGCATCTGCCCGCGCTCCTGGAGGTTCATCAGCGCGAACGTGTTCGTCATGCCGCGGCGGTCCGACGACCAGCTGACCGGTCGGCCGGGTGCGCAGCTCGCCGAACCACGGCGCGTAGCCGTCGAACACGTGGTGCAGCATGCCGGTGCCGCGGGTCTCGGTCATGAACTCGGTGCGGAAGCCGATGAGGCCACGGGCGGGCACGCGGAAGTCCATGCGCACCCAGCCGGTGCCGTGGTTGACCATCTGCTCCATGCGCCCCTTGCGCATCGCGAGCAGCTGGGTGACGACGCCGAGGTAGTCCTCGGGGACGTCGATCGTGACGTGCTCGACCGGCTCGTGGATCTTGCCGTTGATCTCGCGGGTCACGACCTGGGGCTTGCCGACGGTGAGCTCGAAGCCCTCGCGCCGCATCGTCTCGACGAGCACCGCGAGCTGCAGCTCGCCGCGGCCCTGCACCTCCCACGCGTCGGGACGCTCGGTGTTGAGCACCCGCAACGACACGTTGCCGACCAGCTCGGCGTCGAGGCGCTTCTTCACCTGGCGGGCGGTGAGCTTCTTGCCGTCCTGGCCCGACAACGGCGACGTGTTGATGCCGATCGTCATCGACAGGCTCGGCTCGTCGACGTGCGTGACGGGCAGCGGGCGCGGGTCGTCGGGATCGGCGAGCGTCTCGCCGATGGTGACGTCGGGGATACCGGCGATCGCGATGATCTCGCCCGGCCCGGCCTCGTCGGCGTCGACGCGGTCGAGCGCCTCGGTGACGTACAGCTCGGCGATCCGGACGGTCTCGATCGTGCCGTCGGCCTTGCACCACGCGACCTGCTGCCCCTTGCGCAGCGAGCCGTTGCGCACGCGGCAGAGCGCGAGGCGGCCGAGGTACGGCGACGCGTCGAGGTTGGTGACCAGCGCCTGGAACGGGTGGCTCTCGTCGAACTCGGGCGCGGGGATGTGGTCGAGCAGGACCTCGAACAGCGGCTTGAGGCCGTCGGCTCCACCGTCGACCGCGTTGACGAGGTCGGGGTCGTTGCCGTCGAGCGACGCCCGGCCGTCACGCGCGTTGCAGTAGACGATCGGGAAGTCGATCTGGTGCTCGTCGGCGTCGAGGTCGAGGAACAGCTCCTCCACCTCGTGGACGACCTCGGCGATGCGCGCGTCGGGGCGGTCGACCTTGTTCACCACGAGGATCACCGGGAGGCGCGCCTCGAGCGTCTTGCGCAGCACGAACCGGGTCTGGGGCAGCGGGCCCTCGCTGGCGTCGACGAGCAGCAGCACGCCGTCGACCATGGTGAGGCCCCGCTCGACCTCACCGCCGAAGTCGGCGTGGCCGGGCGTGTCGACGATGTTGATCTTCACGTCGCCGTAGCGCACCGCGGTGTTCTTGGCGAGGATCGTGATGCCCTTCTCGCGCTCGAGGTCGTTCGAGTCCATGACCCGGTCGACGACCTCCTCGTTGGCGCCGAAGGCGCCGGTCTGGCGCAGCATGGCGTCGACGAGGGTGGTCTTGCCGTGGTCGACGTGGGCGACGATGGCGACGTTGCGCAGGGCGCGCGAGGAAGACATGAGTACTCCGGAGCGATGGAGGCGGTCTGGGGAGACCGTCCTGGGGGGACCGGCCATTCTACTGGCCGGTCAGCCCCCGGCAGGCTCGGGCTGCACCGGGCGCCGGCCGGCGACCCTTCGGGCCATGATGGCGGTGAGCCAGGCGAACACCATCGCCACCAGGAGCCCCGGCAGCACCACGATCAGCAGCGAGCCCACGATCTGGTTCTCGGCGTCGAGATCCGAGCTGTTGTACCCCACGACCACGAGCACCAGGTAGGGCACCGAAGCCACGAAGGCGGCGAAGATGCCCGGCCACGTCCGGCGCGAGAGCCACGACGCCACCACCGCGCCCAGCACCAGGCCGGCGCCGCCCCCGACCGCCCACAACACCGGTGGCGCCACGACCCGGCTCCCGGGCCCGTTGATGCTCGACTCGAGCGCCGCCGCGATCGTGGTGAGGAGGAGGCTGGCCACGACCGCGATCGCCGCTCCCAGCCACATCGCCCGCTCGTCGCTCACGTCGGGAAGAATAGAGGGATGACATCGACGACTCGCACTTCCGCGACTGCCACTTCCTCAGGCTCCGGCTCGACGTTCACCCGCATGGACGAGTCCACCGCCGAGCAGTGGGGCGTGATCGGGGCCGAGAGCTACGCGAACCGTGGGCGCGTGCCGGAGACCGTCCTCGCCATGCTGCGCAGCCTCGCCGACATCACCGACGGCTTCGCCGTCGACCAGCTCACCCACTCGCTGCAGACCGCGACCATGGCCGAGCGGGCCGGCGCCGACGACGAGGTGGTGGTCGCCGCCCTCTGCCACGACATCGGCAAGGCCGTCAGCGTGCCCAACCACCCGCGCATCGCGGCGGAGATCCTGCGGCCCTACGTGCGCGACGAGGTGCGCTGGATGATCGAGGTCCACCAGGACTTCCAGGGGCGCCACTACTACGCGCACTTCGGCGGCGACCCGAACGCCCGCGACCAGTACCAGGGTCACGAGTCGTTCGCGCTCGCCGAGCGCTTCGCCGACGAGTGGGACCAGCAGGCGTTCGACCCCGACTACGACACGCTCCCCCTCGAGCACTTCGAGGAACGCGTGCGCGCGGTGTTCGACACCGCCCGATTCTGATGGGGAAGTTCTGACTGCGTTGAGAGCCATCTTTCCCCGACGACTGGTCGCGCGCGCTGTGCATCGTCGCCCATCCCGACGACCTCGAGTACGGCGCCGCCGCTGCGATCGCGCGCTGGACCGCGGCGGGCAAGCGCGTCTCCTATCTCCTCGTCACGCGCGGTGAAGCCGGGATCGACGGCATGGCGCCGGCCGAGGCCGGACCCCTGCGCGAGGCGGAGGAACGCGCCAGCGCGGCCGTCGTCGGCGTCGAGACGGTCGACTTCCTCGAGGGTCACGTCGACGGCGTCATCGAAGGCGGCCTGCCGTTGCGCCGCGACCTCGCGGCGGCGATCCGACGCCTGCAGCCCGATCTGGTGGTGTCGATGAACCACAGCGAGTCGTGGGGCGGGATGTCGTTCAACATGGCCGACCACCGCCACGTCGGCCTCGCCGCGCTCGACGCCTCCCGCGACGCCGGCAACCGTTGGATCTTCACCGACGCCGGCGATCCGTGGAACGGCGTGCGTCGGGTGGCGATGGGCGGCTCGCCGGCGCCGACGCACTACGTCGACGTGGGCGACGCGATCGAGACCGGCATCGCCAGCCTGCGCGAGCACGCCGCGTACATCGCCGGGCTGGGCACCGAGTTCGATCCCGACGCGTTCCTGCGGGGCAACGCCCGCGCCGCCGGCGAAGAGGCGGGCTGCGAGTACGCGGTGACGTTCCAGCTCTACGAGCTGTAGTCGTTCAGAGCAGGAGGGGCACCAGCGCGGCGAGCACCTTCTCGAGGTCTTGTTGCGTGGCGTCACGGCCGGTCTCGAACTCCGACCACGTGAGCGGGTGCTCCCCCACCCCGTTGGCGAGGTTGTCGACCACGCACACCGACGCGTACGCGAGCCCGAGCTCCCCCGCCACCACGCACTCCGACGCCATCGTGAACCCGACCACGTCGGCATGCTGCGCGAACAGGCGGATCTCCGACACCGTCTCGAGCCGCGGCCCGATCGCCTGCCAGTACACGCCACCGTCGTGCAGCTGCACCGTGCTCGACGCGTGCCACGCGTCGAGCACACGCTCCCGCCAGGGGCCGTCGAACGCCGGCACGCGGTGGCCGCGCTCGTCGGTGAACGTGCTCGGCAGGGCGCCGAGCGCGATGAAGTCCTCGGCCAGGAGGAACGAGCCCGGGTGTGAACCCGTCGTGGAGTGCGCCGGTGGAGTTGAGCGCGAGCACCCGGTCGCAGTCGAGTGCCTTGAGCGCGCGCATGTTGGCGACGTGGTCGACGAGATGCGGCGGCGTGTAGTCGCCGAATCCGTGGCGTTGGAGGAAGTACGCGTCGCCGAGGTCGCGCACCATCACGGAGGTGGTGCCGTCGTCGACGGTGAGCTCGGGCGCGTCGGCGCCGAAACGACTGCCGAGGAGTCCGTTGCCACCGACCACGGCGAGCGAACCGCTCATCGCGGCAGCACCGTCCCCGCGAAGTCGGCCAGGGTCTCGACCAGCGCGTCGGTGTGCGCGCGGTGGCGTTCGCCCCATTCGCCTCGGCCGTAGGGTCCGATGGCGCGCACGGGGTGCGGGAGCTCGACCTGCACGCCGCGGGCCGTGCGGTTGACCGGGTTGCGCGGATCGACGCCGCGCAACCGGCGCGGGATGGCGTCGAGGTCGTCGACCACCTGGTAGTCGGGCAGCGCTTCCCGCAGGCGTGCGCCCAGCAACGACGCCAGCGCGCGGTCGCATCCGCCCACCAGCAGCGCGGCATGGAGCTCGTCGTGGCCCCAGTAGCCGTGCACCGAGATCACCACGTCGACGTGGTCGAGGAACGCGGCCAGCAACGGTGCTTCCGCGGGGTCGTGCTCGTGCGAGGGCACGTGGCGCTTCAGGTCGTCGGGCTGCACGATCACGTACCACGACGCGCCCGCGCGTCGGGCCGCCGCCACCGCGATCTCGGCCGTCGCCGGCTCCAACCCGCCGTGCAGGGCGAGGAACCCGACCGCCAACCCCCGGCGAGGAGGTGCCAGCACCTGCTCCTCGACGACGTCGGGGTGGGCCAGCAGGTCGGCGAACGCCACGGCGTCGACGGTAGCCCGTCGCCCGGAAACCGGGGTGCCGAGGAGCGCTGTGTAGCATCCGCGCCCATGTTCTGGCGGCGTCCCGACGGCGACCTCGTGCGCGATCTGCCGCCGACGAAGGGGATCGTCCCGTACCTGATGCGCGGCCGCAACGAGTCGGCGGTGTACTTCGAGCAGCAGGTCGCGATGCGTCACGCCGACGCGTACATCCGCGAGTTCAACGTCGCGCACCCCGACGCGCAGATCACGATCCAGCACATGTTGATGTACGCGATCGCGCAGATCCTCGAGCAGTTCCCCACCATGAACCGGTTCGTCGTCGGCGGGCGGCTCTACCAGCGCAAGGACATCTGGTTCACGTACTCGGCGAAGCAGAGCCTCAAGGGCAAGTCGCCGCTCATCGTGATCAAGCGCCGCTTCGACCCCGCGGAACCATTTGTCGACATGGTGCGCGACATGCAGGAGCAACTGCACGAGGACCGCTACAGCGGACGCATGGGTCCCTCCGACCAGGAAGCGGCACTGATCCTGAAGTTCCCCGGGATCGTGCGCCGGATCATCCTCACCGTGGGCCGATGGGGCGACGCGTTCGGTCTGCTCCCGGGCTCGATGATCGAGCACGACCCGCTCTACGGCAGCGTGTTCTTCGCCAACCTCGCGTCGATCGGCATGGACGCCTGCTACCACCACCTCTACGAATACGGCAGCATCGGCATCTTCGGCGTGATCGGCCGCCCGGTTCCCGAACCCGGCTCGCCCACCAGCGGCCCCGACCGGCGCCGCACCATGACCCTCAGGTGGACCTTCGACGAGCGCTGCGAGGACGGGCTGGTGGCCGGGTACGCCCTGAAGCGGTGCAAGCAGATCCTCGAAGACCCCACGGGGATGGGCTTTCCCGACCCGGCCGCTGCGTGACTCGGCCGTGAACCAGTCGTGAACCGGCCCTGAACACTCCCAGCGCCCGTGGTCCACGGATCCCACGGAGCGCGCGCGTTCCCCGTAGACTCGCCAGCCGACCGGTACGCTGACCGGATGCCGGGGGCCGAGGAGAGGTTGGGGTGAGTCTCGGGTGAGCTTCTTCGCGACCGCCTCGAGGCGTATCCCCGTCTGGCCGACTATCGGCTGGCGAAGGAAGCGGGCTACTGGCCGTACTACAAGACGGTCGAGAGCGCCTCGATGCCCCGGTTCACCATCGAGGGCAACGACTACATCAACTTCGGCTCCAACAACTACCTGAGCCTCTCGTACCACCCGAAGGTCATCGAGGCCTCCCAGGCGGCCACGCGCAAGTACGGCACCGGAGTCACCGGCTCCCGCCTGCTCAACGGCACCCTCGACCTCCACCGCACCCTCGAGGCCGAACTGGCGGAGTTCTACGAGCGGGAAGCCGCGCTCGTGTTCTCCACCGGCTACGTCGCCAACGTCAGCACCATCAGCGGCCTGCTCAACCGCCACGACTTCGTCGTCCTCGACAAGGACGCCCACAACTCGCTGCTCACCGGGGCCCAGCTCTCCGGCGCCACGATGAAGCGCTTCGGTCACAACGACCTCGAGCGCCTCACCAAGATCCTCGACGACCTCCCGGCCGAGCCCGGCAAGGCCATCATCGTCGACGGCGTCTACTCCATGGGCGGCGACACTGCGCCCCTCGCCGAGATGGTCGAGCTCTGCGGTCGGTACCCGAACACGTTCCTGCTCGACGACGAAGCCCACGGGCTCGGCGTGCTCGGCGCGCGTGGTCGTGGTGCGGCCGAGCACTACGGCGTGCTCGACACCGTCGACCTCATCACCATCACCTTCTCGAAGACGCTCGGCTCGTGCGGCGGCGCGCTCATCGGCAGCGCCGACGCGGTCGAGCTGCTCACCCTCGACGCCGATCCCCTGATCTTCACCGCCTCGAACACACCGGGTTCGGTGGCCGCCGCACTCGAGGCGCTGCGCATCCTGCGCGGCGCGCCGGAGATGACCGACCAACTGCGCGACAACGTCGACCGGTTCGTCGGCCTGCTGTCGGAGCGGGGCGTGCCGGTCAACCCGGTCGAGAGCGCGATCATCACCATCCCGCTGCGCCAGCGCGACGAGGTGTCGGCGGTCGTCCTCGCCCGTGAGCTCCTCGACGCCGGCGTGTTCGTCAACCCGGTGGTCGCGCCGGCGGTGGCGCGTGGCCTCGGGCTGATCCGGCTGAGCCTGATGCTCGAGCACACCCCCGCCCTCCTCGAAGAGGCGGCGGAGACGATCTACAAGGTGCTCAACGACGCCGACCAGCTTCCCGAGGACGCCTGAGTCCTTCGTCAGGCGGACCCGTCAGCCGGTCTCGCGCTCGAACCGCGCTTCCCACTCCTGGTGGCGGCGCTTCGCGTCCTGGATGAAGGGTGAGTACCCGATCGCCTTGATCATCGCGGCGTTCAACGCGCGCGCATCGGTTGGCGCAACGGCCGCACCACGTCGAGGAACAGCACCACCCGGGTGGCATCGGTCTCGTTCCAGGCCTCGTGCTGGTAGGTGTCGTCGAACACCAGGCTCTCGCCCTCGCGCCAGCCCCGGGTCTCGGGACCCACGCGGATGCCGCACTGCTCCACCGGTGCCTCGGGCACGATCAGCCCGAGGTGGTAGCGCAGCACGCCCTTGTACGGGCCGTCGTGGGGCGGGATGCGCTTGCCGGGCGCGAGGATCGAGAACATCGCGGTCTCCATCCCCGGGATGGCCTCGATCAGGCGCGTGGTCTCGGGACACCGCGCGCAGTTGGCGTCGCTGCGGAAGCCGTAGCCGTAGAAGAAGTACGTCTTCCAGCGGTCGTCGTCGGTGAGCTGGTACTGGTCGACGCTGATGTCCTGGAAGTTCGGCAGCGCGTTGCGGTGCGCGAGCACCGCGTCGAGCTCGGCGCGCACGGCCTTCCAGTTCGCCTCGATCGGCGCGACCCACGAGAAGTCGTCGGGGTCGTAGAAGGGTTGGAGTGGGAGCTCCGACTGCCGTCCGATGGCGCGGTTGACGCCCTTCAGCAGCTTGTCACCCACGGCGTTGGTGACGTCGTAGACCTGTTCTCTCACGCCCACGAGGAGAGCGTACTCAGTGGGTCTGCGGTGGAACGCCGTGAGAGAATCCTCGACATGCGCTTCCGGATCTTCACCGAACCCCAGGAGGGTGCGACCTACGACGACCAGCTCGCCGTCGCGCTCCTGGCCGAGGAGCTGGGCTTCGACGCCTACTTCCGCTCCGACCACTACATCAGCTTCACCTTCGGCGACGGCATGCCCGGCCCGACGGATGCGTGGATCACGCTCGCCGGCCTCGCCGCGACACCACCACGCTGGGTCTTGGCACGCTGCGCCTGGGCACGCTCGTGTCGCCGATCACGTTCCGCCTCCCGGGCCCGCTCGCGATCGCGGTGGCGCAGATCGACGCGATGAGCGGTGGCCGGGTGGAGCTCGGCCTCGGCGCCGGATGGAACGACCGCGAGCACGCGGCGTACGGCATCCCGTTCCCGCCCACCGCGGACCGGTTCGATCAGCTCGAGGAGCAGCTCGCGATCATCACCGGGCTCTGGTCCACGCCCGTCGACGAGCACTTCTCCTACGCGGGGACGCACTTCTCGATCGACGACTCCCCCGCGCTGCCCAAGCCGCTGCAGTCGCCGCGGCCGCCGATCGTGATGGGCGGCTTCGGCACCAAGCGCACGCCGCGGTTGTCGGCGCGGTTCGCCGACGAATTCAACGTGGCCTTCGCCCAACCCGACGCGTACCCCGAGATCGTCGGACGCGTCGCCGCCGCGTGCGAAGCGATCGGCCGCGACCCCGCGTCGTTGCCGACGAGCATCGCCAACACCGTGTTGTGCGGCGCCGACGACGCCGAGGTCGAGCGGCGCGCCGCGGCCGTCGGACGTGACGCCGCGACCGCGCGCCTCGCGCACTTCGCGGGAACGCCGTCCGAGGTGATCGATCGCGTCGGCGAGTACCGCGACCACGGTGCCACCACCGTCTACTTCCAGGTGCTCGACCTGCACGACCTCGACCACCTGCGGCTGCTCGCCGCCGAGGTCCTGCCCGCGTTCCGGTAGCGCTCAGTCGACGGCGACGCCGTCGTTGAACGAGTGCAAGGACGGACCCGCGGGTCCGACCGCGACGCGCGCGACCGACGCCACCTGCACGAAGAGGCGCCACGCGACCTCGTCCCCCACGCCGAGGGCCCACGCGATCGCGGCCTTGATCGGCGACACGTGGCTCACGACCACCACGTCGCGCTGGCGGATCTCGTCGAGCAGCTCCTCGCAGGCACCCCGCACCCGGTTGCCGAGCGTCACCAGCGACTCACCGCCGGGCGGAGCGAAGTGAGGATCGGTGCGCCACGTCGCCCACACGTCGGCGGGGACGTCGCCGATCGGCCGACCGTCGAACTCGCCGTAGTCGAGCTCGATCCAGCGCTCGTCGATCTCCAGCGGCGCGTCCGAACGCGGCCGCCGTCTCGCGGGCGCGAAGCAACGGGCTCACGACGATCCGGGCGTCGGCCGGCACGATCGACGCGAGGGCCGCGGCCTGGCGCCGCCCCAGCTCGGAGAGCGGGAGGTCGACGTGACCCTGGAGCAGCCCCGCGCGTTGGCGTCGGTCTGGCCGTGGCGCACGAGCACGAGCACCGGGTGACGTTACCGTCAGACCTGGAGCGGGAGTCTCCGTCGGGGGGCGACGACCACTCGGCGCTCCCGGTTCGTATCGTGCTCCCGTGTTCCGGCGTCTCTCCTTCACCCTCGCGGTCGTGGCGGTCGTCGGCGCCCTGGCGGTCCCGGCGGCGACGGCGCGCACGCGGGTGGCGTCGGCGCGACCCGATCCCGTCCTCCTCGTACACGGCTTCCGCGGCTCGAGCAGCGGGTGGCACGCGCTCGAAGCCTCGCTGCGCGCCCAGGGGTACCGCGACTCCGAGATCGACGCCATCGACTACGGCGACGGCGCGTCGAACGTCGACGTCGCCAGGGCAATCGCACGGGAAGCCGACGCACTCCGCGCCCGCACGGGGGCGGCGCGGATCGACGTGGTGACGCACTCGATGGGTGCGATCTCGTCCCGCTACTGGATGGACCACCTCGGAGGCGCCGCACACGTCGGCGCGTGGGTCTCGCTGGCGGGCGTGAACGAGGGAACGGTCTGGGCGTACGGGTGCTACGTGCTCGCGCCGTGTCGCGAGATGGTGCCGACGTCGTCGGTGCTCGACGGTCTGCAGCACCGCGTGCCGCGCCACCGGGACGACTCGATACGCCGCCTGGTGGTCACCGTGCGACGACGCCATCATCCCCCGCACCAACGCCGAGCTCCCCGGCGCGCGCAACGTGGAGACCGGGTGCCTCGACCACACGTCGATGCGGACCGACCCGCAGGTGCTGGCCCAGGTGGTGCAGTTCCTCCGGGCAGGCGGCTCGGAGCCTTCTGCTTCGTGAGTGTGACGGCCGTCACGTCGCGGAAGCGCCCCCGGCCCGTGCAACACCACCCGCGGGCAGGTCTCGAGGGCATCGAACGGACCGGGAGCACTTGTGAATCGCTCGCGACGCAGCGCGCGTTACGCCCGCGCGAGATTGTGGTGGCCGAGATTCTGGTAGCAAGGATGCATGGCGCGCGACTTCACTCCCCGGGTGTTGCCGGACGAACCGGTGCACTCCCTCGCCGATGCCGACGCGTTCGGTGACGGTCTGCGAGACGCGCGGGCGGTCGACGCCGACACCATCATCGACCTGATCGACGCGTCCGGTCTGCGGGGTCGTGGCGGTGCCGGGTTCCCGGTCGCCCGGAAGTGGCGCACCGTCGTCGCCAACCGCACCCCGACGATCCCCTCGACGGTGGTGGTCAACGCCGCCGAAGGTGAGCCCGGTTCGTTCAAGGACCGTGCCATCCTGCGGGCCGACCCGTACCGGGTGCTCGAGGGGGCGCTGATCGCCGCCCACGCGGTGGGTGCCGACTCGGTGATCATCGCCACCAAGGCGTCGTTCACCACCGAGGTCGAGCGCCTGCGGGCTGCGATCGCCGAGCTCGACGCCGCCGGGTGGACCGAGCCGGTCCCGATCTCGTTGGTGACGGGGCCGGACGAGTACCTGTTCGGCGAGGAGACGGCGCTGCTCGAGGTGATCGACGGCCGTCCGCCCTTCCCCCGCATCGCGCCGCCCTACCGCGAGGGCGTCGACGAGGTGTTCGAGCGCGAGTCCGACACCACGTCGGGGTCGAGCTCGGCCGCGCACGTCGAGATGGCCGGCCCCAGTGGTGAGACGGTCGCACCGCCGACGCTGGCCGGCAACGTCGAGACCTTCGCCAACCTGCCCGCGATCGTCCGCAACGGAGCCGACTGGTTCCGGGAGCTCGGCACCGCCGACTCGCCCGGGACCATCGTGTGCACGGTCAGCGGTGACACCGTCCGTGCCGGCGTCGCCGAGTTCGAGCTCGGCACCCCGCTGCGCGAGGTGCTCGACCAGCTCGGCGGCGGCGCGCGCCCGGGCCGGGAGCTGGTGGCGGTCCTCTCCGGTGTCGCCAACCCGTTGCTCCCCGCCAGCGCGTTCGACACGCCCCTGAGCTACGACGCCATGCGCGAGGCCGGTGCGGGACTCGGCGCGGCCGGGTTCATCGTGTTCGACGACTCCACCGATCTCCTGGCCGTCGCCGCCGGCGTGGCGCGCTTCCTCGCCGTCGAATCGTGCGGGCAGTGTCGGCACTGCAAGGACGACGGGCTCGCGCTCGCCGCGATCCTGGCCCGCCTGGCCGCGTCGTCACCCCAGCCTCGCGACCGGGACGAGCTCGCGACCCGCCTCGGCCTCGTCGCCGAGGGTGCGCGCTGCAACCTGGCCACCCAGCAACAGGTCGTCGTGAACAGCATCGTCGACGGCCACCCCGACCTCGTCACCGCGCACGCCGAGGGCCACGCACCCCCGGCCACGCCGGCGCCGATCGCCGAGCTGCGCGAGGTCGCCGACGGCGGCGCGATCGTCGACGAGGCGCAGCTGACGAAGCAACCCGATTGGACCCACGACGAGGTCGACTCCGGGCAGTGGCCCGCCGACCGCCTCGACGACCACCGAGCCCACTGAGGAGTCCTGATGCCCGAACCCGAGCCCCTGAAGCCCGAGGACGTCGGTGTGACCGAGCGGGTCCCCGAGCTGGCGGAGATCGAAGGCGCCCGCACCCTCGGCAACGAGGCCCGGGAGCGGCTCCACGCCGACGGCTTCGACGACGCCCAGATCGACGCGTGGGCCGAGACGTTCATCGCCGACGTCGGCGCGGGAACGGTCGACGAGTTCGTGGCGTGGATCGCGAGCCAGGAACGCGGCTGACCAGCGCGGTCGGAGCCGAGAAGCGCGGTCGAGATGGGACGTGCCGGGGCCCGACCCCGCCGCGGCTCTGGGAACGGCGGGATCGGGCCCGGGCGGATCAGGACGGGGGGATGTCCTCTCGCAACATCCTGACGGATCGGCCTGAGAGCAACATGAGAGCCGGGCCCAGGTCACGTCAGGCTCGACCTTCGTCAGAGCTGCGCGCGCGCACGACCTTGCCGAGCGCGTTGCGCGGCAGCGCGTCCACGTAGCGGACCCGCCGCGGGCGCTTGTACGGCGCGAGGTGCTCGGCGGCGAAGGCCAGCAGCGCATCGGCGTCGCGCTCCTCGGCGCCTGATCGTGGGCGCCTTGATCATGGGCGGGCACGACGACCGCGACCACCACTTCGCCCCACTCGTCGGAGGGCGCCCCCACCACCGCCACCTCGGCGACCGCCGGGGTGCTCGAGCAGCACGTCCTCGACCTCGCGTGGGTACACGTTGTAGCCCCCGGAGATGATCAGCTCCTTGGCTCGTCCCACGATGCGGAGGTAGCCGTCGGGGTCGAACGCGCCGACGTCGCCGCTCCGGAACCACCCGTCGGTCGTGAACGCGTCGCGCGTCGCGTCCGCGCTGCGCCCAGTAGCCGCGGAACACGTTGGGTCCCCGCAGCAGGATCTCGCCCGACGAGTCGGCGAGCTGCACCTCGACACCGGGAAGCGGGAAGCCGACGGTGCCGGCGCGGCGCTCGCCGTCGTACGGGTTCGAGACGTTCATCAGCGTCTCGGTCATCCCGTAGCGCTCGAGCACGCACGACCCCGGCCTGCCGCGAGAGCTCGCTCGTGCAGCGACGCCGGGAGCGGCGCCGACCCCGAGACGCACAGGCGCAAGCCGCGCCAGCTCGGCGACCGCGCGCGATCGACGCGAGCCGCGCGTACATCGTGGGCACGCCGAAGAACAGCGACGCGTCGTGGTCGCGTGCCGCGTCGAGCACCGCATCGGCGTCGAAGCGCGGGAGCAGCACCGCCGACGCACCGCGCGAGCAGCGTGCCGTGCAGGCCGACCCCCAGACCGTGCACGTGGAAGAGCGGGAGCGCGAGCACGAGCCGGTCGTCGTCGGTCCAGCGCCAGGCGAGCCGCAGCGCCTCGCAGCTCGCCAGCGTGTTGCCGTGCGTGAGCATCGCGCCCTTCGGCGTGCCGGTCGTGCCCGACGTGTAGCAGAGCAACGCGACGTCGTCGCCGGCGCGCTGCGTCGAGCGCGGGACGTCGGGCGTCGGGCAGGTCGACCGCCGGGGTCGTGACGACGACGGCCGTCGGGAGCGGCCTCCCCGAACCGGCTCGAGCCGCGCTCGGTCGTCGACCACGCACGCGGCGGGCGCGCAGTCGTCCACGATGTGGCCGATCTCGCGCGCGCGGTACGCGCCGTTCACCGGCACGACGACGAGCCCGAGCCGCAGCGCGGCCACGTGCGCGACCACGAGGTCGACCGACGTCGCCGCGCTCATCACGATCCGGTCGCCGGCGCGTGCAGGCCGGCACCGGCGAAGCGCCCGGCGACCCGACGCGACCGCAGGTCGAGCTCGGCGTTGGTGACCCACCCCTGGTCGTCGTGCACCGCCGGCGCGTCGGGTACCGCGGCCCAGTTGGCTCGCCCACGCCGCCGGGAGGCTGCGCCGGGCCAGGAGGTCGACCGACGCGGGGTCGACGCCCGGCGGCAGGTGGCGGGCCCACACCGGGATGTCGGTGTCACTCACGGCGCGGAGGCTACCGGCGCGCGCCGGGACGACCCGTAGGCTGGACCGATGGCGGGCACGCACGATCACGCGGCCGACCACGCCGCCGGTCGGTGCCGTTCTGGATCCATCAACTGGTCGAGCTGCTGCTCGGCATGCTGCTCCTCGTGCAGGGCGCGCGCACCGGCGAGCACACCGCGGTCCTGGTCACGCTGGGCGGGCGTTGCTCCTGCTCGCGCTCTGCAGCGACGGGGCGCTCGCGGCGTGGCCCTGGATCGGTCGCCGCCTCCACCGCGTGCTCGACCTCGTCGCCGCCGCGGTGCTGGCGTTGAGTCCCCTGGCGCTCGGCCTCGACCACATCCTCCCGATCGTGATCCTCGAGGTGGCGGCCGCGGCGATGGTCTGGCTCGCCCTCCGCACCGAGTGGCGGACTCCCGTGAAGCGCTCGCGACCCGCTCGCGGACACGATCGAAGGCCGCGCCGGCCCCGGCGCCGCCGCCGGCCGCACCGCCTCGACCACCGCACCGCCCTCGACCACCGCACCGCCCTCGACCACCGCAGCGCCACGCCCCGCGGCGGCGCCCCGTCCGGAGGTGCCGTTGGCCCGGAAGGTGGGCGGCGCGGTCGGCAAGGCCCGTGACGACGGCCCCCGCCAGCTCGGCCGTCTCGTCGGGAAGGCCCAGCGGGCGGCGAAGGCCGCCATGACCCCCGATCGCACGCCCCCAGCGCCCTCAGAGCCGCCTGACCGGCCCGTCGGAGCCTCCGATCGCCGACCCGCCGACCTGAAGAGGCATCCTGGGGTTGGAGAGGCTGGAGGGGTCGGAGGGGCTCGTGTGGACAACGGGGTACCCGGTGTCCGTAAGCTTGCGGGTGATGAGGCGGGGCATGAGCCGTGGGGCGCGGCACGCACCAAGACGCGCGCCGAGACACGCGTGGAGACGTGTCGGCGTCGGCGCGCTGCTCGCGTCCGCGCTCGGTGGCGCCCTGGCGACGGGGTGGTCGGCGGTGCCCGCATCCGTCCCCGCCGCGCACGCGCAGGAGAGCCTCATCGACTCCGACCCCGCGGTCGTGCGGGCACGCGCCGAGGTCGACGCCGCGCAGCAGGCTGCCCACGAGGCCGAGTCGGAGCTCGAAGCCACCACGCAGCACCGCGACCAGGTGCAGGCCGACGTCGCGGACCACCAGCAGAAGGTCGTCGCGCTCGACCAGCAACGCGCCGAGCTCGCGCAGCAGCGCGACACGCTGCTCGACCACCTCCGCCAACGCGCGGTGGCGCTGTACGCGATGGGGAGCGACGGTGCCAGTGCGGCCGACATCTTCTCCGGCAGCGTGCTCGACGGCGCGCGCCGCAAGCAGCTGGGCGACGCCGCGTCGCGCAGCGACCACGAGAACGCGAAGCAGCTCGAGGACACCCGCAACAAGCTCGCCGACATCCAGACGACGTTGCGCAAGGAACAGGACTCGCTCGAGGAGCAGCAGGCCGAGCTCGACGGACTGATCCCGAAGCTGCAGGCCCAACAGGCCGCGGTCGACCAGCGCGTCGCCGAAGCCAACGCCGCGCTCGAGCGGGCCCGCGCCATCGGCGCGCTCGCACGCCGCCGGTGACCCGGTCATCGGGCCGAACACGCTCACCGCCGACCAGATGGTCGCGTGGTTCGACTCCCAGAACTACCGGCCCCGGCTCAGCAACACGAGCGTGCCGAGCTCGCGCAGATGTACCTGGAGGAAGGCGCAGCCGAAGGTGTGCGCGGCGACTTCGCGTTCGCGCAGGCGGTGGTCGAGACCGGCGGGTTCTCCGCCGCCGACGACAACAACTACTCGGGCCTCGGCTGGTGCGACGGCTGCGCCGCGCGGCATCGTCTTCCCCACCCCGCGCGACGGCATCCGCGGCCAGATCCAACTCCTGCTGAACTACGCCGACTCCGGTTCGCGCGCGGCGAACCTCCACAACCCGCTCTCGCCGTACGTGTGGCGATCGAGGCCGCCGCGTTCGACTCCTACTTCGCCAAGGGTTGGGCGCCGACCTGGAGCGACATGGGCCACGGCAACTGGGCCACCGACCCGAACTACGCGGGCAAGGTGATCGGCGTCTTCCACGCCATGGCCGCGTTCTCCGGCACTAGTCGCGCGGCCCTACTCGAGCGGCTCGATCACGAGGTGCCCGTCGTCCTCGACGTGGGCGTCGAACCCCATGCGGGACTCGTCGAGCACCCGGAACCACGGGTAGCGCAGCATCGTGACGATCACGACGATCGCCAGGAGCACCGCCGAGGCGACGATCGTCGCCCGCAACCCGATGAACGACGCCATGATGCCGCCGATGAGCACGCCGATCGGGGTGCCCGCGAAGAAGCTCATCACGTAGACCGAGAGCACCCGGCCGCGGTAGTGCTCGTCGACGTTGACCTGCACCGCGGTCTGGCAGGCCACCATGGCGAAGCTCTGCGCCAGCCCGATCCCGTACATCCCGAGCAGCGCGAGCGCGTACACCGGTGCGAGCCCGAAGGTCAGCTCGGCCGCGACGAAGATCGCAAAGCCCACGACGGTGAGCGTCGACCGCCGGTACACGTCGCCCCGTGCGACCGTGATGACCGAGCCGGTGATCGCGCCGACGCCGTACGCGGCCACGAGCAGCCCGTACTTCCCCGCGCCCTCGTGCAGGACCTGACGGGCGAACGGCTCCGCGAGCTGGATCATCGACACGCCGAGCAGCGACGAGAACAACGCACCCAGCACCGAGACGATGAGCACCGCGCGCTTGCGGATGTAGCGCAGCGCGTCCCGGAACTGCGCGAGCACGCGACCCGGTGCCGCGTGGGTGGCGATCGGGCGCGCCGCGATCAACAGCAACGCCCCGATCACGAGCAGGAACGAGGCGGCGTTGGCGAGGAACGCGGTGCCGGGTCCGAACTCGGCGAGCACGAGGCCGGCCAGCGCCGGTCCGAACGCGCGCGCACCGGTGAACTGCATCGCGTTGAGCCGCACCGCGCTGACCATCGCCTCGGGTGGCACCAGTTGGGGCACGAACGCCTGCCACGCGGCGATGGTGATGCCGGCGCCGATCGCGCCGACCACGACCACGGCGACGATCAGCGCGGGTGTGGCCACGCCCGTGACCCAGATGCCCCACAGCGTGAGCGCCGACGCCATCAGGATGACCTGCGAGATCAGCAGGATGGTCCGGCGATCGTGGCGGTCGGCGAGGGCGCCGGCCAACGGGCCCACGACGGTCGCCGGGAAGAAGGTGGCGAACGCGCCGACGCCGACCCAGACGGTCGAGTGCGTGAGCTGGTCGAGCACGTAGGGGACGGTGATCGTCTGCATCCACGTGCCCGTGTTGGAGCACAGCGCCGCCGAGAAGAACAGCGCGAAGTCACGGTGCTTCAGCGCCGCCAGCGGGCCTCCGGACTGACCCCCGGATTGACCCCCGGAGCCCGTGGGAGCGGCAGCGGCGGCGGTCACCGGGCAAAGCTACCGGTACCACCCCCAGGATCAATTGGCCCGAACGTCTGTTCGATTCGACGCGGTAGTCTGGTGCCTGGTGGTGCTGCCCGGCCAACGATCGCTGTTCGCCTCGGGTGAGGTCGGTGTCGACCCCGACGCGCCCTGGGAACGGCTCGCACTCGACGACTCCAGCTGGGTCGACGTCTGCCGCGGCCACCTCCTCGGCGCCGACACCGTGCTCGACGTCGTCCTCGACGCGGTGCCCTGGCAGTGCGGTCGGCGCCGGATGTACGACCGCATGGTCGACGACCCGCGCCTGTCCTACCGCCCGACTCCGTCCGATCGCGGGCGTCCCGAGCTGCTCCCCCACCCCGTGCTCGCCCAGGTGCGCGCCGGTCTCGCCACCCGCTACCGCGTCACGCTCGGCGCGGCCGCGTTCAACTACTACCGCGACGGGCGTGACAGCGTCGCGCCCCACGGCGACCGCGAGCTGCGCGACACCGACGACACGCTCGTCTGCCTGCTGACCCTGGGCGCCACCCGCCCGTTCCGTCTGCGTCCACACGGGCGTACCGGCGGACCCACTCACGACATCGCACCCGGATCCGGCGACGTGCTGGTGATGGGCGGCGCGTGCCAGCGCGACTGGGAGCACGGCGTCCCGAAGGTCCGCACCGCCGGTCCTCGCGTGTCGGTCACCTGGCGGTGGGTCCGCCGTCCCGACACCCGACCGCTGACGCTCAGGTCGCGGGCGGCGGCTCGGGGATCGTCGTGGTGCGTCGTGGTCGTCGGTGGTGGCGGCGGCTGCGTGGTGGGCACCGTCGGCGGTTCGGTCGGCGGGGCCGTCGGCGGCGGCTGCTCGACCACCGGTGGGTCGGTCGCCGGAGGTTCCGTCGCCGGCGCGACCGTCGGTGGCGCGGGTCGTCGCGGTCGGCTTCGTCGTCGACGTGGTGGAGGTCGACGACGACGTGGTGGTCGACGAGCTCGACGTGGTCGGGCGCAGGGTGGTGCGGGTCACCTGCGTGCCGCGCACCTCGACCTTGGCTCCCTTCGTCGGCGAGGCGCCGTCGTCGTCGCCGAGGGCGGCGTAGGCCAGGCCACCCAGCCCGGCGACCAGGAGCACCACGAGCGCGGCGAAGCCCAGACGTTTGACCCGTCCCGAACCCCGCTCGGCGCCGGCGGCACGCCGACGCTGGCGCCGCGAGAGCTCGACCGGTTCGGGCACCGCGGGCGGAGGCGGCACGGCCGCGAACGCCGCCGTCGAGTCGCGACTCGGCGTCGGGCTCCGGCTCGGACGCCCAATCGAGCGGCGCGTGTTGCGGCGACGCATCGGTCGGGTCGGACTCCGCCGTGGCGTCACCGAACAGCGCGGCCTCCAGACCGGGCAGGTCCTCGCTCGGGAGGCGCCGGGCGCGGCGCAGGATCCGGCGTGGGATCCGCTTGTCCATCGCCGAACAGCGCCTCGTCGAGCTCGGAGCGCTCGCGATCGTCGGGCGGCATGGGCGCGCTCAGGGGCTCGCCACCACCCTGATCCCCGCGAAGAGGTCGGTTTCGTACTCGCCGTCGGCCACCCGCTCGACGGTGCCCGGATCGACGAGCGTGCGCGCCAGCACGTACTCCTCCCAGGGGTGCAGCTCCTGCTCCACTTCCAGCGGGACGCGGAAGAAGAAGCTGTCGGCCGGGATCTGGGTGTGGTGCGCGAGGAGGGCTGCCCGGCCCACCTCGATCTGGTCGCGCACGTCGACGCGCGTGGTCGTCACCTGCTCGAGCGCATCGTCGTGGCCGTCGCCGTCCTCGGAATCGCCAACCTCGGATTTGGAGGCGGCGGCGGCCGCGTCGCGCTCCTCCATGTGCTCGACCCACTTCGCCAGCGGGCTCTCGTCGCCCTGCGCCACGAACCAGTCGTGCAGGGCGCGGATGCGCTGACGGGTGAACCCGTTGCTGTAGTAGAGCTTCAGCGGCTGCCACGGTTCGCCGAGCTCGGGATACCACTCGGGGTCGCCGGCCCGCTCGAAGGCCAGGACGCTGATCTCGTGCACCCGCACGTGGTCGGGGTGCGCGTAGACCCGGTCGCGCGCGTAGCCGACGATCACCTGCGGTCGCTCACGCCGGACGATCTCCACCAGGCGCCCGGTGGCCTCGTCGAGGTCGGCGTTGGCGAAGTTGTCGGGGTGTGCGTTGGCGTCGCTGTCGGGCATGCCCGAGTCGCGATAGCCGAGCAGGTACAGCTCGTCGTAGCCGATGACCCGCACCGCGTCGTCGAGCTCGCGCATCCGCACCGCTCCGAGGTCGCGGCGCACCTCCTCGGTGTCGGCCGCCGGGTTGAGGATGTCGCCGGCCTCGCCGCCGGTGCAGGTGACGAGGATCGTGCGCACGCCCTCGCGGTGGTACCGGGCCATCGTGGCCGCGCCCTTCGACGCTTCGTCGTCGGGATGGGCGTGCACGGACAGCACGCAGAGAGCCTCGTGGGCGGGGGCAGCCACACCGGCCACGTTACCCAGCGACCCCTCGCCGGAAGCGGTCCCTCGGCACATCCTCGCGTCCATCTCCCGCTGCTTTGGGGCCGCTTGACAGATCAAGCACTCGCTACCTATACTGTCAGGACACACACCGTCGCTCACCGACGCCACGGTTCCCCTCCCCCAAGATCAGGAGTCCCCAAATGGCCACCAAGACCGCCGATCCCACCGCCGTGTTCACCGACGCCGTCATCGCCGGCGTGAAGCAGGGCCAGGAAGTCGCCTACAACGGCATCACCATGTGGATGGAGTTCGCGGGCAAGGCGTTCACCCTGCCCGAGCTCGACTCGGTCCCCTTCGTCGACCAGCTCCCGGACCCCAAGGCCGTCGTCGAGTCCAGCTTCGGCTTCGCCGAGGACCTGCTCGGCACCCAGAAGGACTTCGTGCTCAAGGTCGTCGAGGTCATCACGCCGGCCAAGAAGACCGCCTGACCCACGTTCGGGTCACTGCACCACCTCGCGCGCGTCCCCGGCCCGGATCCCCCCTCCGGACCGGGGGACGCCGCTGTTCTCCTACGCTGCTCCTGCCATGACCGAGCGACCTGAACGCGACGACCAGCTCCACGCGCTCGGCTCGTTCATCCGGGCCCAGCGCCAACTGGCCAACCTCTCGCTGCGCCAGATGGCCGACCTGGCCCAGGTGTCCAACCCCTACCTGAGCCAGCTCGAGCGGGGCCTCCACGAGCCCTCGGTCCGCGTGCTCCAGTCGATCGCCCGGGCGCTCAACGTCTCGGCCGACACGCTCCTCGCCCACGCCGGCGTCGACGAGTCGGAGTCCGAGACCGAGCTGCCCGACACCGAGTCGGCGATCCGGTCCGACGCCCGCCTCTCCGACGACCAGAAGCAGGCGTTGCTGTCGGTGTACCGCAGCTACGTCCAGGCCAACTCGAGCCGCTAGCCGAGCGAGCGAGCGGAGGCGTAGCGAGGGTCGCTAGGAGGTCACGTACTCGCCGGGCGCGAGCCCGTCGGCGGGTGCTCGGCGCTGCCGATCGGCCGCGTCGGCCGCAGCTCACCGGCCCGCTCGGCCAGCCAGCGGCTCCAGTCGTTCCACCACGTGTCCCGGTGCTCGGTCGCGCCCGCCTGCCACGCGTCGGCGTCGCGCGGCAGCTCGTCGTTGGTCCAGAGCCGCACCTTCGGCCCCGGCGGGCTCACGATCCCGGCGATGTGCCCGCCCGAGGTCATCACGAAGCGCATCGGCCCCTTGAACAGCTGCGTGGTGCGGTACGACACGCGCCACGGGACGATGTGGTCGTCGAGCGCAGACACGATGTAGGAGTCGGTGCCGATCTCCGAGACCATCAGTCGCTCGCCGAGGGCGACGTACTCGTCGTGCGCCAGCGCGTTCTCGAGGTAGGCCTTGCGCAGGAACTCGCCGTGCGCCTTCCCCGGCAGGTTCGTGTAGTCGGCGTTCCACGCCAGCAGGTCGAACGACGACGGCTTCTCCCCCAGCAGCCAGCCGTCGACGACGTAACGGAACACCAGGTCGTTGGCGCGCAGCAGGTCGAACGTGCGGGCGATGTCCTTGCCCGGCAGATAGCCGTGGCGCTCCATGCGCCGACTCAACGACTCGAGCGTCGCCGGGTCGGTGAACACGCGCGCCGCCACACCTGCGTCCTCGTAGTCGACGCCGGAATTGATGAACGTCGACGAGTGCACGAGATCGTCGCCGCACGCGTCGAGGTAGGCGAGGCACATGACGGTCATCGTGCCCCCGAGGCAGATCGACGCCGTGTTCACCGTCTCGCTGCCGGTGATCTCGCGCGCCACGTCGATGGCGGTGAGCGGGCCCAGGCGCAGGTAGTCGTCGAACGTGAGGTCGCGCATCGATGCGTCGGGGTTGCGGAAGCTGATCGCGAAGGTGGTGTGCCCGTGGTCGACGGCCCACTCCACCAGGCTCTTCCCGGGCGCGAGGTCGGCGATGTAGTAGCGGTTGATCCACGGCGGGATCACGATCAGCGGGCGCTCGAACACCTCGTCGGTCGTCGGCTCGAACTGCAGCACCTCGATGAGCTCGTTGCGGAACACCACGCGACCGGGCGTGGCGGCGGTGTTGCGCCCGAGCTCGAACGACGACCGGTCGACCTGGCTCGGCCACCCCTCGTTCTTCACCATGTCGTGCACGACGTTGCGCAGGCCGCGCACGATGCTCGTGCCACCGGTCTCGAAGGCGCGCTTCATCGCACGCGGGTTGCCGAGCACGAAGTTGGTGGGCGACAACGCGTCGCCGAGGATGGTGGCGGCGAACTCCGCCTTCGACTCCTCGCTGCCCTCGAGGTGCGCGGCACCGACGAGATCGTGCAGCAGGCGCGCGGTGAGCAGGTACGTCGCCAGCCCACCGTGGAACCAGATGTTGTCGTTCCACGTGGGATCGTTGAACCGGCGGTCGCCGGGTTCGGGATGCACGACCTCGGGCAGCGGGTGGCCGAGCGCGCGGGTGACCAGGTGCGCGCCGGTGAGGCCGAGACCGGCCCCGTACTTGGCGACCGCGGGCACGGTGCGCCACGGTCGGAACGCGGCGCGGCGCATGGCGCCGAGGTAGCCGCGGGCGAGCGACACGGGATCGGCGGTGTCGAGCGCCGCCTCGGTGATGCCGAGGAGCTCGCCGAGCGCCGTGTTCTCTGCGCCGTCAGCCGCCACGTCGCCTCCTCTCACGCCCTCGTCGTGTGGATACCCACGTCGTCGTGCCCATCATCCTCGCGCCGATCGGCACCGGGCGCGTCGGGAGGGTTACGCGACGATGACGTTGGGGCGATCGAAGCCCTGGGCCTCGCAGAGGGCGTAGTACGCGGCCAGGGCCCCGGCGCCGTCGGCGACCGACTCGATGCTGCCGTCCTCGGCCAGGTTGAGGTTGACGCCGTACATGTGGAACCACACCTGGGTGTCGTCCTCGATGCAGGTGAGGGTGTGGATCGACCCCGCCGGCTCGTACAGGAACGACCCGGCCCGGTTCACGTAGTCGTACTCCGCGTACTTCCACGCCCCCGAGGTGGTGTAGCCCCACACCGGCCCGGTGTGGCGGTGCTTCTGCACCGCGTAGCCGGCCTGGAAGATGTTCTCGACGATCCAGAGCCCTTCCTTCTCGTCGACGTGGATCACCTTGAGCTTGTTGCCGTCGCCGATCTCGACGAAGGGCAGGTCGGCGGCGCCGAGGTGCAGCGCCTCGGGCGCTCCGGCATGGGTCATGGCCATGGTCGGTCCTCCTGGAAGTGAAGTCCGGTACGTGACGTCGGTGCGGTCGCGGGCGCCCAGCGTCCACGTGCTCTCGAACTGCGAATCCTCGCGCAGGATCGAACTCGACGGTGTGCGACCAGTCGAACGCGCACACCCGGGCCACGATCAGCCAGGTCGCCCGCCCGGCGCTCGAACCGGTCGACGTAGCGGAGGCCGAGCACCATGTCGGTCTGCTGGCCGTCGGCGTCGGGCTTCGAGACGTGGTGCGCGACGCAGTACGTGTCGACCTTCGCCCGGTCAGCCCGTCGTTCGAGGGGGCGTTCCTGATCCGGGGCGGGCCGATGAAGTGCATGGTGGCCTGGAAGTGCGGGAGCGTGTCGACGACCCACTCCGCGAACTCGGTGCCGGTGCCGCGGAACACGTTGTGGTCGTCGGTGCCGTCGGGGTGGTAGCAGGACGCCATCAGCTCGCGGTCGAGCCGGTCGGTGCCGCGTGCGAGCGTCCTTGACGACGTCGGTGATCTCCTCGCGCGCGAGCAGGTCGTCGACGGTGAGCCGCGTCGGCTCAGCCGTCTTCGGGACCGATGCCCAGGTACTCCTCGAGCGTGCGGTGCAGGTTCACCACGCGGCACTCCTCGGTCGGCGAGACCGTGAGGTGCGTGAGCCCGGGCTGGTGCAGGCCGCGCTGGGTCCGGGCGAAGTTGTCGAAGTCCTGGTTGAGGACGAGACCGAACGGCGGATCCGCGTCGGGCGGCAGCAGCGCGTCGAACGGCTTCGCGGCACGTCGGGCGTGTCGCGTCGTCTGGACGCGCGTGAACGCGAACACGTCCATGTACGCCTCCTCGACGTGCGTGCCCGGACGCGCCCGCACGACCTAGAGCATGTCGGCGAACACGAGCACGGTGATGTTCGGGAACAGGTTGTACTGCTCCATGTCGAGCACGTGGTGGTCGCTGTACGACGCGAGGTCGATGCCCTGCCGCGAGGTTCACCTCGCGCACCATGCGCGCCAGCATCCCGCGGAGCGTGTCGCCCTCGCGGGATCGGGGGCATCGGCGACGTCATGTCGTCCACGCCGATGCGACCGCCCATCACCTCGACGAACGACGCGAACACCTCTTCGTCGGAACCGGGACGGCCCTGGCGCGGCGACGGCAGCCCGTACGACTGGACGAGGCGGCCGTGGCGGTGCCAGATCGCCTGCGGGCCGTTGACGTCGTCGGCCATCCCCAACATCTCGCGGTGGATGCCCTGCACGTGGTACGTCTCGCTGAAGCCCTCGATCAGCGTCTTCCAGTTGCAGTCGGCCTTGCACCGAGATGACCGCCTGGCCGCGGAACTCCTCGAGGTGCGCCCACGCGGTCTCGGCCGGCACCGGGTCGAGGAACTCGGCGAGCGGCTCGGCGTCGCGGTCGAGGTTGACGAAGACCATCGGCCCCCACGTGTCGACCTGCACGTCGATGAGCGGGTAGTCGTCGTTGAGCACGCCGAACTCGCGGCGCGACGGGACCTCGCGGAGACGACCGTCGAGGCCCCACGTCCAGCGGTGGAACGGGCAGCGGATCTCGGCCAGGCCGGCGCCCGAGCCGCTGCAGAGCTCGCTGCCGCGGTGCAGGCACACGTTCTGGAACGCCCGCAGCACGCCGTCGTCGCCCCGCACGATCAGCACCGAGAGGTGCCCGACGCGGTACTCGTGCCAGTCGCCGGGGTTGGCGACGTGGTCGACGGTGCACGCGAGCTGCCACGGTCTTGCGGCCACACGTCGGCCATCTCGCGTGCGAAGAACTCGGGCGACGTGTAGCGCGTCACCGGGATCTTCACCGCGGTGACCCGTTGCTTCCCGGTCGGCGTCTGCAGCAGGACGTCGCCGCCGGTGGAGAGGTCGGTCGACATGTCGGTCTCGCTCATCGCATCCCTCGCACGAGCTTGCCGGGGCGCGCACCGGTCTCTTCGCCGTCGCGCATCGTCTCCTCGCCGGCCACGAACGTGTGGCGATAGCCGTCGGCCCGCTGGATCAGCCGTCGCGCACCACCGGGAAGGTCGTGCACGAGCTCGGGCAGGTCGAGCGACAGGGCGTCGAAGTCGATGACGTTGAGGTCGGCGCGGTAGCCGGGCGCGACCACACCGCGGTCGCCGAGGCCGTAGACGGCGGCGGTGTCGCGGCTCTGCTTCTGCACCACGAGCTCGAGCGGGAGCCGCGCGCCCCGATCGCGATCGCGGGCCCAGTGCGTGAGCATGAACGTGGGGATCGACGCGTCGCAGATGGCGCCGCAGTGCGCGCCGCCGTCGGAGAGCCCGAGCACCGCGTTGGGGTGGAGGATCATCTCCCGCATGTCGTCGAGGTTGCCGTAGCTGTAGCCGAGCAGCGCCTTCATCACGAGCTCGCGGCCGTCGTGTTGCAGCATCACGTCGTAGAGCACCGCTTCCGGGTCGCGGCCCTCGC
Source organism: uncultured Actinomycetes bacterium (assembly GCA_963697125.1). Classification (GTDB taxonomy): domain Bacteria; phylum Actinomycetota; class Acidimicrobiia; order IMCC26256; family DASPTH01; genus DASUAS01. The sequence goes on from CAVOMW010000011.1 coordinate 183,521, forward strand.
GCGCGGCGATGGCGGCGATGCTCTTGTCGGGCGCCGGCTCGTAGTCGGGCGGCTCGCCGATCGGGAAGAGCACGTCGAGGCTGGTGCCGATCACGGCGTCGACCGGGCTCGCCGGTGACGTCTCCGAGAGGATCGCCTCCCGGATCTCGGGACGACGCAGTTCGGCCACCCGCTCGGGCAGCGGCAGGTGCGCCAGCTTCAGGTAGGTGGGCCGCCCGAGGAACGGGTGGAGTGTCTGGAACCCGATGAGCAGGTTGAGCGGGCGGCCACCCACCTGGCCCCGCAGGTCGGCGCCCTCGGCGTTGGCCTCCTGCGCGAGGCGCAGGACGTCGCGCCACTGGTCGGGGGCGAGGTTGTGCTGCGACAGCGCGAAGCTCACCGGTCGGCCGATGGCGGCGGAGAGGCGGCGCATCCACGCCACCTCCTTCTCGGGGGCCGAGAGGTCTTCGCCCATCACGCCCGCGGGCGCGAGCTCGAAGAGGCCGGTGCCGAGCTCACCCAGCACCTTGCCGATGCCGAACAGCTCGTCCTCGGCCGCGTACGTGCCGGGCACCGGTTCGCCGTCGACCGCCTTGTGCATGATCGTGCGCGAGGTCGAGAAGCCGAGGGCGCCGGCGAGGATGCCCTCGCGGACGAGGTCGGCCATCGCCTCGATGTCGTCGGGGGTGGCGGGCTCGTTGCGGGCGCCGCGCTCCCCCATCACGTACGCGCGCACCGCGCCGTGCGGCACCTGCGTGCCGACGTCCATGACGCGGGGCATGGTGTCGAGCGCGTCGAGGTACTCGGGGAAGGTCTCCCAGCCCCACGTGATGCCCTCGTTGAGCGCGGTGCCCGGGATGTCCTCGACACCCTCCATGAGCTGGATGAGCCAGTCCTCCTGGCCCGGCCGCACCGGCGCGAAGCCGACGCCGCAGTTGCCCATGACCACCGTCGTCACGCCGTGCCAGCACGACGGCGACAGCAGCGGGTCCCACGTGACCTGCCCGTCGTAGTGGGTGTGCAGGTCGACGAAGCCCGGCGTGACCAGCAGGCCGTCGGCGTCGACGGTGCGCCGCGCCGCGGCCGCGTCGAGGGTGCCGGGTTCGGTGACCTCGGTGATCATCCCGTCGTCGACCGCGATGTCGGCGGGACGGGCGTCGGCGCCGGTGCCGTCGACCAGCGTGGCGTCACGGATCACGAGCTCGTGCATGGGTCCCCCCGGGGGCTTCATCAGGTCGCCGCGACAGATCGGTCCGGTCATACTGTCACGCCGCAAATGTGCAGCACAATGGTTGCAATATTCGAACAGCCAGGCCACACTGCTGGCCATGCCGCGGACGTCGCCCCCGACCGAACGGGTCGTCGCCACCATCGCGCTGCTCGCCGAGCGGCCCGACTCCTCGTTGTCGCTGGCCGAGCTGACCCGTCGCCTGGGCGTGAACAAGTCGACCGGGCACGCCATCCTCACCAGCCTCGCCGCCGCCGGCTGGGTCCTGCGCGACCCCACGAGCAAGACCTACCGCCTCGGTCCCGCGATGGTGGCGTTGGGCCACCAGGCGGGCGTCTCCTTCCCGGCGCTCGACTTCGCCCGGCCCGCGCTGGTGACCCTCAGCCGCGAGTTCGCGGCCACCTGCGCCGCGCTCGGTGTGGGTGACGACGCCGTCACCGTGCTCGACCAGGTCGCCGACCCGCGCGCCGCTGCGCACGCGTTCCGGGTGGGCGCCACGTTCCCGCTGCGACCGCCGCTCGGCACCGCCGTGGTCGCGTGGGCGTCCGACGCGGTGCGTGACGACTGGCTCGGCCACGTCCCGCCCGACACCCGCGCCCACTACGCCGACGCGCTGGCCGCCACCCACGACCGTGGCTTCGCGGTGGAGATCGCGGCGACGCCCGTCGCGCGCGTCCGCGAGCTCGCGGGCATGCTCGGCGACGACACGTCGGCGCGCGCCGCACTCGACCGCCTCGCCGACGAGCTCGCGACCCACGAGGAGTTCCTCGCCGTCGACCTGCTACCGGACCGCGAGTACGCGGTCAACGTGGTGAACGCGCCCGTGTTCGACCACACCGGTCACGTCACGCTCGCTGCTCTCCCTCACCGGCTTCGCCGGTGCCGCTGCGCGGCGCCGACGTGCACGCGGCCGGCAACGCGCTCGGTCGCCGCCACCAGCGTCATCACCGACGCACTGACCCCCACCCCTGCACGAACATCTCGAAGTTGACCGTCACAGGCGTACGTGAACTTCGAGATGCTCGTCAGGACATGGACGGGGTCTGGGTGTCGCGGCCGCTGCGGAGCAGCGTGCCGTTGCGGGCCTCGGTGAGCGAGCCGTCGCGGCACGATGGCGGTGCCGTTCACCAGGACGTGGTCGATGCCGTCGGCCTCGGCGTAGAGCCGACCGGCGCCGCCGGGCAGGTCCATGCGCATGCGCACGTCGTGGCTCCCGATCGTGTCGGGGTCGAGCACGACGACGTCGGCCTTCCACCCCTCCTCGATCCGGCCCCGCTCACGCAGGCCGTAGAGCTGCGCGGGCGTGTCGGTGATCAGGTGGATCGCCTCTTCGAGCGGCAGCATCTTGCGCTGGCGGACGGCCTTGCCCGAGCACCTCGGTGGCGTAGTTGAACGACGCGAGCAGGTCGAGGTGGGCGCCGGCGTCGGACGCGCCGATGAGCGCGCGCGAGTCGCGCCACACCTGGATGCGCGCCTTCCAGTCGTCGTCGGTCTCGGGCGCGGGCACGGTGCCGAAGCTCGTGTTGAGCTCGTCGGCACGCGCGATCGCCACCAGCACCTCCCACGCGTTGCGGCCCTCTTCCTGGGCGATGTCGCCGATCATGCGCCCGCGGTACTGCTCGTTCTCGGGGGCGACGACGTCGTGGATCTTGAGGTTGCTCCAGTTGGCGAGCATCCGCATCGGGTTCTTGTCGCTGCGCGACTGCTCGTCGAGCTTCGCCAGCGCGGCGTCGTCCTCGAAGTAGGCCAGCTTCTCGTCGAGCGGGAGTCCCATGACGTCTTCCCAGCCCGGCATGGCGTCGAGGATGAAGCCCGAGCGGAACGACAGGTACACCGGGAAGCTCATCGGCACCGTGAGGGCGACGACCCGCCCGCCGTGCTCACGCGCGTAGGTGCCCGCTTCGAGCTTCTGCTCGACGTCGGCCATGTTCTTGCCGTTGACGCCGAGGACGTTCCAGTTCAGCGGGCGTTGCGCGGCCGCCGACATCGCGGCCATGAGCTCGACCGCCCACGGCTCGAACGGGCCGACCATCGGGATGAACTCGAGCGACGTGCCCTCGAACTCGCCGACGGTCGAGCAGAGGTCGACGATCTCGTCGCGCGACGCGAAGCGCGACGGCACCATGTGGCCCTCGGCGTCGTTGTGCGTGCGCGCCCACGACGACGAGAAGCCGATGCCGCCCGCTTCGAGTCCGGCGCGCAGCAGCGCGCTGCATCGCCTCGAGCTCCTCGGGCTTCGCCTCGCGGGTGGTGGACTCCTCCCCCATCACGACGCGACGGATCGCGGAGTGGCCGACCATGAACCCGGCGTTGATGCCGAGGCGACCTTCGATCTCGTCGAAGTACTCGGCCGTGGACTTCCAGTTCCACGGCACGCCGTCGCGCAGCGACTCGAGCGGCATGCCCTCGACGCGCGCCAGCATGCGCATGAGGTAGTCGCCGTCGGCGGCGTCGTCGGACAGCGGCGCGATCGTGAACCCGCAGTTGCCGGCGAGCGCGGTGGTGACGCCGTGCAACGGCGACGGCGTGAGCGCGCCGTCCCAGAACACCTGCGCGTCGTAGTGCGTGTGCACGTCGACGAACCCGGGCGTCACGACCTTGCCGGTGGCGTCGATGGTCGCGGCAGCCTCGCCGTCCGCACCACTGGCCGCACCACTGGCGAGCTCGCCGATGGCGACGATGCGGTCGCCCTGGATCGCGACGTCGGCGCGGCGCCGGGCGCTGCCGGTGCCGTCGACCAGATCACCGCCCTTGATCAGGATGTCGTACATGCCTGGGGTCCTTTCGTGAAGGTGCCGACGACCTTAGACCTGTGGCCCGCGTCGTAAGGTCGAGCGCCATGGAGATGCAGCGGAGGCGTGGCCGGAGGCCGGGACGCCGTAGCGGAATCGACTCGATCTGATGGAACTGAGCCAGGCCCTGCGCAGCACCGGTGCCGTCCGCGACTTCACCGACGAGCCGGTGCCCGACGACGTGGTGTACGGATTGCTCGACACCGCCAGGTTCGCCCCCAACGGTGGGAACCGCCAGGCGTGGCACGTGATCGTCGTGCGCGATCAGGCGACCCGCCGGAAGCTGCGCGATCTCTACCTGCCCGCCTGGTACGAGTACCTCCCCCAGATGGAGGCCGGCCTCACGCCCTTCGCCGTCGTCACCGACCACGACGCCGAGGCCACCGCTCGCGCCCGCGCGGGAGAGTTCGCGGCGCGGGGCGCGGCCACGCCGGGATTCGCGGAGCGGCTCGACGAGGTGCCGCTGCTGATGGTGCTCACCGCCGACCTGCGCAACCTCGCCACCCTCGACCGCGACCTCGATCGCTACACCATGGTGGGTGGTGCCTCCATCTACCCGTTCGCATGGAGCCTGCTGCTCGCCGCGCACGACGTCGGCCTGGGCGGTGTGTTCACCTCCGTCGCGATCCCGCAGGAGGCTGAGCTGCGGAAGCTCTTCCACCTCCCCGAGCCGGTGATCGTGGCCGGGCGTCCTCGCGTTCGGGTACCCCGCGGGCACGCGGGCGACGAAGCTGCGCCGCAACCCGGTCGAATCGTTCGCGACGTTCGATCGCTACGACGGGCCATCGGTGTCGGGCCCGGTCACGGCCTGAGATCAGACGCGGGCGCGGATCTCTCCGTGCACGATCGCGAACCACGCGTCGGGTGACTCACTCCACGCGCGCCATGCGTCGCTGATGTCCTCGAGCTCGGTCCGCGTCGCCAGCCCTCCGTCGACGGCCTGGTCGGCAAAGGCCGACGCGACGATGCGGTCGGACCAGAGCCCGCCCCACCACGCCCGATCCTCCGGGGTGGCGAAGCACCACACCGACGCGGTGGCGTCGACATCGGTGAAGCCCGCCTCGTGCGCCCACGCGAGCAGACGCCGACCGGCGTCGGGCTCGGCGGCGTTGCTGCGGGCGACGTCGTGGTACAGGTCGAGCCAGCGGGTGAGCCGCGGATCCGCGGGCCACCACGTGAACGTCGCGTAGTCGGAGTCGCGCGCCGCCACCACACCACCGGGCGCGCACACCCGTCGCATCTCACGCAGTGCCGCGACCGGATCGGTGAGGTGTTGCAGCACCTGGTGCGCGTGCACGACGTCGAACGACGCATCGGGCAGGTCGAGCGCGTACACGTCGCCCACCGCGAACTCGACGTTGTCGACGCCCGCGTCGCGCGCCGCGCGCGCGCGGTGTCGAGCACCTCGTCGGCGCGGTCGAGACCGAGCACACGACCCGGCGCGACGCGTTGCGCGACGTCGACGGTGATCGTGCCCGGACCACACCCGACATCCAGCACCCGAACGCCGGGCGTGAACGCGTCGAGCAGGTAGCCGGCCGAGTTCTCGACCGTGCGCCACTGGTGCGACCGCAACACGCTCTCGTGGTGACCGTGCGTGTAGACGTCTTGCGGAGGGCTGTCCGGCGCGCTCACGGCGCCCTCACTCCGGGTCGGGACGGATGCCGGCGGGGTCGAAGAAGGCGCGCAGCGCGGTGATGCGACCGTCGGCGCCGAACACCAGATGGTCGACGATCGGTGACAACACGAGACGTTCCGCGCCGTGGCCCACGTGCACCTCGAGGAACGCGAGCGCTTCGTCGCCGACGACGATCGGCGGCGCGGTGGTGTGCAGGTCGAGGTCCATCTGCCCGGCCGACACGTCGAAGAACGCGCCGATGGCGTCGATCCCGCGGTTGACCGGGGCGCCGACGGGGTCTTCATGCGTGGCGTCGGGAGTGAACAGCGACAACCAGGTGTCGCGGTCCTTCGCCGACTCGGCCTTGCAGTACGTCTCGATCACCTGTTGGGCGTGTTCGGGAGTGACCATCCGCGGAGGCTACCGAAGCGAGATCAAGCGCTTTCCAACGATTCGAGCCCGCGCCGCCGCTGCAACGCCTCGAACGCGGCGCCGAGCTGGCGCAGCTGCGTGCGCGAGAGGTGGTCGACGAAGTTCGCCCGCACCCCGGCCACGTGCACCGGCGCCGCCGCCTCGAGCGTCGCTCGACCGGCGTCGGTGAGCACCGCCATCGTCACCCTGCGGTCCTGCTCGCTGGGTTGGCGGGCCACGTACCCGGCCTTCACCAGGCCGTCGAGACGACGGGTCAGACCGCTCGGCGACAGGTGCAGCCGGGCGGCGAGATCACACATGCGCAGCCGCTGGTCGGGCGCCTCCGAGAGGTTCACCAGCACGCCGTAGTCGCCGCCGTCGATCCCGAACCCGCTCACCAGGTCGGCCTCCAGTGCGGCCTGCAGATCGGCGTAGACCTCCACCAGACCGCGCCACGCGCGCATCTCCTCGTCGTCGAGCCACTGGGCTCGCTGCGGGCTGCGTTCGGTGGTCACGGATCCAGGGTACCCCCTACGCGTGCGAGATCAACTGTTGACATCGCAACTGTTTCGTGGAATAGTTGAGCTTGCAATCAAGTTGCAGGTAGCACTTCCCCCAATCAGTTCGAGGAGCACCCCATGACCGACCTCTCCACCACCGACCTCTCGACCCTGGCCCCAGGCACCTGGACCATCGACCCCGCCCACTCCACCGTCGGGTTCGTGGCCCGCCACCTCATGATCACCAAGGTGCGCGGCCGCTTCACCGACTTCTCGGGTTCGCTCGAGGTCGCCGAGAACCCGCTGCAGTCGCACGTCGTGGCGACCGTGAACCTGGCGTCGGTCGACACCGGCGACGCCGGCCGCGACGCCCACCTCCTCAACGCCGACTTCTTCGACCTCGAGGGCGGTGGCTCCCCCACCATGACGTTCGTCAGCACCGGCATCAAGGACGACGACGGTGACTACGTGCTCTTCGGTGACCTCACCATCAACGGCGTCACCCGCCAGGTCGAGTTCGACCTCGAGTTCGACGGCGTCAACGTCGACCCGTGGAACAACACCAAGGCCGGCTTCTCCGCCTCGACCGAGATCAACCGCAAGGATTTCGGGCTCGAGTGGAACGTCGCACTCGAGACCGGTGGTGTACTGGTCGGCGACAAGGTGAAGGTGCAACTCGACATCCAGGCCGTCAAGGCCTGAGTCGAGCAGCGAACCGGGAAGGCGGCTGCCGTGAAGACGATCGAACTCGGGCACGCAGTGCTCTACGTCCGTGACCTCGAGCGGTCGCGCCACTTCTACGGCGAGGTCCTCGGCCTCCCCGAGATCGCCCCGAGGGGGGCGCCTTCCCGGGTGCGGCTGCCTTCAGCGGCGGCCGCACCCACCACGAGCTCCTCCTGATCGAGGTCGGCCCGGCGGCCGCGTCCCCTCCCGCCGGCCGCCGGACCGGCCTGTACCACCTCGGCTTCAAGATCGGCACCACCGACGACGAGCTGCGCGAGGCGATCCGTGACCTGCAGGACGCAGGGGTCACCATCGTCGGCGCGTCCGACCACACCGTGACGCACTCGCTGTACATCCAGGACCCCGACGGCAACGAGCTCGAGCTCTACATCGACGTCCAGCCCGAACGGTGGCGGGACGACCCGGCGCTGGTGATGGCGCCCACGAAGCCCCTGAACATCTGAGCCTGCACATCTGATCTACGCGGGCAGGTAGTCCTCGAGCCGGGCGATCGCGAAGCCCTGCTCCTTGCAGACCTCGAACACCTTCTGCAGGTCGACGAGCAGGTCGGTGCGGAAGTGCATCAGCACGACGTCGCCGGGCGTGAGCTGGGTGCCGTCCTGCAGGTCGAAGCGCCCGTCGTTGGTCGAGCCCTTCCAGAGGACGACGGCCTTCAGCCCACACGACGCGGCCGCGGCCTGCACGTTCCCGTTCGTCGCGCCGTAGGGCGAGCGGAACAGCGTCGGACGGCGGCCGAACAGGGTCTGGTAGTCGTCGAGCACACCGCACACCTCCTGCTGCACCTGGCCGTAGGAGAGCGTGGTGAGGTCGGGGTGGGTGATGGTGTGCGACTCGACCGTCCCGCCGTAGCTCTGCAGCTGGCGGAAGTAGTCGGCGCCGGCATCAGCCTCACCCTGCACCAGGAACATGCTGAAGGGGATGTTGGCCTGCTTGAGCAGGTCGGCAACCGCGGGGTCGCGCACGAGACCGTCGTCGATGCCGAGGAAGATCACCTTGTTGGTGGTCGGGATGCGACTGAACACCGGCGCCGAGCTCGTCGGGGGCAGCGACACCGGCTGCGGCGTGGGTTGCTTCGGCAGTCCGAGCCCCGGCACCTGCAACTTCGGTGCCTGGGTCGTCGTGGTCGGTGGCACCGTCGTGGTCGTCGTCGTGGTGCTGGTGGTCGTCGACGTCGTGGTCGCGGCGCGTCGGTCGTGGTGGTCGCCGCGAGATCGCCGTCGTCGACCGTGCGCACCGCCGCCGCCGCCTCGGGGCGCGCCGCGCCGCCACTCAGCTCGAACGGGCCCGCGCCGAACAGCAGCACGAGCACGGCGGTCACGCCGACGGCGATGCCGAACCGGTCCCAACCGGGCCGCCGTGGGCGTCGCCGGGCGCGGTCTCGTTCACGCCGCGACGGAGGCGCGGGCGGGGAACTCACCCGGGGCACGGTACTCGCGGCAGTACCTTGCGCAGGTGCAAGAGGAGGCCCACCCGGGAGAGCAGCCGGGAGAGATGCGGTCGGTTGTCTCCCTGCTGTCGTCGGTGTTCGCGTCGTCGACGGCCATGGCCATGCTCAGCGTCGCCCTGGGCAAGCTGGTGTTCGACATCACCGGCAGCGAGCTGGCCCTCGGCCTCCTGGGCCTGGCGGAATTCGCCCCCGCGCTGCTGCTGGTGTTCGTCACCGGCCCGCTGGCCGACCGCATGGACCGCCGTCGCCTTGCTGCGATCTCCCTCGGGCTCGAGGCGCTCGTGCTCGCGGGCCTCGCCGTCTACGTCAGCACCGACCCGACCTCGACCCTGCCGATCTTCCTGCTCGTCATCGGGTACGGCACCGCCCGCGCCTTCGCCACGCCGGCCACCCGGTCGCTCCCGGCCGACACGGTCGCCGGATCGCGCCTCCCCTGGCTCACCGCCCGCCAGGCCGCGACGTGGCAGGGCGCGCTGGTGCTCGGACCCGTGCTCGGCGGGTTCCTCTACGTCGCGGCGCCGTGGGTCCCGTTCGCGACGGCGGTCGTGCTCGTGGTCATCGCCGCAGTGACGGTGCTGACCGTGCGCGTGCGTCCGTACGTGCGTCCGGCCGCCGCCCTACGCGACGACGGCACCGCGCAGTCCGGCATGCACGAGGCCATGGAGGGGTTGCGCTTCGTGCGCAGTCGTCCGATCCTGCTCGGCGCGATCTCGCTCGATCTCTTCGCGGTGCTCTTCGGTGGCGCGGTCGCGCTGCTGCCCGCCATCGCCGAGGACCGGTTGGGTGTCGGCGCGGTCGGGCTCGGTTGGCTGCGCGCGGCCACCGGCATCGGTGCCGGAGTCGTCGCGCTCTTCCTCACCTGGAAGCCGGTGAGCCACCGCATCGGACGGGTCCTGCTCGCCTGCGTCGCGCTCTTCGGCGTCTTCACCATCGTGCTCGGTGTCACCACGAGCTTCGCGGTTGCGTTCGTCGCGTTGCTCCTGCTCTCCGGCGCCGACGCGGTGAGCGTGTTCATCCGATCGACGCTCGTCCCCTTGGTGACGCCCGCCGACAAGCGTGGGCGTGTCCTCGCGGTCGAGGCGGTGTTCATCGGCGCATCGAACGAATTGGGCGCCTTCGAGTCGGGCGTGGTCGGGCAGCTGCTCGGTCCCGCCACCGCCATCGTGCTCGGCGGCGCCGCCACCCTCGCCGTCGCCGCGATCTGGTGGGGCTGGTTCCCCGACCTGCGCAACGTCGACACCTTCCCGTCGGCCGGCGACCACGTGGTGACGCCGTAGGCGCGCTTCTGCGAAGCTGGGCCCATGACCGCGACCTCCATCAGCACCTCGGCCGAGCCCGTGCCCGCGCTCTGGGATCCCGACGTCTTCGTCGCCGGTCCCCCGCACGAGTTCCTCGCCGAGCTGCGCCGCACCCAGCCCGTCTACTGGCAGGACATGCCCGACGAGCCCGGGTTCTGGGCCGTGCTCACCCACGCCGACCTCACCGCGGTGGCGCGGGAGCCGGTGCTCTACTCGGCGAGCGAGGGCGGGGTCGTCCTCGAGAACCTCGCCCCCGACCGGCTCGAACAGATGCGCGGCATGCTCCTGGCGATGGACCCGCCCAAGCACGTCGACTACCGGCGTCCGCTCGCGCCGAGCTTCAAGGCGCGCGTGATCGGCAGCATGGAGGGCCGCATCCGCGCCATCTGCCGGGAGATCAACGCGCACGCGCGCGAGCAGCGTGACGTCGACTTCGTGCACGACGTCGCCACGCTGCTCCCGAGCCAGGTCGTCGGCGAGCTCATGGGGTTGCCGCGCGACGACTGGGACCAGATCCAGCAGTGGGCCGAGATGAACACGAGCGGCCAGGACCCCGACATCGTGGGTGCGGAGAGCGCGGGCACCGCCGACGGGTCGTCGTACGAGTCGGGTGGCGACGGCACCATGCACATGGCGATGTACGCGATGCAGTTCGCCGCGCAGCGCCGCACCGAGGAGCCGCGCGACGACCTCACGTCGCTGATCCTCGCCGGCAACTTCGGCGACGGCCCGATGAGCGATCTCGACTTCGGCATCTTCTTCGTGCAGCTCGTCACCGCCGGGAACGACACCACCAAGACGATGTTGTCGTCGGGCGTGCTCGCGCTGCTGCAGCACCCGGAGCAGCTGGCCGAGGTGCGCGCCGACGCGTCGCTCCTGCCCGGCGCGGTCGAGGAGATCCTGCGCTACGAGAACCCGCTGCACTACTTCCGGCGCACCACCACGGCCGACGCCACCTTGCACGGGGTCGACATCCCGGCCGGCGACAAGGTGCTCATGTACTACACGTCGGCCAACCGCGACGAGACCGTGTTCGACGACCCCAACACGTTCGACATCCACCGATCGCCGAACCCGCACCTCTCGTTCGGCATCGGCGAGCACTTCTGCCTGGGCGCGCACCTGGCACGCCTCGAGGGTCGGGTGTTCTTCGAAGAGGTGCTGTCGACGTTCTCCGACATCGAGCTCACCGGCGACCCGGTGCGCGTGCGCTCGAACCTGAACGCGGGCTACAAGCGCATGCCCATGCGCCTCACCGTCTGACGCGACGCTCAGCGCGGCGGCAGGCCGCGAAGGTGCTCGGCCGCGTGCTGGAGGAGGCGGACCAACTCGGCGCGGTCACGCGTGCCGAGCCAGCGCGTGAGCTCCCGGCTCTCGGTCTGACGGGCGCGCTGGAGTGCGGCGAGGACCGCTTCGCCTCGTTCGGTGAGTACGAGCGGTCGGGCGCGACCGTCCTCGGGATCGCGACCGCGCTCCAGATAGTGGCCGATCTCCAGCGCAGTCACGGCCTTCGAGATCGCTTGTGGGCTGCGGCTGAGTCGCCGCCCGAGCTCGACGACGTGCGTGTCGCCGGCTGCGAGGCCGAGCAGCACGTCGCGCTGCGACGCGCTCACGACGGAGTACCCCTCACGGACGAGCCGCTCCTCGACCCTGCGGTTGAGGCCGTGCGCGATGGTTCGAGCGAGGACCACGATGTCGTCGTCGGGATCGGGCGTGGTCACGCGGACCATCTCGAACACGATACGCAACCTGGTTGAACGATGTGGTCAACCTGGTTGGGCATCGCAGCCCGACGGCTTGCCCGTAATCTCGCCGAGTGCTGTTCCAGGCTCGCTTCTGGCCGCTCATCGCGGACGGGTCGGTGACGGTGACCTTCCGGCGGTGGAAGCGCCAGCAGGTGATCGCCGGTCACCGCTATCGCACCGGGCATCGCATCGTCGGCCGGATGATGATCGAGGTCGACGCCGTGCGCGAGGTCGACCCGGCGAAGATCACCAAGGCCGACGCGCGCCGTGCCGGCTTCCCCGACGCCGTGACGCTGGTGGGTCAGCTGCGCGGCGAACCCGACCTCCCCGTGTACCGCATCGCCTTCCACGTCGTCGACGAGCCCGACCCCCGTTCGGTGCTGGCGGCGACCGCCGACCTCTCGCCCGCGGATCGGTCAGAGATCAACCGCCGCCTCGATCGTCTCGACCGCGCCAGCAGCTTCGGCCCGTGGACGCGTGCGACCTTGGAGGTGATCGCCGCGCAGCCGGCCACGCGTGCCGCTGACCTCGCCGCCGGTTTCGGGCGGGACACGCTGCCGTTCAAGAACGACGTCCGCAAGCTCAAGAACCTCGGCCTCACCGAGAGCCTGGAGGTGGGGTACCGGCTCTCCCCCCGCGGCCAGGCGTACCGGGCCGGCGACGACTCGTAGCATCGCCGCATGGCCATCGGCTTCGACGACCTCGAACGGCGGCCCGGGTTCTTCGTCACCGCCAAGCCGGAGCAGGTCACCTTCCTCCCCGAACCCGAACGCCGGGACCGGTGGTGCACGCTCATCTCGGTCGACGATCACCTCGTCGAGCCGCCGCATCTGTTCGAGGGCCGACTCCCCGCTCGCCTACAAGACCTCGCGCCACGCGTCGAGGTCGACGACACCGGCATGGAGTACTGGTCGTACGACGGCGAGCGCCACTACAAGGTCGGCCTCAACGCGGTCGTCGGTCGGCCCCGTGAAGAGCTGGGCTTCGAGCCCACGCGCTTCGACGAGATGAGACGCGGCGCGTGGGACATCGACGCCCGCGTGCACGACATGGATCTCAACGGCGTGTACGCGTCCTTGAACTTCCCGTCGTCGCTCGCCGGCTTCGCGGGCCAGCGCTACCAGCTCGGGGTGTCCGACCCCGAGCTCGCGCTCGCGGTCGTGCGCGCCGCCAACGACTGGCACCTCGACGAGTGGGCGGGCACCCACCCCGGGCGGATCATCCCGTGCCAGCTCCCGTGGCTCCTCGATCCCGAGGTGGCCGCGGCCGAGGTGCGCGCCAACGCGGCGCGTCGGGTTCCACGCGGTCACGTTCCCCGAGCTGCCCGAACGACTCGGCTTGCCGTCGTTGCACACCGGTCACTGGGACCCGTTGATGCACGCCTGCGAGGAGACCGGCACCGTCGTGTGCCTGCACGTCGGGTCGTCGTCGAGCGCGCCCACCACGTCGTCCGACGCGCCGGCCGACACCATCGGCGTGCTGTTCTTCGGGTGGGCGATGTTCGCGGCCGTCGACTGGTTGTACTCACGCATCCCGGTGCGCTTCCCCGGTCTGCGCATCTGCCTGTCCGAAGGCGGGATCGGCTGGGTGGCGGGCCTGCTCGATCGCCTCGACCACGTCGAGCGCTACCAGCACATGTACGGCACCTGGGACGGCATCGACCTGTCGCCGGCGGAGGTGCTGCAACGCAACTTCTGGTTCTGCGCCATCGAGGACCGCTCCGGCCTCGAGCAGCGCCACCGCATCGGCGTCGACCACATCTGCCTCGAGTCCGACTACCCACACCAGGACGGCACCTGGCCCGACACCCAGGAGATCCTCCGAGCCCAACTCGGCGGCTTCCCCGCCGACGACGTGCGCAGGCTCACGTGGGAGAACGCGTCGAACCTGTTCGACTTCCCGGTGCCGGCCGCGGTCCAGGACGATCCCGATGCGTACTGACCAACCGACTCAGGACCTGCCGTTCAAGATCGCGGCGGCGCGACGAATCCTCTACCGCGAAGGGTGCGACTCGAACGTCGGCGGGCACGTGAGCGCACGCGCCACCGACGAGGACGACGCCTTCTGGGTCACCGCGTTCGAGTACTTCGACCAGACCACGCCCGAGCGCGTGTGCAAGCTCGGCTTCGACCTCGCGCCGCGCGTCGGTGATCTCGCCTTCTCGCCCGCAGTGAACTTCCACGCTCGGATCTACGAGACCAGACCCGACGTGCATGCCATCGTGCACCTGCACTCGCACTACGTGAGCGTGTTGTCGTCGACCGGTGCAACGGTCGGGATGTACAACGTCTCGTCGGTGCTGTTCCACGACGAGCAGGCCACCTACTTCGACGACGGCGTGAAGTCGCACCTCTCGGTGGTCGACGCGCTCGGTGACAAGCGGGTCGTCCTCATGAAGAACCACGGCGCGATCGTGGCGTCGGACTCGATCGAACACGCGACCATCGAGGCGCTCACCCTCGAGCAGTGCGCGCGCTACCACCTCGAGTGCGTCGCCGCCGGCGGCACCGAGATCCTCGAGGCCGAGGTGATCGCGGGCAAGGCGATGTACCGGAAGCACTTCCTGCCCCAGATGTGGGACGCGAACTTCGCCCGCCTGCGCGCGTCGGACCCCGACCTCTTCGCCTCGCCGTGAGTCTGTGACGCCCGTTGCAGCAGTTGTGCGCCATGTGCGACAGACGCGGCCCGACCGAACGTCGCATGCTCTGCGAGGCAGTCGCAGTTCGGTTCCGCTGCCGTTGCAGGACTGGCCGTTTCCACCCCCTGGCGGCGGCTTCCACCGGCAGCGCGAACCGGCCTGCGGCTCCACATCGGGCGCGACGCGACTGGTCGGACGCGACTGGTCGGACGCTCCCCAGGCCCGCGGTGCTCGCACGCCTCGCCTACGGCTGGTCGTTCTGGATCTCGATGTGCAGGTCGCTGAACAAGCTCAACGCGAGCGGCAGCACCTGATCGCCGGTGAGGACGACGCCGCGCATGCTCATGGCGCCTCGGATGCCATCGAGCCGCGACCGGCCGAGTCGCAGATCTTGCACGGATGCTTTCGAGAAGTCGCTCCCACGCAGGTCGCAGCCGTCGAGCACACTCTTCGTGATCTCGGCTTCGTAGAAGTCCGCGTCGAGCAACGAGCAGTCCGTCATCTGGACGTGATCCGCGTGAGCCAGTCGCAGGTTCGCTTCGTCCAGCTTGCAGTCGACGATCCGGACGTGATGCAGACGAGTCTGCGAGAGCACGACGCCACCCATCCGGCAATTTCGCAGCTCCACTCGTTGCCACGCCGCCTCGTGCAGGAGCGCCCCCGAGAACTCGCAATCGACGGCCAGCACGTCGACGAGCGAGAGGCCTCGAAGTTGCGCGCCCGTGAACACGACGCGATGGAGCTCGCAACGGGTGAGGCGGACCTGTGTCGCAACCTGACCGGACAGGTCGGTGTCGACGATTCGCTCGTCCTCCCACTCGTCGTGCGACGAAACCGCTGCGTGCTCGCCCACCAACGTGCCCGATGGGGCCTCGGGAGCCAGCGGAGGCGGAAGGATGGGTGCGGCCTTGCGCTTCGACATGACCGAATCTTCGCCGAACGCGTCGACCGAGCGTCGACGCCGTGCGATGAGTTTCGCGGTGCGCCGCCGTCCAACTGATGGGAGCGTCTCATCGGAGCGCAGGGTTGCAGAACGAGGAGTCGAACGTGAACTCGATGGCCCGCCGGATGTTCGAGCTGGTCGAGCCGATCGGTGTCATCCCCTATGCGGCTGACGAGCCCAACGAGGCGATGTTCGCCCTGGGCTTCACCGACTACTGGGACACCTACTTCGCGGGACGCGCGGCACCGTTGGGCCTGGTCCCGGCCGAGGTGGTGGACGCGCTCTTCTACAACTTCGCTCCCGGTGAGGTGGCCCGCCACATCCCGAAGGTGTGGGACACCACCACACCTGAGGCGGCGATCGCCGCTCGCCAGAGCGGTTGCGTGAACGCGCTGCGGAACATCCTGGGCGATCACGTCGACTCACACGCGTTCGCACGTGCGGCGGAGCTGTTGCTCGAGGCGGCCACCAGCGCACCGCTCGAAGGCCGGCCGATGTACGCCGCGTTGCGCGCGCTCCCGGTGCCCGACGACGTGGTGGCTCGTCTCTTCCGTGCCGCTTCGCTGTTGCGCGAGCACCGGGGCGACGGACACATCGCGGCGCTGATGGGCGAAGGCATCGGCGGGCTCGAGGCCCACGTCCTCTTGGCCCTCGACATGGACATGCCCGCGGAGAAGTTCGGACGCATCCACCATCTCCCGGCCCCGCAGCTCGCCGCCGTGATCGACGGCATGCGCGCCCGCGGTCTGATCGGCGATGACGGTTGGCTGAGCGAGTCAGGGCAAGCCGTGAAACAGCGCGTCGAGGCGCTCACCGACGACCTCGCGGCGAGGCCCTACGAGCACCTCGAGCCGGCCGAGCTCGACGAGCTCATGGCCGCGCTCGAACCGCTCGCCGCGCGTCTCCTCGCCGCCCAAGGCAGCGAGAACACGGCTCCCTAGAACAGGGCGATCGGGTTCACCGGACAGCCGGTGCCCCCGGGGATGCGCAGCGGCGCGACCACGCAGAGGAACTCCCAGCGCTGCTGCGCCGCGCACACCGGCGCCAGCCGGGCCAGGTTCACGTTGTCGACCAGGTGGAGGCCCATGCCGGTGATGCCGATCTGGTGCACCGGGAACGGCCAGTTGGCGATGCCGAGACCCGGGGTCATGTCGGAGATCCCGTCGCCCATGAGCAGGGCGACCTCGCGCTCGTGCAGCCAGGGCAGGCACTGTGGGTGCAGTCCGGCCATGCCGTCGCGGAACGGATCGAAGCGTCCGCCCTGCGCGGTGCGGCGCGCGTCCCGGCCACCCCCCACGATCAGGAGGTCGCCGCTCTGCACCGGTGAACCCTGCGTCTCCTCCGCGCGCTCGAGGTCGGCCACCATGATGGCGGTGTTGCCGTCGAGCGCATCGACACCACGCGCGCGGGATGTCGAGGAACACGCCCCGGCCGGCGAGGCCGTCGGCCGTCGCCATCACCGTGTTGCTGAGCGAGCCGGTGCTCTTCACGTCGCCCGCGGGCCGTCCGTTGTACATCTCGCCGCGCACGAACATGTGGCACAGCGCATCGAGGTGCGTGATGCCCATGCCGTGGACCTCGGTGCCGATGTAGTCACGGCTCGCCTCGTAGCCCGGGATGCCGTTCGAGTCACGGGCGTCGCCGCTGGCCAGCATGTGGTGGTGCGCCGGACTCGGGGTCTCGGGCGACGGGTTGACCGGGAAGTCGTGGGCCAGGCTCACCGTGGTGCCGGTGCGGACCAGCGCGCCCGCCGCCGCCCGGCGCTCGGGAGTGAGGAAGTTGAGGGCACCGAGCTCGTCGTCGGTGCCCCACCGGCCCCAGTTGCTGAGCGCGGTGTAGAGGGCGTCCAGTTGCTCGGGCGTGGGCTGGTCGTCGACGACGGGCACGGTCATGCGCGCAACGTACCGTCCCGGTAGCGTGCCCGCATGCTGCTGGACCGCTTCCGTCTCGACGACCGTGTCGCCATCATCACCGCCGCCGGGCGCGGTATCGGGGCCGCCTCGGCCCTCGCCCTGGCCGAGTCCGGCGCCGACGTCGTGATCTCGGCGCGCACGGCCGATCAGCTCGACGACGTCGCCGCGCAGGTGAAGGAGCGCGGCCGCCGCGCCGTCGTGGTGCCCGCCGACCTCTCCGATCTCGACGCCGTCGCCGGCCTGGTGGACACCACGCGTGAGGAGTTCGGACGGCTCGACATCGTGGTCAACAACGTCGGCGGTTCGATGCCGATGCCGTTCGCCGACACCGATGTGAAGGCGTTCGAGGGCGCGTTCCACTTCAACGTGAGCACCGCGTTCGCGTTGACGAAGGCCGCGCTCCCCCATCTCCTCGACTCGGGCAACGGGTCGGTGGTCAACATCACGTCGGCGATGGGCCGCTTCCGCGACCGCGGTTTCGTCGCCTACGGCACCGCCAAAGCCGCGCTCGCGCACATGACCCGCCTGCTCGCGGCCGACCTCGCGCCCAAGGTGCGCGTCAACGGTGTCGCCCCCGGGTCCATCGCCACCAGCGCGCTCGAGATCGTCGTCAGCAACGAGCCGATCCACGACGAGATGGTCTCGAAGACGCCGCTCCGTCGACTCGGCGACGCCGACGACATCGCGCTCGGCGGTGCTCTACCTGGCGTCCGACGCCGCCAGCTACGTCACCGGCAAGATCCTCGAGGTCGACGGCGGCATCGAAGCCTCCAACCTCGACATGCACCTCCCTGATCTCTAGACCGACCAGAAGGAACCAGCGACATGCAACTGTCCGTCGGAATTCCCCCGGGCCCGCGCACGCTCGAGCACGCGCAGCTGGCCCAGGAGCTCGGCTACGACCGGGTGTGGCTCTACGACTCGGCCGCGCTCTACGAGGACATCTGGATCTGGATGGCGCTGCTCGCCGAGCACACCGACCTCGACCTCGGCACCGCCGTCCTCGTGCCCAACCTGCGCCACGTGATGACCACCGCCTCGGCGATCGCCACCGTCGAGCGCATGGCGCCCGGCCGCCTGTCCTGCGGCTTCGGCACCGGTGCCACCGCCCGCTGGGTCCTGAACAAGCCCGCGCTCTCCTGGGCGACCACGCAGCGCTACGTCGAGCAGCTGCGCGGCCTCCTGCGCGGCGAGGTCGTGGAGGTCGACGGCGAGCGGTGCCAGATGATCCACCACCCCGACTGGGCGTCCGCTCGTCCGATCGACACCCCGCTGCTGGTGTCCACGCTGGGCCCGAAGGGCAAGGGCCTCGTCAAGGAGATGTTCGACGCGGGGACCATCGACGGCTACATCGGCATGGCCGACGTCGACGTCGACGTGCCCCGTCGCGTCCTCATGACCGCGGGCACCGTGCTCGACGACGGTGAGGACATCAGCAGCGAGCGCGTCGCGGGCGCCCTCGGCCCGTGGTACGTGGTGCGCTACCACGGCGTGTGGCAGGCATTCCCTGACGCCCTCGCGGGCATGCCCGGGGGTGAAGCGTGGCTGGCCGCGCTCAACGCCGAGCGCCCCGAAGGCGAACGCCACCTCGCGGTGCACGAGGGTCACATCACCGACGTGATGCCTCGCGACGGCGACGTGCTCGCGCTCGCAGGCGACGCCCTGGCGACGACCGGTTGGGTCGGCACCGCCGACGAGATCCACCAGAACGCCGTCGACCTCGCGGCCGCGGGCGGCACCGACCTCATGTTCACGCCCGCCGGCGACTTCCACGCGCGAGATGCGCACGCGTGGGTGGAGGCGGTGCGGGGCTGACTCAGAACTCGACGTCGAGCTCCTCGAGCTCGTCGGGTTCGCGTTCGGCGGCGGCGATCCACTCGCGCATCGCCGGCAGCGTGAAGATCGCTTCGCAGTAGGCGCGGCTCACGTCGTCGAGCTCGACGTCGTAGGTGCGGAAGCGCGTGCACACCGGCGCGTACATCGCGTCGGCGATGGTGGGCTGGGCGCCGAACAGGAACGGACCGCCGTACTCGTCGATGCACGCGTGCCAGATGGCGACGATCCGGTCGACGTCGGCCTGCGCGCCGGCCCACACCTTGAAGTCGCGGTGACGCGCCTTGAGGTTCATCGGGAGCGCCGAGCGCAGGTTCACGAAGCCGGAGTGGATCTCCCCGCACACCGCGCGACAGTGGGCGCGCGCCACGACGTCGGACGGCAACAACCCCGATTCGGGTCGCACCTCGTTGAGGTACTCGCCGATCGCCATGGTGTCCCACACGGTCACACCGTCGTGCACCAACTTCGGCACGAGGAACGACGACGACAACAACAACAGCTCCGCACGCGTGTCGGGATCGTCGTTGTCGAGCACGTGCTCGTCGAACTCGAGACCTGACATCTTGCAGAGCAACCAGCCGCGCAATGACCACGCGCCGTAGTTCCTGCTGTTGATCGTCAGCGTCGCGTCAGCCATCGGTGACCTCCGGAGGGGTTCGGAAGCTCCAGTCGCCGTGAGCGCTGGTTGGGTTGTCTAGTGTGGCGCTTCAACAAGTCGGTGTGTCGGTCCAACGTAGTTGCGATGCGGTCCCCGACGAACATGAGGCCCGCATGCTGTACCAGGCGTATCAAGCCCAGGCCGACATCATGGCCTCGCTGCGCGGCGTCGCGGGGTTTGCTCTGCAAGGTTTCGGTCAGTTGCGCGATTGCAGTCCGTACCTCGCCGACTCGAAAGCAGTGCGCAACCTCGAAGCCGGCTACGAATTGCTCGGGTCGCGTGGGCCTCACCCACGACCGTCCGCCGTGGGGCATCGACACCGTGCGCATCGGGCGCCGCGACGTCGCCGTGCGCGAAGAGGCCACCGACGTGCAGCCGTTCGGCACGCTGTTGCACTTCGCCAAGGAGACCGACGGCCGCCGCCTCCCGCCCGCGCCGAAGGTGCTGCTCGTCGGACCGCTCTCCGGTCACTTCTCGACGCTGTTGCGCGGCACGGTGCAGACGCTCCTCCCCGAGCAGGACGTCTGGATCACCGACTGGCACAACGCGCGCGACGTCGGCCTGTCCGACGGCAACTTCGACTTCGACGGCTACATCGAGTACCTCATCCACTGGCTCGAGGTGCTGGGGCCCGAGACCCACGTGATCGCGGTGTGCCAGCCGTGCGTCGCTGCGCTCGTCGCCACCGCGGTGATGGCCGAGGCCGGCAACGACTGCGCGCCCCGCACGCTCACACTGATGGCGGGTCCCATCGACACCCGGGTCGATCCCACCGTCGTGAACACGCTGGCCACCAGCCGCCCGATCTCGTGGTTCGAACGCAACGTGATCACCACCGTGCCGATGCGCTTCGCCGGCGCCCGCCGCCCGGTGTACCCGGGCTTCCTGCAGCTCACGTCGTTCCTCACCATGAACCTGGAACGCCACCTGAGCGCGCACCGCGAGCTCTACCAACATCTGGTCGAGGGCGACGAGGACGCGGCCGACGTCACCAAGGCGTTCTACGACGAGTACTTCGCGGTGCTCGACCTCACCGCCGAGTTCTACCTGGAGACCGTGCAGTACGTGTTCCAGGAACACCGCCTCGCACGCGGCGTGCTCGAGTTCCAGGGACGCCCGGTCGATCCCGCCGCCATCCGTCACACCGCGCTGCTCACCGTCGAGGGCGAGCGCGACGACATCTGCTCACCCGGGCAGACGTTCCCGGCGCACGACCTGTGCAGCAGCATCAAGCCGATGCGCAAGCGTCACCACCTGCAGCCCGGCGTGGGTCACTACGGCGTGTTCAACGGGCGGCGCTGGCAGCAGCAGATCTACCCGCTGGTGCACAACCTGATCCTCGCCAACACCGTCTGAACGCCTGCCCCAGGATCAGCCGGGGGGATCAGAGCTCGGCCAGCAGGCTCTCGAGCGCGCTGCTGGCGGGGTTCTCGAGCCAGATGGTGTGGTCCTCGGGCATGAGCCCGCGGTCGACGGCGCGGTTCATCACCCGCACCACGATCGCGCAGTAGCGCGCCGCCGCGCAGATCTCGAACCACTGCGCGTCGGGCACCGCACGACCCGACGCCGCCTCGTACATGCGCAGTTGCTCGGCCCGGGTCGGATCCCCCGGCGCGCGTTCGATGCCGGCCCACTCGTGCATGGTGCGGTCGAACATGAGCCACCAGCCGACGTCGAGCTCGGGTGGCGCGATCGACGCCGCCTCGAAGTCGGTCACGCACACCGGCGCGGCGTCGCGCCAGATGATGTTGCCGGGGCGAGGATCGCCCCAGCACAGCCCGACGTCGCTGGCGCGCGGACGCTCGGCGCGCAGCCACGCGAACGCACGGTCGGCCAGCGGGTGCACGCGGTCGCGCAGCTCGTCGCGGTAGTACCGCTCCCACACGTCGAGCTGGACATCGAGGCCGGGGGTCGCGCCCCGCGGCACGAGGAAGTCGAGCCCGGCGGCGCGCCAGTCGACCGCGTGCACGCGCGCGACCGTCGCCAGCCCCCGCTCGATCATCGCCGTGCGATCGGCAGGCGTGAGGTCGAGGAAGAACCCGGCCGTGGTGTACGGCGGGTCTTCCACCGGCACCTCGCCGCCGATGTAGCCCATCACGAAGAACGGCGCGCCGAGCACCGACGCGTCGGCTTCGTACCCGATCATCGGTGCCACCGGGACGTCGGCGTGCGCACCGAGCGCATCCATCACCCGGTACTGCAGCTCGATCTCGACCTGCCAGCCCGGCACCTGCACCGGGTACACGGGAGGATCGGGACTCTCGGTGCGCAGCACGTAGCGCTCGTCGTTGGCGATGCCGCCGCGCGTCACCGACACGTCGACCATCGTCGTGTCGGCCGAGAATCCGCTGCTCGCCTTGCGCACGCCGAGCAGCTCGACCGCCTCGGCCATCGGGATGTGCGCCTCCAACCACGGCTGGAGCGGAGCGAGGGAGTCCGGAGCCGGTTCGGTCTCGCTCATCAGCCCACGTCCATGGTCGAGCCCGGCGCCGGGTTGGCGACGATGTAGCGCAGGTCGACCGGCGACGCGATCGCCGCGATCACCGCCGTCGCGCAGTCGGGGACCGACATCGCGCCGGGACCGTTGTCGTACACGTAGCCGCGCGCTTCCCAGACCGGTGACAGCTCCATCAGGAGGTCGCGGTCCCACGTCTGGTGGACCTCGGTGCCGAGGGTGTTGCCGACGGCCACGTTGCAGAACGCGATCTCGGGATGCTCGCTCCGCCACGCGCGCACCAGCTCGTCCAGCGCCGCCTTGCTGGTCTCGTACGCCCCCATGCCGGGCAGTGGCCGACCCACCGAGGTCGCCGAGATGTAGATCATGCGGCCGCCCGATTCCGTGAGTGGTGCGAGCGCGGCCCGGGTCACCAGCGACGCGCCGAACACGTTGGTCTCGTAGACCTGGCGCCATCGATCGAGGTCGGTGTCGACCAGTCGCACCAGCGGGTCGACCGCAGTGGCGTACACCACTGCGTCGAGCCCACCGAGGTGCTGCACCGCCGAGGCCACCACCGTGTCGCACTGCGCCGGATCGCGCACGTCGCACACCACGCTGCTCGCGCGGTCGCCACCGCCTCCGTTCACGGCGCCACTGTTGACGGCGCCTCCGTTCACGGCGGCGATCACCTCGGCCAGGCGATCGGCCCGTCGTGCCGCCACGACCACCCGCGCACCGGCGGCGCCCAGTTGCACGGCCACCTCACGACCGATCCCCGACGACGCGCCCACCACCAGGACGCGTGCACCTTCGAGTTCCATGGATCCCCCTTCTGAGTGGCGCCACGCTATCGACCAGGCGTGTGTGACGCCTGCGTGAACACACCGCGGATCGCGTTGACAGTTTGTTGAACGGGCGGCACCGTGGTCCGATGTCCACGCTCCTGCGCAACGGCATCGTCCTGCCCATGACGGGTGGCGCGGTCGCGTTCGATCCCGGCTCGGTGCTCGTCGACGGCGACCAGATCGTCGCCGTCGGTCCGGTCGAGGAGATCGACGCCGATCCGCGTGCCGCCGGCGCCGAGATCGTCGACGCCACCGGTCACGCGGTGCTGCCCGGCCTGCACAACAGCCACCTCCACTCCGGTCTGCTGCGCGGCACCGCGGAGTCGATGTCGTTGTGGGACTGGCTGGAGGCCTACGTCGACCCCGCCCACAAGGCGCTGACGCCGGAGATCGCGGCGACCGCGTCGCTGCACTGCTACGCCGAGAGCGCTGCTCGCGGGCACGACGTCGGTGATGGACATGTGGCGCTTCATGGAAGGTTCGGCCGCCGCGGCGGAGACCGTCGGCATCCGGGCGACGCTCGTGCCCTACGTCGCCGACGGCGAGTTCGACTACTTCGAGACGATCGAGTCGAACCGTCGCCTGCTCGAGACCCACCGCACCGCCGCCGACGGCCGCGTCCGCACCTGGGTCGGGCTCGAGCACCTCTTCTACTGCAGCGAAGCGTGCTTCCGCGACGGCGCTCGCACTGGCCGAGGAGTTCGACACCGGGCTCCACACCCACTCGTCGGAGTCGATCTGGGAGGTCGCAGGAGTCGCTGAAGCGCTTCGGCCGCCGTCCGATCGAGGTGTTCCACCAGCGCGGCATCCTCAGCCGAGCGCACCGTGGTCGCGCACTGCGTGTGGCTCGACGACCGCGAGATCGAGCTGCTCGCGCAGACCGGCACCTCGGTCGCGCACTGCCCGTGTTCGAACATGAAGCTGGCGTCGGGACCGGCACGCGTCGGCGCGATGCACGCGGCCGGTGTGGTCGTCGGGCTCGGCAGCGACGGCGAGAAGGAGAACAACAACCTCGACCTGGTCGAGGAGATGAAGTTCGCGTCGCTGCTGCAGAAGGTGTCGACCCTCGATCCCGACGTCGGGCGACCCGTGGGAGGTGCTGGCCATGGCCACCCTCGACGGCGCCCGCGCGCTGGGTCTCGACGACGTCACCGGTTCGCTGGTGCCGGGCAAGCGGGCCGACGTCGATCACCGTCGCCCTCGACGGGCTGCACACCACGCCGGTGCTGCACGGGCGCGACTTCAACGTCGCCGCCCACCTGGTGTTCTCGGCGTCGGGACGCGACGTGCGCGACGTGTGGGTCGACGGCCGCCGCCTGGTCGCCGAAGGCGCACCGACCGACGTTCGACGTGGCGAGCGTGCGGGAGCGAGGCGCAGGCCGCAGCCGAGGAGCTCTTCGAACGGCGAGCGAAGGTGCTCGCCGGCAGTTCGTGATGCAGACCTCTTGACCTCGGTGCTGGTCCGCGACGCCGACTGGTGCGCCACGTTCGACGACGACGACACCGAGCTCGCTCACGCCGACGTGCTGGTCGAGGACGGCGTCATCACCGCGGTCGGCGTCGGCCTCGACGTGCACGCAGATCGGGTCGTCGACGCGCGTGGACTCGTGCTGCTGCCCGGGTTGATCAACTCCCACCAGCACCTCTACCAGGGCGCGTGCCGGGCGATCCCGCACCTCGAGCGCGCGCTCATCGGCCCGTGGCTGGCCGGGCTGCGGCGCGCTGGTGAAGGGCTGGTGGCGCGACGGGCGCGTTCGGACCCGACGCGGTCGGCGCGATCAGCGCCGCAGTGCTCACCGAGTCGTTGCTCGGGGGCGTGACCACCGTCGCCGACCAGCACTACTTCTTTCCCGCCGGTCCCTCGCTCGACTACGTGGAGGCAACCGTCGACGCCGCGCGCGAGGTCGGCGTCCGCCTGCACGCGTGCCGGGGTTCGATCACCGAAGGCCCCGATCCCGACGTCACCCAGTCGGTCGACGAGGTCGTGCGTCACTGCGAGGCACTGGTCACGGCGCTGCACGACGCCTCGCCGTCGTCGCGCGTGCGCGTCGCGCTCGCGCCGTGCGGTCCGCACGTCGACGAGCCGCGCCTGTTCGACGAGCTCGCCGCGCTCGCCGCCGACCACGACGCGGTGCGCCTCCACACCCATCTCTACGAGCACGTCGACGACGAGGTGTGCCGCGCCCGCCACGGGTGCACGCCGTGGGAGCTGCTCGCCGCGCACGGGTGGGCGCAGGACCGCACCTGGCTGGCGCACGTGGTGAACCCGCCGCCGTCGGAGGTGCCCGAGATGGCGGCCGCGCGGCGTCGGCATCTCCCATCTCATCGCGCCCGACCTGCGCATGGGCTGGGGTGCCGCACCCGTGCGCAGCTACCTCGACGCCGGCTGCACCGTCGGCTTCGGCACCACCGGCTCGGCGTCGAACGACGGTTCCGACCTCCTCGGCGACCTCCGCCTCGCGCTCGCTCGCCCACCGCACCAGCGATCCCGACGACCCCGAACGCTGGCTCACCGCCCGCGAGCTGCTCCGCGCGGCGACCCGCGGCTCCGCCGACTGCCTCGGCCGCCCCGAGCTCGGCCGCATCGCCGTCGGCGCCCGCGCCGACCTCGCCGCGTGGGACATGACGACGGTCGATCGCGTCGGCGTGCACGACCCCGTCGCCGGCCTCCTCCTCACCGGGCTGTCGTCACACGCGTCGCTCGTGATCGTGGAGGGCGAGGTGCTCGTCGAGCACGGTGTGCCCACGCACCTCGACGCGTCGGCGATCGCGGCGCGAGCCCGCGCCGCGGTTCCGCCGCTCCCCGGCTGAGCTGCCTACGCGCTGACCGCGCGCGCCGAGCATCCCGTTGAGGCCGTTTCAGCGCGTGGCAGAACCGCTGACGGGAGCGGACATGACTGCAACTCGTCTCGTCAATGGTTCCGCCGTCACCATCGAGCGGAAGGCAGTGGACGCTACGTCACCCGGGCGCGGGAACTCCCGCGCCCGGCGCTCAGTCGAGGTCGACGAGGTCGCTGACGCCGTCGCGCTGGTAGCGACCCTGGCGGTGCTCGATCCAGGCGCGGGCGACGATGGGTGGCAGCGGTTTCGGGCCATCAGTCGCGGGCGCGACCACCACGTCGAGATCGGGATGGTGGAAGTAGACCAGCGAGAGTCGCCGGCCGTCCTCACCCGCGTCGAGCGGAGGGTTCACGACCCGGTGGGGCGTCGCCCGCAGTCGACCCGCGGTCAGCCGTTCGAGCAGATCGCCGGCCTGCACGACCAGCGCGCCCGGCGGCACCGTCGCGGTCGCACACGATCGTGGTCATGCCGACACCGGCTGGCGGCTCGCCTCCACGATGGCCCGCCACAGCGCATCGGCCGACAGCCGCGTCGAGCTGATCCGCACGCCGAGCGGAGCGAGCGCGTCCTCGACGGCACCGGCGAGCACCGCGGGCGCGGCGGTGATCGCGGCCTCACCCGCGCCGCGGAAGCCACCCAACACCTCCGACGGCGTCTCGCGGTGCACGATCCGCAGGGCCACACTCTCCGACGCGGTGGGGATCGTGTAGTCGACCAACGTCGAGCACAACGGCTGGCCGTCCTCCGAGTACACGACCTCCTCGTGGAACACGTTGCCGAGCCCTTGCGCGAACCCGCCCTGGTGCTGACCTTCGACGACCGCCGGGTTGATGACCAACCCCGAGTCGACGACCATGACCGCGTCCAGGACCGTCACCTGCCCGGTCGCCGGGTCGACCTCGACCGCCACCGCGGTCGCGTGCGAGCCGAACGTCTCGTCGAAGTTCATGTGTCCGCGCTCGTCGGGCACCGGGACCGTGTTGCCGGGCGAGTGCACGACCGTCGTCGTGAGGCCGGGGTCCATGCCCGCCGGGAGCCGGTGCGGGTGCCACCACGCCTCCTCGGCGATCGCGGCGAACGCGGGCTCGGTGCCGGTCTGCGCCCGCATGTGCGCGGCGATGACGTCCATCTTCGTGCGCAACTCGGTGCACGCGCGCGTCACCGCGCCACCGGCCATCACCGCGGTGCGACTCCCCCACGATCCCATCCCGTACGGCAGCGCGGCCGTGTCACCTTCGGAGACGGTGACGCGCGCGTCGTCGGTGCCGAGCACGTCGGCCGCCACCTGGGCGAGCGTCGTCTCGTGCGCCTGCCCCTGCGACTTGGTGCCGACGGCGACGGTCACGCTGCCGTCCGGGAGCACCGACACCGCCGCCACCTCCCACGACCCGAAGCCGACCGGCCACGCCGTACTGCGTCGGCGCGCCGCCTTGGACCAGCATCGACACCGCGATCCCGACGTACCGGCCGTCG
The DNA here is from genome assembly GCA_963697125.1 of uncultured Actinomycetes bacterium. Taxonomy (GTDB): domain Bacteria; phylum Actinomycetota; class Acidimicrobiia; order IMCC26256; family DASPTH01; genus DASUAS01. The sequence continues at coordinate 210,867 of CAVOMW010000011.1, forward strand.
GCGCGCGCCTCCTGCTGCCGGAGCCGCCACGCGTCGTACCCGAACTCGTCGAGCAGCTGCTCGAACTGCGGACCCAGCAGCCCGATGTCGACGCGCGCACCTCCGTGCGCGGTGATCGGGCGCGGCGCGTCGTCGGGGAGCAGGTTCCGCCGCCGTACCTCGACCGGATCGAGCGCGAGGTCCTGGGCGATGCGGTCCATCACCCGTTCGATGGTGAGGTGTGCCTGCGGCTGCCCGAACCCTCGGTACGCGCCCACCGGACACGTCGTGGTCGCGACGCACGACAGCGTCCAGCCGTGCTCGGGCACCTCGTAGGCACCGCACAGCGCGCCGACCGTCACCAACGACGGACCGATGCCGGAGAAGTAGAGGACCGGGTTGCCGACGTCGCTGGTGACGTCGACGGAGAGCGCGAGCAGGTGACCGTCGTCGTCGTACGCGGCGGTCACGTCGTGCACCTGCGGACGCGAGTGCACCGACGCGGTGAGCGCCTCGCTGCGGTCCTCGGCCCACTGCACCGGTACGCCGGTGATGCGAGCGAGCATCGCGACCAGGCACTCCTCCCGGAGGAAGTGCTGCTTGTTGCCGAACCCGCCGCCCATGTCGGGCGCGATCACCCGCACCGAGGCCTCGGTCATGCCGCACACCTCGGCCACGACCGTGCGCAGCTGGTGGGGCTGTTGCGTCGAGACGATCATCGTGAGCAGGTCGGTGCCCGCGTCGTACTCCGCCTGCGCACCGTGGGTCTCGAGCGGGAGCCCCATGATGCGGTGGCTCTCGAACCGCTCGCGCAGCACGTGCGGCGCGGCCGCGATCGCGTCGGCGAGCCCGGGACTCGCGGCTTCCATGTGGAGGAGCTCGTTGGTGCCCCACTCGGGATAGAGCAGCGTGGCGTCGGGCGCCAGCGCCCGCGCCGGATCGACGACCGCCGGCAGCGGTGCGAGATCGAGCACGACCAGCTCCAACGCGTCCTCCGCGACCGCGCGGCTCTCGGCCACGACCGCGACCACCGGTTCGCCGGCGAAGCGCACGCGGTCCGACGCGAGCACGGTCCACTCGAGCGGCTGCATGCCGGGCAGCTCGAGCAGGTGGCCCATCCGCTCGCGCCGGCGGCGTCGAGGTCGGACTGCGTGTAGACCCCGAGCACGCCCGGCAGCGCCGATGCTTCGGTCGTGTCGATGCCGCGGATCACCGCGTGCGCTTCCGGGCTGCGCAGGAAGGCGACGTGGTGGAGCCCGTCGACGTGGTGGTCGGCGAGGTAACGCCCCCGCCCGGTGAGGAACCGCGCGTCCTCCTTGCGGAGACGACGCGCGCCGATCGAGCTCACGCGGACATCACGCCATCGTTAATGGCGTCGGCCTCGATCCACTCCCCCGCCCGCAGGCACCCGACCGGCACCAGCCGCCGCGACGCGGTGATGGTCTCGAACCCGTCGGACAGCACCGCGTCGCCCTCCTCGATGCGCAGCACCGACACCTCGGCCGGCCGGCCCACCGCCAGCGTGCCCAGCTCGTCGGACCGGCCGATGACCTCCGCGGTCACCGACGTCGTCATGCCGATGGCGTCAGACAGGGGGACGCCCAGCGCCCACACCTTCGAGATCGTCTCGGCCAGCGAGACCACCGGCTCGTCGACGTTGAACACGTTCAGGTCGGTGGAGATGGTGGTGGGCAGGTAGCCCTGGTCGAACAGCCGGCGGGCGGTCGCGAACCGGAAGTCGGTGCCCGAGTGGCCGATGTCGAGGCGTACGCCGCGGTCGACCGCGTCCTTGAACTCCGCCGTCACCGCACCGGAGGCGTCGAGCACGCCCGACGCGCCGCGGAAGGCGTGCGTGATCACGTCGCCGCCGCGCAGTCGCTGCAACAGCACGCGCGCGTCGGGATGGTCGGCGTGTGCGGGAACCGTCCGAGGTGCACCATCACCGGTTTGTCGCCGGCGACGCGCTGCGCAGCGTCGAGGAAGGGCGACACCTCGGGATCGGTCGTGGAGCACGCCCGCACCTTCATCCCGACGACGACGTCGGCGTTGGCCGCCACCGCCTCCGCGGTCGACGCCTCGTCGAGGTTGCGCTCGTCGTTGGCGATCTCGAGCTTGTGGCAGATGAAGTCCTTGGTCGCGAAGTAGATCTGGCACGGGTCCATGAACGCGAGCATCCGCGTCTTCACCTCGGGGTCGTCGATCCACTTGCGGGCCAGACCGAACGTCGCCACCCCACTGGTGCCGCCGTCGACGACCACCGGCACGCCCTGGCGCACACCCACCCGGTCGGGGTGCAGGCAGAAGTCACCGAGGCCCGGGTACACGTGCACGTGGAGGTCGATGAGGCCCGGCGTCACCAGCAGGTCGCGGCAGTCGATCACCTCGGCCTCGGCCCGGGTCGCCTCGTCGACCGGGCCGACGGCGGTGATCGTGCCGTCCTCGACCAGGACGTCGCTCACCTCGTCGCGACCACTGCGGGGATCGAGCACCCGCCCGCCTGCGAGCACGACACGCGTCATGACTGCACCACCGATGACTGGACCACCGCTCGCTCCTGTTCGTTCGTCAGCACCACGCCGATCGCCGCGGCCGGGTCGTCGGCGGTCGCGGCCACCGCCAACTCGCGCAGCCATCGCCGGTACTCGATCGAGACCCGATCCGTCCGCACCGACACCTCGCTGGCGTCGAGCGGCAACTCGGGCGGGTCCTGGTTGCACACGACCGGTTCGTCCTCGCGGAGGATCAGCTCCTGGAACGCCATGTGCGCGTCGTCGTCGCCGTCGAGGTCGTCGTCGCGCGCGACCGTCCAGAACGTGCGACACGTGCGCGCATCCACCGGCGACGCGGTCATCCAGAGCCAGCGCGTCGCGCCGTTCGCGAGCCGGAACTCGATGTCGACGGTCAGGGGGATCGGCATGCGGTACGCCGACCATCCGAACAACGCCTCGCTCGCCGCGTCGATGGTCGGCGGGACGAACTCGAAGCGCAACTCACCCGCTTCGCGCCGGACATCGGGCAACGGCGGCACCGGTTCGTCGCGACGACCGAGGGTGCCGTCGTGCACCCACGGGAAGTGCGCGATGTCGACGAAGTTCTCGACCCGGCGAGCGGCCGACGTCGGCCACGTGTACGGCGCGCCGGTGAGCACCTTGAAGGTCGAGTCGCCCCACGACGGGTGCGCGGGCACCGACGTCGGCGCACCCGACACCAGCCGCACCCACACGAGTCCGTGCGCGAGCTCCACGTCGAACGGCTGGAGATGCGCGCGCTCCGGGATCGGACCCGAAGGAAGGGACGGGATGTCGGTGCAGCGGCCGCCGGCCTCGAAGCACCAGCCGTGGTTGGCGCAGCGGAGGACGCCGCCGTCGGTCCACCCCACCGAGAGCCGGGTCGACCGGTGCGGACACCGGTCGACGACCGCCATCACGTCGGGCGCACCCGGCACGCCGAGGTCGACCACGGCCAGCGGTGTGTCCAGCAGTCGCACCGCCAGCGGGTGCGGTGCGGCGGCGGCGAGCTCGCCGAGCGAGCACACCGGGTGCCAGCAGTGGCGCAGCGCCGCGTCGAGGTCCGGAGTCACCGGTCCAGGGTCGGCGGCATTCAACATTTTGTCAACGCGCGGGCCGTTGCGATCTTGTGAACAACACCGGGCCGAGCCGCCGGTCGCTGAGCCACGCGACGAGGATGTCGCCATCGACCAGACCTCCCTCGAGCACCGCCCCTCGAGCACACGCCCCTCGAGCACACGACCCTCGACAACGTCTCCCCCGCGCTCGCCGCGGCTGGCACGCCGTCGCGCGCGTCGAGGAACTGGGCGATCGCCCGACCCAGGTGTGGCTGCTCGGCGAACCGTGGGCGATCGTGCGCCTCGACCGTGAACTGCACGCGTACCGCGATCGCTGTCCCCACCGTTTCGCCCCGTTGAGCGCGGGACGCGTCGTCGACGGCGAGCTCGAGTGCGGGTACCACGGGTGGCGCTTCGGACCGGACGGCGGCGCGACTGCCATCCCCGCGCTCGGGCCCGACGCGGTGCTCCCGCCGCGCGCTTGCCTCGACGCCGCGCACGCGGTGTGCGAGCGCTTCGGCCTCGTGTGGCTGGCGCCCGACGAGCCCGTCTGCGATCTCCACGCGTTCCCGGAATGGGACGATCCGTCGTTCACGCGCGCCGAGACGGCGCCGCGCCACACGACGGTGAGCGCACTGCAGCTCGCCGACAACTTCCTCGACGCCGCGCACTTCCCCACCGTGCACGTGCGCACCTTCGGCACCCCCGAAGCCGCGTACGTGAGCCCCCACCACGTCGAGCGCGAGCGCTGGGAGGTGCGCACCGTCTACGAGGCGCCGTACCGCAACCACGACGACCCGCTCGTGGCCACCGGGGACCATCCACTGATCCAGCCGCACGTGCTCACCAAGGTCGGACGCCCACCGGCGTCGGTGTACCTCACCCTCGACTTCCCGCTGACGGGACGGCGACTCGCCATCCTCTTCGTCTGCCAGCCCGAGACCCGCGACCGAACGCGCGTCTACAAGCTGATGGCCCACGACGGCATCGCGCCCGACGATCTCGCCGCCATCGACGACCTGATCGCGTACGAGGACCTCGTGCTCGACGAGGACCTCGCCATCCTCGAGCGCATGCCGTCGATGACACTGGCCACCGACCCGCGCGTCGAGGTGCACTCGACCGCCGACAAGCTCAGCGTCGCCTACCGCCGCGTCCTCGCCGACCTGCAGGAGGAGTCGTGAACCACCTCGCCTTCGCCCGCGACCTGCCCAAGGTCGAGCTGCACTGCCACCTCGAGGGCGCGGCGCGGCCGTCGACCATCGCCGACCTCGCGCGCGCCAACGGCGTCACCCTCCCGAGCGACGACCCGGTCGAGCTGTTCGAGTTCACCGACCTCGACCAGTTCCTCGCCGTCTACGGCGTCATCTGCGCCAGCCTCGTCACGGCCGACGACTTCCGCCGCCTCACCTACGAAGCGCTCGAGGACGCCGTCGCCGCGAACGTCCGCTACCGCGAGATGTTCTTCTCGCCCGGCTTCCCGATGGCCCTCGGCGTGTCGATCGACACCGTGTGGGACGGCATCCGCGCCGGTCTCGCCGACGCCCACCACGACCTCGACGTGAAGTGCCGCATCATCCTCGACTTCGACAAGCCCTCCGGTCCCGGTCCTGCTGCCGAACTGGTCGAGTTCGCCGGAAGACAGGACCGCGACCTCCTCATCGGGGTGGGTGGTGACTCGACCGAGCGCGGCGTCGACCACCGCGCCTTCGCACCGGTGTTCGCCGCGCGCCAAGGAGCTCGGCCTCCACCGCACGTTCCACGCGGGCGAGGACGGCCCCGCCGACAACATCGCCGCCGCGTTCGACGATCTCGGGTGCGAGCGCATCGACCACGGCTTCCGGCTCCTCGACGACCCCGACCTGACGGCTCGGATCGCCGACGCTCGCATCCCGCTCACCGTGTGCCCCATCAGCAACGTGGTGATCGCCAACGTGATCGACGACGTCGCCGACCATCCCTTCGCTCGCCAACGCGAAGCGGGTGTCCTGGTCACGGTCAACTCCGACGATCCCGGCATGATGGGCACGACGATCCGCGACGACTACGAGGCCGTCACCGACCGATTCGGGTACGACGCCGACACCATCGAGGACATCGCCCTGGACGCGATCGACGCCAGCTGGGCCCCGGCCGACGAGCAGGCCGCGCTGCGGGAGCGCTTCCTCACCGAGATGGCCGCCCTCCGGGAGCAGCACGGGCTGGCGCCGCGCTACGTCTGACCGCCAGGATGCGCCCATGACTGTCTGGCGGCACGAGGCTCGAAGGCAAGGTCGCACTGATCACCGGATCGACGCGTGGCATCGGCCGCACGATGGCCGAGATGTTCGCCGAGGAGGGCGCCAAGGTCGTGCTCAGCGGGCGCTCGGTCGACAAGGGTGAGAAGAACGTCGAGCGCATCCGCGCCGCGGGCGGGGAGGCGATGTTCCTCCCCATCGACGTCACCGACGAGGACAGCGTGCGCGACGGTGTCGCCGCCGCGGTCGAGGCCTACGGCCCGATCACCACGCTGGTGAACAACGCCGCGCCCACCGCGCTGGTGAACGTCAGCTTCAAGCCGCTGCACGAGCTCACCCTCACCGAGTGGGACGACATCATCCGCGGCTCGGTGACCAGCGCCTTCCTCCTGACGAAGTACACGGTGCCGCACATGCTCGCCATCGGCGGCGGCTCGATCACCAACATCTCGTCGGGCGCGTCGGTGTTCGGTGTGCCCGGCCTCGGGCCGTACAGCGCGGGCAAGGGCGGCATGAACTCCCTCACCCGGGTCATCGCCGCCGACTACGGCCCGCAAGGCGTGCGCTGCAACACGATCATCGTCGGGCGCGTCGTCTCGTACGCCGCCGACCGCGGCCCCGACACCACCAAGGAGTTCCTGCGCGTCGGCAACCCGAAGGACATCGGCTACGCCGCCCTCTGGCTCGCGTCCGACGAGGGCGAGTGGATCACCGGCAGCGAGATCACCGCCGACGGCGGCGCGCGCTACAACGCCAGCGAGATCTAGGCCGACGAGAGCTGGTGGTCAGCGGCTGAGCAGGCCAGATCCCTGCGAGATCAGGACCACGCCGAACACGAGGAACAGCACGGCCATCACCGCCGCGTTGTGCTCGGTCATCCATTCCTTCATGTCATTCAGGGTCGACGTCGCGCGCTCGCCACCGAGCAACTCGTAGATGACCGCAAAGCCCACCGAGAGGCTGGCGACGACCACGAACACCGCCAGCGCGACGATCGCGTCGGCTGTGATCGAGCCCGAGCTGCCCCAACCCGGCGGCGGCGCCGAGCGCGAGCACGAGGTTCTTGGGGTTCACGACGGCCAAGACGATCGCCAGCCCGAAGGCCCGCACCGGGGAGATCGTCTCCACCGTCGCCATCCACTTCGGGAGCTCCGCGGCTTCTCCGGGCTTGGGGCGCTTGGCGTAGTTGCGCCGCGCCAACCCGAGCAGCAGCGCACCCAACGCGACCTTTCCCCACGAGACCGAGTCCGACGGCGTCGACGAGCTGTTCGACGCCGCTGCGTCGCTGACGAAGTAGACGACCGTGCTCACCACCGCGAGCCCCACCATCCATCCGGCCAGGAACATCGGGCCGTTGACCCTCGCCCGGTTCGAGAACAGGATCAGGATGATGGCGATGATCGGGATCGGACTGATGGCGATCCCGATCGCGAACGGCAGTACCTCGCTGATCCCCTGGCCCATGAGCGGCGAGCGTACGTGGCTCAGGCGTCGGGCGCCGGGACCACCACGACGGGGCGGGTCGAGCGGTGCACCACCTGGTAGGTGACCGAGCCGAGCAGCGAGCCCGCGATCGGGCCCCGCCCGGCCGCGCCGACGACGATCGCGAGCGCGTCGTGCTCGTCGGCCGACTCGGAGGATCGCCTCGGCCGGACGGTCGTCGACCAGCTCGACCTCGACCGTCGACCGACGGGTCGATGTCGCTGCACCTGCGGCGAGCGCGTCGTTCGCCCATGCTGCTCGCCGAGCTCGTGCACCGCCTTCGCCAGGTCGGCGACCTCGCCGCCGATCGGCGCGGGGCGGTACCCGAACACGATCACGAGCGGCCGCTTGAACGCGGCGGCGATCGCCGTCGCGGTGCGCAGCGCCGCGATGCGCGCCGTCCTGGCCGTCGTAGCCGAGGACGATCTCGCCGGCCATCAGCGCGGCGCTCCTTCGCGACGAGCGGCGGCAGCGGCTCGCCGCCCTCGGGCGGCGGCCGGCTGTCGATCGGGTCGGGCTTCACCCGGAAGAACGCGTGGTCCTGCGTGTTCCACCAGTACATCAGCGGGATGCCGGCGAGCAGCGTGCCGAGGCCGATCCACAGCACCGGGCTCACCCCGAACCAGCTCGTCGGCGGGTCCTCGCACGTCGGGATCGGTCATGTCCTTGAGCGACCAGACGAAGATGAACGCGAGCGTCAGCCCGCCGATGAGCGGGAGCAGCCCGACGAAGAAGAAGTTCTTGACGCTCTTGAAGATGTAGCGGCGGTAGTAGATGACGCAGGCGAAGCCGGTCTGCCCGTAGTAGTAGGCGATCATCAGGCCGACGCCGTCGGCCGACCACGTCGAGCACGTCGCCGCCGCTGGAGTGGCTGACGAGCACGAGCACGGCGAACCAGACGCGACGAGACGATGCCGAACAACCAGGTGGCGAACGCCGGCGTGAGGTGCCGGGGGTCGACCTCGCCGAACTTGGGCGGGAACGCGCGGTGCATCGCCATCGAGAGCGCGGTGCGGGCCGCGGGCAGGATCGTCGTCTGGCAGCTCGCGGCCGACGAGGTGAGCACCGCGATGATCAGCAGCTTGAGCGCGACGTCGCCGAAGCCCGGACGTGCCGAACACGATCTTGCCGGTGCGTCGAAGCACGTCGTCGGGGTTGTTGGTGAGGAAGTCGGCGCCCCGCACCGCCTGCGCCGCGAACGCGACGACGCACGAAGATCGCCGACGAGGATGAACGTGGAGAGCACGCCGGCGAGGCCGGGCGTCGTGTTCGCGTCCTCGCACTCCTCGTTGACGCTCGTCGCGGTGTCCCAGCCCCAGTAGATGAAGACCGCGACCAGCAGCCCGTCGGCTGAGCGCGCTGACGCCGCCGAAGTTCGTCGGCGTCAACCACGACAGCGACGGCGTGGACCGAGCCGGGCATGTCGCCGGCGTACACCTTGACCAGCGCGACGACGCTGAACAGCACGAGGATCGACGAGCTCGGTGACCAGCAGCACCATCTGCGTGCGGGCGCTGAGCTCGATGCCGACGACGCAGATCCACGTCATGCCCATGATGAACACGATGCCGAGGGCCAGCGTGCCACCAGTCGTTGTTGGCCAGGCTGTCGAACCCGAACAGCAGGAACGTGTACTTCGCGGCGATGAACGCCAGGCTCGGCATGATGATGAGGTCGGCCATCATCGCTGCTCCAGCCGCCGAGCCAGCCGGTGCGCGGGCCCATCGACCGGGTGACCCACGCTGAAGTTCGTGCCGCAGTCGGGATCGGCGCGGTTCAGGTAGAAGAACGCGGCCGCGATGCAGCCCATCGGGATGAACGCGATCCACATGACCGCCGGCGCCTTGAACCCGACGTAGAAGGTCACGAAGCCGAGCGAGGCGGCGATGCTGTACGCGGGTGCGGTCGAGGCGACGCCGATGACGGTGGCCGAGGCGAGACCGAGCGCACCGGCCTTCAGGCCCTTGCTCTCCGTGACACCACCGGTCGGCGTGTCGACCGTGCTCGACATGCAACCCCCAGATTCCGCCCACTTCCGGATGAGTGGGGGCGACATTCGCAGCTTTCGCGACTGTTGGCAAGGGATACCGTGTTACGAAAGGATGATCTCGACGGATCTCGCATCTCGGTTGCAGGAAGTCAGGAGCGCTCATGGCACGGGAGAACTTCATCGGCGGCGCGTGGGTGCCGGCCCGCAGCGGCGCCACCGACGCCGTGCTCGATCCGGCGACCGGCGAGCCGCTCGACGAGGTCGCGTCGAGCGACGCCGCCGACGTCGACGACGCGGTCGCGGCCGCGGCCGACGCGTTCGACGCCTGGTCGGACACGCACGCCCGCGGCAGCGCTGCGAGATGCTGCACGCAAGGTCGCCGACGCGATCGAGGCCGACCTGGCGACGCTGCAGCGAGCTCGAGATCGCGCAACGTCGGCAAGCCGCTGTCGATCATCGAGTTCGAGATGGACCTCACCGTCGACAACTGGCGCTTCTTCGCCGGCGGCGCGCGGTTCCTCGAGGGCCGCGCCGCGGGCGAGTACATGGAGGGGCACACGTCGTTCCTGCGCCGCGACCCGCTCGGCGTGGTCGCGTCGATCGCGCCGTGGAACTACCCGCTCAACATGGCGACGTGGAAGGTCGGGCCCGCGCTCGCGGCCGGCAACACCGTCGTGCTGAAGCCGTCGGAGCTCACGCCGCTCACCGCGCTGCGGCTGGCCGAGATCACCGCCGACATCCTCCCGCCCGGCGTGCTCAACGTCGTGACCGGCGACGGCGAGCACGCGGGCGCCGCGCTCGTGACCGCATCCCGACGTCGCGATGGTGTCGCTCACCGGCGACGTCGCGACCGGCAAGGCGATCGCCCGGGCGGCCGCCGACTCGCTCAAGCGCGTGCACCTCGAGCTCGGCGGCAAGGCGCCGGTGATCGTGTTCGACGACGCCGACATCGACGCGCTGGTCGCGACCCTCACCGAGACCGGCTACTACAACTCGGGCCAGGACTGCACCGCGCCGTGCCGCGTGCTCGCGGGCCCGGGGTGTTCGACGGCCTCGTCAGCCGGGCTCACCGAGATCGGTCGGCGCGATCAAGACCGGCGACCCGCTCGCCGAGGACACCGCGATGGGCCCGGTCGTGTCGGCCGACGCAGCTCGAGCGCGTCGCCGGCATGGTCGACCGCGCGCGTCGCCGCGGGCGCCGAGGTCACGACGGGCGGCGAGCGCCTCGGCGGCGACGGCTACTTCTACGAGCCGTCGGTGGTCGTGAACCCGGCCCAGGACGCCGAGATCGTGCAGCGCGAGGTGTTCGGCCCGTCGATCACCGTGCAGCGCTTCGCCGACGAGGACGCAGGCGCTCGCGTGGGCCAACGACGTCGACTACGGCCTCGCCGTCGAGCGTGTGGACGCGCGACGTCGGCCGGGCGATGCGCATGGCGAAGCGACCTCGCAGTTCGGCACCGTGTGGGTCAACGACCACATCCCGATCGTGTCCGAGCTCCCGCACGGCGGCTTCAAGCAGTCGGGCTACGGCAAGGACATGTCGATCTACGCGATCGAGCACTACACCGAGATCAAGCACGTGATGGTGAAGCTGTGACGACCAGGCGGCAACGACTCCGCTGAGCGACGCTGTCCGACGACGCCGCGAGATCGCCGACGATCGAGCACGGCCGCGCTCGTCGACTCGCACCCCGGTGTCGCACGCGCTGCTACGAGCGCGCGCTGAAGTCGATGCCGCTCGGCGTCGGCTCGTCGTTCCAGGTCGGCGACCCGTACCCGATCTACCTCCGCGAAGGGCAGCGGCGCGAACGTGTGGGACGTCGACGGCACGAGTACGTCGACACCCACGGCGGCTTCGGGTCGATGGTCGTCGGCCACGCGCACCCGAAGATCGTCGAGGCGATCGAGCGCGCGATCGCGCACCGGCACGCACTTCGCGGCGCCGACCGAAGACACGGTGCTGTTCGCCGAGGAGCTGTGCCGGCGCTTCAACCTCGAGCAGGTGCGCTTCGCGAACTCGGGCACCGAGGCGACGATGAGCGCGATCCGCGTCGCTCGTGCCGCGACCGGCCGCGACGACATCGTGAAGATCGAAGGCTCGTACCACGGCCACCACGACGCGGTGATGTTCTCGGTCGTCCCGAACGCCGACCTCGATGGGCGGGCGCGAGCAGCCCGCGTCGGAGCCGATGTCGCTCGGCATTCCCGCAGTATCTCCGCGGCCACACGCACGTGGTGCCGTTCAACGACCTCGCCGTGCTCTCGAAGCTGCTCGACGACGCGGCGACGAGATCGCGTGCCTGATCATCGAGCCGGTGATGATGAACATCGGCATCGCTGTACCCGAACCCGGCTACCTCGACGGCCTGCTCGCGAGCTGCTGCACCAAGCACGGCGCGCTGCTGATCTTCGACGAGGTGAAGTCGGGCGCGACGATCGCGGCCGGCGGCGCGATCGAGCGCTACGGCGTGCAGCCCGACCTCGCGTGCTTCGCCAAGGCGATCGGCGGCGGCACGCCCGGCCGCCGCGTTCGGCGGCCGGGCCGACGTGATGGAGGTCATCGAGCACGGCGCCGCGCACCAGGGCACGTTCAACGGCAACCCGCTCGTGTGCGCGGCCGGGCCTCGCCGCGCTCACCGAGGTGCTCACGCCCGACGCGTACGTGCACCTCGCCGCGCTCGGGACCCGCCTCGCCGACGGTTGCGCCAAGGCCATCGCCGAGCACGGCATCCCCGCCCACACCGTCGACCTCGGCGCCAAGGGCTGCGTGTCGTACCGGCCGAGCCGCTGCGCAACTACCGCGACTTCCTCGAGACGAACACCGACCTCTACTCGGCGTCGTACCCGTGGATGGTCAACCGCGGCTTGTTCATGACGCCGGGCGACGAGGAGCAGTGGACGCTCTCGGTGCAGCACACCGACGCCGACATCGACCGCTACGTCGACGCGTTCGCCGCTTTCGCCAGCGCGGTCAGTCAGTAGTCGTCAGTCAGTAACCGAACCGATCGGCCACCTGGAGCGCCCGGCCCGCGGGAGGCAGCCACGCGCGCCGCCACGAGCGGAACGGGATCGGACGGAAGTCCAGCTCCGCGAACGCGGGCGGCTCCTCCTCCCCCGTCATCCACGCCGCCGCTCGCGTGCCGAACCAGATCGACAGCGAGACGCCGGTGCCGTTGCACCCGGTCGCGTACGCGATGCCGTCGATGCGTCCGCAGTGCGGGAGCCGGTCGAGCGTGACCGCGACGTCGCCTCCCCACGGTGGGTCACGGGGACGTCGCGCAGCTGCGGGTGGATGCGCAGCATCTGCGCGTAGAGCACGTCGCGCGCTTCGGCGACGCTCGTGCGCGACAACGAAGCGCGGCCGCCGAACACCATGCGGCCGTCGGGCGAGAGCCGCCAGTAGTTGAGGAGATGCTTCGTGTCGAAGCACATGCGCCGCCCGGGGAGCACCGCGTGTTGCAGCTCGGGGGCGAGCGGTTCGGTGGCGATGACGAAGCTGCCGATGGGGAGCACGCGTCGCCGCAACGACGGCAGCGCGCCGTCGACGTATGCGTTCGCGGCCAACAGCACGTCACCCGCGGTGATCGAGCCCCGGGTGGTCTGCACCCGGAAGTCGTCGTCGGTGCGTTCGACGCGCGTCACGCGCGTTCGGTGGTGCACCTGTGCACCCGCGCGCGTGGCGCGGTCCAGCAGCGCCGCGTGCAGCTTCGCGGGTTGGATGCCGGCGGTCCGCTCCATCAGGAGTCCCGCCACGTAGGCGTCGGATCCGACCTCCTCGTGCACACGGTCGCGGTCGAGGAACGACACCGGCTCGCCCCGCGCCGCCCACTCCCGCCGCGTCCTGTCGCAGATCGTCGACCAGGCGCGGATGGTGCGCCAGGAGCAGGCCGCCGGCTTCGTGCCAGTCGCAGTCGATGCCCTCGTCGGCGACCAGGTCGCGCAGGTGCGCGTAGGCGTCGAGCGTGTGCTGCACCATCGCCTCGCCCTGCGCACCGTGGCGACGCGCCAGCGCGTCGGGGCCGAACTTCAGCTCCGGGATCACCATTCCGCCGTTGCGGGTGCTGGCGCGGGCGACCGCGTCCTCGGCGTCGACCACGAGCACGTCACGACCTCGCGCCGCGAGTCCCGCGGCTGCACTCAGACCGCAGTAGCCCGCACCGACGACGAGCACGTCGCACCGGGCCGGAGGGAGCGAGCCTCCAGACATCGCGGCAGATGTCGTAGCCGCCGCCGGAGACCGTTCGGCCACGACACCGTCGTGCCACAACGGGCGTTCGCGGTAGCCGTCGGCGAGCAGGGCGCCCGTGGAGGTGCTCATGCCGGGCTCGATCATGCCGCACCGACGATGGATTCCGCCGTGACGATGCCTCCCCACGACGAATTCCTTGCAGCTGGGATGCGCCAGCGGCCAACCTGGCGGCATGCCCTTCGCCCTCGACGACGTCGACAAGCGCCTCATCGAGTCACTCCAGGAAGACGGCCGCCGCCCGTACACGCAGCTCGCGCAGACCGTCGGCCTGTCCGAAGCCGCGGTGCGCCAACGGGTCCGCCGGCTGGTCGAGACCGGCGTCACCCAGATCGTGGCCGTCACCGATCCCATGACCCTCGGGTTCCGACGCATGGCGATGATCGGTGTGCGGGTCGACGGCGACGTGCGCGCCGCCGCCGACACCATCGCCGACCTCCCCGAGATCGACTACCTCGTGATCGTGGCCGGCTCCTTCGACCTCCTGGTGGAAGCGGTGTGCGAGGACGACGACGACCTGCTGGCGCTGCTCAACGACAAGATCCGCGCCGTCCCCGGCGTCAGCAGCACCGACACGTTCACCTACCTCAAGATCTGCAAGGAGACCTACACGTGGGGGACCCGATGACCGAGCCCCGCGACACTCCCCGGACGGCCGACGAGCTCAGCGCGCTCGCCCACCGTCACCTCTGGATGCACTTCTCCCGCCTCGGCGGGTACGGGCCCGACACGCCGGTGCACGTCATCGCGCGCGGTGAGGGGTGCCGGCTCTGGGACGCGACCGGGCACGAGCTGCTCGACGGGTTGTCGGGCCTCTTCACCGTGCAGGTCGGTCACGGTCGTCCCGATCTCGCCGAGGCGGCGCGCGTCCAGGCGGAGACGCTCGACTACTTCCCGATGTGGACGTACGCGCACCCACCGGCGATCGAGCTGGCGACGCGCCTCGCCACGCTCGCGCCCGGCGACCTCAACCGGGTGTTCTTCACCACTGGCGGTTCCGAAGCGGTCGAGTCGGCGTGGAAGCTCGCGCGTCAGTACTTCCGCGCCGTCGGCCAGGGACAGCGCCACAAGGTGATCGCCCGGCGCACCGCGTACCACGGCACCACGTTGGGCGCGCTCGCGATCACCGGTGTTCCCGCGCTGCGCACGCCCTTCGAGCCGCTGACCCCCGGCGCCAGCCACGTGTCGAACACCAACCGCCGTCGCCACCCGCTCGCCGACGACGAGAAGGCGTTCATGCTCGCGCTCACCGACGAGCTCGAGGAGCGCATCATCTTCGAGGGCCCCGACACCGTCGCCGCGGTGTTCCTCGAACCGGTGCAGAACGCGGGCGGTTGCCTCGTCCCGCCCGAGGGCTACTTCCAGCGGGTCCGCGAGATCTGCGACCGCCACGGCGTGCTGCTCGTGTCCGACGAGGTCATCTGCGCGTTCGGCCGGCTCGGCACGATGTTCGGCTGCGAGCGCTACGACTACCTCCCCGACATCATCACCTGCGCCAAGGGGCTCACCAGCGGCTACTCGCCGCTCGGCGCGGTGATCTGTCGCGACTTCCTCGCCGAGCCCTTCCTCGAGGGCAAGGCCTCGTTCGCGCACGGGCTCACCTTCGGCGGTCACCCCGTGAGCTGCGCGGTCGGCTGTCGCGAACCTCGACGTGTTCGAGCAGGAGTCGGTGCTCGAGAACGTGCTCGCCCACGAAGCCGGCTTCCGCGACCGGTTGGAGCGGCTGCGCGACCTCCCCATCGTCGGCGACGTCCGCGGTGCCGGGCTACTTCCAGGCGCTCGAGATGGTTCCCGACCAGGCGAGCGACGCGCAGTTCGACGCCGAGCAGCGCGAAGAGCTGCTGCGCGGCTTCCTGCTCCCACGCTTCTACGAGTCGGGTCTCATCGCCCGCGCCGACGACCGCGGCGACCCCGTGGTCCAGCTCGCGCCGCCGCTCGTCGCCGGTGACGCCGAGCTCGACGAGCTCGCCGACAAGCTCCGCACCGTCCTCACCGAAGCGTCCGAAAGGTTCTGCTCATGACCTCACCGATGGAGTGGCTGATCGACCGCGAGCTCCTGCGCCAGTTCCCGCAGCGCTACGCACGTGCGGTCGACCAACGCGACCACGACGCGCCTCACCGCGCTGTTCGATCCCGACGGCTCCGTCGACGGCACCTTCGGGCAGCAGGCGGTCGCCGAGTACCTCGAGACGATGGGATCGCGGCCCGACACCGGCGGCACCAGCATGCACGTGCTCGCCGATCCGCTGATCGACCTGGCGCCCGGGCGCCGACACCGCGCGCCTCGACACCTACGCGGTCGTGTACCAGGTGCCGGCCGACGCCGACGCGCCGATGCGCACCCTCGGCATGCGTTACGTCGACGACATGGTCCGCCAGGACGGGCGCGTGGTGCATCCACCATCGCGTCGCTCGCATGGTCTGGATGCGGTAGGTCTCCGGATGCGCTGAGTCAGCTGCTCCGCACCAGCCGTCCCGGCCGCGCGCCGGTCGCCACGCCGTCGACGATGGTGACCTCGCCGCCGACCACCGTGGCCTTGAACCCCTCGGCCCGCTGCTCCAGGCGCTTGCCGCCGCGCGGGCAGGTCGCGCACGACCTCGGGCACCGCGGGACCGACGCGCTCGGGATCGAACACGTTCAGGTCGGCGACCATCCCCTCGCGCACGAGCCCGCGGTCGGTGAAGCCCCACGCCATCGCCGGCGCCAGGGTGAGCATGCGCACCGCCTCTTCGAGCGTGAACTCCTGCCGGTCGCGCACCCAGTACCCGAGCAGATGCGTGTGGATCGACGCGTCGGCGATCTGGCTGAGGTGCGCGCCGGAGTCGGAGAACGTCATCACCGTGCGCGGATGGCGCATGACCGCGAGCAGCACCTCGGGGTCCTGCGGGTAGAGGCTCGGCTGGATGAACAGCTGGCCGAGGTCGGTCTCGATCGCGAGGTCGATCATCGCCTCCACCGGGGTGACGCCACGCTGCGCCGCGACCTCGTTGATCGTCGGGTTGGGCGGCAGCCCGCGCTCGTAGACCCGGATGCCGTCGAAGTCCGGCTTGCGGGGCATGGCCCCGATGCCGCGCCACTGCGAGTAGTCGCCCTCCATGCCGGCACGGATCAGCCGCTCGCGCACCGACGGGTCGCGCAGCGCGCGCAGCTGCTGGTCGTCGGGCAGCGCGCGCGACGTCGTGCCACTCGGGCAGCAGGTCGAACGGCAGGCGCGTCGCGAACGACAGCAGCACGTTGATGCCGCGGCAGTGCGACTGGCCGATCATGCGCCCGCCGACGGCGGCGACCGAGTCGATCAGCTCGAGCATCTCGTAGCCACCGGGATTGGTGGCGATGATGCCCATCGTCATCGGCACGCCCGTCGCGGCCGCGAGGTCGCGCATGCGCGTCCGCGCCAGCTCGCGTTGGTCGGGGTCCGGTGAGAGCACGTGCTCGCTGCCACCTTCGAGCATCCCGTGGCCGGCGTCGGCCATCACACCGACCAGGTCGCACAGCTCCGACCATGCCGCGAGTCGCGACGCGACCGGACGGTTGTCGGACGTCTCGTGGTGCTCACTGCGCGACGTCGTGAGCCCGATGGCGCCGGCCTCGAGTGCATCGGCGAGTTGTCCCCGCATCCGCGCGAGGTCGTCGTCGGTCGCCTCCTCCTCGAACGCGCGCTCACCCATCGCCCACGTGCGCAGCGCCGAGTGGCCGACGTTGGCCGCGTAGTTGATCGCCTTCGGCAGCCGGTCGACGGCGTCGAGGTACTCGGGGAAGGTCTCCCACCCCCACTCCAGCGACGCCAGCGCCTCGGGGTCGATGTCCTCGGCTCGTTCGAGGTTGCGCACCACGAGCGCCCGGGCGTCGTCGCACACCGGCGCGAGGGTGAACCCGCAGTTCCCCATCACCGCGGTCGTCACGCCGTGCCAGCACGAGTTGGCGCCCTGCGGGTCCCAGAACACCTGGGCGTCGAGGTGCGTGTGGCCGTCGATGAACCCGGGCGTCACGACGTGGCCCTCGGCGTCGATCTCCCGGTCGCCCCGCTCGCGGATCCGGCCCACCCGGGCGATCACGCCGTCGACGATCCCGACGTCGCCGCGATAGCGAGCCGAAGCCGGAGCCGTCGACCACCCGGCCGTTGCGGATCACCACGTCGTACGCCATCTGTCTATTGTTACCCGACCGATTGATGAGCGCGCATTAATGAGGGAGATGCCGTGAGCGGGCTGACCGCGGGACGAGGTACGGAGCCGGCTCGACCACCCGGTGATCGACATCGACGGCCACACCGTCGAGTTCTTCCCCGCCCTCGCCGGCGAGCTGGTGAAGGAAGGGGTGCGGCTCGACGGCGAGTCGATGCTGCGCCGCACCTCCGGCACCTTCGGCCCGATCGTCGACTGGTACGCGCTCGACGCCCGAGCAGCGCGCCGACGGCCGGGTCGCCCGCGGCCCGTGGGGCAACGGCGGCATGGAGCTCGCGGTCGACCGCGCCACCGCCATGCTCCCCCGGCTCCTGCACGAGCGCCTGCCCGAGCTCGGCATCGACGTGAGCGTGATCTACCCCAGCTTCGGGCTGCTGTTCGGCCACTTCGACGACGAGCGCGACCGCCGGGGCGCGTGCCGCGCGCTCGAACCGCTTCAACGCCGGCGTCTTCGCCGAGTTCGCCGACCGCCTGCTGCCGGTGGCCGAGATTCCGATGCACACGCCCGACGAAGCGGTCGACGAGCTCGAGCACGCGGCGTCGCTCGGCTTCCGCGCCGTGGTGATGGCCGGGTTCGTGCAGCGGCCGATCGACGCCGTCGCGGCCGTCGACCCGCAGCTCGCGCAGTACGCGGTGTGGACCGACACCTTCGGACTCGACAGCGCGTACGACTACGACCCGGTCTGGCAGAAGTGCCGGGAGCTCGGCATCGCACCCGCGTTCCACTCGTCGGCGATGGGCTGGCAGAACCGGGCATCCATCTCGAGCTACGTGTACAACCACGTCGGCATGCTCGGTGAGAGCCACCACGCGCTCGCCAAGTCGTTGTTCCTCGGTGGCGTCACCCGCCGCTTCCCCGATCTCAACTTCGGGTTCCTCGAGGGCGGCGTCGCGTGGGCGGCGTCGCTCTACGCCGATCTCGTCGGGCACTTCGAGAAGCGGAGCGGCTCGGCCATGCGTCGCCTCGACCCCACCAACGTCGACTGGGACGAGTTCACCGACCTGTTCGCGCGCTACGGCGGTGACTGGGCCGGGATGGCGCCGAAGCCCACGACCTATCCCGAGCAGGACGTCGCGCTCCTCGACGAGTTCGCCGCCGTCGGCATCGAGCAGGCCGAGGAGATCCGAGACCTGTTCGCGGCGCCGTTCTACTGCGGATGCGAGGCCGACGACCCGATGACGGTCACCGCCTTCAACACCAAGGCCAACCCGTTCGGCGCGCGCTTCAACGCCATGTTCGGCTCCGACATCTCGCACTGGGACGTGCCGGTGATGGCCGACGTGCTCGGCGAGGTGTACGAGATGGTCGAGCACGACCTCTTCAGCGACGCCGATCTCCGCGAGTTCGTGTTCACCAACCCGGTGCGCTTCTACACGCGCGGCAACCCCGACTTCTTCGCCGGTACCGTCGTCGAAGACGCGGTCGACGACATCCTGAAGCGCGCCGAACTGTCCTAGGAGGACCCGAATGCTCGATCTCCTGATCCGCGGTGCGAGCGTCGTCGACGGCACCGGTGCGCCCGCGTTCACCGGCGACGTCGGCGTGCGCGACGGCCGCATCGTCGCGGTCTCGTCCGACGGCGGCCGCATCGACGAGGAGGCACGCCGCACCGTCGACGCCGACGGCCTCGTGCTCGCACCCGGCGTCATCGACGTCCACACGCACTACGACGTCCAGGCGCTCTGGGACCCCGCGCTCACGCCGTCGCCGCTGCACGGCGTCACCACCGTGATCGGTGGCAACTGCGGCTTCTCGATCGCGCCGCTCGCGCCCGACGCGGTCGACTACGTGATGCAGATGATGGCCCGGGTCGAGGGCATGCCCATCGACTCGTTGGAAGCCGGTCCCGCCTGGGACTGGCAGTCGTTCGGCGAGTGGCTCGATCGCCTCGACGGCCGACTGGCGGTCAACGCCGGCTTCCACGCCGGCCACTCCACCATCCGGCGGGTCGTGATGGGCGACGCGGTGCACGACGCCGCGACCCCCGAGCAGATCGACGCGATGGTGGCCCTCCTGCACGAGTCGTTGCGCGCCGGCGCGCTCGGGCTCTCGTCGTCACTCGGCGACGCGCACACCGACGGCGACGGCGCGCCGGTGCCGTCGCGGTCGGCGCAACCCGACGAGTTCCTGGCGCTGGCCCGCGCAGTGCGCGACCACGCCGGCACCAGCCTCGAGTTCATCCCCGGCATGGGCGAGATCTCCGACGAGCGCATCGCGCTCATGACCGACATGTCGCTGGCCGCCGACCGGCCCCTCAACTGGAACCTGCTCGGCAGCGCGTCACCCACGCCGGTGTACGAGCAGCAGCTCACGTCGGCCGACCACGCCGCCGCCCACGGCGCGCACGTCGTGGCGCTCGCGTTGCCCGACGTCATGCGCCTCCGCAGCAGCCGGATGCTCACGGCGATGCCCGGCTGGGGCGACGTGGTCGCGCTGCCCGACGACGAACGACGCGCGGCCGTCGCCGACCCCGCCGTGCGCCAACGTCTCCGGGACGGGCTCGACACCGCTCGCGAACGCGGCGTGGCGGGGATGATGCAGTGGGATCTGGTCGAGCTGCCCGACGGTCGCAGCGTGGCGTCGGTGGCGGCGGAGCGCGGGACCGACGCGGTCGACGTGCTCCTCGACGTCGTCGTCCCCGATGCCCTCGCGCTCACGACCGTGTTCCCGTCGTTGGTCCCGCCGATGGGCGTCACCGACGAGAGCTGGGAGGTGCGGGGAGAGGTGTGGCGCGACGAGCGCGTCGTGCTCGGCGGCTCCGATGCCGGCGCCCACGTCGACATCATGTGCCACGCCAACTACCCGACGGTGGTGCTCGGTGAGCTGGTGCGCCGACGGGGACTGTTCACGCTCGAAGAAGGCGTACGCCAGATGACGGGCGTCCCTGCCGCGCTGTTCGGATTGCGCGACCGAGGCGTGATCGCCGAGGGCGCGCGCGCCGATCTGATGCTGTTCGATGCGGAGACCGTGGCCAGCGAGCCCGCCGAGGAACGCCACGACCTGCCCGGCGGCGCACTGCGGCTGTACGCGGGCGCGGTGGGCGTGGAGCAGGTGATCGTGAACGGCGAGACCATCGTCGAGCGCGGTGGTCTCACCGGCGCGCAGCCCGGTACGTTGCTCCGATCGGGCGTCGACACCGACACCGTCACCGTGCCCGGCAACCACTGAGCCGAAGACCATCGAGCCGAAAACCATCGAGGGGGATGTCCCGTGTCTGACTCACGAGGAGTCGCGTTCGTCACCGGAGCCAGCCGAGGGATCGGCAAGGCCGTCGCCGTGCACCTGGCCCGCGCCGGCTACGACGTCGCGCTGGCGGCCCGCACCATCCACGAAGGCGAAGAGCGCGAGCACTCGTCGACCATCAAGCGGTCCGACACGTCGGCGCTCCCCGGCTCGCTCGACAGCACCGCGGCGTTGGTGGAGGCCGAGGGCCGCAAGGCGATGTCGGTGTACTGCGACATCACCGACCGCGTGACCCTCGGGTCCTCGGTCACGCAGGTGCTCGAGCGCTGGGGCCGCATCGACGTGCTGGTCAACAACGCCCGCTTCATCGGCCCCGGCCACATGGACCGCATCCTCGACACGCCCATCGATGTGCTCGGCAAGCACATGGAGGGCAACGCGATGGCGCCCGTCATCCTGACCAAGCTCGTGCTGCCGCAGATGATCGAGCGCGGCAGCGGCATCATCATGACCGTCACGTCCGGCGCCGGTCGCGGCGATCCGCCGGCACCGGCCGGCGACGGCGGTTGGGGCCTCTGCTACGGCATGTCGAAGGGCGCGGTCAACCGCCTGATCGGCATCGTGAAGCTCGAGCACGAGCAGGACGGCATCCTCGCCTTCAACCTGCACCCCGGCTACATCATCACGGAGCGGATCATCCAGGACATGGCCGGGTTCGGCTTCAGCACCGAGGGCGGTGCCCCGCCCGACGTGATCGGCGCCGCCGCCGCGTACCTGTGCACCGCGCCCGAGGCACGCGAGCTGAACGGCCAGTGGATCGAAGGCCAGGAGCTCACTGCTCGCCTCGGGTTGCTGCCCGGGTGGGACTCCCCCGGCTCGGTCAGCGTGCCCGCGGGCGACGGGCTCGACGCGTAGCGCGCCTTCCACGGGCTCAACCCTTCGAGCCATGTGTCTGATTGACTGGCCGATGTGCCGGAGCTGCCCTCAGGGACGGTGACGTTCCTGTTCACCGACCTCGAGGGATCGACCCGCCTCTGGCAGGAACATCCCGACGCGATGCAGGTCGCCTCGGCGCGCCACGACGACCTCGTCCGTGCGGTGATCGAGGCGCACGACGGTTACGTCGTCAAGACCACCGGCGACGGCTTCCACGCCGCGTTCGGCGCGGCCCACGATGCCGTCGACGCCGCGGTGGCCGCGCAGGGCGCACTGTGCACCGAGGCATGGGGCGAGACCGGGCCACTCGTCGTGCGCATGGGCGTGCACACGGGACCGGCCGAGATCCGCGACGGCGACTACTACGGCACCGCCGTGAATCGTGCGGCTCGCTTGATGTCCGTCGCGCACGGCGGGCAGATCGTCGTCTCGCTCACGACCAAGGAGCTCGTGCAGGACCACGGCGTCGAACTGGTCGACCTCGGCGAGCACCACCTTCGCGACCTCGCGCGCGTCGACCGCGTCTACCAGGTCATCGCCGACGGGCTGCCGCACGAGTTCCCGCGGCTCCGTTCACTCGAGGTGTTCGCGGGCAACCTTCCGTTGCCGACCACGTCGTTCGTCGGCCGTGACGCCGAGCTCGCGGCCATCGACACGTCGCTCCAATCGGCGCGTCTCGTCACGCTCACGGGTGTCGGCGGCGTCGGCAAGACACGTCTCTCCTTGCAGGTCGCGGCCCATGTGCTCCCGCGGTTCCCGGACGGCGCGTGGTTCTGCGAGCTCGCCGGCGCCACCGACGACGACTCGCTGCTGCAGGTCGTGATGTCGACCTTGGGCGTCACCGCGCTGCCCGGCACGACGCCGGAACGCAGCATCGTCGAGTTCCTCCGCACCCGCGCCGCCTTGGTGCTGTTCGACAACTGCGAGCACCTGCTCGACGCCGCCAGCCGGTTGGCCGACGCGGTGTTGCGCGAATGCCCGAACATCCGGATCCTCGCGTCGAGCCGCGAGGGACTCGGCGTCCCCGGCGAGCACATGGTCGCGGTGCGTTCCCTCGGCGTACCCCGGATCGACGACTCCTTCGACACGATCGTCGGGAGCGACGCGGTGGAGCTGTTCGTGGAACGCGCCGCGGCGGTGCGCGCAGGATTCGTCCTCGAACCCGCCAACGTCGGCGCAGTTGCCGAGATCTGCCAGCGACTCGACGGCATTCCGCTCGCCATCGAACTGGCCGCGGCACGCGTCGCCACCATGAACCCGCGCGACATCGCGTCCCACATCGACGAACGCTTCCGGCTGTTGACGGGTGGTCGCCGCACGGGCATCGAACGGCACCAGACCCTGCGAGCGACCGTCGACTGGTCGTACTCGCTGCTCGAGCCCGCGGAGCAGGCCACCTTCGATCGTCTCGGTGCCTTCGCGGGTGGCTTCGACGCGGCGATGGCCGCGGCGGTCGTGAGCGGCGGTGGCATCGAGACCTGGGACGTCCTCGACGCGCTCACCAGTCTCGTCGCCAAGTCGATGATCGTGCTCGACGACTCCGCCGATGGCGAGGCGCGCTACCGCATGCTGGAGACGTTGCGCGCCTACGCGCGCGAGCGCCTCGATGAACGCGAGGAGTCCGACGAGTGGCGTCGTCGCCATGCCGCGCACTTCGCCGAGCTCGCCGAGCAGTGGGGACCCGAGTTGCGGGGGCGCGACGAGATCGCGGTCCGACAACGCCTCCACGGTGATCTCGACAACGTCCGCGCGGCAGTGACGTGGGCGCTCGACCGCGACGAGCCCGATGACCAGGATCTCGCCCTCCGCATCCTGGTGGCGCTCGTCTACGAGGTCACGATGGACCGCAGCACTGAGTACGGGACCTGGGCGGAGACTGCACTGCATCGCGTGACGCGGTGGCCGCACGGTGCTCGCAGCGTGATCCTGGGTGCGGCCTCACACGGCGCCTTCCATCGCAGTGACTTCACGACGGCGCTGCAGTACGCGGAGGAGTCGGTCGAGGAGTTGGTGCCGATGGCTCCCGGCTCGCTCATCCCGCCGGTCTCGCTGGGTGCCGCCCTCGTGTTCGTCGGGCGCCAGGAGGAAGCCGTACGCATGGTCGAGGACGCGATCCGTCTCTTCGATGCTGCGGACGCGGGCGACTACGAACGGTGGAACCTGCAGACCGTGCTCCTG
Organism: uncultured Actinomycetes bacterium; assembly: GCA_963697125.1. Taxonomy (GTDB): domain Bacteria; phylum Actinomycetota; class Acidimicrobiia; order IMCC26256; family DASPTH01; genus DASUAS01. The sequence goes on from CAVOMW010000011.1 coordinate 234,849, forward strand.
ACGTTCCGAGCCATCACCCCTGGGTCGCCACCACTGCGCGAGTCGGCGGAGGAATCGCTCCGCCTGGCTCGGCGGATCGGCAACCCCAGCGCGCTCGCGATCTCGCTCTGTGTCGCCGCCATGGAGAGGATCGCCGACGACCCACGCGCCGCGCTGCAAGCGTGTGAGGAAGGCATGGCGCTCACCACGTCGGGTGCGAGCGACGTGATGCTGGCGATCTCGGGTGCGGTGGCGAGCATCGCGTGCGTCCGCACTCGGTGAACGGCTGCACGCGCTCGAACTCGCACGTAGCGCGATCGACCACGCGGCGTCGCAACGGGACCATGGCAGCCTCAACTGGGCGGTCAGCGCCCCGATGGTGGCGCTCCTCGAGGGCGCCAGCCCCGAGTTCGCGCTTGCCTGTGCACGTGTCCTCGAGGAGGTGGGCTCCGCGAACGACATCGCGGTCGACGTCCGGACGCGCGCTCCCGATCGTGCCCGCCAGGCCTTGGATGGTGCGGCCTACACCGAACTGAGCAGCCGGATCGACGCGCTCTCGTTCGACGAAGCCGTCGACCTCGTCCTCGCCGAACTCGACCGCGAGATCGCCGTGCTGGCGGGCTGAAAGTCAAGACCCAATTCGCCGAATTGGGTCTTGCAGATCCGAATCGGGTTCCGTACCGTCGTACGTATGTTCGATGTCGACGAGCTCGCTGCCGAGGACCGTTCCGCCTGGTCGAGCGGTGCGCGCCTCGCGCGTCTCGTGGAGGTGCGCAGGGTCCAGGAGCGGCTCGACGCCGAGGTCCTCCGGCTGATCGCCGACTGCGACGCGGTCGATGCCTGGTACGACGATGCCCTGGGCCCGGTGTCGTGGATCGCTTCCAAGACCGGCCTGGTCCGGGGTGCCGCGGCCCGACTGGTGAAGACCGCGCGGTTCGTGGCCCGCCATCCCGCAGACCGCCAAAGCGCTCGACGCCGGCGACGTGTCGGTCCCCCACGTCGAGATGCTCGCCGCGGCCGCACACCGACGCGACGACCTCTACGCCGAGCACGAGACCGTGCTGCTCGACGCCGCCGCCACGGTCGAGGTGCAGGACTTCCCCGCAGGCGATGCGACGATGGGCGTCGCTCGCCGACGACGTGCTCGCGCAACGCGATGCCTCGTTTGCGTTCGACCGCCGCGGCATCATGTTCTCGCCCACCACCGGCGGCAGCGTGATCAGCGGGTTCGCCGATCCCGAGGCCGGCGCCACCGTGACCACCGTCCTCGACGACCTCCAACCACCCGAAGGCCCGTCGGACACCCGATCCGTTGCCCAACGCCGCTTCGACGCCCTCATCCTGCTCTGCGAACGCGCCCGAGGAGGCACGCTCCCCGAGTCGCGACCCATCGCCGGCGCCGAGCTCGTCGTATCCGAGGAGATCCTCGCCCGCCGGCCACTGACCGAACTCGCCGCACTCCAATGCGACATCGAAGGCTTCGGCCCGATCTCGCGCATCACCGCCGAACGGTTGGTGTGCGACTGTGCGATCGCCCGCTTGGTGATGAGCGCCGACGGAGAGGTCCTCGACCTCGGAAGGCGCACCCGCACCATCCCGCGCGCGGCTCCGGCGGGCGATCGTGCTGCGCGACCAACACTGCCAGTTCCCCGGCTGCCGCGCCCCAGCCGCCTGGTGCGACGTGCACCACCTCGTGCACTGGCTACTGGGCGGTGAGACAAACCTCGACAACTGCGCACTGCTGTGCCGTCGACACCACGTCGCCGTCCACGAAGGCGGCTGGAAACTCGAGCGCGGATCCGACCGGACTTACGCTGGCCAGGTGAGGTTCTCGGAGTGGTTCGACGAGTTCGAGCACACGATGGAACGCGAGATCGACGCAGCGGTGCCGTGCGGTGCGTGCACGGCATGCTGCACCTCGTCGCAGTTCGTGCACATCGCCCCCGACGAGAACGACGCGCTCGCGCACATCCCCGCGGAGTTGCGCTTCCGCGCGCCGGGGCTGCCCAAGGGCCACTTCGTGATGGGGTACGACGAGCGTGGGCACTGCCCGATGCTGGTCGACGGCGACTGCTCGATCTACGACCACCGTCCGCGCACCTGCCGCATGTACGACTGCCGCATCTTCGCGGTCACGGGCGTCGAACCCGATCAGCCTCAGATCGCGACGCGGGTGCGCGACTGGCAGTTCGACATCGACGACCGCGCGCGCTGGGACGCGGTGCGCGCCGCGGTACCGGCCGACGGGCCGCCGATCGAACGAGCGCTACGCGGCGCTCAGGAACTCGTAGCTGCCTCGAGGATCGCGATCGCCTGGTTGACGCGCTCGCCGTGCAGGCTCTCCTCACGACCGTTGAGTCGCAGGAGGCGCGCCACCTGATCGTCGGGCTCGTTGTCGGCCCACACCTGGTACCCGGCGTCGCCGGCCTGCTCGCCGGCGACGATGAACGGCAGCATGGCGGGGTCGACCACCTCGGGCAGCGCCACCGTGTAGCGCTCCTGCAGTTCGGGAGTCGGCTCGAAGTCGCTCCCCTGCTTGATCGCGATGGCGCGGGCGATCCGGCGGGCGTGGCCGAGCTCTTCCGTGCCGTTGCGGCGCAGCAGCACCGCGGCGTCGTCGTTGCCGATGCGATCCGCGAGCAGGTTGTAGAAGTCCTCGCCGCTGCACTCGAGCTTGTACATGAGCTCCATCGCGGGAACGTCGAGCCGGTCGAGTCCGGCCAAGGCCTGTGCAGCACTGGCGAAATCGAGTTCGTCGGTCATGACCAGAGCGTAGGCCGATACGGTCGGGGCCATGCCGATTCACTACACGCCTCCGTCGGGGGGAGCCGTGGACCACGTGGTCACCATCACCATCGACCGCCCCGCCCGGCGCAACGCCCTCGACCTCGAGCACTTCGACGCCCTGGCCGACGCCTGGAAGCGCTTCCGCGACGACCCCGACGCGTGGGTGGCCATCGTCACCGGCGTCGACGACGCGTTCTGCGCGGGTGGCGATCTGCGCGACTACCTGCCGCAGTTGACCGAGGCACTGGCCAGCGGGTCGCCCGACGATCGCGCCCGCTTCCGCTCGGGCACCGAGGCGGTGCTCCGTGACCTCGAGATCTACAAGCCGATCATCGCCGCGGTGAACGGCCCGTGTGTCGCCGGTGGCATGGAGCTGCTCGAACGGCACCGACATCCGGCTGGCCTGCCCGGAGGCGGTGTTCGGGATGGTCGAACCCAAGCGCGGGATCTTCGCCAGTGGCGGCACCAGCGTCCGGCTGCCCCGTCAGATCCCCTGGGCGGCGGCGATGGAGTTCCTCCTCACCGCCGAGCCGGTGCCGGCGACGCGCGCGATGGAGATGGGCCTGCTCAACGAGATCGTGCCGCGCGGTCGGCTCCTCGAGCGCGCCCAGGAGTGGGCGGCGCGCATCACCGAGAACGCACCACTGGCGGTCGCGGCGACGAAGGAGAGCGCGCTGCGCGGGCTCGCGGCCGAGTCGCTCGCCGACGCACTGCGGATCGAGTCCCGCATCAGTGCCCGGGTCCTCACCAGCAACGACGCACGCGAAGGCCCGCGCGCGTTCACCGAGAAGCGCGCGCCGCACTGGACGGGCACATGAGTGGTGCCGAGCGCGTGACGACGACCATCGCGATCTGACGCGTCGTCTTCGCCTGGTAGGCGTCGTACCGGTTCTGGTTGATCGAGTTCACCAGTTGCCAGAGCCGCACGTAGTCGGCGTCCCCGGGAGTGACGACGCGCGCGGTGGCGTCGTACCGCTCGTTGCCGACCTGCACGTGGACCGCACTGTCGGCCTGCACGTTGAGCAGCCACGCCGGTGGCTTGTCGTCACCACCGTTCGACGCCACGACGACCCGGCCACCGCTTCCGCCCGGGATGGTGGCGGTGTCGTCGGCGTAGACGAGCACGGAATCGCGCTCGCTGACCCGACTTCCGGCCGGTGGTCGTGAGCACCAGGCACGGGATCCACGCGAAGCGGCGACCGATGGTGCCGTTGAGCGCGTAGACCCGACGGTGGAGCTTTCCGAACCAGTGGAAGAACGCGAGCACGGCCGGACTGTACCGACTTGGGGCCTCCGATCTGGGGTGTCGCATCCACGGCCGCGTAGATTCGCACCGAGTCCAATTCTCTCCAGGAGACCCCATGCCCCGCGCCCGGATCGGCAAGCTCTTCCATCTCACGCCCCTCGTCGACGACCTCGCGCCGGCCGAGTACTTCTTCAACTCCCTGTTCGCGCCGCTCACGATGATGCGCAACTACGCCGAGCTCTGGCACCGCCACGCCGCGATCTACGTGATCAACGAGACGTCGATCGAGCCGATGCACTGCCTCGCCCGCGAGCCGGGATCGGGCCAGGAGGAGACCAGCTGGTACCGCTACGCGGAGCGCTTCGGTCCGCGCGTGCACAACATGGCGTTCTACGTGCACGACATCGACGACCTCGCCGAACGCCTCCAAGCGGCCGGCGTGCGCATCACCGACGCCAACTCCGGCACCACCGTGTTCTGCCACCCCAAGGACACGCCGGGCATGCTCGAGTTCCACCCCGCCACCGGCGGCATCTGGGAGAACGTCGACCCGCGCTACCAGCCGGGGTGGAAGGCGTTCGCCGAGTCGTACTGGCCGAACCACCCGCTCGGCGTCATCCGCATGTCGCACATCACCGTGGTCACCGGCGACCTCGCCGCCGCCGACGAGCTCTACGTGGGCGTGCTCGACGCGCAGCCCCTGCCCGAGCAGCCGTCGACCGTCGCCGGTGGCACGTCGCGGCACTACCTCGTCGGTGAGGACACCGTCGTCGAGTTCATGGACCCCGGTGACACCGACTCCGTCGCCGCACGCGCGACCTGGCCCGGGTGGGTCCGTCAGTGACCGGCGTGACGTTCACCGTCCGTGATCTCGCCGGCGCGGCCGAGTGGATCGAGAGAATGAGCGCCCCGATCGCCGAGGTCACCGAGGCGGAGATCCGCCTCGACGTCGATCAGACCTGGGGCTGCGAGTACCGCTTCACCGAGAGGGTGCTCACGGGCGACCCGCGCGCGTGATCGCGTCGGCGATGGTCGGCTGGAGCTCGGCCACCCAGTCGCGCGACCGATCGGCGACGGCGCGAGCGACGTCGTCGTCAGTGATGCCGTAGACCGAGCGCGCGTTCACGCCGAGGATCTTCGCCTTGGTGTCGACCGTGAGCGGCGGGTAGCCGAACTCCTCCTGCATGCGCTCGGGGATCTCGAAGGCGCGGAACGCGTCGATGAGCGGTTGCGGCGATCCGTACCAGATGGAGTCGGTGCCCCACACGATGCGATCGGGTCCGACCGCGCGGAGCAGCTTGCCGAGCACGTGCGCGGCCTCGACCGGTCGGCGCAACATGAGGAACCAGGTGCTGCCGAGCTCGGCGTACACGTTGGCGCCCGGCGCCGATCCCGGCCTCGGCGAGGCTGGCGACGAGGCGGTCGCTCCCGAGCAACGACGTCGCTGGCACGTCGGGCCGTGCATCGAGGAGGTACGGCGCCTTCCTCACCGTCGGGATCGCGCTCGTAGCCCGAGTGGTACACGAGGAAGGTGACGTCGGGGAAGGCCGCCGCCGCCGGTCCGATGTCGCGCGGCGACGCCGCCGCCACCGACGCCGAGGGGATCGGGCCGCCGATGCCCTTGTGCGCCGCGACCACCGGCGCGCGCGACGCCCGCACCCGTTCGAGGAACGGGAAGCCGATCTCGTCGTCGTCGAGGAACCACCCGCCGGTCGGCGACGCCGTCGTGGGCGGGCCGTAGAGCGTGTAGCACTTCCAGCCCGACGGCCGGAGCGCGTCGTCGAGGTCGGCCATCCGGTCGAGCTCGGCCGGGCCGACGTTCGGGTGCACGATCGTGTGCGTCAGCACGCGTCCCGCGCCCGCGTAGCGGTCGACGAGTTCGCGCGCCTGCCGCGATCTGCGGGTTGGGCAGCACGTTGTGGTCGGCGTCGCCGGGCGTGGACGTGAGCAACGCGATGGCCGTCTCGCTGGCCGCGAACACGTGGGTCGCCCACACCGCGGCGTCGAGCAGGTTCGGGTCGATCACGCCGCCCCAGCGGTCGGCGTCGACCATGCGCAGGAACCCGGCGAGCGCGTCGGCGCCGTCGCCGTGCCAGCGCGCGGGATCGACGAGGTGCGTCTGCACGTCGATGACCGGACCCGTCGGCGCGAACACCTCGTCGGCCACCGCGAGGTCGTCCTCGGCGTCGACCGGGATCGGGTAGAAGCCGCCGCCCGCGACCTCGTCGAGCGCGCGCAGCACGGCCGCGGTGGTGCGGCGGTCCTCGTTCGCCAGTGCCCGTTCGCCGAGCCGGTCACCGACCCGATCGGCGGCGCGGGAGAGCTTGTCGTCCCACGGCACCGGCGCGTACTCGTCCGACGAGCGCGGCCGGAGCAACGACGGGACCTTCATACCGCGGTCGTGCCCCACTCGTTCCAGGACGTGATGGTCTCCGGCGGCGGCCGGTCGGCGGGCTTGAAGTCGGTGCCGATCGTGTACGCCACCGGGAACATCGCCACCTGGGTCACGCCGTCGGGGATGCCGAGCACCTCGGCCGCCGCCGCCTGGTTCCAGAGGTGGGCGGTGGTCCAGACCGTGCCGAGGCCGCGCGACCGGAGCGCGAGCACGAAGCTCCAGGCCGCGGGCAGGATCGATCCCAACGCGGACGCGGTGCCGACGTACCCCAGGCCGTCGAGCTGCCGCTCGATGCACGGGATCACGAGCAGCGGGACGTCCTGGATCGTCTTCGCCAGCTGGAGCGCACTCTGGTACACGCGCTTCGTCTGCGCGTCTTCCTCCTGCGTCGCGCCCCGCTCGAGGTACGTCAGACACCCGCCGCGGTAGATCTCGGCGATCGCGGCCTTCTTGTCGGCGTCGGAGACGACAACCCACCGCCAGTCCTGCGCGTTGGTCGCCGTGGGCGCCTGCTGCGCCAATCCGATGCACTCCAGGATCACCGCCGGATCAACGGGACGCTCGAAGTCGAGTCGCCGGCGCACCGCACGCGTCGTCGACAGCAGCTCGTCGGTGATGCGCGTGTCGAACGGGGTGTCGAGAGGAGGTGTGGCCATCGTTCCCTCAGTTCCGGGGGATCTCGCTCCACGGCGTGTCGGGATCGAACCCCGGCTCACGCGGGAGGCCGAGCACGCGCTCGCCGATGATGTTCATCTGGATCTGCGTGGTGCCACCGGCGATGGTGGCGGCCTGCGCACCGCAGAGCGACAGCACCGGGTCGTGGCTCCCTGACCTCGCGCTCGTCGATCAGCTCATGGGTGTACGGCTCGACCAGCACCGTGCCCGCCGGTCCCATGAGGTCGACGACCATCGCCGCGACGTCGGTGAGCACGCGACCCTGGAGCAGCTTGAGGATCGAGCCCTCGGGGCCGGGGACGCCCTTCTCGCGCTTCGCCTGGGCGCGGAGGCTGCCGAGCCGCAGCACCTCGGCGTCGACCCACAACTGCATGAGTCGATCACGTTGCGCCGGGCTCGGGTCGCGTGCGTCGCGCCACGCCTCGACCGCGCGCGCGATCGGTCCCGATCCCTGCGGCGCGACCTCGCTGCCGATCGACACGCGCTCGTTCATCAGGGTGGCATTGGCGACGCGCCAACCCTCCCCCACCTCACCGACGCGCATCGCGTCGGGAACCACGGAGTCGGTGAAGAACACCTCGTTGAAGCCCGACGCGCCGGCCATGCTGCGGATGCCGCGGACCTCGACGCCGGGCTCGTGCATGTCGACGATGAACGCGGTGAGACCCTTGTGCTTCGGCGCGTCGGGATCCGTGCGCGCCAGGAGCAGGCCGTAGCTCGACACGTGGGCTTGCGACGTCCAGATCTTCGAGCCGTTCACGATCCACTGGTCACCGTCGCGCACGGCCATGGTCGAGAGCCCGGCGACGTCGGACCCGGCACCCGGCTCGCTGAACAGCTGGCACCAGATCTCCTCGGCGGTGAAGATCGGGCGGAGGAACCGCTCCTGCTGCTCGCGGGAGCCGCGGGCCACGAGGGTGGGCCCGCACATGCCGATGCCCATGGCGTTGCGGATCCACGGGTAGCGACGCCCGGCCGCGTCCAGCGCTTCGTCGACGATCTCCTGCAGCGCGGGCTCGGCGTCGAGACCACCCAGCCCGACCGGGTAGTCCATGCGCGCCAGGCCGGCGTCGAACTGCGCGCCGAGGAACGCGGTCTCGTCGTCCTGCGCGTGGTCCGTGAGCAACCGGTCGACGCGCTCGCTGCACGTCGCGTCCCTGCTGTCACCATCCGATGGTCACCATGCGTACGCTTCGGGCGCGGGACCACCCGGGCCGGGGAAGATCTCGTCGAGGCGGGCGAGCGCGTCGGCGTCGAGCACGACGTCGAGCGCGCCCATGGCGCCGTCGACCTGCTCGACCGTGCGCGGCCCGATGATCGGCGCGGTGACGACCGGGTTGGTGAGCAACCAGGCCAGCGCGACGTCGGCGGGCGCGTGGCCGAGCTCGGCGCAGAACTTCTCCCACTGCTCGAGCTGCGGGCGCAGGCCGTCGATCCGGTCCTGGACCTGCTGGCCGCCGCGCCGACCCCCGGCTTCGCGGTCGGCGAGCACGCCGCCGAGCAGGCCGCCGCCGAGCGGGCTCCACGGGATCATGCCGACGCCGTAGTGCTCGCACGCGGGCAGCACCTCGAGCTCGATGGTGCGGGCGTTGAGGTTGTAGAGGCTCTGCTCCGACACGAGGCCGAGCGAGCCCCGCTGCTTCGCCGCTTCGTTGGCCTGCACGATGTGCCAGCCGGCGAAGTTGCTGCTGCCGACGTAGAGCACCTTGCCCTGCGTCACGAGCACGTCCATCGCCTGCCAGATCTCGTCCCACGGCGTGTCGCGGTCGACGTGGTGCATCTGGTAGAGGTCGATGTGGTCGGTCTGCAGCCGCTTCAGGCTGGCCTCGCACTCGCGACGGATGGCGAGCGCGGACAGCCGACCGCTGTTCGGCCACGAGTCGCGCGAGTTGTAGACCTTGGTCGCGAGCACGGTGCGCTCACGACGACGGTCGCCCTGCGCGAACCACCGGCCGATGATCGACTCGGTGAGGCCGCGACCGTCGCCGTAGACGTTGGCGGTGTCGAAGAAGTTGAGGCCGAGGTCGAGGCCGTGGTCCATGATGCGGTGACCGTCGGCTTCTTCGGTCTGCACGCCACCTCCGACCTTCCCCATGCCGAAGTTCATGGTGCCGAGGCAGAGCGGGCTGACACGGAGGCCGGTGCGGCCGAGCAGTCTGTAGTCCATCACCGCACGCTACCTACTCGCCGCACGGCCGCCACTACTTCAGACCGATCGTCCCTCCGGGCCCCGACACGTCGACGAGGGGCAGGTTCGCGGTGTAGTCGATCGGACCCACCGCGGTGAAGCCGCCGTCGACCGCGAGCGTCTGTCCGCTCACGTAGGTCGACAGGTCGGAGAGGAAGAACAGCGCCGCCTTGCCGATGTCGTCGGTGGTGCCGCGCCGGTGCATCGGCACCGTCGACATCATCTCCGCCTCTTCCTCGGCCGAGCGCTCGGGGATGCGAGGCGTGATCATGGCGCCCGGCGCGATCGCGTTGACCCGGATGCCGTGACCGGACCACTCCGCGGTCATGGTCTTCACCAGGTTGACCAGACCGGCCTTGGCCGCGCCGTACGACGCATGGCCGGCAGCCGAACGGATGCCGTCGATCGACGCCACGCACACGATCGAGCCCGGCACGCCGCGCGTGATCAACGATCGCGCCACTTCGCGTGCGGCGAGGAAGAAGTAGCGGACGTTGCGACGGTGGTCGAGGTCCCAGACGTCGGTGGTCATGTCGACCAGGCGCGCCCACGCGGCCATGCCGATGATGGTCACGAGACCGTCGAGCGGACCGAACTCGGCTTCGGTGCGCGCGATCGCCGCCACCAGCGCGTCGTCGTCGGTGACGTCGACGACCACGGGAAAGCCGTCGACCTCTTTCGCGATGCGTTCGGCCCGCTCGGCCTCGAGGTCGGCGACCGCGACGAGCGCGCCGGCCGCGGCGAGCAGGCGCGAGGTGCTCTCCCCCATGCCTTGACCACCGCCGAGGACGAGGATGCGCTTGCCTTCCAATCCGTAGCTGGGTGCGGTCATGCGCGTCAGTCCTTCAGCTCGATGATGAACTCGTGGTACGGCTCGGTACCGACGTTGCGCGCGATCTCGATGCCGCCGCGCTCCACGAACACCGCCTGGCCCGGCGTGACCGCGCTCTCGAAGTACGGCGGGAGCGCGCTGGTGCTGTCGGGTTCCTGCACCGCGGCGACGCGATCACCGCCGAGGATGACGAGGATGTAGTCGAGCTCGTGCTCATGGATGTTGCTGTCGGCGCCGGGCGGGAGGTTGAGCTCCCAGATGCGCACGCGGTCGTTCTCGAACACGACCTCGTCGCCCATCGGCCCGAGCACTCTGGTCGGTTGGCTCACGGTGCCTCCTCGTCTCGTTCGCCGGCGATGCCCTGCAGACAGAACTGCACCAGGTGGTCGGTCTCGGCGGCGGTGGGTCGGGTGTCGTGGAGCAGGTGGTCGTGCAGCGTGGTGAACGCGGCGCGGTAGACGACGACGGCATCGTCGCGCGCGCTCGCCCGGCCGTGCAGCGACACGATCGCGGAGGCGAGGAGGTCGACGAGGAGGTCGACCGACGCCTGTTGCTCGCGCGGGAACGCCTCGGCCAGGCGGTCCCGGTCGGTGACGAAGGGCCGCGTGCGACCGGCGGCGCGGGTGTCGGTCGCCTGGGCGAGCACCCCCTCGATCCACGCCCGCACCCGGGCCTCAGGAGTGTCGACCCGCTGCATCCGGCGCTCCAGGGTGGCGAGGATGCGGCGCCGGCCGTCGTCGAGCAGGAGGAGGAAGAGCTCGTCCTTGGACTGGAAGTACCGGTAGAAGGCCTGGGTGGAGAGGCCGGTCTCGGCCAGGATCTCCCGCAGCGACGGGTCGACGTCGCCGGTGCGCTCGATCAGGTCGTACGTGGCCTCGAGCACACGCTGGATCTCGTCGGCGTACTGGGTGCGCCGGTCGCCGAGCGAGCGGTCGACCGCCCGCTGGGCCAGGGTCCCCCGCAGATCGCCTCCCTGCACATCGTTGGCCACAGCGCTGCTCCCCAGAATCCAGATCACTGTTCTGTTACCGTCAGAACGGTACTCTGCGCGACGGGAGGTCATGTGGAACGAGAACTCGTGCTCACGGGCATCGGCGGCCAGGGTGTGCAGCTCGCGGCGCAGGTGCTGGCGCGGGCGGCCATCGCCGAGGGTCGATCGGCGCAGATGTTCGGCAGCTACGGCGGGATGATGCGAGGCGGCAACACCGAGGCGACCCTGGTGATCGCCGACGGCGACATCGGCGCTCCCCCGACGGTGGCGGAGACGTGGTCGGCGATCTTCATGCACCACGACTTCTCCGAGCCGACCCGGGCGAAGCTCCGACCCGGGAGCCTGGTGCTCGTCAACACGACGGTGTTCGAGGGCTCGTTCGCCTCCGGCCCGAACCAGCCCGACGAGTACCGGGTGGTCGAGGTGCCGGCGACCGACCTCGCGGTCGACCTCGGCAACATCATGACCGCGTCGATGATCATGCTCGGCGCGTACGTCGCCGCCACCGGGATGGTGTCACTCGACTCGCTCGACGCCGCGGTCACCGGGTCGTTGCCGTCGTACCGGGCGCAACACGTGGCGCGGAACGTCGCCGCCATCCGCGCCGGCTTCGAGGTCGGACCCCGCGACCTCTCCCCCGCGTGGACGACGTGCTTGCATGAGGGAGGTCCCGGTATGACCACGGTGTTGACCCGAGGCACGGTGGTGATCGACGTCGAGGCGTGCAAGGGCTGCGACCTCTGCATCGACGCCTGTCCCCCGCGCGTGCTCGAGATGACGGTGCACGACGTGAACACGCGCGGCTACCGCTACCCGCGCCTCGTCGCCGGCTGCACCGGGTGCCAGGCGTGCGCGCAGATCTGTCCCGACTTCTGCTTCCAGGTCTACAAGTACGTGCAGCCTCTGGAGATCGCCGTGGAGGCGCCTTTCCGGGAGAACGGCGTATGACCGTCGCACTGCTCGAAGGTTCGGAAGCGATCGCCGACGCCATGGTCGCGGCCGGGTGTCGCTTCTTCAGCGGCTACCCGATGACGCCCGTTCACCGAGGTGCTCGAGCACATGGCGGCCAAGCTGCCCGAGGTCGGCGGCACGTGCATGAACGCCGAGAGCGAGCTCGAGGCGGTCGGCATGGCGTGGGGCGCCGCGGCCACCGGCACGCCCAGCGCCACCGGCTCGACCGGTCAGGGGCTCTCGCTGATGCAGGAGTCGCTCAGCGAAGCGACCCTCGCTCGCATCCCGCTCGTCGTGCTCAACATGGCCCGGGCCCAGGGCGACTACTGGCAGGCGACGCGCGGGCCCGGTCACGGCGACTCGCGCATGCCCGTCCTCGCGCCGATGGACGTGCCGGAGGCGATCACGCTCACCCAACTCGCCTTCGAGCTCGCGTACCGGTGGCGCAACCCGGTGCTCCTGTTCGGCGACTACTACCTCGCGCACACCGCGAGCTCGGTCGACGTGACCCGCGCGGACGCACGAGCCCCTCAGGTCCGACGACTGGGCGCTGACCGGGGCAACGAGCGGCACCGGCTCCGCTCGCATCGTGTCGCCGCTCGGCTCGGGTGAGCACGGGGCGAACAGCAGCTACGCCGACCACCTCGTGGCGTGCGCGCAGGCGACCGAGGCGATGCTCGCCGGCATCGAGCCCCTGGCCGAGACCGAGTTCTGCGACGACGCCGACGTCGTCGTCGTGGCGTTCGGCACGCCCGCGAAGTACGTGCGCGCCGCGGTGAGGCGCCTCCGGGCCGAAGGCGCTCGCGTCGGCTACGTGCGACCCATCACCCTGCTCCCGTTCCCGAGCGAGATCCTGGCGAACGCCGCACGCGGTGCCCGCACCGTCGCGGTGTACGAGAACAGCCAGGGCCAGATGGTCGACGACGTCCGCCTCGCGCTGGAAGGCGCGGTCCCGGTGCAGTTCATCGGGCGGCTGAGCCTCGACAGCTCCGGCTTCGGCATCGCTCCCGATCTCGACGGCGACTACCTGCGCGACCGACTCGTTGGAGGTCCTGATGGCTGATCGATTCCTCGTCACCAGCTACCTACCGACGGACGCACCGCCGGTCGAACCCGCGCACCTCGTCGACGACTTCGGGCCGTCGCTCCTCGACGTCGCCGAGCACAGCCTGTGCCCGGGCTGCGGAGAGCCGATTGCCCTGCGCGCCATCCTCGAAGCGATCGAGGAGGTCGGTGCCGCGCAGCGCACGATCGGCGTGATCGGGATCGGCTGCTACACCGCCTTCGCCAACTCGCTCGACATCGAGGTGCTCCAGGCCCTGCACGGCCGAGCGCCTTCGTTGGCCACCGGGGCGAAGCGGGCCAAGCCCGAGAACCTCGTCATCACCTTGCAAGGCGACGGCGACATGGTGAACGAGGGCCTGCAGGAGGTGCTGCACACCGCGGCGCGCGGCGAGCGCGTCACCTGCTTCATGCTCGACAACGGCGTGTTCGGCGAGACCGGTGGGCACATGACCGCGACCACGGCACTCGGCCAACGCACGAAGAACACGCTCGACGGCCGCGACGCCGGAGCAGCACGGCTTCCCGATCCGGGTGAGCAACCTCATCGCCGAGCTCGACGGCGCCGCCTACGTGGCGCGCGGTGCGGTGAACAACGCGGGCAACGTCGCGCGCACCAAGAAGATGATCCGCCGCGCGCTCGAGGTGCAGGAGGCGGGGCTCGGCTTCTCGTTCGTCGAGATCCTCACCATGTGCCCGACCGGCTGGTTCGTCGACACGCCCGATGCGCCCGACTACCTCACCAGCACGCTCGCGCCGGTGCACGCGCCCGGCGTCTTGAAGGATGTGAGCGGATGACGACGACGGTGGTGGTGGCGTTCCCCTGGAACGCCGACGACGCGATGCTCGCGCCGCTGCGGGAGCGCTTCCCCGACCTGGAGCTGGTCGCCCAGCCGTACCTCGGTCGGTTCGGCCATCACCTCCCCGACCAGGACGACGAGCTCACCGCCGACGCGAAGGCGGTCTGGTCGCGCGCCGAGGCGACGCTGGCGCTCGACCTCCCGGCACCCATCGCCGAGCTTGCGCCCGAACTGCGCTGGGTGCAGGCGATCGGCGCCGGCATCGACCACCTCGCCGATGCCGGCCTGCCCGACACGGTGACGATCACGAACGCGGCCGGTGTCGCCGCCGCGCCCATCGCCGAGTTCGCGATGAGCCGCCTCTTGTCGGTGTGGAAGCGCCTGCCCGAGATCGACGACGAGCAGACGCAGCACGAGTGGAAGCCGAAGTTCGGTCGCACCGTCGAGGGGCTGACCCTCGGCGTCATCGGTCTGGGCGCCATCGGCACCGCGGTCGCGCAACGGGCCCGCGGGTTCGGCATGTACCTCATCGGCACACGCCGGAGCTACAAGGAAGGTCAGGACCATCCCGCGGTCGACGAGCTGCGCGGCACCGGCGATCTGCACGAGGTGCTCGGTCGTTGCGACGCGGTCGTCGTGAGCGCGCCGGGCACCGCGGAGACCGAGAACCTCTTCGACGCCGCCGCGTTCGCGGCCATGCGCGAAGGCGCGCTGTTCTGCAACGTCGGCCGGGGGTCGTTGGTCGACGAAGGCGCGCTCATCGCCGCGCTGGAGTCAGGCCACCTCGGCGGTGCCATCCTCGACGTGACGCGCGAAGAGCCGCTGCCCGCCGACGACCCGCTGTGGTCGGCACCCAACATCTACATCTCCCCGCACTGCTCGGCCGCGCAGGACCGCTACACCGAGACCCTGCTCGCGCTGTTCGCCGACAACCTCGAGCGCTACACCCACGGCCTCGGGCTGCGGAACGTCGTCGACCGGGCTGCTGGGTATTGAACACGACCTTCGAGCGGGCCACGTTCGAACAGGACGGCGTCGTCTGCCTCCGGGGAGTGCTCGACGACAGCTGGATCGCGCGGATGCGCGTGGCCGTCGACCGCGAAGTCGACACGCCGGCCGTCGTCGACCTCAGCGCGATGGCCGAGGCTCCGCCCCAACCGGGTTCGCCGCGCGGGCAGTTCCGCGGAGGCACCGATCACTGGGTCGCGTCACCGGAGTTCCTCGCCTTCGCGCGCGACACCCCGATACCCGGGCTCGTCGCGCAGCTGCTCGGGAGCGAGCACGTCTGGCTGTACGAGGACAGCGTGCTCGTCAAGGAGCCCGACACGCGCGAACGCACCGTGTTCCACCAGGACCTGGCGTACTTCCACGTGGAGGGCGACCAGGTGTGCACGGTCTGGATCCCGCTCGATCCGGTCGACGCCGACAACGGCGCGGTGCGCTATGTGCGCGGTTCGCATCACGACCGCACGGCGTTCCGTCCGAACCTGTTCGTCACGACGGAGTCGCTGCCCGGTACCGAAGGTCGTCGACGTGCCCGATCACACCGACGACCCGGCGGTGGTGCACTTCGACACCGTGCCCGGCGACATCGCGGTGCACCACGTGCGGCACGATCCACGGCGCGTTCCCGAACAACACGTCGGACCGCCCGCGCCGCGTGCTCTCGATCCGCTACGCAGGCGACGACGCGCGCTTCCGCATCAAGCCGGGCGCTCCGCAGAAGCCCCACCACGCGGTGTTGGTCCAGGGAGAACCGCTGTCAGAGCCGGCCTGCCCACGGGTTCGGCTGACGTGTGGCGTATGACGTGTTCGACGTACACCACCACGTCGGCAGGGCGTTCGACGCGCTCGGCGGGGAGCTCGACCCACGCGACGACGGGCAGAAGGAGTTCGCCGCCCTCGAGCTCGCCGATCGCTTGCGGATCATGGACGAGGGGGGCGTGCGGCAGGCGATGGTGATCCCCGGTCACGGGTACTTGCGGCCGCGCGGGCTCGCTGACACCCGCATCGTCAACGACGAGATCGCCGCGTACCGCGACCGCACTCCCGATCGCTTCCCGGTGGCCTGCGGCATCGTCGAACCACGCGACGGTGCCGCCGCGTACGCCGAGATCGATCGCGTCGCTGACGATCTCGGCCTCGTCGCGATCAGCTTCCACACCCGCTTCCAGGGCGTCTCGCTCGACAGCCGCTGGATCGTCCGCTACCTCGAACGCATGGGTGAGCACGGTCTCGTCCCGGTGATCCACGCGATGGACGACACGCCGGAGGAGGCGTTGTGGAAGTTGGCGTTGATCGCACGCGAGCTGCCCGATCTCACCATCCTCGCGTTGGACGCGTTCGGCGGGTTCGAGGCGACGCGGCAGTGCTTCTTCGTCGCCGACGTCGCGCCCAACATCGTGTTCGACACCAGCCTGAGCTACAACTTCGACTTCATCGAAGACTTCGCCCGCCGGTTCGGCGCCGAGCGCGTCGTGTTCGGCACCGACCTCTACTCGCACCCAGTCGGGCAGCGCATCAGCCACCTGCTCGCCCAAATCGACGCCTGCTCGCTCGACGACGCCGAGAAGGCGGCGATCCTCGGGGGAACCGCGTGGCGACTCCTGCGCGTCCCCGCCTGATCGTTCAGCGACGCCGCAGCTGCGCGGCGCCGGTGATCGGCGGCAGGTCGAGCGGGCTCACCGGTCCCGCGGGCGCGTCGCACACCGCGGGGATGGCGTTGACGATGCGGTTGGCCGCGGTGGCGTTGCCCCCGCCGGCCGCGCCCGGCTCGCCGGGCTCGGTGCCGTGGATGGTGACGTCGAGGTTCGGGTGCCCGGTGATGCGCACGCGGTGGATGCCGCCGGGTTGCGTCGACGACGGCCAGTCGGGCGCGCAGTCGTCGTCGATGCGGGTGACGTGCTCCATCACGAGCAGCGCACGGCCGTCGACGATGCCCTGCACCTCGAAGCGGAACGCGCCCTGCGTGCCCTCCTCGAACGTGCCCATGCCGTCGACCTCGATCGTGCGCTCGAGCGGGCGTCGCTCGACGTGGATGCGGATGTCCTCGAGCTCGAGGTCGAGCGCGTCGGCGAGGATGCGCACCATCGGCGCCCACACCATCTCGAGCGCGATGTCGAGCAGCATCAAGGGCGTCTGGTCCATCGGACCGCCGAAGCCGATGACCTCGCGCACGACGTCGGGCGCGTCGTAGAGCGCGTAGTTGAAGATCTCCTGCACCCGGATCTCCTCGATGCCCGCGCTCACGCCGCTCACGAGGATGGGGAGGATGTCGAGCGCCCAGCCGGGGTCGATGCCCGACACGAACACCGAGCTGTCACCGTTCGCGCAGGCGCGTTCGATGGCCTCGGTCACCGGCGCGGGCGCGCTGGCGGGGTGGAGCAGCGGATAGAAGGAGGTCGACACCACGTTGGCGCCCGCCTCCAGGCACGCGACGAGGTCGGCGAACGCCTCGTCGGGACGGGTGTCGGCGGTGGCGGTGTAGACGACCGCGTCGACGTCGTCGGCGAGCGCGACGCTCGTGTCGTCGGTGGCGAGCGACGCCCAGCGGCTCGATGAACGCGAGCTCGCCCGCGTCGCGCCCGACCTTGGCCGGGTTCGACACGACGACCCCCACCAGCTCGAGGTCGGCGTGCGCCGCCACCGCCCGGATCGCCGGTCGCCCGGCGTTGCCCGTCCCCCACACCACGACCTCGGTACGTCATGGCGGGGCAGCTACGGGGATCGCTCTACTCGGGGATCTTCTCCCACCACTGGCACCACCAGTTGGCGCCCACGAGGATGCGCAGCTTCGGGTGCCAGCAGTACGAGATCGTCGGCGGTGTTCTCGAGGTAGTAGAGGCAGTTGTCGCACTGCTCCTCGCCGGAGGGGCTGCCCCGCAGCACCGCGTTGTCGGAGAGGTGCCGCAGCTCGATCGACAGCTTCTCGTCGATCTCCTTCGGTTCGGGATCGGGGATCACGTAGTCGGCCATCGGACGAAGTTACCCCCGACAGCGGACGCGGAACCGCTTCACCGCGTAGCCTGCGCGTGCATGCCGCGTCCCTACTGCTCCCGTCGTCGCCGGCTCGCTGATCGGCGGCTACTACGTCGCTCGGAACACCCGCATCCGACCCCTCGGCGGCGCGGTGCTCACCGTCGGCGGCTTCATCGCCGAGCGCGAGTGGCGGAAGCACGCGGGACCGGTGAACGCCGCCATCCTCGGGGCCGTGTACTTCGGTGCGTTCGGGGTGTCGCACCCCTTGGCCAAGAAGATCGGGCCGTGGCCGTCGGTGTTGACGGTCGCCGCGGTGAGCGCGGCCGCCGCCTGGGCCCTCAGCGACCGGCGGCCCTGATTCAAGGCGTTGAACCGGTCGACCTGCGTCAGACGCCGCGCTTCGGACCACGCGGCGGCGTCTTCCGCTTCTTCGGCGGCGGCGGCGTGATCGGGTTGCCGTCGTCGTCCTTGCGGGCCCGGCTGGGTGCCACCCGCGGGCGGTTCGCCGGGCATCTTCGGGTAGACGGGCGGCCACGGCGCGTCCTCGAGTCCCGATGCGATGTCGCGGTCGTACATCTCGAGCAGCGGCGTGAGCACCTGCGGATCCTCGGCGATGTCGGCCCACGGATCGCCGCGCGCTTCGACCCGGCCGGGCACGGTCGAGCGCGGTGCACGCCTCGGGATCGATGTCGTCGAGCTCGTCCCAGTGGAACGGGGTCGACACCTCCGCGGCGGCGCGCGCCCGGATCGACCAGGCGCCGAACACCGTCTTGTGCGGCGCGTTCTGGTTGAAGTCGACGAAGACGCGGTCGCCGCGCTCTTCCTTCCACCACGCGTCGGTGATCACGTCGGGCCGGCGTCGCGCCAGCTCGCGCGCCACTGCCACCGCGGCGCGGCGCACCTCGATCGGCGTCCAGCGCGGTTCGAGACGCGTGTACACGTGGATGCCGCGGTTGCCCGTGGTCTTGGGCCAACCACGGATGCCGAGCTCGTCGAGCAACCCCTTGAGCTCGCGTGCCGCTTCGCGCACCTCGTCGAACCCGAGGCCGGGTTGCGGGTCGAGGTCGATGCGCAGCTCGTCGGCGTGGTCGTCGTCGCACGCGAGGTTGGGCCACACGTGGAACCCGAGGCAGCCGAGGTTCACCGCCCACACGATGTGGGCGAGGTCGGCTGCGACCAGCGCTTCCGACGTGGTGCCGTTCGGCGTGCTCACCACCGACGTCTCCAGCCAGTCGGGGCGCTCCTTCGGCACCCGCTTCTGGAAGAAGTTGGAGCCCGTCGACGCCGCTGGGGAACCGCTGCATGAGCACCGGACGACCGCGGATCGCGGCCATCAGCGGCTGCTCCATGCGACGGTAGAAGTCGACGACGTCGAGCTTGGTGAGCCCGGGCTCGGGGAACATGACCTTGTCCGGGCTCGACAGGTTCACCACCCGACCGGCCACTTCGACGTCCACCCGGTCACGGTACGCTCCCCGCACACGACGAGGGGGAACCACCATGGCCAACGCCACCGGGTCCAACTACCCGCGGGAAGAGATCGAAGCCGCGTGGGCCGAGTACCAGCAGAAGCGCGGCGTCGGCGAGCACGACTGGCCGGGCTGGGCCGACATGTTCACCGACGACGCCCGCTACGAGGAGCACTTCCTCGGCGTGTTCGAGGGCAAGGCCGCGATCTCCAAGTTCATCGTCGACGTGATGAAGGAGTACGCGGCGATGACCCTCTGGATCGAGTGGTCGATCATCGACGGTGACCGCATCGGCTTCTACATCTGGAACAACCTGCCCGATCCGGCCGGCACCGGCAAGCGCTACGCGTTCCCCAACACCACCTTCCTGCAGTACGGCGGCGACGGGAAGTTCTCGTTCGAGGCCGACTACTACAACCCGGCCGACGCCGAGCGCGTCTTCACCGAGTGGCTCACCGACGGCGGCAAGCGCGACACGCCGCAGGACCGTTCGCTCCGCGGCATCGAGGGCTGGAACCCCGAGCCGCCGACGCCCGCGTTCCCGCGCGAGGAGGTCGAGGCCGAGTTCGAGAAGTACCGCGCCCGTGCCGCGCTGGCGGTGGAGACCGGCGACTGGGACCAGTGGGCCGACCAGTTCACCGACGACGCCCACTACCGCGAGCACCACTACGGCTACTACACGTCGGGACAGCAGATCCGCGAGTGGATCAAGTCGGTGATGCAGCCCTTCCCCACGATGGAGTTCCCGCCGTCGTTCGCGTTGATCGACGGCAACCGGGTGAGCACGCTGATCCCGAACATCCTGCCCGCGCCCGAGGGTGACGACGGCTACTACGGCTTCGACGTCAACACGATCCTCCACTACGCCGGCAACGGGAAGTGGAGCTTCGAGGAGGACGTCTACAACCCTCGCGAAGCCGAGGATGTCGTCGCACGATGGGTTGCGGCCGGAGGCGTGCTCCCCAGCGCGTGATCTCGGGCACCGTCCCTCATATGCTGCCGCGCGTGTGACGGCGACGCTGCGCGAGCTCCGCCAATCCCGTCGCCGCCACTACCTCCGCGAGGGCGACTGGGTCGACTCGCTCTACAAGGCCTACATCGTCGGCATCCTCGCCGCGCTCGGGCTGTTCTACGGCAGCGTCGCGCTCGGTGCCGACTTCGACGCCGCCGCGCTCCACGACGTCGAACAGCACGGCGCCGCCGTCCTCGGCCTCGCGGTCGCCGTGCTCGTGCTGCTCGGGCTCCGGTCGGGAGCCCACGGCGGACCGCTCGCCCCTGAATCGGCCGACGTCTCGTTCCTCCTGCTCGCACCGATCCCGCGGACCGAGGTGCTGCGGCCCCTCGCGGTCCGACAGCTCCGCGGCGTGGTGCTCGTCCCCGCCGTGGGTGGCGCGGTCGCCGGCAGCATCGCCTCGAGTCCACTGGGCGGCGAACGGGTCGAGTGGTTGCTCGCCGGCGCCGCGTTCGGCGTCTTGGCGGCGCTGGCGGTCTGGGGATCGGCGCTGGTCGCGTCCGGCGTGCGCCTGCGGGCGCGTGCCGCCAACCTCATCGGCACCGCGCTCGTCGCCTGGGCGGCGGTCGACGTCGCGGCCGGGTACACCACCTCACCCACCACGCAGATCGGGCGGGTCGCGCTGTTGCCACTCGGGTGGTCCGCGTTCGCGATCGTCGGGATCGTGTTGCCGCTCGCGCTCGCCGGCGTCGGCCTGGCCCGGGTGGGGCACATGTCGCTCGAGCAGCTGCGCGACCGGGCGCGTCTCGTGGGTGAGCTGCGCTACGCCGCAACCCTCCAGGACATGCGGTCCGTGATCGTGCTCCACCGTGAGCTCGCGCAGGAGCTGCCGCGCACGCGGCCGTGGTGGCGGGCCCGCGCGACCCACGGCGGACCGGTGTGGCAGCGCGAACTGGCGCGGACTGGCGCGCTGGCCGATGAGCCGCGTCGCCCGCGCGGTGGCGTTCGCGGTGGTCGTGGCGCTGGCGGGCGTCGGCCTCTGGCACGGCGTGGATGCGCTCGTGCTCCTCGCCGGCATCGCGCTGTTCCTCCTCGGTGTCGACGCAGTGGAAGGCCTGGCCCAGGAGACCGACCACCCCGAACGCTCCGAGCAGTACCCCGTGGTCTGGGGCGAGCTCGTGCTCTCGCACCTCCTCACCCCTGCAGTGGTGCTGTTCGGGTTCGCGGTCGCGGCCGCGCTCGCCATTGGCGCGATCACCGGGAGCGTCCACGCGCTGGCGGTGGCCGCGATCACGGTGGTCCCCGCCACGTTGGCCGGGGTGGCCGGCGCCGGCCTGTCCGTGGTGATGGGCGCGCCGCCGCCGACCCTCTACCTCGACTTCGGGTTCCCGGAGCTCACCACGCTGTGGTTGGTGCTGCGCCAGGTGCTCGGCCCGCTGCTCGTCATCGCCGCGTTCGTGCCCCTCGCGGTCGGCGACAACGCGTACGGCGACGGGAGCGCCTCCGCGCTCGGCACGACGCTGACGTTCGCGTTCGTGCCACTCGTGCTCGCGGTGACAGCGGCGGTCTGGATGCGATCACGAACGGCGGTGGTTCGATGAGTGGTGCGACGAACAGTGCGATGAAGAGTCCTGCACTCGAGCTGCGCGGGGTCACCAAGGCCTACGCCGACCGCATGGCACTTGACGACATCTCGTTGGACCTCACCCGCGGTGAGCTCGTCGCGCTCGTCGGCGCCAACGGCGCGGGCAAGTCGACGCTCCTCCAGCTCGCGGTCGGGCTGCTCGAACCGACGAGCGGCGAGGTGCTCGTCGAAGGTGAAGCGGCGGGCTCGCTCGACGCCCGTCGATCGCTGTCGTACATCTCCGATCAACCGTCGCTCTACGACGACCTCACCGTCAACGAGCACATCGAGTACGTGTCGCGCCTGCACGGCGGACCGGCGCGTCCAGAATCGGCCGACGAGCTGCTCGATCTCCTCAACCTGACGCCCCGCGCCGACGACCTGCCTGCGCGCTTCAGCCGCGGACTTCGCCAGAAGACCGCGATCGTGCTCGCGCTGGTGCGCCCGTTCTCCGTGCTGCTCGTCGACGAGCCGTTCGTGGGGCTCGACCCCGCCGGTCAGGACGCACTCGCCGAGCTGCTGACCGCGGCGGCCGATGCCGGGTGTGCGGTGATGGTGGCGACCCACCAACTCGCCTTCCTCGAGCGCGCGACTCGTTGCGTCGCGCTGCGTGACGGCGAGGTCGCGTACCGCGGGCGGGTCGACCGGGCCGTCATCGATCCGCTGCTCGACTGATGGCCAGCGCTTGATGGACGGCGCTTGATGGACGGCGCGCGCACGACCGGGCTCGTCGTCGTGCACGCCAAGTGCATCCGCGCGACGGACGAACCCGAGTGGGACGCGTGGGAGGACGACGTGCACCTCCCGGCGCTGTGCGGGAGCTCCGAGTCGGGCGCGGGAGCGTGGGCGGCGACCCGCTTCGAGCTCACCGCGCGGCCGGAACCGGGGATGCCCGGCATCGGGTTCACGCACGTGACCGTCCTCGAGCTCGATGATCCCGACGTGGCGGCGCACGCCGCACGCGTGCTCGCGGTCGATGACGAACTGCGCGCGTCGGGGCACATGCATCCCGCGCACGCGACGATCGCGGCCGACGCGTTCGTCGCCCACGGCCGCGACGGCGGCAAGCCCGAGCCATCGGCGGCGCGCACGGGGCACATCCTCACGCACGTGCTCTGCACCGACCCCACCCGCGTCGCCGAGTGGGACGAGTGGTACGACGACGTGCACGTGCCCGACATGCTCTCGTGCGGCGCGTTCTCGGCGATGTCGCGCTGGCGACGACTCACGCCACGCGCCGTCGGGTCGAACCACCTCACGCTCTACGACGTCGCCACCCCGACGATCGACGAGGCGGTGGCGCGTTCGGCGGCGACCCTGGCCGAGGTCGTCGCCGCCGGCCGCAAGCACGAGTGCCACACCGGTGGCCTGACGGTCACCGTCCGCCCGACCGGTCGTCACGGCGGCGAGCGGTATCCGACGGATTGGATAACGTATACAACCCATGAGCACGACCCGATGACCGCCAGACATGACCGGTGGCCAGGCGCTGGTCGCCCAGCTCGTCCGCGAGGGCGTCACCCACGTCTTCGGGCTCCCCGGCGACCAGACCATGCACGCGCTCGACGCGCTTCTACGACGAGGCCTCGATCCGGTTCGTCACCACCCGCCACGAGCAGGGCACCACCTACCTCGCCGACGGCTACGCCCGCGCCAGCGGCCGCCCCGGCGTGGCGTTCGTGGTGCCCGGAGTGGGCATCTACAACGCCGGCGCGGGCCTGGCGACCGCGTTCGCGTCCTCCTCCCCCGTCGTCCTCATCGCCGGCCAGGTGAACCGGGCCGGCATCGGGAAGCACCTCGGCCTGCTGCACGAGATCGACGACCAGCTCGACCTCGTGCGCCCCGTCACCGAGTGGCAGCGCCGGGCCCTGGAGGCGAGCGAGATCGCCGACACCGTGCACGAGGCATTCGTGCACGTGCAGCGCGGACGCCGTCAACCGGTCGAGATCGAGATGCCCCCCGAGGCCTTCTCCGAGTCGGCCGAGATCACCTTGTGCGCGCCCGCCGAGCGCGTGCGCCTCGCTGCCGATCCCGACGAGATCGCGCGCGCCGCCGACGTGCTCGTCGGTGCCGAACGCCCGGTCGTGTGGGCGGGTGGTGGCGTCGTCCTGGGTGACGCGACCGCGGAGCTGGCCGAGCTGGCCGAGTTCCTCCAGGCGCGCGGTGGTCACCACTCGTCAGGGGAAGGGCGGCTTCGACGCCCGCCATCCGCTCGTACGCCGGCACCGTGTGGGTGAACAAGCGGTTGCAGCCGCTGCTCGACGACGCCGACGTCGTCCTCGCAGTGGGGACGCACCTCATCGGCAACGCCCTGCCGGCCGGGACGCCGGTCGTCCACGTCGACGTCGACCGCGCCGAGATCGGCGATCCACCGCCCCGACGCCGTGCCGGTCGTCGGTGACGCGGCGCCGACGCTCGCCGCGCTGCTCGCCGAGCTGCGCACCCGGCGCGATTCCGCCATCGATCTCGGCGTCGACCGCGGTGCCGAGATCACCGCGTTCCGCGCCACCGTCGACGCGTCGTTGCGCGCGGTCGGGCCGCAGGCGCTGATGGTCGACCAGTTGCGCGCCGCCATCCCCGACGACGGCGTGCTGGTGCCGTGCACCACCACCATGGGGTACATGAGCCACATGCTCTACCCGGCGTACGGGCCCCGCACCTACCTCTCGACGTCGTACATGGGGACGCTCGGCTGGGGCTTCCCCGCCGCCCTCGGCGTGAAGGTCGCCCGTCCCGACACGCCGGTGGTGTGCGCGACCGGCGACGGCGGCTTCCTGTTCGCGGCCACCGAGCTCGCGACCGCGGTGCAGTACGGAATCAACACCGTCACCGTCGTCTACAACGACAACGCCTACGGCAACTCGAACCGCGACCAGCGTGAACGCTTCGGTGGCCGCGAGATCGGCACCGAGTTGCGCAACCCCGACTTCGTGAAGTTCGCGGAGTCGTTCGGCGCCGACGCCACGCGCGTCGCCAAGGGCGACGACGTCGGTCCCGCGCTGCGCGAAGCTCTCGGCAACGACCGACCGACCGTCATCGAGGTTCCGATGGACCGTCTCCCGGCTCCCTTCTGATGGAGTCCTTCTAGTCATGCAGGTCACACGGCAAGCCGGCGCGTTGGGCGCAGTGGTCACCGGCGTCGACATCGCGAACGTCGACGACGCCACCTTCGCCGCGCTGCACGAGGCGCTGCTCGAGCACCTGGTGCTGTGCGTCAAGGGTCAGGCGCATGCCACCCCCGACGACCAGGTGGCGTTCACCGCGCGCTGGGGGCACATCGAACCGCACCCGTACGTGCCGCCCATCGAGGGTCACCCGGAGATCATCGAGATCTACGACCCCAACCCGATCACCGTCACGTGGCACTCCGACTTCACCTACGCCAAGCAGCCGCCGTCGGTGAGCCTGCTGCTCGGGCGCATCATCCCGCCCGTCGGCGGCGACACGATGTTCTCGAACGGGTACCTCGCGTACGAGGGCCTGTCCGACGGCCTGCGCGACACCCTCGAATCGCTGCGCGCGGTGCACTACGCCACCCAGCTCGCGATCGACAGCGGCATGCCCGACGACGAGATCGTCAACGCGCACCCGGTGGCGTGCACCCACCCCGAGACCGGGCGACGGGCGTTGTTCGTCAACGACAACTACACGAAGCACTTCGACGGTTGGTCGGTCGACGACAGCCAGCCGCTGCTCGACCTGCTGTACGCGCAGTTCGACAAGCCCGAGCACACCTGGCGTCACCGATGGGAGGAGGGCGACCTCCTCATCTGGGACAACCGGTGCGCGCAGCACTCGGTGGTCGGCGACACCGACGGCGCC
This sequence comes from uncultured Actinomycetes bacterium, assembly GCA_963697125.1. Classification (GTDB taxonomy): domain Bacteria; phylum Actinomycetota; class Acidimicrobiia; order IMCC26256; family DASPTH01; genus DASUAS01. Next base: position 260,600 of record CAVOMW010000011.1, read on the forward strand.
CGCCGCTCGCTGCATCGCACGACCATCGCCGGAACCACGCCTCGCTGAGACCGCCTCCCCACCGAGAGGGCCCGCCATGACCGACATCCCCTGGATCGTGAGCCTCGACGACCACGTCGTCGAACCCCCCGACATCTGGACCTCGCGCCTCCCGGCGAAGTACCGCGACGTCGGCCCGCACATCGTCATGGCCCCCGCGGGCACACCCGTCCTCGACGGCGGCACCTACCGAGAGGCGCCCGGCACCGACGGCCCCGACGTCGCCTGGTGGTTCTACGAGGACCAGCAGTACTCGGTGAAGCGCCTCATCGCGGCGGCCGGCTACCCGCCCGAGGAGATCACCTTCGACGGCATCACGTTCGACCAGATGCGTCCCGGCTGCTGGCAGCCGCAGGCGCGCCTCGAGGACATGACGATCAACCACGTCGAGGCGTCGTTGTCGTTCCCCAACTACCCGCGCTTCTGCGGCCAGATCTTCCTGCGCGGCAACGACAAGGAGCTCTCGAAGCTCTGCGTCGAGGCGTACAACGACTGGCAGGTCGACGAGTGGTGCGCGGGGAGCAACGGGCGGCTCATCCCGCTCTGCCTCGTGCCGCTGTGGGACGCCGAGCTCGCCGCCGCCGAGGTGCGCCGCAACGCCGCACGCGGCGTGCGCGCGGTCGCGTTCTCCGAGCTGCCGTCGTGGCTCGGGTTGCCGAGCATCCACTCCGGCCACTGGGAGCCGTTCTTCCAGGCCTGCGCGGAGACGAACACCGTCGTCGCCATGCACATCGGTTCGGGCACCAAGACCATCACCACGTCGGAGGACGCGCCCGACGCGGTGCAGGCCACCAACATCTTCACCAACAGCGCGGTGTCGCTCGTCGACTACCTCTACTCGGGCGTGCTCGTGCGCCACCCCGACCTCAAGCTGCTCTACGCCGAGGCGCAGATCGGGTGGATCCCGTTCGTGCTCGAACGTGTCGACGACGTGTGGGAGACCCACCAGGGTTGGAGCCACAGCAAGGACGCGGTCGCCGAGCCGCCGTCGGAGTACTACTACCGGCAGGTCACCAGCTGCTTCTTCAAGGACAGCGTCGGCCTCGACCTCATGGACCGCGTCGGTCGCCACAACATCGCGTTCGAGACCGACTACCCGCACCAGGACGGCACCTGGCCCAACACCCACCAGGTCGCCAAGGAGCTCTTCGGTCACCTCGACGACGACGTCGTGTTCGACATCGTCCGCGGCAACGCCATCCGCCTGCTCGACCTGCACGGACTCGGCGGCGCAGGCGGTCTTGGCGACGGCACCGGTCCTGTTTCGTAGTGCTCGTCCCTCGATGAATGTGCAGGCAGACGCGCTGCGTCGCCAACTCGAACTGCTGCTCGGCGCACTCGGCGTCCCCGACGCGCAGGCCACGACGATCGCCGACAACCTCGTCGAAGCCGATCTGCGCGGCGTCGACTCGCACGGCTCGCACCTGCTCGCGCTCTACACCGGCCGCGTGCGGAGCGGTCACCTCCGCCCCGACACGGTGGTGTCGACGGTCTCCGATCGCGGCTCCACCGTGCTCCTCGACGGCGGCATCGGCTTCGGACAGATCGCGGGCGTGGCCGCGGTCGACCTCGCGGTCGAGCGCGCACGGGAGCACGGCATGGCGACGGTCGCGGTGCGCGAGATCACGCACGTCGGCGCGCTCGGCTACTACACGATGCGCGCGGCCGCGGCCGGGTGCTTCGCCATGGCGTTCCAGAACGGCGGCACCATCGTCCCGCCGTTCGGCGGCACCACCGGGTTGTTCTCCACCAACCCGTTCTCGTACGCGGTGCCCGCGGGCCGTCACCCCGATCTCGTCTACGACGTCGCCACGACCGCGGCGGCCGGCAACAAGATCCTCCTCGCCCGCAAGCGCGGCGACGCGTCGATCCCCGAGGGCTGGGCCAACGACGAGCACGGCTACCCCACCACCGACCCACAGGCGGCGTCGATCTCACAGCTGCAGTGGTTCGGCGGGCACAAGGGCTTCGGCATCGGGCTGCTGGTCGAGATCATGGCGGGTGTGCTCGCCGACAGCAGCTTCGGCACCACCGAGCACAGCGCGTCGGAGTTGACCGGCTGGGACCGCCTGGCCAAGGGTGCCAGCTTCGTGGTGCTCGACGTGTCCCGCTTCCTCCCCCTCGACGCGTTCCGCGCCCATGTCGACGCGCTGATCGACGACGTCCACGCGTCGGAGCTCGCACCGGGTACCGAGCGCATCCTCGTCCCCGGTGAGCTCGAAGCCGAACGACGCGTCGAGCGGCTCGCCGACGGGATCCCGCTCGACGACGCGCTCGTCACCGAGCTCGACGCCATCGCCGCCTCTCTCGACTGCCCACCCCTGAAGCAGGAGCCCTGATGACCGACCGCTACGGACTCTCCACGATCAGCACCGAGCTCCACGACGACGGCGTGTTGGTCGCGACGCTGAACCGGCCCGAGCACCGCAACTCGCTGAACCCGCAGATGCACCTCGAGCTGAAGCAGCTCTACGAGCGCATCGTCGCCGACGACGAGCTCAACGCGGTCGTGCTCACCGGTGCGGGCAAGTACTTCTGCGTGGGCGCCGACTTCAACGACATGAAGGCGAACGAGAAGTACCCCGACGGCCACCCGGGGCTCCTCATCGAGTCGGTCGCCATGGCCCGCAACATCCTCGCGGTGCGCGTCCCGCTGATCGCGGCCATCAACGGCGACGCCATCGGCATCGGCGCCACCATCTCGTTGTTCTGCGACGTCGTCTACATGGCCGACGACGCCCGCATCGCCGACCCGCACGTTCGCGGTGCCATCGTGTCGGGCGACGGCGGCGCGGTGCTCTGGCCTCTCCTGATGGGCCCCAACCGGGCCAAGGAGTACCTGATGACCGGCGACCTGGTGAGCGCGCCCGACGCCGATCGCCTCGGTCTCGTCAACCACGTCGTCCCGCGCGACCAGGTGCTCGACGAGGCCATGGCCATGGCCCGGCGCCTCGCGGCCGGCCCCGCGGTCGCGATCCGCTTCAACAAGCGGCTCGTGAACAAGGAGCTCGAGATGCGCGTCGTGCAGCTCTACGACCTGTCGGTCGCGTTCGAGGCCATCACGCTTCGAGACCGCCGACCACCGCGAAGCGGTCGACTCGTTCCTGGAGAAGCGCCCGGCCACGTTCCGCTCGGGCAAACCGAACGGAACGTGAACCGGGCGTCCTCCGCCGCTACTGGCTGATGAGGTTGGCCTGGATCTGCACCGCGTTCGACTTGCGGCAGTCGAACGTGCCCTTCTTCTTCGGGGCGAGACGCACGAACTTGCCCGACTGGAGCTGGGTGATCATGGAGCAGGGGGTCGGCACCTTGTTCTTGATGTCGACGGTGCCGATCATCCCCCCGGCGTTGAAGCTGGTGAGGCCGTCGATCCCGGTGCTCAGCATGTTCGCCCGCGTGAGCCCGTTGACGCCGTCCTTCTTCACGATCGCCTCGACCGCCTGCTTGAACCCGAGCGTCGCGGTCCAGCCGTAGACCGCGAACCCGTTGGCGTTGTCCTTGCCGACGTACTTGAGGAACGCGGCCAGCGTCGTGTTGGTGTTCGCTTCCTCGAACGGCAGGAACGTGAGCGGGACGTACTGCCCCTCCATGACGTCGGCCTGCTCCTTCAGCGCCTTGTCGTAGCAGGCGATCGTGCACACGAACGCGATGTTCTTGGTGTCGAGACCCTGCAGCTGCGCCTCGCTGCGCAGCAGGATCGAGCTCTGCGCCGACGACGCGTCGTAGGCGTAGTTGGAGCCGTCGGTCTTCATCTTGTTGACGATCGGCGTGTACGCGCTCTGCGGGTCACGGCCGGAGACGCCGAGGGTCTGGTCGGACTTGATCCCGGCCTGGATCTCGGTGTTGATGAGCACCTGACCGCCGCGCTGGGCGTCCTTGGTGTCGTTGCCGTACAGCATCGGACCGTGCAGCTTGCCCTTGTGCGTCTTGAGCAGGTACTTGGCCTCGAACTGGTTGCCGTTGTAGGTCTGCGGGTTCCGGTCCTTGGTGCTGCACACCAGCTGCGCCGGACTGACCGGGAACGCCACGGGCGAACACGCCTGCGGCACACCCGTCGCCACGCTGGCGAGGTCGGGAATGCCGATCGCAGCACCCGCCTGGTTCTTGCAGTTGACCTCGTCGTCGACGTTGCTGAGGAACAGCACGAACGTCCCGACCATCGCGTAGTCGTTCTGACACGCGGTGATGATGCCGTTGCGGGTGTCGTTGGCGTTGAGGTGCGTGTCGATGAAGTCGACCACGAGCTTGCGTCCGGCGATGCCGCCACCGCCCGCCTTGCTGTTGATGTACTTCGCCGCGCCCTTCACCCCGTCGGCCGCGCCCTTGAACAGGCCCGGCGCGAGCGCGTTGTCGACGTCGGCCAGCACCGCGATGTGGATCTCCTTCGCGGTGACGCCGATCTCGGTCGCCTTGGGCTTCTCACTCGACGACTGCGCCACCGCGGGGGCCACTCCGACCATGGCCACCCCGATCGCGCACGCGCCGACCAGCAGCATCCGAACCTTGCCGAACATCCGTGTCTCCCCCTCGCTCCCGGCGGCTTCACTTCAAAGGCAACTGGCGCCAGGGCGGCATACTGTATACACACGGTCCGCGCGGGTGGCGTCAACGCCTGCGGGGGCAGCATGATCCGCTCGTGATCGGCGCATGACCAGCATCCAGGACCGCCTCGACGACCTCGGCATCGTGCTCCCCGGGCCCTACCCGCCCCACGATCCGCTCGACGCGGTGGTCGTGCACGGTGGCCGGGCCCGCACGTCGGGGCAGCTCCCCCGGGACTTCGACGGCAACCTCGTGCACCCCGGTGTCCTGGGAGCCGATCCCGATGAGGGTGGCGTCTCCGTCGAGCAGGGAACCGAGGCCGCCCGGTGGTGCGCGCTGAACGCCCTGTCGGTGCTGCGTTCCGAGCTCGGTGACCTCGACCGGATCGAGCGGGTGCTGACCGTCCTCGGCTTCGTGGCGTCGGCACCGCGGTTCGCCCAGCAGCCCGCGGTGGTCGACGGCGCCAGCCAGCTCCTGCGCGAGGTGTTCGGGGCCGCCGGTCGCCACTCGCGCTCCGCGGTCGGGGTGGCGGCGCTCCCCCGGGGCGGTGCGGTCGAGATCGAGGTCGAGGTCGCCCTCCGCGACTGAGCTGTGCAAGATTGAGCCCTGCACGATTGAATCTGGCACCGGTCAGCACTTCGGACGCAGGCACCACGAATCAGGGGGAACCATGAAGGCAGCGCGGATCGAGGACGGCACGCTCCAGATCCAGGACCTCGAGGTCCCCGAACCCGGCTTCGAGGAGGCGCTCATCCACATCAGCGCCGCCGGGATCTGCCACTCCGACCTGCACCTCTCCCGCGGTGACTGGTACGGGATCGGCAGCGGTGTGCTCGGCCACGAGGCCATCGGGATCGTCGAGGCGCTCGGCCCCGGCGCCGACGCGTACGTGTCGGTCGGCGACCGCGTGATCCTGGGTCTCGGCGGGGCCGGCGGGGGCTACTGGTGCGGCGCGTGCCGCGAGTGCCTGAGCGGGCGTCCGCGGTTGTGTGCGCAGAGCAAGCCGATCATGGGCACGTTCGCCGAGTACTTCCCGGTGTACGCCAAGAGCCTGGTCACGCTCCCCGACTCCCTCGGCGACGAAGAGGCGCCGCTGGCTTGCGGCGGACTCACCGCGTACGGCGCGGTGAAGAAGTTGCTCGACCACCACGTGCTGCCGAACCGGCCCGTCGCGATCCTCGGTGCTGCCGGCGGCCTCGGTCACTACGCAGTGCAGATCGCCAAGGCGTTCGGTTACACGGTCGTGGGCGTCGACGTCGGCGCGGATCGGCTCGACTTCGTGAAGTCGCTCGGCGCCGACTACGCGTTCGAGGCGTCCGAGGCGCTCGAGCGTGTGCAGGCGGAGCTCGGCGGCGTCGACGCCAGCCTCGTGTTCGCGGCGCGCGTCGCCGGCTTCCGGCTCGGCTTCGACCTGCTCGGTCCCCACGGGCTGTTCGTGGGCGTGGGCCTTCCTCCCACCGAGGACGGCAACCTCGAGATCAACCCGTTCGAGCTGTTCCTGAAGGACCCCACGATCATCTTCTCCGCGGTCGGCACGGTCCAGGACATGCGCGAGCTGGTCGGCGCTGGCCGCCGCGGGCAAGGTGAAGAGCCACGTGTCGCGCACCGGCGCGATGTCGGAGCTCGGGACGATCTTCGACGAGCTCGAGGGCAGCAAGTACCTCGGGCGCGCCGTGCTCACCGATCTCGCGAACTGACACTTCACCCTCGCTCGCTCCCGCTCGCTCCGTCCCACGCCCTGAGTTCGGGGTGGTTCTCGAGCAGGAAGTCGTTGGTGAGGTCGTCGACGAGCTCCGTCGGCGCGAGCTCGTCGAGCGCGTCGAGGGTCCAACCGCCCTCGTGCACCATCTGACGCTCGTACTGCGAGTCGGCGAAGCGCGCGATGAGGTCGCCGGTGACGTGGAAGGTGCGGCCGTTCACGTTTCGTGCGGCATCGCTGCACAGCCACACCACCATGGGCGCGATCTTCGCCGGCGGGTGGGTGTCGGGCGTCGCCGCCACGAACTGCGACGCCTGCCCGCCGCGTGGGCGCATCGTCTCCGCCATGAGCACGGACCACTTCGCGGTGGCCTCGTTGTACTCCGCGGTGGATCGCCCGAGCGCGAGCGGCCGGATCGCGTTGCAGCGCACGCCGAAGCGACCGAGCTCGCGCGCGACGGTGCGGGTGAGCCCGACCACTCCCTCCTTGGCGGCCGCGTACGCCACCGCCGACGGGTGACCGAACCCTGACCCCGAACTGGTGTTGACGATCGCGCCCGCGCCCTGGCCGCAGAAGTGCGGAGCGCACTCGCGGATGAGGGCGAAGTAGCCCTTGAGGTTCACGTCGATCGCCAGATCCCACTCGGCCTCGGTGACCGTCCAGAGATCGGCGTTGCGCGCGGCGGTGGCGTTGTTCACCAGCACGTCGACGTGACCGAACGCGTCGAGCGCGTGCTCGACGATCGCGGCGGCACCGTCCCAGGTGGCCGACGTGGTGTCGGCGACCGCGACGCCGCCGTCGGCTTCGATCTCGGCCACCACGCTGGCGGCGTCGGCACCGGTGCGGCGTCCGGTGTCGTTCACGAGCACCGACGCGCCCTCGCGCGCGAACAGTCGGGCGTGTTCCCGCCCGATGCCGCCACCGGAACCGGTGACGATCACCGCCTTGCCGTCGAATCGTCCGGTCATTGGTCCCCCTCGGTCATCGTGCTTCGGTCACGGGCGCGCCAGCGCCCGGGTGATTCGCCGTGCGCGCGCTTGAACGCGCGGCTGAACGCTTCTTCTGATTCGTAGCCGACGCGGCGGGCGATGGGCACGACGCCGAGCTCGGTGGTGTCGAGCAGCTCCTCGGCGAGATGCATGCGCCATTCCGTGAGGTAGCGGATCGGCGACCGCCCGAGCACCTGACGCGGAAGCGCTCGTCGAGCACCGAGCGCGACACCGCGCACCTCGGCCGCGAGGTCGGCCACCGTCCAGCGCCGCGCCGGGATCACCGTGCAACAGCGCGAGCGCGGGCGCGAGGACGGGATCGTGCAACGCCGCGAGCCAACCGTGATCGGCCGCGGGCGCAGAGGCCAGATGGTGGCGCAACACCTCGATGAGCACCAGCTCCGGCAGGCGCGTCGACGCGACAGGCTCGCGCTCGCGTTCGACGGGACGGCTTCGCTCGCGGCGTACGTGACGCTCGCTTGCACCCAGCCCTTCGCGCGCGCCGTCGGGCAGCCGCACGACGAACGCCGACGGGAACACCTGCAGCGCCGGATCGAACAGCGGGTCGTCGGACACGAGGTAGCCGCACACGAGGTCGACCGGTGCACCACCGCCGCCGTGCCGGATCGCGGGCAGGTCGTGCCACGGCAGCGGCTGCATCAGCATCGGTGATCGGCACACAGGTCGCCGCCGACGTCCCGCCGATCACGTGATGGTCGCCGTACGGCAGCACGATCACGTCGCCGGGCTCGGCCCAGTGGCGTTCGCCGTCGTCACCCGCGACCCAGCACGTGCCGCGGCCACGATGTGGAACAGGATCACACGCGTCGGCGCCGGGATGCAGCTGGTCGGCGAGCGCCGACGGCGTCGACTCGAACGCGAACGGTTCGGTGAGCTCGGTGCGGAAGAAGATCGCGCCCTCGAGCCGCAGCTGCTCCAACGCGTGTTGCAGGAGCGGTGTCGCGGCTAGGTCTCGCGGTGCCGCGGTCATGGCCGCCAATCCCTGTCACCCGGATACTCGTAGTGACCAATGACCCTAACGACAAAGGAAGCAGCCATGAGCGAGTTTCCCCCCTTGACCCACGTCGCACTGACCGTGCGCGATCTGTCCGTGAGCGTCCCCTGGTACGAGGCGCTGCTCGACGCCGAGCCGGTGATCGACGAGGACACCGATCCCGACCTGCACCACACCGTGTACCTGGTCGGCGGCGGCACGCTGCATCGGCCTCCACCAGCACGGCACGGCGGCGCCGGCCGGCGACTTCAGCGAGTTCCGCGTCGGTCTCGACCACGTGGCGTTCGGCGTCGCCGACCGGTCCGAGCTCGAGAAGTGGGCCGCCCGCCTCGACGAGCTCGGCATCGAGCGCGGCCGCATCAAGGACGCGCCGTACGGCTCGGGCGTGAGCTTCCGCGACCCCGACGGGATCGCGCTGGAGTTCTTCGCACCTCCTTCCGCTTGACGAATCGCGCGTGACCCACGTCACGCGTGCGGACGCGCACGCGTGGCAGTGGTCACGCTGACTTCAGCGGCGCACGGCGGCCGCCGATGCCATTCGTGCTGGCCGGCGGGACCGCGAGGGGCGACTTCACCATGTTCAAGCGACGTGCACCACGAGCGGACGGACAACCCCGATTCGGGGACCGCCGCAAGGCGAAGCGGCAGACCGCGGGATGGGAAGGGCGCTACCGCGTGGTCGACGAGTCACGCGAGCACCTGCACTACGCGTACGAAGACTTCGAATCGTGCGTGCTCACCGATCTCTCCATGGAGGGCGCGGGACTGCACATCGAGGCCGGCGAGGTGACGGTCGGCGATCGCATCGAGCTCGACCTCCCGCTCGGTGCACGCCAGCGCGCCAGCATCCAGGTGCGGGGCGAGGTCCGCTACGCGACCGTCGACGAGGGCACACCACGGGCCGGGCTCGAGTTCGTCGACGTCGGTGACCTCGAACGGGCGCTCCTCTACCGCCTCTTGCGCGACCTGGACCAGGACCTCGTCGCAGACGGCTTGACGCCGGCGCCTGATCCGGGGTCCTGACGCGCTCCCCCTACAGTGCGCGCGCATGAGCCCGGTTCGTATCGGCGTCCTCGGCGCGGCGCGCATCGCGCCCGTCGGCGGTCGATCAAGCCCGCCCGCAACTCGACCGACGCCGAGGTCGTGGGCGGTCGCCGCCCGCGATCGCGCCCGCGCCGACGCGTTCGCGTCGAAGCACGGCATCCCGAAGGTGCACGACTCCTACGCCGACCTGCTCGCCGACCCCGACATCGACGCGATCTACAACCCGCTCCCCAACGGCCTGCACGCGGAGTGGACGATCGCCGCGCTCGAGGCCGGCAAGCACGTGCTGTGCGAGAAGCCGTTCACCGCGAACGCGAAGGAAGCCGAAGCCGTCGCCGCGGTCGCCGACGCGCACCGGCCTCGTCGTGATGGAGGCGTTCCACTACCGCTACCACCCGCTCGCGCAGCGCATGCGCGAGATCGTCGAGAGCGGCGAGCTCGGCACGATCCAGCGCGTCGAGACCGCGCTGTGCTTCCCGCTGCCCGAAGTTCTCCGACATCCGCTACCAGTACGACCTCGCGCGGCGGCGCGACGATGGACGTCGGCACGCTACACCGTGCACATGGCGCGGCTGCTCGGCTGCGAGGAGCCCGAGGTCGTGTCGGCCGAGGCCGAAGCTGCGCACACCCGACGTCGACCGCGCGATGCGCGCCGAGCTCGACGTTCCCGAGCGGGCACACCGGCCGGATCACGTGCTCGATGTGGTCGACGTGGGTCATCCAGACGTACGCACGCGTGCGTCGGCGACACGGGGCGAGCTGCACGTGATCAACCCGACCATCCCGCAGATGTGGCACCGCATGCGCGTGAAGGTCGACGGCGACGCCGCGCACCGAGAAGTTCTCCGCGCCGACCCGACCTACGAGTACCAACTCGACGCGTTCTGCGCCGCGGTGCTGCGCGGCGAGCCGACGCTCACTCCGCCCGTCCGACTCGATCGCCAACATGCGCGTGCTCGACGCGATCTACGTCGCCGCGGGCATGAAGCCCCGCGGCACCTGATCCGCGGCGTTCGTCGCGGCGGTCGCGCTCGTCGCCGGTCTCGCCGCCTGCTCGGGGTCCGGAGCCGACCGTACCGATCGCGCCGATCGCGCCGCCGATTCCACGACGAGCTCGGCTCCCTCACCGACGACGAGTCCGACTCCCCGACGTCGACGACCACGCGGGCTCCCTCGCGAACGTACGCACCCGACGCGTTCGCGGGGGTCGACGCGGCGCTCGAAGCGCGCGTGGCGAACGCGGGGCTGAGCGGCGGGTACCTCCGCATCGTCGCCGACGACGGGACTGTCCTCCACGAGCACGGCGTCGGTTCGGTGACGGGATCGACGCCGCTCGACGTGGCGTCGTCGTCGAAGTGGATCACCGCGGCGACGTTCATGACGTTCGTCGACGACCACGCCGTGGGTCTCGACGACGACATCGCGCGCTGGCTCCCGGAGTTCGCCGGCTCGGTCCCGCCGATCACACCCCGGATGTTGATGGACCACACGTCAGGGGTGCACGACAACCCGTGCCAGAACGGCGGCGTGTCCCTCGCCGCGTGCGTGCAGACGCTCGCGGCGTCGCCGCGCGAGTTCACGGCCGGGAGCGCGTTCTCGTACGGCAACTCGCCGTTCCTCGTCGTCGGACGACTGATCGAGGTGCTCGGCGGTTCCGACTTCGCGTCGGTCGTGCACCAGCGGATCACGGGACCGTTGGGCATGACGTCGACCACGTGGGCCGGCGCACCCGACGCACCCAACCCGGCGTTCGGGGCGACGACGACCGTGGACGACTACGGCGCGTTCGTGGCCATGCTGTTGCACCGCGGCACGGTGAACGGCCGGCGGGTGCTCTCGTCCGGGGCGGTCGACGAGATGCTGCGCAACCAGGTCGGCGCGTACGACACCACCCACGACTACTCGGTCGGCATCACCGGGATCCCCCGCTACGGACTCGGCTGCTGGCCCGACGTCGTCGGGAGCGACGGCGCCACCGAGGTCGTGAGCGGCAACGGCGGCAAGGGCCTCTACCCGTGGGTCGACCTGACCAGCCGCACCTGGGGTGTCGTCGGCGTGCAGGACGACCGGGGTGCCGACGTCGCGGTGCCCGCCTCGCAGCAGGTCGAAGTGGCGGCACGCGCCGTCGTCGACGGCTGACGGAGTAGCGTTCCGCCCAGTTCGCCCGATCTGGGCGCCGACGAGGCCGGGGGGAATCGTCATGGCGAGCGTGCTCGACCGACCGACCGACACTGTCATCGAGCCGCGCGCCAGCGACCGCACGGCCGACCGCACAGGAGGCCCCCGAGCGCCTCGCGGCCGCCGCAGCCGGTCCGGCGGGCGATCCGTCATCCTCGCGGTGCTGCTCCTCGGCCTGGTGCTCGGCGCCGCGGTCGTGCTGCTGACCGACTCGTCCGACCCGAGCCAGCCGGCGGTGTCGGCCACGCCCGCCGGCGGATCGGGCAGCACCGCGGCGGCCGCCGGCGCGACGAGCGAGCACGTGCACGTCGGCGTCACCGACGTCAACGGCCAGCAGGTGCAAGGCGTGAAGGCAACCGACGTCGCTGCGGAGGCCCAGCCCGATGTGCCCCTCGACGCACCGACCCGTGCGCTGCTCGCGCAGCAGCTCACGATCGCGCGCGAGCACGCGATGCAGTACCCCACCGTCGCCGACGCCACGAACGCGGGCTACTACCTCGCCGGTGGCTTCGCGCCCGGCAGCGGCGCGCACTACATCGGTTTCCAGATGACGGGCAGTGGAACGTTCGATCCGAACGCGGCGCAGTCGCTCATCTACGACGGCACCAGCCCCACGTCGCAAGATCGTCGGCCTCATGTACTACGCGTTCGGCAACGCGCCCGAAGGCTTCGCGGGGCCGAACGACCACTGGCACCGGCACAGCAGCGTGTGCACGAAGTTCGGCAGCGGCAAGATCGAGGTTCCGTTCCCCGCCGACGCCGACGTCACCCAGGCGCAGTGCACCGCGGTCGGCGGGCGCTTCATGTCGGTGACGGGCTACATGGTCCACGCGTGGGTCGTGCCCGGGTGGGAGAGCCCGCAGGGCGTGTTCTCGCACGAGAACCCCAACGTGCGCTGCGCCGACGGCACCTACAACACCAACGCCAACGGGATGTGCCAGGGCACCTGACGCTCACCAGATCGGCGTCACCAGATGCGGCGGAGCTGCGCGCCTTCCCGTCGGGCGCGGAGCTGCTCGCGTCGTTCCTCGGGGGACACCACCGGCGTGTCGGCCGGCAGGTGCGCGCGCACGTCGGCGACCTTCACCTTCTGGATGATCGGCGTCGGGTACTCGTTGGCCACGAAGAAGCGCATCTGGATGATGCCCCACGGGAAGTCGGCCTTGTCGAGCCAGTTGGGCACGCCCGGGTCCTGATGCGAGATCACGCGCGGAACCACCCGTCGGCGTCGACGTGCGCCTGCGCGTCGTTGAGGCTCGACTGCCGGTTCACCCAGTCGACGGTCGCGAAGCGGTCGTCGGCCACCAACGCCTGCCAGTAGCGGCACTCCGACGGCAGGGGTGTCTCGAGGATCAGCGCCTCGTCGTCGGCGATCTCGTGGATGCCGTCGTAGTAGGCCTGCCGGGGCAGGCCACCCATCTCGTCGATCTTGCTCGAGCGCAGGAACGTGTTCACCCCGTGGTGCTCGCGGTAGTACCGCACCAGGCCCATGTCGAACTGGATGGTGCCCTCGATCCACTCCGCGAGCTCCGAGAAGCGGCGGGCGGTCTCCTCCGGCGACATGTCGGCGCCGGCAAGGTCGGGGTCGTCGTCGAGGCGGTTGATCGACACCCGCGCGTCGACCTCGTTGATCCAGTCGCACGAGCAGCGGCGCATGAGCAGGCGGACGGTCTGCTCGCGCAGCTCCCACCAGTCGCCGGTGTGGCCGGCCGGGCGTTCGGCGCTGAGGAGCACGCGGAACCCGCCGTCGGCGTCGAGGGTGAGGTCGTCGAGGTCGTACGCCTGTTGCATCGACGTGCCACCCCGGCCCGACATGAGCTCCGGCGTCATGATGTCGTAGGCCTGCGGCTGGATCTCGACGAAGCGCGAGGTGCCGCGGAAGCCCGAGATCTCGTAGACGCCCTGCGGGTCGATCTCGACCGTCGAGTACACGTAGTCGGGGTCGGGCCCGCCCTGGTTGAACGCGTAGTTCCACAGCGGCATGAACACCGGCCGGCGCACGTCGGTGTACACGCGGCACAGGTACCCCTCGGCCAGGATCGACAAGGCGAGCTTGTTCATGTCCTGCACCTCGGCCGCGCTGGCGCCGTCGGGCCGCCACGCCGCGATGAGGTTGTCGCCGACGCGCTCGAGCGCGCGCATCTGGTCGGCCCAGGTGGGCAGAGCCGCCATGAGATGTGCGAGTCGGTCATGGGGTCCCCTCGGTCGTCGACGTCGAAGTGGTCGGTGTAGAAGCGATAGTCGTCGCGCAGCTGGGCGTCGCTCAGCCCGAACTGCTCCGCGGTAGTAGTGGTGCGTTCCCTGCGCGCCGGACCGGTTCGCCACCGTCCAGTCGGCGATGGTCTGCTCGACCGACGGCGTGAGCTCGTAGCCGAGGAAGTCGTAGACGCGCCGCACCACGCCCATCGGGTCGGCGACGAAGTCGCGGTGGTGCACGTCGTGGAAGCGCTCCTCGCCGATGCGCGCACGCGCCGCGATGGCCTGCTCGACGCCGATGCGCAGGTGGTTCGACACCTCGCGACCGAGCCGGTGCAGGTCGAGGTCCGTCGCGCTGTCGGGGAAGATCGCCGACACCAGGCTCGCCCACGACGGGACCGCCTTCACCGGGTCGCGGTGGGTCATCACGAAGCGCGCGTCCGGATAGGCCGCGAGGATCGCCTCGAGGTGGAAGTTGTGGTGCGGCGCCTTGAACAGCCAGAGGTGCGGCGGGCGTTGCGACTCCAGCAGCTTGATCACCCGTCGGTGGTACGCGTAGGCCGCGGTCGCGTCGGCCGTGCGCCACCAGGCGTGGTACCCGTACACCGGCACCGTGTACTGCTGCCCGTGCACCGCCATGCCGAGCAACCAGGTGTCCTCCACCGACGCGTCGGCGTCGTAGAGGTGCATCGCCTTGAGCTCCGCCGGCAACTGCTCGTTCTCGCGGATCAGCTGCAGGCGGCGGTCGTCGGTCGCCTCACCGGCGAGCGTGGGCGGTGGACACGGCCGCACCTGCTCCCACTGGCGCAGGCTGCGGAACTGCGGGTCGAGCGACAGCATGTTGGCCAGCGCGGTCGTGCCCGTGCGCGGGAGCCCGTTGATGTCGACCGGGCCCGAGCACCGGGAGTGCTTCGATCTCGGGGTGGTCGGCGTACCAGGCCTCGACCTCGAGCCGGTTCACCAACCGCCGGCGGAGATCGTCGGCAACGCCCGCCTCACTCGCCGGGCTCAGGTCGGTGTCGCGCTCGGTAGCTGTCGAGCAGGACGTCGAGCCCGTCGCGGAAGTCGCCGGGGCCGAAGTCGTCGAGGCCAGTCGCCTCCGTGGCCTCGGCGAACAGCTGTCGACGTCGGGTAGCCGTCCGTCACCGCCACCTCACGGGCGCTCCGGACGCGGTCGGGATAGAAGTGCTCGGCCACCCGTCGGAAACCTTCGCGCCACCCCACCGCGCACGGGCCGGTGATCGAGGTGCGCTTGGTGTGGTCGGCGACGGAACCGTGCGACGCGCCCGGGATCTCGGTCGACCACCACCTCGGCGTCGACGCCCAGGAGATCGGCGAAGAACGCCGAGTACTCCTGCACGCTGACCGGTTCGTCGCCGGCCCAGTTGACGATGGTCGCGGGAACGCGTCGCGGCGTCGAGCAACGGTTCGAGGTGCGCGCAGATGTCGTCGTCGTGGATGGGGCTGTAGGTCATCGGGTCCCAGCGCGTGTGCACCGGTTCGCCGGCGGCAATGGCGTCGAGGTGCCAGACCGGGAGCCCGCTCTGGTCGCTGTACGCCGCGCCCATGCGGGCGATGGTCGTGGGGAGTCCGAACGACCGCGCGCAGTAGCGGGCGACGCCCTCCTCCGCGATCTTCGTGACCGAGTACGGCGCCGACGGCGGTGCCATCGCGTCGCCGAGCGCGTCGTCTTCGCGGAACGCGTGCCACGGATCGGGATGCGGCTTGTACACCGTGACCGTCGACATCACCAGCGCCGCCTTCGCGTTGCGGCAGTGCTCGAGCACGAAGCCGGTGCCCTCGGCGTTGACGCGCAGTGCACGGTCGTAGTCGTCGGGACTGAAGTCGGCGACGAGGTGCAGCAGGTACGTGAAGTCGGCGGGCAGGTCGCCGAAGTCGCCGTCGGCGAGGTCGAGCGTGCGGGTGGTCACGCCGAGCGCCTCGACCTTGTCGCGGGTCGCAGGATCGGAGAAGCGGGCGATGCCCCAGACCTCGTTCTCGGCGACGAGCGAGCGGGCGAGCCCGTACGCGATGCGGCCGGCCGGGCCCGTGATCAGGATCTTCTCGTCCTGCAGCATCGACGGCTCCCCCTGCGTCCTTCGCCTGCGTTCCGGAGCGTACGTGCTAGCCATGACGCCCGTGCCGCCGACCCTCGACCAACGGATCCTCACCTCGCTCGACGGCCTGCTCCGCGCGCTGGAGCTCACGCCGGGGCCAGCATCCGACGGTCGTGACGACCGCTTCGTCGCCGCGCCCGAGCCGGACCGCTTCACGCGCGTGTTCGGCGGTCAGACCCTGGCCCAGGCACTGCTCGCCGCCGGCGCCACCGTCGAAGGCAAGGCACCCCACTCCATGCACGCGTACTTCGTGCAGGCCGGGCTCGCCGACCACGCGGTCGAGGTCACGGTGGAGCGCGTGCGCGACGGCCGTTCGATGGCGACCCGCCGGAGCACGGTCACGCAAGGCGACCGCACGCTGCTGGTGGCGATGGCGTCGTTCCACGAGAACCCCGACGAGCCCGCGTTGGCCGATCCTCCGCTCGACGCGCCGCGCCCCCACGACCTGCCGGTGCTGCAGGACTGGTTGCAGGAGCTGCCACCCGCGCTCGCGGGACACGGGCACGCGTGGGTCGACCATCCGCCGCCGCTCGATCTCCGCATCGGGGAAGCCCCCACGTTCCTCGGCGGTTCGCCGGCCGAGGGTGCACGCGCCCACTGGATGCGGCTGCCGCGCGACGTCGGCGACGATCCGCTGCTCCACACCGTGCTGCTCGCGTACGCCAGCGACTACCTGCTGCTCGACATGGCGTTCCGTTCGTACCCCGGCGAGATGCCGCCCACGGGTTTCGCGGCGGTCAGCGTCGACCACGCGCTCTGGTTCCACCGCCCGGTGCGCTTCGACCGCTGGCACCTGCACACCCAGGAGACGGTCACGCTCGCGGGACACCGCGGGCTGGTCCGCGGCTCGGTGCACGACGAGGACGGACGCCGGGTCGCGACGGTCATGCAAGAGGTGCTGGTGCGGCCGAACCCCACCACCGTAGCGTGCGCGCGTGATGCACCCGAAGCCGATGTTCGAGCAGTCCTGGCCCGACGGCGACTACCGGATGTTCCAGGTGGGCGTCGTCGTCGACGACCTGCTCGCCGCATGCGCCGACGTTCGCGCGCGTCTTCGGCATGGGTCCGTTCCACGTGTTCCCCCGCATCGAGACCGACTGTTGGTATCGGGGCGTCGACACCGCCGTCGACCTGCAGATCGCGGTGACGCAGGCAGGACCGGTGCAGTTCGAGCTCATCCAGCAGCTCTGCGACCGACCGAGCGTCTACCGGGAGCTCGCCGGGACCGGCACCCGCATCCACCAGCTCTGCACCATCACCTCCGACTACCAGGGCAAGAAGGCGTGGTACGAGGAGCAGGGCTACCCGCTGGTGTCGGAGATGCACGTGCGCGGGCAGCACGTCGGGTTCGTCGACACGCTGGCCGAGTTCGGCTTCTACACCGAACTGGCCGAAGACGTACCCGGATTCGTCGAAGGACTCACCGCGTCGCACGCACGTGCGCCGAGTGGGACGGCACCGATCCCGTGCGCATCCTGACCAAGGACGGTTACCGCACGCCGTAGCGTCGCCGCTACCGAGTGTGGTTGACATTTCGACCCTTTCTGGTCATGCTCTGGCCTCCTTTGTGAGCCAGACCTGGAGGGGACGATGACGGTGATTTCCGAAGATGGTGACGACGCGGTCCGACGGCAACGTCGTACAACGTCGCACGTTCCTGACGCGCGGCGGTCTCGTCGCCGGCGGTGCCGCGCTCGGTGCGGCGCTGACGATGAGCCCGGCGAGCGCGCAGGTCACGGGCGTGCAGTTCACGTACTTCCCGATTCCGCCGACCCGCGTCTACGACAGCCGCCCGGGCCTCGGCGGCGCTCAAGAACGGCTTCGGGCGCACGCTGCTCACCGGGCTGCACGCCGCGGATCCGGCGCCGATCGCGATCACGATCAACCTCACGGTGACGCTCACCCACCAGAAGGGCTGGCTCGCCGCGTTACCCGGGCGACGCGACTTCAACGGCACCTCGAGCATCAACTGGTTCGGCGACTTCCAGGATCTGGCCAACAACGCGTTCATCGGCGTGCCCCCTGCGGGCGATCCCAACCAGGGCGAGCTGAACTTCCTCTGCGGCGGGATCGCCGGAGCCGAGGCGCAGTTCATCGTCGACCTCATCGGCACGTCGGCGCCGATCGACTACGGCGAGTGCAGCCGTGGCCCAGGCGATCGACGCGTACTCAGCGCCCCGTGGACCGAAGGCTGACGCCCGAACACCAGCCCGAAACACCGGAGGAGCACATCGTGGTCATCGTCGGAGGAGCATTCCAGGTCGAGCCGGGCGAACGCGACACGTTCATCGCCGAGCGGGCCGAGGTCATGCGTCGCTCGCGCGCCGAGCAAGGGTGCATCGAATACGTGATGGCCGCCGATCCGCTCGAGCCGGGGCGAGTGGTGCTGTTCGAACGTTGGGCCAGCCAGGCCGATCTCGACGCCCATCTCGCCGGGATGTCGTCGGGTTCGGACTCGGACCGACCGTCGATCGCGCCGACCGCGGTGTCGATCGTGGTGTACGACGTGAGCGGTGAGCGCACGCTCGCCTGATTCACTCCTCCGCGAGCGCGGCGAACTCGTCGGCGACCAACCGGTTGATCGGGAGCTGCGGGCCGGCGCGCCAGTCCCGCCACGGCAGGACGTCGTACCACTCCGCGATCGCCGCGAAGTCGATCGTGGCCGTGATCAGTTCCTCGTCGGGCCCGGCGCGTGCGAGCGTGACCGGGAACCCGGGATACTGCGGTGCCGCAATGACGCTGCCTCCGGCCCACGTCGGTGGACCGTGGCGATCGCCGACGCGGTTGGCCGACGCCGCGGCAACCAGGTTCTCGTGCGCGCGCACCAGGGTGACCTGCTCCAGGTGCTCGCGGGCCCGCGGCATCGCGGAACGGCCGGTCGGGTTCACGAGCAGGCGCGCACCCTTCAGCGCGAGGATCCGGCTCAGCTCCGGCCCCTGGTAGAAGTCGTAACAGATCGAGATCCCGATCGGACCGAGGTCGGTGTCGAACACGGGGAGCGAGTCGCCGGGCGTGAAGCGGTCGGTCTCGAGCGGGATCCCGAGGTGGAGCTTCCGGTAGGTGCCGACGAGCCCGTCGGGGGCGACGACGTTCGCCGAGTTGTGGATCACGTCGGCGTCGGAGTCGCCGGTCTCCTCGAAGCCGTAGATCACGTGGACGCCGTGCGCCGCGGCCATGGCGGTCACGTCGCGACACGCAGGTCCGTCGGCCGGTTCGGCCTGGCCTCGGTGCCACGCGCAGGGCCGGTGCTCGTCCGCGCACTCGATGCACGGGCCCCACGAGTTGAGCGCCAGCTCCGGGAAGATGACGAGGTCGCAGGTGCGCCGCGGCCGCCTCGGCAACGAACGGCATCCATCTTCTCGAGGGTCGCCGCCTTGTCGCGCGGCACGGCTTCGAAGTTGGCGCAGCCCACGGTGATCGCGGTGGGCCCCAGTGTCGGATCATCAGGACGCATGCGACGGGATCCTCGCAGATCCCCGGCGCCGGCGCGTGTGCCTTCGGTAGCGCGGCGTCCACGGTTCCGGCAGACTGACGGCGTGACACCGACATTCGACGGTATGGAGACGACCGACCTCGAACACGAAGGGACGCTCCTGCGCGGCTACGTCGCGCGGCCCGACGCCCCCGGGCGGTCGCCGGCGGTGCTCGTCATGCACAGCGCCCTCGGGGTCGCGCACGCGGTGAACGAACGGGCCGCGCGCGAAGCTCGCCGACCTTGGCTACGTGGCGGTGTGCACCGACATGTACGGCGCACACCTCCTCGGTGCCGGCATCGAGGAGGCCGGTCTCGCGTACGCCGAGAACCTGGGATCCCCTGACACCCAACGCGCGCGCACCGTCGCCTGGTTCGAGGAGGTCGCGCGCCGGGACGACGTCGACGGCACCCGCGTGGCGGCGATCGGCTTCTGCTACGGCGGGATGACCGTGCTCGAGCTCGCGGTGGAGCGGCGCGGACCTGCGGGCCGCGGTCAGCTACCACGGGATCCTGCAGACGCACGCCCGCGCCGAACGAGGCGCGGTACGAGCGCACGTGGTCGCGTACTGCGGCGCCGACGATCCCTACGCGCCGCCCGATGACGTCGACGCCCTGCGCCGGGAGCTGGTCGACGCCGAGGTCGAGCGCTACGCGGTCACCGTCTTCGGTGGGGTGGGTCACGGCTTCACCGATCCCGAAGCCAGCGACCTCCAGCTCGACGGGGTGGCCTACGACGCGATCGCGAACGACGTGTCGTGGACCGGGACGCTGGCGCTCCTGGCGCACGTCTTCGGCGAGCGGACCTGACCCCGTCAGCCCTCGTCGAGCATCGCCAGGAGCTTCGTCGTCGTCGCCCAGTTCCTGATGGTCATGTTGGCGTACTCGGGGGTGCCGACGATGCTCGACATGCGGCTCTTGGTCCGTTGCGCGCTCAACCGGGCGAAGTACACGACACCCTTCCCGGCCCAGGCCTGGTCGACGCCGTCACGCAGCCGCACGATCTTCATCACCTGAGTCGGCGTGAGCGGCGCGCGGAGGAAGATCGCATCGGAGTGGAAGGTCGTCGGCTCGGTACCGAACTTCGCCGGCGCGTTGGCCACGACCGATCGGAGTTGCGCGTGCGAGCGGACGACGACCACCAGCGGGAACCCGAGGTGACGCTCGAGCATCCCCTCCACCGCGACCTCGAGCGACGCACGCGGCGCCGTCGAGCGGAACACGACGTTGCCGGACTGGATGTAGGTACGCACGTCGGTGTGACCCGCATCCTCGAAGGTCGCGCGCAGCTCGGCCATGGGCACCTTGTTGCGGCCGCCCACGTTGATGCCGCGGAGCAGTGCGACGTACTGCGACGACGCCATCAGTGGTTGCCCTCCTCGGCGAGCGCGCTCAGACGCGCCAGGCCGGACTCTCGCACATCGGCGAGCCGCTTCGTCGCACTCAGCACCGCGGGATCGTCACGGCGCGACGGATCCATGCGTGCCGGGTTCAACGCGCACGCATTGGCCCACGCGGCGATGTCCGGTTCGGCGCCGAAGGTCGCGGCGGCGACGGTGCCGCGTGACTGCATGCGCGCCCACTCGGCCGCACTGTTGCCGTACAGGTTGGGCGGGCACAGCCGGTTGCGCTCGCGGTCGTCGTCGCGCGTGGCCTCCACGTAACCGGCGAGGGCGGCACCGAAGCACGGGAACCCGACGCGAATCGTCTGCAAGCGAAGGACGTCCGGACCCCAGAGCGGGACCATCGGCGGGTACTGCAGGCCCGACGCCGCGCAGTGCACGACGAGTGCGTCGGGGGCCACCGGCACGGTGGTGTCGCCGAAGGCGAGCTCACCGCGCGCCACGCTCCGCAGGTGACCATGACGGACCACTCGCTCGACCCGGCGCAGCAGCTCGAGCTCCCACACACCGAGCGTCGGGGTCTTGGCCATCGTCGGGAGGACAGCAGGGTCGACGCGCAGCATCACACCGCGGTCCTCGAGCCGCAGGAAGAGGTCGTCGAGTGACGTGGCGTCGGTGGCCGCGGCCATGGTGTCGGCGGCGAGACCGATCGCCACCGCGGGGTCGGGCTGCACCAGGGCACGGTTGAGCATCCACGGATCGCGCGGGCGCACCCAGACGATCCGGTCGGGGTCGACCCCGTTGAGCTGCAACCACACGATCGCGTCGGTGGCCGTCTTGCCCGAACCCGTGATCACGAACTCACTCGGTGCGTCGACGACGTTCGGGAGCTCACCGACCGGGATCACACGCGCACCGTCGCTCACCCCGAACGGCGCCGGGGTGGTGGCGGGAATCGTGGGCGAGAGATACGCGGCGTCCACCACGCGGCGGCGCGGGTTGACCCTGACGCGCGCACCCGACACGCGTGACGTCACCACGTGATCGGCACCGTCGCGCCGGTATTCACTCGCCGACAGGAACCGCACTCGCCCCGAGCCGACGAAGCGCCGGTGGAGGATGTCGTCGAAGTAGGCCTGGATCTCGGAGCGCCGGGCTCGCTCCTGCAGTCCGATCTCGGGGCCGTCCTGCTGGACCGCGCCGGTCCCGAGCACGGTCGACGCGACGCCGTAGAACAACGACGCCTGGTGGAGCTGCACGAACGGATAGGCGTCCTGCCAGTGCCCGCCGGCGGCGTAGCGGCGATCGACCAGGGTCACGTGCACGTCGGCGTGGTCGATGAGCGCGTCGACGAACGCCATCCCCATCGCGCCTGCACCCACGACCAGGTAGTCGGTGTCGAGAGTTCGCATCGGCGTCAATCATGGCTCCGAGGATCAATCCGCGATCAATTTCCGCGATCAATTGGGACGTGCCCCTGCCCATCACGCTCACGTGTCCGTACACTCTTCACCGAAGCGGGCGAGTCGCCAACCTGAAGAGAGGCAGGATGGAAACTCGTCGAATCCTCCGGCTCGAACGACAGCGCGCCCACCGGACCGCTCTGCTCGCCCTGATGTGCGCAGCGCTCGGCGTGGGCGTCGGCATGATGCTGCCCCGCAGCACGATTGCGTCCGTGGTGCTGCTCGCGTCCGCGGCGGTGTGCCTGGCCGCGGTGGCGGTTGCACGCCGAATCGT
Organism: uncultured Actinomycetes bacterium; assembly: GCA_963697125.1. Classification (GTDB taxonomy): domain Bacteria; phylum Actinomycetota; class Acidimicrobiia; order IMCC26256; family DASPTH01; genus DASUAS01. The sequence continues at coordinate 282,971 of CAVOMW010000011.1, forward strand.
TCGCCCCCCTCCACGGTCTGCACCGGGTCGTGCGGTTGCCCTTCCTCCGGTCGATCTCTGCGACCTTCGCGTCGTTCCAGCGCGCGTGTCGTCGGATCACTGCGTGGCCTCCGGCATCTGCGACCCGTCTCGAGCGCGATCGTGCTCGACGAACTCGACGAGGACGCGGCCGCGTGGTGGGGACCTACCGCAGCACCGCCGCCCGCGGCATCCGTCCCCGCGCCATCTGTGCCCATTCCATCTGTGCCGGCGCCATCCGCGCCCGTCCCATCCACGCCCGTTCCACCCATGCCGGCTCCCTACGCACCGATCGACGCCGCGTCGCTGTCACCCGTCCTCGCGGCTCCGCTGCCGTCGGCACGCGTCTCGGTCAGCGTCACGCACCGCATGCGGGCTCGGGTCGCTCAGGTCCGCGACGGCGCGCGCCAACACGTGAAGGGGTTGACGACGAAGACGCGCGTCAGGGCGTGACGATCGGGAAGTCGCCGCTCACCGGATCGAGGAACGAGAGCAGCTTCGCCACGACGGCGGTGTCGCCGTCGGTGGTGACCGCGTCGAGCGTGATGACACCGCCGAGCAGGCCGAGCAGCTGCGCCTTCGTGAGCGTCACCGTGAGGTCGACGTCGCCGCCTTCGGGTCGTCGTCCTGGATGAGCACGCCGTTGGTGAGCTCGGTGCGGTGGGTGTGTCCCGAGATCGGTGAACACCCAGTCGATGGTGAGGTGCGTGTCCCACGCCTTCGGTCCGTTCACGCGGATCGCGACCGAGTCGAAGAGCTGGTCGACGGCGAGCGCGCCGACCATGTCGGGCGCGCCCGCCGACGTCCATGGCGACCGGCCTCGCACGCCGTGGCGCAGCTCGTAGGCGCCCTGCAGGTAGAAGTTGCGCCAGGTGCCGTTCTCGGCGCCGTAGCCGAGCGTGTCGTAGACGCTCGGCCAGCAGGTCGCGGGCGTCGCGTGTTCGACTCGTCGGCGAACACCACGTGGTTGAGCAGCTCGGCGGCGAAGCGGAGGTCGCCGCCGTCGATGTAGCCCTGGGCCTTGGCGATCACGACGCTCGGCGCCGCCGAAGGCGTCGACGTAGCGGGTCGCCGGCCGCCTCGGGCGGGTGCTGCCACAGGTTGGCCGGGTTGCCGTCGAACCAGCCGAGGTAGCGCTGGTAGATCGCCTTGACGTTGTGGCTGACCGACCCGTAGTAGCCGTGGGTGTGCCACGACGCCTCGAGCGCAGGCGGCATCTCGACCATCTCGGCGATCTCGATGCCGGTGTAGCCCTGGTTCATCAGCCGCAGCGTCTGGTCGTGGAGGTAGGCGTAGAGGTCGCGCTGCTGCGAGAGGTAGGTCACGACGCGGTCGCGGCCCCACATCGGCCAGTGGTGCGAGCGCGAAGGCCACGTCCATGTCGTCGGCGAACAGGTCGATGGCCTCGTTGAGGTAGTGCGACCAGATGCGGGCGTCGCGCACCACCGCGCCGCGCAGCGTCAGGAGGTTGTGGAGGTTGTGGGTGGCGTTCTCGGCCATGCACAGCGCGCGCCGCTCGGGGAACAGGAAGTTCATCTCGACCGGGCACTCGGTGCCGGGCGTCATCTGGAACCGGATGAGCACGCCGTCGAGGCGTCTCCTCCTGCCCGGTGTGGGTGATCTCGAGCGTCGGCGGGATGAGGCCGATCGCTGCCGAGCGACGTGGTCTGCCCGAGCCCGGCGCCGATCTGGCCCGCGGGTCCCTTCTCGAGCTGGACGCCGTACATGTACTCGGCCCGGCGGTTCATCGCGCCGCCGGCGTAGACGTTCTCGGCGACCGCGGCCTCCATGAAGCCGTGCCCGGCGACGATCGGCACGCCCTCGCGGTAGACGCCGTGCACGCCGCCGAAGTGGTCGCCGTGCGCATGGGTGTAGATCACCGCGGTGACCGGCCGGTCGCCGCGGTGCTCGCGGTACAGCGCCAGCGCGGCCGCCGCGGTCTCCTTCGAGATCAGCGGGTCGATGACGATGACGCCCTCGTCGCCCTCGACCAACGTCATGTTGGACAGGTCGAGGCCCCGCACCTGGTAGATGCCGTCGGTCACCTCGTAGAGGCCCTGCTTGGCGACCAGTTGGCCCTGGCGCCACAGGCTCGGGTTGGCGGTGTCGGGGCAGTCGCCGTCGAGGAAGGCGTAGGCGTCGTTGTCCCAGATGACCCGTCCGCTCGTCGTCACGTCACGACGCACGGGTCCATCTTGGCGACGAACCCCCTCTCGGCGTCTTCGAAGTCGGTCGTGTCGTCGAACGGCAGCGCGACCATCTGAACCTCCAGGAGGGACGGACCAAGGGCGAAGAAGAAGTGTCGTCCAACTCGCTACCGTGGCACCCTTTTCGCACCGTCGTCCCTTCGGCGCACATTCACGCGCCGGCCCGACGCGCACCCTCGCGTCGTGTTCGCCGTTCGTTCACCTGGGCGCGGGTCGTCGTACACCTGCCTTGGTTAGACAGCCACGTCATGATCACCACACGAGTTCGCGCTCTGGCGGCCCTGATGACACTCGGTGCCCTGAGCCTCGTCCCCGTCGCCCTCGCCAGTCCGGCCGCCGCCGCGACACCCGGCCAGGTCGTCATCACCGAGTGGATGTACAACCCGACGGTCTCCACCAAGGCCGAGTTCGTCGAGCTCACCAACGTCGGCGGCCAGTCCGTCGACGTGCACAACTACTCCTTCGACGACAGCAGTCGAACCCCGGGCTCGTTCCCGCTCACCGCCCTCGGCACGCTGGCACCCGGTGAGTCGGGGCTGATCGTCGAAGGCTCGGCCGCTGACTTCCGGACCAACTGGGGTCTCGGCAATGACGTCAAGATCGCGGACAACAACACCAACAACCTGGGCCGCGCCGACGAGATCAACATCTACGACGGCAGCAGTCCGAGCAGTGCACTCGTCGATCGCCTCACCTACGACGACCAGGCCATCGGCGGGCCGCGCACCCAGTTCGTCTCGGGCGTCCCGAACTCGTGCCAGGCCCTCGGCGCCAACGCGGCCGGCGTCGTGGTCGCTCTCGCAGAACGGTGTCGCCGGCGCGACGAAGTCGGTGTCGGGTGACGTCGGTTCGCCGGGGTTCAGCCCGCTCGGCACCGCCGACTGCGGTCCGATCACGATCGTCGGCGGCAGCGGCAGTGGCAGCACGGTGCCGTGCCAGCCCGAATCGGCGTCGGGCACGGGCCCTGCCCCCGCCGACGTGCAGGCGTGGCCGGGTGGCGCGACGGTGACCGTCGCCGATCAGCTGTGCGCCTGGAAGACCACCACCGGTCCGGAAGGCCGCGACATGAGCGGCCTCGTGTTCGACCCCGCGAACCCGCCGTGCTGTACGCGGCCAAGAACAAGAGCTGGGTGTTCCGCCTCGTGAAGCAGGGCGACGTCTGGGTGCCCGACACCACCAACGACTGGGGTGGCGGCAAGCAGATCTTCTTCCCCGGCGGCGCGGCCAGCCCGACTCCGAGGGCCTCACCGTCGGTCCTGACGGTGCGCTCTACGTCACCACCGAGCGCGACAACGCCGCCAACACGTTCGCACTGAACTCCGTGCTGCGCTTCGACCCGAACGCGACGGGGACCACGCTCACGCCGACGCAGCAGTGGAACCTCACCGCCGACTTCCCCGAGCTGATCGTCCCGGCGGCAACAAGGACAAGGCCAACCTCGGGTTCGAGGGCGTCACGTTCGTGCCCGACACGTACCTCGTGCAGCACGGCTTCGTCGACCAGTCGACCGGCCAGGCGTACTACCCGAGCGACTACCCGGACCACGGCAGCGGCCTGTACTTCGCGGCACTCGAGAACGACGGCAAGCTGTACGCGTACGCGCTGAACGCCGACGGCACGTTCCACCGCGTCGCCGTCGTCGACACCGGCATGGGTCACGTGATGGACGTGCAGTACGACGCCGACCTCCAGCGGATCTGGGCGCTGTGCGACAACACGTGCTCGGTGACGTCGACCGTGCTGAAGGTCGACACGACCGGTGCCATCGTGCCCGACGTCCGCGTACGGCCCGCCGACGCCACCGCCGGCCTGCCGAACGTCAACATCGAAGGCTTCGCGATCGCGCCGAACTCGACCTGCGTCGACGGGGTCAAGGAGGACGGTCTGGTCCGACGACGGCATCTCGGCCACCGGTCACGAGGGTCACGCGCTGTACCGCGGCACGTTCCCGTGCGATCTCGACCTCGGCGAACAGGGCGTGCCCACGGCGATCGACCTGGGCGATCGCGGCCCTGGAGACGTGAGCGCGGCCAAGAAGGGCACGCTGCACGTGCACGGGTCGGGCTTCGAGCCGGGTGAGACCGTGCGGATCGAGCTGCACGTCAAGAAGAAGGTCGACGTGCTCGCTTCGGTCGTCGCCGACGACTTCGGTCTCGCCGTCGCCGACGTGAACCTCCCCGCCGGGGTCCAGCCCGGCGCCCAGGAGGTGTGGCTGGTCGCCCCGTCGGCCACCGCGACCGCCGGCGTGACCATCACCACCCCGAACAAGTGACCTGACCGCCCGAGAGAGATCCTCGCCGGAGTCGCGTCAGTGTTAGGAAACGAAGTCACGCGAGTCGATCCGAGAGAGAACGACATCGTTCGATCTCGGCGATCACGTCGCGTTGGACGGCTCGTCGGGGTGGGTCGATCTTCCAGAGCTGCGTCGTCGGTGGGCAGGATCACGGCACCACTATGCCGCCACGATGGGTCACTGAGCTGCCAGTACTCGTGGCTGTCGAGGGCATCGAGGATGAGTCGCGAGGTCGTCGTCGGTGAGCTCGAAGGTCGCGGCCGTTCAGGGCTGGACATCTGGGCAGTCTCTCGAGCAGCACTGATGATGAATCAAGGATCCGGATATCCCGGCAGCGGAGCAACGATGAGCTCGTAGGTTCGCGTTCATGGAGGAGCTGGGGGCGGGGCTCTACGAGGTGCTCGTCACCGAAGGTTTGCACGCACGCCTCGAAGCACTCGCCAAGACGATTGCCTGCCGAGCTGCGGGACTTGCATCCCGGCGGAGGCGCCAGACCGAATCGCCTGGCATCTCGAGCCAGGAGATCGAGCGCGCCCTCAACGACGTCGGTGAGCTGATCGGGCTCGGGTCGGTATCGAAGTGGCACGCTCACTGCTCGATCGCCTGAGCGAGCTGAAGGAGGTCGACCTTGACCTCTCCAGCTCGGCCCGATCGAGCCGGGAACGGTGTTGCACGCGGTCCTCGCGGCGGCGCCCCGACGGTCGGCGCGGACGCCGATCAGCCGAACCGCTGACACCGTTGCTCGACACGACGTTGCTCACGAACGCGCCGGGCGAGCCGAGCCTCTGGAACCAGCTGCGTTCCGAGATCGACTCGGCCGACGCAATCGACGTGGTGATGGCGTTCATCCGCCGCAGCGGCATCTCACCCTCTGCTCGACGCGCTGCCGCCGCCATTGCAATCGAGGCCGGCCATTGCGCGTGCTCACGACGACGTATACGGGCTCGACCGAGACAGCACGCGCTCGACGTCCTCACCGAGCTCGGCGCTGACGTGCGCGTTTCGTACGACCTCACGACGACGCGGCTGCACGCCAAGGCGTGGGTATTCCATCGCGTCACTCGGGCTTCTCCACGGCGTACGTCGGCTCGTCGAACCTCACGCACTCCGCGCAGGTCACCGGCATGGAATGGAACGTGCGAGCCTCGGCCGCGCGCAACCCGGCCGTCATCGCACAAGTTCGAGGCCGTGTTCGACAGCTACTGGGCTGGCGGCGACTACGTCCCCTACGACCGCGGAGCAATTCGAGGCGGAGCAGCGACGTGCTGGGCGCGACGACCGCGGGCCCACGGTCATCCTGAGTCCGATCGAGCTGCATCCACTCCCGTTCCAAGAGCGGTTGCTGGAGCTCGATCGAGGTGTCACGTCAACGGGGTCACCACCGCAATCTGCTCGTCTCGGCCACCGGCACCGGCAAGACCGTCATGGCCGCACTCGACTATGCGCGACCTCCGCGAGGAGCTCGCTCGAGCGCGGCTCCTCTTCGTCGCCCACCGCGAGGAGATCCTCGACCAGTCCCTCGCGACGTTCCGTTATGCGCTCGCGCGACCCGGCGTTTGGCGAGAAGTGGGTCGGCGGCGCGCGGCCGTCGCGCTTCGAGCACGTGTTCGCGTCGATACAGAGCTTCAACGCCGCTGACCTCTCCCACCTCGCTCCCGATCACTTCGACGTCGTGATCGTCGACGAGTTCCACCATGCCGCCGCGCCGAGCTACGAGCAGGTGCTGAACCACCTCGCTCCGGTCGAGCTGCTCGGCCTCACCGCAACGCCGGAACGCAGCGACGGGCTGCCGATCCTGCAGTGGTTCGACGACCGCATCGCCGCCGAACTGCGCCTGTGGGACGCGATCGACCAGCAGTACCTCGTCGCCGTTCCTCTACTTCGGCATCCATGACGGCCTCGACCTGCGCGACATCCCGTGGCGTCGAGGCCGCGGCTACGAGGTCGAGGCCCTTACAAATCGCTACACCAGCTCCGACGCCTGGGCCCGACTCGTCGTCAAGCAACTCGCCGAACACGTCGAGATCGATTCGATGCGCTGCCTCGGGTTCTGCGTGAGCATCGAGCACGCTCGGTTCATGGCCGGCACTTCAACCACCACGGCATCCGTCGGTCGCGGTCTGGGGCGACAGGCCCGACGCTGATCGTGAAGCCGCGCTGCGGGACCTCGCGGCTGGCGACGTGACAGGTGGTGTTCTCCGTCGACCTGTTCAACGAGGGCGTCGACGTTCCCGCCGTCGACACCGTGCTGATGCTGCGTCCCACCGAGAGCCCGACGCTGTTCCTCCAGCAGCTCGGGCGAGGCCTGCGAAAGTCCAAGGGCAAGGCGTTCTGCACCGTGCTCGACTTCGTCGGCACTCACCGCAAGGAATTCCGCTTCGACCGTCGCTATCGGGCATTGCTCGGCGGTACTCGTCGAGACGTCGAACGCATCGGTCGAAATACAGTTCCCCTTCCTCCCGTCGGCTGCAACATGCAGCTCGACGAGAAGGCCGCCGAGATCGTGTTGCGAAGCCTCCGCGAGGCCATTCCGTCGCGTTGGCCGGCCAAGGTTGACGAGCTGCGATCGCTCCGCCGCGAGCGGCCCGACCTCGGTCTCGCCGATTCATGGACGAGAGCGGTCTTGACCTCGACGATCTCTACGCGGGAGCGAAGGGCTGGTCCGACCTGCTCGAGGCGGCCGGTGCGCCGACGCTCCCCGCCGGGACCGCACGAAGTCGCCACTCCGCCGAGCCGATCGGTCGGCTTGCTCCATCTCGACGATGCGGAACGGCATCGACACATACTCGACGGCTCCTCGCCGAGCGCGAGACCACCGAGCGTCGCGTCGCTCCCCGAGCGGACGCGCCGGCTCGTGCACATGCTGGTGGCGTCGCTCGCCGACCGGGCCTTGCGCAAGGAGGCATCGATCCAAGAGCGGTCGATCTGTTGTGGGCGCACCCACAGGTGCGTCGCCGAGGTGCGGGAGCTGCTGGACGGTGCTCGGCGATCGAGTCGACCATGTCCACGCAACCGCTCGCGACACATCCCGACGTCACCACTCCAGATCCACGCGCGGTACAGCCGCATCGAGATCCTCGCCGCGTTCGGCGTCAACGGCGACCGGGCCAAGATCGCGGCGTGGCAGAGCGGCGTATACGAGGCCAAAGCCGCGAACGCCGAGTTGTTCGCGTTCACGCTCGACAAGAGCAGCGGTGGGTTCTCGCCGACGACCCGATACCGCGACTACGCGATCAGCCGCACGTTGATCCACTGGGAGAGCCAGTCGTCCACGCGGGCCGACAGCGCCACCGGCTCGCGTTATCGGAACCACGAGCACGACGGTCGCACGATCCTGTTGTTCACGCGCCTTCATGCGGACGACCGGGCGTTCTGGTTCCTCGGCCCGGCGACCTACCGAGGGCCACGTCGGTGAGCGGCCGATGGCAATCACCTGGGAACTGACCCACCCGCTCTCGGGCGACCTCTATGCCGCCTTCGCGGCCGCGGTTGCGTAGACGGCGGAGCCCGCAGCCGCCACTCCAGCCATCGCCGGCTGAGAACGAAGAGCCCCCCTAGATGCGGGAAACATCCAGGGGGGCGTGTGCCACGGAGGGTGAAATCCCCATGGCACGCCTACAGCGTACGGCTCACACGTTCGCTCGCCGACATCAAGAACCGGTCAGGGCTGCCGACAACTCCACGGTGAAGGACACGGCGAAGCGCGTCGCGGGGCACCTGCAGGACGCGGCGAAGCACTGGCGTCAGAGCTCGTTCGGATCGTGCTCGATCTGTGGACCGACGATCTTCGTCTGCACCGGGCCGTGGCTGCGCGACGACCTTCGCTGCGCCCGCTGTCGTTCGATCCCGCGTGAACGCGCCCTCGTCAGGGTCCTGGGCCAGGTCGCGCCCGAGTGGCGCACGTCGCGCGTGCACGAGTTCGCGCCCGGCGGCGCAGCATCGCGACACCTCTCGGCGTCCGAGCAGTACTCGGCATCGCACTTCCCGGAGCAGGACCTGCAGGCGCTGACCTTCCCGGACGACAGCTTCGACCTCGTCGTGACGCAGGACGTGATGGAACACGTCGTCGACCCCGACCGCGCCTTCGCGGAGATCGCCCGTGTCCTGCGACCGGGTGGCATCCACCTGTTCACCGTGCCGCTCCACGCCAACCCGACGAAGGTGCGGGTGGCCACCGATGGCACCCTGCTCGCTCCGGCGGAGTACCACGCCGACCCGTCGGCACCCGACCAGGGCACGTTGGTCGTGCGCGAATGGGGGCACGACATCGTGCATCACTGCGTGCTGCAGACGCAGGTCATCCACTTCGACGACACGCGCCGCGGCCTGCGCGGCGAGCACCTCGACGTCCTGGTGAGCCGAGCCGCCTAGCTTCTCAGGGGTGCCCGAACGACACGACCGTGACGAGCTCGTCGAGCTCATGAGCCGCTACGCCGGCATGCCCGACACCCAGAACTGGGACGAGCTGCCGCGGTCGGTGCTCTGCGACGAGTTCACCGCCGACTTCAGCTCACTCGGCGTACCGGCGACGACGGTCAGCCGTGACGACTGGTGTCGGCAATCGCAGCAGGCGTTCGCCGGTTGGACGGCGACCCACCACGCGATCACCAACCATCGGATCGCCGTCGACGGGGATCGGGCGACCATCTGGGCCCACGTCCGCGTCGAGCACTGGGCGCCGCCGGAGGTCGCAGCGGGCGGGCCGAACTGCTGGCTGGTCGTCGGCTTCTACGACAACGTGGCCGTGCGCACTCCCGACGGGTGGCGGCTGAGTGCGGTCCGGCTCACCGTGACCCACCAGGAGAACGAGGCGCTGCTCGCGGCCTCGATGGCGGCGGCGCGCCACTGACCCCGGAGCACCCGACCCGTCCTGGCGTTTCCGCGCAGAGCGGCGTACGTTCCTCACCGCATCTCTGAGCGATCTGATCTTGTCGAGGAGAAGACAACATGGTGCTCGCAGACGACTTCGGTTCCGGTCAGGTCTTCCTCGATCTGCTCATGTTCTTCGTGTTCTTCATCTGGATCTGGCTGCTGATCGTGGTGTTCAGCGACCTGTTCCGCAGCCACGATCTCAGTGGTTGGGCGAAGGCGGCATGGGTGATCGGCATCATCATCCTCCCCTACCTCGGCGTGCTCGTGTACCTGATCGCGCGTGGCCACAAGATGGCCGAGCACGCGCAGCAGGCCGCCGCCGCGCAGGACGCCGCGGCCAAGGCGTACATCCAACAAGCAGCCGGCACGGCGCCGAGTCCGGCGGACGAGATCCAGCGACTCGCCGACCTCAAGGCGCAGGGCGTGATCAGCGACCAGGAGTTCGAGATCGGGAAGGCGAAGGCACTCGCGCCATAGCGCTGCCGCTCGCGCGCATGGCGGGGCTCCAGCTTGCGACACAGCTGACCTGCGCGACGCGGTCGCAGCCGACCTCAAGACACTCGACCGGAACATGACTCCGGACGAGGTCGCGAACCTCCATCGCCTGGCGCACAAGATGTGAAAGAAGCAGTGACCCCGATTGCAGACATGATGATGAAGGTTGCCGAGTTGCCCGTCGTGTTCGAATGATGCGGCCCTGACGATCTACGAGGGCCCCGGCTTCGGTCGGGGCCCTCGTCGCGCGTGTGTGACGCAGATCACAGCCTTCCCCGTAGACGGTTCATGTACCGCGCGGTGTAATGGCTTCCGGACAGGACATCGGCACGGCTTCCCCGCCGTGGGGGCATTGGGGAGCGCTCGTCGATTCGGTAGAGACCACACCCCCTTTCTCGCAAGAGGGGGTGTGGTCGCGCTAAGGTCGCGCCGAAAAACAGCGCGGCGAACGCCACCCCGGTCGAGGTTGCCCTCGAGTCTCAGGGTGAGCTCGAGACGGCAGCCTCTCCAACCTTGCCCTTCGCGCCCCGAGTGAGGAAGAGTCGCCGGCATGAATCGTGGCGATGCATGGCGAGAGCAGGGCACCTACTTCTCGTGGGCTCCGCCGGAGCGGAGACGCGAGCGAGGTGCAGATCTTCCATGTCGAGTTGGGTGAGGTGGGCGCGCCGCCGCTCGTGCTGGTCCACGGCTTTCCGACCAGCAGCGTCGACTGGTTCGAAGTCGCCGAGCAACTGAGCACCCGCTTTCGGGTGTGCGCGATGGATTTCCCGGGCTTCGGATACTCGGACAAGCCGCTCGGCTGGGGCTACAGCCTCAAACGCGACGCCGAGGTTCTCGAGCACTACATGGCTGACGTGCTGGGCCTCGAGTCGACGATCATGGTCGCGCACGACCGTGGCACCAGCGTGTCGCTCGTCAACGTGACGAGCGGCGAGTCGCGGGTGAACCTCGAGCACTACTTCCTCACCAACGGCAACATCTTCTTGCCCATGTCACAACTGACCCCGGCCCAGCGCGTCATGCTCGACCCGGTGGCGGGCCCGGCAGCACTTGCACAAGGGACACCGGAGCAGCTCGCGGTCGGAGTCGGACCACTGATGTACTGGCCGCCGCGTGGTGCCAACGACCCGGAGATCGAAGCACTCGTTTCGATCTTCTCGTACGGCGAGGGTTTGCTGGTCCTGCACGAGACGATCCAGTACCTGGTCGAGCGCTCGCAGGACGAGGAGTCGTGGCTCGAAGCGCTCGCCGCGATGGACGTTCCGACGACGTTCATCTGGGGCGTCTACGACACGATCTCACCGCCTCGGGTCGTCAACTACGTGTGGGACGAGTTCATGATGACCAAGCCGGGGAAGAACTCGCTGTACTACATCCCTGACGCGGGCCACTACCTGCAGAACGACCAGCCCGACGGGTTCGTGGAGACTTTCCTGCACGCGCTCGACGCGCCCGACGACGCCGCACCTGGCGCGATCGCGACGCGGCTGGGGTCGCCGCTCCTGGTGGACCGCTCGCGATCGGAGCTGCCACGAGCTGCCGACCTGCTGAAGAACCCGGGATGAGCCAGCGCTCAGACCTGGTGCGCGCAAGCGCGATCGCCTGAAGCCGACCCGCGGAGGAACGGGTGAACCCACGCCAGGTAGGCATCACCGTGGACTGCGATGACGCGGCGCGGTTGGCCGAGTTCTGGGAGCACGTCCTGGGATACACGCGTCGCCCGAGCGCGCCCGGAAGCCCGTACGTGACGATCGAGCGAGGCGACGACAGCCCGGATGGACCTCCGTTCGTGACCTTTCAGACGGTTCCGGAACCGAAGGCAGCCAAGGCCCGACTCCATCTCGACCTCTTCGTCGATCAAGCGCAGCAATTGGTCGACGAGGTGCTGGCTGCGGGAGCATCGTTGGTCTCCCGCGTTGAGGCCGGCGAGTGGACGACTCGTGTTCTCCAGGATCCAGCAGGCAATGAGTTCTGCGTCATCGGACCCGACTGACGCCAGTCGCATCGGCGTTGCGAACGGGAGGGCGCTTGCCCTACCACCGTTGCGGTGCGTGGTGTCGGAGGGACGTTTCCTCCCGAACGCACACCCGCGATTCCGCGGGGCGAACTCCGGCTCTGACAGGCGCTCCCCCGCGGCCTGGCAACTGATGGCTCCAATCCCGGACCGGCCAACGTGTTGCGTTTCGACTGGGCACCGGAACCATGCGCGTGGATCAACGCCGAAGAGGCGCGTCGGGCCCCAGGTCGACGCGTTCTGATAATGTCAAGTGTAACAATAGACATTGTTGGATTAGGGGACCGCGCAGTGCACATCGATCTCGGCATCGTGCTCGCGGGCTTGATCGTCGGCGTCGTTGTCGGTCTCACAGGAATGGGCGGCGGCGCGCTCATGACACCGATCTTGGTGATCGGATTCGGCGTCCAGCCGCTCGCGGCGGTGTCGAGCGATCTCGTGGCGGCCGTGGCCATGAAGCCGATCGGTGGCGGCATCCACTTTCGGCGTGGCACCGTGCACCTCGGCCTGGTGCGGTGGTTGGCGTTTGGTTCAGTTCCGGGCGCGTTGATCGGGTCGTACGTGGTGGGCCATCTCGGCGGAGACGTGTCCGGAGAGATCGCGACCGTTCTCGGTGTTGTGCTCCTCGTCGCTGCAGGCGCGATGGTCGCCCGTGCATGGCTCGGTCGCCATCGAACGGCGGATGCCTCGGGAGACGAACCGGTCCAGGTCCCGGTGCGCCGGTTCGTCACACTGATGGTTGGCTTGGTTGGCGGCGCAGTTGTCGGCATGACCTCCGTGGGCTCCGGCTCACTGATGATCGTCGCTCTCATGCTCCTCTATCCCACACTCTCGTCGAAGGAACTGGTCGGCACGGATCTCGTGCAAGCCATCCCCCTCGTCCTCGCCGCCGCCATTGGTCACCTGCTGTGGGGCGAGTTCGTCGTCGGCCTCACCGGATCGTTGCTGTTGGGCAGCATCCCGGGAGTGATCATCGGCGCGCACTTGTCGTCGCGTGCCCCCGACGCGCTCATCCGCCCGGTACTCGTTGTCGTCCTCGTGCTGTCGGGCCTCAAACTGCTCGACGTCCCGAACGCCGTACTCGCCGCCGTGCTCGTATCCGCCGTGCTCGGCGCCATGGCTGTGGTCGTCCTCAAGCGCTACCACGCCGCGCGCGACGGGAACGAGCCTGCACTGGGGCGCGAAGGTCTCGAGCACGCCCGCGGCAAGCGCGAGTGACCAGCCGCAACCTCCTCGAGGAGAAGCACCCCGACTCACACCTGTGAGTCGAGAATGTCGGCTTGCACGAGGTCGGCGTTGATCGCCATCGCTGCGGTGGCTGCTGCGCCGGCGGCTGCGATGACGGAGGCTCGCGGGATCGACGATGTTGCCGGCGGCCGAGACGCCGGGCGATGCTGGTCTTCCCGTCCCGGTCGGCCACGGCGAAGCCCGTCGGCGTTCGACGTCGACGCCCAATCCGGCGAGCAGGCCGTCGGGGTGAGGCACGTTGCGTGGTCGGATGAAGACCGCGGTCCGCGGCACGACTGATCCGTCGGCAAGCTCCACGCCCGTCAGCCGGTCGTCGTCGACGACGAGCCCGGCGACTTCACCGTCGACGACGCGGATCGCCACGCGCTGCGAGCTGGGCGCGTTCGGTTCGCGTGACGTCGGCGGTGTGGGTGAAGAAGATGACGTCGTCGGACCACTGCCGGATGAGTTGGGCGTGCATGACGGCACCTGGGTGCGTGCCGAGCACGCCGAGGGGCTGATCGCGGACCTCCCAACCGTGGCAGTAGGGGCAGTGGAGGAGGTCGCGGCCCCAGCGCTCGCTGACGCCCGGAATGGCGGGCAGGTCGTCGTTGACTCCCGTCGTCACGAGGACGCGGCGGGCGGACAACGTGCTCGCCGCTCGCAAGGTGCACGACGAACCCGGGCTCGATGTGCGTCACCTCGCCCTCGATGATCTCGACGCCATATCCGGTGACCTCTTCGCGGCCGAGCTGCGAGGAACTCCTCGGGCGGCATGCCGTCGCGGGAGAGGAATCCTTGCATGTGGGCGGCGGGTGCGTTGCGGGGTGCGCCGGCATCGATGACAGCGACCGAGCGCCGCGCCCGTCCGAGGACGAGTGCGGCGCTCAGGCCGGCTGCACCACCACCGACGATCACGACGTCGTAGTTGTGCTGCTCCATGGCGGTCACGCGGCCAGCGCTGGAGCTCGTGAGCCGGGGCGTCGGCGGCGACCGTCGCGATCGCTTGAAACCCTTGACGGTCATGTACACGCCGAGCGAGAACTCCCATGCGGCGATCGGCAGCGCGAACAGCGATCGCGGTCGACGGAGGTCTGGCGCGTGCCCGCCGAACATCGTCGCCAGGCTGGAGGCGACCAGCAGCGGCGCACCGACGAGGCCCATCAGCGGGATGATGCGGGGGACCAGACGGAAGCGGTACATCACCGTGGCGAGGAACATGGCGTTGATGGCGGGCATGAAGCCGGGGCCGAACAGGAACGACCAGTCGTGCTGTGCGATGAGCGACTGGCTGGTCGTCAGCAGTGACGCGGTGTCGCCGCCGACGACGTTGTTGCGGAGCGTCACGATCGACAGCAGGCTGATCGCACCGACGACGAGGATGGCGGCCTCGAGCGTGCGGGAGGTGATGAAGCCGATCGCGCGACGTGGGGCTGAAGCGCCGGACGATCGGATACAACGCGACGGCCGTGCCGATGCCGGCGATCGCGCAGACGAAGTCGAGGAAGCCGGCGACAGATGCACGCCGGTGTCGCTGCCGTGCCCGAGGATCCAGTCGGCGTGGTCGACCAGCGGTGCCTTGAGTGCGAGCGTCGGGATCGATGCCGCGAACGTCACGAGGTAGAGCACGCCGGCGGCCAAGGCGAGCTTGCGCGTGGTGTCCATGGTTTTCATGTCATTCCCCTTCGGGTCGGAGCTGCGTCACGGAGATCAGCGGGACGCCGATGTCGCGCAGCTTCTGGAGCAAGCCGTGCAGTGCGGCCTGGTCGACGATCGGGCCGCGGATGACGGTCGTCCCGTCGTCCGCCCGGGTCAGGCTCAGCCCGTCGAACCAGGCCGCCCACCGGGAGTCCAGATGTCCTGTGACTCGGATCTCGTACTGCACGAAGGCAACGTACGAACCGATGTGGTGAGCCCACATCGCCACATGTGGTGATTGATGTGGTGATTCGGGTCGAGCGGGCTCAGAGGCCGAGCTCGTCGGCCCGCCGGACCGCCTCCCGGCGGTTGTTCACACCGAGCTTCGTGTAGATGCTCTTCGTGTGCGTCCGCATGGTGTTCAGCGACACCGTCAGCTCGCGTGCGATGTCGGGTCCGCTGAGATCGCTGCGCAGCAGCCGCAGCACGTCGAGCTCGCGGTCGCTGAGCGGGTCGACGAGTCCCTGCTGGCTGCGGGCGGGGCGGGCCGGAGCCCGGTGGCGAGTGCTTCCCGCAGTTCGCTGCAGCTCGCGGACCGAGGTAGTCGAAGACCCGGACGTAGCCCTCGGGCTCGGCGAGCGCGACGGCACGCCGCAGCGCGTCGAGCGCGCCGGGCGTATCGCCGCGTGCGTCGAAGGCCAGCGCCTGCACGGCGAGGATCTCGATGACGCTGCTGCCGCGGCCGCCGGCTTCGGCGGCCGCCAGCAGCCGGTCGAGCATCGCGCTCACCTGCTGCAGCTCGCGTTCGCCGGGCGCGTCGTTGACGAGGATGATCGCCAACGTGATGTGCTCGAACTCGGTGACGTAGCGCAGTTCGTCGTCGGTCGACAGGTTGCGCTCGCGCACCCACGCGCGTGCCGCGTTGAGGTCGCCTTGCCGGACGTAGGTGCGGGCCCGGCGCGCGCCGACCGGGCGCACGGCGGGGGAGAAGTCGGTGTCGTAGACCCGTTCGGCTTCTTCCAACAACGCGAGACACGCCGGCCGTGTCGCCGTCCGCCAGCCGCAGCCCGGCGCGCACCGCCCGCGAACGGTAGGGATACTGCCGTGTTCCGAACAGTTCGAGCTCCTGCGGCGCGCTCGCAGCTGTTCCGCCGCGGCTTCGCGATCGTCGCGCTCGCGCAGGATCTCGGCGAGGCCGACGTGCATGTCGGCGGTGCCGCGCAACGGACCGGCCCCGTGGTCGGCGACGCAGCTGCAAGTCCCTGCTCGTAGAGGCGTTGCGCGTCGCGCAGTCGGCCTTGGGCAACGCGGATGTCGGCCATCGCGATCGAACACCCGAGGATGTCGGCGATGTGGCCGATGCGCCGCATCCCGGCAATGGATTCGGTGTACTCGGCGAACGCACTGTCGAGGTCGCCCTCGGACCAGGCCGCGAGCCCGAGCAGCGCGTGCGCGGCCGCCCGGCCCAGCTCGTCGTCGTCCGGCGCGACGGCGAGCACGCGGCGGGCATGGTCGACGGTGCCGGCGATGTCGCCGCGCCATCAGCGCCAGACGCGGCGCGGTACATCTCGATCGCGCCCGGCAAGCGTCCGCAGCTGCGCGTCGTCGACGACGATCATGCCCGCGGCGTCGCGAGCCGCGGGCGCCAGCGCCAGCCACTGCTCGACGTCCCGCAGGTATTCGCTCGACGCGATCGAACTCGCCGGTCGACATCAACGACGCCGACGAACCCGACGGCGAGCACCGGCCGGACGCGCACGATGTCCTCCGGGATGAGCTGCGCCCACGCGCGGAGCGTCGCGTCCTGCCGGCTGCGGCGCATGGCCGGCAGCGCGAGCTCGGCGAGCTCGGCGGCCCGGTCGAAGTCGCCGGCCGCGAGCGCGTGCCGGATCGCGTTGGACGGGTCGTCGTGCTCGGCGATACCAGGCGCTCGCCCGGCGATGCAGCTCGACCGGCGCGTCGGGGTCTTCGTCGAGGAGCCGCGCGCGCAGCACGTCGGCGAAGAGGTGGTGGTACCGATACCACTCGCGTCGATCGTCGAGCGGAATCACGAACAGGTTCTCCCGATCCAACGCTTCGAGCGCCGCCTTCCCGCCGGTCGCGCCGGTGACCGCGTCGCACAGCGAACCCTGCGAGCCGGTCGAGGACCGACGTCTGCAGCAGGAACCGCCGGACGGATTCCGGCTGGCGTTGCAACACCTCGCCCGCCAGGTAGTCGACGATGAAGCGATCGTCACCGGCGAAGCCCGCAATGAAGTCCGCGACGTCTTCCCGCCCCTGCATCGACAGCGCCGCGAGCTGCAGCGCGGCGATCCAGCCTTCGGTGCGCGCTTCCAACGTCGCGATGTCGTCCGCCGTCAGCTCGAGGCCCATCGCTCCGTTCAGGTAGTCCGCGGCCTCCTCGGCGGTGAAGCGCAGATCGGCGGCCCGGATCTCCACGAGTTCGCCGCGCGCCCGCAAGCGCGCCAACGGCAGCGGAGGATCGGCCCGGCTCGTCGAGCACGAGGTGCGCACGCTCGGGCAGATGGTCGAGGAGGTACGTCACCCCGTCCTGGATGTCGTGGCGATCGATGACATGGAAGTCGTCGAGCACGAGGACGACATCCCGATCGACGCCGTGCAGCTCGTTGACGAGCGTCGCCAGCACGGCTTCCGAGGGCGTGTCCGCCGAATCCAAGAGCGCGCGTGCGTTCGCGCCGAGGCCGGGCACCGCCGATCTCGAGCGCCGCGAGGACGTACGACCAGAACAACGCCGGATCGTTGTCACGCTCGTCGAGCGAGAGCCACGCCACCGCGGCGCCACCATCGGCGACGGCTGCCCAGCCACTCCGTGACGAGCGTGGTCTTGCCGAAACCGGCGGGTGCCGAGACGAGCATCAACTTCGCGTCGGCTGCGCTCGCGAGGCGCTGGTCCAACCGCGGGCGCGCCACCAGGTTGCGTCGCGGCGACGGGATGTGGAGCTTCGTCTCGACCAGCGGGTTCGTCATCCGCGCCTTCGATCGGTTCCGCTCATCCACCGCCCTCCCCGTCCCAGGCGAGCATGATGCCCGGTCTGACTGCATGCTGCGTGCCGTTCGTCCAGCATGGATGGTCCGCTCGTACCGGGTGGCGCCAATGATGCCCACCCCGATTTAGCCTGGCGCCAATGCTCCCGCTCGGCTCGATCCCCAGCCCGTCGAGACGGCGATCTCGGGCCGTTCCACATGTACGGGATCATCCTCGCCGTCGGCGTGCTCGTCGGCGGTCTGGGTGAGCGAGCGCCGCTGGCGCAACCGCGGCTACCCACGCGACGGCATCTACGACATCGCCTTCTGGGTCGTGGTGTGGGGCGTGATCGGCGCCGCGCCTCTACCACGTGGTCACCGACTACCAGCTCTTCACCGACGACCCCTGCGTGCGTTCGAGATCTGGCGCGGTGGCCTCGGGATCTGGGGTGCGGTGCTCGGCGGCGGGATCGCGGTGGTGGTGATCACCAAGCGCCGCCACTTCGACACGCTCGCCGTGATGGACTGCATGGCGCCCGGGATCATCCTCGCCCAAGCGATCGGACGCTGGGGCAACTACTTCAACCAGGAGCTGTTCGGGAAGCCGACCACGCTGCCATGGGCGCTCGAGATCGCACCCGCGCACCGACCACTCGGCTACGCGCAGTCCGCGACCTTCCAGCCCACGTTCCTCTACGAGTCGCTCTACTGCCTCGCCGTGTTCGGCGATCCTCCTCGCGGTGGAGCACCACTGGCGACTCAAGCGCGGGCAGACCTTCGCGCTCTACGTGATGCTCTACACGTTCGGTCGCTTCTGGTTCGAGAACATGCGCATCGACCCCGCGCACCACGTCGCCGGGCTCCGCATCAACGCGTGGGTGTCGATCGGCGTGTTCCTCGCCGCGTTCGCATGGTTCCTGTGGCTGAGAAGGAACTCTTCGGAGCAGCGGCGCCCTGCCGACACGCAATCAGACGCTGCGGTCGCAGATCGCTAGCGCGCTCGGGCAGGCAATTCGTACCTCACGTCGAAGATTCCGCGAAGCATGCCGCGAGGAACGCCTCTGCAGTTTCGGTGTCGGGTTCGATCTCGAGTTGTCCATCGACGTTGTCGATGCGCAATGAAGGGCAGTACCAGCCTCGGTCGTCGAGGAAGAACTCCGGTGAGCCACGCACTCCTCGACGCTTGCTCTCGGCGAAGTCGGCCAGTACCGCCTCCTCGAACTCCTGCGATGCCCAAGAGGTGACGCCTTCGGCTGAGGCGATGAATTCGAGCACCTGCGGATCCGAGATGTCGAGCCCTTGTTCGAAGAAGGCGTCGCGCACGGCGAAACTGACCCGCTCGCCGGTCTCGTCTCCGACCACGTAGGCCGCGGCGCTGAGCTTCAGCGCCAACAGCGATGATGTCGGCGGCGCCTCGCGATTGAACCCCCGGAAGAGCTCAGGAGCGACACTTCGTCGCAGATCGTCGATGTGATGGGCATTGAGCTCCGTGTCCAACAGAGTGCCGTTGACCAGTTCGAGTGGCCAGGCGCGCACCCGGAGTGTCGGATCCTCGGACCCATGTGCGCTGCGGACAGCCTTGAATCGGTGGAGCCCGACGTGCGCGAAGGGGCACACGACATCAGCGAAGACCTCGATGGGCGGACGAATCATCATGGGTCCTTCTCTCTGCGGTTGCGTCCCTGACGAGACGGCAGGGGGACGCGGATGGCCCACTCCGCACGTTCACCGTTCTGTGGTGCGGCTCCGTCGGTCGAGCGCAAACCGCCACCGCCGATGAGGAACACGACGACGAAGACCGAAAGCACGAGCCGATAGAACAAGGTGTCGCGTGCGTGCTGCGCTCCCGTACTGCTGGAGCAGCGGTGGGCCCAGTTTCGACCCGCCGCGAGCGAAAGAGATGGCGCACGCCGAGGTCGTGCCCGATCGCTTCGAAGGCCCACCGGTCGGGCATGAGCGCGCTCATCGGCGCGCCTGGCAATCGGCGCCCATCGCGGTCAGGGGAAGATCGCACGAGAACAGGACAGCCGGAAAGCACAACAGCGGGAGCGCAAGAGTGGCCTGGGTCGGGCTCGTGACCGCGGCGGACGTCAAGAGACCGAGTGCGAGTGCAGCGATCGCGTCGAGGAGCAACGTGAACGTAAGCGTTGGAACGTCGCTCCATCGAGCGCAGGCAGTCGGTTGAGTGCTCGGAGGACACCGAGCATAGGAGATCGACGAGGAGGAGAAACGGGAGCAGTACCGCCACCTTGGAAAGGAGGTAGGGCCCGAGGCGGAGCCCGACGAGGCTTCGCGTCGGACGATCGGCGTCCCGGGAGATTGGAGCAAGCCGTAGGTCAGACCGAAGAAGAACCCGCCGGAACGCAATCCAGAACACGATCATGATGACCGCGCTCGGATTGGGATGGATGAAGTCGAACGCTCCGGAGCGGAACAACACGGCGAACATCGCGACGATCATCAGCGGGGATCCGAGCAGGATCGCCAAGGTGAGCCGGTTGCGCACCGAGCGTGTCGGAGGTTCGCCGAGTCAGCACGGTGAACTGACGAAGTGGACCAGGCCGTTGCGCGGCACACCAGCTGGCCGTGGCGATGGAGCTGGTGCCCTCGGTGGGACTGCTCGCGATGCGCTGGTCAGTGGGCTGCGAATGTCGCAGGGTCTCCTTGCGCGAGCGTCAGGTAGATGTCTTCGACCGTTGCGACGCCGAAGTATTCGAGAGCCTCACCGGTTGAACCTGCGAACGCGAGCCGTCCGCCGTTTGCGAGGAACAACACCCGATCGCATGCGTGCAAGTCCTGGACCGCGTGGGTCGTCAAGACGATCGTCGCGCGGAATTGGCCAAGTGACGCAGGCTCGCCAGCAATCCAGCGCTCGTCGCCGGATCGAGTCCAGAGGTGGGTTCGTCGAGGAACATGACCCGCGGGTGGGTCAGGAGTTCCACTGCGATGCTCGCTCGCTTGCGTTGCCCGCCGCTCAGCGCCCCGACTCGCACGTCACGCTTGATCGCGAAGGTCGAGTTGGTCGAGCACGTCAGCAACGAGTTCATCCACGGTCGTCGCCGTGGTCTCGGTCGGCATCCGCAGTTGCGCCGCGTATCTCAGTGTCGAGCGCAGCGGCAGTTCGGCGTGGATGATGTCGTCTTGCGGTACGTAACCCATCGTGCGTCGCACCTCGCCCAGGTCCGACGCCGCATCCATCCCGTTGAAGCTGACCATGCCCTCATCAGGGGAACGGATGCTCGCCACCGCCTCGAGCAGCGTCGTCTTTCCGGCTCCGCTCCCACCGACGATCGCAACGAGCTCGCCCGGCTCAATGGCGAACGACACGTCGTCGAGGACCGCCGACCGTCCCCACCGACTTGGTCAGGTTCCGTACGTCGATGCGGAATCCTGTCGAGCTCGACGCAGACGGCGGACGTTCGACAACAGACATCGGGCTCAGTTCTGGTCGGAGTCTGACCGGCCACGTGCCGGATCGCAGTCGAGGAGGACGGACAGGGCTGACCCCCACCCGTGGGTCAGGCGAGCCTGGTGAACATCTTCTGGACGTCAGCGAGCTCGTAGCCCTCGGCGGCCGAGCGCGCCGGATCCTCGAGGCACCACATAGCCCGGCCGCGACGATCACGAAACCGGCCTGCTCGAGCGCCTTGTTCGCGGCCGAGAGCTGCGTGACGATTTCACGACAGTCGCGCCCGTCCGCCAGCATCTGTTGGAGCCCTCGCACCTGGCCTTCGATGCGTCTCAACCGGCGGGTCACGTCCGAGACCACGTCCTCAGGGAGTTCCATGCCACGACATAGCTGATACCCCTAGGGGTATGGGTATGGTGTCGCAGGCCGATCTCAGATTCCTGAAGCTGCTACTGATCCATAGGCAATCGCAATGATACCAGAAGATCCACGTCTTGGACTTGTCGGTCGAGGCAGACCATGAGGTCGTGCAACTCGTGTGGATCGCCATCATCGGAGCCCTGGTCGGCTTCTTGGGCGGGCTGTTCGGCAAGGGGGTTCGGCAATCGCGACGCCCCTCCTGAATGTCGCCGGGGTGACCCCGATCTCGGCGGTGGCGTCGCCGCTGCCTGCCACGATTCCGGGAACACTTGGCGGCCGCGTACACGGTACTCGGAAGCACGACTCGTCGACTGGGAAGTCGTGCGTTGGTCCATTGCGATTCGGCGTGCCCGCCACGATCGCCGGCGCTTAAATGTGGCAGGGCGGAACTCATTTGCTTGCCCGCAGATTACGCGAGAAAAATGGTCCAACGCAAACTCGAATAGAACCATCACCGGTTTCTTGTTTTGCAAAGCAAAGCCTTGACACGATTAGTTTCCTTGTTTTATACTATTTAACACCTTATGAAGGAAATGGGAACACTTGGTAAACCTGCCAATGGGCCTCAGCATTGCTCACCTCAAAGAATTAGTTTGCCCAGTCGCCCCGGCGTTAAACCGCGTGTTCCGTTTTAAAAACTTGGAATAATCTGCCACCAATCGTGCCGCTTCCTCACGCAACACCAAACCTTCAAAAATTGCGCTATGAAAAACCAAATATCAATTCTTGCTAGCATTCTATTTTTCTCATGCTTGGCTTGCGCTGCGGTGGCTGACCAGTTTGATGTTTTGAGTTCGCGCTTCTCAGGAACGTCACAGTCGCTGCACGGCGTTGCCTTTGAGTAAGACCACGATTTTTTCGAAGCAGGTAACACAA
>CAVOMW010000012.1:0-77335 GCA_963697125.1 uncultured Actinomycetes bacterium
GGCTTTTCTCGACACGCCGCTCGCGTAGCCCGCGCGACCACCGAGGTGTTCGCCACTGGCTGCTCGTCGAGGGTTGCGAAGGCGCTTCCAGGAAGGTCGTGCGCCACCGCCGTCAGGAGCGCCTCGTCGGTGACGGCCGCCACAGTCACCATGCTGCTCACGCGCGCTCGGTGATCACACGTTCGTCCTGCAGCCGCTCGATCGCCGCCGCGAACGTGTACGCGAAGCTCGGGGTCGAGCGGGTGGTCGCCGAGCTCCGCGGCATCGGCGACCTCGGCTTCGAGCTCGTCGATCCGGCGTGGCTCGGCCAGCGCGAGCCAGACGAATGCGGCCATGCCGGTGAGCTCGAGTGCCTCGTCACCGACGCGCCGCACCAAGACGCACCCAGGGCCTTCACGCCACACCACATCGTGGGGCGCGCGTGATCGTCGCTTCCCGGTTCTGCACCGAGTGAGTGTTCCACGTCTTGTGCGCCTGCAGCTCGATGACTGCTCCGTCGTCGGCAACACACCAGCATGTGGCCATTGTGGGGGCGCTCGCGAGTGGAAAGGACTAATGACCGGCGACCTCCCGCACGCTAATGTTCCTGCCGAAACTCGCCGTTTATTAGGTATGGCAGCACTTGCTGGAGGGCTCATGGGCGGCATTGCGCCGGCGGGCTTCGCGTCGAACAGGTCGAGGGCGAAACCATCGTGCTCGACCGTTCCGGCGCGACGTTGCACCGTGTCCAGGGTGACGTGCCGAGGCTCTCAGCCTCGTCTGTCAGGGGATCGACGAAGTCCGGGTGTTCCTGACCGCCTCGACGCGCGATGGCCGAGCTCCAGGAAACAGGAATCGTCGCTGGCGACACCCGCTGGTCACGCCGACAGTTGATCGTGCGCGGTGGCGTTGGCGTCGCGGCGGCCAGCGTCGCGACCTTCGCGGCTCGCCTCCCCTGCTTGGGCCGTCTCCGAGTGCCCGGGCCGCCCCGGCGGGACCACGCTCGTCGAACCGGCGAATACGTATACCTTCAACGCCGCCGGCAACTGTGACCATCTATCCAGGGCCCATGGTCACTGTCGTTGACGCGTTCACGTGTGGGGCGGTGGCGGCAACGGGGCCCAAGGCATCCAGGGCACGATGGGCAATAATGGTTCGACTTTTGCAGCGGGAACCAGTGGAGGCCCTGGCAACGGTGGCGGCGCTGGCGGAGGTGGGCGCTACGAGACCGCATTGTTGACCGTGACGCCGTGCTCGCCCTACACGATCGTCGTCGGCGCAGCGGCGACGGCCTCGACGCTCGCTGAACTCCTCGATGACATTGGTTTCAGCGGCTGGGGGGTCAACCGCGACATCCAACGCTGGTGCGAACGGTGGCTCTGCGAACACGGGAGACTCCGGGTTCACCGGCGGGATGGGTGCCACCGGTGTTGCAACTGGGACCAATCGCCCCGGTGGTGGTGGTGGCGCCGGGGGCTCCGGTGGCGTCGGAATGGATGGTGGAACTCCCCCAGCGGCGGGTGCCGGCGGTACGGGTGTTCAGCCGGGTGGCGCAGGTGGTGCGGGCGGCGCGAACAGCGGCGCTACTGGGATGACCGGCACGAACGGTGGATTCGGCCCTGGCGGCGATGGGGACACGGGTGGCACGGGCGATTCCGGCAGCGCAGGTGCCAACCCTGGCGGTGGCGGTGGCGTGGGCGGTGGCGGTGGCGTGGGTGTGGTGTGGCCAAGGCGGCTTCGGTGGTCCTGGTGATGGTGGAGGCGGTCCTGGTGGCGCAGGCGGAGTCGGCGCTCCCGGTCAAGTGATCGTCACCGCGCCCCACGCACATCTTGCCTGGAGGTGCCACCGACCTGATGGGAACGTCCTTCTCGTGACCAAGGGGCTCGACATCGGCGGGGTCGAGCGGATCGTGGTGGACCAGGCTGTCGGACTGCACGGCCGCGGGGTGCCGGTCGAGGTCGCACTCGTGAACGACGCACGCGACCGCCTGGTGGCACCGCTCGACGACGCGGGAGTCCCGATCCGTCGCCTCGGTGGTACCGACCGCATCGGCGCCCGCGCGGCGCTGCGGTTGGCCGCGCTGGTGCGCGATCCTCACTTCGGCGTGGTGCACGTCCACGGACCGCTGCCCTCGATCGTCGCCCGGGCTGCAAGGTCGCGATCGGTGGCTCTGGTGACCACCTCGCACACGCCGTTCAGTTCGCTGCATCCCACGACCCGCGCCGCATGGCGGGCCACCGCCGCGCGGGACGACGCTGTGATCGCGGTCTCGGGCGCGGTGGCCGCGCGCTCCAGCGGCGACGCAGCAGCGCGCGGTGGTGATCCCCCACGGCATCGATCCCGTGCGCATCGCCAGGGCCCGGAACAGGTCGGCGAACTCGGGCCGCTCGCGGGACGGGTGGTGCGGCTCGTGACCGTGGCGAGCCACCGCGAGGCGAAGAACTACCCCAACCTCCTCAGGCGGTGCGCACAGGTTGTCACACCGGGCGCCGACGTGCGGCTCCTGGCCGTGGGAGAAGGTCCACGCCTCGACGACCACCGGAGGTTGGCCGCCGAGCTCGGCCTCGCCGACATCGTCGAGTTCGCGGCGCCGACCGTCGACGTGCTCGACGTCATGGCCGGCGCCGACGTGGTCGTCGTGGCGAGCGACTTCGAGGGCAGCCGCTTGTCGTCGTGGAGGCACTCGCGCTCGGTCGTCCCGTGGTGACCACCGCGGTCGGGCGCATCCCCGAGCTGGTGAGCCCGGCGATGGGCCGAGTGGTGCCCCCACGGGACCCGACGGCGCTCGGCTCGGCGATCGTGGAGCTCGCAGGCGATCCCGAGCTGCGACGGCGGCTCGGCCTGGCCGCGGAACGTCTGCAACCGTGGTCACTCGACGACGTGGTCGATGCCCACCTGGCGCTCTACAGCGAGTTGTGTTCAAGGCGCCGCGGCAAAGGCCGTCAACAGACGGGTTAAGCTGATCGACCTCCCGGTCCGAACGGTTCCGTGGCGGCACCCAGGCCGGCCCGGGTTCGATCGACGGAACTGGCCTCCTCACCGATGGACTTGCTCGCCTACTTCCGCATCATCTGGCGCCGATGGGTGCTCATCGTCGTGCTCACCGTGCTCGGCGCCGCGCTGGGTGTGGGGTCCACCCTGTTCGACGAGTCCAGCGCTTCGAACAGCAAGGCGCGCACCTCCTACAAGGCCACCAACACGCTCGTCTTCGACAGCCGGCGTGGGCAGCAAGGGCGGATTCCAGCCCGCGTTCAGCAGCCTCGATCAGATCGCGGTGCTCACGACCACCGGTGACCTGCCCGACACGGTGGCGAAGAAGCTCGGGAGCAGCGAGGAGGGGCGCAAGCTCGCCGAGCACCTCATCACCACCATCAACGGCGACACGAACACCATCGACATCACCGCCGCCGAGCCGACGGCCGAGCGACGCGGTCGCGACCGCCGACGCCTTTGCCGACGCGCTCATCGCCAACCTGCAGCAGCGCGACACCGATCGTTACAACCAGCAGCGCCAGTTCCTGAGCGAGCGGATCAACAACCTCACGGGCTCGGTCAGCGCAGCTACCGCGCAACTGGCGGGCAACCCGACCGACCGGGTGGTGGCGGCGCAGCGAACACCGCGCAGAACGAGCTGGGCAACACCCTGTCCGACTTCGGGTCGCTCACCGCGCACCGGCCCGCCCGGGGCCGCCTGTCGTCGCTCGCGCGCGCCCAGGCCGTGCCGATCGATCAGGCGGAGTACCTGTCGCGCCTGCAACGCGGGCGCACTCGGGCAGAACCACGTCTCGTCGAGTGGCCACATCGGTGACAGCCCGACCGTCGTCAGCACGACCGACGACACTGCCCTGAGTGGTCCGGTGGCTCGCGGGCTGCTCGGTGGCCTGCTCGGCTTCATCGCCGGCGTCGCGCTCGCGCTGCTGCTCGAGCGGCTCAATCGCCGCATCCGCACGCCGCAGGACGCCGAGACCGCCTTCGCGCTGCCCGTGCTGGCCGAGGTGCCCGAGTTCAAGTCGCGGAGCAACGCGACAGTCGATCCTCGTCGCCGAGGCGCCGCTGTCGCGGGTGGCCGAGGCGTTCCGTGCCGTGCGGTCGTCGTTGCTGTTCACGCGGGCCGTGGGTGGCGATGAACCGGCGCCGAACGGCACGTCCGGTCTCGAGACGAACGGTCACGCCACCTTCGAGCCGTAGCAGATACGAGCCCTCGTCGTGATGGTCACGTCGGCGGCACCCGCGCGAGGGCAAGAGCACGACGCACCGCGAACCTCGCCGCGGTGTTCGCCGAGGCGGGCTCTCGGTGCTCGTGGTGAACTGCGACTTCCGGCGCCCGACGATCCACCGCGCTTCGGTGTGCCCGACGAGCCCCGCCGCGTGCAGGAGACCAAGGTGCCGGGCGTGAAGATCGTCACCAACGTGCTGACCGACGCCCCGCCAACCCGTCGCAGGTGGTCGCCGCCCAGCGGCAGGTCATCGCCGCGGCGCGCGGACGGTTCGACGTGATCATCCTCGACACCGCGCCGATGCTGACCGCCAACGACGCGGTGGAGCTGGTGGGCTCGGTCGATCTCGTGCTGCTCGTCGCGCGGATCGAGCTGACCACGCATCGACAACGCGCCAACGCGTGCGTGGAGCTGCTCGGCCGGCTCGACGCACCGCTCGGTGGCGTGGTGCTCATCGGCGCGCCCGACGACGTCGAACGAGTACTACTACTACTACCAGCCGGGCCGGATCGACGCGAAGAAGCCGCGCCGCAACGACGGCCGGTCCGTCGTGGCCAGTGGCGAACGGCAACGGCGCGGCTAGCGATCAGGACGCTGTTCGGTGACGCGCCGGCGACCGCCTGATCCGGCCGCGCCGCCTGTAGCCGGCGCCGCCGAGCCGCCCCCGAGGCAGACCAGGAGGCTGACTGGCGGCGCCCCGGCCCTGCCGGGCAGGGCCGCCGCGGCGTACGGGTCAAGCCGCTCCCGGTGCGCGAGCCTCCGCCGCGCCGGTTCCCGGTGGACGGTGCTCGCCGTCCTTGCGCTGCTCGTGTGCTTCGTCATGTACGCTGGTTCTGGTTGATCACGACCAGTGCGGTGGGCATCGCGCTCGTCGAGATCCCGCTCCTCCTGCTGCTGACGCGCCGCTGTTCATCCGCGCCGTCGCGCGAGGAGACCCGCTTCGACCTCGGCGGGCTGATGGCGTTCGGGCTCGCGTCCGCTTCCTCGCCTCCTACTACCGCTTCACCAACGCCGCCGACGGCGCGATGTACCACCTCGCCGGCTCCGAGCTCGCCAAGAGTTCCGCAGCCTCCAGTTCGGCGTCGACACCGGCGTCCCCGGTGCCCGGCACCGGCGGCATGCGCTCATCACCGGGCTCGTCGAGGTGTTCACGAACACCAACGAGTTCGCCACGTTCCTCGTGTTCACGTGGCTCGGGTTCGTCGGTTGCTACCTGTTGTACCGGGCATTCGTCACCGCGCTGCCCGACGGCGACCACCGGCGTACGCGCTGCTCGTCTTCCTCTGGCCGACGCTGGTGTACTGGCCGTCGAGCACTCGAAGGACGGCTGGATGCTGTTCTCGCTCGGCATCGCCGCCGTCGGCGTGGCCCGGGTGCTCATGCGGCGACGCGGTGGCTACGTGCTGTTCCTCGTCGGCTCGCTGCTGGGCAGCGTCGTCCGCCCGCACGTGTCGCTGATGCTCGCTCGTCGCGTTCGGCGTCGCGCTGCTCCTCGGCCGGCGCACCGAGCGCGGCGAACGCCATCACGCCGGCGGTGATCGCGAAGGTCGCCGGGCTCGTCGTGCTCATCGCGATCGGCGCGCTGCTCGCCACCAGCACCGGCGACTTCCTCAACGCCGCCGACATCAACTCGACACGGTCGACGCAGCCTTGGCGCAGAACGCCGACCGGACCTCGCAGGGCGGCTGGGGCGTTCGAGCCCGCCAACCCGCAGAACCCGCTCGGGTACGCCGGGGCGGCGGTGACCATCCTGTTCCGGCCGTTCCCGTTCGAGGCCAGGGATCGAGCAGCTGCTGACCGCGGTGGAGGCGTTCCTGTTCCTCTGTTTGTGCGTCGCGTCGTGGCGCCGGTTGATCACGATCCGCCGCGGCGATTGCGATCCCAGCCGTACGTCGCCTACGCGCTGTCTATGGTGCTGATGTTCATCTTCGTGCTCGGCACGATCGGCAACTTCGGCATCCTCGCCCGCCAGCGATCGCAGGTCGTGCCGTTCCTGTTCGTGCTGCTGTGCTGCCGCCGTGTGAGCGGACGAGCGAGCAACACCGCGCCTCGCAGCACGGTCCGACGAGCGCGAGCCCGACCGCCGGCGATGACGGCCCTGGCGAGGCGATCGCCGGCGCACGGCTCGCGATCGCGCCACGAGCTCCCGGCGGAGCCGCTCGACGCGACGCGGTTCGCCGACCTGGTCCGGACCTGCCGAGTCGCATCGACGTGCTCGGCCTGTTGACGTCCGCGGTGCGCGACGGCTTCCGTCGTGCTCGGCGACGAGGCGCCGGCTGCGCTCGAGCCGTGGAGCGCGGCTGGCTCGGGCATGACCTCCGGCTGGAACGTGTTGCTCCGCCGTGCTCGCGTGCTCGCGGGCGAGTGGGATCCCGAGCCGGGTGCTCAAGGGCGTCGCGCTCGCGCACACCGTGTACCGCGAGCCCGTCGATGCGGGTGTTCGGCGACGTCGACCTCCTCGTCCCGAGTGGCCGAGTGCTCGACCGTGCGGTCGGGTCCTCGAGGCGGAGCTCGACGCGGACGCGCCTCAGCCCGAGCTGCGTCCGGGCTTCGACGAGCGCTTCGGGAAGGAGGTGATGCTGCGGGCGACGACACGCTCGAGCTCGACCTCCACCGCGTCTTCGTCGAGGGCGCGCTCGGCCTCACGATCGAATCGACGACCTCTTCGCGCCGCCGTACCGGTTCGGCCTCGGGCGGCTGAGGAGCTCGAGGCGCTGCCGATGCCCCAGCGCCTGCTCCACGCGTGTTACGCCGCGGTGCTCGGCGACTGGCCGCCCCGGCTGATGTCGCTGCGCGACGTCGCGGAGCTGGTGCTCGTCGAGCGGCCGAACCTGGTCGACGTGCTGCTGATGGCGCGCGCCTGGCAGTGCGAAGCCGTGGTGGCGCGCGCGCGTGACGACCGCTTGGGACGGCTCGCGCTGGTCGACCGCCCGCCGATCGTCGAGTGGGCGGACCGCTACGTGCCGTCGCGACGCGATCGGGTGCTCCTCGCCGCGCACGAGGGGCCGGCCCGCGCGTTCACCCGGCACCTCGCGGCGCTCGCTCGTGTTGCCGAGCACGGGGGAGCGGGTCGCGTACCGATCGTGCCATCGCGTTGCCGCAGACCGAGTATCTGAAGGCGAGAGGATTGACTCCGAGCGATCACGTCACCCGGGCCTGGCGCGCGGTGCGCGGGTGAGGGCCGATGCAGTATCGAGCGCTGAGCTACGACTTCGTGCTGGACGTGGAAGGACACGACGCGGTCGCGCACCATCTGGACGCACTGCTCGCGCCGATGCGCCACGTGGCGCCCGATCCCGTGCACTGGGTGATCCGTGAGAAGGATGACGACTCGAGCCGGCTGGGCGATCGTCGCCGACGACGACGTGATCGCCAGTGCCGGCGAGCGCGAGCCGCCTGGTGTACGAGGTGGTGCACACGCTCAACGCCGTTGCGATCGAGCGATGGGACGGCGTCGTGTGCCATGCGGGTGGTGTGGCGCGCGACGGTGTCGGCATCGTGCTCCCCGCCGACATGGAGTCGGGGAAGTCGACGCTGACCGCGGGGTTGGTGCGCGCCGGCTTCGACTACCTCAGCGACGAGGGCATCGCATTCCACCCGGACACCAACCTGATCCAGCCCTACCCCAAGCCGCTCTCGCTCGACCCGGGCTCATGGTTCCTCTTCCCCGAGCTCGAACCCCGCGCCGATCTCGGCGACGACGACTACAAGCAGAACCAGTGGCAGGTGGCGCCCGACGCCATCCGCGAGGGTGCGGTCGCGGATCCGTGCCCCGCGGGCGTGCTCGTCTTCCCCCAATACGTCGAGGGTTCGACCACCGAGCTCGTGCCGATCGGGCGCGCCGAGGCGCTCATCGAGCTGGCGAAGAACACGTTCTCCTTCAACCAGCAGAGCCGCTTCGCGCTCGAGCAGCTCGCCGGGATCGTGCGCGTCGTCCCCAGCTACCGCCTCACCGTGGGCTCGCTCGCCGCCGCCGTGGCGACGATCGAGCAACTGGTGAGCTCGATGTCGAGGACGCGCGAGCCGATGCCTGACCAGATCGACGAACACGTCGCGCCGGCGCGCGGTAGCGAGGTGTTCACCGTGGAGCTCGACGGCGAGGCAGTGTTGCTCGACGAGGCCGCCGATCGGCTTCACCTCCTCAACCACACCGGCCACCCTGCTCTGGCTGCTCTTCGACGGCTCCACGTCGCTCGGGGAGCTCGCCGACGAGCTCGCCATCGAGCTCGACCTCGACCGCGCGCAGATGCTCGACGACCTCGTGGCGATCACCGCGCACCTGGCCGACGAAGGACTGCTGGCGTGACCGACCGTCGCCGCGGTACCACCGCGTCGCCGCACGTGCTGTGGCGCTGCACGCTCGACACGGTGGTGCTGCTCCCGGTCTCGTCCGACGACGAGCCGTTCGTGCTCAGCGGCAGCGGTCCCGAGCTCTGGGAGCTGCTCGCCGATCCCCGGACGCTCGACGACCTCGTCGCCGTGCTTGCGGCGGTCCACGCGGTCGACCCGGCTACCGTGCGCGCGGACGTGGAGCCTATGCTCGAGCAGTTGGCGGCGCGGCGCGCGATCGAACTGCTCTGACGAGCGGCCCGGAAGGTGCGCAACGCTCGGCACCCCCTGTCGATGTGGGCCAGGGCGACAGTTCGTGTTCAGGAGGTGTGGGTAGGTGGAGCGAGACGAATCAGCGGCGGCACGACGTGGTGTCGACCGTCGCACCTTGATCAAGGGCGCGGCCGCGGCCGGGGTCGGGGTGTGGACCGCGCCGGTCATCCTCGACAGCCTCAGCTCGCCGGCCGCCGCCGGAAGCGTGACGGGGTGCCAGAGGATCCACCTCGAGGTGAACCCCTGCCCAATCCTCGGGAACTGCAATGCGCTCCCGACGTCGTCGAGCGCCTGGGCCACCAGCTGCGACAGCACGTTCCCGTCGCTCAGCACGGTGTGCGGCACAACCCTGGCCAACCTGCCGACGACGGTCGACACCCTCGCCAACCTGGGCATCACGCGCACCAGCTGCGACCTGTTGGACACGACGCTCACGTTGTCGAAGACGACCTGCAGCTGGGTTGCGGGCGTTGCGCACAGCACCGTCACTGGTTGCCATGCATCGAACGCCATCAACAACGCCACGGCCGGCAGCCGGACCATCTCGTTCCCGGTCGGCTTGCTGGTCGACGACTACTACCTGGTGATCACCTGCACCTGACGCACTACGACTCCTCGGGCCAGAGGAGCTCGACCATCTCGTCGACGAGCTCGCTCACCTCGCGGGCCATGGTCTCGTGATCGGCGAAGCGGCTGCCGGTGGGGTCCTCGACGTCGTCGTCGCGTGATGACCCGAGGAGATCGACCGGTCGTCGCCCGGCGCCCACCAGCGCGAGCCGATCGAGCGGCGATGCATCGAGAGGCGCGGGGCCGAGGTCGGCGCCGCGGCGTACGAGCTCCTTCAAGGTGAACGCGCGTGAGAACGCGGTGGGGTCGAGGACGACCACCTCGCGGAGCTGCGCGCGCTCCATGGTCAGCACGAGGTCGGCAGCCTGCACGGCGTCGGCGACGGCACGCCGGCTGGCGTGTCCCGAGAGGTCGAGACCCAACCGTGCCGCGGCCACGACGGTCGGTTCGGTGGCCGCGACGCCTTCCATGGCCCGTACCCCCGCCGACTCCACGGACGTGGCGATCCGGCGTCGAGCCAATCGGTCGGCGAGGATCGCCGCAGCCAGCGGCGACCGGCACTGGTTGGCGCTGCACACGACGAGGACCCGGGTGATGTCGCCGTCGCTCACGTACCGGCCTCGAGCCGGTCCCAGAGGTCCCAGGTGCCGACATCGCGGACGAGGTGCACACGGAACCGCGTGGTCTTGGCCAGGTCGATCGACGCGGTCGCCCGGCGGGCGAACGGTCGCTCCATGCCCGGGGCCTTGTCGATCTTCCACCCGTTGGGGACGTCGACGGAGACGTGCAACCGGTCGGGGTTGATGGTGGGTTGCTGGCGCACGACGAGGTCGTACCAGCCGTCGTGCAGCTTGACGTTGCCGCCGAGCTTGGCCGTCATCACCTTGGTCTGCTTCGAGAACACGTTCTCGATGAGGGAGTAGACGTTGCGGCCGCGTTCGCGTCCGGGCCCCACCTGCACGGGCTTGCCGTCCCAGGTCGCCTGACGGAACGGCGAGCGGCGAGTACAGCGGAGATGAACGAGCGGTTCTGGCCGGCCGTGAACCGTGGGTCGAACGGGCCGATCACGATCTGGGGCAGGCCGGCGTCGGGCGCAGTGTTGTCGAGGTCCACCGCCACGTCGGCCTGGGCGTCTGCCTCGGTGAGGTCGTCTTCCGGGTGGAGCATGACCCGGTAGTCGACGTCGCGCTTCAGGTAGTAGTCGATCTTGTTGGCGCCGACGTTCGACGTGGTCAGCGCGAACGAGTCGGAGCGCACCGGCGGCATCGCCTGGGCGACGTCGAGCTGCTCGGCGAGGCGCTGCTCGTCGGGCCGCGTGAAGGCGAGGGTGAGGTGCCCAGCGTGTGCCGCGGCGCCGAGCACCTTGGCGATCTCGGCCGGGCTGCCCAGCGTGCCCGACGTCGCCTTGTCGACGGCCGCCTGCGCGATGTTCCCGAGCAAGTCGACGCGGCTCGGGCGTGTCCTCGGGGTAGACCGCGTACTCGTCGCGCAGTGTCGACGTCGACGACGTTGTCGGCGTCGATCGGGGTGGCCCAGCCGTCGACGTTCACCGGGCCCGTGAGCGCCAGCAGCGCGGCGAGACCGGCAGGATCGACCGCCAGCGACGCCGTCGACGTTCGTCAACCCGGCGGGCGCGCCGCCTTGCGCGGCGAGTCCGGTGAGCGCCTGCGCCACGCTCGGGAAGTCGGGCGAGAGGTTCACGTTCTGCAGCGTGGTCTGGGGCGAGTACTGCTCGTAGCGACGCAGGTAGTCGAGCGGCGCGGCGACGGTGGGGTTGGGCAGGTCGCGCAACGCGTCGTTCCACACGTTGAGACGAGTGAGGTCGCCCACGTGGAGCTTCCCGTTCTCGGCGGTGATGAGGCCGTAGCTCGCCGATGAACCCGCCGGTGGCGCGGCGACTCGGCGTTGTTCTGCACGACGAGCAGGTAGGTGCGGTTCCCGTCGCCACCGAAGATCGCAGGCGCCAGCGTGGCGGCGGCGGCGGCGTGGCGGGCCTCACGCTCGGCCTGCGCGAGCTGTCCGTGCACCTTGTCGATGGCGTCGCGACCGGCGGCGCCAGGTAGGGGTCGTCGGCGAGGTGTCGATGCCGATGCGAGCGCGCTCGAGAGCGCGGCGGAGCCCTGCTCGAGCGCCGGCGTGACCTTGGCCACCTCCTCGAGCGGGCAGGCGACCGTCGACCACCTCGAGCGCGTCGGGATCGACCGACGGTGGTGATCGACTCGCCCGAGCGGGCGAGATCGGTGCCGACCTCGGCGAGCGTGCGGGCGGCGCGCAGGTTGGACGCGACGCCGGGCACCGCGAGACCGGGGGTGAGCACGGCCGACTCGAGCCGGTCGCTTGGCCCGACCGAACGTGCGGGCGGCTTCGTCGAACGAGGCGCGGGCCGAGGTCGAGTCGCCGTCGCGGGCGGCGGCGAGGCCGCGGCTGGCGGCGTCCTTCCCGTCGAGCATCAGGTTGGCGGCGTCGTTCGCCACCAACGCGGTCGGGAGGATGGCGGCGACGAGCCCCACCACCACCACGGCGACGACGACCCAGGCGCGGCGGCTCAACCCCGGTGCGGGGTCGCGCTCGAGCGTGCCCGGCCCGCCTCGAGCCGACGACGAGCAACACGACGCCGGCGCGCGGCGACGCCGAGCCACTCGGGCACGACCGCGCGGCCGGTGAAGACCGCGATCGCGGCCAGGAGCACCTGCCCGACAACGACGAGGGCCGCGACCTCGCCGGTGCTCCAGCCGAGGCGACCCAAGCGGTGCACCAGGTGGTCGGCTCGGTGCTCGAGCAGCCGACGGCGGTGGCGCAGCCGCGACAGGGTGACGAACGCGACGTCGAGGAGCAGGAAGCCGAGCACGATCGTGGGGGTGAGGATGCTCCGCCACGGACCCGCGACCGGCTGCACCGCGAGCGCGCCGACCGCCAGCGTCCACCCGACGACCAGGCGTCCGGCGCGGCCGACGAACAGCGACGCCGGTCGTACGTTGAACGCCAGGAAGGCCACGCACGCGGCGGCGAAGCCGATGAGCACGGTGGCGAGGCCGTCCTGGTGCGCGAACGCCGCGAGCGCGAAGAGGCCGGCCGACGCGGCGATGCCGATCCCGGGTGCGAGCCCGTCGAGCGTTGCCGATGCCGTCGGCGGCTCCGGATGACCGCGACGATCAGCACGAAGGCGAGGATGCACGTCGAGGGCGTCGACACCGGTCGGCCCGAACCGGGCGCCGGCGGCGACCGCGACGCCCGCGGCGACGAGGGTGGCGATCAGCGTGAGCCGGTTGCCCGTCGTCGACTGGTCTGCCACCAGGCCCACCCCGGCGAGCACCACCGCGCCGAACGCGATCGTGACGCTGAGCGCGCCGAACGAGGGCGCGAAGACGAGCCCGACGAGCGGCCCGACCGCGAGGAGCGCGCCCGCGCGCCGGCGGAGCTGCGGCGCTGTCGGCTGGCCCTGCGCGGCCGGCTCGCCCAGCCCCGCGCGACGGGCCTCGCGACGGAGCGCCGCGCACACCGCGAGCACGACGAGCGTCGCGACCGAGAAGGCGAGCAGCCAGCGATTGGCCGTCGTCGACGGCCAACACGACCGCTGCGAGCATCCGGACGATGCTACGCGTGCGCCCGCCGCCCGAAAGGCGCGGGTCAGGCCCGTTCGGTCAGCGCGGTCGAGGCCGCTCGGCGCCGGCTCGCCGTCGAGCCAGTCGGGCGCGTGCGCGGGGCGGCGACCTCGAGCAGGGCCGCGCCGTGCGCCGACGTGGTCGTCGGCGACCGCGAGCGCCTCGAGGCGGGCGAGCGCGTCGGCGAGCACGGTCGGCGTCGAGGTGCACGGGCTCGATCGTGAGGATCGGCCGGCCCGGGACCGGCGCGCTGCTCCGCGGGCCCGATCACGGCCTCGCTCAGCTTCTCGCCCGGGCGCAGCCCGGTGATCTCGATCTCGATGTCGACGTGGGGGCGAAGCCCGCAGAGCCGGATCATGCGCTCGGCGAGCTCGTAGATGTTGACCTGCTCGCCCATCTCGAGCGCGAGGACGTGGTGGTCGCCGTCGGTGCGCCGCGGCCGCAGCAGCACGAGCCGCACCGCTTCGTCGGTGCTCATGAAGTAGCGGGTCATGCGCGGGTCGGTGACGGTGACCGGGCCGCCGGCGGCGATCTGGCGCTGGAACGTGGGGATCACGCTGCCGCGGCTGCCGAGCACGTTGCCGAAGCGCACCGAGCAGTAGCCGTCGTCGCGTCGGCGCGCGTCGAGCACGATCTGCTCCGCGACCCACTTCGACGCGCCCATCACGCTCGTGGGCGCGGCCGCCTTGTCGGTGGAGATGCACACGAGGTGCGTGACGTCGTAGCGTCGCGCACGCGTCGACGACGTTGAGCGGTGCCGAGCACGTTGGTGCGGATCGCCTCGCACGGGTGCTCCTCGAGGATCGGCACGTGCTTGTGCGCGGCGGCGTGGAACACGACCTCGGGGCGCACCGGCGCGAAGACGGCGTCGACGACCGACGCGTCGCGGATGTCGCCCAGCGCGATCTCGGGCTCGGCACGCCCGGCAGCGTCTGCAGCGCGTCGTGCAGGTGGGTCTCGTCGTGGTCGAGGAGCACGAGCGCGCCGGCTCGAACTCGGCGACCTGCCGGGCGATCTCGGAGCCGATCCAACCGCCGCCGCCGGTGACGAGCACCCGCCGCCCGTGCAGCAGCTCGCGGACCGGGCTCGAGGTCGATGGTCGACCTGCTCGCGCCCGAGGAGGTCCTCGATGTCGAGGTCGCGCACGTCGCGCAGGCGGGGCATGCCGTGGACCCACGACGACGACGTCGCGGAGCACCCGCACCGGGATCGCTGGCCGGCTCGGCCGGTCGGCGACGTGCTGCACCACGCTCGCGCGGCGCGGACGGGCATCGCGAGCAGGATCTGGTGGACGTCGTGCTCGTCGATGATCTCGGCGAGGTCGTCGAGCGTGCCGGCGATGCGGCACCCCGTGGATGGAGCGGCCCCGCAGCGCCGCGGTCGTCGTCGACGACGACCACCGGCACGAGGCCGAGGCTCGGGTGATGCTGCATCTCGCGGAGCGCGGCGGCGCCGTTGGTGCCCGCGCCGACGACGGCGATGCGAACGCCGGCGCCGGGGTACGTCGGAGCGCCGGAACGCGAACAGGCGCGACTGGAAGCGCACCAGGCCGAAGAGGAACGTGGCCAGGATCGGTCCGGCGATCGAGCACGCGTGAGCGGCACGCGCTCGCTCGCCCCAGAGAACGCGACGATCAGCACGGCGCCGGTGCAGGCGCCGGCCGAGAGCAGGCGGACGGCCTCGTCGATGCTGGCGTGGCGCCAGGTGCGGCCGTAGCAGCCGCAGGCCCACATGGCGACCACGCTCACGACGCACGCCACCGGCAGGAAGAGCTGGAAGCTGGTCCCAGTAGTCGGGGGGACGTAGAAGTCGAAGCGGAGGTCGAAGAGGACGAGGTACGTGAACGCAGCGAGGACGAGGTCGATGATGACGAGGGGGTAGTCGCCGCGGACTCTGGCTGCGCCGAGCGAGCCGAGGCGTGGACCGGAGCGACGCTTCGTGCCGGGGTCGTGCGCGTTCGCCACCTGTTGCCCACCCGCTTCCGGTCTGCCTCCCGGCCGATCGGTCGCCTCCCCGCTAGGCCTGGAGGCGCGTAACGCACCTGCCAGGCGTCACGAACATGGCTCCCGATCAGGCCGTTACTACGGAGAGTGATCATCGCACTCGCTGGTGCTCGTTGTCGAGGGCGAGCTTCGTCGACGCCACGGTACTTGACTTGAGTCACAGCTGATCAGGTCGAGCGGATGCCCTTGCGAGCGGCGACCTCGCGGTAGGTCTCGAGCACGGTCGTCGACCACCCGGCGCTCGTCGAAGTGCGTGCGACGCGCTCGCTGGCGGCATGCCGCCCCGAGCGCCTGGCGCTGCTCGGCGGTGATCGCCCGAGTGCGCGCAACGCCGCGGGCGAGTGCCGCGGGTCCCGGACCGGGACGAGCGAGGCCGGTGACGCCCGGCTCGACGACCTCGCGGCAGCCGCGGACGTCGGTGCCACGACGCGGGAGCCCCATCGCCGCCGCCTCCATCGCGGCCGCGGGGAAAGCCCTCGCGGTGGGAGGCGAGCACGAACACGTCCATGGCGGCGTAGAGCGCGTCGACGTCGTCGCGGTGCCCGAGGAACACGCACCCCGCGGCGCCGGGCCGCGTCGAGCACGGCGCGGGCAGGGCAGTCGGGCTTGTCGGGGTCGGTCGCCGCCGACGACGACGAGGCGCGTAGCGGTCGGCGGGCAGCCCGGCGATCGCCTCGAACAGCTCGGGGTAGCCCTTCTCCGCGACCAGCCGCCCGACCGACCCGACCACGATCGTCGTCGTCGGTCGACCCGAACTCGCGCGCGGATCGCGCGCCGTTCGTCGGCGCGAGACGCGCGGCGGTCGAAGCGGGCGAGGTCGACGCCGTTGCCGAGCAGCCGGGCGTGACGGGTGAGGTGGAGCCGCTGCATCAGCGCGAGGTCTTCGGGGTTCTGGAACAGCTCCGCGTCGGAGCACCGCGCCGCGATCGCCTTCGAGCGCGTAGACGACGGCGCGCTTGCGCGACGGGTCGTCTTCGGTGCGCGTAGAGGCCGTGCACCGTGTTCACGACGATCGGGACGCGCGCGAGCCGACCGACGACGCGCCCGTACACGCCCGGGCTTGGGGTTGTGGGTGTGGAGCACGTCGATGCGCTCGCGCCGCAGGATCCGCCAGAGCTCGCGCGCGGCGCGGAGGTCGGCCGCGGGTCCATCGAGCGCGTCGACGAGCGCGAGCGCGATGTGGCG
Source organism: uncultured Actinomycetes bacterium (assembly GCA_963697125.1). Lineage (GTDB taxonomy): Bacteria > Actinomycetota > Acidimicrobiia > IMCC26256 > DASPTH01 > DASUAS01. The sequence continues at coordinate 16,157 of CAVOMW010000012.1, forward strand.
GATGCCCTCGGCTTCGAGCTCGGCGACCCACGGTCCCGGGCGCGCTGATGCCGATCGCGCGTGCCGCCGCGCGTCGCGCACGGCGCGCAGCTGCGCGAGCACGAGGAACCGCAGGCTCATGTCGACGGTCGTGAGGTGCGCGACGGTGAACCGGTCGCCTCGCGTGCGCCCGGTTGCCACGAGTGCGATGCTACGGCGATGGGCGAGCGTGCTCCGCGACGACGGCGTTCTGGGCTCGCGTTCGTGGTGCGACCGTCGGGGTCGGCGTCGAGCGTCGTGCTCGCGGTCGGCGCGGTGGATGGCGATCGCGGCGCCGCATCGTCGCCGTCGTCGGCGTCGTTGCTCGCCCTCGCGAGCCGCAGCCCGGTCTGAGCATCGCGTGGTCGCGCTCGGCGTGGTGCTGGTCGCGGTGGCTCGGCCTGGTCGAGGAACACGCGGGCGGGCACGGTACCCAGGTCGTGGTCGCTCGTTGCCGGGGCGCTGCTCGTGCGCGGCGCCGCTCGCCGAGCGGCTCGGCCGCTGTGGATGCGGGTGGTCGGTGTTCGTCGCGGTCGTCGTCGGCGCGCCCGTTGGCGTCCGTCGTCGACCGCGCGGGCGCCGCGGTGGATGCCTGTGTTGTTCCTGCGTCAGCACGATCGGGATCTACGTGTGCGTGCCCGACACCGAGGTGCCCAAGGTGCTGCTCGGTGCGGTCGGCGCCGGTGGCGTTGCTCGCGCTCGACCGACGCGCGCGGTCGAGCGCGTCGACCGGGCGTTCGTGGCCGCTCGTGGTCGCCGCCGCGGTGGTCGGGGGCGTCGGACGCCCCGGCGCCGTCGTCGGCGGGATCGCGTGCCTCGGGGTGGTGCTGCTCGCTCCCGCTCGTGCGGTGGCGAGCCCGCGTCGCCCGCCGAAGTGGTCGTGCTCGTCGACGCACGGTGCTGCGTCGTGCTCTACGTGGCGCGCGTCGGCCGGGTTCCGCGACTCGGCGTGGACGCGCGCTTCTTGTGCGTGCCCGCGTTCGTGATCGCGTGGCACGCGTGCTGCTTCGTGACGCCCGGCTCGCGATGCGGCGATCGCGGTCAGTGACGCGTCGTGCGCTGAGGCGCTGGTACGTCGCTTCGATGCGCGCGACCGCGGCGCGCGATTCGAGAATCGGTCGCCGGTCGGCCGCGCGCCGTCGACGAGACGCGCGTGCACCGCGGGGTCGAGCGCGCGCTGGATCGCGTCGGCGAGGCGCACTCGGCGAGCCGGGGGTCACGAGGATCCCGTTCTCGCCGTCGCTCGACGACCTCGGGGAGGCCGCCGACCGCGGGCGCGACCACGGGGACGCCGAGCGTCAGCGCCTCCATGACCGTGACCGGCAGGCCCTCGTGGTGCGACGCGAGCACGAAGAGGTCGGCGGCCGCGATGAGCCGGGTCGTGTCGTCGCGGTAGCCGAGCAGGCGGAACCGGTCGCCGAGCCCGCTCGCGCGGTGCAGGCGCGGCGATCTCGTCCTCGAACTGGCCCTGGCCCGCGGTGACGAAGCGACCGGGCACGCCCGCGTCGACGACCATGTCGCGCGGCCTCGATGAGCCCCGGGTAGTTCTTGCCCGGCGCGGAGGTTGGCGACGGTCACCGCGAGCGACTCGCCGGGCTCGACGCCGAGCTCGCGCCGGATCGCGTCGCGCTCGGCGAGGTCGGCGCGCACCGCGTCGACGTCGACGCCGTGCACGAGCGACCTCGACCCGGTCGCGGTCGCGACGGGAGACCGAGTCGCGCACGTCGTCGGACACCGCGAACACCGCGTCGTTCAGTCCGAACGTGACCTGGTTCGACGCACGCGGGTCTCGGTGCGGTACGACGGCCAGCGGTTGTGCTCGGTGTAGACGAACGCCGGACGCTGTGCGCGCGGCATCGCGCGCACCACGACGCCGCGCGACCGACGCGACCAGCGGTGAGTGCGCGTGGACCACGTCGTAGCGTTCGCGGCGCAGCAGCGACGCGCAGGCGCGTCACCCAGCGCGGGTCGAGCTCGGAGCGCACGCCGAGGCAGTGGGTGCGCACGCCGAGCGCCTCGAGCTCGGGCACGAGGTGCTGCTTCCAGTCGAGGACGTAGGCGACCTCGTACGTGAACGCGGTCGCGGTCGCCGGCGCGGGCGTGCTCGACCAGCAGCCGTTCCGCGCCGCCCGGCCCGAGCCCCTTGATGAGCCAGAGGACGCGCACCGGTGCCGGTCGGTCACAAGTCGCTCGTGCATCCCTGCGGACGGCGTGTCGAGCGCGTTCACCGCGTCGAAGGTGGGCACGCCCGACGCGAGGATCGCGTCGACCGGCCACGCCGGGTTGCGCACGAGCACGACCACGAGGTCGTAGGGATCGAGCGCGCCGGGATCGATCGGCACCGCCTTGTGCTCGCGCCCCGCGAGCTCGAGCGACGCGACCAGCGGATCGGCGTCGTCGTCCATCATCGCCTCGAGCAGCACGCGGGCGGTCTCGTAGAGCACTCCGGCGTCACCCCGCCGCAATCTCACTGTTCCCCTGCGCAAACCCCCCCCCCCCCCCCCCCGATCCGCTCGATCAGGCCGGGAGCAACGGTCACGACGGGAAACGGTAGTGGACAGTGGCGCATATCCTTGTCTGTCGATGGAGATCGTCACGCAGCCAGTCAGCCCCGACGACATCGACCTCTCGTTCGTCGCGCGACTCGTGCCCGACCTCGAGGTGATGACGGTCGGCGACGAGCAGATCGTGGTCAGCGACGACGCCGGCGTGATGGCCCTCAACCGACCGCGGGCGCTCATCTTCGGGTTCCTCGACGGGGAAGCGACCCTGGCCGAGCTCACCGACGACTTCACCGAGGTGCTCGGCGTGGACCGTGACGTCGTCGAGCGCGACGTGCTCCAGTTCGCTCGCCACCTCGGCGCCAACGGCCTGCTGGAGGGCGTGGCGTGGCCGCCCCCGGAGATGCCCGAAGGGTGGGACGAGGGTGAGCCGTGGGAGCCGCCGGCACCGCTCGAGGTCGGCGACGAGATCGACGACTTCACCCTCACCGATCTCGACGGCGAGCAGCGTTCGCTGTCCGACTTCCGTGGCCGCCGCACGCTCCTCGTGAACTGGAGCCCGGGCTGCGGGTTCTGCGTGACGATCGCCAGCGAGCTCGCGGCGCTCGACCCCGTCCTGACCGAACAGGACGTGTCGTTGGTGTTCGTCACCTTGGGCGACGCCGAGTCGAACCGTGCGCTCAACGAGCAGCACGGTCTGGGCGCGCCGATGCTGCTCCGCGACGGCACCGAGACCGACCCCTTCAACGGGACCGGGACGCCTGCAGCTCTGCTGCTCGACGCCGAAGGGACCCTGGCCGAGGCGATGTCGGTGGGCGCCAACCAGGTGCCGGTGCCTGGCGCGGGATCTGGCCGGACTCGACCCCGCCACTCCCTACGGTGTCGCGGCGGTCGACGAGTCGGCACCCGACGACGAGCTCGACGGCGACGAGGTGCGCGGGACCTATCTCCCGGCGCCGGGGCGATGTGCGGCCCCGGCGGAGGAGGCGGCGCGTCCGAACAGCACGCAGTGGGAGGGCACGCGCGTCTACGCGCTCGGCGAGTACCACGTCGGCGTGCAGCATGACGCCGCCGAGACCGCCGCTGTCCTCGACCGGCTCTTCCCCGACGCCCGGGTCAACGACCGGCGCTGTGCCCGACAACTACTCGGTCGCGTTCGGGCGGACTCCCACCACGAAGAGCGCCGGTTCGTCGCGGTCGCTGAAGTTGCTCGTGCACGGCGGCCGGCAACTCGTGCGGTCGCGATCAGGGGCCGGGTGCTCGCCACGCTGCTCCAGTACCTGTCGGCCGATCTCGAGCCCGCGGATCCCAGCCTCACCGAGGTCTACGCCGAGCGCGCTACCATGCGCGATGGCGAAGCGTTGCTCCTCCCGGGTGGGCTCTCCGAGCACGTGAAGGTGCTGCAGCCGCGGTTGGCGAAGCGTGGATTGACGCTGGTGGACACGCCACGGGTGCTGCTCGATCTCGACGCTCGTGAGCTGGTGGTGCCCGAGCCGGTCGTCGCGTTCGATCATGCCGTGATCGAGGAGCTCGACCGCGACGTGAAGCTCGGCAACGAGCTGCCCTGGGTACGGCCCGGCCGGTACCCGCTGCGTGCGTGGTTCCTCGCCCGCAGTCCGGACGACGTGGGCCCGCTGAGCCCCGCGGTGGCAGTGACGAGCACGCTCTCGATGCTCTCCACCGACGACGACGTGCGGTACGCGTGTCGAGCGCCTGACCGACCTGTTCTCGGCAGTCGACGCGTACGGAACCTGGTACGAGAGCGCCGACGAGCTCGCCACCCAGGTTGACGCGACCCGGTCCTGATTCGCGCGGGTCCTGACGCTCAACCGGTCGTTGCGATGATGCCCATCACGAGCAGCTGACGTCGCACCACGGCGCGGTTCGAGTGCGCGGCGCGCGGCGTCGAGATCGGCGGGATCGAGCGCGGCGGGCGTGCGGCGCACTGCGTCGGCCAGCGACGCGGCATCGCCGGCGCGGTAGCGCGGGCCGAGGTGGAACCGCACGACCACGTCGGCCGCAGCTGCGTCGTCGCAGCACACGACGGGCTTCCCCGCGCCGATCGCGTCCATCAGGGTGCCCGACTCGTTGCGGTAGTCGGGCGTGAAGCTGAGCACGACGAGGTCGGCCGCGGCGAAGAGGCGGTCGCGTGTCGTGTCGTCGACGACCCCGGGAAACGTGACCAGTCTCGGGCCGGGCTCGAGCCCGTCGGCCACCGGGCCGCCGACGACGAGCGTCCAGTCGTCGAGGGTGGCGAAGGCCGCGAGCACGACGTCGCGCCGCTTGAGCGTCGGCTCCCCGAACAACAGGGCGAGCTTGCCGTTCGGCGGGAGGGCCAGTTGTCCGCGCGTGGTCGGGAACCGCGTCGACGGCGCGGACGCCGGCAACCGGCGCGACCACGGGATCCAGGGACGCCGCCGCCTCGACCCACGTCGCCCGCAGCCGCTCGTGCGCGACCACGATGCGCACCGCGCCGCCGGCGCGTCGCCGCTGCCGTTCCCGCTGTCGAACGAACGCGTCGACGAGACGTGATCTCGGAAACTCGGTCGACGACCGGAATTGGTTCACCAACCACCGCGCCCGGAGCGGAGCGAGTGCGGCGAGGAGCGCCGGCATCTCGTCCCACGCGAGGACGACGACGATGTCGGGGGCCGGCACCATCCGTCGCGCGCACGCTCGGATCTCGATCGCTTGGACGCTCGTGAGCAACCAGGGGTCGCGGAAGCGACGCCGGAGCTGCCACGCGCGGGAGCGCCACCGCTTGACCGAGAACGGCGGCGCGGGACGTTGCGCGTCGCGTGACCAACCGAGGCTCGTGAGCAGTTCGACGCGGTAGCCGAGCTGCGCGTACGCGGCGGCGAGCTCCGCGCACCGGTTCGGGAAGTGCCCGTTCGGAGAGTGGCGCGAGCGACTCGACGATCAGGACGCTGCGCGCGGACCTATCGTCTCAGGTAACGGAGCGGCGGGGAGTCGAAGGTCAGCGCAGGGTGAGGCGCTTCAGGTCGAAGTACTCGCTCACCTCGAGCGCCGACTCGAACTCGCTGCATGAGCGCCTGCGCGTCGGCGGGCATCTCGCGTTGTTCGGCGGAGCGGGCGGCGGACTCCGAGGTGAAGTAGACGATGTCGGTGTAGCCGTCGTCGTCGTCGTGGATGGCGACGACCTCGCCGATCACGTCGGGCCGCACTGCACTCGAGGATCTTCTCCGCGTCGGCGGCGTGCGCGAACATCTCGTTCGCCTTGGCGAGGTCCTTCACCTGGCCGCGCATCACCTGGACGAAGGCGGCGTCGTCCTTGCCGCCGCCGAAGAGCGTCTCGATGCGCGAGCAGTCGTGGAACGTCACGTCGTCGACGACCTTCTCCATCTCGGCGAACCACGCGCCCTGTTCCGGACGGGCGCTGTTCTTCGCCGCCGCTTCCGGCGACTCGAAGCGGGCGGCCACGAAGAACCGGCCGTCGTCGGTCGTCCCCTCGGTGACGCCGAGGTACCCGACGGCTCCGGGCCGGAGCTCCTCGTTCCACCGTTCACCGAGGCGTTCGAACGCGTCGAGATCGGTCACTGTGCCGCTGATCACCTGGACGAACATGGCGCACTCCTTTCGCGCTGGCCCATCTGCTGCATGGCCGGAACCACGGTAGACCTGACCAGGGACGATGTCGACGGGCGTCACTCCTGCTGGTGCTCCCCACCGTCGATCGCGCGGCGGCTCCGGTGTTCCCCGGTTGGGAGCTCCGCTGGTACTGGGTCACGGACGCCCGGCCCATCACCAGCATGGCGGCCACCGCGGCGAGCAACCCGGGGACGATGTAGCCCGGACGACCCGTGGTCTCGGCCACGAACATCACCGCCGCCAGCGGCACGCGGTACCCCGCACCGAGGAACGCGGCGACGCCGATGACGACGAACAGGGTGAGGTTGTGGCCGCCGACGACGCCGAACGCGACCCGGCCGAGCAGCGCGCCGGCGACGACGAGCGGGATGAACAGCCCACCGACGCCGCTGCCGGCGACGGTTGCGACGTTGGTGAGGCAGCGCACGACCAGCACGACGAGCACGAGCCAGACCGCACGCGTGGGATTCAGGGCCCAGTCGATCGTGTGGTACCCGATCCCGATCGCGAGCGGCTTGTCGGTGAGCAACCACGTGATCGCGAACAGTGCCGCGATGGTGAGACCGCTCCCGACGATGCGGATCCACGGACTCACGTTCTCGATGAGCCACTTGGCCCGCCGCACGAGCCACGCGTACCCGCGGGCGCAGACACCGGCGGCGATCCCGAGCGCGATCGCGCCGGCGAGATCGGCGAAGGACAGCGGTGGGGCGCCGTGGGCCGCGAACACCGGCGTGATGCCGTTCACGGCGACGAACGCGAGGTAGCTCGACGCCGATGCGACCAGCGCAGGCAGCAGCATCCGCCGAGCGAGGTCTTCCTGGTAGGGCACCTCGAGCGCGAACAGGGCGCCGGTCGCGGGGGCCTTGAACACCGCGGCGACGCCGGCCGCCGCGCCGGCGACCAGGAGCACCCGTCGGCTGCTCCCTGCGGTGAAGCGCGGGAACCGGCGCTGCAGGAACGTGCCCAACCACGAGCCCAGGTAGATCGATCCGCCCTCGAGGCCCATCGCGCCACCGAACCCGGGCGTGGCGATCGCCGCCAGCATGCGGCCCGGCATCTCGCGCAGCTTGTACTGCTTGTCGTCGTCGTGGAAGGCCTTCAGGTAGAGGTCGGTCATGCCCGCGTCGCGCGTGCCGCCGACGCGTGTGAGCAGGAGCCACGACAACGTCAGCCCGACGAGCGGCATCCACGCCATCACCCAGGGCGACAACTCGAACACCCGGTCGAGCAGCCCGTCGACGACGATGCGATCGAACCCGGCGACGGCGAATCCGGTGACCGCGCCGGTGATCGCGGCCAGCACGCACCACTTCGTGCGAGCGACGAGCGAAGTCGCGGAAGCGACGGGTGGTCTCGCCCGGGCTCACAGCGTGTCTCCCGTGAACCACGCGGCGTCGGCGGGCTCACCGGCGGCCTCGCCGAGCGCGTGCAGCGCGTGCACGGTCGCGGCGCGTTCGCGCGCGGGGATGTTGGCGGCGATGGTCGCGATCTCCTCCCGGCGGCGCAGGGTGACCGCGTCGACCAGCCGACGACCCTTGGGCGTGAGGCGGATCGCCACCTCCCGCCGGTTCGCGGGCGCCTCGCCGCGGTGCACGAGGCGCTTGGCCACCAGGCGGTCGCACAGGCGGGTGATGGTCGAGGGGTGGACGGCCAGCGCCTCGGCCAGCCCGGTGGGTCGTTGCGGGCCCCGGCTGGCCAGCACCACCAGCGCCCGGTACTGGGGGAGGGTCACGTCGTGGTCGACCGCGGCGAGGGAGCGCACGGCCACCGCCACCAGCACCCGGGATGCCCGGAGGACGGCGTCGACGACCTCCTGGTCTGAGACTTGCATACTGCAAGTATTGCACACAGCATGTAACGCTCGATCGGTCGGCAAGACTGTGCCCCGTGGCCAGCGTGAGCGCGGGAGTGTCGTGTCGGTGAACGTGGGGGCGGTGCGCACGGTCGAGTGGCACGGGCGCGCGGTGACCACCGGCATCTGGAAGGAGCCCGTTCCCGGGCGGGTCGCGGTGCGGGGCGTGAACCTGGTCGGCGACGACCAGGCCGACCGGCGCGTGCACGGCGGCCCGGACAAGGCGGTCTACGCGTACGCGGTCGAGGACTACGCGTGGTGGTCGCGCGAGCTGGGACGGGACCGTGGGCAGGAGTTGGGCCGGGGACGTTCGGCGAGAACCTCACCGTCGAGGGCATCGACCTCGGCGCGCTGGTGATCGGCAGCCGCTGGCTCGTGGGCACGACCGAGCTCGAGGTGGCACAGCCCCGGCAACCGTGCTTCAAGCTCGGGATCCGCATGGGCGACGCCGAGTTCGTCGACCGCTTCGACGAGGCCGCCCGGTTCGGTGCCTATCTCCGCATCGTCCGCGAGGGCGACGTCGGCGCCGGTGACGAGATCACGGTGATCCCCGCGCTGGCGACGGCGGAGGGAATCACGCTCGTGGAGCTCGGCACGGTGACCCGCGATGCCGATGTCGAGCTCCTCGAACGCATCATCGCCGATTCCGCCGGTGCCCGAGGGCTGGCGCGACTGGGCGCGTCGACGACCCGCCGTGAGCACGGCCGCGGGGTCGTCGTCCTTGGTGACGGTGAACGACGCGACCACGTGGCTGCCCTGGAAGCCGACGGTCTCCTCGACCCAGCGCCGCGCGTTCGCGCCGCGCTCGGGACTCGGTGCGGCGCTCACGATCGCGACGTCCTTGTCGTAGAGCTCGCCGCTGCCGACCAACCAGTCGAGCGCGTTCTTGAGCGAGCCGGGCATGCCGCCGGCGTACTCAGGCGTCGCCAGCAGGACCAGGTCGGCGCCCGCGACCGCGGCGCGCAGCGACTCGACCGGCGCGCCGCCGTCGCCGTCGGGGGTGAAGTGGGGGAGCTCACCAAGCTGGCCCCACACCTCGACCAGTTCGGGATCCAGATCGGCCAGGTCCTGCACGAGCGCCGAGTTCGCCGATGACTGCTTCAGGCTCCCGGAGATCGCGACGACACGCACGGGTCGGTGAACCCGGCCGCGGCCGGTGCATTCCGCGCTTCGGCTGGCCTTTCAGCGCTTCACGACGGGGGCGTGCATCCCGCACCGCCACGCCGACGACGTTGGAGCGGAGGAACCGGCGCGAACGTGCGGACGATCGGCACGAACCTCGCGACACGATCGTCTTCGGCCCGTGGCGGTCGAAGAACGTGTGTGATCGAGTCGATCTGCGCGGCGTCGGTGGTGGAACTGGGCGAGGTGGCTCCGCGGTGTGTCGCTCGTCGTTGGATTCGAAGAGCAGGAACGTCGTCGCGGCGGTGACGAGCGCAAGCATGATCGCGGGGATGGAGAGTCCCGGAGTCGTTGAGCGCGTACGACAGCAGGATCAGCACCGCGAGCGAGATCGCCGCCGGCCGCAGCGTCGGGCACCGCGCGACGGCAGCGACGAGCGGTCGGGGCGGCCGCAGCCAGAGGAGCACGCCGGCGATCAGGACGACGACGATCAGGACGAGATAGATCGTGCTCGAGAACGTCGCCGCGTTCTCGCCGCTCTTGCGCTCGATCACCGACGAGAAGCCCGAGAACCCCTCGTTCCCCACCTTCTCGAAGAAGCGACCGACGTGCGTTCGTTGGTCGTGCGGCCGGAGGAGGTCCAGGAAGCCGACGACGAGGCCGCTCGCGAGCAGGATGCCGACCATCGCCAGCACCGCCTTCACGGTGACCCGCCGTCCGAGCAGCAACCACGCCAGCAGCGCGAAGCCCGCGCGGCGGCGAGGGTGCCACCGAAGTCCTGCCCGAACAACGGCGGGGTGATCGCCACGAAGGACACGACCAGCACTGCGAGGGCGATCCGCGTGCCCGACGGTCGTTCGGAATCGCCACGCGACGAAGGCGGCGACGAGCACCGCAGCGGTGGCGAGGAGCGCGGACGACTGGTTGCCGATGCCGGAGAAGCGGATCCCGACCGTCGCCGAGTAGCCGAACACCGAGTTGAACTCGAGATGGCCTCCCGTGAGTTGGTCGACGACGTTCACCGCGAGCAGCGCGCCGAGTGCCCAGAGCAGCGCGTCGAGCTCTCGCCGGCGCGCCGAGGAGTCGACAGAGCGCGGCGAACACGACGGCGAACACGAGACGAACGATCCAGAACGCCGCCTTGCCGCCGTGTTCCCCGAAGTGGAACAACGTGGCCGGCATCGTCGCGAGGAGGAAACCGATGAGCGCGAGCGCCACCCACTGGAACACGGGCGGAGCCACGGGCGACGCTGTAGGAACGACCGGCACAACGACGAGGAGCAGCGCGCTTGCGACGGCGAGGACGATCGCGGTCCACAGGACGGCCGCGGTCACCGGGTTCACGAGGTCGTCGCGGAGGAGACCGTCGGCGTTCGCTTGCTCGAGCAGCGCCCGCCGGTCGGCGGCGCTCGCCCTGCCCGGCGTCGTCGCGCATCGGTCGTCCCTCCATCGACTCGGCGCGGCGACGCCGAGCTGGTCGAGGACGGTGGGCGCGACGTCGGCGAGGGTCACGAACCCAGAACGGCGGGTCGTCGCCGATCGGAGCAAGCCCGGGTCGACGCCGGGAGCCCGCGAGCCCGGCCACGGTGAGCGACCGGTTGCCGGTGGGCGGCACCGGCGCAACCACGAGCACGGCATCACGCGATGAGATCGACGTGGCGGAGGAGCGCTCCCGAACAACTGGTCGCTCCAGTGGAGCGCCTGGCGACGGAGCCGGACGCGCCGTCGGCGGTGGCGAACGACGACGCACGATCGGCCCGGACGAGGTCGGACGCCTCGACCAGTGCGACCGAGCTCGGTCCGTCCACCCGTCGAGCGAAGGCACGTCGACGACCGCGCGTTGGTCAAGTCGCTCGCCGAACGGCGCCGCGGCGTCGTGCTCGAGCAGCGAGCGGGAGACTGCGCCGTCGGCGAGGCGACCATCCTCGCCCATGAGCGAACCGACGGCCGAGCGGGCGTACGCCGGAGCGGACGCGGTCGCGTCCGGTGGCACGCCGTCGCCGTTCGCGACGACCGACCGTCGAGTAGCCGTGGCCGTGAGCGTGTCACCGAGCGCGCCGGGGACTGCGCCGTAGAGCAGGAAGGAGTTCGCGCCCTCGATGCGGGCGATCCCGAGGTTGACGATGCCGGGCCCGGGCGGCGCTCGCCGGTGCGCTGCCGGTAGGCGGCACCGGCCGACACCGTGCCGAAGCGTTCGTCCGCCTCGAGGCCCTCGCCATCCGTCGCCTCGTCACCGGCTGCGCGCGTACCGGCGCCGACGGTCACGTAGGCGGCGCCGAGGTTGGCGGGCTGACGATCGGCACGCGTCGCGAGGTCGGCAATCGCGGCCCGATCGAGGAACCGTGAGAGGTTGGGCGTAACGGCGGGATCGAGGTCGTTCCACGTGAGCGTCGGGACCGACACGATGAGCACCCGGTGAGGGACGCGCGCGCGGCCGACGGCGCGGCCTGCGCCAGCCGATCGAGGCTACGAGCACGAGGGATCGAGGTCGAGACGATCGACGACGAGTGGGCCAGTGCGGCCCACCTGCGGCCGCGAACCAAGCGATCACTGCGTTCGTCATCATCGTCAGCTCACGGATGCATCACCGGCGACATCATGGCAGGCCGTGCATCGCGCTGGGCGATGCGCAGCCACCCGAAGCGGGCGCGAACAGTACAGTTCGGCCGTGCTGCACGCCGCTGGTGTGACCTCCGGCGCTTCGCGGTGACCACGAGAGCACTTGCGGCCGACGCAACGACGACCTCCGGACGCCGACGCTGTCATCATCGCGGTCTTCGTCGTCTCGCGCGTCGCGGTCTTCGCCGCCGGCGTGCGCTACGACGACGGACTGCTGCACAACGCGTACCAGCTGCTCGACGTCCGACTGCTCCGCGACGAGCCCGTTCACGAGCATCTTCTACCTGCACAGCCAGCCGCCGCTGTTCAACCTCTTCACGGCCGCGATCGTTCGGCTTCCCGGCGGCGCTCGTGCAGAGTGCGCTCGCGCTCATCTGGGCCTGTCGCCGGACTCGCCACCGCGCTGCTGCTGTTCGCCACCATGCCGCGCCTCGGCGTCCGCCCTGGTTGGGCGATCGTCGATCGTCTGCGCTCTTCCTGATCGCGCCGGAGACGATCCTCACCGAGAGCTGGTTCTTCTACACCGAGCTCCAGATGCTCGCTGACCGCGCTCGATCGCTGTTCGCGCTCGCCCGCTTCGCCGCCGATCGCCGCACGTGCGACGGACTGATCTTCGCCGGCTAGCCTCGGCGCACTCGTGCTGCTGCGCAGCTCGTTCCACATCGTGCTCATGGTGCTGGTGCTCGTGGTCGTGTGGCGTCAGCTCTCGCTCTCGACGCGCCAGCATCGCCGCCATCGCCGCGGTGCCGCTGGTGCGTCGTCGGCGCGTGGTCGGTGAAGAACGTGTCGTGTTCGACAGCTGGACGAACAGCTCCTGGCTGGGGATGAACCTGTCGTACATCGCGCACGCCGGGCGTGTCGCAGTCGGAGTGTCGCACGACTCGTCGCCGACGGCACGGTGAGCGCGTCTGCGTGCCGCGTCGCGTTCCGCGCGCCGTCGGCGTACACCGCCGCGTTCCCGCACCCGACGCACTACGGCGATCGCCGCGACCGATCGCCTGTACAAGTCGACCGGCAAGCCGAACTTCAACGCGTCGCTGTACACCGACGTCGCGTCGCAGTACCAGCACGACTCGGTCGAACTGCTCCGCCACGGCGGCGCGGCCGCGATCACACGCGCCGAGCTCGCGGCGTACACCGTGTGGGCCGAGCCCGGTGACGACTCGCTCCAGCTCCGCGCCGATCGTCGTCCGATCGCCGGGTACGCCGACTGGTTCGATCGTCTCGTGCTCCTCCGCCCGGTCGCGACGGGATGGAACGACCCGGCGCGCTTCACCGCTCGAGCGGTCGCGTTCCCGTGGGGCGAAGCGCTCGGATCGATCAGCTACACGCTCCTGGCCTCGTCGCGTTCGCGGTCTACGGCGTCGTCGCCGGCTGGCGCCGCCGCCGGCGCGACCGGGTGCTCCGCACGCGTCGTGCACGGTCGCCGGCGATCCTGCTCGTCATGGTCGGTCGTGGTCGGCAACGCGCTCGACTACCGCGAGAACAACCGATTCCGGGTCGAGGCCGGGCCGCTGCGTGCTCGTCCTCGCCGCGGTGGGGCTCGAGCTCGTGCTCCGGCGCGTCACGAACCGGCGTCGCGGCGACGGCGGGCCGACCACGGTGCACCCCAGCGCCAGCCCCGTCGCTGCGATCCCGATGAGCCCGAGCCACCACCACGGCGACGGCGAGCACGACCTGGTTGTGCACCTCGACGAGGCTCACGAAGCTGAGCGTCGTCAGCCCGACGCCGATCAGCGAGCGTCGACCAGCGGGCGACGGCGATGCGAGCACGGCTCGCGCGGTGGTGCGCACGACCGAGGATCCTCGCGCGTGTCGGCACCCACTGACACGCGACGCTCGACGTCGGCCGCCGACGGGCTCGGCGGCGTCGGCCGGGGCTGGTGGCTCGGCGTCGTGGTCGATCGTCGTTCGCGGCGCTGCTCGCGCACCTCCCCGGGTACCTGCACCAGCTGTTCGACTCCGACGAGGCGCGCGATCGCGACGGCCGGGATGGTCGTCCGAGCGCGGCGGCACGCTCTACCGCGACGTCATCGACCGCAAGCCACCGATCCCGGCGTTCGTCTACGCCGGTTCCTTCCTGTCGACCGGCTCGCGCGATCTCCGTCCGCTGCACGTCGTCGCCGCGTTGTGCCTGGCCGCGCCGGCGCTCGTCCTCGCGTACGGCGCGCGGCGGTGCGGGCGGCGCGACGGCCGGATGGTGGGCGGCGGGGCTGCTCGATCGCCGGCGCGACCGCGCTGCAACCGACCGACGCGCAGGCCGCGAACTTCGCGCACCTCGCGCTCCTCCCGGGCTGCGCCGCACTCGTTGCGGCACGGATCGGCAGCCGCCGCAGCGCGATCGCTGGCGGGGGTCCTCGTCGGCGTGGCGACGCTCACCCGCCAGACCTGGATCATCGGCGTCGTGCCGGCGGCGTACGCGGCCTGGTGGTCGAGCGGTCGCCGGCCGGAACGGGTGCGCGCTCGTGCTCGCGGGACGGCGGCGACGATCGCTCGCGGTCGCGCTCGTCGTGCCGTTCGGCGCGTTCTGGCACTGGACCTTCGCCGGGAACGGATCGGTGCTCGCACTGGGCGAGTCGCAGAACGTCGGGCGAACGGGGTGGCCTCGCGCTCGAGCTGTTCGTCCTCGCGAACGTCGCGTCACTGTGGCTGCGTCCTGCGGCGCGGCCGGCACCGAGAGGACCTCGACCTCTGGTTGTGGCTCGCGACCGGACTCGTCGCGTTCGCCGCCGGCTGGCGCTTCTTCGGCCACTACTGGTTGCAGGTGCTGCCGCCGTTGTGCCTCCTCGCCGGGCTCGGCGCCGCCGCGTGCCGACCGGCGACTCGCGGCGCATGCTCGTCGTGGTCGTCGCCGCGCCCGCGATCGCGGCCTGGGTCCTCGCGCTCTCGCCCACCCGGCCTCGATCCGACGGTCCAGGCGATGGCCACGTACGCCGCGGCACACACGCACGCCGGGCGATCGGGTGACCGTGTGGGGCAACGCACCCGAGGTCTACTGGCTGTCCGGCCGCGCGCCCGGGGGCAGCATGGTGAACACCGACTTCGTCACCGGCAAGACCGCGGGCCGGCCGAACGGCCCGCAGCGACTCGCACGACGCGACTCCGGGCGCCCGCGAGCACCTTCCTCCGATCGCTCGCCGCCCATCCCCGCGGCTGTTCTTCGACACGTCGACCGAAGGGCCTGCGCGGATACCGCAAGCTATCCCGCTGTCGCTCGTTCCACCGGTCGAGCGCTTCGTCCGTAACCGGTACACGCTCGGTGGCCACGGTGCACGGCGTGCGAGGTCTACCGGCTGCGCCGCCCGACGGTGCCTAGATTCATCTCTGGTTCAGGTTGCTTCGATGAATGTGCTCGTGTGGGGCGGCAGCGGGGAGCGACACCGCCGAGTGCCGCGCCGCGCGTGCTGCTCCTCGTCGCGGCGACCGTCGGCAACCTGGTGCTCCTGCAGGCGCCGCGCCATTCGGTGGGGTCGGTCGCGATCGTGCTCACGATCGCACTGGTTGCCGGTTTGCTCGTCGTCATCGAGCACCGGAGTCCTCGCCTCGGCATCGCACCGGTTGTCGTCGCGATCGCGATCACGATCGGCGCCGCGGTCACCTCGCCGCCCCGTACCTCCAACGACGTGTGGTCGTACACGATGTACGGCCGCATGCTGACCGAGCACCGCGTCAGTCCGTACGAGCACACCCCAGCCGACTTCCGGCGCGATCCGTTCTTCCGACGGGTGAGCCCGCGGTGGGCGCACCGCGCATCGGTCTACGGTCCGGTGTTCGTCGGTGTCGCCGCGCTCGGGGCCTGGATCGCAGGACCATCAGCGCTCGCCGCCGCGCCTGTACTTCCAGTTGATCGCCGCGCTTGCACTCGCGGCCGTGCTGATCGTGGTGTGGCGCACGACGCGCAGCACCGCTGCCGTCGCCTTCCTAGGCCTGAACCCGGTGCTCGCGGTCATCGTGGTGAACGGTGGACACAACGACATGCTGATCGGCGGGCTCCTCCTCGGTGCCACGATCCTCGCGGTCCGGAGACATCCCGCGTGAGGCAGGCGCCCTGGTTGGCCTCGCCGTCCTCGTGAAGCTCACCGCCGGACTCGCGCTGATCGGTCTGCTGGTCTGGGCGTGGCGGCACGAACTGCGGCGCACCGCACTCGCGATCGCCGCCGCTGCCGGCGCCGTCGTGGTCGCCGGCTACCTCCCTGTCGTGGCCAGCGCGTCGCACGTGCTCACTGGCGCCGACAAAACCGTGACGAACGCGTTCCCCGTGGAACGGCGTCCTCGATCGGCTGCTCCGACACGACGCGTGGCGCGAACGTGCCCAACCCGCTCGCTGCGAACGACACGCTCATCGCCTTCTCCTATGTGGGGATGGCGACGGTGCTCGTCCTCGCGATCGGGCTGCGGGTGGCGCGCCGCGCGTCGGGCGCGGACCGACGAAGCGGTTGGCGTGTCACTCGCCGCGTATCCGATCGGCGCCGAATACGCCTACCCGTGGTACGCGGCCTGGGGCCTGCCCATGTTCGCATCCGACAGCCTGAACGCGTTCGGCGCGGTCGTCTGGATCCAATCGGTGGTGATGCTCGCCGCCCTGAAGTTGCCGCTGGCCGTCAACGCCGGGCCGATCGACGCCGCGCTCCGACCGCTCCTGACCTACGTGGCGCCGGTGAGTCTGCTCGTGGCGTTCGTGGTGGTCGGCGTCCGGAGCACTCGTGCGACCACCGTGTCGTCGACGGCGCGACGCGTCGCGGTCTCCCCGGAGTTCGGGCGGCGGCACGTTCAGTGGCTGACCGGCGTTCTCGGTGTCGCGAGCGGCACGTTCACGACGACGCCGCCGTCGTCCCACCCGGGCGCCGTCGTCCAGCATGCGACCGTCGGCGTGGGCTGCGTACGTCGTGGAGTTCGCGCTCGGTGACGGGCACGCGAGCTGCGCCTGGTCGAGCACGACGACCTGTTCGATCCGACGCACCGGTTCGTTCACGATCTGGTTCGGACGGGGCTTCGGCGTGCCGGCCGGCGCGGCCTGGTCGAGGTACGGCAGGCGGTGCAGCGCGGTGATCAGCGCTCGTTGATCGAGCGTCGGACCGGCTGCGAACAGTCCTCGCGTCACGATGCGCATGAGCAGGCAGACGTCGGCGGTCGAGAGGTACGACGGATCGAGCGGAGGCTGCGGCTCGGTGGTCGTGGTCGTCGGGTCCCTGCGCGGCGGCGGGCTCGTCGACCGCCGCCCGGTTGCACATCGAGGAGAAGGTGTTCGGTTCCGAACGAGCGCGAGACGACGGGTCGGACACGGGCGAGAAGGCGTGGAGACGGAGCGAACGGAGCAGCCGTGCGGTGGCCGGCGGCTCCGCGTCGAGGGCGGCGGGGATCGAGGCGCTGGCGGCGTCGAAGCCGTACACATCGAGCGCAGGCTTTCGACCCATCGCCGCGGTCGACGCCTCGAGCGACGGCAACGCTCCGAGATCGAGGGTCGGCTCCAACACGGTGTCTGCGTTCACGAGCGCGACGGGTCGCATGCCCTTGGTGGCCAGCGCAGCGCAGCGCGGCGTGTCGGAACTCGGCGCCGGTCGCGTCGGGTGGCGCGACGATCGCCGCCTTCCTGCCGTCGAGTCGTCCGCTCTCGACGAGGGCGAGCAGCCGTGCCGTGTCGATGCCTTCGGTCGGGGCGTCGGCCACGAACCTCCCGCCGGAACCCGTGAGGTCTGCGTTCGAGACGTCGCCGCCGGTCACCAGGATCGTCCGTTGGTCGCGGACGATGCACGACGCCGCGAGCGGAGTGGCGGTCGCGACCACCATCATCGGATGTAACGCGGAGGGCGGCGACGGCAGTCGGTGCCCGCGATCCACCAGTCTCGCTGGACGACGTGGACCTCGAACGGGCGGCCACCGATGCCGCCGCACTGCTGCACGATCCGCCCGAACGCCTCGGCTGCCGCAGCTTCGGTCCGCCCGCCCGGGGCACCGGCTTCGGCGAGCCACACGACCACCGCCGGCTGCGACCGCAGCTGCGCAGCGGTCGCCGCGACCGCGTCGAAGTGGTTGGCGCTCGGCAAACAGAACTGGTCGGGATGGTTGAACGGCGACTCCTCTGCGCGGCGGCGGCGAATACGCGGGCGTCGGCGGAGCCGGTTGCGGCCGCACCCGGGCGGTCGTGGCGAAGCCGCACAGGGTGAGCACGAGGAGCACGAACAGCGCCGTCCGAACCGCGGCACGGATCCGGGCAATCATGTGCGGGTGGGTGGGGCGACGGTCACAGGCCGCCAAAGGTACGCCCGAGAGGGCGGAGCAGGGCAGCACGCGTCCTGACGCTGATCGTGGCCGCCCGAGCCGCGACGTCGGTCGGACTGCTCGTGGTGCTGCTGTTCGTCCTGGCCGTCGCCCTGCGGCTCCCTGGGTTCTCCGACCGGGTCTTCAACTCCGACGAGGCCTACCTCGCGACGCAGGCGCAGGTCCTGAACCGACGGCGGCCGCCTCTACGTCGACACGGTCGACCGCAAGCCGCCGGTGGTCCCGTACGTGTACGCGGCCGTGTTCCGGCATCACCGGCACCGACGACCTGGCCGCCGGTCCGGGCTCATCGCAGTGCTCGCACAGGTCGCGACCGCGTTGCTCCTCGCGCTCGAGGCCCGCCGCCGGTTCACGTGGCGACACGCCGCCCTCGCCGCCGGCGTCGCCTACCTCCTCGCGGCCAGCCGCGTTCCCGCCGGCCGACGCCCAGGCGGCGAACTTCGAGATCTTCATGCTCCCGCTGATGACCGTCGCGTTCGTGCTCGCGGTACGGCGAACGACCGGTCGGGGCCGGCGTCGTCGCTCGCGCTCGCCACGCTCACCAAGCAGACCGCTGCCCTCGCGCTCGCTCCCGCTCGCGTACGTCGCGTGGCGCGACCCGTCGCGGGCGCGGTCTCGCGCTCCTGGGCGCGGCGTTCGTCGTTCCGATCGTCGTCGCCGGCGTCGCGTTCGGACCGCACGACTTCGCGCACTGGGTGTTCACGGGCAACGGCGGCTACGTCGACGTGAGCGGCGCGATCGGATACGCCTTCTCGAACGGGCTCGCACGCGACGGGCTGGTTCCTCTTCGGCAGCGCGGCGCTCGTCGTGCTCCTGCCCTGGGCGTGGCGACACCGCCTGCCAGGATCTCGACCTGTGGCTCTGGCTCGCTCTCCGGGGTGGTGGCCGTGCTCATCGGCTTCCGCTTCTTCCCGCACTACTACCTGCAGCTCCTGCCGCCGCTCGCGCTGCTCGCGACGCGGGCGCTCGACTCGCTCGGCGACGAGCGACCGGCGGCGCGTGCTGCCCGGTCGTCGCGGTCGTCGCGGTGGTGTCGACGACCCTCTGGTTCGTCGTCCCCGCGTTCACGAACGGCGACAACCGCGACACGAAGGTCGCGCTCGACGTCGCGACGTACGTCGCGCACCACACCGCGCCCGGTGCAGCGGTGCTCGTGTGGGGCCAGGCTCCCGAGGTGTACTGGAGCTCCGGCGCGCCTCCCGGCGACACGCTTCGCGACGACCGGGTTCATCACCGGCGTCTCGGGTGGGCGACCACCGAGCCGCGTCGGGACGCGGTACGCGGTGCCCGGGCGCCGCCGATCTCTTCTACCGAGACCTCCGCGGACTCACCGCCGGTCCTCATCGCCGACATGTCGACCGCGGACCAGCGCCACGCGCACTTCGCTCCACCGAGCCGGTTCCCACGGTTCGCAGCGTTTCCTGCGCCGCAACGGCTGGCACCGTGTCGCCCGCGTCGACGGTGTCACGATCCTCCGCCCGTCTGGCCCGACGCCCCCGAACGTGACCCGATCGGAAGGCAACGCACTCGCCGCAGGGACATGGTGCTCGACGTGCGTCGGGCGGCCGCCGGTCGTTCCTGGTCGCTGCCGTTCGGCGGCTTGCTGCTTCGCGAGCTGCGCCGGAACCGAGAGCTCGCGGATCGGTGCTTGCCCGATCCAACCGGGAGCGGCGTGCTCCGGCAACTACATGCGCGGTGCGTCCCTCGCTGGAACGGGACTGTTCGACGCCGACTTCGACCACGCAGACCTCACCAACGTGAATCTCCGCGGCGCCGATCTGAGTGGAGCCACCATGGTCGGCGCGCGGCTCAACCACGCCGATCTCGCGCGACGCCGTGCTCAGCTACGCCGACCTCGCAGGCGCCGACCTCCGCCACGCCAACCTCACCGGCGCCGACCTCACCGGCGCCGATCTCACTCGAGCCCGGGTGACACCCGCGCAGCTCGCGCACACGACGATCTGCCGCACGATCATGCGCCGACGGCACCATCGCCGCACCCGACTGCTGACGACTATGCGCGACACCACCGCGTCGAGCCGTCAGCGCGCGTCGACGAGCGCGAACCGGCGCGGCGTTCCTCGTAGCGTATCGAACAACCGATTGCCGATGACGAAGACCGCGGTCGCGTACATCCATCCGAGCAGGATGTCGATGACGAAGTGCTCACCCGTGTACACGAGCGTGAATCCCATCGCCAGCGGATAGAGCGCGAGGAGCCAGCGCCAACGTCCGACCGACTTCCAGAAGAAGAGCGCGAGCAGCATCGGGTACGCGGCGTGCAACGAGGGCACCGCCGCGATCGGGTCGGCGAAGTGGCCCGTACCCGAGAAGATCCCCGATCCGTTGCCGAGCCGCACATGGGTCCACATCTCGTCGATGATCTTGGCGGTCGGCGGCAGATAGCCGTTCTGACTCGCCATCCACGGCGGCACCGCGGGATACAGGGCGTAGGTCGCGAGCGCGGCGAAGGTCAAGAGCACGAACAGCCAGAGCGAACCGACGAAACCGGTCGTGAGCGAACCTCCACAACACGCCCGCGACGACGAACGGCACGACGAAGTGGGTCATGTACACCGTGAAGGCTGCGTAGTCCCACGGGTGCGCGACGCCAGGTGTGTAGAGCCAGTGCTGCAGTGTCACTGTCGGCGCGGTTCCTCCGAACAGCCACTCGTCGATCTGGATCTGCGGCAGGACGTGCGGCAGGAGCAGGTCGCCGGCTGAGCCGCGCAGCGCGTCGTAGAGCGTGAGGAGCGCGTAGAACGGGAGCCAGTCGATGAGCACGCGCTTCCACCGCGTGCCCGACGCCGAGGCGGAGCCGGACGCGATCAGGCCGAGTCCGACGACCACGAAGATCTGCGCACGCGATCCAGGAAAGCCGACGAAGACGATGAACAGCGCGAGCGCGAGCGCCCACGCGATCACCCAACGAAAGCGCCACACCAGGCGGCGCGGAATGCCGACGGCATCATCGGCGGCGCGCGTCGGAACGTCGATCCCGCCCTCTGGGGTGGTGACGTGGGCTTCGGGCAGCAGCTGCATCCCGTGCGAACCTACGCCGATCCGGCCTGGGGCTGCGGGCCTTCAGGGCCATGGTTGCCGGCCGTGCCGGCGGCGCGTGCCGCGCGCCGTGCCGCCCATCGGTCGTAGAGCCGATTGCCCACCACGAAGACCACGACGGCGTAGACCCAGCCGAGGAGCACGTCTGACACATAGTGCTCGCCGAGGTACACGAGCGACACAGCCATGGCGATGGGATACAGCACCAGCAACCACCGCCAACGCACGGTGCGACGACCAGAAGAACAACGCGATGAGCAGAGCGGTTGCAGCGTGGAGCGACGGCACCGCGGCGACCTTGTTCACGTATTGCTGCGAGCCCATGACCCGCGAGAGGTCGACGCCGAGCGATGCGCGTGCAGCTTGGGCGTGATGCGGACGACGTGCGGGAGGAAACCTTCGCGGCTCGCCAGCCACGGAGGCGACGCCGGGTAGACGGCGTACGTGATCAACGCTGCAAACGAGAGCCCGATCCACAAGCAGACGTAGCGGCCGGAAGCGCTCGCGGGCCCGGTACCAGAGGACTGGCGGCGACCGTGATCGGCACGACGAAGTACGTGAGGTACACCGCGATCGCGACGTAGTCCCACACGTGCGGGTGTCCTGACGTCCAGAGCGCGCGCTGGAGGGTGATCGTCGGGGCGGTACCTCCGAACAGCCACTCGTCGACGCGCAGCTGCGGCAGCACATACACGTGCGAGGAAAGCTGGTCCGCGCCGCCGCGCAGGAGGTCGTACAGTGTAGAGGAACACGATGACCGGGAGGAAGTCGAGGACGAGGCGCGACAGCCCGTTCGGTCGGCCTGCCGTCGCGATCGACGAGTGCGGCGATCACCCAGATGAGCACCCGGTCACACGACGCCGGGAAACCCCACAGGAGGGTCGTAGCGACGAACGCGAGCACGTAGATCGCGATCCACAACAGGCGCACGCGGCGGCGACGTGTCTCCGAGCTCTCGTCGCGCTCGCCGGCTACGCGATCTTCAACCGGCATCGCACCAGTGGTACCACTTCGTTCCTCCGGGCGGGCGTTCCAGCCTGGTTATCCCGACGAGCGCGTTCAAGTGGCATTCAGGTTGGGTCGCTCAACGCGCTCGGAGCGCAAGCCCCCGCTTCAGTCTGGGTTCAGGCGCCGGCGCGAGCATGCACGGTGTTCACGGTCTCGGTCCGCCCGATCCACGCGGTCAGCCGAGCTGCCTCGGACGCTCGGGGTCGAGCCCTCTCCAGCCGTTCATTGCGCGTTCAGCCGGAAAGTCCGACAGTAGGGGGACCTCCCAGCCGCCCGAATCGTTCGCAGAAGGAGAGCCCGTCGTGCTCGCTGCGGTCCATGCGACCCGCCACTTCACGCCGTACCACGGTGTCTTTCAGTCCTGGTGGGTGTGGGCACTGGTACTCACCACGTTGCTCATCGCTGCTGTCGTCCTCCTGACGTGGGAATCATCCGCGCCGCCGCCGATGAACCGCCCGTAGCCAGGGCCGTCAGGCGTGGCGGGCGTCATCGAGGAGCACGAGCACCTCGTCGTCCTGGCGGGTCGACTCGGGCCCGAACGTGAGCACGAGCGTGCCCTTGATGCCACAGGTCGGACACGCCACCGCGCAGACCGCGAGCATCTCCGACGGATCGGAGTCGCCCTCGAGCCGTTCGAGGTGGTGCAGCACGAGTGTGTTGGCGGGGTGCGGGGCGTGGCACTGGCCGCACTCGACGATCCCACCCGGCAAGGTGCGGAAGTCGTAGGTGAAGCCCTCGTCGCGGAACGTGGCGAGGATCCCGAGCAGCGAACGTTCCATGCCGTCAGGTTACGGGTGCGTCGACCGGTGCCGGCTCGGGATCGGGAGGTTCCGCGTCCGGCCCGGTCTCGGGCCCCGCCTCGGGCTGGGGCTCGACCTCGGGCCGCTCGTGCCCGCCGTACCAGGCGGCCATGCTCACCGCCCCGATGCCGTAGATGCACACCACGAACCAGACGATCAGGCCGACCCCGGGGATGAGGGCGATCAGGCGCAGGATCCCGAAGCCGGCGAAGAACGCGCCGACGCGCGCCCGGTTCGAGGTGCCCTTCACGAACCAGCGTCCGAAGATGAGCGACGCGGCGACGTAACCGAGCGGCGCGAGCACGTTGAGGCCCGAGAGCATGGTGAAGCCGAGCGGCAGGCCGAGCACCGTCGCCAGCACCAGTACCCCGATCAAGGGCCCCGCGACCCCGATCAGCAGCCCCCACCCGAACGACACGCCGCACGCGCTTCCCGCGCGGCGGCGGCGGTGTCGGCGGCGCGTGGGAGCAGGCCGACGAACGCGAGACCGAGGATGGCGATCGAGATCGTCACCGCGAGCCAGAGGTAGGCGAGGAACCCGATGATGACGCCGGTGAAGATGCCGCGCAGGTCGACGCCGCGCACTTCACCCTCGACGGTGCCGGGCGCGATGTGCGGGTCGCGCCGCGACACGACATCGCCGTCGACGCTGCCGGTGCGCGTGACCGTGACCCGTCCCAGGAGCGCGACCACGTCGCCGCGCACGTGTCCGGAGATCACCGCGTTGCCGTGCACGACGACGACGCTGCGGGTGACGCGACCGCTGACGATCAGGTCGCCGTCGCCGACGACGACGTAGTCGGTGACCGTCCCTCGCACGAACACCGAGCCGTCGACCGCGGCCACCGGTCCGGTGACGACTTCACCGCGAGCGACCTCGACGTCGCCACTGACGCTGATGCGGCGATCGCTCGACGTGATACCGCCCTGTTGCGCGAACGCGGGCTCGCGGCACCGACGACCCACGCCATGGCAACCCAGGCGACCGCGAGCGCGCACGTGAGGACGACGCGAAGGCGGCGCATGCGCGCGCACTCTGGCACGCATGCGCCGCTCCCGCAACGACTGAGATCAGGGCGTCTAACTCGGCGTGCTGGATCCGAGCTGGATGGTGGCGGAGTGGGACTGGCCCGACGAGTCGGTCCACGTCGACCTTCACCGAGTCACCCGGCTGGTACGGCACCATCAGGTGGGTCAGCTGCGTCGCCGAGGTCACGGCAGTGCCGTCGACGCTCGTGACGGTGGAGCCGGACGTGATGCCGGCGTCGTCGGCGCCCGAGCCGGACTGCACGTCCTGCACGTAGGCGCCGTTGCCGCTCGAGCTGCCCTGGCTGGCCGGACCACCGAAGTCGCCGTTGCCGCCGGTGGGGTCGCCGTAGCCGTTGGCCGAGCCGTCGTCGCTGACCGAGACACCCATGATCGCGGCGTGGGCACCGACGTGGATGGTGTCGCCGCCGTCACCGGACTGGATCTTCTTGGCGATGGCGAGCGCGTCCTCGATCGGGATCGCGTAGCCCTCGTTGGCCGACTGGCCGCCGAAGCCGAACCCGCCGTTGCCGCTCGATGCCGCCGCGTTCATGCCGACCACCTTGCCGTCGGCGTCGACGAGCGGACCGCCGGAGTCGCCGGGCTGGATGTTGGCGTCGATCTGCACGAGGCCGTGGAGCGTCTCGGCGTTGCTGCCGTCCTGGTCGGACGCGGTGATCTGCTGATCGGTGTCGGTGACGCTGCCGCTCACGACGGTCGGGTCGCCGCCCTTGCCACCGGCGTTGCCGAGGGCCACGATCGCGTCGCCGACCTGCACCGACGACGAGTCGCCGAGTGACACGGCGGGGAGATCGGACACGCCCTCGATCTGCACGAGCGCGACGTCGTGCTCGATGTCGTAGCCGAGCACCTTCACCGGGTGGTACTCGCCGTTGCCGTTGAGCTCGGCCTGCAGCTGGTTGGACCCGTCGATCACGTGGTTGTTGGTGAGCGCGAGACCCGACGACGAGATGATGATCCCGGTGCCGGCGGCTTCACCACCGCTGACCGCGCTCACGAGGTTCACGACCGACGGGCTGACCTTCGCCGCGATCGACTGCACGTCGATGTTGGCCTGCTGACCGTTGCTCGAGCTGCTCGACGAGCCGTTCGAGTTGCCGGTGCTCGGGTCGTACTGGGGGATCTGCTGGGTCGGGAAGTTGCTCGACGCGCTGGTCGAGTTGCTGCCGTGGTTGGAGCCGATCGAGTAGCCGAACACCGCGGCGAGCGTGAGGAAGCACGCGACCGCGAGCGCGCCCAGGGTGCGACGGCGCGATTCGCGTTCGTGGCGCACGACCGCCCGCGGCGGGACCCCGGGGGGAGGGGTCGCCGCCATCGGAACGGTCGAGGGGCCCGCCGGGGGGATCGGCGGAGGAGGGGGCGCCGCGGCGGGAGGCGGAGGCGGGGGCAGAGCCGCCTCGGGCGCAATGGGCGGGTACATCGGCTGGTACGGAGGCGAGGCCTCCGGACGAGGCGGAGGCGAGGCCTCCGGACGAGGCGGAGGGGAAGGCTGCGTGTCGTCGGGGTTCGACATCTTGCGTGCTCCAGGGAGATGGGACGGGCGGGGGGAGAGCCCGTGGTCATGACTGTGCCGAACCGATCCTGAGAGGAACCTGTTCCCCGGAGGACCGCTCGGTCTGGAGTGACAACGCCTGGGTGCAGGCCGGCGTGCCCATCGGAGAGGGTCGGGCTCTCAGGCGGAGCACAGGGCAACCGTTTCGGAGCTGACCGGCCCGGGGCACGCTTCTCACCTGGGTGCGGGAAGCCGACGACACGACGGGAAATGGCATGGACACCGTCGAGACCCAATTGCCCAGCACGGTGAGCTCCCCCCAACTGGCTCGGGCGTTCCTCCGTACGGCGCTGGGAACATGGAAGCTCGACGGGTTCGGTGACGTCACCGAGCTGCTCGTCTCCGAGCTGGTCGCCAACGTCGTGACCCACGTGGGCTCGCCGATGACGCTGCGGGTGCACCGCACGCCGTCGACCATGCGGGTGGAGATCGACGATCCGAGCACCGAGGTCCCGGTGGTTCGCCACCCGGACGAGGCCGACGAACACGGCCGGGGCGTGCTGTTGGTCGACCAGCTGGCGAACGCATGGGGCGTCGAACCCCGAGACGACGGCAAGACGGTGTGGTTCGAGCTCGACGTGTCGACCGCGACCGAAGAGGTGCACCACCGCGCGACCGCACTGACGCCGTCAGTCGTCGATCCAGTCCTGCAGTCCCACGGTCTCGAGCGCGAGGCGCGGCATGGCCTGCGGGTTGCGCAGTCGGAGCGCGCCGCCGTCAGCCGGAGAGACGCTTGTGCACGCCGACGAACACGCCGATGGTGCTGGAGTCGACGAAGGTGACGTCGGTGAGGTCGACGGTGACGACGCCCGTGAGGGGCGAGAGCACCTCGCGCAGGTCGTCCTTCACCGCGAGGTCGAGTTGTCCGGTGACGGTGACGACGGGCGCGGGACCGTCGTCGACCGAGAACTGCGCGTCGGTCACGCCACCGTTCTACCTCGCCGGGTGCGGACGACGTGGGCGGAGCCCGGCTCGGAGCGGTCGGGCCGATCCGCCTAGACTCGACGGGTTCCACCTGCGCTCGTAGCTCAACGGATAGAGCATCTGACTACGGATCAGAAGGTTGGGGGTTCGAATCCCTCCGAGCGCGCTCACAGGCCCTCCGCGATGCCGTCCCGGTCGTGGTCCTCCTGCGTCTACCGTGTCGTGATGCGCCGTGGAAGAGCGTCGGTGGCAGTGTTGGCATTGACGGTCCTGTCTTTGGGCGCTGCCGGTGTGCCAGCGGTGGCGCAGTCGGTGCAGGCAACGGCAACGCTGTCCGTACACGTTCGTGGATTCGACGCGTCCCACTCCATGTACGGGCGCGGCGGACCGGACGTTGAAGGTGACGGTGGTGACGCCGGCGGTCGCGGGTCCGTCACCGGTGGTGTCTGGTTGGACCAGGGAGTGGCGCGTCGCAACGCGCGGTGGCGAAGGCCGATGCGGCTGCGCTCGCCGGCGCGAGGCTACGTCGGAGTTGCTCTCGACTTCCCGTGCACGAACGCCCCGGGATTTTCGACGACCGACCCGACTGTTGCGCTCGACATCTACCACCAGCCCGGCGACGTGAGCTTCGTGCTCACCAATCTGCTGTCCCTGAGCGCCTCGCCCGGAAACCCGCTGTCGGGCCTCCTCGATCCTGCACGGGTCGGTCTGGTGGGCACGTCGAGCGGCGCAATCACCGGCCTGCTGTTCTTCAACACCTGCTGCACCGACTCGCGCATCGGCGCGATCGAAGTCATCAAGGGTTTCCCGCCACCGACGACGACCGGGTTCCCCCTCACCGGGGAGTACGACTGGTCGCGGCCGATCGCAACCTACTTCTGGAGCGGATGCCTCGACATCGTCACCCCGTACGAGCTCGCATCCTCCGCATACGCGCATCTTGGCCCGCCCAAGGTCTTCGTCACCGACCCAACGGGAAGTCACGACACACCGCCAACGTTCCCCGACGGTACGACCGACGCATTCCTCGACCGCTTCGTCGCGGGCGACACCTCACCCGCGACCGCAGCACCGTTCCTCGCCGCGGACAACGACCCCTACTTTTCCTACGACCTCGGTGACTCGATCGCAGCCCACCCCGCAACCGCGGGCTGCGCGCAACCCGAAGCCACACCCGTGGCCGCGCCAGAAGCAATCGTGCTCGCGCCAACGTTCACTGGCTGAACACACCCAGCACACTCCGCCCCGACAGGCGCAACCAGTCGGGCAGTTGCGCGCGGTCCAGACCCTGGTGTTGTGCCCACGCCGCGTGATGCCGAGGCACACGACGAGGATGGCGATGCCGTGGCCCAGCACCATCGCACCGAGGTGGAGACACACGCGAATTTGGAGACACAGACACGAGCGAAAGCGCGAGGAGTTCAACCGCCGACGCTGCGAAGCCCGCGCGGTTCCGGTCACGATCGGGTCGGCGCGAGATCGCGGATGCCGACCCAACCGCTTCGTCCCGCGAGCGCATCGTGCCTGGCGGCACGTCGGCCGGGTGGCGGACCCACCCGCTGTGGGCCGCAGATGCAGCCACGATGATGCGCAGTCGGGCGGCGCTCGACGGAGAGCGGTTCGTGACGCTGACCCAGTGCTCGAACACGGCCCTCCCGAGTCAGTCCGCGACTCGATACCGTCGAGGCAGCTCGGCACTCGCTCCGCAGTTCGCCGGTGGGTTCGACGCGGTCGTAGCCGAGCATGAACGACCCCCGCTCGCGCCACCGGCTCATGCTCCGCGAGCGGCGTCTGGACGCGCAGATCGCCAACGGGTGGAACGACGCCCCCGTGGGTGCACCGGGTGCTCGGGCCCTCTGCGCGTCGACGTACCAGTACTGGCGGTACGACCGTCACGTGGCCACCTGAGCGCGCAGTCCACTACGAGGTGCCCGGGGTGAGCTCTCCCGGCCGACAGCCAGTGTGCAGCCTCGGCGGCCGGCCGACCTGCGCTCGCGGCGAGCGAGGAGCTGCCGCGCCGACCATGGCCGCTTCGAGCTCACTCAGGAGCGGCTCCTCCGCCGAGCAGGTCGTGGAATTTCGATTCTGGAACAGTTTTGCTAGAGTCTGTGAGGTGCTGGAACCCAGCGACACCACCGTCGAAGAGCCCGTCGCCGAACCGCCTGTCGTCGAACCACCCGTCGTCGAACCCCGAGCGGAGATCGCGCGCATCGGCGACGTCCAGGTGGAACCGCAGCGGGACGGCTACTCGGTGACGGTGCGCCTGAACGCGTCACCGCCCGATGCTGATTGGGTGAAGCTCTTCGAGCACCCGCCGGTGCTCACGCTGGTGCCTCCCGCCGCGTCGACCCACGATCGCCGATGCCACCATCTCGATCGTGGTGCGCAACGAGGAGCAGATGAGCGCGAGCGTCCGCTACGTGGAGCTCGCGATCGCCGAGGCGAACCAGGTGTACAACGACGAGGTGCTGCCTCGCCGTGAGCGGCATCGACAGCTTCGCGACGCCGCGCGATCGCGCGACGAGGTCGGGCTCGACGCCGATGGCCCGCGCCGCGAACGCGCTGTAACTCAGCCGCGACGTTTCGCGTTAGTCGGGCACTTCGATGCTCGGTGGCCCCGCGCGGCGCTGACGTGCGGACACCATGCCGAGCTCCTCGAGCTTCGACCACCGCTTGTCGTCGCGCTCGAGGTACGACCTCGCCTGCCAGAGCGGCAGCCACGCGGTCGACGCGAACGGACTGTGGTACCGCACCAGACTCCGGGAATCGCTCACGACGTGACCCCGACCGGCGCGCTCATGCGCAGCAGGGCCAGCAGCTCGCCGAGCCGCTCGTCGATGGCCAGCAACGCGTGCACCTGGGCAGCGGTGAACGACTGTTCGGCCGACAGCACGGGGTTGCGTTGCGCGTTGGCGAGCGCCGCCTCTGCCGCGTCCCGATGGTCGCTCATGCCGCGTCGCGCTTCCGGGAACGTCGCAGGCGGTCGAGACCGGAGAGGCCGGCCGTGCGCACGCCGTTCGAAGCCTTGGCCGGCGCGTCGGCGGAGTAGGAGTTCAACGCTTGGAGCGCGGTGGTCGCGGCGAAGTCGTTCGAGTGACGAGTGAGTCGGTCGAGGAGCACCCGCCGGGCCGCGTCGAGGTCACCGGTGTCGACGGTGGCAGCCCCGAGAGCGAGGTCGAGGTCGTGGCGGTCGGTCATGCGCCTCACGCTAGCACTCAATCTCTAGAAACAACTTGCGAGTAAATGAAGCCGTTTCCCGTTCCCGATGGCTACGATCCCGCGATGCCAGCCTGGCACTTCCTCACCAACCACGCGGCGGGTGCTGCTGTGCATCGCACGCGATCCTGGTGTCCGCCTGCGCGAGATCGCGGCGACGCTCGACATCACGGAGCGGACCGCATTCGGTGTGGTCGCCGATCTCACCGAAGCCGGATACGTGATCAAGGAGCGCGACGGCCGTCGCAATCGGTACGAGATCCAGCACCACCTCCCGTTGCCCGACCCGGCGAGCGAAGAACGCACCGTCGGCGAGCTGCTCGAGCTCCTCGGCGGACGTGACGTGCGCCGGACGGCTCGTCCGAAGCGCGCGTCGCCCCGGAGTGCCCGCGCCTGACCCTTGGTACATGATATATCATTGGTTAGCGTCGTAAAACGTGATATATTAATGATCACCTCACGGACGTGAAGGGTGATCGATGCGTAAGGTCCATTCGTACTCTCCCCAGACGCTGCAGGTGGCGGAGATCCTCGGGACGGAGATCGCGCGTGCACGCCGGGCTCGCCGTTTCACCCAGGCAGAGCTCGCCGAGCGCGCCGGAATCTCGGTGAGCACACTCAGCAGTGTCGAGCGCGGCTCGCCCGCGGTGTCGATCGGGATCGTCCTCGAGGTGGCGACGCTGCTCGGCATCGACCTGCTCGGTGACGAGTCGCCTGATCTGCAGGCTCGCGTCGCCCGAGCCCAGGACCGTCTCCGCGCTGCTCCCGTCGCGTGTTCGAGCGCGTCCCGTCGTCGATGACGACTTCTGACATGCCCGACGAGGCATACGTCTGGGTCTGGCTGCCTGAAGCGACGGAGCCGGTGGTGGCCGGTCGAGTCTGGCGCGATGGCGAGCTGTTCTGGTTCACATACGGTCGCAACTACCTGGATCGTGCGAATGCGATGCCCCTGTATCTGCCCGAGCTTCCCCTCATCGCGGGCACGCACCGGCCGCTCGGGGCGATGGCCATCGCCGGTTGTCTCCGCGACGCCGGCCCGGATGCGTGGGGCCAGCGGCTCATCCTCGCTCGTCATGGTGGAGGTCTCGACTCCCACGATGCTGGTGAACTCGAACGTCCTCACCTTTCTCCTCGAATCGGGAAGCGATCGGATTGGAGCCCTTGACTTCCAGACCAGTCCTGATGAGTACATCGCGCGCACGACGAGCGCGCCGCTCGAGGAGATGCAGAACGCGGCGGAGCGGTTGTTCCGCTCACCGGCCGAGCCGACTCTCGCCCGAGCTGGACGCCGCGTTGAACGTCGATCGGGGGTGCACGCCCGAGGTGGGCCTCCTCCACGATGACCGAGCTACCGGTCCGGCGTGGGACCTCATCGCCAAGCTCTCCGTGCAGAGCGATCCCTACCCTGTGGTCAGGGCTGAGGCTGATGGGCATGGATCTGGCTCGGCGAGGGGTCTCGATGTCGCGATCGACTCGGCTGATCGATTCCATCGACGTCGGACGCACGTCCTGCTCGTGGAGCGCTTCGATCGTCCGCTCCTCGATCCCGAAGGCGGACGGGTCGGCCGGTCGATGATGGTGTCGGCATTGACGATGCTCGAACTCGACGAGTTCGAGGCGAGAGTATGCCACCTATCCAGATCTCGCCGATCTGATACGAGGTCGGTTCACGAACGCAGACGCGACGCTCCGCGAGCTCTTCGCCAGGATCGTCTTCAACGTCTGCATCGGCAACACCGACGACCACGCTCGCAATCACGCTGCGTTCTGGGACGGATCAGCGCTCACGCTGACTCCCGCCTACGACCTGTGTCCGCAACTCCGGAGCGGCGAGACCGCGGCACAAGCGATGGCGATCGGTCGGGACGGCAGCCGGGCGTCACGCTTCGCGGTGTGCCGCCGCGTCGGACGTGTACCACCTCAGTCGCGCCGAAGCCGAGGCGGTCATCGACCATCAAGTCGGCGGTCATCACTGACCAATGGAACGAAGCCGCGGACGCAGCACGATTGACGCGAGCGGAGCGCGACCAACTCTGGGGGCGACAGATCCTGAACCGTGCGGTCCACGACCCGGACTGACGGGTGGACCGTCGACGCGATTCCGGAGTGCCGCGACCCGGCTCGGTTCGCGACACTGGTGGGATGGGATCGGCGCGCACCGCGGGAAGGCGAGGGCCCACCAGCCGTCTCGGTGGTGAGCAGGTCACGCTCGGGCCGCCCGGTCGACACGCCGGTCGACACGCCGGCCGGGCAGCTCGCGCTCGGGATCGTGGCGGCAGCGCCGGCGCGCACCGTGGTGGAGCCCCGTCCGGGCATCGTCCTGATCCCCGACTGGCTCGACCTCGACGCCCAACGCGCGCTCGTGACCGAGTTCCGCGGGTGGGCGCGTCCGCCGGCCGGGCTGCGCCATCCGCGCGTGCCCACCGGTCACCTGATGAGCACGCAGGCGGTGTGTCTCGGTTGGCACTGGTCGCCGTACGCGTACAGCCGCACCGCGGACGACACCGACGGCGCGCCGGTGAAGCCGTTGCCCGCGAGCGTCACCACGCTCGCGCGCGCCGCGGTGGCGGACGCGTACGGCGCGGACAGCGTCGAGGCGCGTGCGTTCACGCCCGACGCCGCGATCGTGAACCGCTATCCCGACGGCGCCAAGCTCGGATTGCACCAGGACGGTGAAGAGCCGTCGGACGCGCCGGTGGTGACGATCAGCCTCGGCGACACGTGCACGTTCCGCTTCGCCGGTGTCGACCGCCGCGTCGGTCCGTTCCTCGACCTCGAGCTGCGCAGTGGCGACCTGCTGGTGTTCGGGCGTGAGGAACGGCGCGTGTTCCACGGCGTGCCCAAGGTGTTTCCCGCGCACCGCGCCACCCGGGCTGGGACTGCCGCCCGGTCGGCTCAGCATCACGGTGCGCGAGACCGGCTTCTCTTGAAGGTCGGCGCTTGAACGGTCGGCTCTTGAACTTCAGCCCTGCGGTGCGCCGGTGAGCATCGCCGGCGTGCTCAAGACGAACCGCTCGGCCCAGTGCGGCAGCCGGTTGCGCACGACCCGCGCCCGGTTGGGGGCGACGTTGCCGGCGGCGACGGCGCGATCCACCTTCGCGCTCGCGTCGCGCACCACCGCGTCGACGACCCGTCGCGAGGGGATGCCCGCGTCGGCGGCCACCGCGGAGATGGTGCGGCCGTCGTCGACGGCGCGCCGCAGCTCGTCGGGCGCGATGCCGATCGCGGTCGCGGCGACGTCGAGCTCGTTGCGCGCCAGGCGCTGCAGCAGCTGACCCGAACGTCCGCCGGCGCGTCCCGGGCGCCGGGCTCGCGCTCCTGAACGTTCGCATGCGGCGCTGCATCGTCAGCAGCATCGCGATCCGCAAGCTCGCCATCACCACCAGGACGATGCCGATCAGGGTCGCGCCCGCGGCCAGGAGCGCGATCCCGGCCACCAGGCCGACGCCGACGATCGCCCAACGGATCGTCCTCACCGTGTTCCACTGCATGTCGTCGCCTCCGCGGCTCGATCCGAGGGGTTGATCTACCCCGAGAGTCGTCCCGCTGATCCCAACGACGATCAACGCTTTGTGAAGGAATTGTGAGGAGTGGTCAGGCCACCAGCATCTGCTGCATCAGCTCGGCATCTGGATGAGCTCGACGACCATGCCGTTCAGCGCCGGCACCTCGAGGTAGCCGAAGGACACCTCACCGACGTGGCCTTCCATGACGAGGGAGCAGCCGGCGGCCTGCATCTGGTCGCGGGTCCCGGTGAAGTCGCCGACGGGGTACCGCACGTGGTGCAGGCCCTCGCCGTGCTCGGCGATCCAGGGCACGGTCGGCCACCCGCCCGAGACCACCTCGACCAGCTCGACCTCCAGCCCGGCGTTGCTCCCGATCCCCAGCCGCAGGCTCACCGTCTCCGGCTCGCCCCGCACGACGACATCCATCCCGGGCACGTCGATCGCCATGAACTCGCCGCCGAACATCGCCTGGTAGCGGGGGAGCGCGTCGTCGAGGCTCGGCACCGCGAACGAGATCTGGTCGATCGGTCCGAGACCGAACTGGGCGCTCATACCCGGTACAAGCGCGCCGCGTTCTCGCCCATCACCGCGCGCCGGCTCTCGGGACGGAGCGTGTTCATCTTCGCGGCGACGGTCTCGAGCGGCGCGGGGTACAGACAGGTGGGGTGAGGGAAGTCGGTCTCGAACAGCACGCGGTCGTCGCCCACCTTGTCGAGCAGGCCCTGGACGTCGCCCTGGTTGGTCTCGAACCAGAACGTCGCGTACCAGTTGCTCCGGAAGTACTCCGACGGGAGCTTGCGTCGAGTGCCTTCGCCTGGTCGCGGCGCGTTCTCCAACAGCTCGTAGTCCATCGTCTCCAGGATGAACGGGATCCAGCCGATGCCGCTCTCGACCGACACCATCTGCAGCTCGGGGAAGCGGTCGAAGATGCCCGCGAACACGGTGTTGATCACGACGCGCGCGTTGTTGATGAACAACATCGAGCCGCCGATCGCCGGCTTCACGTACTCGTCCTGCGACTCCCAGAAGTAGTTGCCGTAGAAGTCCATCGCGGTGTTGCTCGACCCGATGTGGAAGTGCACCGGCAGGTGCAGGTCGGCGCACACCTCCCACAGCGGGTCCCACGCGCGGTTCGCGAGGTCGGGCGAGCCGAGGTCCTGGGGGTCGGACGTCATGTTGATGCCGCGCGAGCCCGTGCGTCGCGCACCGCATCGTCTCCTGCACGCAGAGGTCGACGTCCCACGCGGGCATGACCGGCATGGGGAGGAAGCGGAGGTTCGAGCTCTCCTGCAGCTCCGCCATCGCGTCGTTGTAGATCTCGATGCACAGCAGGCGCAGCTTCTCGTCCTTGACGTTGTTGTTGATGTTGCCGCCGCCGAGGCCGACCGCGTTCGGGAAGAGCACCTGCGCGTGGATGCCGCACTCGTCCATCACCTGGAGGCGCGCCTCCGGATCCCACGCGCCCGCGGTGCACCCAGTCGTGGCCCTTGTCCATCGAGTCGAGGAACGGGATCTTGCTCTTGTCGCGTGCGACGACGCCGCCGCCCTTGGCGAACCCGAGCTCGACGCCGTCGACCACCCAGCTCGGCCCCTCGTCGCGCTGCTCGATGTGCAGCACGCGGTCCTTGTACGCGGCCGGCGCCCGACTGGTCCAGAGGTCGTAGGGCTCGGTGAAGTGCGTGTCGGCGTCGATGACCCGGAGGCCGTCGTCAGCGAGCGTGGCCATGGGAGCGGACCTCCTCGCGCCCGAGAATTGGGCGGTGTCCAACGCATCGTAACCACGTCATCTCGAAGGCCGTATCCCGACGAGGCGTGCCGACGTTGACAGGGGTGTGGGGGGTCGGCACGGAGTGCACCCGAACCGGAGGACCAACGATGTCGAGGACCATTCGTCGCTGTGCCCGAGCGCTCGCTGCCGCGTTGGCCGTGTGCGGGATCCTGGTGATCGCCGCGCCCGCGGCATCGGCGGACCCGAAGATCCCGTTCAGTCAGGACGTCTACGCCGTGCACGCACCTGGCGAAGTCGGGACTGGACATCACGGTGCCACCGGGACAATTCGACGGCACCATCGATCTCGCCACCGGTGAGGAGACCGGCACGCTCACGCTGCCGCCCGCGACGGTCACGATGAACCTGTTCGGGCTGATCCCCCTTGCCGACGCGTCGTTCGTGATGGCACCCGCGGGTCCGATCACCGGCCACGTCGACCTCGCGAACGTTCGCGGTGGACACCACGGCGTCGTTCAACGTCAAGCTGGCCAAGCTCACGCCGCACGGCACGAACGTCAACCTCGTGGGCGACGGCTGCACGACGATGTCGCCGATCTCGGTTCGCATGCAGGGCGTGGTGAACCCCGCGACCGGCGGGACCTTCGCGAGCACCTACACGATCCCGCAGTTCCAGGACTGTGGACTCCTGACGCCGGTGATCAGCGCCCTCGTGTCGGGCCCGGGCAACACGTTCGTCGCCAGCTTCGCGGCGCACGGGTCGCCGCCCCCGTCGGCGCCGAGTGATCCCACCCCGGCTCCGCCCGCGCTCGCGACGATCGATGCGCACGGTTCGGTGACCGTCGGCGGTACGCCGGCCGGCGACACGACGCTGCCGATCGACCAGCACGTGGAGATCCCGGGACCGGCGACTCCACCCCTGATCACCGCGACGCCGGCCCCGGAACCGACGACGACCACCTCGCCGGTTCCACCCGTCCCGGTTCCGCCCGTGACTGCTCCACCGGTCCCCGCACCACCGGTCCCCGCATCACCCGTGGGCCTCGGCGACCTCCTGGGTTCACTGCTCGGGGGCGGCTGACGCTCGCCCCCGCCGCGGGCAGGGTGCGCCGCGGGGGCGGGCGCGGTACCCGCGTTCAGATCGCGTCAACTCGCGACGCATCCGCGTTCAGAACGCGTCAAGACCCTGGAATTTCTGAGATGCCCGCGCGTACGTGTCCTCGAGTGGTCGTCATCGACCGACGGGAGGCGCACGCGATGAGGATGCCCGGGTACGCACACGACGACATCGGTGAGCTGGAGGCCAGCGGCGTGCTCCTGGTGCACGGTCGGCGGGTCCAGCTCACACGACGCGAGGGTCTCGTGGTCCGCCGCCTCCTCGACGCGGCGCCGGACCCGCTGTCGGTGAGCGAGTTCGCGTGCGACTTCTGGCCGACTGGTCCACCGACGGAGGCCGGCCGCCGACGTGCCGTCGCGGTACTGCGTCGCCACCTCGCACACGTCGGCCTCGCGCTGCGCCTTCGGCCCGGGATCGGCTACTCGCTCGAGGTGTCCCCGTGGACGCTCGACGGTGACGACAGCGAGTCGACCCGCGGCAGCAACGGTGCCGACCCGAACGCGGCGAGCACGGCGTCGACGATCGGCGCGATGTCGGGCGCCCGCACCGGCGTCTGCGCCACGACGCGCCGGTAGATGACCGGCGCGCGCGCGAGGTCGACGACGAGCTGCACGTCGACGTCGTCGGGCAGCTCGCCCCGCGCGATGCCCATCCGCACGACGCGCTCGAAGCTGGCGCGGCCCATGCGCAGCGTCTCCTGACGCAGTTCGCGCAGTTCGGGATCGCGCACCGCGGCGTCGAGGAACGACGGGAAGACGCGCGCGACCGTCGGCGAGTCGAAGTAGTCGACGAGGGACGTGAGCAGCGCGAGCAGATCGTCGCGGATCGAGCCGGTGTCGGGTTCGATCGCCGGCGGCTGGAGTGAGGAGATGGCGGCGTGGATGAGCCGCGCGCGTGAGCCCCAGTGGCGGTAGATGGTGGCCTTGCTCACGCCCGAACGCGCGGCGACGGTGTCGACGCTGATCCCCATCACGCCCTGCTCCGCGATCACGTCGAGCGTCGCCTGGAGCACGACGTCCTGGTCGCGGCGCGGGCGGGGAGACACCGTCAGACGCCGATGTTGTCGAGCAGGCGGGTGTCGCCGAGACCGATCGACGCGAGGAGGCGCACCTCGCCCGTCAACTCGTCGAGCGGGGTCATGGTCGGGCCGTCGACCACCGCGAAGTACTGGATCGCGGCGGCACCGTCGACGGTGTCGGTGAAGACCTGCTCGACCGCGGCCGCGCTGGTCGTGCCCGCGAGCGCGGCGTCGCGCGCGCGCGCAGAGCGCCGCGGTACAGCACGGGTGCGACGGCGCGTTGCTCGGGCGTGAGCTGCGAGTTGCGGCTCGAGACGGCGACGCCGTCGGCTTCGCGGATCGTCGGCACGCCGACGACCTCGACCGGGTACTCGAGGTCCTCGGCCAGGCGGACGAACATCACGAGCTGCTGCCAGTCCTTCTCGCCGAAGTAGTTGCGGCACGGACCGAACATGTTCCAGAGCTTGCACATCGCCAGTGCGATGAGGTCGAGGTGCGCGGGGTCCTCGAGCTGGGCGAACCTTGCGAGAACGACGGCAGACGTCACTGTGGTCATGGGCGTCGCGCGGGAACAGCACCTCAGCGCGGGGGTGCGAACAGGATGTCGCAACCCGCTTCCTCGGCGAGCGGCCAGTCGTGACCGGCGTCGCGTTCGTAAGCGAAGGTCGATCCGGTGTGCCACGCCGACAGGTCGGCGGGCGCGCCGCCCCAGTACATCGCGGTGACGTCGTTCTCCTCGGCCGAGCGTCGGATCAGCGACTGGTGGCCCGCGTGCATGCCGCCGCTGGTGCCCACCATGCCGATGCGCTTGCCCGCGTTCCGTTGCGGGTCGAGCACCGCGCGCAGCTCGCTCACGGTGCGGTAGAGCTCCATCGCTACTCGCCCCGCATGCCTTCGAAGTCGAGTTCGGGGAGCGCCTGGTGGCACAGCGCGCCACCGTCGATGGTGAGCTCGATGCCGGTCACGTACTTCGCCTCGTCGGACGCGAGGTACACGACACCGGCGGCGATGTCGGCGGGTTCACCGAAGCGCGGGACCATGATGTTCTTCTGGAACGCGGCGCGGTACTGCGGGTTGTCGAGGATCGCGGTCATCGCTTCGGTCCCGGTGAAGATGAAGCCGACGATGATCGCGTTCGTGCGGATGTCGTCCTTGCCGAAGTCGACGGCCATCTGGCGGGTGAGCGCGTTGATGGCGCCCTTGGACGCGTGGTACGCCGGCCGGTGGGGGAGCGCCGACTTCGACGAGCTCGCCGAGATGTTGACGATCGAGCCGTTGCCGGCCTTGCGCATCTCCGGGACCGCGTACTTCGACGCCCAGACCGTGCCCATCGAGCGCGATGCGCAGGATCTTGTCGAAGATCTCGTTCTCGACCTCGTCGACGTGGCTGTCGCCGCCGCTCCCGACGTCGTCGGACGCGATCGCGTTGTTCACGAGCGTCGTGAGCGAGCCGAACCGCTCGACGGTCGTGGCGACCGCGCCGGCCACCTCTTCCTCGATGCCGTTGTCGGCACGGATGTAGAGGGCGCGCCCGCCGGCGTCGTTGACCGCGGCCTCGACCGCTCGGCCGGCGTCGACCGACCGGCCCGTGAACGCCACCGCGGCGCCCTCGGCGGCCAGCATCTCGACCACGCCCTGGCCGATCCCCCGGGTGCCCCCGGTGACCAGCGCCACCTTCCCGTCGACCCGTCCCGCCATGTCGTTCCCCCTCGAGTTGCCTGTGGTGCAAGTGATGAAACGAAACTCTAGAGTGTCGAAACGGTGAGGACGCACGTCTCGATCTCGATGGGGGAGGACGACGATGACCGGGCCGAAGATCAGGGTCGCCCAGCTGTACACGGGTGGGGTGGGGAGCGAGATCGTGCGCCGGTGCGCGGGGCACCCGGAGCTCGAGCTGGTGGCGGTGATGGTGCACGCCGACGACAAGGCCGGGCGCGACTCCGGTGAACTCGTGGGCGCGGCGGCCAACGGCATCGTCACCACGCAGTCGCTCGACGACGTGCTGGCGACGAAGCCCGACGCCGCGATCCACTCGGGGTTGCTCTTCGACCTCGACCTCATCACCACGCTGCTGCGCGCGGGCGTGAGCGTGTACACCGGCATCGGCGGCTACTACCTGCCGGGCTCGCCCGACTTCGAGCTCATCGACGCGGCCGCGCGCGAAGGCGACGCGTCGTTCAGCGCGGGCGGCAACATCCCGGGCTTGATCAGCGACGTGTGGCCGTTGTTCGTCACCGGCTACACGGGACGCATCCGTCAGATCCGCGCCCGGCAGTGGAACGACGTGTCGACCTATCCGTCGGGGGTGCAGATCCAGTCGCTCGGCATCGGCAAGGACGTCGGTGCCGAAGCCGAGTACGCGGAGATGTTCGACGCGCACTTCACCGGTGCGATCCGCATGTCGGCGCAGATGATCGCCGACGGCCTCGGCGTGGAGCTCACCAACTGCGTGCTCTCGGAGAAGCGCACGGTCGTGGCCGAGGAACAGCTCACGCTGCCGGCGTCGGGCCTGGTGATCGCGGAGGGCCAGGTGGCCGGGATCGAGTGGACGTGGACCGCGACGTCGGGCGACCGCGAGTTCCTGAAGGTCACCAACCAGCAGACCGCGGCGCTCGCGCTCGGTGACGGCTGGCGCCAGACGCACGAGGACCCGCCGTGGCGGGTCGAGATCGACGGCGAGCCGTCGATCGTCACCACGTTCGGCTGGCCCGAGGGCGCGCCTCCGGGGAGTCGACCTCGCTGCTCAACGTGTCGCGGGCGATGAACACCATCCCGCAGTTGGTGGCGGCGCGCGCCGGCGCGGTGTCGGTGCTCGACTTCCCCGCACCACGGGCGGCGGGCTTGGCCTGACGCGCCTGCGCTCGCCTCGCTACGCGAGCGACAGGCCCGTGCGGAGCAACGCGTGGGTCGTCTCGTGCGCGGCGAGCAGGTACACGGGGTCCGGTCGACGACGGTGCGCGGCGAGACAGACCTCGAGCGTCTTGATCGCGTGCTCGTCACCGCACGCGAGCGCGTCGTCAACGAGCTCGTCCTGCGACAGGTCGGGTGCCTCGCAGGCTCCGACCGCAGGTTCGAGAACCATCGCGGCGTAGAACGCGGCCGAGAGCTGCCAGCCGTAGCGCAGCGCGATCGTCGTGGACTCGGGTGACAGCCACGGCAGCAACATGCGGGTCGCGGTGCCGGCGGTCAGACCGTGGGCCAGCGCACGTGGGAAGACCTCGGAGACGTTGGCGGCGAGGATGCGGGCGTACGCATCGGTCAGGTCGTCGAGGAACGTCAAGGGATCACCCGACGGGTCGACCAGGTCGGTGGCGCTCGCGAACGAGTCGAGCGTGGCGAGCTTGTCGATGGGCTCGCTGAAGAGGAACCAGCCCCGACGGTCACCGATGGGGAGCTGCTCGATCTCCCGCAGCGCGGCGGACGGACGCAGCGCTCGCTCCGGACCGATCGCCTCGGGCAGCGTCTCGTAGCGCGCGGCCCAGAAGCCGAGTCCTTCGGCGAGCTCGTGCAGCCGTTGCGGCGTGTGGCGCCGACCGAGGCTCCGCGTCGCGTGCGCGGCGCGGAGCACGGTGTGCGTGCCGCTCCCGTAGCTGCCGGCGGCCAGGCGTGGGACCCAACGGTCGAGCACGTCGGTCCACGGCGCCTCGGCCAACTCGCGCTCGAACAGCACGACCCAGTCGCCGGCGCGGTCGTAGTCGCCGAGTGCAGCGCGCCACTCGTCGGCGTCGATCGGATTCCACGCCCGTGGCGCCTCGGTCAGGTACTTCCGGTAGCGCTGCGTGCGTTCGATCACCGCGTCGGGGCGGCCGAGCTCGCACAACGCATCGGCGGTCATGGGCGCGTGGTTGGCGATGCAGAGGCCACGACCGAAGGGATCGAACTCCGCCGCGGTGCCCGCGAGCAGCTCGAGCGCCTCGTCCATCACCTCGTCGTCGACGAGCGGCGTCGCCGCGTGCGAGACGCGATCGGTGCGGACCGGGGAGTGGTCGAGGTGGTCGCGTGCGTCCGAGCAGGTCGCGACCGAACTCGCGGTCGGGGGCGGAGGGGGTGGGCTGGGCCCGGAGCGCGTCGAGTGCGTCAGTCATGGTCGACGACCTCCTTGTCGTAGGCCCGGCGCAGTGCGTTCCGGGCTCGGTACAGCAGGGCTTCGGTCGCCTCGTAGCCGCGGCCGATCTCGCGGGCCACGTCGGCGACGCTCAACCCGTCGACGTAGCGGAGGGTGAGGACGGCCCGGTGGTGACCAGCGAGTCGGGCCAGTGCGCAGCGGCAGCGCACGACGTCCATCGGTTCGGTCCAGTCGGGACCCACCTCGGGTTCGGTGGGCAACACGCGATCCGAGGTCCTGGGATCGACCCGGGCGGCGCGCCGCCAGTGGTCGATCAGTCGTCGACGAGCGACGACGATGAGCCAGCCGTTGGTGACCTCGTCGACCAGGCCCCGCTCGAGGGCAGAGACCGCGGCCGCAAACGTCTCCGAGGTGAGATCCTCGGCGAGCCAGCGGTCGCCGCAGCGCGCCAGCAGGTACCCGTAGACCTCGGGCAGGGACGCGGTGAACGTGTCGATCGCCGCGTCCGAGGATGCGCCGGTCGAGGATGCGCCGAGGGTGCTGTCGGCAACCATGTCCTGTTCATCGAACCACGTGCCGGAATCCGACGGGTCCGAGCGAGAATTTTCCTGATGTGGTTGCACGTCCGTCGACTCGCGTGGTCGACTCCGCGGCGTGACCGATCCTGTCGTGCTCGTCGATGTGGCCGACCGCATCGCCACCATCACGCTCAACCGTCCCGAGGCCCGCAACGCGTTGAGCCGTGCCCTCGGCCACGCGCTGTGGGACGCGGTGGGTGATGCCGGTGCCGATCCCGACGTCGACGCGGTGGTGCTGACCGGGGCCGATCCCGCCTTCAGCGCGGGCGTCGACCTCAAGGAGGTGAGCGGTGAGATCCCGCCCACCGACTCGCCACGCGGCCCCGGCGACGGCCCGGAGCGGTTCGACGACAACGGGCTCTACCGGTTCATCCCGCTGATCCCGAAGCCGATCATCGGCGCGATCAACGGCGTCGCGGTGACGGGCGGGCTCGAGCTCGCGTTGCAGTGCACGTTCCTGGTCGCGTCCGACCGGGCACGCTTCGCCGACACGCACGCGCGCGTCGGGATCATGCCCGGGGGCGGCATCACCGTGCTGCTCGCGAAATGGATCGGCCTGCCGCGCGCGATCGAGATGTCGCTCACCGGCAACTTCGTGGCCGCCGACGAGGCGCTGCGACTCGGCCTCGTCAACCACGTCGTCCCCCACGACGAGCTGCTGCCGTTCGCCCGTGGTCTCGCGGCCGACATCGTGAGCAACGACCAGACCGGCGTGCGCCGCCTGCTCGCGCACTACCGGCGCATCGCCAACGCGTCGACGCTCGACGAAGCGCACCTGATCGAGGGGTACATGGCCGAGCAGTGGACGCGCGACGCGTCGGCGCTGGCCGATCGGCGACAGGCCGTCACCGAGCGCGGTCGCGCGCAGGGAGGCTGAAGCACATGCCGGGTGCACTCGAGGGACTGCGGGTCGTCGACCTCACGACGGGGCTGGCGGGGCCGATCGCGACGATGACGCTGAGCGACCACGGCGCCGACGTGGTGAAGGTCGAGCCGGCGAGCGGTGATCCGCAACGCGCGGTACGTGGGCTCGGTGGTGACCAACCGCGGGAAGCGCAGCGTGGTGCTCGACCTCGACGACGCAGGCGACCGTGAGCAGCTGCTCGCGCTGATCGACACCGCCGACGTGCTGGTCGAGAGCTTCGCACCCGGACACCTCGCCGCGCGCGGGCTCGACTTCGATCGCGTCGCCGCCGACCGGCCGTCGCTGATCTACTGCTCGCTCACCGGGTACCCGCGCACGACCGACGCGGCCGATCGGCCCGCCATCGATCTGCTGGTGCAGGCGCGCTCGGGCATGCAGTACGAGCAGCCCGGCTTTCGCGACGGCCCGATCTTCCTGCACGCGCCGTTGCCGAGCATCGCCGCGTCGTACCTCACCGTCGAGGGGATCCTCGCCGCGCTCTACGCGCGCGAGCTCACCGGTCGGGGCAGTGGGTGGAGACGTCGCTGTACCAGGGCGTGCTCTCGTTCACCACGCAGCTGTGGCAGGACCCCGAGCACCGGGTCGAGCCCTGGTTCGAGATCGGGTTCGAGCCGCGGCCGAGCATCTACGAGTGCGCCGACGGGCTGTGGGTGCACTCGATGCACTTCGCCGGTGGTCGGGGCAAGGACCGCAGCATCGTGTGGGAGATCCTGGGCATCGACGCGCCCGACCTCGAATGGAACCCGACCGGCGGCCAGGCGTTCGACGACGTCATCCGCGACGCGATCGGCAAGATGAAGCGCCAGGACCTGCTCGACCAGTTCTGGGCCAACGAGATCGCGATCGCGCCGGTGCGCCACGCGCACGAGGCGCTCGAGGACGAGCAGGTGATCAACAACGGGATGTCGGTGGTGGTCGACGATCCCGTGCACGGCCCGGTGCGCCAGGCCGGCATCTCGTTCCGGCTGCACGGTGCGCCGACACCGGCGGTGCAGGGTCCGCAACCCGCGGTCGGCCAGCACACCGACGAGGTGCTCGCGGCGACGGCGAAGGAGCCGGCGCGCGGCACGCGCGCCGCGACCGGCGAAGCGGCCGGTCACGCACGCGCTCGAGGGCATCAAGATCCTCGACCTCGGCAACTTCCTCGCCGGCCCGTTCGGACCGATGCTGCTCGGCGATCTCGGCGCGACCGTCTACAAGCTCGAGTCACCCCAGGGTGACCAGATGCGCCCGGTCACGCAGCCGTTCAACGGCTGTCAACGAGGGAAGCTCGACGTCGTCGTCGACCTCAAGCAGCCCGAAGGCGTCGAGATCGCGCACCGGCTCATGCGCGAGGTCGACGTCGTGCACCACAACATGCGACCCGGCGTCGCCGAACGACTGGGCGTCGACTACGAGACCGCCAAGCGGCTCAACCCGAACGTCATCTACTGCCACACGACCATGTGGGGCAGCGACGGGCCGCGCGCGACGTGGCCGGGCTTCGACCAACTCGCGCAGTCGTCGTGCGGGCTCGAGCAGGAGCTCGGCGGTGAGGGCAACGGCCCGAACTGGTACCGCTTCGGGATGTGCGACCAGGCGTGCGCGGTGCAGTCCGCACTCGCGGTGCTCATGGCGCTCTACTGGCGCGAGCGCACCGGCGAGGGTCAGCTCGTCGACACGTCGATCGTGAACGGTGGCGTGCAGCTGAACACCGA
Organism: uncultured Actinomycetes bacterium; assembly: GCA_963697125.1. Classification (GTDB taxonomy): domain Bacteria; phylum Actinomycetota; class Acidimicrobiia; order IMCC26256; family DASPTH01; genus DASUAS01. The sequence goes on from CAVOMW010000012.1 coordinate 60,403, forward strand.
CGCGTGGATCGGTCCCGACGGCTGGTCGGAACGCCCGCGCACGGATGCAGACCAGACCGGGTTCGGTCCGCTCTACCGCCTCTACGAGGCGAGCGACGGTTGGCTCGCGATCGCGTGTCTCGGCGACACGCACCGGCGCGCGCTCGCGACCGTGGTGCCCGGCCTCGATGCCCACTCGCCGGACGTCGGGACGCTGGAGGCGTTCTTCGCCGCGCGCACCGCGCAGGAGTCGTTCGACCTGCTCGACGGCGCGGGCGTCCCGGTGGAGCTGGCGCCCGAGGACGCGGGCCGCACCTGGTTCACCCAACCCGACCTCGTCGCCGCGGGACTCGTCGCCGACTACGAGCACCCGACCTACGGGCGCTTCCGTCAGTTCGGTGAGCTCGTGCACCTGTCCGACACGCCGGGGCGCATCGCCGGCCCGCCGCCGCTGCTCGGCCAGCACTCACGCGAGGTGCTCGCCGACCTCGGCTACTCCGACGCCGAGATCCAGACCCTCCGCGACCGCGGCGTCACCCTCTGGCCCGACTGACGCCCACCCATGCTTTTGGCGCCCCTCTGTCGTCATAGTGACGCGGTAGGGGCGCCAAAAGCGCAGTTGTACGCTCCGCGGCGTGGCGGTGCTCTCCGACGAGGCGATCGTCCGCGCGCGGATGGTCGGTCTCGGAGTGTGGGCGTCACCACCCTGCGCGCCGGGCGCCGCCGTCGGTCGTCTCGTGGCGATGCAGGCGCAGGAACACCGGTACGCACGCTGGTCGGTCGGGCAACGATCGGCGACGCGAGCGTCCGACGTCGATGCGGCCTTCGACGCCGGCGAGCTCCTCCGTACCCACGTCCTCCGTCCGACGTGGCATTTCACGACCCCGGCCGATCTGCGGTGGCTGCTCGCGCTCACCGGTCCGATCCTCGAGCGTCGCAACGCGCGCCGCGACCAGGAGCTCGAGCTCGACGCTCGGACCCGACGCCGCGCCACCGACCTGATCGCTGATGCCGTCGGCACCGGTCCCTTGACGCGGCGCGAACTCGCGGAGGTGCTCGAGCAGCGCGGGATCGGGACCGACGGACAACGCATCGCGCACCTCTTGTTCCATGCCGAGCTGCACGCGGCGGTGTGCAGCGGCCCGATGCGCGGCAAGGTGCACACGTACGCCGCGTTCGACACGCGGGTGCCGCCAGGTGTTGCCCACGAAGGGGAAGCCGCGGTCGCGGAGCTGGCGCGGCGTTACTTCGCAACCCGCGGTCCCGCGACCCTGCGCGACTTCGCGTGGTGGTCCGGGCTCCCGATGGCCGACGCGGTGCGGGGCTCTCCGCCGTGCAGACGGAGCTGACGTCGTTCGCGTGCGACGACCGGACGTACTGGTTCACCGACGTCGCGAAACGGGTCAAGAGTCCGCGGGTTGATCTCGTGCAGTGCTACGACGAGACGATCATCTCCTACACGGAGTCGCGTGACGTCCTGCAGACGCCCGACGTCGCGTTCCCCGTCCCGCGTAGCATCGACGGCTTCGTGCACGTGCTGCTGTGCGACGGTCGCCTCCTCGGGCACTGGCGCGTGGCCGGTGCTGGCGCCGGCGCAGAGTGGAGACGCGCGTGGCGCGTGCACTCGACGACCGTGAGCAGACCGCGCTCGACGCCGCCGTGGACCGGTACGAGACGTTTCGGCGCCCGCTCAACCACCCATATGAGGACTCGAGGGGCGCCAAAACAGAGTGAGTCAGACGCTGCCGATGCCGGCGGCCTCGTTCTTCTTGCGCCACTCCTCACGTGACATGCGCGTGGTGTCGACGTCGGTCGCCCGGGCGCGCAGCGCGCCGACCGTCGCCTCCTCCTTCGGCGTGTGCTGGAACGGGTCCCAGTCGAAGAAGCGGCAGGAGTTCTCCCACGTGATCTGTGTGGATCTCGTCGTCGCTGACCCCGGCGTCCTGGAACTCCTTCCAGGCGAACTCGGGCGACTCCGGCCACGTCGTGTCGGTGTGGGGGTAGTCGCACTCCCAGGCGATGATGTCGATGCCGATGCGGTGACGCAGCTCGAGGCCGGACGGGTCGGTGATGTAGCAGGCGAGGATGTGCTCGCGGAACACGTCGGACGGCTTCTTGCCGCCGAAGTCGTTCTGCAGCCACGCCTGGTTCTCGAAGTGCCGGTCGGCGCGGTCGAGGTAGAACGGGATCCACCCGATGCCGCCCTCGGAGAGCGCGACCTTGAGGTCGGGGAACTGGCGCAGCGTCGGCCCGAACAGCAGGTCCTGCGCGACCAGCACCGAGATCTGCGCGGTGAGCACGATGAGGTGGTCGATCGGTGCCTCGGGCGGCTTCTGTTGATGAGGTCGAAGCCGGCACCGATGTGCAGCGACAGCACCATGTTCTCGTCGCACATCGCCTGGAGCATCGGGTCCCAGTGGCCCGACAGGAAGCTCGGGAAGCCCTGCGCGTGCGGCGCCTCGAGGAAGCTGATCGAACGGCAGCCCTTCGCCGCGATGCGGTGCACCTCGGCGACCGCGAGGTCGACGTCCCACATCGGGACGATGCCCTGCGGGATGAAGCGACCGGGGTACGCGGCGCACCACTCGTCGATGGCCCAGTCGTTGTAGGCCTGGAGCATGACGAGCGACAGCTCCTTGTCGCCCGCCTCGGTGAACGTGCGCGCGTTGAAGCCCGGCCATGGTGGGGAAGCACATCGACCCGAGCACGCCGTTGACGTCCATGTCGCGGACGCGCTCGTGCACGTCCCAGCAGCCGGGCCGCAGCTCGCGTGAACGAGCCGGGGTTGAAGCCCCACTCCTCACGCGGCCACCCGACGGTGGCGGCCATGCCGAAGGGCGTCGCGGTGGCCTCGCCCTGGAACGTCCACTCGTCGACGCCCTGCGCGTTGCGGACGATCTTCGGCGCCTGGTCGAGCCACTTCGCCGGCAGGTGGTTCTTGTACATGTCCGGCGGCTCGATCATGTGGTCGTCGATGCTGACCAGGATCATGTCGTCCATCTGCATGGCGGACGTCCCTTCGGTGCGGTCTTTCGAGGGCTCGGGGCGGGTTTGGGCGGAGCCCAAAAACTGTACGCCGCGGCGGCACTCGACCGCCTCGCCAGCGGCGGCGAGACTGTGCGCGATCCACGACGGACGGAGACGGTGATGCCGGGTGCGACGATGTTCGACTTCCAGCCGGGACAGGCCGAGGCGATGGTGCGCGGCATCGCGTCGGCGGTCGGTGGCGACGAGGGGCTCACGCCGACCCAGGCGAGCGTGCTCGGCGCGATCTCGCACTACATCTTCGACCTCGACACCCCCGTCGACCAGCTCGCACCGATGAGCGCGGCGGAGCTCGCGGCCGCACTCGACCCGGTGCTCGCCCGGGGCGCGGTGCGCGGGATGGTCACGCTCGAGATCGTCTCCGAACCGGTGACGCCCGAGCTCGTGGCGCGCGTCGACGACTACGCGAAGACGCTCGGCATCGACGAGAACATGCTGCAGGTGGCGCGCGACTACTCGCAGGGTGCGATGGACGTCGCGCAGCAGGACTACCTCCGCAGTTCGTACGTGCTCGACTACTACACGCAGCACGGCAACGACGGGTCACTGCACCGCACCGTGCGCGAGCCCGGCGACCGGAGTCCGCTCGATCCCGCGCTCGAGGCGAAGTGGAAGACACTCGAGTCGTGTCCTGCGGGCTCACTCGGTCGCACGGTGTGGGACTTCTACCAGCGGCGCGGGTTCTCCCTGCCCGGGTCACCCGGCGCGGTGGACCCGCTCCTCGCGGAGCACGACTTCGTGCACTGCGTCGCCGACTACGGCACGTCGGCCACCGGTGAGATCGAGGTGTTCTCGTTCATCGCCGCCGCGATCCCGGACGCCAGCGGCTTCAGTTACCTGGTGGTGATCCTCGGACTGTTCGAGACGGGCAATGTCGCGATGGTGCCCGGGGTCGCCACCGCGTCACCCGGTCATCTCCAGCTGCCCGGCGGCACCGAGCGCATGGGCGACGCGATCCGGCGCGGGCTGCTGCTCGGCCGCGACGTGATGGGTGGGGTCGACTGGTTCGAGTACGTCGACGAACCGCTCGACGACGTGCGGTCGAAGCTCGGGATCGTCCCGAAGAGCGACGCCGCGGTTGCCGCCGGCTCGCTTCCCGCGATGGACCCGAACGCGGTCTTCGGAAAGTCGAATTAGAGAGCGGCGACCTAGCGGTTCGACGCGCCGGTGAGGCCGCCCTCGTGCAGCTCGACCGGCTGCGCGGTCTGGCCGCCGATGATCTTGGCCATCAGCCACTCGCCCGCCTGCACCGGTGGGTAGCGCGGCGTCTCGCCGTCGGCCACGCACGACGGGATCGCAGTGAGCGTGACCGACGGATCGCCGTCGAGGAAGCGGGCGATCGAACGGCGGCGTGCCACCCCGTCGCCCGGCGCGGGCGGCAGGACCCGGTGCATGGTGGACACCCAGCGGTCGTTGGTCCACATCGCGAGCATGTCGCCGAGGTTGCACACGATCGAGCCCCGCGGCGGCACCACGTCGTGCCACGCACCGCCGCGGAGCACCTGCAATCCCGGCACCGGGTCGGCGACGAGCAACGTGACCATGCCGTAGTCGGTGTGGCCACCGAGTCCGGGTTGGTCGGGGAGCGGTTCGTATCCGGGACCGCGGAGGTAGTGGTTGCAGCGAGTGGTGACGACGGCGTGCTCGGCCCGCGACACCAACCACTCCTCGGGGAGATCGAGCGCCAGGGCCATGGCGCGCAGCACGACGTCGGCCACGTCGTGCAGCGCGTGTTCGAGCGCGTCGACCGCGGCGCGCAACGACGGCGGCGCGTCGGGCCACACGTTGGGTGGGAACCAGTCGCGGTAGTCGTCGTAGAACGCGTCGGTGGTGTCCTCGCGCCCGATCGAGAACGCCTCCATCAGATCGGGCGGTGACTCGCCGCCGGCGGTGTACGCGAGCGCCTGGGCGCCGTACGCGGTGTAGCCGATCATGCCGTCGGCCTCGGGGGCGCGACGGAGCGGAGCTTCTCGTCCAGGGCCAGGTCGAAGAACGCCTGCCACGCGTCGAACGCGTCGTCGACCAACGCAGGATCGACGCCGTGCCCGGTGAGCAGGATGAACCCGCTGCCGCGCCCGGCGCGGTCGAACGCGGCCGCCACCTGCGCGTGGTCGGCCGCGCTGCCGGTGCGGAACGGCGCGAGGTCGATCTCGTGGATGGGCAACTCGGGCATCGTCCCAGCCGACCACATCGTCGCCGCCGGTGGGTTTCAGGGATGTGAAACGCGTCAGCCCACGGCGGCGAGCACCCGGGCCGCGACCTCGTCGGCGCTCCCGCTGGTGGCGTCGACGCGCACGATGTCCTCGCCCAGCTCGAGGGTCGCGAGTTGGCTCGCCAACAGGCCGCTGCCGGCGAAGTGCCCGATGCGCGCTTCGAGCCGGTGCGGTGAGGGTCTCGGCGTCGACGTCGAGCGCGACGAACGTCAGGTCGGGGACGCCGTCGCGCAGCGCGTCGCGGTACGAGCGCTTGAGCGCCGAGCACGCGAGGACCACGGGCCCGTCGCCGCGGCTGCAGCACTGCTTCGCGCACGCGCGCCAGCCACGGCGCCCGGTCCGAGTCGTCGAGCGGGCGGCCTGCCTGCATGTCGGCGATCGCCTCCGCGCTGTGCAGGTCGTCGGCATCGATGAACGGTGCGCCGAGCTTCGCCGCGCACGATGTGGCCGACCGTGGTCTTGCCCGCTCCTGCGACGCCCATGAGCACGATGCGGGTCGCTGTCACGCCTCCACATTCGCACTCGCGGGCACTCGCGCTTGCCGCGAGGTACGCGCGCCAGCCGCCGTGCGCGGTGATGTCGGGCGCGTCGGTCGAGCGCGTGCGGCTCGCACAGGAACCCGGGCACCTCGGTGCCGTCGGCGAGCAGCACCTTGCCGATGCCGAGGGGCGCCGGGATGGCCGCGACGAACTCGCCGAAGCCGGCGGCGTCGATCGCCCACACCTCGACCTCGATGGCGGCGCCCTCGCCCGGCACCCGTACCAGCCCGGGCTTCGGCGGGGTGGTGGCGAGCGTGTGGAGGCGGTACTCGGCGGCGGTCGTGGTGCTCGCGGACAGCAGCGCGCCGCGGTCGGTGAGCTGGTGGTTGAGCGGCTGGCCGCTGAGGTGCGCGCCGACGACGGCCAACCGGAGCGGTCGCGTCGCGAGCTGCGCGTCGGACGGCGTGGGCGCGGCCGGGCGTCCGCCCGCCGGCACCGGTGCGCCAGCGCCGTCGAACGCGGGCGTGGACATGCGCGCGAACGTGGGCGCGAGCGCGAGCAGCGCGCGTTCGCTCGCGCCGGGACCGACCAGGGTCACGCCGAAGGGCAGGCCGGTGGCGCGTCGACCGGCCGGGACCGCGAGCGCGGCGAGCCCGAGCGGGTTGACGAACGCGGTGAGCTGCCCGAGCTCGACGCTCGGACCCACGAGGTCCTCGAGCGCCTCGGCGAAGGTCGGCACCCGCGCCACCGTCGGCACGACCAGGGCGTCGACCCGCGACCACCACGCTCCGGCCGCGGCGTCGCGTTGCGCCCAGAGGGCTTCGCCCGCGCTCACCAGCTCCGACGCGGTGGAACTCGCGCGCCCGCTGCACGATGCCGAACACGGCCGGGTCGATGTGAGAACGGTGGGCGAGCGCGAACTCGCCGAACGCGGCGTACCGCTCGGCGAGGAGCGCGCTGCCGTACAGCAGCGCGCCGGCGTCGTACATCGGCGCGGCGTCGACCTCCTCGACGACACACCCGCGCGCGACGAGGTGCGCGACGACACGCTCGAAGCACGCTCGGGCGTCGTCGTCGCCGTGCCAGTCGATCGGCGTCGGGATCCCGATGCGGGCGGGCGGTGCCGCGGGACCGGTGCCCACCCCCCACACGTCGTAGATCGTGTCGGCGTCGGCGGCGGTCCCCGCGAACACCGACACGCAGTCGAACGAACGCATCGCCGGCACCACGCCGTCGTTCGTCAGCACGCCCGGCGCGGGCTTCGCGCCCACGATGCCGCAGAGCGCGGCGGGGACGCGTCCGGAGCCGGCGGTGTCGGTGCCGAGCGCGAACGACACCTCGCCGGTGGCGACGACGATCGCCGACCCGGAGCTCGAACCGCCCGCGATCAGCGCGGGATCGAGCGGATTGCGGCACGCGCCGTAGTGCGGCGCCCGCGTGCCGACGAGCCCGGTGGCGAACTGGTCGAGGTTGGTCTTGCCCGCGAACACCGCGCCCGCGGCGAGCAGTTGCTCGACCACCGGGGCCGACCTCGCCGGCACGTAGGAGAACTCGGGACACCCGGCAGTCGTCGCCACGTCGGCGACGTCGATGTTGTCCTTCACCGCGAACGGCACCCCGGCGAGCGGTAGGTCGGCACCGGCGGCGAGGGCGGCGTCGATCTCGGCCGCGCGTGCCCACAACAGGTCGGGCGACGGCTGACTGATCCAGGCCTCGGGTTGCGGAGCACGCGACCGCCGGGCCAGGAGCTCGCCCACCACCGCGGCGGCGCCGTCGCTCGCCGCGAGCCCGCGCGCGTCGGCGATCGACCAGGGTGTCGGGTCACGCATCGGCGACCACCACGACCAGCGGCGTGCCCGCCGCGACCAGCGCACCCTCGTCGCACACCATGCGCACCACGGTGCCACCGATCGGGGTCGGCACCGACGACTCCGTCTTCATCGCCTCCAGCACCACCACCGGAGTGCCGGGCGCGACCCGATCGCCCTCGCTGACGAGCAGACGGGCGACGCAGCCGTGCAGTGGCGCCTCCACCACGAACGCGCCGTCGGGCAGCACGCCGAGGTCGTGTTCGCCGGGCGCGACGGTCGGCTCCACCGGCTCACCGCCACGGGTGAGCTCGCCCGATGCGGCCCACCGCGTGCGCTCGTCGCCGAACGCCGCTTCCCGCCGGGCGCGGAAGGCGTCGATCGACCCCGCGTGCTCGGCGAGGAACGCGCGGTGCTCGGCGCGCGAGAAGGTCCCGGCGTCGATGCGGAGATCGAGCCGGCCGGCCGACGCGTCGGCGCGGAGGTCGAGGAGCTCGTCGGCGCCGACCGGGTACCAGCGGATCCGGTCGAAGCACCGGAGCAACCACGGCTCGGCCGCCGACGTGTGCTGTTCTCGCCCGTAGGTGCTCCACACCGGAACCGTGCGGCCGACGAACTGGTAGCCACCGGGACCTTCCATGCCGTAGATGCACAGGTACGCGCCGCCGATGCCGACCGCGTTCTCGGGCGTCCACGTGCGGGCGGGGTTGTACTTCGTCGTGACCAGGCGATGGCGCGGGTCGACCGGCACCGCGACCGGCGCGCCGAGGTACACGTCGCCGAGACCGAGCACGAGGTAGTCGGCGGCGAACACGATCTCGCGCACCGCGTCGACGTCGTCGAGTCCGTTGACCCGCCGGATGAACTCGATGTTCCACGGGCACCAGGGGGCGTCGTCGCGCACGACGCGCATGTAGGTGTCGATCGCCTCGCGCGTCGCGGGGTCGTCCCACGACAGCGGAAGATGGACGACGCGGCTGTCGACGACGACGTCGTCGAGCGCGGGGAGCTCGTCCTCGGCGCGCGCGAGGAGGTCGACGACCGTGTCAGGGGTGTGGTCGCCGGGGTCGAACTGCACCTGGAGCGAGCGGATGCCGGGCGTGAGCTCGAGCGGCGTGAACGTCGGCTCCGTGGCCAGCCACTCGCCCAGAGCGTGGGCGCGGAGGCGCAGGTCGAAGTCGAGCATCATCGGCCCGTACTCCACGAGCACCGCGCCGTCGCCTTGAGCGCGGTACGTGACCTGCGGCGTGTCGTCGTGCGCGGGACGGGTCGCGAGGACGGTCGGTGCCGGGGTGCTGCGACGCGTCGGTGCGCGGTCGCGGCCGGCGCGCCGCGCGACGACGCGATCGTGCGCCTCGTCGCGATCGACGGGCACGAACCGCACGCGGTCGCCCGGCGCGAGCTGACCGAGCTTCCAGCGGTCGGTGGCGATCACCGTGACCGGGCACGTGAACCCGCCGAGGCTGGGCCCGTCGGGACCGAGGAGGATGGGCATGTCGCCGGTGAAGTCGACCGCGCCGACGGTGTACGGCGTGTCGTGCACGTTCGACGGATGCAGCCCGGCCTCTCCGCCGTCGGCGCGCGCCCATTCGATCGCCGGTCCGACCAGCCGCACGCCCGTGCGCGACGAGTGGTGGTGCACCTGCCACTCGGTGGCGTAGAAGGCCTCGATGCCCGCCTCGGTGACGAAGTCGGGCGCGGCGTGCGGCCCGTCGACCACCGCCAGCTCCCACGAGTCGGTGAGTGTCGGCGGCTCAGTCACGCCGAGGTTCGCGAGCGGCAGCGAGCCATGGAGCAGGTGCAGCACGTCGCCGGTGCGCAGCTCCCGACCGCCGTGGCCGCCGAAGCCACCGAGGGTGAACGTGGACGCCGAGCCGAGCACCTCGCCCACGTCGAAGCCGCCCTGCACCAGCACGTACGCGCGCGCAGTCCGGGTCCGGAGCGACTGCCCAGCGCGAGCACCTGGTCCTCGCGCACCGGCACCGCGACGTGGCGGTCGACGGGTCGGCCGTCGAGCGTCGCGCCCATGTCGGCGCCGGTGACGCACACGACCGTGTCGGTGGCGAAGCGCAACGTGGGTCCGATGGCGGTGCACTCGAGGCCCGGCGCGCCGTCGGCGTTGCCGAGGATGCGGTTGCCGAGCGCGAACGAGCGGTCGTCCATCGGCCCGCTCGGGGGCACGCCGACGTGCCACAAGCCGACTCGACCGGGCAGGTCCTGCACGGTCGTGGTGCCGGCGACGATCACGTCGACCGCGTGCCGCGTGTACCGATGGCACTCGAGCGTCGACGTGGTGACGGTGCCGGCGCGGAACGCGGGCGCGTCGACGAACTCGGTGAGCAAGCCGAGGTTGGTCTCGATGCCGCGCACGGTGGTGCGCGTGAGTGCGTCGTGCATCGCGTCGACGGCTGCCGCGCGCGTGGCGCCGTGCACCACGATCTTGGCGAGGAGCGGGTCGTAGAACGGTGGCACCTCGGTGCCGTGACGGACCCACGTGTCGACGCGAACATGGCTTGGCGAGGCGTCGTTCGGCCCGGCGGTCTCGGGCCACGACGCCTCGGTCACCAGGCCGGGGCTGGGGACGAAGTCGCGTGCCGGATCCTCGGCGTACACCCGCGCTTCGATCGCGTGACCGTGCGCGACCGGCGGTTCGACGGCGGCGGCGCGCACGAACGCGGTGTCGCCCGCCGCGGCGCGCACCATCCACTCGACCAGGTCGATGCCGGTGACCGCCTCGGTGACGGTGTGCTCCACCTGGAGGCGCGTGTTCACCTCGAGGAAGTGGAACTCGCCGGTGTCGACGTCGAGCACGAACTCGACCGTGCCCGCCGAGCGGTAGCGCTGCGGTTCGAGGAGTGCGCGGGCGGCGTCGGCGAGCGCGGCGCGGGTGGCGGCGTCGAGACCGGGCGCAGGCGTCTCTTCCAGGACCTTCTGCCGTCGGCGTTGCGCGGAGCAGTCGCGCTCGCCCAGCGTGACCACGGTGCCCTCGCCGTCGCCGAACACCTGCACCTCGACGTGCCGGGCGTTGGTGACGAGCCGTTCCAGGAACACCGCGGGGTTGCCGAACGCGGCGGCGCTCTGCTGCATCGCCCGTTCGACGGTCGCCGGGAGCTCGGCCGGATCCGTGCACGCGAGCATCCCGATGCCGCCCCCGCCGGCGACGCTCTTGACCAGGAGGGGGAAGCCGACCGACGGCGCGGCGGCGACCGCGGCGTCGACGTCGACGAACGGCGCGGTCCCCGCCGGGAGGGGCACGCCGGCGGCCGCGGCCGCGGCGCGCGCTTCGTCCTTGGCGCCGAAGCGACGGATCTGCTCGGGCGTGGGGCCGATGAAGACCAGCCCGGCGGCTTCGAACGCGGCCGCGGCATCGGCGTTCTCGGCGAGGAAGCCGTAGCCGGGGTGCACGCCGTCGACGTCGTGCAGCTTCGCCACCGCGAGCAGCGCGTCGACGTCGCGATACCCAGGACCGGTGGCGGGACCGATCGGCACCGCGAGCGTCGCGAGGTCGCAGTGCAGCGACGCGCGGTCGACGTCGGTGAACACCGCCACCGACTCGATGCCCATGCGGTCGAGCGTGCGGATGATCCGGCACGCGATCTCGCCGCGGTTGGCGATCAGGCATCTCCTCATGGGTGGGGTCTGAGCACGGGCGGCACCGTCAGCGACTGATGACGACGCGGATCGGCGTGGGATCGAAGCCGTTGCAGGGGTTGTTGATCTGCGGGCAGTTCGAGATGACGGCGAGCACCCGCATGTGGGCGCGGAGCTCGACCGCGAGCCCGGGCGCCGACAGTCCGTCGACGATGCCGAGGGTGCCGTCGGCCTCCACGGGCACGTTCATGAACCAGTTGATGTTGCTGGTCATGTCACGCTTGCCCATGCCGCGCCACGAGTGCGCGAGCAGGAAGTTGTCGACGCACGCGTGCTCGTGGCACGTGTGGAACCCGTACCGCAGCGTGTTCGACTCGCGGCTGCACGCGCCGCCGATCGTGTCGTGACGCTCGCAGGTGGTCGCGGTGACGGTCATCATCGGCCGCCCCTCGTTGGAGAGCAGCTGCGAGCCGGCGACGAGGAAGATGTTGCCCTGGGCGACCATGGTGTCGGGCGCGCTGTAGCGCTCGGCCGGGTCGTCGGCGTTGTAGAGCAGGCAGTCGACCGCCTGGTTGCCCTCGAGATCGACGATGCGCAACATGCCGCCGGGCTCCACCACGTGGGCCCACGGCGCCCGGGCGTCGACCACCTCGTCGTGCAGCGTGGTCACGGTGCGCACTCCGCGGACTCGGCGGACATGGCGGACTCGGCGGACATGGCGGACTCGGCGACATGGCGGTGAGCAGGAACTCCTCGGTCTGCAGGAACGCGCGCTCACCCTCGGGCGTGGCGTGCCACGCGGCGTCGTCGCGGGTGGTGGGGCGGTCGGTCCACGCGGTGATGCGCAGCGGGCTCACCGTGTAGGCGGGGCGGGGGTCGAGCACGTGCGGTGTGTTCGCCACCGCCACGATCACCGGCAGCTCGGCCCGCAGCTCGACGAACGCGCCGGCGTGGGAACCGTCGCCCACGTAGGTCAGCGCGCCGTCGGCCTCGACGGTGACGCCCTTGAAGAAGTTCACGCCGGGAACGAGGTCGCGACGGCTCAGTCCGTGCTTGGCCAACGCCACCGCGAAGCGGTCGCGCGCGTTCGGGTGCTCACCGTGCACGCCACCGTCGCCGTACCGCTCCTCGTTGCGCAAGCGGTTCGACGCGCCGCAGAGGGCGTCGTGCGTCGCGCAGTCGGTGGCGGTGATCGACAGGAGGACGCGACCCATGTCGGAGAGGAGGAGCGAGCCGGTGCCGAGGTACGCCTGCCACTGCACCTTGACCGTGTCGGCCACGTTCAGCCGTTCGAGCGGCTGCGCCGCGTTGTAGACGAGCACGTTGGCGCACGCGTCGCCGTCGAGGTCGGTGAGCCGGAGCGTGGCGCCGCGGGGCAGCACCCGTGACGAGTCGCCGCCGGGGCCGATCACGTCGTCCCAGAGCATGCGCTCGGACGGAACGGGGGCACCGCCGGTGTCGAGCACACCGACCGCGTCGGCAGCCGGCACCGTGGGTTGGAACGCGGAGCGCCGCGCGCCCTGGGCCCGCGCGTGGTCGCGGGCCGCGAGGGTCGTGCTGGTGTCGAGTTGCGATGACGGCGTCGCCGGGGGGACCACGGACGTCCTTCTTTCGATGCTGAATAGAAAGTTGACACCCAATCTGCGGGATCGACCCCGGCGCGGTCAAGGGTGTCGCGTGGCTGTTCACGCGGCCGTTACGAACGCGGAGTACCGTCCCGGCGTGGTCGCTGCCCGCGAGTCGGAAGCACGTCGCACCGGACGCCCGCGCCGGAGCGCGCGTCCGCCGCGCGACGGCGACCCGCGTCGGGAGATCGTCGCCGCCGCCAGCCAGCTGTTCACCGAACGCGGTGTCGCCGGCACCACGATGGCCGAGATCGCGCGGCGCTGTGGCCTGCAGCAGCCGTCGCTCTACTACTACTTCCGCAGCAAGGGCGAGCTCCTCGACGAGATCGTGGGGGAGGCGAACCGGGCCCCGCTCGAGCTCGTGGCCCGGGTCCGCGCCGCGGGTGGTTCGCCCGCGGTGCAGCTCTACCGTGTGATCCGATCCGACGTGGCGGCGTTGTGCGCCCTGCCCTACGACCTCAACGAGATCCACCGGCTCGCGGCCCGCGACCCCGAGGCCTTTGCCCGGTACTGGACCGAGCGCGATCACCTCGTCGAGGAGTTGGCGGCCATCGTGGCCGAGGGCGTCGAGCGCGAGGAGCTGCGGCCGGTCGATCCCCGGCTCACCGCGCTCACGTTGATGTCGAACGACGAGGGCACGCAGAACTGGTTGCGGGTCGCCGGGCGCGACGGCGCGCCGGTGCAGACGTCGGCGGCCGAGCACCACGCGGTGGGCGCGTTCCTGGCGGATCTCACCGTGCGGGGCTTGCTCGTGGCCCCGCGCGACCTCGACCGCGTGCGGCGCAGCGCCGACGCGCTCGACGCCGCCGCCGTCGTCGCCTGACGCCAGATCCGATTCGCAGCCGGGTTCGCAACCGGGTTGGCAGCAACCCGTCAGGCAGGCGAAACCGGCTGGTGTTTCGAAGGACCTTCGACAGAAACAGCGCACTCGTACCGTGCTCGCTATCCGCCCTTCCAGGAGGTCCGCGTGGGCACGAATCGAATCCGTCGTGTGGTGGCTGCCGTGGCCACCGCCGTCGTCATCGGGAGCATCGGCGTCGTGGCGATGCCGAGCGCGCACGCGGCGAAGCTCGACAAGGTCACGATCGGGTACAGCGCGTGGCCGGGGTGGTTCCCGCTCGCAGTGGCCGACGAAGCCGGGCATCTTCAAGAAGGACGGCCTCGACGTCGACCTGAAGTACTTCGGCGACTACATCGCGTCGCTCGACGCGATGGTCGCGGGCAAGCTCGACGCCAACACGCAGACGTTGAACGACACCATGGCCTCGGTCGCCGGTGGCTCGAAGCAGGCGATCATCGTCGGTCAACGACAACTCGGCCGGCAACGACGCCATCATCTGCGACAAGTCGATCACGTCGGTCGCCGACATGAAGGGCAAGACGGTCGCCGCCGAGGAGGGCGTCGTCGACCACTTCCTCCTCCTGCAGGGTCTGCAGAAGGCAGGGATGACGCAGGACGACATCGACTTCCGCGGGGTGCTGACCGCCGACGCGGCGTCGAGCTTCTCCGGCGGCCAGTTCGACTGCGTCGGCGTGTTCGCACCCTTCACCCTCGAGGCGCTGAAGCGTGAGGGGTCGCACGTCGTGTTCAGCTCGAAGGACTTCCCCGGCACCATCCCGGACCACATCGTGGTGTCGCAGAAGATGGTGGCGAAGCAGCCCAAGGTCGCCCAGAAGATGCGTGAACGCCTGGTACGACACCCTCGCCTACATCCAGGCGAACCCCGACAAGGCGCTGAAGATCATGGCCGACAAGGCCGAGCTCTCGACCGCCGACTACCAGGACCTCGCCAAGGGCACGAAGATCTTCACCGTCGCCGACGCCCTCGCGGCGTTCCAGCCCGGTGACTCGGTCACGTCGCTCGAGTACACCGCGGGGCTGATCAACCCGTTCCTGGTGAAGTCGGGCCTCACCAAGAAGCAGGCGTCGCTCACGGGCCTGTTCGCGCCGCAGTTCACCCAGGCCTACGCCGAGGCCCATCCGTCGTCGTGACGACGGCGAGCGCGACCGCGCGGTCGACGCGCCCCTCCCGCGGACGTGGGAGGGGCCGTCGAGCAGCACGCGCTGCTCCGCTTGCGGGGCGACATCCCGCTCGGCACCCGCATCGCGCTCGGGGTGCTCGGGATCGTCGTGCTGCTCGGGTTCTGGTGGCTCGCCGCCGACCTGCTGGTGCAGAAGGACTTCCTCCCCAACCCGTCGGACACGCTGCGCGGCTTCGACACCTACTTCAACAGCGGAGACTTCTGGTCCGACGTGTGGGCGAGCAGCCTGCGCATCCTCAAGGGCTATTCGATCAGCCTCGTCATCGGCGCGGTGCTCGGGCTGTTCATCGGCAGCTTCCGCTCGGTGGAGTCGTTCTGGGAGTCGCCCATCGGCTTCCTGCGCTACATCCCCGCGACCGCGCTCGGTGCCGCTCTTCCTCGCGTGGCTCGGCATCGACGAAGCGCCCAAGGTCGCGCTGGTGATCGCGGGCACGGTGTTCTTCAACATCGTGATGATGGCCGACGTCGCCCGGCTGGTGCCCCGCGAGATGATCCTCGCCGCGTACACACTCGGTGCCGGACGGCGCGCGGTCATGCGTCGCGTGGTGCTCCCGCACTGCCTGCCCGGGATGATCGACGTCGCGCGCGTCAACCTGGCGGCGGCGTGGCCGATGCTGGTGGTGGCCGAGCTGCTGGCGGCGACGGACGGGCTCGGGTACCGGCTCACCGTGTTCCGACGCGGCAACGACTGGGACCAGATCTTCGCCGTGCTCGTCGTGTTCGCGGTGATCGGCATCACCAGCGACCTCTTCCTCCGCTGGCTGCGCAACCGGGTGGCGCCGTGGGCCCGGTCGTGATGGAACAGGTGGTCGTGCCCGACGTCGACGGACGCGGCGCGGCCTCCGAAGCTGGTCGTCACCGATCTGGTCAAGGAGTACCGCACCAAGAAGCGCGAGACGGTGCTCGCCCTCGACCACGTGAGCCTCGAAGTGGCCGACCAGGAGTTCGTGTGCCTGGTGGGGTCGTCGGGGTGCGGCAAGTCGACGCTGCTCAACATCGTCGCCGGCCTCGACATGCCGACGTCGGGGACGGTCGAGATCGACCACGAACCGATCATCGGCCCCGGCCCCGACCGGGGGATGGTGTTCCAGACCTACAGCCTCTATCCGTGGCGCACCGTCGCCGAGAACGTGGCGTTCGGGCTCGAGTGCCTGCACCTCCGCAAGGCCCAACGGCGCGAGCGCGTGCAGGAGCTGCTCGGCATCGTGGGCCTCACCAAGTTCGCCGATCACACGCCCGACCAGCTGTCGGGGGGCATGCGCCAGCGCGTCGCCATCGCGCGTGCGCTCGCACCCGAGCCCGACGTCCTGCTGCTCGACGAGCCGTTCGGCGCGCTCGACGCGCAGACCCGCCGGTCGATGCAGGACTTCCTGCTCACCGTGTGGAAGCGCACGCAGTCGACGGTGCTGTTCGTGACCCACGACATCCCTGAGGCCATCTACCTGGGTTCTCGCGTCGTCGTGCTCGCGCCGCATCCGGGGCGCGTCATCGCCGACATCGACGTGCCCTTCGGTGCCGGCCAGAGCGTCAACATCACGCGCGATCCGCGGTTCCTCGACCTGCGTGACGAGATCGAGGACATGCTCGGCACCGTCTGAACGCGACGATCGCGACGGTCGCGTGGTGGGGAGAGCCCTACCACGCAGTGTCGTGGTCGCTCCATGGCTCGGGCGTGTCGTCGTCGTTAGCGTGACGGTGTGCTCCGGCGTGTCTTCGATCCGTGGCGTCATGCGTCGACGTGGTGGACCCTCACCCACCTCGTGACCGACGTCGTGTTCGGCGCGGTCACGTTCACCTTCGTGGTCGCAGTGCTCGCGGCGACGTTCGGGCTCATCATCACCTTCTTCCTCGCCATCCCGCTGTTCTGGCTGCTCATGGTGGGCAGCCGCGGCCTCGCCCACATGGAGCGCTCCGCGCGTCGGCGTTGCTCGGTCTCGATCTCCTCGACCCGGTCGCGCCCTTGCGGAGCCCGAGCTGGTGGCGGCGGTTGCTCGAACGGGCTCGCTCGGCGGCGCGGTGGAAGGAAGTCGGCTACCTGCTGCTCCTGCTGCCCCTCGGGGTGTTGAACCTGGTGCTGGTGGTCGCCGCGTGGTGCGGCTCGCTGGCGCTGCTCGCCCTCCCGCTCTACGTGTCGGCGCTGCCGGAGGGGA
>CAVOMW010000013.1:0-16253 GCA_963697125.1 uncultured Actinomycetes bacterium
CTCCTTGCCGAAGCGTCAGGTGCTGCCGAAGCCCGTGACGCTGCCGCACCCGCCGATCTGGGTGGCCGCCGGGTCGCCGGGCACGTTCGAGAAGGCGGCGCGCATGGGCATCGGCGTGCTGTGCTTCAGCTTCGCCGGCGCCGAGGCGCTCAAGCCGTTGATCGACATCTACAAGACGACGATCGAGGACGCCGATCCCGTCGGCGGGTACGTGAACAACAACGTCATGGTCACCACCGCGATGCTGACGATGGAAGACGGCGACCGCGCCGCGAGGTGTTCCGCAACACCCAGACCGACTACCACACGTCGCTGGTGGCGAAGTACCTCGACTCGTTCCCGCAGACGGCGGGGATCGACAAGGTGCCCACGCTGAAGCCACCGATCCCGCTCGCGCAGGTGAACAAGGCGATCGAGATGGGTGCCATCGCGGTGGGGACGCCGGAAGAGGCGATCAACACGATGCGCAACTACGAGGCGATCGGCGCCGACCAGGTGTCGTTCGGCGTGCTGTCGGACGACACGCCGTTCGACGCCGCCATCGAGTCGGTCGAGACGTTCGGCAAGTACGTGCTGCCCGAGTTCGACAAGGACCCGGAGTTCTCGACCACGCGCCAGCGCGAGGCGCAGCTCGGTGGGCGGCTGATGGCGGTCACCATCGACCTCGCCGGACAGGTCGCGCTGGTCACCGGCGGCACCAAGGGCGTGGGGCGGGGGATCGCGCAGCGACTCGCCGATGCGGGCGCGACATCGCGGTCTGTTCGCGGAGCGAGCCTGACGCGTTGCCCGACGGCTGGGAGTGGTTCGGCGTCGACCTGCGCGACGGCGACGCCGCGTGGGCGATGGTCGACCAGGTGGTCGAGCGGTTCGGTCGCGTCGACGTGCTCGTCAACAACGCCGGTGGTGCGCCCCCCGCCGACTCCACGACCGCCAAGCCGCGTTTCACCGAGCGCATCATCGCGTTGAACCTGTTCGCGGCGATCTTCTGCTCGCAGCGCGCCAACCACTGGATGCAGCAGCAGGCGAGCGGCGGCTCGATCGTCAACATCGGCAGCGTGAGCGGGCAGCGTCCGACGCCGCAGACGGCGGCGTACGGCGCGGCCAAGGCCGGACTGGTGAACTTCACCCAGACGACCGCGGTCGAGTGGGCGCCGAAGGTGCGGGTCAACTACGTCACCGTCGGGATGGTGCGCACCGAGCAGTCACACCTCTTCTACGGCGACGAGGCGGGCATCGCGCAGGTCGGCCTGACCGTCCCGCTCGGGCCGCATCGCCAACCCCGAGGACATCGGCGACGCGTGCGTCTTCCTCTCCTCGCCGCTCGCCGCGTACGTCAGCGGCGCCAACCTCGCCGTCCACGGCGGCGGCGAACCCCCGCCCTACCTCGACGTCTCCGCGCTCTGACCGCGACGCGCTCAGCCGAGCGTCGCGGTCGCCCACTCCACGAGTTGGGGCGCGAGGAGCGGCCAGCGTTCGAAGCCCTGCCACTTGCCCGCGGCGCGGTCGATCCACTCGGTGTCGGGCCACGGCGGTTCGACCAGCTGCGCGTTCGGCAGGAGCGCGGCCACCTGTTCCGAGGTCTCGCGCGGATGGTTGGGATCGGACGCGCCGCTGCGGAACACCAGCGCGGGGATGTCGAGCGCGCGTGCCTCGTCGTCGGGCAATCCCGGGACGAGCTCACCGCCACAGCTGCAGTACGCCTCCATCCATCGCTCCATGGTGGCGATGAACTCCTGCGGATCCTGCGCCAGCAGCAGTTCGCGGTTCGGCGGGTGCCGCACGAACGTCTCCTCGAAGCTCGGGATCGACATCACCGCTTCCAGGCCGTCGTTCCACACCGCCGGCACCGCCGGCGCGCAGTAGTACCCGGCCAACGACAGCAAGCCGTAGACACCACCACTGATCCACCAGATGCCGAGAGCCTCGGCGACGTCGCGATGTCGATTCGCGGCGAGCAACGAGACGCGCGCGCCGCCCGATCCTCCGATGACCACCGCCGGCGTCATGTCGAGCGCGCGGAGCAGCCCGGCGAGGATGTCGGCCTGCATCTCCGACTCCGAGTCGCCGCGGAAGCACACCTCCGACTCGCCGCAGTTCGGTCGGTCCCAGATCAGGACGCGATTGCCGGGTTCGGCCAGCGCGACCGCGAGCTCGCGCACACCCGGGTAGTCCTTGCTGAAGCGACCGCCCGGGGTCAGGACCCACGGCCGCCCCTCACCCACGATCTCGCCGATGATCTCGTAGGCGATCGACACCCCGTCGACTTCGATCCTCGGCATCTGGTGCTCAGTCGGCGAGTCGGTACAGCGCGATGGCGGTGTCGCCCATCACCTTGCGCTGCGTCTCGGGGCGGAGCGCGGCGATCTTCTCCTCGACCACCGCGAGGGGACTCGGGTAGAGGCACGTCGGGTGCGGCCAGTCGGTCTCGAACATGATGTTGTCCTCGCCGACGGTGTCGATGAGGTTCTGGAGACCACCGCGTCCCTGCTCGAACCAGAGCGTCGCGTACCAGTGGTCGCGGAAGTACTCCGACGGCATCTTCTTCAGCTTCTTCGCGTACTCGGGGGCGTTCTCCACGAGCTCGTAGTCCATCGCCTCGAGCATGAACGGGATCCAGCCCACGCCGCTCTCCACCGACACCATCTTCAGATCCGGGTGACGGTCGAACATCCCCGAGTACGCGCTGTTGAGGAGCACGCGCGAGTTGTTCTGGAACAATGACGCGCCACCGATCGCCGGTTTGACGTACTCGTCCTGGCTCGGCCAGTAGGTGGTGCCGAAGTAGTTGAGCGACGTCTGACTGGCACCGATGTGGAAGTGCACCGGGAGCTGGAACTCCTCGCACACGTCCCAGAACGGATCCCACTCCGGGCTCCCGAGGTCGGGAGAGCCCGAGTCCTGCGGGTCCGAGGTCATGTTCACGCCGCGGTAGTCCATCGCCGCGCAACGCTTCGCTTCGCGCACGCACTCGTCGATGCTCCACGCGGGCATGATCGGCATGGGGACGAGGCGACCGTTCGACGATTCCTGCGTCTCCGCCAACGCGTCGTTGTACAGCTGCACACACAGCAACACCAGTGAGTGGTCGCGCACCGTGTTGACGAGGTTCTGACCGCCGAGGCCGATCGAGTTCGGGTAGATCACCTGGAAGTCGATGCCGAAGTCGTCCATGATGTCGAGCCGCGCCGCGGGATCCCACGCCGAGCGATGCACGTCGTCGATGCCCCACGAGCCACCCTGCGAGTCGGTCCACGGGTGCTTGTTGCCCTCGAGATCGATCGTGCCGCCCGAGCCCGCCTTGCCGAACGTGTGACCGTCGATGACCCACATGTCGACGCCGTCGATCTTCTCGACGTGCGGCATCTTGTCCTCGAGGCCCTTCGGTGCGCGCGACGTGAACAGGTCGTGCCGCTCCGTCATGTGCGCGTCGGCGTCGACGATGCGAACGCCCTCCGCCAGCTTCGCCATCGCTCGCTCCCTTCCTGCAGTGCGCACGCACTGAGGTCGGGTCGAGCCTAGAACCGGTGGTGAAACGGCACCGCTCGAGGCTCAGCTCGTGCGCCACTCCTGCGCGCCCATGTCGCCATAGGTGGGAGTGCCGGCGGTCTCGTAGGCGAGCTGGAGGGTGCCGCTCGGGTAGGTGACCGATTCGACCAACCGCAGCGTGGTGGGCACGGTCCCGTTGCCGAACACCTGCTTCCCGCTGCCCAACAGCACCGGGTACATCCACAGCTCCAGCCGGTCGATGAGCCCGAACTGCAGCAGTGACTGCACGAGGTCGAGGCTGCCGATGACGTGGACCTCGTCGTGGCGATCCTTGAGCGCGGCGACATCGTCAGCGATGGACTCGCCGACGACGGTCGAGCCCGGCCAGCCGAGCGGCTCGGCGAGCGTGCGGCTGGCGACGTACTTGGGGACACCGTTGAGCAGGCCGGTGAACGGGATCTCCTCGGGCGCGTTCGGCCAGTAGTCGGCGAAGATCTCGTACGTCCGGCGGCCGAGCAGCAACGCGTCCATGCTCCTCGCCCGTTCGAACATGACGTCGCCGGCCTCCTCGTCCGCCAGCGGTTCCTGCCATCCGCCGTGGGTGAACCCGCCATCGGGGTCCTCGTCGGGCACGCCGGGCGCCTGCGCGACTCCGTCGAGCGTCACGAACTCCGTCACGATGAGCTTGCCCATGGTCTCCTGTCCTGATCGAGGATGTCGGGTGGTCGATGCACCGGTTCAGACGAGCGCACCGGAGAATTATGGGGGTGAGGAAGAGGTAGGTGGGGGGGGGGGGGGGGGGGGGGGGGGGGGGGGGGGGGGGGGGGGGGGGAGGGGGGGGGGGGGGGGGGGGGGGGAGGGGGGGGGAGGGGGGGGAGGGGGGGGGGGGGGGTGGGGGGTGGGGGTGCGGGAGGGGAGGGCGGAGAGGGTCGCGTGCGCGAGTGCAGGCGGTTCTCGCTCGCTCCCTTCCGGCAGTGCGCGCGCACTGAGGTCGGGTCGAGCCTAGAACCGGTGGCGAAACGGCACCTCTCGGCGCTCAGCTCGTGCGCCACTCCTGCGCGCCCATGTCGCCGTAGGTGGGGATGCCGGCGGTCTCGTAGGCGAGCTGGAGGGTGCCGCTCGGGTAGGTGACCGATTCGACCAACCGCAGCGTGGTGGGCACGGTCCCGTTGCCGAACACCTGCTTGCCGGTGCCCAACAGCACCGGGTACATCCACAGCTCCAGCCGGTCGATGAGCCCGAACTGCAGCAGTGACTGCACGAGGTCGAGGCTGCCGATGACGTGGATCTCGTCGTGGCGTCCTTGAGCGCGGCGACTCGTCGGCGAGGGACTCGCCGACGACGGTCGACCGGGCCAGCTGAGAGGTCGGCGAGCGTGCGGCTGGCGACGTACTTGGGGACACGGTTGAGCAGGCCGGTGAACGGGATCTCCTCGGGCGCGTTCGGCCAGTAGTCGGCGAAGATCTCGTAGGTCCGGCGGCCGAGCAGCAGGGCGTCCATGCTCCTCGCCCGTTCGAACATGACGTCGCCGGCTTCCTCGTCCGCCAGCGGCTCCTGCCATCCGCCGTGGGTGAACCCGCCGTCGCGGGTCCTCGTCGGGCGCGCCGGGCGCCTGCGCGACTCCGTCGAGCGTCACGAACTCCGTCACGATGAGCTTGCCCATGGTCTCCTGTCCCTGATCGAGGATGTCGGGTGGTCGATGCACCGGTTCAGACCGAGCGCACCCGGAGAATTCATCGATCGACGGTCACCGCTCCCGGACTGCGTAGCGCAGGTGCGTCGCCCGGGGGGAGGACTCCGAGCCGAGCGGTTCCAGCACCACGCGGCTCGCGTCCACGCCCTCGAACAGGCGGATGCCGGAGCCGAACACCACCGGTGAGAGCGCGATCGAGAACTCGTCGATCAGGCCCGCGTTCACGTACTCGAGGATCGTTGCGCCGCCGCCCGCGATGCGGACGTCGCGATCGCCCGCGGCCGCGCGGGCCTGGTCGAGCGCGCTCTCGATGCCGTCGTTGACGAAGTGGAACGTGGTGCCGCCGCGGCGCTCCCACGGATCACGCTGCTTGTGGGTCACGACGAAGACCGGCGTGTGGAACGGAGGGTCCTCCGGCCACATCTCCTCGCCCGCGTCGAACATGCGCTTGCCCATCACGCTCACGCCGGTGCGCTCGAACGTCTCCCGCACGATGTCGTTGTCGCGCCCCTCCTCGCCGCCCTCGCCGAGACCCAGGTTCTCTCGGAAGTGGCGCTGCGGGAAGATCCACGCCTGCAGCTCCATCCACTGCTGCCCCATCAGTTCGCCGAGGGATGCGGGTGCGATGAACCCGTCCAGCGACATCGACACGCTGAAGAACACCTTGCCGGCCATCAGCCCTCACTTCCTTCCGAACGCTTGGCTTCCCGAAGATTGTCGGTGACGTAGTCAGCCAGGTGGCTCAGCGTCTGCCGACCGCCCTCGATCGCGTGGTACTTCTCGACCGCGTCGTCGCGCTGTTCCTTGGTGGGGAACACGGTGTGCATCTCGATCCGGGTCGCCGCGCCCTCGGTCGCGAAGGTGATGACCTGCTCGAAGGCGTTCGGGTCGCCACGGTGCTCGCCGTTCAGCAACGCGATCCGCTCGGGCGCGACGATCTCGGTCCAGGTGATCGAGTCCGGGTAGTCGGTCCCGTCCGGTCCGTGCATCACGAAGTCCCACACCCCGCCGACGCGGAACTCGAAGGACTGCGTGGTGGTGGTGAACCCGTCCGGTCCCCACCAGTGCGACAGGTGCCGCACCTCCGTGAACGCCTCGAACACCAGCTCCCGTGGGGCGTTGATGACCCGGGAGATCACGATCTCGCGGTCCGCCGTCGGTGACTGCGCGGGAGCTCCTCCACCCGTTGCGCTCATCAGTTGCTCCTCCTGCGTTGTCGGTCGAGGTCCTGCACGTACGCGTCGAGCCGGTCGAAGGTCTCGTTCCAGAACTGCTCGAACCCGCCGGTCCAGTCGTGCACCGGTTGCAACCCGCCGGCGTCGAGGGCGTACAGGCGTTGCCTGCCGTCCTTGCGGTCACGCACCAGCCCGACCTCCCGCAGCACCCGCAGGTGCTTGGAGGCTCCCGGCTGGGTCATCCCCAGCTCCTGGGCCAACTCGTTCACCGGTCGCTCACCCGCCCGCAGCAGCACCAGGATCTCCCGGCGCTGCGGCTCGGCGATGGCGTTGAAGACGTCCGACGTCGTCGCTGCTCGTGCCATCCGGCAATCATATGCCAATATCGGCATACGTCAAGCTGAGGGAACCAACGCGGCCTTGTCGTCACCCCGGCGCCAGAACACGAACTGCAGGAAGATGAGGACGCTCACCACCGCCGCCCACGTGCACCAGAGCGACGTGAGTCCTTCCGCCTGGATGGTCGCGAAGGCCGCGACCGCCACGACGTTGGCGACCCCGAACCAGACGATGGCACGGAACCCCGAGAGCAGCGGCGCCCCGCACGTCGCGACGATGTAGAGCACCGTGGCGACAGTGGCGAAGCGACCCGCGCCGCCGTACTGAACGGTGTGCTCGACCGCATGGGCCGAGACGTCGCCGCGCAGGATCGCGGCCGCGAGGTACACGCCGGCGATCGCGCCGAGGACGACGAACACGCCGATCAGCTGCCGGCGCCGCCCGGGCGGCTCGAGGATCATGATCGCGAGCGGCGCGAGCACCGGGAGCACGACCCAGGCGAACGCGAGGTAGAGGTAGACGGGGACGCCGGTCGAGCGCGCGACGCCCGAGTCGAGGTCGCGCCACACGAAGCCCTCGGCGATCTGGTGGAGCGCGAACGCGAGCGGCAGGATCGCCAACGGGACTTCACGCGGCCGCTCGACCTGGGTCAAGGTCGCGATCCCTATTGCGCCGATCACGGCTCCGCTCACGAAGTCCGCTTCGGCCGAGAAGCACACAGGCTTGCCTCGTCTCGTCGGGCGTCACCGTACTGGGTGCCCGCCGGTGCGGAATCTGACGCTTCGTCAGGTCGCCGGTAGGCTCCCCGGCCGTGGGGATCACGTGTGAACGGGACGAACGGGGGATCGCGGAGGTCGTCGTCGACGTGCCGCCGGTCAACGCGTTGACGGTGGCGGGCTGGTTCGAACTGGCCGACACGATCACCGCCGCGGGCAAGGACCCCGAGACCCGCGTGGTGATCCTGCGCAGTGAGGGCAAGGGCTTCAACGCCGGCGTCGACATCAAGGAGATGCAGAACACCGAGGGCTTCGCCGCCCTGATCGGCGCCAACAAGGGCTGCTTCGCCGCCTTCGCCGCGGTGTACGACTGCCCGGTGCCGCTCATCGCCGCGGTCAACGGGTTCTGCGTGGGTGGCGGCATCGGCCTGGCCGGCAACGCCGACATCGTGATCGCCAGCGACGACGCCTTCTTCGGCCTCCCCGAGGTCGACCGCGGCGCGCTGGGCGCGGCCACGCACCTGGCTCGCCTGGTGCCGCAGCACAAGATGCGGGCGATGGTCTACACCGGCGCGACCGCGACCGCCGCCGAGCTGCACGCGTTCGGCTCCGTGTTGCAGGTGGTGCCGCGCGACCAACTGCGCGACGCCGCGTTCGCCGTGGCCGGCGACATCGCCGCCAAGTCGCCGACGGTGATGCGCGCGGCCAAGGAGAGCCTCAACGGCATCGACCTGTGGGACGTCAAGCGGTCGTACCGGTTCGAGCAGGGCTTCACGTTCGAGCTCAACCTCGCCGGCGTCTCCGACGAGCTGCGCGACGCGTTCGTCGAGAAGCGCGACGCCGACACTTCCAAGTAAGCAGGAGCGACGTGGTCGACAAGCGCATGACGGAAGAGGATGTCGTCGCGGAGCTGCGCGACGGCATGACCATCGGCATCGGGGGGTGGGGATCGCGCCGCAAGCCGATGAGCATCGTGCGCGCCATCGCCAACTCCGACGTGAAGGACCTCACCGTGGCGAGCTACGCGGGCCCCGACCTCGGCCTGCTGTGCGCGACGGGCAAGGTGAAGAAGGCGATCTACCCGTTCTGCTCGCTCGACTCCATCGCGCTCGAGCCGCACTTCCGCAACGCGCGCCAGTCGGGCTCGGTCCAGACGCTCGAGCTCGACGAGGGCATGTTCCTGCTCGGGCTGCAGGCGGCGGCGTGGCGGGTGCCGTTCATCCCGACGCGCGTCGGGATGGGCACCTTCGTCGTCGACCGCCAGCCCGAGATCAAGACCGTGGTGTCGCCCTACGACGACGGCGAGGAGCTGGTTGCCGCGCCGGCGCTGAACCTCGACGTCGCGATCATCCACATGCACCGCGGCGACGCGCGCGGCAACGGGCAGTACCTCAACGTCGATCCCTACATGGACAACCTCGTGGCCCTGGCCGCGCCGACGTGCTTCATGAGCGTCGAGCAGCTGGTGCCGACCGAGGAGCTCGCCGGCAACGGCCCGGTGCAGACGCAACTGATCAGCCGGCTCATGACCCACGGTGTGGTCGAGGCGCCAGAAGGGCGCGCACTTCACCGAGTGCGTTCCCGACTACGGCCGCGACGAGGCATTCCAGAAGGAGTACGCGGCGAGCGCCAAGGGCCCCGACGAATGGGCGGCGTGGAAGGCGAAGTACCTCGACTGCGGCGATCACGCCGAGTACCGGAAGGTGGCGGGACTGTGAGTGACGTACCTACCGCCCAAGTGACGCGCGCCGACTACTGCACCATCGGAGTCGCCGAGTGCTTCCGTGGCGACGGCGAGATCATGGCCAACCCCATCGGCACCATCCCCGCCATCGGGGGTCGGCTGGCGCGCGACGTGTTCGAGCCCGATCTGGTGATGACCGACGGCGAAGCGTTGCTCGTGAGCAACGGCATCCCCGTCGGTGTCGACGCGCCCGAGAAGACCGTCGAGGCGTGGAACCCGTACCGCACGATGTTCGACGTCGTGTGGTCGGGTCGCCGTCACGTGATGATGGGCGCGTCGCAGCTCGACCCGTACGGCAATCAGAACTTCGCGTTCATCGGCGATCCCGCGCAACCGAAGGTGCAGCTGCTCGGCATGCGCGGCGCGCCGGGCAACACGGTGCAGAACGTCACCAGCTACTGGATCCCCGCCCACTCGCCGCGCGTCTTCGTCGAGAAGATCGACATCGTCTCGGGCATCGGCTACGACCGCGCCGCCGAGCTGGGCGACTGGGTGAAGGAGCACCACGAGCTGCGCCGCGTCGTCACCAACCTCGCGGTGCTCGACTTCGGTGGTCCTGATCACCGCATGCGTCTCGTGAGCGTGCACCCCGGCGTGACCGTCGACGACGTCGTCGCCGCCACGGGGTTCGAGCTCGCGTGGGCCGACACCGTCGAGGAGACGCGCCCGCCGACACCGGAGGAGACCGAAGTGATCGCGCGCCTCGACCCGAAGGGCATGCGCAACCAGGAAGTGCCCGGCTGATGACCGACACTCCTGCACACGGACGCCTCCACACCCGCTTCTGTGACCTGGTCGGTGTCGAGTACCCGATCGTGCAGACGGGGATGGGTTGGGTGTCGGGCGCCGGCCTCACCGCCGCCACCGCTTCGGCCGGCGGACTCGGCCTCATCGCCAGCGCCACCATGGACTTCGGTCAGCTGCGCGGCGCGATCGCGCAGGTGAAGCGCACGACGACCAACCCGTTCGGCGTGAACCTGCGCGCCGACGCCGCCGACATCGGCGACCGCATCAAGCTCCTGATCGACGAGCAGGTGAAGGTGGCGAGCTTCGCCCAGGCGCCGAAGGAGACGTTGATCGGCCAGTTGCACGACGGCGGCGTGCTCGTGGTGCCGTCGATCGGCGCCAAGCGTCACGCCGAGAAGGTGCTCGAGTGGGGCGTGGACGCGGTGCTCGTGCAGGGCGGGGAGGGCGGCGGCCACACCGGTTCGGTGCCCACCACCATCCTGTTGCCGCAGGTCGTCGACGCGGTCCAAGGCCGCGTCCCGGTGATCGCGGCGGGCGGCTTCTTCGACGGTCGCGGCCTCGTCGCCGCGCTCGCGTACGGCGCCGACGCCATCGCCATGGGCACCCGCTTCCTCCTCAGCGCCGACAGCGCGGTGCCGCAGTCGGTGAAGGACTACTACCTCGGGCGGGCGGTCACCGAGACCGTCGTCACGAAGCAGATCGACGGTGTGCCCCACCGCATGCTCGACACCGAGCTCGTCGAGGAGGTCGAGAGCGCGCGCGGAAAGGTGTGGGCGCTTCCACGCGCCACCGCGAACGCGTGGCGCTTCCACAAGTTGTCGGGCATCAAGTTGCGCGCGATGGCGAAGGAAGGGCTCGCGATGCGCAAGTCGCTCGACCTCACCTGGACCCAGACGATGATGGCGGCCAATGCGCCCATGCTCACCAGGGCCGCCCTCGTCGACGGCAAGGTGGAGTCGGGCGTGCTGCCGAGCGGCCAGGTCGTCGGCGTGATCGACGACCTGCCAACCTGCAAGGAACTGATCGACCGCATCGTGGCCGAGGCCACTGACATCTTGCACCAGCTGACCCTGGAGAACCTGGAGGAGACCAATGCCTGAGCCGAGGGTGTTCAACGGCGTCGACAGCGTGAAGGCCGCGGTGGGAGAGCACCTCGGCTACAGCGACTGGCTGGAGATCACACAGGAGCGCGTGAACACCTTCGCCGAGGCCACCGGCGACTACCAGTGGATCCACATCGACGTGGAGCGGGCCAAGGACGGCCCGTTCGGCGGGACCATCGCGCACGGCTACCTCACGCTGTCGCTGGCCAGCTTCTTCCTCCCGCAGATCGCGCGCTACGAGGGCTTCGCGCTGGCGGTGAACTACGGCGTCGACAAGGTGCGCTTCATCGCGCCGGTGCTCGTGGGCAAGCGCATCCGCGCCGGCGCCGAGATGATGGAGGTCACCGACGTCAAGGGCGGCGGGGTGCAGACCAAGGTGCTCATCACCATCGAGATCGAGGGCAGCGAGAAGCCCGCGTGCGTGATCGAGTCCATCTCGCGGTGGATCCCGTAGTGGCAGCGACCGGAGCCGGCGGACTCGGCACGGAAGGCGCCGCCGGTGAGATGGGCAAGGGCGTCAAGCAGCGCGACAAGATCCGCATGACCGACGACGAGATCGCCGAGTTCCTCCGCGGCAAGCACACGATGTCGCTGGCGTCGATCAACGCCGACGGCAGCATCCACCTCGTGGCGATGTGGTACGGCTTCCTCGAGGGTGAGATCGCGTTCGAGACGAAGGCGAAGTCGCAGAAGGTCGCGAACCTGCGCCGCAACCCGAACATCACGTGCATGGTCGAGACCGGCGACGACTACAACGAGCTCAAGGGCGTGCAGATCATCGGCACCGCGGAGATCTTCGACGACCGCGACCGCATGCTCGAGATGGGCAAGTCGGTGTTCTCGCGTCACGTCGGTCCCTACACCGACGACATGCTCCCCGCGGTCGAGATGATGCTGAACAAGCGCGTCGGCATCAAGGTCAACCACACCCGCGTCGCCAGCTGGGACCACTCGAAGCTCTGAGGTCGGAGCCGGGCGTTGTGCGCTACCGGCGCGCGGTGCTTGCCGGGCAGATCGCCACCCCGGCCGGACCCTTGCCCACGGTGATGGGGGCCGACACCGCACCGGTCGCGGTCGTGATCACCGATACCGTGCCGTCGCCGAAGTTGGTCACGTAGGCGTGCTTGCCGTCAGGGGTGATCGCCACCCCGTCCGGACCCTTGCCGACGGTGATGGGGGCCGACACCGCACCGGTCGCCGTGGTGATGACCGACTCGGTGCCGTCCAACTGGTTGGTCACGTAGACGTGCTTGCCGTCGGGGGTGATCGCCATCGTGAACGGACCCTTGCCGACGGTGATGGGGGTCGACACGGCACCCGTCGCGGTCGTGATCACCGACACCGTGCTGTCCGCGAGGTTGGTCACATAGGCGTGCTTGCCGTCGGGGGTGATCGCCACCCCGGGCGTACCGGGACCCTTGCCGACGGTGATGGGGGTCGACACCGCGCCGGTCGCAGTCGTGATCACCGACACCGTGCCGTCGCCGGAGTTGGGCACGTAGACGTGCTTGCCGTCAGGGGTGATCGCCACCCCGGCCGGACCGGGACCCTTGCCGACGGTGATGGGGGTCGACACCGCGCCGGTCGCGGTCGTGATCACCGACACCGTGCCGTCCGCGCTGTTGGCCACGTAGGCGTGCTTGCCGTCAGGGGTGATCGCCACCCCGAGCGGAGCCTTGCCGACGGTGATGGGGGTCGACACCGCACCGGTCGCGGTCGTGATCACCGACACCGTGTCACCCTGGCCGTCGACGTAGTTGGTCACGTAGGCGTGCTTGCCGTCGGGGGTGATCGCCACCCTGGCCGGACCGGCGGCGGTGATGGTGGCAGACACCGCACCGGTCGCGGTGTTGAGCACCGACACCGTGCCCGCTTGCTCGTTGGTCACGTAGGCCGCGCCTGCACACCCCCCGGCCGCAGCCGCAGCCGTAACGGCCACCGCCGACGTCGCGACCAGAACCCCGAACCCCGACAACGCGACCACGACCATGACAACGAGCTTCCGACCCACAGCAACTCCCTTCATCTACGGCGTCGAGGTCGTCGTGACCTCGACGGCCGTGCCGGTCTTGTTGGCCTCGAGGAGTGCCGGATCACCGACGAGCTTGCCGAAGTAGGGCTTGCCGTCGTTCATCACCACGAACTTCCCGTTCTTGAACGTGACGTAGTACTGGCAGCTTCTCGTCGGGCTCTTCCCGTAGTTCTCGAGGCTGAGGTCGATCGGCTGGCACGTGAGGTCGGCGCCGTTGTACGTGCCGAGGTGGTGCAGCCCATCGATGAAGCCCTGACGTGTGGGCTTCTCACCCGCCCGCTGCAGACCGGTGATGGCCAGGTCGCACGCGATGTACCCGGAGTAGGCACCCTGGTCGGGGACGCCGGTGATGTTGGCGTACTTCTTCAGGTCGGACAGGAACTGCTTCACCGCCGGGTCGTTCTTCAGCTCGGCGGGCTTGTAGATCTGCGACACGATGTCGCTGGAGTCGAGCGTCTTGGCGATGGGCGAGTCGAGCGTGGCCTGCCCGTAGCCCGACTCCATCAGGACGGCCTTCATCGGCGCGCCGTTCTGCTGGAGGCCCTGCGCGATGGCGAGCTCCGTGTTGAGGACGAGGGGCAGGTACACCGCGTCGGCCCCGGCGTTCTCGAGTCCCTGCACGATGGAAGCGACGTCGGTGGTGCCGAAGTCGACCGAGGTGTTGAGGTACACCGGCTCGAGCCCCGAAGCCGGAGCGGCGTACATCTGTACGGCCTCGGCCGACGTGGTCGACGAAGCCGCCAAGCCGAAGGCCACTGATCCGATCTTGCTGGCGCCGAGTTGCTTCGCCAGGTTGGTCCCATAGTCGTAGGTCAGGCCGGTGTTCGGGGCGCCATTGCCGAGCGCGGAGATGATGTTCTCGTTGCCCTTCGCTCCGTAGTAGGTGCCGTCGTAGCCGCCGCCGATCAACGGCACCCCCGCGTTCTGCGAGGTAGCGAGAGGAGAGGAACGCGAACGGCGAGTTGTTGACCACTGCGAACACGTGACGGTGCTGCACGAGGTCCTGCGCTGCAGTGAGGTTGGCGGTCGACGACTTGTCGTCGATGGCCTGGAGCTCGATCATGCGGCCGTTGACGCCGCCGTTGTCGTTCTGGGCGTCGACCCGCGCCTGGCACGCCTTCGCCGAGTCCTCGACGTTCACGGCGCCGGTACCGGTGCCGGCCCAGATGTATCCCAGCTTCACCGAGTTGTCGGTGACTCCCGCAGTCGATGGGAGCGTGCCCGCGGGCACCTGCACTGTGGGCCCGTCGCTCTGCCTGGAGACCAGGACCAGACCCCCGATCACCAGTGCGATCACCAGACCCGCCGCGATGCCGATGAGCATTCGATTGCGGCGACGTACGACGTGCCGGCGGACGGCGAGTTCGTCCGTCGACGGCATCGAGAACGCCGGGATCTGCGCGGCGCGATCTTCAGCGAGGCGCTTCAGCCGGTCTTCGAGCTCACCCATCGACCGCAACTCCCAGTTGTTCGCGCAAGTGTCCGAGCGCCCGGCTCACGTGGGATCCCACCGTGGATGACGACATGTGCAGCGCTTCGGCGGTCTCCGCATACGTCCAGCCGCACGCGTGCACCAGCCACACCGCTCGCGACTGCGCCGGCGACAAGCCCGCGAGCGCGCCGACGAGGGCGGGTTCGACATCGGGCGTCGCGACCGGCGGGGACCACGGGAGAAAGCCCTGCTTGCGGATGCGAACCTTCGACTGCGCCACCCGGAACAGGTATCCCGTCGGGTGTTCCAGACCCCTGACCCGATCCCAGTGCTCCCAGGCGTAGGCAAACGCCTCGGCCAGCGCGTCCGCGACCGTCTCAGGAGCCAGGTGGCCGGTCAGGGCACGTCGGAGCCCCGGCTCGGTCGTTCGCACGAACTGCTCGAACTGCTCTTCGCGTCGCATGTGCTCTGCGTCCCATACAACCCGTACCGCGTTGTTCGCGCCACTTGCTTCTCGTGGACGCAGCACCACGCGAGCATCGGCCACCCCGCCTCTCTTGATCACGAGCCGCTGTCCGAGCCGGTGCTCGTCGTGCGCGAGTCCGTGGTCAGCCCACTGGCAGACCACGGACCGCGCCCGGACTCGATCTTCACGGCATCTCGCTCACCACGTGCATCCGGTCCTCGATCGCGCCTAGCAGGCCGAGTTCATGGTCACGGCGTCGAGCGCGCGGTCGACGTCGGCGCGGAGCGCCGGTGCGAGACTGCTCAGCACGACCTGGCGGTCAGCCACGCCGAGCGGCGCGACCGCAGTGGCCAGCGTGACCGCGTCGGGTGTGGTCGCGGCACTCCAGTCGACGTACTGGGCACTGAAGCCGGCGTCGCTGACCAGTTGCTGCACCTGCGGGGACAGAGAAGTCTCGATCCGAGCCCCGGCACCGTGTGCATCGACGCGATGAGCGTCAACAGCGACACGCCGTCGGACACGTCCACGACACATGCGCTCGCGGCTCCAACCGCCGGGCTCGCGGCGTCTGCAACGGGTGCCGGGGCGGCACGGTACGTGACCGACGAATCGCTCGCGAGGACCATGCCCAGCACGGTGCCCGCACCCAGGGCGAGCAGCACGACCAACACCATTGCGAGTACCGAACCGCGACGCCACACCGGCATGAACGGGCTTCGTGTCACAGCAATGTGCTCGGCCATGGTGAACCCTCCCAGTCATCGAGCTTCCGACGCGATCCGCAGCCAGCTGAAGGGAGCGGTCACGCCCACACTCTGAACAACCCACGACGCCGTCGTTCGCGCCACACCGCGGGCCATCAGATGAGCAAGATTCCTGCGCCGCGCGCGGCGGTTCGCCTCGCCGGCGGCGCGGAGTGCACGCCCGGCCGACATCTGCGGTGCATACTCGCGAGTCATGGCGGTCAAGCGAACTCGCGCGGCCAAGGCTGCACGGAAGCGCAAGCGGCGGATGGATCGCGTCGAGCACGACCTGAGTGACGAGCAGTGGACCGCGATCAAGACGGCATGGGGTGGTTGCGCGTACTGCGGTGCCGCGGATGACTCGCTGCAGCGCGACTGCGTGCTCCCGATCTCCCGCGGCGGGCGCTACACGCTCGACAACATCGTGCCCGCGTGCCGCTCCTGCAACGCCAGCAAGTGCAACGACGAAGTGACCGGCTGGCTGCGCAGGAAGAAGCTCGATGAGCGCAGGTTCCTGTTGCGCCAGATGGAGATCAACGCCGCGCTCGTCTAGCCGCGGTTGCGCCACCACGACAGG
>CAVOMW010000014.1:0-140145 GCA_963697125.1 uncultured Actinomycetes bacterium
CGCAGCCTCGAAGACACCCTCTGGCTCGGACGCGCCCACAGCGTCGGCCACGCCCGCCAGCACCTCAACCTCCTCGGCTACGCACTCATGGTCAACGGCCTCGCACTCCACCGCCACCAGCGACGCCGCACCCAGCTCGCCGCCTAGAGCGGCTCGAGCGCACACGCCAGACGCTCGCAGGCGCCGACTTCGGCGTGCCCGAGATCGGCACGCCACCAGCGCCGTACCGCGGCTCTGACGAGCCGAGAGCACCGCGAGTCGCGCGTCGCCACGACCGTCGGCCCGGTCGCAGGTTTTCTACCAGGTATTCTCCAACCCCCGCCCTCGTAGCTCAGCGGATAGAGCATCGGCCTCCGGAGCCGTGATGCGCAGGTTCGAGTCCTGCCGAGGGCGCAACCACCACGTTCCGCGATTCATTGTCGGGTTGAATACCGCAGGGGTAGTCCAGCCGACAATGAATCGGGCAACGGCTCGAGCGACACGCCCCGTTGCTAGCGCTCGATCAGATCGCGCGCATGCGGTTGTTGCGCGGGTTGTGCTCGACGTCGGCGAGGCCGAGCCGCTCGAGCAGCGGCGGCATGTAGTTGGCGAACCGTCCGCGGTAGCCCTTGCGCAACCCGTACCACCCGCCGACGGGATTGTCGTCCGACCGCGCCCACGACTCGACCGTGCCGTCCTTCGCCGGCTTCTGCTCGTCGGCATTGCCGAGCAACATCCAGTCGCCGTGCGCGACGAGCATCGCGTGGAGGTCGTCGATCGCCGACAGGTGGTAGCGCAACTGCGTCGAACCGACCTGGCACACGAGCGCGGGCGGATCGGCGTCGGGATCCCGGTACATCTGGTACTCCGATCCCCCGCTCGGCGTTTCCAACACCCAGGGATCCGCCGCGGTCCCTGCTCCGCCGAGATCCTTCGTCATCGTTCCTCCAGGTCGTGATGTGCATCGGTCACGTACGCGACGAAGTGCGGCAGCAGTCCGTCCCATCCGCCGCGGTTGGCGTCGCGCCACTCGTCGGCGGCCGCGCCCAGCCGCTCCCATCCGGTGTGCACGATCTCGACACGCGTCGTGCCGTCACCGACGTCGGCGAAGGTCAGCTCGACGTCGGTGGCGTCGGCGCGGTCACGCCGGATGTGCCACAGATACGCGAGGCGCACCGGCGGCTCCCATGCCGTCACCTCACCCCAGTCGATCTCGCGCCCGTCGTCGAGTCGCTCGTAGATCCGACCGCCGACACGCGGTTCCAACACGATGTCGACCGGATCACCCGACACGCTGTGGCCTCGCGGCCACCAGTCGCCGAAGCGCGCCGTCCAGACGTCGAACGCGTGCACCGGGTCACACCCGACCTCGAAATCGAGCACCAGCGGTGCGACCGTCACCGCGACTTCCCTCGTCGCGGCGCGGTGTTCGACGCCAGCATGCCGAAGCGGGTCGCCGCGTCGCCCCACACGCGCAGGAGATACGCCTGCACCGCCTCGATCCCCTCGTCGTGCAGGCGGTAGATGTTGCGGGTGCCGTGCGCCTCCTCGGCGACGAGTCCCGCTTCGCGCAGGAGTCGGAGGTGCCGCGACACCGCGGGTCGGCTGATCGGCATCTGGTCGGCGAGCTCGCCGACCGACGACGGCCCGCGCCGCAACAGCTCGACGATCGTCCGGCGATTCGGGTCGCCGAGCGCCTCGAACGCGTCGCCAGCGGCACCCTTCGTCACCACATGGTTACGGTAACACAACCGTTACCAATCCGGACGCCCGGCTCGCGGTCGCACGCGACTCGGTACCCTCGTCGCCGATGGCAACGTTCGTCCTGGTGCACGGTGGTGGTCACGGCGGCTGGTGCTACCAGAAGGTCGCGCGCCGCCTGCGCGACGCGGGCCACGACGCCTACACCCCCACGCTCACCGGCCTGGGCGAGCGGTCGCACCTCCTTCATCCCGACATCGACCTCGACACCCACATCACCGACGTGGTCAACACCCTCGCCTTCGAAGGCCTCCACGACGTCCTGCTCGTCGGACACAGCTACGGCGGCATGGTGATCACCGGCGTCGGCGACCGCGCCGCCGACCGCATCGCCGGCCTCGTGTACCTCGACGCCGCCAACCCGGTGAACGGCCAGTCGCTCATCGACGTCGCCGGCCCGATGATCAACATGACCCGCCCGCTCGGCGCGATCGTCGACGGTGTCGAACTGGTGCTGCTTCCGGCGCCCGGTGCGGCGGCGTTCTACGGGATCACCGATCCCGACGACCTCGCGTGGACCGACGCGCGGCTCACCGGTCACCCGTGGAAGTGCTTCGAGCAGCCGCTGGTGCTCGAGCACGAAGCCGAGCTGTGGGCCATCCCGCAGTTCCACATCGTGTGCACCGAGAACCTCCGCACGCGCGACAAGGACCTCATGGCCAGGGCGCGCGACGAAGGCCGGTTCTGGGAGATCGACACCGGCCACGACCTCATGATCACCGAGCCCGAAGCGGTCACGGCCGCGCTCCTGGAGATCGCGGCCCACTCATGAACGCCCACTCATGAACGGAGGCAACGGGTGCAGCTCGAGCTCCTGAACTTCCCCGTCGACCGGTTCCAGCGGGCGCTCCAGCACGCGGCCGCGGTGCAACGCGAGCTCGACGTGCTGCGCGTCGAGGGCGAGCGCGTCGGCCACATCCCGCGGCGCAGCGACGAGGTCATCGCCGATCTCGACACCCGCTTCACCGGCTACCGGGCCACGATGGACATCCTCGACGGGCTGGTGGCGCAGGGGACCGACCACGCCGATGTGATGATCCCGGTGCTCGGTGAGCCCGAGGAGCGCGCCTCCGCGATCGAGGCGCTCGCCGACCTCCTCGACGAGATGGACGCGTACTGCCAGGCCGGCGACCAGCTCCTCACCGTCGTGACTCCCCCCGATCTGCGCGAGTTCCGCGCGTGGTTGTTCGGCCAGGTGATCGGTCAGCTGCGCGGTGCCGCGCCCTCGCCGTGGATCGCCGACCCGATCCAGGACGCCGAGACACCCGTCGCCGCCAGCCGCGCCGAGCGCGAGCCGCTCGTGGTGCGCGAAACGGGAGCACTCGACCTCGGCGACGCCGCCCGCGTGCGCGAGGCCCTGCAGTCGGCGTTCACCGTGGGCGACGCCGACGTCACCGTCGATCTCACCGAGGTCGAGTTCGTCGACTCGGTGATCCTCAGCGTGTTCGTCACCGCGCACAAGCGCTTCGCCACCGGCGATCGCAAGGTCACCTTCCTGGTGCCACCCGACCTGCTCCGGGTCTTCGAGCTCACCGGCCTCGTCGGTGTGCTCGACGTGCGCGCCGCGTGAGACGCGTCGCCCTCGCGGCGACGCGTCGCCCTGGTTGCGTCGCTCGGCGCGGTTGGCGCGGCGCAGCCGAAGAGCGCCGATGCCAGAGTGCCGAGGCCAAGACGACGGTGTGCGATCGCTTCGCCGCCGCGCCCGACCAGACCGCGGCACTCACGGACCCGGTGCTCAACGAGGTGTCCGGCGTCGCGGCCAGCCGCGCGCAACCGCCGTTGCTGTGGGTGCACAACGACTCGGGCGGCGCACCCGCGGTGTACGCGATCCGGCCCGACGGCACGCTCGCCGCCACGTACACGGTCGACGGCGCGACCAACACCGACTGGGAAGACATCGCCGTCGGCCCCGGACCACAGCGCGACACGAGCTACCTCTTCATCGCCGACATCGGCCAGAACGGCGGCCTGCGCGACCACGTCACCGTGTACCGGGTCGCCGAGCCCGACGCGCCGTTCGCTCCGACGGGGACGCTCACCGGCGCGGCGACGATCTCGCTGCGCTACCCCGACCATCCGGTCGACGCCGAGTCGATCTTCGTCGACCCGCGCACCGGCGACCTCTTCGTGATCGACAAGGAGTACCTCGGCCGCGTCGGCCACGTCTTCCGCGCGCCCGAAGCGCGCGCTGGTCGACGGCGCCGACGTCACGCTCGAGGACGTCGGGTCGTTCACCGTCACCCCTGACCCGTCCGCCGCGCCGTCCCCTGCCGCGGCGTCGTCGAGCGTGGTGCGCCTGCCGCCGGCGATCATCACCGGCGCCGACATCTCCCCCGACGGGAGCACGATCCTGGTTCGCACCTACGGCTACGTGCTCGCGTTCTCCCGCGGCAAGCGCGGCACCGTCGCCGCCGCGTTCCGACGGCCGCCCTGTTCGGCACCACAGATCGACGAACCACAGGGCGAAGCGATCGGATTCGCCGCGAACGGTGCGAGCTACTTCACGATCAGCGAGGGGGTCGGCGCTGCGGTGCACCGTTTCACCGTGCGCCCACCTTTGCACGGCTGAATGCGACTCGGCCTCCTCGCAGGGGGTGCGCCGTCTGGACGACCTCGCTAGAGTCGCACCGAGAACAAAACCAGCCAGCCTCAGCGTCATGACGGCGTGTCGGCGACCGGGCGTCCAGCAGGAACCAGGGGGGTTTCACCGGTGCTGCAATTCATCGTCGTCGGACTCGTGTTCGGGAGCATCTACACGCTCGCCGCGTCCGGCCTCGTCATCACCTATGTGTCGACCGGCGTCCTCAACTTTCGCGTTCGGCGCATTCGCGTTCTTCATCGCGCGCTTCTACTACTTCCTGCACGTCGAGAAGGAGTGGGGCATCCTCCTGAGCGCGGCGGTGAGCCTGCTCGTGCTCGCCCCCTTCATGGGGATCTTCTTCTACATGGCGATCTTCCGCTTCCTGCGGTTGTCCTCGCAGCTCATCAAGGTCGTGGTGACCATCGGCCTGTCGGTCGTGATCCCCGTGCTCGCGGTGATGATCTTCGGCAACGACGAGATCTTCCAGGCCCCCGGCCTCGCCCCCCAGCCGGTGTCCGTCTACAAGGTGTTCGACACCGCGGTCACGCTCGATCAGGTCATCGCCTACGCGTGCGTGTTGGGCATCGTCGTGTTCGGCGCGCTCATCCTGCGCTTCACCGAGGCCGGGCTCAGCGTGCGGGCGATGGTCGACTCCGAGGCGATGACGTCGCTGTCGGGCTCCAACCCCTCGCGCATCGCCGCCGGGGTGTGGGTGGTCTCCACCATGCTCGCCGGCCTCGCCGGCATCCTCGCCGCGCCGGTCATCGGTCTCGACTCGAGCAAGTACACGCTCCTCATCGCCGCCGCGTTCGCCGCCGTGATCGCGGCCCGGCTGCGGAGCCTGCCCATCGCCGTCTTCGTCGGTCTCCTGATGGGCGTCGCCGGGAGCCTCGTCCAGTACTGGTTGCCTCCCGACAGCGAGATCACCGCCAACATCGTCCCGGCGATCCCGTTCGCGTTCGTCGTCATCTCGCTCATCGTCAACATCATCCGCTCGGGCCGCGTCAACGAGGAAGAGGGCGTCGGTGGTGCGCTCGACCGCGCCATCACCCCGAACGGTGGGAGCCGCCTGGCGGCCTCGTCCGACTCCGAGAACATCTACCCGAAGCTGAACTTCACGTTCCCGATCATCATCTTCGCCGCCATCTGCATCCTGCCCTTGATCTTCGCCCCGTACTGGCAGTCGCTCATGGTCACGGGTGTCGCGCTGGCGGTGGTGTTCCTCAGCTACACGCTGGTCACCGGTGAGGGCGGCATGCTCTGGCTCTGCCAGATCACCTTCGCCGGGGTGGGCGCGCTCTCGTCGGCTCAGTTCGCCACCGTGCACGGCTGGCCGATCATCCCCTCGATCCTGATGGGCGGCCTGGTCGCCGGTCTGATCGGCGTGATCATCGGCCTCCTCACCATCCGGCTGGGGAACCTCTACATCGCGCTGGTCACGTTGACGTTCGGCCTCCTGATGGAACGGTTGGTGTTCAACCTCAAGGACTTCGCCAACTTCGGCGCCGGCGTGGCGGTCGCCCGGCCCGAGTTCGTCAGCACCGACAAGGGCTTCATCTACTTCGGCCTCGGAGTCTTCGCGATCTTCGCCATCCTCATCGTGAACCTGCGGCGGTCGACCACCGGACTCGCGCTCAACGCGGTCCGCTGGAGTGAGAACGCCTCGCGCACGATGGGTCTGAGCGTCATCACGATGAAGATGTTGGTGTCGGGCCTCGCCGCGTTCGTCGCCGGCGTGGGCGGTGGGCTCTACGCACTGTCGTTCAAGCAGGCGATCCCGCTCGACTACGCGACCATCCTCGGCCTCGTCTGGCTCGCGGTGCTGGTGACGTTCGGCGTGCGCTCGAACATCGCCGCCCTGCTGGCGGGGCTCCTCTTCACGTTCTCCCCCGCGTTCATCCAGACCGTGCTGAAGCTCCAAGCTCCGTGGTCCGACCTGCCGGTGCTCCTCTTCGGTCTCGGTGCCATCGCGCTGGCGCAGAACCCCGAGGGCACCGTGCACCAGTGGGCCATGGGTCTGCAGGGGTTGTTGCACAAGGCATCGGGCGGTGGTGCACGTCCGGTGCCCGCCGCCACCG
This sequence comes from uncultured Actinomycetes bacterium, assembly GCA_963697125.1. GTDB lineage: Bacteria > Actinomycetota > Acidimicrobiia > IMCC26256 > DASPTH01 > DASUAS01. The sequence continues at coordinate 6,400 of CAVOMW010000014.1, forward strand.
GGTTCGCCGGTCGCCATGATCCGCGCCTGAACGACGACGAACCGCCGCCGCCCCCGCCGGGAGCGCCGCAACCCGACGGCACGACCGCGGAGGTGGCGGGATCGTGAGCACCGTCGAGGCAACCGAGCCCGCCGCGACCGAACCGACTCCCGCCGACACCGGTACGTCGGCGATCGAAGCCCGCAACGTGACGGTGCGCTTCGGCGGACTGATCGCGCTCAACGACGTCAGCCTGTCGGTCCCGCCGGCGTCGATCGTCGGGCTCGTCGGCCCCAACGGTGCGGGCAAGACGACGCTCTTCGGCGTGCTGTCGGGTCTGCTCCACCCACAGGGTGGCGACGTGTTCCTTGCCGGGAAGAAGGTCACCGAGCGCGTCACCGTCGAAGCGGTCACGTCTGGGACTCGCGCGCACCTTCCAGCAACTCGAGCTGTTCATGGGGCTCACCGTGCGCGAGCACGTCGTGCTCGGGTACCGCATCCGCAACCAGCGCAAGCGCCTGTGGACCGACCTCTTCACCGCCGGCGCGCTGCACTCCGAGAGCGACGACGAGAAGCAGCGGGTCGACCACCTCGTCGAGCTCCTCGGGCTCACGAGCGTCGCCAACACCGGCGCGTCGGTGCTGCCGCTCGGCACTGCACGACGCGTCGAAGTGGCACGTGCACTCGCCACCGGCCCGTCGATCGTGTTGCTCGACGAGCCGTCGTCGGGCCTCGACGGTCACGAGACCTCGCAGCTCGGGGCCGCGCTCCGCACGGTCGTCGAGGAGGAGCGCGTGTCCCTGCTGCTCGTCGAGCACGACGTCGCCATGGTGCTCGGACTGTCGAGTCAGGTGGCCGTGCTCGACTTCGGCGTGCGCATCGCCCACGGCACCCCCGACGAGATCCGCAACGACCCCGCGGTTCGCGCCGCCTACCTGGGCGACGACGAAGCCGTCGAGGGCACGGCCGAGCCAACTCCGACAGTCTCGCAAGAAGGCGGTGAGGCCTGATGGCCGGCACGCTCCTCTCGGTCGAGGGACTCGACGTCCACTACGCCTCGGTGCAGGCGTTGTTCGACGTCAGCATCGACGTCCCTCAAGGCAGCGTGGTCGCCGTGCTCGGTGCCAACGGTGCGGGCAAGAGCACCTTCGCCCGCGCCGCGTCGGGTCTGGTCCCGTCGAGCAAGGGATCGATCACCTTCGACGGTGTCGACATCACCAAGGCGAAGCCGCACGACATCCGGCGCGCCGGCCTCGTCCACATCCCCGAGGGTCGCGGCATCTTCCCCGGCCTCTCCGTGCAGGAGAACCTCCGCATGGCGGTGCGCCGCGTGGGGAGCCCCGACGAGCGTCGGTCGGCGGTCGAGAACGCGTACGAGATGTTCCCGCGGCTCGCCGAGCGACGCGGGCAACGCGCCGGCACGCTCTCCGGTGGCGAGCAGCAGATGCTCGCACTGGCGCGCGCGCTCGCAGTGCCGCCGAAGTTGATCATCGCCGACGAGATGTCACTCGGCCTCGCGCCGCTGGTGGTCGACTTCGTGTTCGAGAGCATCGAGCGCGCCGCGCAGAGCGGCGTGACCATCGTCTTGATCGAGCAGTTCGTGCACCGCGCGCTCGGGCTCGCGAGCCAGTGCGTGATCCTCAAGCAGGGTTCGGTCGCGTGGACCGGCCCGTCCGACAACGCGTCGCCAGGAAGTGCTCGACCGCTACCTCGGAGAATCCGCCGACGCAATGGCGTGAGTCTCGCGAAGGTGGCGCGGAACGCGTCGTGGGTGGCTGGGGTGTTCGCGGAACGCGCTGTACACGGACAGCGGCGGCACCGGCGTGGCCACGACCACCGCGCCTCCCGCGACCTGAACCACTGCGTCACCTGAACGCGAAGAGGGGGAGCCGGTTCGCCGGCTCCCCCTCTTTCGTGTGCGGCCAGACTGCCCACTCAGTTGCGCGGGCGGGCCCTTGGGCACGTCGCGGAACGGCATGTTCTTGTCGTGGGTGATCTCGCGGGGCATCTTGAGCACCTTCTCCGAGATGTTGTTGCGAGCCATCTCGGTGGTGCCGCCACCGATGCCCGACGTCTGACGCTCGAGGAAGTTGAAGCCCTCCTCGGCCCACGGGTCGTCGGGCAGCGTCGCCGCCGCGTTCGCGCCGGCGATCTCGAGCGAGATCGTGTTGATGCGTTGGGCGACGACGGCCGACTGCAGCCGGGCGATCGCCGCCGCGTTGTCGGGGAACACGCCGGTGCGCATGCCCGTCGTGATCCGCACCGACAGGCCGGTGCCGCGAGGCGCATCATCGCCGCTTCGCCGACGAGCTCCTGCGTGCGCGGATCGTCGACGCGGCCGGTCGCGCGCGAGCCAGGTCGACCAACGGGTCGCCCGAGTCGACGCCGAAGTTGGAGTGGAACGTTCCGGTGACGAAGGGAGACCCGCCGCCCATCGCGTTCTTCTCGTGGAACATCCAGCGCGTGCCGACGGTCCACCCCTGGTCGACGTCACCGACGCGGTCGGAGTCGGGGACGCGCAGGTCGGTGATGAACTCCTGGCAGAACTCCTTGGAGCCGTTGATCATCTCGATGCGGTGCAGCTCGATGCCGGGCTGGTGGATCTTGATGATGAACACGCTGAGGCCCCGGTGCTTCGGGACGTCCCAGTTCGTGCGCAACAGGCAGAGTCCGTAGTCGGAGAACCACGCGCCGGTGGTCCACACCTTCGAGCCGTTCACGACCCACTCGTCGCCGTCGCGCACCGCAGTGGTGAGCGCCGCCGCGACGTCGGAACCGCCGCTCGGCTCGGAGAGGAACTGCATCCAGATCTCCTCGCCCTTGAGCATGGCGGGGACGTGGCGCAGCTTCTGCTCCTCGGTGCCGAACTCGAGCAGCACCGCCATGCACGGCACGAAGGTGGGGATCTGGATGAGACGCGGGATCGCGTACCCGACGCTCTCGTCGTTGAAGGCGCGCTGGTGGTCGGGGGTGAGGCTCTGGCCGCCGTACTCCTTCGGGACGCAGATCCCGGCGAAGCCGCCGTCGAACAGCAGGCGCTGGTTGTCGCGCTCCTGCTGGATCTCGGCGAGCTCCTGCTCTTCGCTCACCGCGGCGCGCAGCGGCATGTTGCCGCGCTCCTGGCGAGGGAAGTTCTCCTTCAACCAGGTGCGGGCGCGGAGACGGAAGTCTTCGACGGACTCGAGGTCGGTGGCGGTGTCGATCGTGGTCATCTGGTGTGCCTCGTGGTCGTGGGGTCGCGGATCAGGCGGCGTCGGTGGCGCGGCAGCGCACCGATGCGACGGTGGTGGTCGGCGATCGTCCCGTAGGTCAAGCGGTCGACGGTGATGCGGCGCAGGAAGAGGTGCAGGTCGTGCTCGTAGGTGACACCGATGCCACCGTGCATCTGCACCGCGTCTTCCGCGAGCTCGGCGAGGTAGTTGGCCGCGTACGCCTTCGCCGCGCTCACTGCGACTGCGGCATCGGGATCGTTGCGTGAGACGTGACGCGCCGCGCTGTCGGCGAGCGCGTGGCTGGTCTCGAGCCACATCTTCATGTCGGCGAAGCGGTGCTTGATCTCCTGGTACGACGCCAGCGGCCGACCGAACGAGTAGCGGCTGAACGCCCAGTCGAGGTTGATGTCGAACACCGCGTCGGCGGCGCCGACCATCTCGGCCGACTGCACCACGCCGGCGACCTGCAGCTGTGCTTCCACGTCGGCGCCAGCTGCACCCGGCTCCCCGACCAGTGAGCTCGCGGCCACCTTCACGCCGTCGAACTGGATGCGGGCGTAGCGCCGGACCATGTCGACGCTGCGCAGCGGTGTGATCGTCAGGCCCTCGGCGTCGGCGGGCACCAGGAACTGGGTGAGCCCGGCGTCGGTGAGCGCGGTGACGAGGAGGAGATCGGCCTGACCACCCGCCTCGACCGGCGACTTCACGCCGGTGAGGACGTAGCCGTCGCCGTCGGCCTCGGCCCGGAGCCCGACCGCGCCGAGCGTGTCGTGCGGCGGCAGCTCCGTGTTCGCCCAGGTGGCGATCTGCTCACCCGCGACCAGGGCCGGGAGCACCTCCGACTGCTGCTGCTCGTTGCCCGAGCGCACCAGTGCGGCGGCGACCACGTTGCACGGGAGCAGTGGGCCGGGGGCGACGTGCGCGCCGAACGCGTACGCGACGAGGGCGAGGTCGGACGGCCCGTTGCCGCTGACGCTCCCACCCCCGAGCTCCTCGGGGACCAGCAGCGAGGTCCAGCCGAGCTCGGCCCCCTGGCGCCAGAAGTCGGGCTCGAAGCCGGCGTCGTTGCCCCGCAGCTCGCGCACCTTGGGCAGCGGACACTCGCTCCCGAGGAACTTCCGCGTGGTGTCGCGGAAGAACTCCTGGTCGTCGGTCAGCACGAGCTCCATGGCGTCCTCTTCTGGTGTCGGCGGCGGTGCGGGCCAGCCAGTCATCCTGGCCAGTTCTTGGGCTCCGCGCAATTTCAGCGGACGGAGGCCGACGCGCCCCAATCGGCCTGCGTTAGGTTCCGCCCCGTGGGGTTGGCCGCACGTGATCCGGAGACGACCGTCGTGCAGTTGCAGCGCTGGCTGAGCGCGGTGGCCGACCTCCGCAACGTCGTCGTCGACCACCTCGAGATCCCTGGTGGCACCGGGTTCTCGAACGAGACCATCCTCTTCGACGCGACCTGGGACGACGACACCGGCACCCCCGAGGTGCACCACCTCGTCGCCCGCATCGCGCCCCAGCAGCACACCGTGTTCCTGGAAGCGAACTTCGAGACGCAGTACCGGGTGATGGATGCGCTCTCGCAGCACACCGACATCCCCGTGCCGGAGATGTTGTGGCTCGAGCGTGACCCGGCGTGGTTCGACAGCCCGTTCTGGATCATGCGGCGCATCGACGGCATCGCCCCGTCGGACGCGCCCCACTACTCGTCTGCAGGGTGGCTGCTCGACGCCGGGCCCGACGAGCAGGCGCGTATCTGGTGGAACGGCATCGGCGCGCTCGCCGCGGTTCACAACCTCGACTGGCGCGCGCTCGGGCTGGAACTGCTCGACGATCCCGCCGCGGTGAGCCCGCGCTCGAGCAGCAGCTCACCTACTACGACGAGTCGCTCGCGTGGGCGGAGGCGGCCGAGGGCGGACGTCCGCACGAGGACGCGCGCGCCGCGCTCGAGTGGTTGCGCGCGAACCGACCTGCGTCGGATCCCGAGCAGGTGGCGATCACCTGGGGCGACTCGCGCCTCGCGAACCAGATGTACCGCGACGGCGAGGTGGTCGCGGTGCTCGACTGGGAGATGGTCGCGCTGGGCGACCCGCGCATCGACCTCGGGTGGTGGCTGTTCTGCGACGAGGTGCTCACGACGAGGCGCGGGACAGGAGCGTCTTCCTGGCTTCCCGTCACGCGAGGAGACGGTGGCGCGGTGGGAGCAGCTGACCGGGCGCAGTGGCGAGGATCTGCACTGGTTCCTCGTGTTCGCGGCGCTGCGGTTCACCGTCGTGATGCTGCGCCTCGGACACCTGTTCCACGAGGTCGGCATGATCCCCGAGTCGTTCGGCTACGACAACGCGATCAGCACCGCGCTCGACGAGTTGATGCTCGAGGTCTGAGCGAGCATCTCAAGGTTCGCGTGCGTATGTGACGCTCAACTTTGAGATGCTCGGAGGAGCGGACGGTCAGGGCGTGACGCCGACGCGCGCCACGGGCTCGGCCGCGACCTGACGTTGCGAGAGCGCGCGCTCGAGCGAGTGCAGCAGCACGTTGCGGACCTCGCGCGGGTCGATCAGCTCGTCGAAGCCGAAGCCCTGCGCCGAGCGGTACGACGCCTCGAGCTCCATCTTCTTCAGCAGCTCGGCTTCATCCAGGTCGGAGCCGCGCGACCGGCTCATCGCCGCCGCGCCCATCGCGCCCATCGTGGCGCCGGGGAACGCGAACACCGCCGACTGCTGGTCGAACCCGATCATGCCCATGACCATCGAGCCGAAGCCGTACGCCTTGCGCATGGTCACCTCGAACTTGGGCGACGAAGCCATGGTCTGCGCCGCGAACATGCGCGCACCGGCGCGCAGGATCCCGCGCTTCTCCGACGCGGTGCCCGGCATCACACCCGGGTTGTCGGCGAGGAAGAGCAGCGGCAGGTGGAACGAGTCGGCGACGGTGATGAAGTGCGAGGCCTTGTCGGCGCCGTCGACGTCGATCGAGCCCGCGCCCACCTGGGGCTGGTTGGCGATGATTGCGACCGGGTGACCACCGAGGTGCGCGAGCGCGGTGACGACCGTCTTCCCGAAGTCGGGCTGCACCTCGAACCACGACTGCTGGTCGACGACGACGTCGATCACGTCGCGCACGTCGTAGACGCGCTTGCCGTTGCGCGGCACGATGTCGAGGATCTCGTCGACCAGGCGCGGCGCGGTGTCGTCGTGGGTGTAGTCCGGCGGGTACGACCACGCCGACGACGGGAAGTAGCTGAGGTAGAGCCGCACCAGCTCGAGGGTGGCGGCGTCGTCGGCGCCGAGGTTGTGGATCAGGCCGCTCGCGATCGCGACGCCCGGCCCACCGAGCTCCTCCTTGGTGACCGTCTCACCCAGCGACTCGGCGACCACCGGCGGGCCGGCGGTGAAGATCGCCGCGTGCTGGCTCATCACCGAGAAGTCGGAGAGCGGCGCCACCAGCGCGCCGTGACCGGCCGACGAACCGCACACTGCGGTGATGAGGGGTACGTACCCCGAGCACTTCGACTGCGACAGCATGTCGGTGGGCGACTTGCCGTAGGCCTTGCCGTCGGCCCGGAATCCGGCACCGTCGAGGATCATCACCAGCGGGATGCGATCGCGCAACGCCAGCTCGGCGGCGCGGTAGCGCTTGGAGTTCGCGGTGTGGCTGATGGTGCCCGCCATCACGGTGAAGTCCTCGGCGGCGACGATCAGCGGCCGCCCGCCCACCTTGGCCGAGCCGAGCACGATCGCCTCGGCCGGCGCTTCGTCACCGCCGGTGAGCGTGCCCAGCTCGAGGAACGAACCTTCGTCGACGAGCGCGTCGATGCGGGCGCGGGCGTCGAGCTTGCCCTGCGAGTGGTGCTTGGCGAGCCGCTCGGGACCGCCCATGGCGCGTCCGACGGCGCGGCGCGCCTCGAGGTCGGCAAGGGTCGATTCCCATTCGTCTCGAATGGTGCGTCGGAGTCAGGCATCTTGTGTGTCTCTCGCTCCGGTGAGCTCGGCGATGAGCTCGAGCTCGTCGGGTCGGTCGGCACCGATGATGGTGCCGGTGACCCCGGGCGGGACGATGTCGCCCGCTTCCCACTGTTGACGGATGCTCGCCGGTGTGCCGACCAGCGTGCCCTGGAGCAGTGCTTCGTCGGGCATGGCCGCGATCGCCTCCTCGCGGCGTCCCGCGAGAAACAGCTCCTGGATGCGCGCGGCGTCGTCGGCGAAGCCGCGCTTGGCCATCGACTCCACGTGGTAGTTGTGCGATTCGCTGCCCATCCCGCCGACGTAGGTGGCGCGGTACGGGCGGATGCCGTCGAGGTAGCCCTTCACGTCGTCGGTGATCTTCACCGTGAGGCCGTTGAACACGTCGAAGTCGGCGTGCGCGCCGGACCGACGGGCGAAGCCCTGGTCGAGCGCGCTCGCGACGTCAGGATCGTCGGTGCCGCGCGGTGGCAGCCCCATCGGCAACCAGCCGTCGCACAACTCGGCGCAGAGCGCGGTGTTCTTCGGACCGACCGACGCCAACCAGATCGGAATGTCGGACGGCGGGTGGAGGATCGACTTGAGCGGCTTGCCCTGCCCGAGCGCGCCCGGACCGGTGAACGGCAGCGAGATCTCGGGACCGTCGTGGGTGACCGGGCCCTCGCGGCGCAGGACGTCGCGCAGGATCTCCACGTAGTCGCGCAGGCGTGCGTTGGGCTTGCCCCACGGCTGCCCGTACCAGCCCTCGACGATCTGCGGACCGGAGAGGCCGATGCCGACGATCATGCGCCCGCCACCGGCGATGGCGTCGATCGTCATCGCCTGCATGCCGAGCATCGCGGGCGGGCGGCCCGCGAGCTGCACGACCGCGGTACCGAGCTTGATGCGCTCGGTGCGCGCCGCGATCGCCGCGAGCGGAGTGAGCGCGTCGGCGCCGTAGGCCTCGGCCGTCCACACCGAGTGGAAGCCGAGGTCCTCGGCGCGCTGCACGAGTTCGTACGGCACCTGCACCGTCGGGGAGCGGTACAGCTCCAGTCGCAGTCCCAGTTTCAGCACGGATGTGACGCTAGACGAAAGGTCAGACCCTTCACCTCCCCATCTACCTCCCCGGCGCGCCGGTACGATGCGGAGAACGACGAGTGCCGGGCACCCGAGTGGGCCCGAGCCGAAACGAGGACGAGTGCCTGAACCCCGCGACCCGCGGCAGGGGCCGCACCACCCGACCACGGGCACGCCCGCGCGGCGGCCGGGCTCGGTGCGGCGCACCACGGCGATCACATCGCTGCGACCCGACGGTCTGCAGGGTCCGCTGCACCAGCACGGGCTCGGACGCGACGTCGCAACCGCAGCCGATGGTGACGCGACCGTCGTGGCGGAGTCGGAAACGCACCTCCTCACCGAGTACACGCAAGGCATGCTCGTGCGCGAGCTGTCGGTGACGCCGCACGTGCCCGGCGCGGCAGCGTTCGTGGGTGCACGCGCGGGCGGCGGCTTCCGCAAGGTGCTCGACCTGCAGAGCGGTGCCGAGCGCGGCTCGCTCCCCTACCTGCTGCTCGACGACGTGCCCGGTGCGACCCTCGTGTCGGGCATGGCGATGTCGATCGCGTCCGACGACGGTGCGGTCGACCTCGACTCGTGGCGCGGCCGGGTGAACAAGACCGAGATCCGTCTGCAACAGGCCGACATCTGCGCGGGCTGGCAGTCCGGCGGCACACTGCTGGCCAACCTCGAGGACGGCCGTCCCCCGGTGCTGCTCGGCCCCGACGCGCCCGCCATCGCCGATCCCGCCGATCCGTTCGGCTGGGTCGCGCTCGACGCCCTGCCCGCGTACGCGACACGACGCATCCGTCGGCTCGACGTGTGGCGCGACGCCGACTCCGATGGGGGGCTCGTCCACGCCGACGTGTTCTTCCGCGACACGTGCACCGACGGCGATGCCAGCGAGACGGTCGTGCACGAGTACACCGTCGCCACCACCGTCGATCCCGACACCATGGTGATCACCGCCTGCGACGCCGAGGCGCGCGTGCTGCCCTGGGTCGAGTGCCCGCAGGCAGTCGGCAGCGCGCACCGCCTCGTGGGCTGGAAGGTCGACGACCTCCGACCGGAGGCGCGCACCAAGCTCGTCGGCCCGAGCACCTGCACGCATCTCAACGACGTCCTCCGCGGCCTGGAGGACGTCCACTGGCTCACCGACCTGCTGCCCCTCCTGATCCAGGTTGCGTCACTCGAGGGGCCTCGAGTCGCGCTCAGGTGACGCAACCTGGTGATCAGTGGGTCAGGGGAGCTTGGCGATGACCTCGTCGCCGAAGCGGGCGATGCCGTCGAGGGCGTCGCGCGACGTCATGAAGGGCCGTACGCACACGCGGTCGACGTTGGCGGCGCGGTAGCGATCGACGTCGGTGAGGGACTCGATGCTGCCGCCGACGGTGAGCGTGGTGGTGCCCTCGCGTCCGGCCGCCGAGCGCTGCTCGTTGATCTCGGCCAGCGCGCCAGGGAGCTGCTCGAGCGAGTGGTTCATCGGGAAGCCAGCCGTCGCCCACGAGCGCGGCGCGCCGCTTGGCCGCGGCGCCGTCGCCACCGATGAGCAGGCTCGGCTGCGGTTGCTGCACCGGCTTCGGGTTGAACATCACCGGTGCGAAGTCGAAGAACTCGCCGTGGTGCTCGACGACGTCGTCGGTCCAGAGGCGCCGGCAGATGTCGATGCACTCGTCGACGCGACGGCCACGGGTCGCGAAGTCGAGACCGGTGGCATCCCACTCCTCCTTCAACCAGCTCGCGCCGATGCCGAACTCGACGCGCCCCTGCGAGATGACGTCGAGCGTGGTGATCGCGCGCGCGGTGACGAACGGGTGGCGCAGCCCGATGTTGTAGACGTTGGTGCCGAGGCGCACGTTCTTCGTGGTCGCGGCGATCGCCGCCAGCGCCATGAGCGCGTCGAACGCCGGCGTGTTCGACGGGATCGGCGGGTGCGAGTCGCCGTCGTGGGGACTGCCCGCCATCTCCACCGGGAACACGAGGTGCTCGGGCAACCACACCGACTCGAACCCCGCGTCCTCGGCGGCCTGCGCGGCGGCCGTCCAGAACTTCGTGTTGACCCCCGCGAGCATCACGCCGATCTTCATGCCGCGAGAACCTACGGGTATTGTCACCACTCTTCCAGTCGAGTCCAGTCGTGGATCGGGGGGATCCGAATGAGCGTCGATCGGTTCTCGTTGCACGGCAAGGTCGCGATCGTCACCGGTGGTGCGGGCGGATGCGGCGAGGAGTACGGCCGCGGCCTGAGCGCCGCGGGTGCGCAGGTCGTCCTGGCCGACCTCAACGGCGAGCGCGCCGAGCAGAACGCGCAGCAACTGCGCGAACAGGGTCGCGAAGCCATCGGTGTGCGCGTCGACATCACCGACCCCGACACTGCCGCCACGATGGTGCAGGCCGCGACCGACGCGTTCGGCGGCGTCGACATCCTCGTGAACAACGCCGCGCTCATGAAGGAGATCCCGCAGGAGTCGCTCCTCACCCTCGACCTCGAGTGGTGGGAGCGGGTGCTACGGGTGAACGTCACCGGCGCGCTGGTCTGCACGCATGCCGTCGTGCCGTCGATGCTGGCGCGCGGTGGGGGCCGCATCATCAACCAGGTGTCGGGCGGCGCATTCAGACCGGGCGGCGTCTACGGCGTGAGCAAGCTCGCACTCGTGAGCCTCACCGCCAACCTCGCCACCGAACTGGGCCCGCGCGGCATCAACGTGAACGCGATCGCGCCGGGGTTCGTGGCCGACGATGCCGGTTACGAGTCGCTGGGCAAGGAGAGTCCGATGCGCGCCGCGATCCTCGCCGCCGTGCCCGGGAAGAAGGAAGGTCCGCCCGACGATCTGGTCGGCACGCTCCTGCTGCTGGCGTCGAGCGCCGGCGACTGGATCAACGGCCAGACCATCAGCGTCGACGGCGGCTGGATCATGAGGCTGTGAGGCGATGACCGACACGATCCCGCAACATCCCCCGACGTACTGGGGGCTCGTCGAGCACCGGGCGTCCGACAGTCCCGACCGTCCGTTGCTCGCCGACGAGCACGGGCGTGTGCTCACGTGCGGTGGCTACCGCGACGAGGCGGAGCGCGTCGCCGCCGGGCTGCACGATCTCGGCGTGCGCGCCGACACCGTGGTGAGTTGGCAACTCCCCACGACCATCGACAGCCTCGTGCTCCTCGCCGCGCTCACGCGCCTCGGCGCGATCCAGAACCCGATCGTCCCGATCATGCGCGAGCGCGAGGTGCGCTACATCACCAACGAGGCGCAGACCGAGTACTTCCTCGTGCGACCGGAGTGGCGAGGCTTCGCGTACGGCGCGCTCGCCGAGGAGATCGCGGGCGAGATCGGGTGCACGGTGCTCGCGAGCGACACGTTGCCCACCGGGGATCCGTCGGTGCTGCCACCGCCGCCCGAACCGGAGCGAGTGCGGCGCTGGCTGTACCACACGTCGGGATCCACCTCCGACCCCAAGGGTGCGTGGCACGCCGACACGTCGGTCATCGCCAGCATGTACGCGTTCGTGACCCGGATCCTGCCGACGCCCGACGACGTCTATCCGATCTGCTTCCCCGTCACGCACATCGGTGGCGCCGCCATGCTCGGCGCCGCGCTGCACGTCGGGCTACCTCCTGCCGCTGGTGGAGGCGTTCGACGCCGAACGGACACCGCTCTTCATGGCCGAGCAGGGTGCGACGCTGCTCGGCACCGCGCTCCCCATGTTCCAGGCGTACCTCGCCGCGCAACGCGCGCACGGCGACGAACCGCTCTTCCCACGGTTGCGCGCCTGCGTCGGTGGCGGCGCGCCCAAGACCGCCGGGATCGACGACGTGATCCGCGCCGAGCTCGGCGGCATCGGCGTCGTGAGCAGCTGGGGCCTCACCGAGTTCCCCACCGCGACCAGCGCCAGCGTCGAGGACACGCCGGCGCAGATCGAGAAGACCGAGGGCCGACCGTCGCCCGGCGTGGAGCTGCGCGTCGTGGCCGCCGACGGCAGCGACTGCGCGCCCGGCGAGGAGGGCGAGCTGCGTCTGCGGGGCCCGCACCTGTTCCTCGGCTACGCCAACCCGGCGCTCGACGCCGACGCGCTCGACGAGCAGGGCTACTTCAAGCACCGGCGACCTCGGCATCGTCGCCGACACCGGCCACGTGACCATCACCGGGCGGTTGAAGGACATCATCATCCGCAACGCGGAGAACATCTCCGCCAGCGAGGTGGAGGAGGTCCTCCAGCGCCACCCGGCCATCGCCGACGTCGCGGTGATCGGGCTCCCCGACCCGCGCACCGGCGAGCGCGCCTGCGCGGTGGTCACGCTGGTCGACGGGGTGACGTCGCTCACGCTGGTCGAGGTCGCCGAGCACTGCCGCGAGCTGGGCCTCGCCAAGCAGAAGGTGCCCGAGCAGCTCGAGATCGTCGACGAGATCCCGCGCAACGCCATGGCCAAGATCCAGAAACCCGACCTCAAGCAAGCGCTTCGCCGGCTCCTGACCCACGAACATGCGTCAAGTTGCGGCGTACGACCGCAACTTCGACGCCGAAACGTCGGGGTGCGGTGCGCTACGCGGTGACGTCGATGAGGACCTTGCCGGTGGCGGTGCGCTCGAGCATGGAGCGGAGGGCGACGGCGGTCTCGGCGAGCGGGTAGACCGCCGACACGTGGGGGTGGATCTTCCCGCCCACGAACAGCTCCTTGAGCTCGCGCTGGTCGCGGGCCACGAGGTCGGGCACGTTCTCGGCGATGCTGCGCATCTCCATCCCGCGCACGATGACGCCCTTGAGCAGGATGAGGTTGAGCGGGATGCGCGGGATCTCGCCCGACGCGAACCCGACCACCACGAAGCGGCTCCCCCACTTCGTCGCCCGCAGCGCCTGCTCGGAGTACGGACCGCCGACGGGGTCGACGACCACGCCCGCGCCGCCGCCGGTGAGCTCCTTGGCGCGGGTCTTGAGGTCTTCCTTCGTGTAGTCGATGCCGGCGACCGCGCCGTACTTCGCGCAGAGCTCGAGCTTCTCCGGCGACGACGCCGCCGCGATCACCTCACCACCCATGAGCGTCGCCAGCTCCACCGACGCCAGCCCGACACCACCCGCGGCGCCGAGCACCAGCACGCTCTCGCCCGGTTGGAGGTCGGCGATCGTGCGCAACGTGTGCATCGCGGTGGTGTGCGCCACGCTGAACGCCGGCCGCGTCGCGCAGGTCGACCGACTCGGGGATGACGTTCACGCTTGCCGCGTGCACGACGATCTGCTCCGCGTACGCGCCGACGAAGCTGGCGCCGTACACGTGGTCGCCGACCGCGACGCCGCCTTCACCATTGGCGACGCCGTCGCCCACTGCACCGATCACCCCGGAGAACTCGCTGCCGGGCACGAACGGCGCCGGCACCTGCACCTGGTACTCGTTGTTGACGATGAGCACGTCGGGGAAGTTGACCGCCGCGTACGCGATGTCGACGAGCACCTCGCCCGGCCCCGGCGTGAGATCGGGCAGGTCCTGCACGACGACCGTTTCCGGCGCGCCGTGCTCGACGACGTACGCGGCACGCACGACTGCTACCGGCTCTCGGTGACGGCGTAGTCGCTCGACTCGGCGAGGTCGGCCGCGCCCTGCATCAGGTCGAGCACGATCGGTCCGAACGCGTCGAGCTTGGCGTCGTCACCGCGCCGTTGGTAGCCCTGCTCGAGCACGACCGCGAGCTTCCACTTCGCGAGCACGATGTAGTAGTCGACGTCGTCGACCTGCCGTCCCGACACCGCGGCGTAGTGCGCGACCACCTCGTCGCGCGACGGCATGCCGTACATGTTGGCGTAGCCCGCGGTCTCGGCCTCGACCGCCATCGTGTCGGCGGGCCAGCTCTGCACCACCCACCCGAGGTCGAGCTTGGGGTCACCGACGGTGCCCATCTCCCAGTCGATGAGCGCGGCGAGCTTCGCCGGCGCGCCTTCCTTGAACATCACGTTGGCGAACTGGTAGTCGCCGTGCATGAGCCCGGGGATGAAGTCGATGGGCTTGTGCGCGCGCAGCCACGCCGACGCCTCGTCGAAGCCGGGAAGCTCACGACCCTTGATGCGCTCGAGGAACGCGGTCCAGCGATCGACCTGACGCTCGTGGAACCCGTCGGGTCGGCCGAGGTCTTGCAACCCCTTCGCCTGCCAGTCGACGTTGCCGAGCAGCGCGATGCCCTCGACCAGCTGGTACGCAAGCCCCTGACGGGCGTCGAGGTCGGTGTCGAACGGCGCCGGCCACCCGTCGGTGTTCATCGGCGACCAGCCGTCGACCCACCCCATCAAATAGAAGGTGCGACCGAGCACGTCGGGGTCCTCGCACACACCGATCGCGGTGGTGTGCGGCACCTCGGTGCCGTCGAGCGCCTCGATGATCCGCCACTCGCGGATGATGCCCTTGTCGCGGTCGACGGGCGCGGCTGCCGGCGGGATCCGGATGACGCCGTGGAAGTCGCCGCGCTGCAACTCGTAGATCTCGTTCTGCGATCCGCCGGAGACGAACGCGTGCTCGAGCGGCTCGCCTTTGCCGTCGAACCCCTGGTCGTCCATCCATGCTGCAAGCCGGTCGAAATCGATCACAGGTTCCCCACCTCGTGTTCCAGGTACTCGGCGTACTTCGCCTTGGCGGCCGCCAGCTTCTTGGGCAGATGCTCGGTCGGCCAGAGATCATCGGTCGCCTTGTACTCGCGGAGCAACTGCCGGGCCACCGTGACCTTGTGCACCTCGGTGGGGCCGTCGGCGAGGCCCATCGACGCCGCCCCCATGATCAGGCCGGCGAAGGGCATCTCGTTGCTGACGCCGAGCGCGCCGTGCACCTGCATCGCCCGCCACGCGATGTCGTGCAGCACCGTCGGCATCACCACCTTGGCGGTGGCGATGTCCTTGCGCACCCGCTTGTAGTCGTTGTACTCGTCGATCTCCCACGCGGTGTAGAGCACGAACAGCCGGAACTGCTTGAGCTGCGCGTACGAGTCGGCGATGAAGCCCTGCACGAACTGCTTGTCACCCAGCAGCGATCCCTGCGTCGAGCGCGACAGCGCACGCTCGCACATCATGTCGATCGCCTTCTGCGCCAGACCGATGGTGCGCATGGCGTGGTGGATGCGACCACCACCGAGGCGGGTCTGCGCGATGGCGAACGCCTGGCCCTCACCACCGAGGAGCGCGTCGGCCGGGACACGCACGTCGTCGTAGTGGATGAGCGCGTGCATGCCCTCGCCCAGCGGCTCGCCCGCGAGGCCGATGTTGCGCTCGATCTTCACGCCCGGCGTGTCGGTCGGCACCAGGAACATCGACATGCCCTGGTACGCGCTCACGTCGGGATCGGTGACGACCATGACGATCAGGAACGACGCGGTGCGCGCGTTCGACGAGAAGAACTTCTAGCCGTTGATCACCCACTCGTCGCCGTCCTTGACCGCGCGGGTCGTGAACATGGTGGGGTCGGCGCCCGCGTGCGGCTCGGTCATCGAGTAGCAGGAGAAGCACTCACCGTCGAGCAGCGGCTGCAGGTACTGCTCCTTCTGCGCGTCGGTGCCGTAGTGGGCGATGATCTCGGCGTTGCCGGTGTCGGGCGCCTGGCACCCGAACACGATCGACGCCCACTGCGACCGGCCGAGGATCTCGTTGAGCAGCGCGAGCTTGAGCTGGCCGAAGCCCTGACCGCCGAGCTCGGGTCCGAGGTGCGTCGCCCAGAGCCCCCGCTTGCGGACCTCGTCCTTCAGCGGGTCGATGATCGCCCGCCGGGTGTCGTCGAGCGGGGTGGAACTGCAGGTCGGGGAAGAGCAGGTCGAGCGGCTCGATCTCCTCCCGGACGAACGTGTCGACCCAGTCGAGCTGGGCCTGGTACTCGGGATCGGTGCGGAAGTCCCACGCCATCGTTGATGCTCCTCCTCCGTCGGAGCTGGAAGAATAGGATTCTTGACGTGCAGAACACAATTCCGAGTCCCGCCGGTCGGAGTGTCGCCCAGGAGGCCCTGGCTCGGCGGGAGGCCGCCTACGCCGAGGAGGTGCGACGCCTGCTCGACGCCGCCCTCGACGTCATGCGGAGCTGCGGCACCGAGAAGCGGCCGCGGGTCGCCGACATCGTGGCGGCCGCCGGGCTCTCCAACGACGCCTTCTACCGTCACTTCCGGTCGAAGGACGCGCTGGTCGCGGCCCTGGTCGACGACGGCGCGCTCCGGCTCCGCAGCTACCTCGACCACCAGATCGCGAAGGAGCCCACGCCCGAGGCGAAGGTGCGGCGCTGGGTCGAGGGCGTGATGTCACAGGCGGAAGGTGAGGTCGCGGCCACCACGCTCGCGGTGATCTGGAACGGCGACAGCGTGAACAGCGGTTCGGCCCCCGGGCGTCAGGCCGCGAACGCCGCGCCCGGCGAACTGCTGGCCGAGCCCTTCGCCGCGCTCGGCAGCACACGCCCCGAGCTCGACGCCGCGCTCGTCGCGCACGCGGTGTTCGGTCGCCTCGCCGAGCTGCTCTGGCAGGGCGCCCACGCCGACGCCGCCGAGGTCGACCACCTGGTCGACTTCTGCCTCGGCGCCGTCAGTCCCGCGCGCTGATCTCCTGCATCACCGCGTCGGTGTCGCGACCCGCGGTGCGCATGTGCGCGCGGGTGCGCGGCGGCACGCCGTCCCAGCGCGAGTAGTCGCGCATCACGAGGACCTCACCGAGGTCGTCGTCGTCGACTGGGAGCCAGATGCCCAACTCGGCGAGCGACGTGCTGGTGAACACCTCGTCGCGACCGAGCACTGCGATCGCCGGAACGTTTGCGGCGCGACACGCGGCGACGATCTCCGCGACGGACCGGTCGGACAGGTCGTTGCGGATGTCGGTCCAAGCGGCGCGCTGCTCGTCTGCGGTCGCCGCGACCGCCAGCCAGCCGTCGGCCACTTCCACGAAGCAGTGGTCGGGCTCGTCGCCGACGTAGTCGACGTACCCGAGCACGGGGTCGGGCAGATCCGGCGCGGTGGTGAACTCGCCGCCCTGGAATGCGACCGACGTGCGACTCAACGCCACGCCGACGTCCTGTCCTTCACCCAGGTGCGTGCACACGTAGAGGCCGGCGATGGTGCCGAACGCGGCCAACGTGCCCGTACCGATGTCGTGCAGCGACATCGGTTGGATCACCGGGTGGTCGGCCCCGCCCTGCGCCACCATGAGCCCACTGCGCGCCTGCAGGAGCGGGTCGAAGCCGGGCGTCTCGGCCAGCGGACCGCTCCCCCAGCCGTCGATGTGCGTGTGCACGAGCTTCGGGTTCCCGGCCTGCAGACCGTCGAGGTCGAGGTGCAGATCCTCTGCGACCTGGCGCGCCATGTTCTCGACCAGCGCGTCGGCATGGTGCACCAACGCCGTGAACGCGTCACGACCGGCGGCGTCCTTGAGGTCGAGGCACACCTGGTCCTTGTCGCGGTTCAGCGCGGAGAAGGACGCGGCCGCGACCGCGCGGAACTCCTCGCCCCCGGGCGGATCGACCTTCACCACCCGCGCACCGAGGTCCTGCAACACGAGGCCGCCGAACGGGCCCGCCAGGAACTTGGTGGCGTCGACGACGAGCATCCCGTCGAGCGGCAACGTTGCCTCCCTTCCACCCTCGCTCGCGTCCGCTCGCTCCGTCTTCTGCGCGTCCGAAGGGACCAGTGAACCGGGCGTGTGCGACAGCACCGCGGGGAGGCCGGGACCGACGGTGCCGTCGTCAGCCCGGGTACCGGCAGCAGGAGATCGTTGGCGGCCACGGTCTCGCTGCTCGCCCATTCCGCACGCGTCTGCACCGGCGCGTAGGGCACACCGAACTCGTCGAAGCGAGCCGCCCAGTGGTCGGAGTCGAACTCCGCCATGCGCGCTGCGAAGACCTCGTTGGCGATGGCCTGCACCGGCGGCGTGACGAACTTGGCGAACTCGCCGTCGACCTCGGGAATCAACATGATGTCCATCTGGTCGAGCGCTTCGAGCAGCTTGAAGAAGAACGACGGCGTGAGCGCGCACACGAACAGCCACACGCCGTCGCGGCAGCGGTACATGCGGAACTGCGGGGATGCACCCACCCCCGACTTGTTGGCTCCGAACGGCCGGAAGATGCCGGGGAACTCGATGCGGATCGACGTGTTCATCGCGTTGACCGCGTGCAGCCCCGACACCGTGCACGCGTGCACCGTCCCCCGAGTCGCGCGGTCGACCAGTGCGGCGCCGATCGCGCACACGCCCAGGGCACCCTGTTCGTAGGTGATGATCGGCACGACCGACGCCACCGGGTGGTCACTGGTGGCACCCGGCTGCTGGGCGGCGAGCCCGGTCCAGGCCCACAGCAGCAGCTCGTCGTACGGCAGGTCGGCGGTCTCACCGGTCGGCGCGTGCGGCGGCATCCACACGTGGACCAACGAAGGGTTGTGCACCCGGAGCTGCTCGCACGCGAGTCCCGCCGCTTCCAACTCGCGCGCCGGCAGGTCGACGATCACGACGTCGGCGGTGGCTGCGAGCTCCTCGACCAGACCGTCACGCGCGGCCACCAGGTGCTTCGTGCGATTGGCGTAGCGCCACAAAGCGGAGTTGTTCGTGGCGCGCTCGACCCGTACGACGTGCGCGCCGTACTCGCCCAGGTGCATCGCCGCGATCGCGCCACCGGGCGCGATCGACAGATCGAGCACCGTCACCCCTGTGAACGCGCCCCCCATGGTGCGATCGAGCGTCAAGAATTCCCGATGGTGTGCTCGAGCATGTTGGCGATCTTCTTGCGCGCTTCCTCGCGCTTCGCCGGCAGCCACTCCGACGGCCACAGACCGTCGACCGGCTTGTAGCCCTTGAGCACTTCCTTCGCCGCGGTGACCTTGTGCACCTCACTCGGGCCGTCGACCGACGCCATGATCGGGATGCCCGACCACATGCTGCCGAACGGCATCTCGTTCGAGACCCCGAGCGCACCGTGGAGGTGCATCGCCTTGAACACGACGCTCTCCTGCACCTTGGGCGTGAGGAACTTGATGGTCGCGATGTTCTTCCGCACCCGCTTGTAGTCGTGGTAGCGGTCGATCTCCCACGCGGTGTAGAGCACGAGCAGCCGGAACTGGATCAGGTCGGCGTAGGCGTCGGCGATGTCGGACTGCACCATCTGCTTGTCGGCCAGGATCGAGCCCTGCGTCTCGCGCGACAGCGCGCGCTCGCACATCATGTCGAGCGCCTTCTGACACACCCCCACCGTGCGCATGGCGTGGTGCACGCGACCGCCACCGAGGCGGGTCTGCGCGACCGCGAACGCCTGGCCCTCGCCACCGAGCAGCGCGTCGGCGGGGACGCGGCAGTCGTTGTAGTGGATGAGCGCGTGCATGCCCTCGTCGGGACCTTCACCCATGAGCCCGACGTGACGCACGACATCGACCCCGGGCGTGTCGGTCGGCACCAGGAACATCGACATGCCCTGGTACGCGCTGACGTCGGGGTCGGTCACGGCCATCACGATGATGAACCGCGCGGTGCGCGCGTTCGACGAGAAGAACTTGTACCCGTTGATGACCCACTCGTCGCCGTCCTTGACCACGCGCGTGGTGAACATCTTCGGGTCGGCACCGGCCTGCGGCTCGGTCATCGAGTAGCAGGAGAAGCACTCACCGTTGAGCAGTGGCTGCAGGTACTTCTCCTTCTGCGCTTCGGTGCCGTAGTGGGCGATGATCTCGGCGTTGCCGGTGTCGGGCGCGGCGGTGCCGAACACGATCGGCGCCCAGCTCGACGTGCCGAGGATCTCGTTGATCAGCGCCAGCTTCAGCTGACCGAAGCCCTTGCCGCCCAGCTCCGGACCGAGGTGCGCGCCCCACAGCCCTTCGGCGCGGACCTCGTCCTGCATGGGCCGCACCAGCGGACCGGTCTCGTCGTCGAGCGGGTGGAACGACCGGTGCGGGTAGATCAGGTCGAGCGGCTCGACCTTCTCGCGCACGAACTGCCGGATCCACTCCAGCTTGGTCTCGAACTCGGGCTCGGTCTCGAAATCCCACGCCATCGCGTCGTCCCTCTCGTCCTGTCGCTCTACGACTCTTCGACTATCGCCCCACGAACCGTGGGGCTCGCTTCTCGGCGAAGGCGGTCGCACCCTCGCGCGCGTCCTCGCTGCCGAACACCGCGCCGATCTCGCTCGGACGCGGCCAGCCCGCGTCACCACCTTGCAACGTGGTGGCGCGCACGAGTCGCTTGACCGTGCGCACCGCCAGCGGACCGTTCGCAGCAATCGCCTCGGCGAGCGCCAACGCGCCGTCGACCTCGGTGCCGGCCGGCACCACCCGGTTGACCAACCCGAGCTCGAGTGCGCGCGCGGCATCGAACGTCTCACCGGTGAGGGTGATCTCGAGCGCGACGGTCAACGGGATGCGGGTGGCGAGCAGCGTCCCGCCGCCGCCGGGCATCAGGCCCCGCTTCACCTCGGCCAACCCGAACTTCACGTGCTCGGCCGCGACCACCAGGTCGCACGCCATCATGATCTCGAAACCACCGCCGACGGTCGCGCCGTTGAGCGCGGCAACCAGCGGCTTCGGGTAGTCCCACGCCACGATCTGGTGTCGCGAGGGCACCACCGAGTCGTCGGCTTCCGTCTGCTCGGCGACGGTGTTGCCGCCTCCGCCACCGGCGGCGAACTCGGCCAGGTCCATGCCCGCGCAGAACGCCTTGTCGCCGGCACCGGTGAGCACGATGGCGTTGACCGCGTCGTCGGTCTCGAGCTCGGCGAAGGCCTCGGCGAGCGCGGTGAGCAGTTCCTTGTTGAGCGCGTTGCGCTTCTCCGGCCGGTTGAGGGTCAGGAGCTCCACACCCCCGCGGCGTTCCCGCAGCAGGACGTCGCTCATGCCTCCACCACGGCTTCGACGGTGTCGCGCTCGGCCAGCTTGAGCTTGGTGCCGCGCCAGTCGGGGACGTCCTCGCCGACCTTGGCCACGCCATGCCGTCGTCGTGCACGATCGCCCAGTGCGCGTGGTTGAGCTCGTGCATGGTGAAGCACGCGTTGAGCGCGTTGTAGAAGCCCTGGTTGTCCTGGGTCTGGTTCACCGACTCCTTCACGAGGAGCGCAGCCATCGTGGGGATCTTGGCGATGCGACGCGCGAATTCGAGCGTGCGGTCGTCGAGCTCGTCACCCTTGAAGATCTTGCTCACCATCCCGAGGCGGTAGGCCTCGTCGGCGTCGATCGAGTCACCGGTGAGCATGAGCTCCTTGGTCTTGCGAGCGCCGAACTCCCACGGGTGGGCGAAGTACTCCACGCCGCACATCCCGAGGCGCGTGCCCACGACGTCGGCGAACACCGTGCCCTCGGCCGCGACGATGAGGTCGCACGCCCACATCAACATCAGGCCCGCGGCGTACACGCCCCCGTGCACCTGGGCGATGGTGATCTTGCGGAGGTTCCGCCACCGCAGCGTGTTCTGGAAGAAGTAGTGCCACTCCTGCAACATGAGCGTCTCGGCGCCTTCGCGCGAACCACCGTTGATCGTGGCGGTCGGGTGCGGGTTGTCGCCGCGCAGCTCCTCCCACATCTCCTTGCTGCCGGTGTCGTGGCCCGACGAGAACATCGGTCCCTCACCCCCGAGGATCACGACCCGCACCGTGTCGTCGGCCTCCGCGGCGAGGAAGGCCTCGTTGAGCTCGACGAGCATCGAGCGGTGCTGGGCGTTCCGGGTCTCCGGCCGGTTCAGCTTGATCCGCACGATCGTGCCGTCGTCGTACGACTCGACGTTGACGAAGCGGTATTCGGACTCGGACATGCAGCGACCTCCAGGCGGAACGGGCACCCGACGCTACACAGGGCACATGCGCCCGCACCACCGCCGCGGAGCAGGAGCCGAGCGGCGTAGGCTGATGCTCGATTGAGAGAACAGCGTTTCCGAACGAGACTCTGACCGTGGTCGGTGACATGGGCGAGCAACGGACCTTCGAGATCTGGGATGCCGACAACCACCTGTACGAGGCGGTCGACTCGTACACGCGCTACCTGCCGAAGCAGTACGAGGACGCCATCCGCATGGTCGACGTCAACGGCCGCGACAAGCTGCAGATCCTCGGCAAGATCTCGGAGACGATCCCCAACCCGACCTACGTGGTCGTCCCGACGCCGGGCGCGTGGACCGAGTACTACCGGGGCAACAACCCCGAGGGGAAGAGCCTCCGCGAGCTGGCGAACCCGATCCGCTGCCCGGAGGAGTTTCGCCGCCCCGACCTCCGGCTGCAGCTGATGGACGAGCAGGGCGTACATGGGTGCGTGATGTTCCCGACGACCGCCGGGCTCATCGAGGAGCACATGAAGTCCGACATCGACGCCACGCACGCGGTGTTCCACGCGTACAACCAGTGGCTGCTCGAGGACTGGACGTTCGACTACGAGGGCCGCATCATCCCGACGCCCGCGATCACCCTGCCCGACATCGACCTCGCGCTCGCCGAGCTCGACTGGGTGCTCGAGCGCGGCGCCCGCACGGTGCTCATCCGACCCGCGCCGGTGCCGCAGCGCGACGGCTCGTCGATCTCGATGGGTGCGCCGCAGTTCGATCCGTTCTGGCGCCGCTGCGAGGAAGCCGGCGTGTCGGTGATGATGCACAACGCCGACTCCGGCTACGACCGCTACGCCACCGACTGGGAACCGGGACGCGACGAGTTCCAGGGCTTCAACCAGACCGTCTTCCGCATGTTCCTCTACGAGGAGAACCGCCACATCTTCGACACCCTCGCCGCGCTCGTCGCCCACGGTGTGTTCCAACGGTTCCCGGGGACGCGCGTCGGCGTGGTCGAGAACGGCGGCGGGTGGGTCGCACGACTCGTCGAGACGTTCGAACACGTCTACGACAAGACGCCCGACCGGTTCGACGAGCATCCCGCGGACGTGTTCCGGCGGCACGTGTGGATCAACCCGTTCCACGAGGACGACATGGCGGCGCTCGTCGACGTCCTCGGTGCCGAGCGCGTGCTGTTCGGCTCCGACTTCCCGCACCCGGAGGGGCTCGGCGAGCCGCTGGAGTTCGAGGCGCAGCTCGACGGGCTCCCCGCCGACGACGTCCGCAAGATCATGAGCCAGAACCTGCAGGACCTGCTCCGCCTCGACGCGCTCGTCTGAGCCAGCAGCCCGAGGCCACGTCGCGCGACGATGCAGCTACCACCTATGACCACGCCGACCGAACACCAGTCCTACTGCCGGATCTGCGTCGCGGCCTGTGGCATCACCGTCACCGTCGAAGGCGATCGCGTCACCAAGGTCCGCGGCGACGCCGACCATCCGGTGTCGCACGGCTATGTCTGCTCGAAGGGCCGGGGCATCCCGGCGTGGCACCACTCCGAACAGCGGCTCGACCATCCGCGGGTGCAGGGCGTCGACGTCGGCTGGGACGACGCCCTCGACGACCTCTCCGGCGCGTTGCAACCGATCATCGACCGCGACGGTCCCGACGGCATCGGCATCTACATCGCCACCGGCATGGCGTACGACACCGCCGGCACCGCGATCAGTGGCGGGTGGTTGCGTTCGATCCGCAGCCGCTCCTTGTACTCGGCGATGACGGTCGACAACGCACCGGTGATGGTCGCCAGCGAGCTGGTCACCGGGCACGCATCGATGAACCCGGTGTTCAGCCCCGACATCCCCGGTCTGCTCGTCCTCGTCGGTCACAACCCCGTCGTCTCCCACGGGTACGGCACCGCGCTCCCCGACCCGGTCACCTACCTCCGCCGCTTCCGCGCCGGTGGCGGCACCATGTGGGTCCTCGATCCGCGTCACACCGAGAGTGCCGCGCTCGCCGACGTGCACCTGCCGATCCGTCCCGGTGGTGACGTCGCGGTGCTGGCCGCGCTGGCGCGCGAGCTCCTGATCGACGGCGCCGATACCGATGAGCTCGCCCATCACTGCGATCCCGACCAGGTCGACGCCCTGCGTGTCGCGCTCGGCGCGGTTCACCCTCGAACGCGCCGCGGTGGCGGCCGACGTCGAGCTCGAGCAGCTCGAACACCTCCTCGCCGACATCCGCGCGCATCCGGGCCAGCTCAACCTCATCGCCGGCACCGGCGTGCAGATGAGTGGTGACGGGATCCTCGTCGCCTGGCTGCGTTGGGTGCTGCTGATCCTCAACGGGTCGCTCGACAAGGCCGACGGCATGCACTTCCACGACGGGCTGATGCCCCGGGGCCGTCCGGTGAACCCCGACGCCAAGGTGCGCCCGGGGCCGTCGAGCCGTCCCGACGTCCCTCGGGTCGTCCACCAGGTGCCCATGGTGGCGCTGGTCGACGAGATCGAGGCCGGCAACC
This sequence comes from uncultured Actinomycetes bacterium, assembly GCA_963697125.1. Lineage (GTDB taxonomy): Bacteria > Actinomycetota > Acidimicrobiia > IMCC26256 > DASPTH01 > DASUAS01. The sequence continues at coordinate 30,822 of CAVOMW010000014.1, forward strand.
TCCGCGCGCTGATCGTCTGCGGCGGCAACCCGATCGCCGCGTGCCCGGAGCCCGAACGCATGCGCGCGGCACTCCGCCGGCTCGACGTGCTGGTGGTCATCGACGTGAACGACGCCGAGATCGCGGAGCTGGCCACCCACGCGCTGCCCGCCACCGGTCAGCTCGAACGCAGCGACATCTCGATGTTCTCGCAGGTGTCGGTGGAATCGCGCGTGCAGTTCACGCCTGCGGTCGTCGAACCGGTCGCCGATCGCAAGCCCGTGTGGTGGATCCTCGGCCACCTGGCGCGCCGGCTCGGCGGCGACGTGCTCCCGGGGGCCGACCTCGACGCGATGAACGACATCGACTACCTGCGCGGCATGCTCGCGGCGTCACCGATCGACGCCGACACCGTGTTCGCGAACGGACCCCACGGCACCCTCGTGCCGGTCGAGGTGGGATGGATCCGCGAGTCGTTCCTCCGCGACGGTCGCTGGCAGATCGCACCACAGGTGATGCTCGAACGCCTCGCCGACCACGAACCGCCTGGTCCCGGACTCCTGCTCGCGCCCCGCCGTGAGATGGGTTGGAGCAACTCGGTGCGCTACGACCATCACAAGGACGAGCCGGTCGTGCGCATGCACCCGAGCGACATCGACGCCGCGGGGGTGCACGCCGACGAGCGTTGCGTGCTCGCCAGCGCGCACGGATCGGTCGAGGTCATGGTCGTTGCCGACGAGCGCGTGCGGCGCGGCGTCGTGTCGATGACGCACGGTCGCGACGCGAGCCCCGGCTCGCTCACCAGCAGCGTCGTCGGCGTCGATCCCCTGACCGCGATGCCTCGCGCCTCCGGACTCGCGGTGACGGTGACGGGCTCGGGGACGAGTGGCTAGCGCACCTTCCAGTCGGGGTCGCGCTTCTCGAGGAACGCGCGGGCGCCCTCCTGGGCGTCGTCGGTGACCGCCACCTTCATCCGGTAGTTCTCGGCGAGCAGCTCGGCCTCGTACGTGGGCAACGACAGCGTCTTGCGGATCGCGAGGCGGGTGCCGCGCACCGCGAGCGGAGCGTTGCGGTTGACGATGTCGGCGATCTCCCACGCTCGGTCCATGAGCGCGTCACGCTCGACGATCTCGCTCACCAGGCCGAGGTCGTACGCACGCTGCACCGAGAGGCGCTCGTACTTGCCCATCAGCGCCAGTCGCATGGTGATGTTCAAGGGCAGCACGCGCGCGAGCCGCAGCGCCTCACGCCCCGACACCACGCCGATGCTCACGTGCGGATCGAAGAAGGTGGAGTCGTCCGACGCGATCACGATGTCGGACGTGGTCACGAGGTCGAGACCGGCACCCGCGCAGATCCCGTTCACCGCGCAGATCAACGGCTTCGTCATCTCGAGGTACGGCAGCGTGGCCTCTTGCGGCGCGTTCCACTGGCGCGCCGAGCCGAGGAGCTCCTCGCCCTGGGGGTCGAGGCCGCTGGTGTAGTTGCCCTTCTGCTCGTCGCCGGCCTTGTTGACGTCGGCGCCGCTGCACAACGCGCGGCCGGTGCCGGTGAGGATGATCGTCCAGACGTCGGGATCAGCTTCGAGCTCGGCCGCGACCTCGTTGATCTCGGCGATCATCTGGTCGTTGATCGCGTTCAACACCTCGGGCCGGTCGAGCCGGATGCACGCGGTGTGCCCGCGCCGCTCGATGGCGATGGTCTCGAAGGTCACGCGTCGCTCCCCTGATTGCCGTTCCCCTGGTACGTGGCGAACTCGGCTTCGGCATCCTGCTCGACGATCGTGCCCTTGAAGAAGTTGGGGTTCATCGAGCGGTACAGCTGCACCACGTTCGAGAACGTGAACTCGCGGAAGTTGTGCTCGGTGATGTGTCCGTCTTCCACGAGCTCGTAGGCCTCATCGAGCACCTCGGTGGCGTCGATCACGTCGAAGTGCGCGATGTCGGAGCCGAGGAGCGGCTTCAACTGCAGTCCCATTCGCTCGTCGAACGCGATCGCGGTCATCGGGTCGTCGGCTTCGCAGCCGAAGTAGAAGTTCTGCGTGAACAGGCGCCGGATGTCGTCGGGACCGTCGATGTGCACGCGCGCGAAGTCGTCGCTGTCGAGGTCTCGGTCGGTCAGCTCGGCCTGCGACGTGTCCGACTCCAGCGCGTCGAGGTTCTGGGCGACGATGTCGTCGATCTTGCCCGCGTAGCGCGGGTTGCCCGCGGTGTACTGCTCGAACAGGCGCCGGAACTCGGCGGTGTCGAGGTTGGTCGGCTTGAGGTGCTCGTCCATGAATGCGCGGTTGCGCTTCTCCCAGTGGCCGAAGAGATCGCCGTAGAGGTTGCACGCCCACCCGACGCCGCCCTCGAGGAACCCGAAGTTGAGCGTCGGGAACCGCTCGGTGACGCCGCCGAGGAACAGGCTCCGGGCGAACGTGTGGTGGCTCTGCGCGAAGTGCCCGAGGTGATTGCCCACGAAGTTCGACGAGAGGCTCCGGTCGGGCCAGCCCATCGATCCGCTGTGGCTGGTGACCGGGATGCCCAGATCGACGAACCTCTGCCACACCGGGTCGTAGTCGTACGGACTGTCGACGCCGAGCGCGTCGATGTACACGCGTCGCTTGGCCGGATCGGGCTGCCACTCGGCATCGGCTTCGATGGTGCGCGGGATCGTGCCGCCGGTGACGAGCACCTTCAACCCGAGCCCGTGCGCGTGCTCCATCTGCTCGATGGCTTCGGTCGGCTCGGCCAGGCTCAGGACGCCGACCGGCACCATGCGGTCGAGGTACGGCGCGAACAGCTCCGCCACCATCGTGTTGTACGCCCGCAGCGCGACGTTGCTCAGTTCCGGATCGGCGATGTCGCGGCCAAGTGTGAGCCCGACACTCGGGAACACGATCGCCAGGTCGATGCCCCAGTCGTCGAGGCTGTCGTAGAACAAGCCCGGGAGCGCGGTGGCGGCGCGGTCGCGCACGTTGATCGGCACGCCCCAGTACGACGGGCGGCGCAGGCGCTGCCGGCGACGCTCCTCGACCGTCAGTTCGTACCAGCCGTGGAAGCGGTGGCCGTAGCGGGTGCGGAACGTGTCGACGTCGGCGGGACTGCCGACCTCGGCGATGAAGTCGAAGAAGATCGGGAACAGCTCGACCCAGTGGCCGTCGGCGTCGATGACGGGATGGTCGAGCTGGTCCCGCACCTTCGCGCCCTTCGTTTGGGATGGCGGCGTGAGGGACGGACTCGTCACTGCACAGGCTCCTCGGGTCTGACACCCAACCGGTCGTGGAATCGCTCGGAGTACGTCGGGCCAGACCTCCGGATTGACGAGCCGGGGTGGAATCTTGCCCGCGAAGATCGTGAGCCACTGCTCGGCCGTCGCGCGGGCGATGTCGCGCGTCGCCTCCACCGTGATGCCCGCGACGTGCGGACTGGCGACGACGTTCTCGAGCGACAGCAGCGGGTGCGAGGGATCGGGCGGCTCGTCGTGGAACACGTCGATGCCGGCACCGGCGATCGCACCGCTCGCCAACGCGTCGTAGAGCGCGTCTTCGTCGTGCACCGGCCCGCGCGGTGGTGATGAAGTAGGCGGTCGGCTTCATGCGAGCGAACTGCTCGCGGCCCATGAGGCCCTCCGTTTCGGGGGTGAGCGGACAGTTCAGGTGCACGAAATCGGATCGGTCGAGCAGCTCGTCGAGCTCGACCTTGGTCGTGCCCCGCGCCGCGGCTTCGTCCTCGGAGAGGTACGGGTCGTAGGCGAGCACGGTCATGGCAAACGGCGCGCACAGCTCCACGAGTCGCCCCCCGATCTGGCCCACGCCGACGATGCCGAGCGTCTTGCCGAGCAGTTCGCCGCTGCGCAGGGGCATGCGGTCCTGGACGACCTCGCGCCGGATCATCCGGTCGGCTTCCACGATCTTCTTGGCCAGCGCGAGCATGAAGCCGAGGGCGTGCTCGGCGACGGCTTCGCGCCCGGGACCCGAGTTGTTGCACACGATGACCCCGGCCGCGGTACACGCCTCGACGTCGATGATGTCGTAGCCCGCGCCTGCGGAACAGACCGCAAGGAGATCAGGGCAGCGCGGCGAGCAGCGCGGGCCCGCAGATCCACTGCTCGGCGACACCGGGGCGGCGCGCCAGCTCGGTGCGGATCAGCGACTGGTAGCCGTGCGCCGCTTCGAGCGCCGCCCAGTTGGCGTCGACGTGGCCGGTGATCTCGAGGCGGGCGACATCGATGCCGTCGTGGTCGGCGAACAGCTCGCCGGCGACCGGATCGGTCCACTGGTCGAAGTAGACGAGACGCGGACGCACGGACGGCACTGCGACTCAGTTGACTCTGGGCTTGACCTGCGCGGCCTTGAACAGGTTCGCGAGATCCTCGTCGACGTTGCTGTAGTCGTTGATCGCGATGCGACCCTCGCGACCGGGCACGAGGTCGTATCCCAGGCGACCGTCCTCGTTCTCCATGTGGAAGAACTCGCGGCCCACCGGCAGCCGACGGTCCTCGGCCGGCACCTCGTTCCAGGCCCGCAGCACCAGGCGCCGTCGTTCCGGGTCGGTGCCGTCGACGAAGTCGGAGCGCGAGTGGCACAAGGCGTAGTTGTTCGCCATCGACGCGTCACCCGGCTGCATGCGCAGCTCGACCTGCTGCTGCACCAACACGCGTCGGAGGATGTCGATCGCCTCCTCTTCTTCCGGTGTGAACTCGCGGCCGAGCTCGTGCAGCGCAGGGAGGATGCTGCTGTAGGTGAAGTTGATCGCGATGCGCCCGTCGATGTCGGAGAAGATCGGCACGTCGTAGGGCGTGACGTCGGGCTGGTGGTCGGGCTGCTCGCTGCGCCGGTGCTGTGGGAACCCGCGACGGAGGATCGGGAGGACGTCGGGACGGGTAGCGAGGATCGTGGCGTAGGCCGCGGGGCCGCTCGAGAACTGGCTCTCGCCGCCGCGCTCGGCCTGGTGGATCCACAGCAGAGAGAAGATGTCGGAGGAGTCGTTGTGCATCGCCAGCTCGGCGGCCGACTTCGTGCCCCGCGCCGGCTGCACTCCGCCGGGGAGCACCTCTTGCTGCACCCGCACCATCTTGTGCCCGAAGGAGTTGTTCGACAAGAGCTCACCGAAGTGCGACAGCCAGCACCAGAACAACCGCTCGTTGTCTTCGATCGTGTGCTCGGCAACCGGGAGCCCGCGCACCACCACGAGCCCGCGGCCGCGAACGATCTCGTCGTACACCTCACGCGCGGGGCCGTCGACGTCAGGATGGCCGACGTCGTCGCGCGTGATCGAGTCGCGTGGCAACTCACGCGTCCGCTCGACGACCTCTTCGAGCCCCGCGATCGTCGCCGGGGAGAGGCGGTACACGAGGTCGTCGTCACCCAAGTCGGCGCCGACCCACGCCATCGGATCGCTCATGCGCCGCTCTCCACCGGGATCGTGCGCAACCTCGTCGCGTGCGCGCCCGCGGCCTCGGAAAGGAAGCCCGCGTCGGTGCCCGCGCTGACGAAGCGCAGACCCAACGCCGCGAACTCGGTGAGCAGCTCGACGTCGCGGATCCCGGCGATGCCGAACACGGTGTCGTGCGCGCGACACGCCTTGGCCACGGTGCGCACTGCGTCGAGGAACGCCTCGTCGCGGAACTGACCGAGGATCCCCATCTCGGCGGTGAGGTCGTGGGGCCCGACCATGACCATGTCGATGCCATCGACCGACGCGATCTCGTCGGCGTTGGCGATGGCGTCGGGGGTCTCGAGCATCACGGCGACGGTGGTCTGCGCGTCGAAGACGTCGAGCAACTCGCGTTGGGGCATCGGCTGGAAGCGGTTGGCCACGTTCGGTCCCGACACCGACCGGTGGCCGCGCGGCGGGAACCGGCACGCGTCGGCAATCGACGCGGCCTCCGCGCGCGTGTCGACGTGCGGGACGATCACGCCCATCGCGCCGATGTCGAGCGACCGGGTGAGGTACTGGTGATCGTGTGACGGCACCCGCACGAGCGGCGTGATGCCGGCGCCGATCGCCGCCGAGCAGAGCAGCGCAGTGGTCTCGAACGACGTGGCGGTGTGCTCGAGGTCGACGTACACCGCGTCGTAACCGGCCGCGGCCGCGAGCCACGGGACGTCGGCGGTGCGCGCCTGCGTGAGGGCCATGCAGAGCACCAGCTCGCCGGCATCGATCCGCGCGCATCGAGGGCAGCACTTCCGTCATGAGGTCTCCATCATTGCCCGTCGGCGCTCGCCGGGACCTTGATCCCCCGCAGGGCGTACTTGAAGATCTGCGCGTCGCGCTCGGTCGCCAGTCGCCCGACCCGGGTGACGGTGTCGACGTCGGGCGACTCCGCCCGCAACGCCGCCACCGTGCACTGCTCCTTCGGACGGTTCGCGAAGGGATCGAAGTGGTAGTGGCGCATCGCGTTCTCGTGCGTGATCTTCGCCACCTGCACGTCGGTGAGCGGCGCCATCACCCGCGCCACCGCCTCCGGCGCGTTCGGCCAGTCGGTGTCGGAGTGCGGGTAGTCGGACTCCCAGCACACGTTGTCGATGTTGAAGCGATCGATCAGCTCGATGCCCACGTCCTCGCTGATGAAGCAGCAGAGCATGTGCTCCTGGAAGATCGTGCTCGGGCTGCCGCCGTCGGGGAACGTGTGCCGGGTCCATCCCGAGTGGCGGTGCTGCACGTGCTCGGAGCGGGCGAGGAAGTACGGGATCCACCCGATGTCGCCCTCGGTGAGCGAGAACTTCAACGTCGGGAAGCGCTCCCAGAACGTCGCCCAGATCAGCTCACCGAAGGTGGCGAGCACCGAGGCGGCGCCGAGCGCCATGGTCACGCTCGGGGGCGCGTCAGTGGACACCTGTGCACCACGGGACGACGAGCCCACGTGCGTGCACAACACCGTCTCGGTGTCACAGGCGGCGGTGAACACCGGGTCCCAGAAGTCGGTGTGGATCGACGGCATCTGCAACGCCTCGGGGTTCTCCGAGAACGTGACCGCGTGCACACCCTTGTCGGAGAGCCGGTGGATCTCGCCGGCCGCCAACTCCGCGTCCCACATCGGGAGGATGCCGCACGGGATGAAGCGGTCGGGGTACGCGCCGCACCACTCGTCGACGTGCCAGTCGTTGTACGCCTGGATCATCACCATGTTCACGTCGCGGTCGGGCCCCTGGTTCAGCACCTGCCCGGCGAAGCCGGTCCAGTTCGGGAAGTTGAGCCCCGCGAGCTGACCGCCGGCGTTCATGTCGCGCACGCGCTCGTGGACGTCGAAGCAGCCGGGGCGCATCTCGTCGTAGCGCGACGCATCGAGGTTGAAGTACTCGCGCGCCTTGCCGGCCGCGGCGTTCAGGCCGATGTTCCGGCCGCGGAGGTCGCCGTACCACCACTGCTCGACCCCGTCGTCCTCCTCGACGACGCGCGGCGCCTGGTCGCGGTACCTGGCGGGGACGTGCGCGTCGAACATGTCACGCGGCTCGCAGATGTGGTCGTCGACGCTGACGAGGATCAGCTCGTCGGGGTTGATCACGGTGCCCCCTCGTCGGCCTCCGGCACCCCCGCCCTGGCGCGGAAACCCCGTTCTTGCCGGTCGGGAAGGAGCCTACCGCCCGGTCGGTCCGGCGACCAACGGGTGCCGAACGCGTACGCTCCCGCACCATGACGAACGTGATGGAAGGCATCCGCATCCTCGAGGTCGCCGAGCACACCTTCGTGCCCGCAGCGTCGGGCGTCCTCGCCGACTGGGGCGCCGAGGTGATCAAGATCGAGCACGTCACCCGGGGTGACGCGGCCCGAGGTCTCGGATCCACCGGCATCGCGGGGTTCAGCGGCAAGGTCGCGGTGCTCATGGAGCACGCCAACCGGGGCAAGAAGAGCCTCGGCCTCGACCTCACCAGCGACGAGGGACGCGACATCCTCTACCAGCTCGCGGCCGTCTCCGACGTCTTCCTCACCAACAAGATGGCCGGCGTCCGCGAGCGGCTGCAGATCGAGGTCGAGCAGATCCGGGCCCACAACCCGAACATCGTCTACGTGCGCGGCACCGGCTACGGCAACCGCGGTCCCGACGCCGACGCCGGTGGCTACGACTCGCTCGGTTTCTGGGCCCGTTCGGGCGTCGCGCACTCGGTGACACCGTCCGACCTGCCGCAGCCGGTCGGCCAGCCCGGGCCCGCGTTCGGCGACTCGATCGGCGCCATGACCATCGCCGGCGGCATCTCCGCCGCGCTCCTCCACCGCGAGCGCACCGGCGAAGCCACCGTGGTCGACATCTCCCTGCTGTCCACCGCGATGTGGGCGATGGGCGGCACCATCGCGGTCTCGCAGGACATCAAGATGCCGTGGCAGGCACCGCCCGCCGGTCAGCCCGCGGCGCCGTTCAACCCGCTCATCGGCTACTTCGGCACCAGCGACGGTCGGTTCATCATGTTCTCGATGCTGCAGGGCTTCCACTACTGGCCCGAGGTGTGCGAGCGGCTCGACCGCAAGGACCTCATCGGCGACCCGCGCTTCGACTCCAACGAGACGATGATGGCGAACGCGGCGGTGGGCGCCGACATCATCCGCGGCGAGATCGCGAAGTACACGCTCGACGAGATCAAGCAGAAGCTCACCGGCATGCGCGGCCAGTGGGCGGTCGTGCAGGACACGCTGGAGATCGCCGACGATCCGCAGGTGGTCGCCAACGGCTACCTGCCGGAGCTCGAGTTCGACGGCTACCCGTACAAGCTGGTGGCGACGCCGGTGCAGTTCGACGAGGAGCCGAACGTGCCCGGGAAGTCACCCGACTTCAACGAGCACGGCGACGAGATCCTCACCGAGATGCTCGGCCTCGACTGGGACACCATCATCGAGCTGAAGGTCAAGGGCGTCGTCGCCTAGCGACGGAAGACCACGGGCATCGTCTTGATGCCGGGGGTCATGTGCTGGCGGACGCGTGGTGTCGCCGGTCAGCTCGTAGTTCGGGAAGCGCGTGAGCAGCTCGGTCAGCACGATGCGCGCCTCGCGTCGTGCCAGGCTGGCCCCGAGGCAGAAGTGCTCGGCGAAGCCGAACGCGAGCTGCGGCGGATCGGGATCGCGGCGGACGTCGAGCTCGTCGGCCCGCTCCCACGCATCCTCGTCGCGGTTGGCCGACGCGTAGAGCAGGCAGAGGAAGTCACCCCGCTTGATCTGCTGTCCGCGCAGCTCGACGTCGGCGAGCGCGGTCCGGCACATGTGCGTGACCGGCGTGACGTAGCGCAGGAACTCCTCGACCGCGCCGGGCATCAGCTCCGGTGACTCGGCCAGGATCGCCCGCTGGTCGGGGTGTTCGGCGAGCGCCTTGCCGGCTCCCGCGAGGAGTCCGCGCGTCGTCTCGTTGCCCGCGATCAGGAGGATCTGGGCCATCGAGAGCTGCTCCTCGAGCTCGAGCGGCTTCCCTTCCCACTCTGCCTGCGTGAGCATGGTGAGCAGGTCGTCGCGAGGGTTGCTGCTCCGCTCCTTCAGCTGCTCGGTGAAGTACTCGCGGAACTCGAGGATGTCACCGATCTTCGCGGTGAGGTCGTCCTCGCCGAACGTCGGCAGCGTGTCCTCCGACATCTCGATGAACGAGTCCGACCAGCGACGGAAGTCGTCGAGCTGCTCGAGCGGCACGCCGAGCATGAGCGCAATCATGATCATCGGGAGCGGCGCGGCGACGGTGTCGACGAAGTCGACCTCCTCGCCCTCGGGAATCTGGTCGAAGAGCTCCACCGCGATCCGCTGGACCTCGGCCTCGATCGCGTTGATCGCCTTCGGCGTGAACGCGTGGCTGGCGATCTTGCGCAGGAAGCGGTGCCGCGCGCCGTCGGCCATCACGAGGTTGTCGACGTACAGCGGCCCCATCCCTGCCACCCGTCGCAGCTCGGCGACGCGGGGCATGCCGGTGTCGTCGGGGATCGACTGGCCGGCGTCGTCGACCTTCGCGCCCGCGACGTAGATGTGGTAGCGGTTCGAGAACAGGTCGGGTTGCTTGGAGATCCAGCGGATGTCCTCGTACTTGGAGATCGCCCACAGCTCGTCGCGCGGAGACCAGTAGACCGGCGCTTCCCGTCGCAACTGTGCGTACACGTCGTGCGGGTACGACATGAACCACGCCGACTCCATGAGCCGGACCTGGTCGTCGAGGACTGCCGTCATGCGTGCTCCTGTACGCCCGACCGGTCGAGAAGAACCCCTCCGATTTCCGAGAAGGATGTTATCGGGAGCTCAGAGGCCGAGCGGGCGCTCGCCGATGACCTGCGCGTCGATCAGCGCCTGGTACGCGGCTTCGTCGAGGCCCAGGTCGTCGACCAGGATGTCGTGGTTGTGCTCCCCCATGGTCGGGGCGGGCGTGCGCAGCCAACGGTCGACCGACGCGAAGCGGAACGGCAGCGTCGGCGTCGGCAGCGTCCCCACCACCGGGTGGTCGATGTCCTCGTAGAACCGGCGGGCCGCGAGCTGCGGGTGGTCGTACATCGAGCGCGGATCGCGCCCGACCGCGGCGGGCACGCCGTGCGCGACGAGCAGCTCAGCAGCCTCGGCGACATCGCGCGTCGCGCTCCACTCGCCGAGTCGGGCATCGAGCTCGTCGTGACGCGCCCGTCGACCGGCGTAGGTCGCGAGCTCCGGATCGGTCGCCCACTCGGGGTTGCCGAGTGCTTCGACCAGCGCCGCCCACTGCGCGTCGGTCGCGACCGACACCGCGAGCCACGTCTCGTCGTCGCGGGCGCGGTACAGACCTTGCGGCGCGACGTGGGGACTGCGATTGCCGTCGCGCTCGAGCAGGTTGCCGTAGGCAGTGGCCTCCAGCACCAGCTCGGCCGCGGCGTTGAGGGCGCCCTCGACCATCGTGACCTCGAGCAGGCTGCCCACACCCGTTGCGTCGCGTTCGAACAGTCCGACGATCAACGCGAACGCTGCGTGCATCCCCGCGTTCGGATCGCTGGGACCGCGCTGGATGCGGGGCTGGTCGTCGCGGTGACCGGTGATCCACGCGAGGCCCGTGACCTGTTCCATCGTCTGCGCGAAGCCGACGTTGTCGCGCCATGGACCCGACAAGCCGAACGCGGGCATGCGCACGAGCAGGCAGCGCGGGTTGATCGCCTGGATCTGCTCCCAGTCGAGCCCGAAGTTGCCGAGCACGCGCGGTGAGAAGTTCTCGAGCACCGCGTCGCTCTCCGCGATGAGCGAGCGCAGGAGCGTCAGGCCTTCGTCGGATCCGAGGTCGAGGGTGAGGCTGCGCTTGTTGGTGTTCGAGCAGAGGTAGTGCGAGCTCCGCTCCCACCAGGGGCCCTCCATACCGGTCCCCGCACCGGTGGCGCGCATGCCGTCCATACGGCTGACCGACTCGACGTGGATGACGTCGGCGCCGAGCGCGGCGAGGGCGCCGGCCGCGATCGGTCCCGCCCACCACGCGGTCAGATCGAGCACCCGCACGCCGGCGAGCGGGAGCGCGGGATCGTCGGCCGTGATCGCCGGTCGCGTCGGCGAGTGCCGCTTCGATCGTGCCGCGGTGCTCACCCAGTCGGGGCGATGGTCGCGGCGGCGGCGGATCTTCGTCGTCCATGCGCCACGGCCGGCGCGGCATCTTGAACGAGCCCGACGCGTCGTCCACGAAGATCCCGCGCGCCACGAAGTGGTCGCAGTCGAGGATGTTTGCCGGCCCGTGCACCGGTGCCACCGGGATGCGCAGCTCGCTCGCGGTCGCGCACGATGTCGGCGGTGGTGTGCTGCGTCGTCCACGTGTGCACGATCTCGTTCCACTCGTCCCACCGCGCCTGGCGTTGCACGTGCGCGCCGAACTCGTCGTCGACGAGGAGATCGGGGCGGTCGATCAGCAGCAGGAAGCTGTGGAACTGCTCGCGGCTGTTGGTGCAGAACCCCACGTAGCCGTCGGCCGTCGGCTCGACCGACGGCGTCTCGATGGTGCGGGTCGCGCCCGTGATGGGCGGGCTGCCGAGCAGACGACGGATGTACTCGGCGTAGCTGTTGGCGGCGATGGTCATCACCTCGGCCATCGAGAAGTCGATGTGATCGCCGTGGCCCGAACGCGCCGCGCGCCGCGCCGCCGCGGCCACGGCCATCGCCGAGAACGTGCCCGCCAACCACTCGCTCGTGCGCCCGCCGGCCTGGAACGGCACGCTGCGCACCGAACCTCTCCCCACCAAGCCACCCGATTCGGCCTGCACGATGAACTCGGTCGTCGCGCGCTCGGCGTAGGGACCCTCGCGCCCGTACGGCGTGATCGAGCACACGATGAGTCCGGGGTGCGCGTCGAGCCATGGCTGCGGGTCGAACTCCGACGGTGTGAAGCTCTCGATGACGACGTCGGCGCCGGCAACGAGCGCCTCGACGTCGGCGTCACCGGGACGACCGACGACCGAACGCATGCCGTGGTGCAGGAACTGGAAGAGCGCTCCGCCGGTTTCGGCATCCACGTCGGCTCCGCCCGCCGACCACGCGCGCCACGGGTCCCCGCCCGGCGGCTCGACCTTCACGACGTCGGCGCCGGCGTCGCAGAGCAGGCGCGCGCAGTACCCCCGGGGATCCCCGTGCTCAGATCGACGACGCGCAGCGCCGCCAGACCCTGGTGCACGATCAGGCCGGTCGGAAGTACGGCAGCGTGAAGTCGCCTTCCATCTCGTGGAACTCGACCTCGACCCGCATGCCGATCTCCACTGCGTCGTGCTCGCAGCCGACGAGGTTGGAGAGGATCTGCCAGCCCTCGAGCATGTCGACGATGACCGCCACGTAGGGCACCTCGAACGACGGCATCTGCGGTCGCCAGATCGTGGTCCAGCTGTAGATCTCGCCCGTGCCCGCGCTCTTCTCCCAGGTGAGGTTCTGCGACGTGCAGTTCGAGCACAGGTACGCGGGCGTGTGCGTCGCGTGCCCGCAGTCACCGCACCGTTGGAACAGCAGCTCACCGCGCGCGCAACCGTCCCAGTAGGGCTGGGTGAGGGTTCCCGGGTGCGGGACGGGCACCTTGCCGGTCTGCGGCTGCAACAAGCTCATGCCAACTTCCTCATGCCGACTTCCTCATGGACGCTCGACTCCCAACAACATCACGTCGGTGAACAACGCCCCCGACCCCCGTTCGAACACATCGCGACCTCGGCGCCCGCGACCTGGTTCGACGCGCACTCGCCGCGCAGCTGCTCGACGCCGCGGATCACACGCTGCAGCATCTGTGCCGACGCGCCGGCGTGGCTGTACGACATGACGCCACCGTCGGTCGTCACCGGATACTGCCCGCCCGGCGCGATCGCGCCGCTGGTCACGAAGTCGCCCCCCTCACCCTCGCCGCAGAAGCCGAACGCCTCGTACTGGCGGATGATCTCGAACGAGAAGGGGTCGTAGAACTCGCACACATCCACGTCGGTCGGGCCCAAGCCGGCGGTGCGGAAGCAGTCCTCCGCGGCCCGTCGCCCGATGGTGCCGTTCACCCAGTCGGCGCGACGGTTGCCGCCCAGTTCCCACGTCGGTGGGTTCTTGTACGCGGTGCCGCCGCTGTCGCCGTTACCACCGAGCACGTACACGGGCTTCCCGGGCGCGTCGGGCGCGAGGTCGGCGCGCGTGAGCACCAGCCCGCAGCCGCCTTCCGACGCCGTCGCGCAGTCGAGGAGGTGGAACGGGTCCGCGACCATGCGGCTGTCGAGGATGTCCTGCGGCGTGAACGGCCCCCGCCCGCGGTAGATCGCGCCGGGGTGCACGTCGCCGTTGTTGCGGATCACCGCAGCGACGGCAGCGAGCGCGTCGGGCTTCGTGCCGTAGCGGTGCATGTGCCGACGCGCCACGAGCGCGAACTCGGCGGCGGTGAACATGCCGAACGGCGCCACGAACTCGCTGCTCGGCCGCGTCCACGGCGCGGTGGACGCGCGGTCGACGTACACGCCTGCAGTACCCGCGAGCACGAGCACCTTGGTGGCCATGCCCGCGGCGATCGCCGTGGCGGCCTGCAGGATCGCGGGGATGCCCGACCACGACGACGTCACCCACACCGGAGACAGCCGGGCCTGGTACACGAAGTCGTTGGCGAACTGGCCGACGACGCCGTCGACGTCGCGGATGCCGAGACCGGCGTCGGCCAGGGCGCCGAGCCCACCCTTGAACGCGATCGACATCGAGTCCTCGCCCTCGAGCACGCGCGCCTGCTCGGTGTTGAAGATCCCGGTGATCGCGACGTCGTGGTACGGGTGCTGCGGCATGGACCGGCCAACGTACCGGCTGGACGCACGTGCGTGCCCAGCCGCGCAGGGGTACGTTCCGCGACATGAAGTTCTCCATGATCTTCGAGGCCCAGGTCGAGTACGGCACGCCCGACGTCGAACGCGACGCCATCCGCAACTGCGTCGAGCAGGCAGTGTTCGCGGAGCAGGTCGGCTTCGACGGGGTCTGGGCGGTCGAGCACCACTCGCTCATCGAGTACTCGCACATGAGCGCGCCCGAGATCTTCCTCACTGCCGTGGCGGCGAAGACGTCGCGCATCCGTGTCGGACACGCCGCCGTCTGCATGCCGTTCGGGTACAACCACCCCGTGCGGGTGGCCGAGCGCGCCGCGATGCTCGACATCATCTCCGACGGCCGCCTCAATCTCGGCGCCGCGCGCGGGGGCACGGTGCAGGAGATGTCGCTCTGCGGCGTCGACCCCGAGGACACCACGCCCCAGGTCGAGGAGGCACTGCGGTTCATCGGTCACTGCTGGCGCGAGGACACCATCCAGTGGGACTCCGACCTGCTGACGATCCAGCACCCGCCCGGCCGTCCGCCGCACACCGTGGTGCCGCGTCCGGTCCAGCTCCCCCACCCGCCGCTGTTCCTCGCGTGCACCAACCCCGAGACCGTGCGGCGCGCCGCCCGCTACGGCGTCGGACCGATGGTGCTCGGGTTCGGTGGACCCGAGGTCATCGGCGACATGCGCCGCATGTTCGACGAGGAGCGGGCCGACGCGCGATCCCGAGGCGGTCGTGTCGCCGGGGATGATCAATGACGAGTTCGTCGCGCTGTGCCCCACGTTCCTGATGGACGATCGCGACGAGGCCTTCCGCAAGGGCTGCCGCGCGCTGCGCTTCTTCGCCGAGGCGATCTCCCACTGGTCCGCCCCCAACGGCGTGGCACCGACACGTGGCACCGGGAGCGTCGACAACGCGGCGTACATGCACGAGTACCTCGAGAAGGCCCGCGCCGCGATCGCCCGCGGTGACGCGCCGCCGACTGCGGCGTCACCGCTCTACAACACCGACCACGCGCTCGGTGACGCCGACACCGCGATCGCGTACGTTGAACGGCTGCGCGCCGCCGGCGTCGACAACGTGATGTGCCTCATCCAGATGGGCACGCTCACCCAGGACGAGATGCTGGAGTCGATCCGCATCTTCGGCGAGCAGGTGATCCCGCACTTCCGGGCGGAAGCTGCGGCTCAAGCTTCCTGAGCCAGCTCCGCCTGCAGGACGCGCTTGTCGATCTTCAGCATCGACGTCATCGGGAGCTCCGCGACCACCTCGAGCCGATCCGGCGCCTTGTAGTCGGCCAGTTGCTCGCGCACGAACGTCCGCAGTTCGTCGAGCGTGGGTGGATCGGCGGGATCGACCGGTTCCACGAACGCGACACCGATCTCGCCGATGGTCGGTGCCGGTGCCCCGACGATCGCGACCCGCGCCACCTTCGGGTGGTCGGCGATCACCCGCTCCACCTCCAGCGGATGGATGTTGAAGCCACCGCGGATGTACATCTCGCTGGTGCGCCCCTTGAGCACCAGGTTGCCGTCGTCGCGCAGCTGTCCGAGGTCGCTGGTGGTGATCCAACCGTCGGGTGAGAGCGTGTCGGCGGTGCGCTCCGGGTCGTTCCAGTACCCGCTCATGCTGCACGGGGAGCGCAGCGTGACCACGCCGACGTCACCGTGCGCCACGGGATCACCGCCTTCGTCGCGGAGGACGAGCTCGATGCCCTCCTGCGGACGGCCCACCGTGTGCAGGAGCACCTCGGGCGGATCGTCGACCCGGGTGCCGGTGATCGACGACGATTCGGTGCACGCGTAGCGCACCACGATCGGGCACCCCAGGCGCGTGCGCATCTTCTCCGCGAGGTCCGGCGTCACCGGCGCCGAGCCCGTGGACGCGAGCCGGAGCGACGAGATGTCGACCTCGGCGAGCTGCGGCAGGTCGACGAGTTTGCTCCACTGCGTCGGCACGCCCTGACCGACGGTGACGCGTTCGCGCACCATCGCGTCGAGCATGGCCTCCACCGTCCATGGAGTACCGGTGAGCACGGAGTTGATGACGAACTCGACCTGGTCCCAGAGCTTGTTCATGTAGCCCGCGTGCGGGAACGGCACCGGCATGAGTCGCACGTCGTGGTACGCGCTGAGGATGTTGCTGAGCCGGGCCGACGCCTCCATGGCGCGGTGGTCGAACCACGCACCCTTCGGGAGTCCGGTCGTGCCGCTCGTCCACACGATGCAGACCGGATCGGTGGGGTCGCGACGGGGACGGTCGGTGAGCTCGGTCCCGGCCGTCCAGGCTTCGTGCACCTCGGCGCGCGACATCGTGACCGGCGGAACCGGCGCGCCTTGGGGAATGGCGAACGCAGCAGCTTCGTGCAGCAACGCCACCGGCTCACACCGTTGCAGGATCGCGGTGGTCTCCGCGGGACCGAGGCGCGTGTTGATCCCCGTGGCAACCGCGCCGAGACGTGTGCAGGCGGCGTACGCGACCGCGTAGTCGATGCACGACGCCAGCGAGAAGGCCACGACCTCACCGGGTTGCACGCCCCGGACGCGCAACTCGGCCGCGAGGGAGTCGGCACCGGCGAGCCACTCGGCGTACGTGATGCGCTCGTCGCCGTCGACGTACGCGAGCGCGTCGGGTTCGCGCGTGCCGATCTCCTCGAAGAGGTCGCCCAGTGTGGTGCTCGTGATCGCGGGCGGTGCCGCCGCGTCGCTCACGCCAGCACCGCGGCCCAACCCTCGGGATCGACGCCCTCGGTGGTGACGGTGCGCTTGGTGATGAGCCACTCACCGTCGACCACACCGAACTCGTCGAGGTAGCGACCCCAGTGGTCGAGACCGAATGACGACAGCACCTGGTAGTAGGTGCGAACGCGCGCGACCGTCTCGGACTCGAAGTCGATCTGTGGGTTGCTGGTGAAGTGGCGGATCGACGGTCGCTTCCCCGGCGGGAGGTACCGGCCGGTCGGCGCGGGTGCATCGACGGAGTCCGCCTTGCCGTCCTTCACGCCGAGGAGTGACTCCAACACCGCGTCGCGGCCGCGCATGACCTCGCCGTCACGGATGCTGAACTCGACGTCGGGCGCGAGCACCTTCACCATGTCGGCCATGCGGCCGGCGTCGCCGTTCGAGTTCCACCGGGCGATGCGGTCGCGGATGCTCTCGCGCGCCACCAGCTCCCAGAACGTCCATCATGACTCGATCACGGCTGGATGCCCCCCAGGCAGAATGCCCACACGTCGTCGGGTGACTCGCTGCCGGTCTGCAGGATCGTGGTGTGCACCGCCGCGTTGCCGGTGTGCAGGAGGATCTCGGCGAGGCGACGCGAGTCGACGTCATCACGGACCTTGCCTGCCGCGATCCCCCGTTCGACCGCCTCGTGCAACACGTTCAACTGCGGTTCGAGTGCGTGCGCGAGGTCACTCGGCCGACTCGCCGACAACGTGAGGTTGTAGAGCGCGAGCGCGCGCACGACCTCGGGGCTGAGCTGATTGCTCCAGAGGCTGGTGAGGAACACGCGGATCTGCTCGATCGGGTCGTCGTGCCGGACCATCTTTCCGCGTTGCCACTCGGCCGCGGTGGCGACGCACTCCTCGAACAGCGCCAGCAGCAGGTCGTCCTTGCTGGCGAAGGTCTGGTAGAAGCTGCGCAGCGAGAGCTTCGACCGGTCGACGACGTCCTGCACCGTGAAGTTGAGCCCGCCGGTTTCGTCGAGCAGTTCGGTCGCGGCTTCGACGAACCCGTTGCTCTTGTTCAGCGCCCGGCGCTTCGCCTCGACCAGCGAGCGATCGAGCGCACGTTGCTGCCAGCCGCTCAGGCCGCCGTCCTCGGTCGGAACCGGCTTCGGCTCCTGCCTCGCGCTCGTCTTCCGGGCGCTCGTCTTCTGCGGGATCTTCGCCACGCCGGACTTCCTTCTCTCGTGACTCGCTACCCGTTCTCGCTCGACGCGACCGCAGCGTATCGGCCATGGAAATGGAGCATCCAAGTGCGGATTTGTAGTCTCCGGCCATGGAGCCTCTCGCCTACGACGGCCAGGTCGCGATCGTCACCGGCGGCGGCGGTGGTCTCGGCCGCAGCCACGCGCTCGAGCTCGCCCGGCGCGGCGCGCGCGATCGTGGTGAACGACCTCGGCGGTGCGGTCGACGGCACGGGGGCTCAGCGACCGCGGCCGAGCTCGTGGTGGCCGAGATCGTCGCCGCCGGCGGCGAAGCGGTGAGCAACGCCGACTCCGTCGCCACGCCGGACGGTGGGGCCGCGATCGTGCAGTGCGCGCTCGACGCCTTCGGCCGGGTCGACATCGTGGTGAACAACGCGGGGATCCTGCGCGACGCCGCGTTCAAGAACGTCACGCCCGAGTTGCTCGATCCCGTCATCGACGTGCACCTCAAGGGCGCGTTCAACGTCCTGCGGCACGCGTGGCCGCTGATGCGCGAGCAGAACTACGGGCGGATCGTCAACACCACATCGGGCTCGGGCATGTTCGGCAACTTCGGGCAGTCGAACTACGGCGCGGCCAAGGCCGGGCTCATGGGACTCACCCGCGTGCTGTCGATCGAGGGCGAGCGCAACAACGTGCGCGTCAACGCCATCGCGCCGATCGCGCACACCCGCATGACCGAGAGCCAGATGAGCGAGGACATGCGACCGGAGCTCATCTCGCCGCTCGTCGCGTTCCTCTGCCACGCGTCGTGCGAGATCACCGGCCAGGCGTACTCGGTCGGTGGCGGGCGCGTGTCACGGTTGTTCCTCGGCATGACCACCGGGATCACCGAGTCCGACCTGTCGGCCGAGATGATCGCCGAGCGCCTCGACGAGATCGAGAGCACGGACGCCTTCGTCATCAGGTGGTAGGCGTGATCCGCTGGTAGTCAGTCGCGCAGGCGCGGCGCGAGCGTGCGGGGGCGATCGACGCCGCGCTCGTCGAGCAGGTTGCGTTGCACCTTGCCCGACGCAGTCTCGGGAAACGCCTCGTCCCAGACGACGAGCTCTTCCGGGATCTTCCACTTCGCCACGCCCGCGGCGACCAGGCCGTCGACCATGGACTCGAACGGCAGGTCGGTCCCCGGCCGCAACCGGACGGCCATGACCAGGCGCTCCCCGGTCGTGTCGTCGCTGACGCCGTACCCGGCGCAGTGCACGACGCCGGGCAGCGCCGCGATCAGGCCGTCGACCTCGGCGATGGGGATGTTCAAGCCGTTGCGGATCACGATGTCCTTGATGCGACCAGAGATCCGCAGCCGACCGTCGCGCAGCTCGGCGAGGTCGCCGGTGCGGAACCAGTCGTCGTCGCCGCGCCCGTCATCGAAGGCGCCGGCGTCGTCGTCGGCATCGACGTAGCCGAGGAAGAGGTGCGCGCCACCGATGCAGCACTCGGCCGGATCGACGCGCGAGCCGATGCGGACCTCGACGCCGCGTAGCGGGCGACCGTCGTCACCGAGGCGTACCGACTCCGGTTCGTCACGCGTGCCGCTCGTGCTGACGGGCGCCTCCGACGAGCCGTAGGCGCGCAAGACGACGATGCCGAACTCGTGCTCGGCACGGGCGAGGATCCGCGGATCGAGCATCGACCCGCCGAGGTACACCGTCGTGAGCGGTACCTGCGCGAGGCCTCGACGTTCTGCTTCGTCGAGCACGCGGTCGAGCAGGAGATCGGGACCGCCGAAGAACGTGCCGCCCGTCTCCATCAGGAGGTCGAGCGTCGCGACGTCGTCGAAGCGCGACTCCAGCGTGGCCTGCCCGCCGAGGGTCGGCGCGATCGTGATCGCCTGCAGCATCCCGGTGACCGACGCAAGGGGGCTGATCATGAAGATGTTGTCGGCCGCCGTGAGGCGCGCCGCGTCGATGAAGTTGCGCGACGCGACGAGCATCGTGTTGAGCGAGTGCACGACGCCTTTCGGCCGCGAGGTCGTGCCCGAGGTGAAGATCACCATCGACGGTGCTTCGGGATCCCGGCCGACGGTGGTCGTCCCGGTGTGCACGGGATCGGCATCACCGATGGAGTCGGTGGAGAGCCAACGAATCCCGGACGCATCGGCAACCGACGGCATCGACGACGCCGGTGCGAGCACCACCGACGGCTCGGTTGCGGCGACGATGTCGCGCACCTGGGCGGCACCGGCACTCGTCGGGGCGACCATCACCAGCGCGCCGAGCCGCAGCACTGCGTGCACCGCGACCACCGAGGCGATGTCGTTGGCGGTGAGCACGAGGACCGCGTCGGCGGAGTCGACGCCCTCGCGGTGCAACGCGGCGACCGCACCGTCGATCGTGGCGTCGAGCTCGCCGTACGTGAGCGCCCGGCCCCGCTCCGCCAGCGCGACCCGCGCCGCGCTCGGCGCGCCGCGTCGCGTACGAGGTCGACGGGTTCGGTGCTCCAGTGTCCGGCCGCGCGGAATCGAGCCGCACGCGACGCGACGCGGGCAGCGGCGTGACCGACGAGATCCTGCGTGGTCTTCACCTCGGAAGCGACCCTCTTCCATTCGACGATGACGCGAGAGCGCCTGACGCGAATCCGGAGAGTCATGTTACGGTCGCCGCCGATGGCCGGCATCCACGCGAAGGCATCCCTCCGTATCCGCCGACGGTGTGGGCGCTGGTCGAGCAGGCCGCCGAGGAGTGGTCCGAGCACGTGCTCCTCGCCGACGACCACGGGCGCTCGCTCACCGGCCGACAGCTGCGCGACGCCGCCGCGTCGACGGCCGCCGCGCTCGCCGCGCACGGCATCGGCCCGGGCACGATCGTCTCGTGGCAGCTCCCGACGACCCTCGAGACGATGGTCGTGATGATCGCGCTCGCGCGGCTGGGCGCGATCCAGAACCCCTTGATCCCGATCTTGCGCGAGCGTGAGGTCCGGTTCATCACGAAACAGGTCGGCACCGAGGTGTTCATCACCACCGAGCGCTGGCGCGGGTTCGACCACGGAGACCTGGCCCGGACGCTCGCGGCCGAGCAGGGCTTCACGGTGGTGATCACCGATCTCGACACCGACCCGATGACCATCGGCAACACCCTGCGGCTCGAGTCGGCCGATCCGTCCACGCTCGGCCCGGTGCCCCCACTCGACGACGGCCCGTGCGCTGGATCTACACGTCGTCGGGCACCACCGCGGATCCCAAGGGGGTGCGCCACACCGACCGCTCGGTGATGCACGGCGCCGGCGGTCCGATCGGCACCGGCGCCGCGCCCGACGACGTGAACGCGGTCGCCGTGCCCGTCTCGCACATCGGCGGGATGCTCATGCTCACCGCGGCGCTCATGACGGGCATGCAGCTCGCGCTCTTCGAGTCGTTCGATCCTGCGACCTCACCCGAGCGGTTCGCGGCCCATGGCGCAACCGTGCTCGGCAGTGCGGTCCCCTTCTTCCTCGCCTACTTCGACGCCCAGCAGCGCCACGGCGACGACCCGCTGTTCCCGCGGCTGCGCATGCTCACCGGTGGCGGCGCGCCCACGCCACCCGAGATCAGCCGCCGCGCCCGCGAGGTGCTCGGCGTGCGCGGCATCGCGAACTCATGGGGCCTCACCGAGTTCCCGGTCGCCACGTACGGTCGGCTCGATGCGCCGCTCGACGTGCTCGACACCACGACCGGGCCCGCGGTCGCCGGCGTCGAGGTGCGCACGGTGGCTGACGACGGCCGGGTGACGTCACCGGGCGAGGAGGGCGAGCTGCGACTGCGCGGTCCGCAGTGCTTCCTCGGCTACGTCGACGCGTCACTCGACGCCGCTGCGTTCGACGACGAGGGCTGGTTCCGCACCGGCGACCTGGGGATCATCGATGCCGACGGCAACGTCACCGTGACCGGTCGCATCAAGGACATCATCATCCGCAACGCCGAGAACATCTCGGCGCTCGAGATCGAAGACGCGCTCTACCAGCACCCGGCTGTCGCCGACGTCGCGGTGGTCGCAGCACCCGATCCGCGCACCGGCGAGCGCGTGTGCGCGTTCGTCGTGGTCGCCCCCGATGCGAGGCCCCCGACCCTTCAGTCTCTCGCCGACCACTGCCGCGGGCTCGGCCTCGCGGTGCAGAAGTGCCCCGAACAGCTCGAACTCGTTGACGCGCTGCCGCGCAACTCGTACGGCAAAGTGCTCAAGCAGGACCTGAAGGCGCGGCTGGCGTAGGAATCTGACGTCAGGAACGCGGGATCTCGCTCCACGGCTTCTTCAACCACACGTCGGGTTCGCGCGGCAGACCGAGCACGCGCTCGCCGAGCACGTTCTTGTTGATCTCGGTGGTGCCGCCCTCGATGGTGTTGGCGCGACTGCGCAGCATCCCGCTCACCTCGAACGGCAACGACTCGTAGTACGCGTCGCTGTCTTCGGGCACGTCACCGTCGACGTCCCAGGCCAGCGCGTCGAGACCGAGCAGGTCGACTGCCGCGAGCTGCACGCGTTGGTTGAGCCCGGCCTGGTGCACCTTGCCGATCGAAGCTGCGGGTCCCGGCGTCTGACCGGCAGCGAGGTTCGACGCCACCCGTTGGTTGGTCCACGCGCGGATGCGCTCTTCGCTCCAGAGCGCGGCGAGACGCTGCCGGACGTGCGGTTCGTCGGCGATGCCGCGCTCGCGCGCGAGCTTCAACAACCGGTCGACACCCGAACCGCCGACCCGGCCGCTTCCACCCGAACCCGCGCCCGCGACCATCTGGCGCTCACTCGACAACGTGGCGTTCGCGACCCGCCAGCCGTCGTTCACGTCGCCGAGGCGTTGGAACTCGGGCACGCGCGCCTGGTCGAGGAACACCTCGTTGAACTCGACCTCGCCGCTGATGTGCCGCAGCGGTCGCACCTCGACGCCCGGCTGGTGCATGTCGATGAGGAAGTAGGTGATGCCCTTGTTCTTGGCCTGGCTCGGATCGGTGCGCGCCAGCAAGATCGCGAAGTCGGCGTCGGAACCCCACGTGGTCCAGACCTTCTGCCCGCTCACGATCCACTCGTCACCATCGAGCACCGCGCGCGTCGCCAGCGACGCGAGGTCCGAACCCGCGCCCGGCTCACTGAACAGCTGGCACCACTTCTCCTCGTTGCGCACGATCGGAGGGAGGAAACGACGCTTCTGCTCCTCGGTGCCGTACGCGAACAGCGCGGCGGCGGTGTTGTTGAGTCCGAGCGGGTTGAGCGCGCGGAGGTTGTAGGGCGCGAGCACCGCGCGCATCGCACCGGCGGTCTCCGGCGTGACGCCGAGGCCGCCGTACGCCGGTGCCCACGTCGGCATCACGAGCCCCGACGCGCCGAACACCGGGTACCACGCCTCGTAGTCGGCCCGGCCCCGCACCTCCCGGATCGCGGCGTTGCCGCCGCGCGCAGCCGCGTCGCGCCATGCGACCGGCACGTGCTCCTCGACCCAGGCCTTCGTGAGGGTGACGCAGTCCTCCACCGACGTCGACGCGTCGACTGCGAGGCGTTCGTCGTTCATGCCCACAACGTACGTGGCGCCGCCCCTCCTTCCCGATGGCAGGCCGTCCGGTGCGCCCCGGAGCCTGGGTATGCTCCCGCGACTCGGAGCACCGCCTGGCGGAAACACCATTCTTCACCGCCCTCACTCACCGGAGAGATGACCGGACCGATGGGACGTTCACTGCGGGGCGCGGCGGCGATCGTGGGGGTGGCGGACGCCGCGTCGCCCACCGGCGAGCTCGAGACGCGCGGGCGCGCACTCGAGGCGGCCATGATCCGCGAAGCGCTCGACGACGCCGGGCTCACCCTCGACGACGTCGACGGCGTGTGCTGCTCGGGCATCGCCACCGGCATCGCCGAGTATCTCGATCTGCACCCGACCTACGTCGACGGCACGTTCGTCGGCGGGTCCAGCTTCGAGGTGCACGTCGAGCACGCGGCGGCCGCGATCGCAGCCGGGCTCTGCGACGTGGTGGTGGGTGTGTACGCCTCGACGCCGCGTCAGGATCGTCACCTCGGCGCGTCGCCGGCGGCGTTCGGCCCGATGGGTCCCGACGTCGCCGCCGAGTGGGAGAACCCGTACGGGCCGATGATGCCCATGACGTCGTACGCGCTCGCCGCCGACCGGCACATGGCGCAGTACGGCACCACCCCGGAGCAATTGGCGCAGATCGCGGTCGACGCGCGCCGGTGGGCGGCGATGAACCCGCGCGCCCGCTACCGCGATCCCATCACCATCGCCGACGTGCTCGCGTCGCCGGTGATCGCGTCGCCGTTGCACCAGCTCGACTGCTGTCTGCGCACCGACGGCGCCGGCGCGTACGTGCTCACGTCGGCTGAACGCGCGCGCGACCTCGCGCCTCCTCCGGTGTTCGTGCTGGGCGCCGCCACCGCGACCGACCACTGGGTCATCTCGCAGATGCCCGACCTCACCGTCACGCCCGGCGCAGTCTCAGGCCCCGCCGCCTTCGCGCACGCGGGGATCACCACCGACGACGTCGACGTGCTGGAGGCCTATGACTCCTTCACCATCACCGAGCTGTTGCACCTCGAAGACCTCGGCTTCTGCGCCAAGGGCGAGGGCGGCGCGTTCGTGGAGGACGGGAAGCTCGGCCCCGGCGGCTCGTTGCCGACCAACACCAACGGCGGCGGGCTCTCCTACACGCACCCAGGGCAGTACGGCATCTTCCTGCTGGTGGAGGCGGTGCGGCAGCTGCGCGGCTCGGCCGGCGAGCGCCAGGTGGCGAACGCCGAGATCGCGGTGGCCCACGGGTGTGGTGGGGTGCTGTCGGCCACCGGCACCGTGGTGCTCGGCACCGAGGCCACGTTGTGACCGCTCGTCGCGAACCGTCCGTGTCCGACGACGCGGTCCCGTTCTGGGACGCGACGCGCGAGCAGCGGTTCGTGCTCCCGTGGTGCACCGAGTGCGAACACGCGATCTGGTACCCGCGCACCGTGTGTCCGCGCTGCCTCGGCGACGCGGTCGAGTGGCGCGACGACGCCGGCGAGGGCACGGTGTACGCCGCCAGCGTCCACTCGAAGCCCGGACCCGGACGTGATGCCGACGACGGGCCCTACGCGGTGGTGTTGGTCGATCTCGATGCGGGGGTGCGCATGATGAGCAACGTGGTGGGATGCCCGCCCGACGAGGTCGCGGCGGGCATGCGCGTCGCGATCGCATGGGAGCCGCTGTCCGACGGCCGCCACCTGCCCGTGTTCCGACCCGACGTGAAGCTGCGCTGAGCATGCCGTTCCCCGACTTCACTCCCACCGTGCCGGAGCTGGTGCGGAGCGCGGCGGCGCGGTTCGGCGACCGCACGTACCTCGTCGCCAACGGTGAGCGCCTGACGTACCGCGACGT
Source organism: uncultured Actinomycetes bacterium (assembly GCA_963697125.1). Taxonomy (GTDB): domain Bacteria; phylum Actinomycetota; class Acidimicrobiia; order IMCC26256; family DASPTH01; genus DASUAS01. The sequence continues at coordinate 56,236 of CAVOMW010000014.1, forward strand.
CGAGGCGCGCTCCGCCGCGCTCGCCAAGGGTCTGCTCGCCGAAGGCATCGGCAAGGGCGCGCGCGTCGGGATCCTGATCCCCAACAGCGCCGACTTCCTCGTCGCCGTGCTCGCAGTGACACGGGTCGGCGCCGTGTGCGTGCCGGTGAACACCTTCTCGCAGACGCGCGAGCTCGGATGGCTGCTCCGCCACGCCGACGTCACGCAGGTCATCACCCACCCGAGCTTCCTGAACAACGACTACCTCGAGCGACTCGAGGCCGCGTTGCCCGGTCTCGCGAGCCAACGTGCCGACCAACCGTTGTTCCTCCCGGACGCGCCCTTTCTCCGGGCCATCCACGTCTGGGGGCCGTCCGATCGGTCATGGTCGCGCGGCGACGAGGCCACGATCGTCGCCGCCGGCGAGCGCGCCGGCATCGACGACGAGTTCCTCGCGCGCGTCGAGGAATGCGTGGTACCAGCCGATCCGGCGGTGATCGTCTACAGCTCGGGCAGCACCGCCGACCCGAAGGGCGCGATCCACTCACAGGGCGCGGTGGTGCGGCACTCGTGCAACGTCTCGCTGGGCTACCCGATCGAGCGCGACGACGTGATGTTCTCGTCGATGCCCGGCTTCTGGATCGGCGGCTTGATCACCGGCTACTTCCAGGTGCTGCACGTGGGCGCGACGCTCGTCACCCAGAGCTCGTTCGACGCGGGCGCTGCACTCGACCTCATCGAGCAGGAGCGCGCCACGATCGTCACCGGCTGGCCCCAGCAGGGCAAGACGCTGCGCGAGCACCCGGCGTACACCCCGAGCGCGTCGCGACCGTGGTGCGCACGAGCATGGCCGATCTGGTACCACCCGAGCACGGTCCACCAGACATCAACTCGACGTCGCTGGGCATGACCGAGATGTGCAGCGTGCACCTCTCGTGGGACCAGTACGACCCGCTCCCCGAGTCGCGCCGCGGCGCGTTCGGGAAGACGTTGCCCGGCCTCTCGCACAAGGTCGTCGATCCCGACACGCTCGAGGAGGTGCCGGCCGACGTCGACGGCGAGCTCTGGGCGCGTGGGTACTCGCTCATGCAAGGCCTGCATCGTCGTGAACGCGAAGAGGTGTTCGAGCCGGACGGGTGGTACCGCACCGGCGACGCCGGCCACTTCGACGAGGACGGTTGGTTCTACTTCACCGGTCGCCTCGGCGAGATGGTGAAGACGTCCGGTGGCGCGAACGTGGCGCCCGCCGAAGTGGAAGCCGCGCTGATGGCGTATCCCGACGTGCTCGAGGCGTACGTCACCGGCATCCCCGCCGAAGACATCTCTTCCAAGGGAACCGGCCAGCTCGTGGTCGGCGCGGTCGTGCCGCGCGGCGACGCGACCATCGACGCCGACGAGCTGCGGGCCCGGCTCAAGGCCGACCTGTCCGCCTACAAGGTGCCGAAGCACCTCTGGGTCTGCACGAAGGCCGAGCTGCCGTTCCTCGATTCGGGCAAGATCAAGAAGCAGGAGCTGGCGGAGATGCTGGCAGCTCGGTTCGGAGCAGACGCATGAGCAGCGACATCGAGGGAGCGCGATACCCCACCGTCACCGAAGCCGGGCCGGTGCACGACCAGCGCGAGATCGACGCCGTCGTGCGCGTGCTCGAGGCACCCGGCCGTCTTGCCATCGGTCCCGAAGTCGCGGAGTTCGAACGGCGCGGCGCCGAGCTCCTCGCCAAGCAGCACGCGGTGATGGTCAACAGCGGAACCTCGGCGCTGTGGCTCGCGGTCGACCTCCTCGGCTGCGAGCCCGGCGACGAGGTGATCACGTCGCCACTGACCTTCTCGAGCGACATCGCCCCGCTCGTGCGCAACGGCATCGTCCCCGCGTTCGTCGACGTCGATCCCGAGACACTGCAGATCGACGTCGACGCCATCGAAGCGATGATCGGTCCGCGCACGAAGGCGATCCTGACGCCCAACCTCGTCGGCAACTGCCCCGACTGGGATGCCATCCGCGCCGTCGCCGATCGCCACGGCCTGCTCGTCGTGGAAGACAGCTGCGACGTGCTCGACTCGTACCTGCGCGGCACGCGCACGGGAACTCGATCCGACATCTCGGTGACGAGCTTCGCGCGTGGTCACTCGATCACCGCCGCGAGCCAAGGCGGCATGCTCGCCGTCGACGACCCGGAGTGGTTCGACCAGTCGCTGGTGCGGCGACGCTGGGGTCGTCATTCCGAGCGCTACCTGTTCGGGAGCAAACAGGGTGCCGCCGATACCACTGGCGATCGCTTCGGCACGCTGGCCGACGGCACGCCCTACGACATGGTCTTCCTGTTCGAGGACACCGGCTACAACTTCGAGCCGTCGGAGATCGAGCGCGGCCTTCGGCAACGTGCAACTCGACCGCCTGCTCGAGTTCAACGAGCGGCGCCAGCAGAACTTCGCTCGCCTCGACGAGGTGCTCGCGCTGCACGAAGACAAGGTCGTCCGCGTGCACACCACCGCCGACGTCGAGACGACGTGGATGCGCTTCCCGTTCCTGCTCGCGCGACGGCATCGACCGCACCGCGATGCAGGAGTTCCTCCTGGAGCGCGGCATCCCGTCGCGCATGGTGTGGACCGGCAACATCCTGCGCCAGCCCGGCTTCGCCGACATCACGCACCGGGCGCCGCCCGGCGGGCTCCCCCAGGCCGATCTGGTGATGGACCGCGGCCTCACGCTGCCGTCGCACCACGGGCTGAGCAGCGATGCGGTGGGCCACATCGCGGAGTCGCTCGCGGTCTTCCTGCGCGATCCGGGATGACGCCGTAGGATTGTCATCGCCAGGCGAGAGCGCCGTTTCCACCCACTTCGGAGGACCCATGGCCGACTACATGTACGTCGACGCGGACAACCACTACTACGAGGCCGAAGACGCGTTCATCCGCCACGGCGACCAGGACGTCAAGCGCTACGTCCGTTGGGTGAGCGAGGGCAAGCGTCGTTACCTCGTCTTCGGCTCGACGATGATCGGTCTCGCCAACACCAGCGTGCCCAACCCCACGTTCAACCCGATCGCGACGCCGGGCGCGTTCCACGCGCGCTTGAAGGAGCTGCAGGAGCGCAGCCACGGGGTGACCGGCATTCCGCTCACTGACATGCACAACACGTACGGCCAGCTCGAGCAGCTCCCCGACGGCTACCGCATCGAATCACGCGCGCATCGACATGATCGACGAGCAGAACGTGGAGCGGTGCATCCTCTTCCCCACGCTCGGCGACTGCGTCGAGGGCCTCATGCACGACAACGTGCCGATGGCGTACAAGGTCTTCCACGCGTTCAACCTGTGGCTCGAGGAGGACTGGGGCTACGCGTACAAGGACCGCTTGTACGCGCCGCCCTACATCCCGATGCTCGACCCCGAGCTCGCCGCCGACGAGCTCGAGTTCCTGCTGAACAAGGGCATCAAGGTGGTGTCGATCCGCCCCGGACCCGCCAACGGCCGGTCGCCCGCCGACCCGTCGTGGGACCGGTTCTGGTCCCTGCTCAACGAGAGCAAGGTGCTGGCGGCATACCACGGCTACGGCGGCGTCACGAAGTACGGCGAGGCGTTCGACCAGATGTGGGGTCAGTCGTCGGCCGACCCGGGCTACAACGCCACGCTGTCGCAGGCGCTCACGGTCGACCGCGGGATCCTGGAGCTGACCGTGGCGCTCGTGCTCGGGAACCTGTTCGGCCGCTTCCCGAACGTGCGCATCGCCGCCATCGAGCTCGGCTGCGCCTGGACGCCGTACGCCCTCCACATGATCGACCACGCGGGGTCGTTGCTCGAGCGGCGCATCCAGGCGTTCGGCCAGACGATGCAGGACCTGCCGTCCGACGTGTTCAAGGAGCACATCTACATCTCGCCGTTCCCCGAGGAAGACGTCGTCGGCCTCAGCGAGATGATCGGCGTGGACCGCGTGCTCATGGGCTCCGACTGGCCGCACCCCGAAGGCAACATCATGCCCGGCGACTTCGCCGACAGCATCCAGAAGCTGCCCGAGGCCGACATCAAGAAGATCATGCGCGACAACCTGCTGGAGCTGCTCGCACGCCCCAGTTGAACCGGCCGCGCTAGAGGCGGCCGAGCACCAGACCGCTGTTCAGCGAGCTGACGAGGCAGTGGTCCACGTCGGCAACCTGGTTGACCGCGGTCCCGCGCACCTGACGCACGCCTTCCTGGATGCTGTTGATCCCGTGGATGTACGCCTCGCCCAGCAAACCGCCGTGGGTGTTGGTGGGGAGCGCGCCGTCGATGTCGAGGTTGCCGTCGGCCACGAACCCGATCGCCTCACCCGGTCCGCAGAAGCCATAGGCCTCGAGCACCAGGAACACGAGTGGGCTGAAGTTCTCGTAGATCTGGGCGACGTCGATGTCGGCGAGGGTCAGTCCTGAACGCGTGAACAGGAGCTGCGCGCACTGCGCGGCTTCGGGATAGGTGGCGAGGTCGTCGTAGTAGTAGTTCGCGGTGATGCTGGCGTCGGCGTGGCGCGCGTCGGCGACGGCACGGATCGCCACCGGCGCGTCGACGTCGCCGGCGCGATCGGCGCGGGTCACCACCAGCGCGACGCCGCCGTCGCTCTCCTGGCAGCAGTCGTAGAGCCGGAGCACCGGTTCCACGATCCAGCGGGAAGCCTGATGATCCTCGAGCGTGATCGGCCGGTCGTGGAACCACGCCTTGGGGTTGGCCGCCGCGTACCGGCGCGCCGACACCGTGTAGCGACCGAAGTCCTCGTTGGTGGCGCCGAACACGTGCATGTAGCGACGAAACCAGAGCGCGTACATCTTCGCCGGCGTGTCGACACCGAAGTTGCGGTACCAGTCGAGCCGCGGCGGCCCTGCGATGGCGTGCGGCTGCCCGTAGCGGTAGCCGGACCGTTCGTTGAAGGCGCGGTACACGAGCACGTTGTTCGCCAGGCCGGACGCGACCGCGGCCACCGCCTGCTGCATCGCCGCGCACGCCCCGGTGCCCCCGCCGGGTGCGCGCGACCACCAGGTGACCGGTCCCGCGCCGAGGTTGCGCATCAACTCCTGCTCGTCGTTGGCGTCGACGGTGAAGGTGACCATGCCGTCGATGTCGGCGGGCGTGAGACCGGCGTCGAGGATCGCCGCGCGACTCGCCTCGGCTGCGAGTTGCATCTCGCTGCGGCCCGACGCCTTCGAGAACTCGGTGGCGCCGATGCCGGCGACGATGGTGCCGGTCATGCGTCCGTCTCCGATCCCGCCGGCCGGAAGAACGGGGTCAGCGCGCCGCGGTCGTCGCGGAACTCCACGACCACGGGCAGGTCGTCGTAGGGCTCGTCGCCGGCGTCGACGAGGTTGGAGACCAACCGGGTGCCTTCCTCCAACTGCACCAGGATCACGATGCGAGGTTCGTCGTCGGGACGGTTCGGGTGCAACGACGAGATCCACGACACGATTCGGCCTCGCCCCGACGAGTCCTGCGTGTCCCACTGCAACGAACCGCAGACGCCGCACATCGGCGCCGGTGGGTGCCGCAGCGTCCCGCACTCCGCGCACCGTTGGATCACGAGACGGCCCTCGGCGGCCGCGTCCCAGAAGAACTGGTCGTCGCGCGAGGCGGGTCGCGTCGCGGCCTGCGCCGCGGGTCGTGCATCGCTCATGGAGCCGACGCTACTCAGGCCCGCACTCGCGCCGTCAATGTAGCTTCTGACTTCGGAGAACCACGTTTACGCCACAACGACATTCGGGAGACGGCATGCGAGTGATCCTGTGGGGTCCCGGCCAGATGGGGATCGGGGCGTTGCGGGCGCTGATCCAGCACCCCGGCCTCGAGCTCGCCGGCCTCGTCGTGCACAGCGAGGCGAAGGACGGCCGCGACGCCGGTGACCTGTGCGGTCTCCCCGCCACCGGGATCATCGCGACGCGCGACATCGACGCCGCGTTGGCCGTCGACGCCGACGCGGTCGCGTACTACGCGAGCGGCGACTACCGCTACCGCGAGGCCGCGGACGACATCGCGCGGTGCCTGCGCGCGGGCAAGAACGTGGTGACCACATCACTCGTGCCGTTCTGCTACCCGCCCGCGGCCGAGGACGACATCCGGGAGATGCTCGAGCAGGCGTGTCGTGACGGCGGCACGACGTTGTTCAACAGCGGCGTCGAGCCGGGCTGGATCAACGACATGGTGCCGTTCGTGTTCAGCGCCACGTGCTCGCGCATCGACAAGATCACGATGCAGGAGATCCTCGACTACGCGCCGATCGCGCAGCCCGACATCATGTACGACTTCATGGGTTTCGCGCATCCGCCCGACTACGTCACGCCGTTGCAGGAACCCGGGCGGCTCAACGATCTGTGGTCGCCGGTCGTGTGGGGCCTCGCCGCCGCACACGGGTTGCAGCTCGACCGGGTCGACGACACGCTCGAGAAGTGGATCGCGCCCGAGTCGTACGACACCGCCTCGGGACCGCTGCCCGCGGGCACCGTCGGCGGGATGTGGTTCCGACTCGTCGGCATCAAGGACGGCGAGGAACGCATCGTGCTCGAGCACATCACGCGGATGGGTGAGCACTCGGCGCCCGAGTGGCCGCGACACCCTTCGCCGCTGGGTGGGTATCGCGTCATCCTGGAGGGCATGCCCACGTACACCGTCGACATCGAGATGCACGGCCGCGGCAGCAACATGCGCGGCCTCAGCTTCGCCACCTTCATGCGACCGTTGAACGCGGTCCCGGCGGTGGTCGCGGCGGCTCCCGGGATCGTGTCGTCGCACAACCTGCCGTTGGTCGCAGGCGTCATGACCGGCGCCGAGTGGACAGGAGTGATCGAGTGAGCGACAGCGAACGAGCAATGGAGGCGGCGTGAGTGGAGTCATGGACGATCTCGCAGGCAGAGTGGTCGTCGTCACCGGTGCGACCCGGGGCGTCGGACATGGGATCGCGCGGTATCTCGCAGGACGCGGCGTGCGCCTCGTGGTGTCGGCGCGCGGCGCCGAGGGACTGGCGACGCTGTCGGCCGAGCTCGACGACCTCGGCGCCTCCTACATCGCGCGCACCGCCGACGCCGGTGATCGGGCTGCGAACTTCTCGCTCGTCGATGCCGCGGTGGATGCGTTCGGCACGGTCGACGGCATCGTGGCCAACGCGGTGACGTCGAACCCGCCGGTGCCGGTGGAAGACCTCACCGACGCCGACCTCGACGTGCCGTTCGACGCGTCGGTGAAGGGCACGGTGTGGCTCATGCAGGCCGCGTTCCCGGTGATGCGCGAGCAGGGACACGGCCGCATCGTCACGTTCGGCTCCAACGCGGCGCTGAACGGCGTCCCCACCTACTCCGCGTACTCCGCGGCCAAGGAGGCGATCCGGGCCATCACCCGCACCGCCGCCGCCGAGTGGGGTCGCTACGGCATCACCGTGAACTCGGTGTGTCCGGTGTCGGTGCGCCACCACACGCCGGGGCTCGACGATCCGGAAGCGCTGGCGAAGTTCGAGAAGGGCTTCGCCCGGCAGCCGGTCCCGCGCGACGGGCGGCTCGAGGAGGACATCGCGCCGGTCGTCGGGTTCCTCCTGTCCGACGCGAGCGCCTACGTCACCGGCCAGACGATGATGGCCGACGGCGGACGCATCATGCTGCGATGAACGGCTGCACATGACGCGCATCGTGTTGATCACCGGGGCGACGCGAGGCGTCGGGCGCGGCATCGCCGACGCGTTCGCACGTCGCGGCGATGCGCTCGTGCTCGTCGCCCGCAGCACCGACGACAACCCCGAACAAGGTCGGCCTGCCGGGGACGTTGGAATCGGTGGCCGCCGAGCTGCGGGAGCTCGGCAGCGCCGACGTGCAGACGATCACCGCCGATCTCGTGCAGACCGCGGAGGCGGAGCGCGTCGTGCACGAGGTGCGGGCGTCCTGGGGCACGCCCGACGTGCTCGTCAACAACGCCGCGGCCACGTTCATCGGCCCATTTCTCGACGTGCCGTTGTCGCGCTGGAAGACCGCGCTCAGCGCTGAACCTCCTGGCGCCGGTCGCACTGATCCACGGCTTCCTCCCCGACATGCTCGAGCGCGACACCGGCCGCATCATCAACATCACCTCCTCGGCGGCGCGGACCCGCGAGAACCCTCCGGCGCGACGTCCCCCAGCTCTCGTACTCCGCGAGCAAGGCCGCCCTCGACTCGTTCTCGTACGGGTTGATGCACGACCTCGGCGACACGGGAATCGCGCTCGACCTGGTCGCACCGGTCGTGCTCACCGAGTCGGTCGAGTACCACCTGACCGGTCCCCGCTTCGAGGACCTGAAGCGGCGGATGGCGCGCATGGGACCGTTCGGTGAGGCCGTCGCCCGCATCGCCGACCAGCCGCCGTCGTTCCGCGGCCACTACCTGGAGAACCACGACCTCGAGGCGCTCGGGTTCCTCGTCTGATCGCGCCTGTTTTGACAACGCGACTCGCGTCGCGTGAGTCTCCGCGTCATGGCCATCGAACAGTTCCCCATCGAGGCCGGGCACGTGTTGATGTTCGCCCGCGCCATCGGAGACCCGAACCCGATCTACGCCGACGCCGACGTCGCCGCCGCCTCCGAGGTGGGGGTGATCCCGGCTCCGCCCACGTTCGTCACCGCCAGCGCGCAGTTCGACCCCGACTACCCGCTGCGCCCGAAGCCCGGCCAGCCGTGGTTCGGCTCCGGCCGCGAGGCCACCGGCGCGAAGCCGACCGTGCCGTCGGGCGGGAAGAGCGAGGACGGTCGGCGGCGGCGGCACGTCGCTCCACGCCGAGCAGCACTACGAGTACCACCGTCCACTCGTGGTCGGCGACGTGTTGCACGCGCGTGGTCGCAAGGGCGAGACGTGGGAGAAGCAGGGACGCTCGGGCACGCTGAAGTTCACCGAGCTGATCACCGAGTACCTCGACGCCGACGACGAGGTCGTGATCACCGCTCGCACGGTCGCGGTGCTGACGGAGGGACCCAAGTGAGCATCAGCGCCGCCAGCCTGAAGGTCGGAGACTCGAAGGAGCTGCAGCTCGTCGACGACCTCACCCGCACCCAGATCGTGATGTACGCGGGCGCGTCGGGTGACTACAACCCGTTGCACAGCGACGAGAAGTTCGCCCGCGAGGTCGCCGGCTATCCGGGGATCTTCGCCCACGGCATGCTCACGATGGGCATGACCGGGCGCGTGGTCACCGACTGGTTCGACGTCGGTCGGGTCACCACGTACGGCGTGCGGTTCGTGCGCCAGGTGTGGCCGGGTGCGACGCTCACCGCCACTGCGGTGGTCGACGCCATCCGCGAGGAGGACGGCGCGCAGTTCGCCGACGTGTCGATCACCACCGTCGACGCCGAGGGCACCACCGTCCTCACCGGCACCGCCACCGCCCGCCTCGACCCGTAACCCAGAAGCATGTTTCGGCGCCCCTCACCGCTCATAGCGACGGCGTAGGGGCGCCGAAACCACGGTGAGTCCAGAGGGGGAGACATGCACGATCTCGTGATCCGCGGCGGCACGGTCGTCGACGGACTCGGACACGACCCGTTCACCGGCGACGTCGCGGTGACCGACGGCCGGATCACCGAGATCGGGCGGGTCGACGGGCCGGCGCGCGAGACCGTCGACGCCGACGGCCTGCTGGTGACCCCGGGCTTCGTCGACGTGCACACGCACTACGACGGCCAGGCCACGTGGGACTCGCAGCTCGGGCCGTCGTGCTGGCACGGCGTGACGACCGTGGTCGTCGGCAACTGCGGCGTGGGGTTCGCGCCGGTGCACCCCGGTGGCGAGCAGGAGCTCGTCGAGCTCATGGAGGGCGTCGAGGACATCCCCGGCACCGCGCTGTGGGAAGGCATCGACTGGCGGTGGGAGTCGTTCCCCGAGTACCTCGACGCGCTCGCCGAGCGACCGCGCATGATGGACGTCGGGACGCACGTGCCGCACGCGGCAGTGCGCGCGTACGTGATGGGTGACCGCGCCGGCAGCGGCGTCGCGACGCCCGACGACCTCGCGGCGATGGTCGACATCGCGCGTGCGGGCATGGACGCGGGTGCGCTGGGCATCTCGACGTCGCGCATCCTCGCCCACCACACGAGTCGCGGCGACGAGGTGCCGGGCACCTTCGCCGACGAGGAGGAGCTGCACCGCGCTCGCCGGCGTGCTGCGCGAGCGCGGCAACGGTGTGTTCGAGGTGGTGCCGCGTGGCATGGACGGCGAGGTGAGCGACGCCGCGCACGCCGAGCTCGAATTGCTCGGGCGTCTCGCCGCGCACGCGGGGACCCGCCTCACGTTCTCGGTGGTGCAGACCCACACCGAGCTCGACCGGTGGCGAGTGATCCTCGACCGCTCCGCCGAGCTGCGCGACCAGGGCGTGCCGATCTACCCGCAGGTGGCGAACCGCGCCACCGGGATCCTGTTCGGACTCCAGAGCAAGAACAACGTGTTCTGCACCCGGCCGAGCTACATCGAGCTCGCTGCGCTCCCCCTGGAGGATCGTCTCGCCCGCATGCGCGATCCGCAGGTGCGCGCCCGCATCCTCGTCCGAGCCGAACGGCGAGTTCGACCACCCGCTGGCGTCGTTCGTGTACGAGACGTTCTCGAACATGCTCCCGGTTCGTCAGCCCATGGAGTGGGAACCCACCCCCGACGACACGATGGCAGCCATCGCTGAGCGCGAAGGTCGTCCCGCGCAGGACGTCGTCTACGACTTCCTCACCGAGGGCGACGGCCGCAACCTGGTGATGTTCCCGTTCACCAACTACTTCCACTTCAGCCTCGACGACGTGCACGACATGCTCGAGCACCCCGCGTCGGTGTGGGGGCTCGGCGACGGTGGCGCGCACTGCGGCGCGGCGGTCGATTCCAGCGGTCCCACGCTCATGCTGACGCACTGGGTGCGTGACCGCGTGCGCGGTCCTCGGATCGACCTGCCCACCGCGGTCCGGTGGATGACGTCCGAGACCGCGGACCTCTACGGGCTGCGCGACCGCGGTCGGCTCGCACCCGGCTACCGCGCCGATCTCAACGTGATCGACCACGACAGGCTCCAGCTGGGTCAGCCGGAGGTGGTCTTCGACTTGCCCGCGGGCGGCCGTCGGCTGATGCAGCGCGCCACCGGCTACGTCGCCACCATCGTCGCCGGCGAGATCACCATCCGCGACGACGAGGCCACGGGCGCGTTGCCCGGCCACCTCATCCGCGGCGAACAACCCACGCCCTGAACGCCACCGCGCGCAGACGGGCGAAGGTGTGCAACGCTCTCGCTCGTGGACACGCTGCCCATCGGACGGTCAGCGTTCCTGTTCACGGATCGTCGAGGGCTCGACGCGCCTGTGGGAGGTCGACGCCGGACGACGATGCCCGCCGGCGTTGGCGCGTCACGACGAGATCCTCCGCACCGCGGTCGAGGCGCACAACGGGCACGTCGTGAAGACGACCGGCGACGGTCTGCACGCCGCCTTCCCCACCGCGCGACGACGCGGTCGCCGCCGCGCTCGATGCGCAGCGGGCTGATCGAGCCGAGGACGTGGTCGACGCCCGAAGCCCTTGCGGGTCCGCATGGGCATGCACACCGGTGAGGCCGCGCTCCGCGACGGCGACTACTTCGGCACCGCGGTCAACCGTGCCGCCCGGGTGTCGGCGGCTCGCGCACGGCGGGCAACTGATCGTGTCGCAGGCCACCGAGGCGCTGCTCCGCGACGCCGCTGGCCGACGACGTCGAGGTGCTCGACCTCGGCGAGCACGTCCTGCGCGACCTCTCGCACACCGAGCGCATCTTCCAACTCTGGGTCGCGCACCCTCCGCCGGGACTTCCCGGCCCTCCGCTCGCTCGACGAACTTTCCGAACAACCTGCCGCGTCGGGCGAGGTCGTTCGTCGGGCGCGAACGAGAACTCCAGAAGGTCGCCGCCGCGCTCGAGACGGCACCGGTCGTCACCCTGACCGGGGTCGGTGGCATCGGCAAGACGCGGCTGTCGCTCCAGGTCGCGGCCGAGGTGCTCCCGCGTGACCCCGACGGCGTCTGGCTGTGCGAGCTCGTCCGGCCGCCACCGACGTCGACGGACTCGGTGCAGGTCGTGGGCAGCGTCCTCGGCGTGGGCACCGGACCGGGCGACCGGTGGCACGGCATCGTGGAGGCACTGCGGACGAAGCGGCTTCTCCTCGTCCTCGACAACTGCGAGCACCTCATCGAGGCGGCGAGCGAGCTGGCCGAGCGCATCGTCGACGAGTGCCCCGCACTCACGCATCCTCGCCACCAGCCGCGAGGGTCTGGCCGTCGACGGCGAACAGGTCGTGCCGCTGCGTCCGCTTCGGGTCGCCCGAGCCGACGAGACGATTTCGCCACCATCGTCGCCACCGATGCAGTGCGTCTCTTCGTCGAGCGGGTCCGGGCGCTGCAATCGGACTACGAGGTGCAGCGCGGTCGACCGGGAAGGTGTCGTCGAACTGTGCCGTCGCCTCGACGGCGTCCCGCTCGCCATCGAGCTCGCGGCCGCACGCGCGATCGCGATGAGTCCGGGCGAGATCGCCGGCGCTGCTCGACGAGCGCTTTCGCCTGCTCACTGGAGGACGCCGCACTGCGGTCGAACGGCACCAGACGCTCCGCGCCACGGTCGACTGGTCGTACTCATTGCTGGACGAACGTGACCGCACAGGTCTTCCCCCGGCTGGGGGTGTTCGCCGGCGAGCTTCACCGCCGACAGCGCGGCCGACCGTGGTGGCGGGCGACGGCATCGAGCGCTTCGACGTGCTCGATGCGCTCGACGAGCCTGGTGAACAAGTCGATGGTCGTCGCCGAACGCGGCGACGACGGAATGTCACCCGGTACCAGATGTTGGAGACGCTCCGGCAGTACGCCCGCGAGCGGCTCGAGCGACGACGACGACCCCGACCGCTGGCGACGTCGGCACGCCGAGCACTTCGCCGCGACACGCCGAGCGGCTCGGTCCGCTCGCTGGTGAGCCCCGACGAGATCGCAGCGCGCCGAGTGCTGATGGCCGACCTCGACGATCTGCGCGCCGCGGTCACCTGGGCGCTGGACCGCGACGACGCCGACGACATCGAGTTCGGTCTGCGCATGATCACGGCGCTCGTCATCGAGTCGTCGCTCCGGGTGAAGAACGGCATCGGCATGTGGGCGCTACGCGCCGTTGCCGCTGCTCGATCAGCTCGCGTTCGAACACGCGGTCGGCGGTCGAACACCGCGATGGCGTGGATCGAGTTCCACCGCGGCGACTTCGCCGCCGCGGTCGTGCACGCGGAGGCGCGTCGTCGACGCGCCCGGCCGTGCGCCGACCGGCGCGGTGGGCTCGGCCTACTCGGTGCTCGGCATCGCACTGATGCAGAGCGGCCGGGCCGAGGAAGGCCACGTCCGCGAGCTCGAAGGCGTCGAGCGGTTCGAGGGCGACGACGATCCCGAGGTCCGGCTGCACGTATCGACGCTCCTGGCCAGCGCTGCGATCAACCTCGCGATGTCCGGCGACACCAGCACGCTCGCGGCTACGCAGAAGCCGCTCTGGTCGTCGCCCGCGAGATGCGTTCACCGACCGCGATCGCGCTGGCGCAGTCCGCGGCTCGGGCGGTCCTCCTCTACGACGATCCGGAGGCCGCCGCGCTCGCGCTCCAGGAGGCGATCGCTCTGGGTGAAGCGGGTTCCATGGACGCGATCCTCGTCCCGGCCCTCATGTTCCTCGCCATGGCGCGGCTCGCACCGACCAGGCCAGGCGGCCATGGCGCCGCTCGAGCAGGCACTCCGCCGCGCTACGCGACAGTGGGCTCGACGTGATCGCGATCATGCTGATCGCCACACTTTCGATCTCTTGACCACAACCGGATCGTTCAGCGACGCCGCGGTCCTCCTGGGGGCGATCGAGGCCGAAGCGTTCGGGCCGCTCACCGGCCTCGTCGTGGGCAACCCCGACAACCACTACGAGCGCTCCGCCGTGAGCGTCCGCGCCTCCCTGCCGCAGCACGAGCTCGACGACTGCGACCTCTCGCGGCGCGGTCGATGGACGGCCGGGCCGTCATCGCCTTCGCGCTCGACGTGCTCGCCGACTGACCCATCCGCTGCTTTTGGCGCCCCTGCGCCCCCCTATTGACGGAGTAGCGACGCCAAATCGGAGGTCTAGCCGAAGACGATGTTCTTGCGGCGGACGAACTCCTCGATGCCGGCGCGGCCGCCCTCGCGGCCGAAGCCGCTCTGCTTGACCCCGCCGAAGGGCGCGCCGGGCGACATGCCGGGGAAGCCGTTGACGATGACGGTGCCGACCTCGAGCTGACGCGCGACGCGCCGCGCCCGCGTGCCGTCGCGCGTGTGCACGTAGGCCGAGAGTCCGAAGTCGCTGTCGTTCGCCTTGGCGACGACCTCGTCCTCGTCGTGGAAGCGCAGCACCGAGAGCACGGGACCGAACACCTCCTCGCCGGGCGAGCGAGCTGTCGTGGTCGACGTCGCCGAAGACGGTCGGCGCGACGAAGTAGCCGTCGGCGAGATCACCATCGAGCTTCCGACCGCCGGTGAGCAGCGTGCCCGCGCCTTCGTCGACCGCACGGGCGATCACACCGAGGATGCGCTCGCACGCGGCCGCGTTCACGACCGGGCCCATGAGCACCGTCGGGTCGAACGGATCGCCGACGTGCACCGCTTCCACCTGCGCGACGACGCGCGCCACGACCTCGTCGTACACGTCGTCGTGCACGTAGAGGCGCGTCGGCAACGCGCAGCCCTGGCCGCTGAGCAGTACCGCGCCGAGCATGGCCGCCATCGACGTCGCCACGTCGAGATCGGCGTCGGGGAACACGATGTTGGCGCTCTTGCCGCCGAGCTCGAACGTGAGCGGCGTGAGCGTCTCCGCCGCCGCCGCCATCACCAGCCGCGCGGTCGCGCACCCGCCCGTGAACGAGACCTTGTCGATGCCGGGGTGACGCACGAGCGCGTCGCCTGCGGATGCGCCACCGACGACGACGTTGAGCGCACCCGGCGGCAACCCGGCTTCGAGCGCGAGCTCGGCGAAGCGCAGCGCACCGAAGGGCGCCAGCTCCGGCGGCTTCACCACCACGGTGTTGCCCGCGGCCAGCGCGGGCACCGCCTTCTGCCCCATGCCCATCATCGGGCCGTTCCACGGGACGATCGCGCCGATCACCCCGTACGGCTCGGGGAGCACCACGTCGAGGGCGTCGCCCGCCACCGGCACCACCTCGCCGTCGAGCTTGTCGATCCAGCCCGCGTAGTAGCGCGTCCACGCTGCCGTGTAGGCACCCGACCGCATCGCGCTCACCGGCGTGCCGTTGTCGAGCGCGTTGATCGCGCAGGCTTCGTCGTCGTGCCGCGTCGAGCAGGTCGGCGAGTCGGTACAGGATCGCCATCCGTTCCCCCATCGGAACCCGCGCCACACTGCCCGTGCGTCACGGGCGGCGCGCACCGCGGCGTCGACCTCGACCGGACCCGCGAGCGGCACGCTCGCTTGCAACATCCCCGTGGCGGGATCGTGGTGTGCGTAGACCCCGCCGGAGTCGCCGGTCGTGCGAGTGTCACCGATGATGTGCCCCCGTGCCGCGAGCCCCTGCACCAACGCGGTGCCCGTGCCTCGATCGATGCTCATGTCGCTCCCCCTTCGTCGACACGCGCTTGCCGGCCCAGGTCCCGGCGCCGGCGCCGCTCGTGCGCACGGAACTCGATCGAGGTCCGCATCCGCGTCGTCCACGACACGTGGGGCAACACCGCGTCGCGCAACCGAGTGTCGACCACCAGCGGGTGCGGATGGCCGAACACGTCGAGGTCGACGTCGTCGTACGAGTTCGCCCGCCACTCGGCGTCGACGCCTGCTGCGGGGAGCGATCGCCAGCGCTGCGGCTGCCACCCGTCGCCGCTCGGGAACGACTCCGACGGCATCCGGTCGGCGTGTCGACCCTTCACCGCGATCCGGTCGCGTGCCCGCAACGGCGCGTGCAGGCACACGATCTCGCTCGTCGGCGCGACGGTGCCCTCCACACCCGCGACCGCGTGGTTGCCGGCCGCGATCGCGATCGCGTCGGTCGCGCGGGACACCACCTTGGGCGGATAGGCGGTCTCGACGTAGGCGGCGTGGTGGTTCTCGACCAGCCACTGCGCCTCGACACTGGTGCCGACCGACTCGGGGGCGCGACGGGTCATGGTGAGCAGCGCGCCCGGGCCGGCGGTGGTGACCCAGCGCCCCTGCACGTAGTTGACGACATCGGCTTCCAGAGTGGCCACGCCGGGATCGGCCTGGCGAGGATCTCGTGGAGGGAACGGTCGTCGGTGACCCAGAACTCGTCGGCGTCGATGGCGACGATCCAGTCGGCGCCGGCACGGTGCGCGTCGCGGGCGAGCGCGGTCGTCATCTCCGGTTGCGCGAAGGGGCCGTCGTCGCGCTGCCACCTGATCGACGCGTTCGCCGCTGCGGCCTTCCGCAGAATCTCTGGCGTCGCGTCGGTCGAGCCGTTGTCGATGATCCAGAAGTCGTCGATCCCCAGTGCGCGGTGATGGGCGAGATTGATCGCCAGGACGTCCGCCTCGTCCCGCACGATCATCAGCGCCGCCACTCTCATCGGAGGGGTCTCATCGAGAGGGGCTTCATCGAACGGTGCTCCCGACGATCGACGCGTAGCGCCGCGCCGGTCTCGAACGTCGGGCGCAGTCGCCATCCCCACCACGCGTTCCGCACCGCGTCGCGAACGGGCGCGACGGCCTGCCGCCTCCCGCGCGAGCACCGAACGCCTGGTCGCTGAGTCGCCGCCGCGCTGCGTCGCGCATCTGGTCGACCGTGCTCGGGTCGTCGAACTGCGCCGCGAGCACCTCGAGCGCGTCGAGCGGATCCGTCACGTACCGCATCGAACGCTGCAGTCGCAGCGAGTCGGAAGCGGGGTGGTTGCGGTACCCGGCGTGCGCACCGGGCACGCAGCCGACCGGCCCGCAGCGGGCGAGGCGGGTCCACATGTCCCAGTCGTTGGCGTGCACGAGCCCGGGCCGGAACCCTCCGGCCTGCTCGTACGCGTAGCGCGCGAGCGACCACCGCGACCGTGTGCACGGGGTGGTGCACCGCGATCACCTCCGGAGGGTGGAGCAGGTACCCGTCGACGTGCGGCAGGCGTGGCGACACGCCCAGGTACTCGTCGTACTCGTCGACGGTGAACGACTGCGCGATCGCCATCGAGCACGGATGGGTCTCGATGTGCGCGCGGTAGGTGTCGTAGAAGCCCGGCAGCACGACGTCGTCTCCGTGGAGGATGTGCACCCAGGTGCCGGCGGCGCGCTCGATGCAGGTGTTGAAGTTCCGTGGGGCACCGACGTTGGACGGCTGCCGGTGGAACCCGACGCGTCCGCCACCGACGCGCTCCACCACGCCCTCGGGTTTCGCCGCGGTCGACGCCGTCGTCGACCACTTCGATCTGCATCTCGCCGGGTCCCGGATCCTGCTCGAGCACTCGCAGCAGCGTCTCCTCGAGGAGCTCGTCGGCCTCGTAGGTGGGGATCATCACCGACCAGAACGGTCGCGTCCCCGACGGCCGCGGCCGCGGCTGCGGACGGCGGAGCGATCGGCGGGATCGCCGACCACGCTCCCGGAGCGCGCCCGTGCGGGATGATCACGCCGCCCGCCTCGCCGTGCCGGCTTGCAGGCCTTCCTTCACCGAGTCGGCGATGCCCTGGAACGACCAGCGTGCGTACCGACCGACCTGGTGGATCCCGTGCGCGGCCAGCGCGTCGAGCGCACACGTGCCGCCACGTGGAGCCCGGCCACGACCACGTGTACGCCACGTCGATCCACGTGGGGTCGACCACGTCGACCGCGCCGATGTACCCGGTCGCCTGCAACTCGGCCACGACCGCGTCGGCGAACGCCGCTTGTTCGCTTGCCGTCGGCACGTCACCACCGCGGTACGCGCGCTCCACGTACAGCGCGGATCGCTCGCGCGTCGACCGCGCCGAGCTGGGAAGGAACGACACGTCGACGTTGCTGTAGCAGCCGACCCGGTGGTGGCCGCTCTTCGAATGCGGTTGGTAGACCCAGTGCTCGTCGGGATGGCGCGGGCCTCGTTCGGCGCCGATGTTGAGCACCAGGACCGAGGTGTGGGGATCGGGTTCGCCGTCGAGGTCGAGACCGGCGAGTCGCACCACGTCGACCAACGGGAGCGTCGACACCAGCTCGCGGTACCCGATGCTCGTGCCGTCGGCGAAGGCAACCTCGCGCCCGATCGGATCGATGGCGACGACGCGGTGCGCATACCGCACGTCGCACGTGTCGGCCATCGCGTGCACGCAGCGCGTCGAGCCCCTGGCGCGGATAGGCAAAGGTCGGGTTGTAACCGATGGGTGCGTCCCCGCCCGCCGACGCGGGCGACGGCGACTTGTCGACGTCCTGGGGCGCGATCGAGTCGTAGAGCCCTGCGGTGTAGCGCTCGTGGAACGGGAAGAAGAACGCATCGCACAACGACGGCCCGAACGACGCGACCAACCACTCCTTCATCGTGCGCGCGCTCGCGGAAGTCGGCCGCGCCGCGAGCTCGTCGGCCACGCGCCGCGACAGGTCGGGGTCGAGCACGTCGAGATGAGCCTGGATCGGGTACGGCACGAGGGCGCGTCCCCGCCGAGGTCGATCGCCGCGCGCCGCTCGTATCGCTGCGACGGCGCCAGCGCGTGCAGCCGGGCGAGCACCTCGGGATCGCCGCCGAAGATCCAGTGCCCACCCCCGAGCTCGAAGCGGTACGCCTCGCCGTCGGCCGGGGGGCGCACGAGTCGTTCCGAACCGTCGGGACGCAGGTAGTACGACGAACACAGGCCACCGGGGCCGGTCGCGGCCTCGAACACCGGCGCGCCGCTCGCCATCCCCACGGCCAGACCACTCACTCCCGCCCCCAGCACGATCACCATGGCGACGCGGTCAGAACGGGATCGGCTCGGGGAAGGCGTCCTCGACGATCTCGCGGTAGGACGCGAGCTGCACCCTCGGCAGGTGGAACGGCGTCTTCGTCCCGTGGTCGTAGCGGGTGAACACGTCGAAGTACTGCGCCCGGTACTCGAGGTCGCGCGCGTCCATCAACGGCGCGACGGCGTCGGCATCCATGCTGTGGTAGCGCACCAACCACGCCACGCCGTCGGGAACGTGGTCGCGCAGGCGCGCCCACCGAACTCGTCGTGGTTCCACTGGAACGTGCACTGATCGAGGCCGACGCCCGGCGTCGGTTCGCCGATCGGCGAGTTCATGCACACCACGTTGGCGGGATCTTCGCCGGCGACGAGCAGGAGCTTGCCGAGATCGTGCACGAGCACGGCCAGGAGGAGCTCGGGGTCGTCGATCCCGTCACGATCCATCGCGTCGAGCATCTGGAGAACGTGCGTGAGCTGGCTGGTGCAGAACAACGCGGAGTCGGACGGATCGATGCACAACGCGAGCCGTTCGACGAGGTCCCAGACGCGGCACGGTCCCGAAGACCGGCTCCGCGTACTTGCGGCGGAGGGCGTCCACGTCGTCGATCGTCTGCGTCGCGTGGCGCACGTCGATCAGGCGCGCCTGCGCG
The DNA here is from genome assembly GCA_963697125.1 of uncultured Actinomycetes bacterium. Lineage (GTDB taxonomy): Bacteria > Actinomycetota > Acidimicrobiia > IMCC26256 > DASPTH01 > DASUAS01. Next base: position 75,709 of record CAVOMW010000014.1, read on the forward strand.
AAGTAGTCGACCGTGCGCGGATCGGGCGCGGTCGGGCGCGGCCTCGGTCACGGGCTCCGACGCCGTCTCCGGCACCGGCACCGGCGCGCCGACGCGACGCACCTCGACGCCCCCGGCGCGAGGACCGACGCGACCGCCCGCTGGGCGGTCCCGCGCACCGTCACGGGCGGCGTCGCGCGCGGGTCGGCGATCATCGGCGGCGAGTACCCGGCGTCGGCCCAGGTGAAGTTCGTGCCCGGCGGGACGATCTCGTCGATCGCGATCGAGCAGGTCGGGCTCGAGGTCGACGTCGGCCGCGCCGAGCTGCGTGGTGAGCTGCTCCATCGTGCGCGGTCCGATGATCGCCGACGTCACCGCGGGGTTGCGGAGCACCCACGCGACTGCCAGGTGCACCAGCGGGAGTCCCGGCCTCGTCGGCCAGGCGACCGAGGGCGTCGGCGGCCTCGAGCTTCTGCTGGTTGCCCGGCTCGTCGAGGTCGTAGCGCGCCGGCATGCGGTTGGCGCGGTGGCGTCGTCGAACGTGCTCGCCGCCGACGCGCCACTTGCCCGACAGCCACCCACCGGCAAGCGGGCTCCAGGGGATCACGGCCATGTCGTGCCGCTTGCAGGTCGGCAGCACGTCGGCCTCGATCCCGCGCACGAGGATCGAGTACGGCGGCTGCTCGCACACGAAGCGCTCGCGGCTGCGTCGCTCCGCCACCCACTGCGCCTCGACGATCGCCGACGCCGGCCAGGTCGAGCTGCCGAGGTAGCGCACCTTGCCCTGGTGCACGAGATCGCTGAGCGCGCCGAGCGTCTCGTCGATGTCGACGTTCGGATCGGGACGGTGCACCTGGTACAGATCGAGGTGGTCGGTGTCCAGGCGACGCAGGCTCTCCTCGCACTCGCGGATGATCCAGCGGCGCGAGCCACCCGTCATGTTGCGGATCGGCGCCCATCGGCGCGAAGAACTTCGTCGCGAGGACGATGTCGTCACGTCGGCCGGCGATCGCCTTGGCGACGATCTCCTCCGACTCGCCCGCCGAGTAGACGTCGGCGGTGTCGATGAAGTTGATGCCGGCGTCGAGCGCGGCGTGGATCACCGCGATCGACTCGTCGTGGTCGGGATTGCCCCACTGCGCCGAACATCATCGCCCCGAGGCACAGGGTGCTGACGTGCACCCCGGTCCGCCCGAACGGTCGGTACCTCATCGTCGTCTCCTCGCGTCACACCCGGTCCTGCGCGTGCGACGCTACAGAACGCACAGGACCGGGTGGACGGAGCTCGGAGATGACGGGCTACCCGATCTTGTCGCTGACCGGGCGGGCGCCCGTGCTCTTGGCGAACGCGTCGGGCACGGGGTACTCGCCGAGGAGGAAGTTGAGGATCGCCGCGTGCTGCATCTCGACCGGCTGGATGGTGGCCGCAGTCTTGATGCCGGCCGGGTTCTTCACCACGCCGATGGCTGCGATGTAGGTCGCGGCCGCCGCGTTCTCGAGGTCGAGCGCGAGCTTGGCCAGCCCGGGCACGTCCTTCACCTGTGCGAACGCCTTGTCGACCGACTTCTTCACCGTCAGGTCGACACCGCTCACCGCCTTCTTGCCCGCACCGGTCAGCACGCCGTTCCACGCCGCGGCGTGGTCCTTGTGCTGGCTCTGCGCCGTCATCGCGAACGTGACCACCGCGCGGGGACGCCGCGCCGAGCTTGCCCTGCGTCGCCGCGTCGATCGCCGGCCTGGTACGTGCCGACCGCGAGGTTCTCGAGCGAGGCGGCGAGCGCCACGACCGCGAGATCGCCGCTGAGCTTCTGGGCCGACGTGGCCGCGGGAACGCCCATGGCACCACTGCGGGTCGCCGCGGCGGCGAGGCCGCTGCCCATGCCGCTGCCGACGAGCGCGACACCACCGAGCACTGCGCCACCACCGAAGAGGAACGCGCGGCGGCTGGACGGTGTGGACACGAGGCGCGTGATACCGGCGCGGATGTCGCCGTTCGACTCGCTCCACTCGGCGAGGCTGTCACGCATCGACGGAAGCGTTTCGTGGTGCGCGTCGTCGAGGTCGTTCGTCATGGCGACGAGCTCGGCCTCGCTGATCGCGATCTGCTGCTTGCGGTTGCGGCGCATCACTGCACTGCTCCTTCGTTCGCGGGGCGGGCATCGGTCGTCGGGTAGAACGCGTTGGGGAACCCGACGCTCCCCGCAGCCGCGGGCAGCTTCGTGGCGTCCGGCGGCAGCGCGATCAGGTCGGCGGCGCCCCCGGCGAGCAGCGCCTTCACCGCGTTCAGGATCGCGACGTGCTGCGCCTCGACGCCCATGATGCTGGCGGCCACGGTGCGCGCGTTCTTGTTCGAGTACGTGCCGGTGTTGGCGACGTAGGTCTGCGCGGCACCGTCCTCCAGCTCGATGGCCAGGTCGACGACCTGCGCCGGGCCGGTCAGCGACGGCTTGGCGTTGTTCACCACGCCGAGCAGCACCGGGTCGGGCTGGTCCTGCGCCTTGCCGCCCAGCCGCGTGACCGCGGCGTTGAACGCCTCGGCGTGCTGCTGGTGCTGGTCCTTGGTCTTCATCACGAACGCCTTGACCACCGCGTTCGCACTCGCCCCACCGATGAAGTCGAGCGTGAGCGCGGTGTCGTAGGTGGCGACGGCGAGGTTCTCGATCGACGCCGCGGTCTGGAGCATCTGCACGTCCATCGTCTTGTCCGCGAACGCGGGCGACGCGAGCAGCGCGACCATGGCGGTGCCGAGCCCGGCGGCCGCGAGCACACCCGACTTCGGCAGTCCGCCGAGGAGGGTCGAGCGGCGCACCGCCGGATCGACGTCTTTCCACGGATCCTCGTGCGCGAGCTCGACGTACTCGTCGAGGGTGACGCGCGTCGTCTCCATCGCGTCGGAGTGCAGGTCGTGCGACTGCGTCAGCAGGTCGCGCAACCTCGTGTCGTCGAGTGCCATGCGTTGTCTCCTCGAAGTCGGGGGTGAACTCGCGAGGTGTTCGGCACGGTGCGCGTCACGGATGGCGCGTCCGGATCGCGCGTCACGGATCGCGTCACGGATCGCGCGCGTCGAAGAAGGAGGAGAAGGCACGCGCCGACGTGCGCGCGTCAGGCGATGTCGCCGACCGCGTCGGGCGCGTTGCGACTCACCGGGACACCGCCCACGACCTCGGTGGTGATCGCGAGGCTGGTGGTCGGGCCGGCGGCCTGGAACGCGACCGTGCCGGGATCACGACCGAGCACGCCCAGCGAGATGGTGCCGGTCCGCGTGATGCCCCACAGCTGGTACGTGTGACCAGCCGGGGCCGGCGGGAGCTCCGACGTGAGGTAGCCGGCGCCGCCGGTCGTGACCACTGCGGTCGCGAGCGAGTTGCCACCCTCGTCGGTGAGCGTGACGTGACGCGCGCCCGGCTCGGTCGCCGCGGTGGCCGCCAGTGCCGCGGTGGTGTCGGCCGCGCCGCCGCCGTCGCCCCGTTGGACGAGCCACAGCCCGCCGAAGGCCAGGGCGACGATCGCGGCGGCCGCAGCCAGCCACCGCCACCGCCGGTCGGACCGTGCGCTGTCGGGTGCCGGCGTGCTCCGGGGGGTCAGCACGGTCGGCGGCACGATCCGCGTCGGCGGCGGCGTGGTGGCGATGATGGACTCGAGGCGCTCCCACACGCCCTCGGGCGGCGGCCCGCCCGTGTGCGCCAGCATCGACGCCGTCACCTGGAGGTCGTCGACCGCGGCGCGCTCGTCGGGGTGCGCGTCGAGGTAGGCGTCGATGGCGGCGCGCTCGTCGTCGTCGACCGCGTCGAGCGCGTACGCCGGGAGCAGCTCCGCGATCTCGTCGGGAGTCAGTTCACGATCCATGACCCGTCGATTCCCCGGTCGACGAGCTGCGTGCGCAGACGCGTCAGTCCGGTGCGTATCCGGCTCTTGATGGTGCCCTCTGGTTGGTCGAGGATGCGCGCGACCTCGCGGTAGGTGTGCCCACCGAAGTACGCGAGCTCGATGGCGCGCCGCTCGGCGTCGGACAGCGTGGCCAGCGCCTCGCGCACCTGCTCGGCGATGTCGAGGTCGTAGGCCTCGAGGTCGAGGTCGTACTCGGAGACCATCTCGGCGCGAGCCGATCGCTCTTCGCGCTCCTTGCGCCGGGTGTCGGAACGGATGCGATCGACACAACGTGCGTGCGCATCCATGAGGAGGAACGAGCGCAGCGATCCTCGCGCCTGGTCGAAGCGGTCGGGATGCTCCCAGAGCCGCAGGAAGATCTCCTGCACCAGCTCCTCGGCCAACGCGCGCTCCCAGAGCAGCCGATGCGCGAGTCCGAACACCGCGCCGGCGTGGCGACGGTACGCCTCCGCGAACGCGTCGCCGTTGTAGCGCGCGATGGCGATGACCAGCCCGACGTCGTCGGTGCGCGCGTAAGGAGGATCGACCGCCACGAGGGTTGTTCGTCACCGACGACCGTCGGGATGGCCTCGACGGGGGATTTCCCGGAACGAGTCGGGAATCGCCCTGGCCGGCCATCCGCACCGCCCGGCACGACGAACACGGGACCAGGAGACGGGGCACCGCCATCCGCGGCACCGTCGCATCCGTCTCCCCGTGGACCCAGGAGGCACCATGCCCGTCCTTGCCAACATCATCGGCCCCGAACTGCTCATCGTGCTCGCGATCGGACTCCTGCTGTTCGGCAGCAGCCGCCTGCCGCAGCTCGCCCGATCGCTCGGCTCCGCCAAGAACGAGTTCGAGCGTGGGCTCGATGGCCGCGACGACCAGGACCACGCCCCCGAGCACGAAGCGGCCTCCTGAGCCATGGCCTCCGTTCGCCTCGGTCGGCTGCCCACCATCGCGCTCGCCGTGGTCGTGCCGCTCGCCGCGCTGGTCGCGGTCGTGGTCACCCTCAACGTGACCTCCGACAACACCGGTTCCGCGGGCGCCGCCACGGGCGCGAAGACCCCGAACTCGATCACCATCGCGAACTTCCAGTTCTCACCCGAGCCGCTCGTCGTCAAGGCGGGGACGACGGTCAAGGTGACGAACCGCGACGGCACCGCGCACACCGTCACCGCGGCCGACAAGAGCTTCGACACCGGTGACATCGACGGCGGTGCGACGGCCACCATCACGCTCGCGAAGGCCGGGACGTACAAGTACTTCTGCGACATCCACAACTACATGACCGGAACGATCGAGGTGAAATGACCACCGACGTCTCGACCACCGATCTCTCGACATCAGGCCTCTCGACCACCGCTTCCGCGAAATCGGGCCGCGTGCACGACGGCGACCTCACGACGGGCACCATCGTCATGACGGTCGTCGGCGCACTCGCGATCATGGTGAGCGGCTGGGTGCACTTCTACCTCTACTTCCGCGGCGGCTACCGGGGCATCGCGCCCGACGACGTGCTCGGCCTCACCATCAGCCGATCCTTCGCGATCAACGCCATCGCCGCGGTCGTGCTCGCGGAAGCGCTCGTGCTCGGACTCCGCTACCGCGCGCTCCTGCTCCCCGCCGCAGCCGCAGCCGCCGGCTTCGGCGTGGCGACGCTCGTGGCGTACTTCCTGTCGCGCACCCGCGGGCTGCTGGGCTTCAAGGAGACCGCGACCACCACCGAAGCAGTGGTCGCCATGGTCGCCGAAGCGGTCGCGATCGTCACGCTGGTGCCGGTCGCCCTCACGGAACTGCGAGTGCGGCGACGTCCAGCACGCTGAACACGTAGGCCACCGTCTCGTCGAGGTTCATCGACGCGCCGCGGCCCAGTGCATCGTGGAACGCATCGTCGCCGAGTGCCGCCTGCACCTCCTGCAGCGTCCCGGCAACACCGAGATCGGCGACCAGGCCACCGGTCATGGGTCGGGGGACCGCAGTGGCCACACCCTCGCCGAGTGCGCCGGCGAGCAGCGCCGCCGCTTCGTCGTGGCCCGTCGCGTGGAACACGGCAACCGTGCACTCGAGCGCACTCGACAACATCGGGCGATCGCCCCGCTCGTGACCGTGCTTCACGGCTTCACGCGCGTCACGGCGCGCGCCGGCGAGGTCGCCGGCCTCGGCCCGGAGCACCGAACGGCGCGCCAGCGCGAAGCCGAGCAGCCCGCCACTCGATCCGAGCCGTCCGATGGTGATGCTCTCATCGAGCGCTGCGGATGCGGCCGCGCGGATCGTCGCGACTGAGCGCCACCACGCGCGCGAACTGCGCGCTGGCGGTCGCGGTCGGGTTCTGCGAACGGCGCGCACCGTCGAGAGAACGCTCGGCATCACGCGCAGCAGCGTCGAAGTCGCCCAGCAGGTTGTGGAAGTTGGCCGCCGCCGACGCCAGGAACGAGAGACCCTGCGGCGCTCCGCCGGCGCGGTGCAACGCAGTCTGCGCATCGGTGATCACCCGGATCGCGCCCTGCCAGTCGCCGCGCATGCCTTCGTTCGCCGCCATCGCGATGTACGCCCACACCGCCCCCGGGCAGTCGGGCGGCACCCCGTCTCGCAGCGCGGCTTCGCTGTACTCGCGCATCGCGTCGACGTCGTTGCGACCCTGCGCGCTGAACGCCGCCGCCGCGAGGACCGCGGTCCTGACCGCCGGCGGCGCGAGGTCGACACGAGGCACGAGGTGCTCGGCCCACCCGCCGATTCCCAGGCCCCGGTCGTTCACCGCCTCGAAGGTGAGGGCGGCGACCATACGCAGCGCCCGGAGCACGTCCTCGTCCTGGTCGAGGATGAGGCACCGGACGAACGCGACGCGCAGGTTGTCGAGCTCGAGGTGGATCCGCGTGCGCCACGCCACCTCGTCCGGTCCCGCGAGTCCTACGTCGGCAGCTTCGGCGAACTGCGTGTAGTGCTCCGCGTGCCGACGGAAGAGATCGTGCAGCTGCCCACTCTCCTCGAGGCGCTCCCGGGCGAAGGTCCGGATCGTCTCCAACATCTGGTACCGGGTGGTGCCGGTGCTGTCGTCGGCCAGGATCATCGACTTGGCCACGAGCCCCGCGCCGGCGTCGAGCACTGCCCACGCTTCGAGTCCCTCGCCCGCCGCGACGGCACCCACCGCGTCAGCGCCGAAGGTGGCCGGGAACACGCCGAGCGCGTCGAAGAGTCTCCGTTCGGTCGGCTCGAGCATCTCGTACGACCACTCGATGGCGGCGCGCAGCGTCTGGTGCCGCTCGGCTGCGCCGCGCCGACCGCCGGTCAGCAGCTGGAACCGCTGATCGAGCCGGGCGGCGATGTCGGTCGGGGTCATGATCGTGACTCGCGCCGCGGCGAGCTCGACGGCGAGAGGGATGCCGTCGAGCCGACGGCAGATCTCCGCCACCGCTGCCGCGTTGACCTCGTCGAGCACGAACGTGGGCTGCACCGCCCGCGCCCGCTCGACGAACAGCTGCACCGCGGGACTCGAAGCGATGTCCTCGACAGTCGACGTCTGCGCCGGCAGCTCGACCGCGTTGAGCGGCCACACCTGCTCACCAGCCACACCGAGCGCTTCGCGACTCGTCGCCAGCACACGCACCCCGGGACAGTCGCGCAGGAGGCCTTCGGCGAGCCCGCCCACCGGTTCGACGAGGTGCTCGCAGTTGTCGAGCACGAGGACGAGCTCGCGCGTACGGAGCACGTCGAGGATGCTCGCGGTGAGCGACGTCGCCGGACGCGGCAACACACCAAGCGTGGTGGCGACGACCTGCGCGAGCTCTTGGTCGTCGTCGCGCGGTCGCGAGCTCGCACAGCCACGCGCCATCCTGGAAGCGCGACGCGACGTCGAGAGCGACCTGGATGGCGATGCGGCTCTTCCCCACGCCACCGACGCCGGTGACCGTCACCGAGTCGCGACGCGAGCAGTGCGTCGCCGATCGCTTCGCGCTCGACCGTGCGACCGACGAGCGACGTCAGCTGCCCGGGCAGGTTGCCGGGGATCGCGTCGAGCGAACGCAACGGCGGGAACTCGCGCGCGAGCCCGGTTGCCACCACCTGGAAGATCCGTTCCGGGCGAGCGAGGTCGGGGAGGCGGTGCTCACCGAGGTCGAGGAGCACGACCTGGTCGGGCAGCGAGTCGCGCACGATCTCCTCGGTCGCGTGCGACACCACCACCTGGGCTCCGTGAGCCGACGTTCATCACGCGGGCGGCGCGGTTGGTGGCCGGGCCGTAGTAGTCGCCGTCACGGGCGACGGCATCGCCGGTGTGGAGGCCCATGCGGACCGCGCAAGCCACCGGGCACGGCCCACGACTCCGCGCCCAGCGCCCGTTGGGCGGCGAGCGCGGCGTCGAGGGCGCCCCGCGTGGTGGTGAAGACGGCGTGGAGGCCGTCGCCGGTGGTCTTCACCACGACACCGCCCGCGGATTCGACCGCTTCGCGCAGCATGAGGTCGTGGCGCTCCAACGCCGGCACCATCGCCGCCCGGTGCTGCTCCCAGAGCCGCGTGGACCCCTCGAGATCGGTGAACAGGAACGTCACCGTTCCCGACGGCAGCTCCGGCACGTTGCCCCCTCGGCCTCCGGACGTCCGCATGATCGCACGCTGCGGCCCTGTCCCGCGCCGAATCCGGTGCCCGGCCCTCCGACGGCACCCCCTATCCTCGATGCCATGCAAGAAGGTCCCACTGCGGAAGCCGCGCGAGCCGGTGCAGCCCGAGCTGGTCGACGAACTGGCTCGCGACGAAGCCGCGGTCGAAGGTGACGCGGTGGCCGACGACGCCACCGAGCAGATCTCGAGCCCCACCAAGCTGATCCGCATCGCGTCGATGGTCCGCACGATGCTCGACGAGGTCCGCCGCGCCCCGCTCGACGACGCCGGCCGCAAGCGGCTGAAGGAGATCCACGAGCGTTCGCTCGAGGAGCTCGAGAGCGTGCTGTCGCCCGACCTCCAGCAGGAGCTCAGCGAGGTCGTGCTGCCGCTCACCAGCGACGACCCCACCGAGTCGGAGCTCCGCCTGGCGCAGGCGCAGGTCGTCGGGTGGCTCGAGGGCCTCTTCCACGGCATCCAGGCCACCCTCTTCACGCAGCAAGCAGCCGCGCAGGGTCAGCTCGACCAGATGCGCCGCCGCGCCATCGAGCAGCCGCCGGGGGCCACGGGACCGAGCGGGTACCTGTGAGCACCGGCGCCGGTGTCTCCGCCGCCGGCCCCGCCGAGGGCAAGCTGTTCCCTGTGCAGCAATGGACGCCCGACAGCTGGCGCGCGCTCCCCGCGGAGCAGCAGCCCGAGTGGCCCGACGACGGCTCGCTCGACACCGCGCTGTCCACGCTGCGCGAGGTCCCGCCGCTGGTGTTCGCGGGCGAGGCCCGCAACCTCACCGAGGCACTCGCCGCGGTCACCGAGCAGCGCGGCTTCGTGCTGCAAGCCGGCGACTGCGCGGAGTCGTTCGACGCGTTCTCGGCCAACGCCATCCGCGACAAGCTGAAGGTCATCCTGCAGATGGCCGTCGTGCTCACGTACGGCAGCGGCGTGCCCACGGTGAAGATCGGCCGCATCGCCGGGCAGTTCGCCAAGCCCCGGTCCGCGCCCACCGAGACGCGCGAGGGCGTCGAGCTGCCGTCGTTCCGCGGCGACATGGTCAACGACTTCGCCTTCGAAGCCGACGCCCGCCGCCCCGATCCGCAGCGGCTCGTGCAGGCGTACCACCAGGCCGCGTCCACGCTCAACCTCCTGCGCGCGTTCGCCAAGGGCGGTTTCGCCGACCTCTCCCGCGTGCACGCGTGGAACCTGGAGTACGTCGACGCCAGCCCCGAGGGCCAGCGCTACAACACGCTCGCCAACGAGATCGACCGCGCACTGCGGTTCATGTCCGCGTGCGGCATCGATCTCAACAACGAGCACCAGCTCCACGAAGTCGACTTCTACACCTCGCACGAGGCGCTCCTGCTCGGCTACGAGGAAGCCCTCACGCGACGCGACAGCATCACCGACCGCTGGTACGACTGCTCGGCCCACCTCGTGTGGGTCGGCGAGCGCACGCGCCAGCTCGGCGGCGCGCACCTCGAGTTCCTCAGCGGCATCGGCAACCCGGTCGGCGTGAAGCTCGGCCCCAAGGCCACCCCCGAAGAGGTCGTCGCGATCTGCGACCGTCTCGACCCCGCCCGCACGCCGGGTCGCCTCGTCCTGGTGAGCCGCATGGGCGCCGACACCATCGGTGACGCCCTGCCGCCGCTCCTGCGTGCGGTGAAGCTCAGCGGCCACCCGGTGGTGTGGATGTGCGATCCGATGCACGGCAACACCTACCAGCACGACGAGCGGTTACAAGACCCGTGACTTCGAAGACGTGATGCGCGAGTTGCACGGGTTCTTCGCCGCGTGCGACTCGGCCGACGTCTGGCCCGGTGGTGTGCACATCGAGCTCACCGGCGAGAACGTGACCGAATGCCTGGGGGGCAGCCACGAGGTGCTGGGCGACCACCTGGAGCAGCGCTACGAGACCAGTTGCGACCCGCGGCTCAACGCCCGTCAGTCGCTCGACCTCGCGTTCCAGGTCGCCGAGCTCCTCCGCCGCTGATCGCGGGCCCGGTGCCGTGATCGAACGACGCTCCCCACGCGCGACGATGGTGTCGTGACCCGCTTCGACGACCTCGGTCCCAACTCCGGCCTGGCCGAGGAGCTGTACCAGCGCTACCTCGAGAACCCGGCCGCGGTCGACGCGCACTGGCGCGACTACTTCGACCGCCAGCCCGCCGTCCCCAACGGCGGACCGGCACCGGCGGCCGCCCCGCCCCCGCTGCTCCCGTGGCGCCAGCCGCGTCCCGCCCCCACGCGGCCCGACAGCGCCGGCACCCGCGGCACCACCCGCGCCGCGACCGGGTCCGCTCGTCCTCGACGGCGACGAGCCCGAGCCGCTGCGGGGCGCCGCGGCCCGGACGGTCGAGAACATGGAGGCGAGCCTCGGCGTCCCCACCGCGACGTCGGTGCGCGTGATCCCGGCCAAGCTGCTCGAGGTCAACCGCCAGATCCTCAACAACCAGCTCGCGCGCACCGGCGCGGGCAAGGTGAGCTTCACCCACCTGATCGCGTACGCGGTGCTCCGCGCGCTCGCCGACTTCCCCGCGCTCAACTCCGCGTACGGCACCGAGGACGGCAAGCCCGTCGTCGTACGCCACCAACACGTGAACCTCGGCCTCGCGGTCGACGTGCAGAAGCGCGACGGCACGCACTCGCTGCTGGTGCCCAACGTGAAGGAAGCCGAGACCCTCGACTTCGCGGGCTTCCTGCGCGCGTACGAAGACCTCATCGTGAAGGTGCGGAGCAACAAGATCTCTCCCGACGACTTCGCCGGCACCACCGCGTCGATCACGAACCCGGGGATGATCGGCACCGTGCACTCGGTGCCGCGGCTGATGCCGGGTCAGGGCTTCATCGTCGGCGTGGGCAGCATCGGCTACCCCGCCGAGTTCGAGGGCGCCGATCCCGCCGCCCTCGCGCAGCTCGCGGTGAGCAAGGTCACCACGCTCACCAACACCTACGACCACCGCATCATCACCGGCGCCGAGAGCGGCGAGTTCCTCCGGCGCATCCACGAGCTCCTGCTCGGCGAGGACGAGTTCTACGACCAGGTGTTCGCGAGCCTGGCCGTTCCCTACGAGCCGGCGCGCTGGCTCGCCGACCGCAGCGGCTTCGCCGATCCTGCGACCCAGAACGAGAAGGTCGTGCAGGTGCACGCCCTCATCAACATGTACCGCGTGCGCGGCCACCTGATCGCCAACCTCGACCCGCTCGGTCGTCGTGCGCCCGACACCCACCCCGAGCTCGACATCACCCACCACGACCTCTCGATCTGGGACCTCGACCGCGAGTTCCCGATCGGCAACCTCGGCGCCGGCCGGCTCACGCGCAAGGTCATGCCGCTCCGCGACATCCTCGGCGTGCTGCGCGACGCCTACGCCCGCACCGTCGGCGTCGAGTACATGCACATCCAGGAGCACGACCAGAAGGAGTGGCTCCAGGAGCAGATCGAGGTGCCGTACCCGCTCGTCACCGCGGCGGAGAAGCACCGCGTCCTCGAGCGGCTCAACGCGGCGGAGGCGTTCGAGCGCTTCCTGCACACCAAGTACCTGGGCCAGAAGCGCTTCAGCCTCGAAGGCGCCGAGACGCTCATGCCGATGCTCGACGCGCTCTGCACCTTCGCCGCCGACGCGGGGATGAGCGACGTCGTGCTCGGGATGGCCCACCGCGGCCGGCTGAACGTGCTCGCCAACGTGATCGGCAAGTCGTACTCGCAGATCTTCCGCGAGTTCGAGGGCGAGCTCGACCCGTCGACCACACAGGGCTCGGGCGACGTGAAGTACCACCTCGGCGCGGTCGGCAAGCACCAGTCGCCCGCCGGCACCGAGGTCAAGCTCACGCTCGCGGCCAACCCCAGCCACCTCGAGGCCGTGGGACCCGTCGTCGAAGGCGTCGCGCGCGCGCTCGGCGACGCGGCCGCCGACGAGGCCCGCCGCTCGGTGCTGCCGGTGCTGCTGCACGGCGACGCTGCGTTCGCGGGCCAGGGCGTGGTGGCCGAGACGTTCAACCTCTCCGAGGTGCCCGGCTACGAGGTGGGCGGCACCGTCCACGTGGTCGTCAACAACCAACTCGGCTTCACCACCGCGCCCGAGCTCGGGCGGTCCAGCGTCTACCCCACCGACGTCGCCAAGATGGTGCAGGCGCCGATCTTCCACGTGAACGGCGACGACCCCGAGGCCGCGGTGCGCGTGATGCGCCTCGCCTTCGAGTTCCGCAACCGCTTCAAGAAGGACGTCGTCGTCGACCTCTTCTGCTATCGGCGTTACGGGCACAACGAAGCCGACGAGCCGGCCTTCACCCAGCCGCGCATGTACGAGCTCATCGACGAGCACCTCCCGGTGCGCACGCTCTACACGCAACAGCTGGTGCAACGCGGCGACATCACGCTCGACGACGAGCAGGCGGTGGAGTACGACTTCAAGGCCCGGCTCGATCGCGCGTTCGAGGAAACGCACGCCGGTCGCGCCGCCGACGATGACGACGCCGATCTCACCGACGGATGCCTCGACGACGACAACGAGCCGCCTCCGGTCGACGAACCGGTCACGACCGCGGTGCCGATCGCCACACTCGAACTCGTCGTCGAAGGCTTGACGCGCGTCGCCCGAGGGCTTCGACGTGAACCCCAAGCTGGAGCGCCAGCTCGCCGCGCGGCGCCATGCTCGACAAGGACGAGGTCGACTGGGCCATGGCCGAGGCGCTCGCGTTCGGATCGCTGGTGCTCGAGGACACCCCGGTGCGGTTGGCGGGCCAGGACACGCGGCGAGGGACGTTCAGCCAACGCCACGGCGTGCTCGTCGACCAGACCAACGAGCGGGAGTACGTGCCGCTGGCGCACCTGTCCGACGACCAAGCGCCGTTCATGCTCTACGACACCGTGCTCTCGGAGTACGCCGCACTCGGCTTCGAGTACGGCTACTCGATCAGCTCCGACGCGCTGGTGTGCTGGGAGGCGCAGTTCGGCGACTTCGCCAACGTCGCGCAGGCGGTCATCGACCAGTTCATCGCCACCGCGGCCGACAAGTGGGGTCAACGCAGCAGCCTGGCCATGCTCCTCCCCCACGGCCTCGAAGGACAGGGTCCCGAGCACTCCAGCGCCCGCATCGAGCGGTACCTCGCGCTCTCCGCCGAGGGGAACCTGCGCGTCGTCTACCCCACCACCGCCGCGCAGTACTTCCACGTGCTGCGCCGCCAGGCGGTGTCGGCCCACCACGTGCCCCTGGTGTGCTTCACCCCGAAGCGCTACCTGCGCATGCCCCACACGCGTTCGCCGCGCGCCGCGTTCACCGACGGTGCCTTCTCACCGGTGCTCGACGACCGCAACCCGCCCGACACCGTCAACCGCGTCATCCTGTGCACCGGCATGATCGCCCACGAGCTCATGGACGAGCGCGACGCCCGCGGCGCGCCCGCCGCGGTGGTGCGGATCGAAGAGCTCTACCCCTGGCCGGAGGCACAGCTCTTCGCGGTGCTCGACCGCTACCCCGACGCCAAGCAGGTGTGGTGGGTGCAGCCGGAGCCGGCGAACATGGGTGCGTGGAACTACATCCACATCCGCCTGCACCGCGTGCTGCGCGACCGGGCGAAGCTCAAGCACGTGTCGCGCGCGCCGAGTGCGAGCCCGGCGAGTGGCAGCTCCAAGGTTCACGACGCCGAGCAGCGCGCCCTCCTCGCCGCCGCCTTCAACAAGCTCTGACCGCTCTCCACGTGGTCAACGGCGGGGGTGGGCGGCGAAGAAGTCGAGGATGAGGTCGGTGGCGTCGATCGACGCGGTGGTCGCGCCGAGGCGATCGGCGCCCACCGGAATCCCACCCGGCCACGTGTGGCCACCACCGACGATCCGGTAGAGCTGGACTGCGCCGTCGCGCGGGCAGTCGGGCCACACGAAGCGCTGCACGTCGTCGGCGACGGACGACTGCGCCGCCGGCGTCCCGCACCCGTCGAATGCGGCCCATGCCGCGGCGGCGTCGTCGACGGGCTTCGCGTCCGCCACGCCGAGGACGCGACCGATCGGTGCCCCCGAGAAGTATGCGCCGCCTTGATACGGCACGATCGGGTCGGCGGTGCCGTGGAACGCGAGCACGCTGACGCGTGGCGTCCCTGCGGTGCACACCGCGGTCGCATTGATCCCGGACACCGGCGCGATCGCGGCCAGACGTCCCGGGAGCGCGCACGCGAGCAGGGTCGAGAACATCGCGCCGTTCGAGATGCCGGTCGAGAAGACGCGCGTCGGGTCGATGCACAACGTGCGGTTCGTGGTGCGCAGCATCGACTGGGTGAACGCGACGTCGGGGTTGGCGGCCGTAGACGGGTCGAGCGACCAGTGGCGCAGCACGTCGCCCTGACCGTTCGGCGTGATGACCACGTACCCGCGGGCTGCGCCCTGCGTGTCGAGGTTCGTGTAGCGCGACTGCTGGTCCATGTTGGAGCCGAGACCGTGGAAGTCGAAGAGCAGCGGCGCCGGCTTGGCGGGGTCGTAGCCGTCCGGGATCGACAGCAGGTACTCGCGGTCGGTGCCCCCGACGGTCACGTGGCGGGTGGTGACACCCGCCGCCGCCGGCTTCCCGCACCCGCCCGACGCCCGCTTGGCCGCTCCCGCGCCGGTCGCCGGGAGCGCGACGAGGAGCACGACGGCGAGAACCAGCATCGTCGTCGTCGTGCGGATGCGCATGGTGTGCAGCATGGACCGGCACCGTCAGGGGAACGTGAAGGCAGGATGGCGGGACGTCGGTAACCTACGGCTCGACACGGGGAAAGGTTGAGCATGAGCACGTACGACGGTCCGCCGCTCTACCGCCCAGAGACGTACGCGCGCGGGTTCCCGTACGACGTCTTTCGCGACCTCCGCGACCACGACCCGGTCTCGCACCACGAGCACCCGTTGTGGGACCGCGGCTACTGGGCGGTCACCCGTCACGCCGACGTCCAGCGGGTGTCGCGCGACTGGAACGGCTTCCACAACGCACCGAACCCGTTCCTCCCCGGCGACGGCGAGCTGGTCGACGCGAGCGGCTCGTCGCTGCTGATGATCAGCCTCGATCCACCCGACCACACGAAACTCCGCAAGCTCATCTCGTCGGGCTTCACACCGCGCCGCATCAACGACCTCGCCGTGCAGGTCAAGGCGCGCGTCGACTCGGTGATCGACTCGGTCGCGGCGCGCGGCGAGTGCGACCTCGTGCGCGACGTCGCGCTCTGGCTGCCCTTGCACGCGATCGCAGACCTCGTCGGCGTTCCCGAGGAGGACCGCAAGCAGGTCTTCGAGTGGACCGAGCTCACCTTCGGGTTCGACGCCGACACCACCGCGGAGGAGCGGGAGAAGCGGCGCAGTCGATGTACGCGTACGCCGACGCCATGTGCGCGGAGCGCGCCGACAACCCGCGCGACGACCTCATGTCGGTGCTGCTCCACGCCGAGATCGACGGCGACCGCCTCGACCAGATGCAGCTGGCGGTGTTCTTCATGCTCCTGCAGAACGCGGGCTCCGAGACCACCCGCAACCTCATCACCACCGGGATGCTCACGTTGCTCGAGCGTCCCGACGACCTCGCGCGCCTGCAGGGCGACCTCTCGATCCTTCCTGTGGCCATCGAGGAGCTGCTCCGGCTCGCCACGCCGGTGATGTCGTTCACCCGCATGGCCACCAAGGACACCGAGGTCGGCGACCAGGCCGTCGCCGAAGGCGACCACCTGCTCATGGTCTACGCGTCGGCCAACCGCGACGAGCGCGCCTTCGACGACCCCGACGGGCTCCACCTCACCCGCGACCCCAACGACCACGTCGCGTTCGGCGCCGGCGGCCCGCACTTCTGCCTCGGCGCGCACCTGGCGCGACTCGAGAGCAAGCTCATGTTCGAGGCCATCCTCACCCGCTTCGAGGGCCTGGAGATGGCCGCCGATCCCGCGTCGCTGCCGCGCGTCAACTCGAACCTGATCGACGGCCTCGCCGAGATGCCGGTGCGCTGGACCGGCGTTCGATGAGCCGACACACCACGAAGTGGGGCCGCTGATGCGCGCGGTCACGATGCTCCACGGGCGACTGGAGCTCAAGGACATCCCCGAGCCGCCCATGACCGACGCGCACCTGCTCGTCGAGCCGATCGCAGCGGGCGTGTGCGGCGGCGACCTCAACGCGATGGAACACGCCGACGAGTTCCTGCACGCGTCGCGTGCCAGCGGCACACCACTGTTCCTGTTCGACCCCGACCGCGACCTCGTGTTCGGGCACGAGTTCACCGCCCGCGTCGCGGAGGTGGGCGCGCACGTCGAGGGCTACGCAGCCGGCGACCTGATCCTGGTGTCGCCCGCGGTGCTCGATCCGGAGGGCGTCGCGCACTGCGTCGGGTACGCGAGCGACTATCCGGGCGCGCTCGCCGAACGCGTCGTGGTGTCGCCCTACGGGCACGTGCCGATCCCCGACGGTGTCTCCCCCTACGAAGCGGCGGCGGTCGACCCGCTCGCCACCGGGCTCAACGGCGTGTGGCGCTCCAAGATCGAACCGCCGGCCGGTGCGCTGGTGACCGGGTGCGGCCCGGTGGGCCTGGGCGCGCTGGCCGCCCTCGTCGAGCGGGGCATCGACCCGATCGTGGTGTCCGACCCGTCGGAGTCCCGACGCGACGTGGCGCGCAGCTTCGGCGCGCACGTGGTCGTCGATCCCACCGAAGACGACCCGGTGGCCGCGTGGCGCGACCTCGCCGACGCGGCGCAGCGGCTGTACGTCTACGAGGCGTCGGGCAAACCGGGTGTGCTCGACTCACTCCTCTACACGGTGCCGTCGTACACGCGCATCTCGGTGGTGGGTGCGTGCATGGTCGACGACCCGATCCGTCCGATCGTCGGGATCTACAAGAACGTCACCATCGAGTTCTGCTTCGGGATGGGTCCCGACGGCGACGAGTACCCGTTCGCGGCGACCTTCGAGCGCCTGGCGGACGGCCGCATCGACGCGTCGAAGCTCGTGACCGGATACGCCGGGCTCGAAGGCGTCGACGAGGTGTTCCAGCATCTGCGCCCGGGTGACTACCGCGACATCGACCACATGAAGATCCTCGTGCGCCACGACATCGACGGACCCGGCATCCACGCACCCCACTGAGCTGCGGGCGGAGGGGCCAGGGTGTGTCCCGATCCCCGAAACGGGTACGGTCCACGAGGACGAGGTTGAGCAGCCAGCCACCGCCAGGAACGCACAGGGGTGGAGGTTCAGGTTGTCCTCTCTCGGCGAGAATCCCCCGTGTTCGCCCGCTTCGCACGCCGCTGAACGCCTCGCTCGCCGTGCGGTGGGACTCGCCCTCGACCCCGACATCGCGGTCGCCGACGCGGCGCGCCTGCTCGCCGGTGACGCCGGGCACGACCGCGGCATGTTGGAAGCCGCGCGCGGCTCGGATCCTGCAGTCCGCGAACGGTCCCGCGAGCCAGCGCGTGGCCCGCGCGGTGTGGATGGCCATGCAACTCGTCGACGTCGGCGACGGCTCGCGCCTCGCGCTCGACACGCGGCGCGTCGTGCTCATGGGGATGCCCGGCGCGGGGAAGGGCACCCAGGGCGAGCGGCTCGCACGACGGCTCGGCGTCCCGCACGTCGCGATGGGTGACCTGCTCCGCGCCGTGGCGCGCGAGGAGACGCCCTTCGGCTTCCAGGCGAAGGTGTTCATGGAGCGCGGGCTGCTCGTGCCCGACAGCCTGGTGCTCGAGATCATCGCTCGCCGTTTCGGTTCTGACGACGTACGGACGCGCGGGTTCGTGCTCGACGGTTTCCCCCGCTCGATCGAGCAGGCGGTCGCGCTCGAAGCGCTCCTCGGGTCACGGCCGGTCGAGGTGGTGATCGAGCTCGTCGTGCAGGCGGACACGGCGCGCGAACGGCTCTCGGCACGAGGCCGGGCCGACGACCGCAACGAGCCAGTCACCCACCGGGTCGACGACTTCGAGCAACGGACCACACCGGTCCTCTACTGGTACGGCGCACGGGCCGAGGTGTGGTCGGTCAACGGCGAGCGCGCGGATGGCGACGTGACCCGCGATCTCTTCGAGCGCATGGAGGCCTGGGACCTCCGTCGCCGGCGGTCCTGACGTCTACCCGCTGCCGGTGGGCGCGCCCATGGCGTCGATGACGATGTCGGTGGCGACGTCGCGCAGCTTCCGGTTCTCGCGTTGTGACCGGACTCGGAGCATCTCGAAGGCATCATCCGGGTCGCAACGATGTTCGGCGATCAGGATCCCCTTCGCCTGTTCGATGACGGCACGTGACTCGAGCGCTTCTCGGAGTTGCTCGCTGAGCGTCTGCGCCGCCCAGTAGTCGTGCGAATTGGCCAACGACGTCGCCGCATGAGCGACGAACACACTGACGATCTGGTCGTTGCCGTCGAACGCGCTCACCTGGCGCGAGTAGAGATTGAGTGCGCCGAGGGTCGAGTCCTCGGTGTTGAGCGGGAGCGACAACGTGCTGCGCACGCCGTGCGCCGCCGCGGAGGCGGCGAACTCGGGCCAGCGGTCGTCGGTGAGGGTGTCGTCGATGCGGAGGATCTCGCCCGTGCGGTAGGCGGCGACGCAGGGCCCGCGTCCCGTCTCGTACTGGGCGCGGTCGATCTCCGGGGCCTCCGGTTCGGTGAAGACCGCGGTCGTCGGCCGCTCGCCCCGCACGAGCGTCACGCCGGCCATGTCGCACCCGTCGAGCTGGTCGACCGCGAGGTCGGACACCCGCTGGAGGAGTGGGAGCAGCGAGCGATCGTCGGATTCGAGCCGCGCGAGACCAAGCAACTGCTCGACGAATTCAGCGGGATACTGCACGAGGCTCCGATCACGGAAGCCGTTGCGTCCCCTGCGAACTCAAGGAAGGTTCCGACTCGAGGCCTTGACACTACCCCTCGTCGCTCCGGACCGAGCCGCCCGACTCGGCCTCGACGTCGATCTCGAACCAGACCGTCTTGCCGTCCGGTCGGAGCACGACGCCCCACGCCGAGGCCAGCGAGTCGACCAGCAGGATCCCGCGCCCGTGATCATCGGCAGGATCCGGATGCCGAACGACCGGTGGCATGGTGCTGGGGTCGACGACCTCGATCCGGAGCGACGCCTGGAGCCGACTCGCTCGAAGCTCCATCGGGGCATGGACATGGCGCACCACGTTGGCCACGAGCTCGCCGGCGAGCAGCTCCGCGACGTCGCTGACGCCCAGGAGGCACCACATCCGCAACACGTCACGCAGGAACTCGCGCGCGCACCGGCAGGCCGAGACATCATTCTCGAGTTCGATCGTGACGAACGTCGCGTCCGCAACCACCATCGCAACCGCTCCTTGATCGCGAATGTCGGGACGGACGTTGGCTCGTGTCGAGCGCAATGGAGCCAGGCTCGAGCACAGCGGCAGATCCCTTGGTTTCCCTGAGTCGTGCCCGATCGAGCCGGTGTCGAACCCCGCGCTCCGGAACATTCTCCGCTCGGCCATGTCGAGTTCACCTGCGCGTCAAGCCGACGACCGACTGGTTCCGTATGGTGCGCACGTCAGCGGAACCCCGAGGAGGCCGAGCCCAGCCCCCGCCGCGAGGCCGCTCGGGGATCCGCTGCAGGACGCACCGTGGTGGATGACGGTCGCCGGAGGATGCCGACGATGCTCGCAGAGAACAAGATCGAGACGCTGGACCCGAGAACCCTGGAAGCGCGAGAGCGCGACCTCACGCGTGGTGTGCTCTCGCTGATCTGCCGCTCGACGGGACGGCGACGCACGCCCGACGAGCGGCGTCACCTCGACGTGCTCGTCGGTGAGATCCGCGACGTGCGCCACGCACGCCGCGAAGCCGCTCGCCTCAGCTGAGTCCGGCCCGCTCGGCCAGGCCGCGGACGAACGCGGCCTGCCCTGCGTGTGCGATGTCGTCGTCGACGACGCTCACGAGCCGCACGCCGAGCGTCACCGGCGGATCCCACCGTTCGTCGACGATGCGGTCGAGATCGCCGGCACGCAAGCCGGTGACGTAACCGGTCGTCGCCGCATCCACGGCGTCGAAGTACCCGCGCAACAACTCGCCGTCGACGTCGACCTGCCCGACCTCGTCGCTGGTCTGGCCGTAGCCGTGCGCCTCCGGCGCGAACGGCAGTCCGAACCGGTCGTACCAACCGTCGGCCAGCCACCGCTGCTCGACGCCCGCGACGTCCGCGACGTGGTCGTCCTGGATCCGGGTGAGATGCCAGACCAACCAGGCGACGGAGTTGGCGTCGGCGTCAGCGCGCCACGTCAGCACTGCGCGCGACGCGCCGTCGAGCACGTCGTGCGTCGTGTCCCGGACCCGCCCGAACGCGTCGAGCAGCACCTCGTTGATGTCCATGGATGCTCAGTTCCCTTCTGCGCGTCGATTCTCACACGCTACGACCCCGCGGTACGGTGCGAACCGTGAGCGACCGGGACGACATCAGCGCCCTCGTGTACCGCTACGCCGAGCTCCTCGACGGCGGCGATCTCGACGGCGTGACCGACATGTTCGCCGACGCCACGTGGCGTTCTGCCGCCACCGGCGCGGTGCTCACCACGCGCGATGAGGTGCGCGCGGTCTACGAGAACGTGATCCTCTACGACGGCGTCCCGCGCACGCGCCACCTCATGGACAACCTGATCATCGACCTGGTCGACGGTGCCGACGAGGCTTCCGGTCGCTGCTACTACACCGTGTTGCAGGGTGGTGAGCCCGGCACTCCGATCGCGCCGATCCTCTCGGGTCGCTACATCGACCGCTACCGCCGCGGCACGAACGGCTGGCAGTTCGCCGACCGCGAGTTCCACATCAACCTCGTCGGCGACCTCTCGCGTCACTTCCGGGGCTGACGACGCGCGACCGCGTCTCCTTCAGCTGAAGACGGAGACGAGCAGCGGGTTGAAGATGTCGGCGCGCTCCCACTGGAGGAAGTGGCCGGCGCCGGGGATGAGCAACGGGCCGATGCGGTCGGTGAACGCGCGCTCGCAGAACATGACGAAGTCGTCGTCGACCACATGGTCGTCGGTGCCGTAGAGCAGCAGCGTCGGCACGTCGACCGTGCCCGCCAGCAGGGGCGGCTCGGTCATCGGCCGGCCGTGCCCGAGTTGGTACGCCGACCACCCGGCGCGCAGGCGCGCTTCGTCGGCGAAGGGCTCGGTCATGAAGTCGAGGTCCGCGCGCGTCCGAACGTGCCCGGCGACGCCCAGAGCCGACTGGAGTACATGCCCGCGATCCACTGGCGCCGCGCCGCGTCGGTCGGCAACATCGCCGCGAGCTCGTCGGGGCGCGCGCCCTGGAGCTCGCGGTAGTCGCCGGTGGGGCCGTCGCTCAGTGCGCTGAGCGACCCGTAGTCGAGACCGGCGGCCGCGTACTCCTCGATCGCCGCCGGCGGCACCGTGTTGAAGAAGCAGAAGCGCTCGACGAAGTCGCCGAAGCGGTGCACGAGGTCGACACCGACGACACCGCCGATGTCACCACCGACGACGATGCACCGTTCGTGGCCGAGCACGTCGTGCACGAGCGTGTGCACGTCGCGTGAGTACACCGCGAGGTCGTACACGTCGTCGGCCGACAGGTCGCTGTCGCCGTAGCCGCGCAGGTCGGGGGCGATGACCTCGAAGCCGGCCGCCGCGAGCGGCGCGATGTTGCGCCACCAGATCCGCTTCGTCTCGGGGTAGCCGTGCAGCAGCAGCATCGGCGTACCACCCACGCCCTCGCGCACGTACGCCGAGCTCGAGCTCGTCGCGCACCATCGAGCGGTGGATGGTGAACGCGTCGGGCGCCGGCGTCTCGGGTTGCGGCGGACGGAACCGCGGGTCGTAGCTCACCTACGCCATTTCGACGTCGCGCCGCAGCCTCGTCAGCACCAGCGTCTTGATCTTCCACTCGCCGTCGACGAGCTCGTAGGTCTCGTGGTAGTGACCCCACCCGACCAGGCTCTTCACGCCCAACGGGGAACCCTCCGGCATCTGCAGGAAGTCCTGCATGGCCCAGATCCCGCGTGCCGTGGTGGGCGACGTGATCTCGATCTCGGGCATGTGGCCGTGGTGCGTCGTGACGACCGGTCCCACCGATCCCTCGACGAACTGGCGGATCTCGGGGGCACCGACCACCACCTCGATGTTCGGTGCCTCCTGGGTGGTGTCCATGGTCGCGTCGTCGGCGAACACGGCCTGGAAGCCGTCCCAGTCCTTGGTGTCCATGCACCGGAAGTACCGGGCCTTGAGCTTCTTGATGTGCTCGATCGCGTCGAGCTCGTCGTGCGTCGCCATCACGGCCTCCAGGGTCGGGGCCAGTCGTCGGCCCGGAACTGCGCGTCCATCCCGCCGTCGCAGAAGACGATCGACCCGCAGAAGAAGCGCGCGTTCGGACCGAGCAGGTACTCGAGCAACGACGCGATCTCGTCGGGACGGCCGTTGCGACCCAGCGGCGACTTGAAGCCGTCGATGAGCGGCCCGACGGTCGGGTGGTCGAGGCCCTCCTGCAACAAGGGCGTCTGGATCGCGCCGGGCGCGACCGCGTTGAGCGTGATGCCCGCCCCCGCCCACTCCGGCGTCGGTGCGTGGCGGCGCACCCACCAGCTGAGCGCGGTCTTGGTGACCGGGTAGGTGCTGAGCGACTCGCCCTCACCGGCGAGCGCGCGCGTGGCCTCTTCGTCGCCTTCGAGGCAACTGGCGATGAGGTTCTCGTCGAGACCGGGCTGGCAGGTCGTGGAGTTCGAGCTGATCGCGATGGCTGCGGGATCGGTGCCCTTCGCCAGCAGGGGCCGCAGTCCGGCGAGCAGCTCGACGGTGCCGTAGTAGTTCACCGAGATCAGCAACGAGGCGGGCCGCTCGGGAAGTCCGGCGAGTCCCGCCAGCGTGACCAGTCCGTCGAGCGCGCCACCGGACAGTTCGGTCACGCGCTCGATGGCGTCGGCCCGGCCCGCGGGTGTCCCGAGGTCGGCCTCGACGTCGGCGTTGCGGAGGTCGACGCCGATGACGCGGTCGCCGGCGGCGGTGAGGCGTTCGCTGAGCGCGGCCCCCATCCCCGACGCCGACCCGGTGATCGCGACAGTCCTCATGCGCTGGTCCTCATGCGCCCGTCCTCATGTGCCGGTCTCATCTGCTCAACCACTCCCGTCGATCTTCTGGGGCAACGAACTGGCGCGGATCTCGTCCGCGAAGCCGTAGTCGAAGGGCACGATCACTCGGAACGGCGCGTCGAGGAGGATCTCGGTGTCGCGGCCGTACGGCGCCGCGGCGCGTGCCGGCGCGTCACTGCAACCGGGTCGCCTTCGAGCAGGTACAGGTCGAGGTCGAGCGACGCGTCGTTGATCGAACGGTGTCCGAGCACGACGTGCACACCGTCGACGCCCACCGCCGCGGGCGCAACCTCGTCGCGGCGGCGTCGTCGCCACCTCGCCGCATCACCGCGCGGATGGCGGTGTGCTGCATGTGCGGAAGATCGATCGGGTCGGCCTTCAGCGCCGGATCGCCGACACCCCATGACAGAGTCATCGCGTCGCCGGCGCGCACGATCTTCTTCTCGGGCGCGAACATGCGCCCGGCGTCCTCGAGCACGTCGCGAGTGCTCGTCATGTCGGCCAGCACCTGCGCGGGAGCGCCGTTGAGCGTGTACACGGTGACGTGCACGCCCCGACCGTCGGCGAAGCCCTCCAACCGGTCGGCCGGTGCGCGCACCTCGTGCAGCGCGGGAGGCGCGACGTAGCGCTTGCCCGACATGATCCCCGGCAGCGCGATGTTCGGCGGCAGGTGCTCGAGGTCGTACCAGCGGTTCCAGTCCTCGACCGCGTCGGCGTCGCAGTCGATCGACGCGAAGATGATGCCGGAGACGTCCACCGCGCGTTCCGTGCCGCCGCGCTCAGGCGGAACGGAGCTCGACGAGACGCACCAGCGGGATCTGCCGATCGGTCCGGCTCTGGTAGTCGTCGTACCACGGGCGATCGGCGGTGAGGCCGGCCCAGGTCTCGGCGTAGTCGCTGTCCTCGAGGATCTGGGCGTCGGCCCAGAACAGACCCTGTTGCACCCGGATCTTCACCTCGGGGTTGGCGTCGCGGTCGGTCAGGTTGAGGTACCAGCTCGGGTGGTCGGGCGCACCGGAGAACGACGCCACCACGACCCGGTTGCCCTCACGGTCGACCCAGTACGGCAGCGCCACCTTGTGCTCGTTGCCGCTCTTGCGCCCGATGGTGTGGACGATCACGTGGTGCATGCCGGCGACGCACCACACCTCCTCCGCATCCGACGACTCCATGTACTGGACGTGGCCGCGGCTGATGCCCGGGATCTCCTCCCGGGGCGGTTCCTCGAAGGGTTCCGCGGCCTGTGATGCGGGCTGTTCGGGCATGGCGCGAAACCTACACCGACCGGCCCACGCCGGGCCCGGGCACAGCTACCTAGTAACTACTATGCTCCCGCCGATGTCCCGTCTCGACCCGCCGAAACTCGAGATCGTCCGCCACATGCTCGCCTGCTTCTCCGCCGGCGACCCCCAGGGCCAGCTCGACCACTGCGCCGACGACGTCGTCTACGAGGCGCCGTACTACTCGATCGAGCGCCACGGGAAGGCCGAGCTGGCGGCGATGCTCGCCTCGGTGCAGGAGCGCTTCGACGAGGTGTCGTACGTGGTGGTCGACGACTTCCCCACCGTCGACCCCGACCTCGTGATCGTCGAGGTGCGCGGCGACAACCGCGTCCGTGGGAGCGAGCAGCGTTACCGGAACCACTACATCATGTTCCTGTACTTCCGCGACGACCTCGTGGTTCGCTGGCGGGAGTTCTCCAACCCCGACGTCTACCGAACGGCGGTACCCACATGATCGGACTGCAGGCATGACGGGTGTGCTCGACGGCCTGACCGTGCTCGACCTCACGCAGGGGATCGCAGGACCGGTGACGGGCATGCTGCTCGCCGACCACGGCGCGCAGGTCACCAAGATCGAACCGCCGGGCGGCGACCCGACGCGCGCGTTCAGCGGTGCCCAGGTGTGGCACCGCGGCAAGCGCAGCGCGGTCTTCGATCCGCACGACGCCGACGACCGCGAACGAGTTCGCGTGCTCGCATCTCACGCCGACGTCCTCATCGAGAACTTCGCCCCCGGCATCGCCGCCGCACTCGGCGTCGACCACGACACGCTGCTCGCGCGCAACCCCCGGCTCGTGTACTGCTCGATCACGGCGTACGGCGACGACGGCGCGCACGCCGATCGTCCCGCGGTCGACGCGCTGGTCGCGGCGCGCACCGGCCACCAGTGGGAGAGCCGCGGCGTGCCCGGCGGCACGCTCGCCCGCTTGGCCGGCGTCCCACCCGCGTTCCCCGACCTCGTCGTGCCCGACGACTGCTGGGTCGCCGCGCCCCGCTCCGGTCCACTTCACTCGGGCGTGCCGTGGGTGAGCATGGCGTCGGCGCTACCTGGCCACGCTCGCGATCAGCGCCGCGCTGCGCGTGCGCGAGCAGACCGGCCGCGGCCAGCGGGTCTCGACGTCGCTGTTGCAGGGCGTGTTGGCCACCACCCTCTCCGCCTGGCAGCGGGTCGAACACGTCGACACGCCGAACTACCAGAGTTGGATCAGCGACCCACGCGCGCCGAAGGGTGTGTTCCGGTGCGCCGACGGCCGGTGGATCCACCAGTGGGTGCCGCTCCCCGACTTCGTCATCAGCGCGGCCGAGGGTGACCGCCCGCAGCGCACCGAGAAGACGACGCGCCCGCGGGACGCCACCACGCGCATCGGCATGGACGTCAACGAGATGCTCCTGCTCCACCACTACCAACCGCTCATGGCCGAGGCCATCGCCAAGTTCCCGTCGGAACCGTGGGTCGAGCTCGGTGCCGAGGTCGGCGTCCCGCTCCAGCCGCTGCGCTCGCCGGAGGAGGCGCTGCACGACGACGCGTTCGTCGCCGATGGCTGCGTGATCGAAGTCGATGATCCGGAGCTCGGTCCCGTGCGCCAAGTGGGACGCGTGTACGACCTGCACGCGTGTCCGACCGAGACCCCCGCGGCACCACCGACCGTCGGCGCGCACACGGATGCGGTGCGCACCGAAGCCGACGCGCTCACGACCGCGACGCCCGCCCCCCGCACGTCGACACCGGCACCGTCGTCGCCACTCGCCGGGGTGCGCGTGATCGACCTCGGGCTCGCGGTCGCAGGACCGTGGGGCACGATGATGCTCGCCGACCTCGGCGCCGAGGTCATCAAGGTCAACCCGCTGCACGACTTCTACTGGATGAGCACGCACATCGCGATGGCGTGCAACCGCGGCAAGCGCAGCATCGCGCTGAACCTCAAGGACCCGGCGGCGATGGAGATCCTCCACGAGCTGGTCGCCGAGCGCCGACATCGTGCAGCACAACATGCGCTACGACGCGGCGATCCGTCTCGGGGTCGACGACGAGAGCCTGCGGGCGATCAAGCCCGATCTCATCTACTGCCACACGCGCGGCTTCGAGCACGGCGCGCGCGAGGGGCTGCCGGGCAACGACCAGACCGGCGCCGCGCTGGCGGGTCCCGACTGGCTCGACGGCGGTCTCGACCACGACGGCATCCCGCTCTGGCCGGTCGTCTCGCTGGGCGACACCGGCAACGGGTTCCTGTCGGCCATCGCGATGGTGCAGGCGCTGTACCACCGCGACCGCACCGGCGAAGGCCAGTTCGTCGACACCTCGATCATGTACGCGCAGCTGCTCAACGCGTCGATCGCGTGGAGCCTGGCCGACGGCACCCGCCACGGCGACCGTCCGAGCCTCGATGCGATGCAGCTCGGGTACCACGCGACGCAGCGCCTCTACGACACCGCCGACGGGTGGCTGTGCGTCGCGGCGACGACCGACGAGCAGCGCAGCGCACTCGCGGCGGCGCTCGGCGTCGACAAGGTCACCGACGCCACCGCGTTCGGCGCGCTCGAGCCCGCGTTCCGCACCCGCAGCGCGGCGCAGTGGTTCGCAACCCTCGATGCGGCGGACGTGCCGTGCGAGGTGTCGAACCCCGACTTCGTTCTCGGTCTCTTCGACGATCCGGAGATGATCGACAAGGGATGGGTCGCGAAGTACCGCCACCCGATCGTGGGCGAGATGGAGCAGTTCGGGCTGCTCTTCGACTTCGCGGAGACGCCCGGCGTCGTGCAGGGGCCGCCGCTGGTTCCGGGCCAGGACACGCGGGCGATCTTGCAGGAGCTCGGCTACGACGACACCCGCATCGATGCCCTCGCGGAAGCGAAGGCGATCCTGGATTGGAGGCCGTAGCGTGCCGTCCGTCATCCCGCCGTCCCCCACGCTCGACGACCAGTTCTTCTGGGATGCGATCGCCGAGGGCCGGCTCGTGTTCCAGCGGTGCGCGTCGTGTGGCGTGGTGCGTCATCCGCCCGCGCCGATGTGCGGCGAGTGCCATTCGGTGGAGTGGGACACGCAGGAGTCGAGCGGACACGGCCACGTGTACACGTGGATCGTGTCGCACCACCCCACCAAGCCCGATGCCGAGCCACGCGTCGTGGTCCTCGTCGAGCTCGACGAAGGGATCCGCTTCGTGTCCAACCTGCTCGGCGTACCCGAGGAAGAGGTCACGAACGGCATGGAGGTCATGGTGAGCATCGAGGACGTCGACGGCGTGGTGCTCCCACAGTTCCGGGCGCCGAGAGATCAGGGCGCCTGATGCCGCTCTCTCGTGACACCGCCATCGTCGGCATCGGCCAGACCGAGTTCTCCAAGCACTCGGGTCGCAGCGAGCTCCAGCTCGCGGGCGAAGCGGTCGCGGCCGCGGTGGCCGACGCCGGACTCACCCCCGCCGACATCGACGGTGCGGTGACCTTCGCCATGGACGTCAACGACGAGCTCGCCGTGATGCGCGGCGCGGGAATCCCGTCGCTGCGCTTCACCGCCCGCACGCGCGGAGGTGGCGGCGGCGCGTGCGCGACCGTGCAACTCGCCTCCGCGGCGGTGGCGTCCGGTGCCGCCGACGCGGTCGTCGTGTACCGCGCGTTCAACGAGCGATCCGGGCGTCGCTTCGGTCAACCCATCGCGGAGAACAACAAGTCGCGCGTGGTGCCGCCGGGTTGGAACTGGTACCTGCCGTTCGGCCTCGACACTCCGGCCAAGGTGTACGCGCTCTGGTACCAGCGCTACATGCACACCTACGGCATCACCAACGTCGACTTCGGCCTCTACCCGGTGGTGGCGCGCAAGCACGCGGCCACGAACCCCAACGCGTTCTACTACCAGCAGCCGCTCACGCTCGAGCAGCATCAGCAGTCGCGCTGGATCGTCGAACCGATCCTGCGCAAGCTCGACTGCTGCCAGGAGAGCGACGGCGGCGTCGCGCTCGTCGTCACGAGCATGGACCGCGCCCGCGACCTGCCGCACGAACCGGTGCGCGTCGCCGCCGCCAGCCAGGCCCACCTGCGCGACGGCGACGAGATGTTCGGCTACTACCGCGGTGACCTCGCCGGCTACGAGGAAGGCGCCTTCCTCGGCCAGCAGCTCTACGAGGCCACCGGGCTCACGCCCGACGACATCGACGTGGCGATGATCTACGAGAACTTCACGCCGATCGTGTTCATCCAGCTCGAAGCGTTCGGGTTCTGCGGTCCGGGCGAGGCCACCGACTTCATCGCCGGCGGCAACATCGAGGTCGGCGGGAAGCTGCCGGTCAACCCGAACGGCGGCCTGCTCGGCGAGGCGTACATCCACGGGATGAACAACATCCTCGAGGGCGTGCGCCAGGTGCGCGGCACCGCGGCGAACCAGGTCGACAACGCCGAGCACGTGCTGGTCTCGGCCGGTCGCAGCGGTCTCGTCCTCTCGCCCTGAGCCCAGACCTCGGCGCGCCGTTCTGGCGT
The DNA here is from genome assembly GCA_963697125.1 of uncultured Actinomycetes bacterium. GTDB lineage: Bacteria > Actinomycetota > Acidimicrobiia > IMCC26256 > DASPTH01 > DASUAS01. Next base: position 104,927 of record CAVOMW010000014.1, read on the forward strand.
AGCGTCGGCCGATGTCGCAGAAGTGGGCCCGGCCCTGGTTCGCGCTCACGTTCGTGCTCGTCGTCGTCGAGCTCGTCATCACGTGCGTGAACGCGGCCGACAACACCGGCGGGCACTTCCATTCCGCCGGAGCACGCGTGTTCAACGTGTTCTGGTACTTCACGATCCAATCGAACGTGATCGTCGGGGTCACGTGCCTCCTGTTGGCGCTGCGGCCGCAGATCGCCTCGACCGTCTTCGCGGTGTTCCGCCTCATGGGTGTGGTCGCGATCTCGGTCACGTTCGTGGTCTTCCACGTCGCGCTGAGCCATCTCCTCGACCTCGACACCTGGGAGCAGATCGCGAATCAGCTGCAGCACACCGTGGTGCCCATCGTCGCGGTCGCCGGCTGGCTCCTGTTCGGCCCGAGGCGCCTCACGTCGGCGCGGATCGCGGCGTGGACCGTGCTCTTCCCGGTGGTCTACATGGTCGCCACCGCCATCCGGGGCCCGCTCGTCCGCGACTGGTATCCGTACCCGTTCGCCGACGTGGCCGCGCACGGCTACCTGCGCGTGATCCTGAACGGCATCGCGATCACGCTCTTGTTCTGGGCGGTGGCCGCTGGTGCCACCTGGGTCGATCGCCGGCTCCCCGATCGGACCGACGCATAGGAGACGGGTGACGATGGACGACTTCGCATGGCCGACGACTGCGGACGACGTCACGCCTGCGTGGCTCACGGCTGCCCTCGCCGAACGCCATCCCGGGACGGAGGTCGACGCGGTCGAAGTGCTCGAGCGGGACGAGGTCACCAACGCCCACGCACGTTTGCGCGTGAGATACGCACACTCGACCGACGCGCCCGAGGTGATGTTCTGCAAGCTGCCGCCGAACGACGACCGGCGGGCGCAGATCATCGCCACCGGCATGGGCCACCGGGAAGCGCGCTTCTACGCCGAGCTGGCGCCGTCGCTGGCCACGCGGGTTCCCGACGCCCACGTCGCCCGCACCGACGACGAGGGTCGGTTCGTGCTCCTCCTCGAGGATCTCGTGACGGCAGGCTGCCAGGTGTCCGACGGCACCTGGGGCATCCCGGTCGACTCGGCCGCCGGCGCGATCGAAGACCTCGCCGCGCTGCACATCCGCTTCGACGATCCGGCGCGCCGCGCCGCCGAGGCGTCCTGGGTGCACGTGAGCCGGCCGACGAGTGACTACGCCGCAGGGATGTTGCGCGAGGGCATCGACCACCACCGCGACCGGCTCACCGACGCGTTCGTCGACATCGCCGAGATCTACATCGCCCATCACGACGAGCTGCAGCGGCTCTGGCACGAGGGACCGCACACCGTGATCCACGGTGACACCCACATCGGCAATCTCTTCCTCGACGACGGGCGGGTCGGCTTCCTCGACTGGGGGATCATCAACGTCAACACCCCGATCCGCGACATCAGCTACCTGCTGACGATGGCGATGTCGATCGACGACCGCCGCGAACACGAACGCGACCTGCTGCGCTTCTACCTCGACCTGCGGCGCGCTGCCGGCGCGACGGCGATCACCTTCGACGAGGCGTGGTCGGCCCATCGGATCCACGCGGCGTACAACGTCACCGCTTCGTGTCAGGTGGTGCGCTTTCCCGAGAACATCTCGGAGCAACGGCGGGTCTTCGCCGACCACTTCCTCGAGCGCGCGCAGGCCTCGCTCGACGATCTCGAGGCACGCACGCGGCGCTCCGCGATGCCGCGGGGCTCTGACGCGTCGGCCCTGAGCTCAGCCGCGCAGCGACGCCGCGAGCACCCGCACCAGTTCGTCGCGCTGCGCATCGAACGCCGCAGCACCGGAGTGCTCGACCGGCATCGCGTCGAGGAGGTCCTGGTCGAGGGCCAGCCCGCGCACGACGTTGTAGAGGAAGCGGCTGGTCTCGGCGACCTCGGCGTCGGACGGGCCGTCGCCCAGCACCGCGCGACCCATCGCCGGCAGCCGCTCCCCCACCTGGTCGTGCGAGGTCTTCAGCGCCAGCCGGGTCGAGTCCGCAGTGGTCGGGTCGTGGCTGAGGTTCAACACGACCTGCATGTACGCGAGGAACTCGGGGCGGCGGTAGTACGTCCAGAGCGCGTCCACGAAGCACGCGAGCCGGGCCTCGACCGTGTCGCCCACGATCACTGCGCCGGCCAGCGCGCGGTCGAGCTCCTCGAGGCCACGCTCGTGCACCGCGACCATGAGCGCCTCGCGTGTGCCGAAGTGGTACTGGATCACACCCCACGTCACACCGGCGCGCTTGGCGATCTTGTTGGAGCTGGCGCGGTAGAAGCCCTCGTCGAGGATGCAGGCGACGGCGGCGTCGACGACGCGCGCCTGGGTCGACTCGTCGGTCATGACTTCTGCCGCGCGGCGGCCGCCGCGCCCGCGGCGCCGAACGCGGTCGGATCGACTCGTCGCCCCGCGGCGTGCTCCGCCTCGAGTCTGAGCGCGTTGTCGAGCGGCATACCCTCGCCGCGCCGGTAGAGGTCGAGAACGTCCGAGACCGCTCCCGTGCGCGCGATGTCGCCGACCAACGCGAGGGTGAAGGTGAGCAGCTGGTCGTGCGGCACGACGTGGTTGACGAGACCGATCCGCAGCGCCTCGTCGGCGTCGACGAAGTTACCGGTGATCGACAGCTCGGCCGCCTTGCGGACGCCGACCGCCCGGGGAAGCAGCGCGGTGAGGCCCCACGCGGCGACGACGTCGAGGCGGGCGTGGGTGTCGGCGAAGCGCGCCCGCTCCGACGCCACGATGAACGTGCAGCTCAGGGCGAGCTCGAGGGCACCGGTGACGCACGCGCCGTTGACCGCGCACACCACCGGCGTGGTCGCGGCCCGGAGCGCCGCGCCCGGGTTGGAGGAAGAGGGCGAGCCGCCGCCCGCGGCCACCTCCTTGAAGTCGACGCCCGCGCTGAACACCGGGTCGACCGCGGTGACGATGACCGCGCGCACGGCGTCGTCGGCGTCGGCTTCCTCGATCAGCGCGCAGAACTGCGCCCGCATCGCCGCGGTCAGCGCGTTCTTCACCTCGGGCCGGTTGATCGTGATCATGCGAACGCCGTCGGCGTCGTCGACGACGAGCAGCGTGTCGTCGGCGGTCACGCGATCGCTGCTCGCGCTACTTCGTGATGCCGAAGCGCTCCAGGCCGAACGCGGTGATCGCGTTGCCCCGCAGGAGCTTGTAGCGCTCCTCGTCGTTCAGCCCGGCCTGGGTGCAGATGTCCTCGACGACCTTCTTCGAGTGCGGGAAGGTCGAGTCGGCGTGCGGGTAGTCGGTCTCGAAGCAGATCTGGTCCATGCCGATGACGTCACGGTTGGCGAGGCCGATCTCGTCGTCGAAGATGCAGCCGTAGATGCGCGACACGTAGCTCGACGGCGGCTGCGGCAACGACGTGCCGAAGCTGTTGGCGGCGCGCTCGGCGGCGAGCTTGTCGGCGCGCTCCATCACGTAGGGCATCCAGCCGACCTGACCTTCGGAGTACGCGATCTTGAGGGTCGGGAACCGCTCGAGCGTGCCCGAGAAGATGTAGTCGCACATCGAACCCATCGCGTTCGAGAACGTGAGGGTGGAGCTCACGATGAACGGGGCGTCGGGTGACGTGGAGGGCATCTTCGAGCTCGACCCGATGTGCATGCAGATCGTCGTCTCGGTCTCCTGGCAGGCCTGGAAGAACGGCTCCCAGTAGTGGTCCTTGTCGTGGATCGACGGCAGACCGAGCGGGAACGGGTTCTCGGGGAACGTCACTGCGAAGCTGCCGTTGGCGGCGGACCGTCGCACCTCGGCGGCGGCGAGCTCGACGTCCCACAGCGGCACCATCGTGAGCGGGATGAGACGACCCTTGCCGTCACCACCGCACCAGTCTTCGATCATCCAGTCGTTGTAGGCCTGCACGCAGAGGAGCGCGAGCTCCTTGTCGTCGCGCTCGAGGAACGTCTGGCCACAGAAGCGAGGGAGCGTGTTGGGGAAGCAGATCGACGCGTCCATGTGGTTGGCGTCCATGTCGATGAGCCGCTCCGACTGGATCCAGCACCCGGGCCGGATCTCGTCGAAGGTGGTGGGCGTGACGTCGAGCTCGGAGAAGCCCACCGCGGCCGACAACTTGGGGAACGGGTAGATCAGGTCGTCGTAGATCCACCAGTCGCACGGCTCACCGCCGTCGACGCCCTTCTCGTAGGAGAACACCCCGCCCTCGAAGTGGAAGACGGCCGAGTCGCGCTCGACGCGCGGGGCGCGGTCCTTGAACTTGGCGGGGATCCGCTCGGTCCAGAGGTCCGGCGGCTCGACCACGTGGTCGTCGACCGAGATGATGCGGGGTGTGTCCATAGCGGCAACTCCTTCGTCGGACACCAGTATCGCGGCTCCGGCCGCTCTGGGCGCAGCCGCCGACGTTAGTTGACCAGGGCAAGCAGTCCGGCCGGTCTCGGCACCCGGCGGGGCTTGTAGCGTCATCGCCGTGCGGGCGTACGTGCTCTCCTGCGAGGAGCGGGCCGACGTCTGCGCGGAGACCCTCGCCGACCTCGGGCGAACGGACTGGGGCTCCCCGCCCACCGTGGTGATCGACGAGAGCAGGGCGGCGCGGAAGATCGAGCGGATCAACGACGCCGGGCTCCAACTGCTCACCCGTGCCGTCGACGAGTCGGACGGCGACGACGACGTGTTCCTCTTCTCCGAGGACGACGTGTCGTTCAACCGCTCTCTCCGCCACAACCTCGAGCACTGGGGTCCCGTCGTGGAGCGGCGCGCCGACGGTCATCTCTTCGGGTCGCTGTACAACCCCAACGTCGTCGCGCGAGCCGGCGACGGCGTCACCGCGACGGTGGCCGATCCCACACGCTTCTACGGCAGCCAGGGGATGGTGATGTCGGTGACGACCGCGCGCTCGCTGGTCGAGTGGTGGGACGACGGCCACGGACCGCTCGATCTCCGGATCTCGCGGCTGGCGGCGCGCTGGTCGCCGCTCTGGCACCACTCCCCGTCGCTGGTGCAGCACCGAGCGGTCGACAGCACCTGGGGCGGTGCGCCGCACTCGGCCATCGACTTCTCGGTCGACTGGCGGGCTCGGTAGCGTGCCGGGCATGGAGACTGCAGCGATCGAACAATTCCAGACCCACGGCCAGGACATCCCGTGGTTGCTCCAGCACTGGGCCGAGCACAAGCCCGACCACGACGCGCTCGTGTGGGCACCGCGCGAAGGCGACGGTCGACGTTGGACCTACGCCGAGTTGCTCGCCGATGTGCGCAAGCTCTCTGCCGGCCTCGCCGCGCGCGGCATCGCCAAGGGCGACAAGGTGCTGATCCACTCGGAGAACTGTCCCGAGATGGTGCTGTCGTTCCTGGCCTGCGCGACCCTCGGCGCGGTCGCGGTGACCACGAACACCAAGTCCGTCGGCGCCGAGGTCACGTACTTCGCCGAGCACGTCGGTGCGGTCGCCGCGATCACGCAACCGCAGTACGCGGCGATGGTCGCAGCCGCCGCACCCGCGTTGAAGTGGATCGCGGTCACCGGGGACAACAGCGGTGAGCCGGCCAGCGCCGAGGATGCGGCCCACGGCTTCGACACGTTCGACTCGCTGGTCGGCGACGCCGCCGACTTCACGCCACGCGCACCCGAGCCCATGCTGCCGTTCGGGATCATGTTCACGTCGGGTACCACGAGCCGACCGAAGGCGGTCGTGCACACGCACGCCAACGCGATCTGGGCCAGCCGCACCGGGCCGCGCAACATCGACATCACGACCGACGACACCTACCTGATCTACCTGCCGTTCTTCCACGTGAACGCGCAGAGCTGGAGCATGTTCTCCGCGTTCGGTGTCGGCGCCACCGTCGTGCTCATGCCGAAGTGGTCGCAGAGCCGCTTCTGGCCGATGGTCGTCGAGCACGGCGTCACGCACATCTCGGTGATGCCGTTCGTGATGGGCGCGCTCGGCAGTCCCGACAAGCCGACGGACCACACTTTGCGTGTCGGCGTGTTCGGGCTGATCATGCCCGACCTCGACAAGATGTTCGGGATCGACGTCTACGCCGCGTACGGCATGACCGAGACGGTGACGCACTGCATCACGGCCAAGTCCTCGGAGAAGCTCCCGATGCGCTCGATGGGACACGTCACGCCCGGCTACGAGATCGCGGTCGTCGAACCAGGACACCGGTGAGCTCTGCGCCGAGGGCGAGATGGGCGAGCTCTGGATGCGCGGCACGCGCGGCATCCAGCTGTTCCTCGAGTACTACGACAACGACGAGGCCAACGCCAAGGCGTTCGAGGACGGCTGGTTCAAGACCGGCGACATGGTGAAGATGGGCGCCGGCGGCAACGTCTTCTACCAGGAGCGCGACAAGGACCTGCTCAAGGTCGGCGGCGAGAACGTGTCGGCCAAGGAGGTCGAGGATCTCATCGTGTCGCACCCCGCGGTGCAGTCCGTCGCCATCGTGGGCAAGCAGCACGAGTTCCTCAGCGAGGTCGCGGTGGCGTTCGTGATCCCGGCCGCGGGCGACCACGACCACGATGTCGTCGCCGGCGAGATCATCACGCTGGCCACCGACAACCTGGCGTCGTTCAAGGTGCCGCGCGCGGTCTACTTCGTCGAGGAGTTCCCCACCGGCACCCTCGACAAGATCCTCAAGAACAAGCTCCGCGAGATGGCCGACGAGCACCCCGCCGTCGACTGACCCCACGAGGTTGCGTCACCTGAGGTGCCTCGGGCGCCCTCAAGTGACGCAACCTTGTTGTTGGGTGGCTACGCGACGACGCCGGACTCCCTGAGCCGGGCGACGTCGTCGGCGCGGCCGAGGTCGGCGAGGATCTCGTCGGTGTGCTCACCGAGGCCGGGTGAGTGGTTGGTGAGCTCGGCCGGGGTGCCGCGGAAGCGCGTGGGGTGGCGGGGCATGCGCGTCTTCCCGACGATGTGGTGGTCGTCCTCGACGAACAGCCCGATCGCCACCGCATGCTCGTCGCGCGTGAGCTGATCGGGCGACAGGATCATCGCGAACGGGACGCGCTGTTCCTCGAACCGCTCGGTCGCCTGCGCCTGCGTGAGGTTGGCGGCGTTGGCGTACACCATGTCCATGATCGGTTCCATGACGTCGCGGTTCTCGCGCCGTTGCGTCATCGTGGCGACGCGTGGGTCGTCCCACCCCTCGACGTCGAGCGCCTTGCACATGCCCTGGAAGTCGGCGTCGGACGTCGGGGTGACGATCCCCCAGCCGTCCTCGAAGCGCATCGGCTGGAAGCCGGCGACGAACGACGAGTTCTGCGAACCGTCGGTCTCGAGCAGCACCTCGTTGCCGGCGGAATCAGCCCACAAGAACGACACCACCGCGTCGGCCATCGACAGCTCGATGTGCTGCCCGCCTTGACCGCTCGCGCGCGCGAACAGTGCCGCGGTGATCGCCTGCGACGCGTAGAGCGCGGTGACCTTGTCGGCCGCGGTCTGGCGCAGGAACACCGGCACGCCCCCGTTGGTCGGGTCGGCCTGGTTGATGGCGAAGCCGCCGTAGGCCTGGATGACGGTGTCGTACGCGCTGCGGTTGCGGTAGGGACCTTCCGACCCGAACCCGGTGAGCGACGCGTAGACCACATCCGGGTTCAGGGCGCGCACGGCCTCGTACCCGAGCCCGATCTTCTCCATCACACCCGGCCGGTAGTTCTCGACGATGACGTCGGACTCCGCCGCGAGCTGCAGCGCGATCTCCACGCCTTCCGGTTGATGGAGGTCGAGCGCGATCGAGCGCTTGCCGCGGTTGCACGTGAAGTAGAGCGCGCTCATTCCGTTGACCGCGACCCCGACCCAGCGGCCGAGGTCGCCGATGCCGGGGCGCTCGACCTTCACCACGTCGGCACCCTGGTCGGCCATGAGCGCGGCCGCGTAGGGACCCGTGAGTGCGATCGAGAAGTCGAGGACGCGGATGCCGCGGAGCGGCCCGGTGCGTTCGGTCACGGGTTCAGCCGAGCGCGCCGGCATCACGAAGTGACGCGACCTTGGCGTCGTCGTAGCCCAACACGTCGCGCAGCACCGAGTCGGTGTGCTCACCCAGCTCCGGCGCCTTGGTCGGCACCGGCAGCTCCTCGCCCTCGACGTGCAGCGGGAACAGGAGCATGTCGGCGCCGGCCTGGTCGGACAACTGCCACTGGAAGCGATCCTGGAACTGCGGGTCGTGGCGCACGGTCTGCGCGGTGTTCGCAGGCGCGATGGTCGTGTTGTGCTCGTCGGCGAAGTCGATCCACTCCTGCGACGTGCGGGTGCGGAAGATGTCGCGCAGCTCGGTCTGGAGCTCCTTGTTGCCGCGGGCGTGGTCGGCGATGGTCTTGCCCGGCCACTTCTCGAACAGGTCCATGCGGCCGATGCCCTCGCAGAAGTTCTTCCAGAACGACTGCTCCGACGCCATGAACAGGACGTAGCCGTCGGACGCCTCGTAGTACTGGTAGCGCACGCCTTCCCACATGCCGCCGAGACCGGGCGGGCGGCGTTCGAAGTCGTCGCTCGGGTTGCCGGTGACGACGTCGTCGGGATAGTCGTCGTAGCCCTTCCAGGTCTCGATGCGGTACCAGTCGAAGTACGCCGAGCTGTCGGACTGCGCGATCTCCATGCACGCACCCTCACCGGTCTTCTCGGCGCGCAGCAGCGCGCCGAGAATGCCGATCGCACCGAACGCGGGGCCTGCGGTGATGCCGATGTTGGCCTGGTCGGGGATGCGGGCGAAGCCCTCGTCGTCGATGACGGGCTGGATGGTGCCCGACCACGCGTCGTAGGCGATGCCGTGGCTGGGGAGGTTCTGGTACGGACCGGTGGCTCCGTAGCCCGAGATCGTGCACATCACGATCTTCGGGTTGATCTCCTTGAGTCGCTCGTAGCCGAGGCCCATCTTGGCGAGGAAGCCCGGGCGCATGGCCTCGACGACGACGTCGGCGCCGCGCACGAGATCCTCGAACACCGCGATGCCGTCGGGCTGCTTGAGGTTGAGGACCAGCGACTGCTTGCCCCGGTTCACGTGGAGGTGGAGCAGCGACGTGTCCCCGTAGAACGGCCACGTCATCTTGCGGCCGTAGTCGCCTGCGGGCGACTCGACCTTGATCACCTCGGCGCCGAGGTCGACGAGGTGCGAGGTGATGGCGGCGGGGCCGAGCAGGGAGCACTCGATCACGCGCACGCCGTCGAGCATCGGCTTGGGCCCCGAGGAGGTGCTGTCGGTCATGCGGGCCACACCACCGACTGCATCTCGGTGTACGCGTGCAGGCCGAAGTCACCGCCGTCGCGACCGATGCCGCTCATCTTGAAGCCGCCGAAGGGCGTCTCCATGTTGCGCTGCGCGGTGTTGATGCCGACGTTGCCCGAACGCAGGCGACCCGCGAGGCGGAAGCCGCGCTCGGTGTCGTCGGTCATGACGTAGTCGTACAAGCCGTACTCGGTGCTGTTGGCGATCGCGATCGCTTCGTCGTCGTCGTCGAAGGGCACGACCACGACCACCGGGCCGAAGATCTCCTCCTTCACCGGTGTCATGTCGGCCTTGCACCCCGCGAGCAGCGTGGGCGCGACGTAGTAGCCGCGCTCCATGTGGCTCGGTCGACGACCGTCGACCACGATGTCGGCGCCTTCGCTGCCACCGGCGGCGACGTACGCCTCGATGCGGTCACGCTGTGCGGCAGAGATCACCGGGCCGACGATGGTGTCGGTGTCGAGCGGGTCGCCGACCTTCAGCGCGCCCGCCGCGGCAGCGAGCTTGTCGACCAGCTCGTCGTACTTGCTGCGGTGCACGATCGCACGCGTCGGCGCGGTGCAGATCTGCCCACTGTGGAAGCCCCACACACTGGCGATCGCGGTGACCGCGCCGGTGATGTTGGCGTCGTCGAGCACGAGGGCCGCACCCTTGCCGCCGAGCTCCAGCAGCACGCGCTTCATCGTGGGCGCGCCGGCCTCGTAGATCCGCGCGCCGATCGCGGTGGAGCCGGTGAACGACACCATGTCGATGTCACGGCTCGACGACAGCGCCGCGGCCGGGTCGGGTGCCACCGACGTGACGAGGTTGACGACCCCGGGCGGGAACCCGACCTCGTGCAGCACCTCGGCGAGCACGACGATCGCGAGCGGGTCCTGCGGCGCCGGCTTCATCACGACCGTGCAGCCGACCGCGAGCGCCGGAGCGATCTTGCCCACCATGTTGGTGAGCGGGAAGTTGTACGGGGAGATGCACGCCACCGCGCCGACCGGCTGGCGGTTGACGTACGCGCCCATCAGCCCGCCGGGGGCGAGGGGTGTGGCCTGGACCGGCTGCGGCGGCATGGGGATGCCGATGCTCTTCGTGGCGTCGCGCGCGTAGCGGTGGAAGCGCTCGAGCGCGACCGGCACCTGCATGCGCGAGCCGACGGTCGCCGTGGCGCCGGTCTCCGAGATGATCAGTGGCACGAGGTCCGGACCGAGCTCCTCGAGGCGCGCGGCCGCCTTCTTCAGCAGCGCGGCGCGGTCCTCGGCGGGTGTCGCCGACCATGCCGGGAACGCTTCCTGGGCGGCCCGAGCAGCTTCCTGGGCCTGGGCGACCGACGCCTCGGGCGCTTCGGCCACGACCTCTTCGGTCGCGGGATTCACGATCGGCGCGGTGCCGGCCGCTCCGGCGACGAGCTCACCCCCGATCAGGAGCTTCCACTCGTGCTGCTGCCAGTCGGCCATCGCTCTCCCCCTCGTCTTCGTGTGAGCCCGGGCGGGTCCGGGCGGGCCAAGGCTACAATCTGACGCTCCGTCAGACTTTTTCGGGTTGCAGTTCAGCAGCCGGAGATCGGGGGATCCCAGTGCTCGACGAGATCATCAAGGGCGCGACCGTCGTCGACGGCACCGGTGCACCTGCCGTGGTCACCGACGTGGGCATCGCCGACGGGCGGATCGTCGCCGTGGGGAGCCTCGACGACGACGCCACCGTCGTCACCGACGGCACCGGCCTGGTCCTCGCGCCCGGCTTCGTCGACCCGCACACGCACTACGACGCGCAACTCATGTGGGACCCGACCGCGAGCCCGTCGAGCGTGCACGGCGTCACCACCGTCGTCGGCGGAAACTGCGGGTTCTCGCTCGCGCCGCTGCAGGACGGCGACGCCGACTACCTGCGCCGGATGATGGCGCAGCGTCGAGGGCATGCCCCTCCCCGCGCTCGAGCAGGGCGTCGACTGGAAGTGGGAGACGTTCGGTGAGTTCCTCGACAAGTTCGAAGGTTCCATCGCGGTGAACGCCGGGTTCCTCGCCGGCCACTGCGCGATCCGTCGCTACGTGATGGGCACCGACGCGATCGGCGGAGCAGCCACGCCGGAGCAGATCGCCGAGATGCGCACCGAGCTCGGCAAGGCACTCGACGAAGGCGCGCTCGGCTTCTCGTTCACGCAGTCGTCGTCACACAGCGACGGCGACGGCAATCCGGTGGCGAGCCGCTGGGCCACGCCCGAAGAGCTCATCGCCATGAGCGAGGAGACCGGCGCGCACGAGGGCACGACGCTCGAGGGCATCGTGCAGGGCTGCCTCGACCAGTTCTCCGACGACGAGATCGAGCTGCTCTCGCAGGTGAGCGCGGCGGCCAACCGCCCGCTCAACTGGAACGTGCTCACCGTCGACGCACGCGAGCCCGAGCGCGTCCCGCGCCAGCTCTCCGCCGGTGACCGCGCCGCCGAGCTCGGTGGTCGCCTCGTGGCGCTCACCATGCCCGTGCAGCGTCCCGATGAACATGAGCTTCCTCAACTTCTGCGGGATCTGGCTGCATCCCCGGTTGGCGGCGACATCCTCGGGCGTGCCGGTGCCCGAGCGCATCGAGCGCCTGCGCGACCCCGAGATCCGGCTCATGATGCTCGAGCGCTCGCAATCGCCGGCGGCGGGAGTGTTCCGTCGTCTCGCCGACTTCGGCGACTACCGCCTCGGCGACGTCTACGCGCCCGAGAACGAGGCCCTGCCGCGGTCGGATCGTCGCGCGAGATCGCAGAGGAGCGGAAGCAGTCGAACTTCGGCACGCTGCTCGACATCGTGATCGCCGACGAGCTGCGCACCGTGCTGTGGCCCATCCCGCAGGACGACGACGGCAGCTCGTGGGACCTGCGCCGCGAGGTGTGGAACGACCCGCGTGCGATGATCGGTGGTTCCGACGCCGGCGCGCACCTCGACCGCATGTGCGGCGCGCCGTACACCACGCGCTTCCTCGCCGACTGCCTGCCGCGGGCGTCAGCTGGTGTCGCTCGAGCGCGCGGTGAGCTGATCACCAGCAAGCCGGCTGCGCTCTTCGGTCTGCGCGACCGCGGCGTGCTGCGCGAAGGTGCGATCGCCGACCTCGTGCTCTTCGACCCCGAGACCATCGGTTCCGACGACGCGACCCTCGTCGCCGACCTCCCCGGCGACTCGGCCCGGCTCACCGCGGGGTCGCAGGGCATCAAGCGCGTGCTCGTCGGCGGGGTCGCGGTCGTCGAGGACGGCGTGGCCACCGGCGCGACCCCGGGCGTGGTGCTGCGCTCCGGGCGCGACACCGACACCGTCACCGCTCGCTGACACCAGGCGGCGCGCTCGAGCACAGCTCTTCTTCTTGGAAGAGGTCCTGGACGCTCGTGCAAGACTCGACGCGTGTCATCGTTCATCTTCAACGTGACATTCGACTGCGCTGACCCGAGGTCGCTCGCCACCTTCTGGTCCGCGGCAACCGGCTACGAGCTCGATGAAGCGCGCGACGACTTCGCCCGAATCAACGCTCCGGACCATCGCGGCGTCCGGCACCTCCTCTTCTTCCGCGTGGCGGAGAGCAAGACGACCAAGAACCGCATGCACGTCGATCTCGCGTGTCGTGACCCAGAAGCCGAGATCACGCGCCTCGTCGCTCTCGGTGCGTCGCTGGTCGACGGATCGCCGCCGCAGTGGCGAACCGGCAATGGAGCTCGCTGGGTCGTGATGCAAGACCCGGAAGGAAACGAGTTCTGCCTCGGCTGAACGCCGAGCCAGTGACCGACACCATCACCGCTGGCTGACACCCGGCGACGACAGCGCTCGGCGCGACCACCGCCATGCGCGAACGATACCGTCGGCGGATGATCCGCAAGCGGGTGCTCGTGGCCGGACGCGTGCAGGGTGTCGGCTTCCGCGCCGCGTGCGCCCGCCAGGCGCAGGCTGCCGGCGTGGGCGGCATGGTGCACAACCTCGACGACGGCCGGGTCGAAGCGATCTTCGAGGGTCCTGCCCCATCGGTCGACGCGCTGGTCACGTGGTGCGAGCAGGGTCCGAGGTACGCCCACGTCGATCACATCGAGGTCACCGACGAGGACCCACTCGGCGAGACCGGGTTCCGGGGCGGCTGAGCGACCTGCTCTCACGGCGAAGCGCAGTGGCCTCTGCGCTGGGACCTGACCTACGTTCCGGCCCATGGACTCCTCGCTCATCCTGCTCGACGACCCGGCCCCGATGGTGCGCCGGATCACCCTCAACCGCCCGGAGAAGCGCAACGCGCTCAACGCGACGCTGCGGCGCGAGATCCTCGCCGCCACGCGCGAGGCCGACCGCGACGACTCGGTCCGCGTCACCGTCATCCGCGGCGCGGGCACGTGCTTCTCGGCGGGCTACGACCTCTCCGGTGACCCGAACGCGCAGGGCGAGCCGCTCGACTACAACGCCGAAGGCGAGGGCTCCTACATGCGGGGCGTCACCAACGGCTGGATGAGCATCTGGGATCTCGCCAAGCCGGTCATCGCGCAGGTGCACGGCTACTGCCTCGCCGGCGGCAGCGAGCTGGCCACCGGGTGCGACCTCGTGTACGTCGCCGAGGACGCCAAGATCGGCTACCCCGCGGTGCGCTTCGGTACGCCCGACATGCAGTACCACGCATGGCTGTTCGGCATGCGTGGCGGCATGGAGTCGATGCTCACCGGCGACTCCTTCTCCGGCGTCGAGGCCGCGCAGCTCGGCTGGGCCAACCGCGCCTACCCGGAGGGGGAGCTCGAAGAGCAGGTGCTCGCCATCGCTTCGCGCATCGCGCAGATCCCCAGCGACCTCGTGCAGATCAACAAGCGCACGGTGCACCGCGCGATGGAGGTCATGGGCCTGCGCTCGTCGATCCGGGCGGGCACCGAGCTCAGCGCACTCGCCACCCACACCGAGTCGATGAAGAAGTTCGTGTCGGGGATCCAGTCCAGTGGGCTGCGTGCGGCACTCGACGAGCGCGACACGCCGTTCGGCGACTACCGCACATCCGAACCGCGCGACGCCTGATCGTCGTCGCAGTGAGCACGACCATGCTCCGGGCCACCGGTCACGTCCTCGCGGTGACGGTCGTCGTGGGCGCGCTCGCAGGCGCAACCCTCGCGCCGGCGACGGCGCAGACCACTTCGACGAGCGCGCCGTCGACGAGCAGCGCGACGGCCGCCGACGTGAAGACCGCGTTCGCCGCGCTCCAGGACGCGATCGCAACCGCCACCGAATCCGCGGCAGCCTCTCCCGCGCCACAGGGATCCGACGGGAAGACTCAGGCGGCGTCGTACGTCCGCCAGCTCGCGCAGCTCCTGCTCGGTGTGCAGCTGCTCGCGGTCGACCCCGATCACCCGGTGCTGTTCCGCGACCCCGATCCGCTCACGGTGCCGGGCAAGAACCCGCCGGTCCGGTCGGGCATCTACTCCCCCGACAACATCAGCTACATCGCGATCGTCGACGGCACGCGGCAATACACGCTGCGCGGGAAGCGCGGGAACTCCGACGACCTCAGCTTCCAGGCGATCACCGGCTTCCCCGGCTCGGGCACCACCGGGACGCCCACCGCGACCGTGCAGAAGGACCAGGTCTCGGTCGGCGCCGACGGCCGGTACACGATCGACATCGGACCGGCGGCGGGCGCCTCCACCAGTGCCGGCACCCACCTCGCGACCGTGCCCGAGACGACGATCGTGTCGGTGCGCGAGGCGTTCAACGACTGGGCGAAGGCCGAGCCCGACCAGCTGACGCTCGACGCAGTCGGCGCGACGGGGACGCGCCCGGCGAAGCTCACCGACGCGCAACTCGTCACCGCGCTCAAGGCCGCGACGGCCGCGGTCGCGCAACAGGGTCCGTACTGGATCAGCCTCTGGCAGGGACTGCTCACGTCGTTCCCCGCGAACCAGGCGCGTGCGCCGATGCCGACCCAGGGTGGGCTCGCCGGCCAACTGTCATCGTTGTCGGCCATCGACCTGCCCACAGGCCAGGCGCTCGTGGTGACCGTCGGGAAATCGGACGCTCGCTACCAGGGCTTCGAGATCGCCGACGCGTTCGGCCAGACGCTGCCGTACGCCACCCACACCAGCAGCCTCAACGCCACGCAGGCCACCACGGGCAGCGACGGCAAGCTCCACTTCGTCGTGTCCCCGACCGATCCCGGCGTACCGAACTGGATCGACACGCAAGGTCGCACCCGCGGTCTGCTCTTCCTGCGCTGGCAGGGCCTCCCGGGGCCGCTGCCGGCCGACGACGCCCCGACCGCGGAGCTCGTGCCGATCTCGTCGGTGCGCGACGCCCTGCCGACCGACACGCCGACGATCACGCCGGCGCAACGCAAGGCCGAGCTGGCCAAGCGCAGTCGCGACACCGCGGTCCGGGTCCGCACCTCGAGCAACCAGGCCCGTCCGATCATCGACGGCGCGTTGCGACAGCTGATGGGCATCGTCGGGGACAAGCCGGTCCTGGCGATCTACGCCGGATCGTCGCTGACCGCGCACAAGCGCTGACCGGATCTAGCGTTCTCGTGGTGAACCTCCGGGGGGTCAGGGTTCTGGTGGTCGCGTGCGTCGCCGTGGCCACGATCGCGGTCGCGCTGTCGGGAGCGGCCGGCGCGCAGACCGGCAGCCAGGACGCAGCGGCGAACCCGTTCGCGCCGAAGGACACGTTCTGCACGAAGTCGGGTCCGGCGCCGACGAAGGACCCGATCAAGGTCGTGCAGATCCGCTCGCAGCTCGAGAAGTACGAGCCGCTCGGGTACTCGCTCCCGGTGGGCGACGTCAACGACATGTTCCAGGTGTTCACCGACCAGATCAACGCGTGCGGTGGCATCCGCGGTCGCAAGGTCGTCCTGAAGAACGAGGAGTACGACCCGACCAACCCCGCGAGTCGCGACGCCGCGTGCATCGCCGCGACCGAGGACGACAAGGCGTTCGTCGTCGTGAACGCGAACACGCTCACCGGCACCGGCCCGTTCTGCGTCGCGGGTGACCACAAGACGCCGCTCGTGTACGTGGGTGGCGCCACCGATGCCCAGTACAAGGAGACAAAGGGGCGGCTGGCGTCGTACGGACCGTCGGCGAACGGCCAGGTCCGTCTGCTCGCCGAGGACCTGATCGCGAGCGGCGCGCTGAAGGGCAAGACGGTTGCGATCGCGTCGACCGACCTCCCCGACCAGGTCGACGTGGTGCAGGAGTCGCTGGTCGCTCCGTTGAAGAAGGCAGGCGTGAAAGTCGTCGCCTACGACGTGCTGCCGTGCCAGGGCAGCATCGTGTGCACGCAGCCGATCCCGCAGTCGGTCATGAAGATCGCGGCCACGAAGCCCGATGTCGTGATCCCGGTGATGACGGCCACGACGTTGCCGGTGTACGTCAACGAGATGCAGAAGGCCGGCATGAAGGCCAAGGTCTACGAGACGTCGTACAACGCGCTCGGCACCGACCTCGTGCAGAGCAAGGTCCTCCAGGTCGGCGGCACCGATCTGGCGAAGTACTACGACGGCGCGACGCTCGTGTCGGCCACCGTGACCGGCGACTGGCGTCTGCCCGGGTTCGCGCCTCCGCCGATCGGCACCATGTGCAACGACGTCTACGCGAAGAACACGAAGACCGGCGACTCGTTCGAGCCCAACACCGAGGGTTACACCAAGTGGGGCATGGTCGGGTTGGCGTGCACGAACATGCGGATGGTGGCGCGCGCGATGTACGACGCCGGCCCGAAGCTGACCCAGCAGACGTTCGTGAACGCGCTGCGGAAGCTCCCCGCCGATCCCATCGGCGGCATCGGCGGCGCGCCGGTCGTCGTCTACATCGACGGCAAGACCACGCCCACCACTGCGTTCGAAAGCGCGGCCACCTATCCGTGCAAGCTCCCGGCGCCGCCCGAGGACACGATCTGCCTCATCCCGAAGAGCACGAAGGCACGCACCGTCAAGCCGTGACGTCGCCGCCGAAGTCGACGACCACGTAGACGCGCCCCTGCGCGGACACGGCCGTGCCCACCCCGGCCGCGACGAGGCTTCCGTCGAGGATGTGTTCGCGGTGGCCGGGCGATGCCATCCATGCCCCTTCCATCTGGGCCGTGGTCAGGAGCCGCGATCCCACGAGCAGGTTCTCCGCCAGCCGGTGGAACGGCGTGGCCGATATGACCGCCAGGAGATCCTGGTGGACGAAGGTCTGGGTCTGCGCGAGATGATCGGCCCACGCCTGCGCGATCCCGGTGAGCTGCGCGTTGGCGCACAGCGAGCCGACGCCGTTGCCGGCGCGGTCGCGGTTCATCGCGTCGAGGACGTCGCTGGCGGCGGCGTCGCACAGGCTCGGCGTTGAGGCCGCGGCCACCGGTGGGTCGGTGGGTGCGGGTGCGGGCGGAGGTGCGGGCGGAGGTGCGGGCAGGTCGCACCGCGGGCGCGGGATCAGCAGGTGCCGGTGCCTCGGTGGTCGGTGGCGGCACGGCCGCTTCCGTCGCCGGTACCGGGGGCGAGGTCGGGGACGACGTCGGCGCCACGCTGACGGTCGTCGACGTGCTCACCGTGGTCGACACGCCGGCCGCCGTCACCGGTGGCCCGGCCGCGACATCCCGTGGCGCGCCTTCGGCGTCGAGCGCGCCCGCCACCGTCGGCCACGCGGCCCAGACCAGCGCAACGCCGAGCGCGATCCGGAAACCGATCCGCTTCCGGCTCACTCGTTCGGGCACGGGGGCGACCGTAGCGACGCCGGGTGAACGGCCGCAGAACAGCGGGTGGCCGGACGGACACCGACACCGACTCGGGTCAGAACACTCCCAGTCCTTCGACGATGAGCGCGACACCGAAGAGCACGAACATGGCCGCGGCGAAGATCGTGATCGCCCGTTCGGGGAGCCGTCGCCCGAGGAGCCGGCCCACGAGGATGGCGAGGGCGTCGGCCGTGACCATCCCGAGCGTCGAGCCGAGCCACACCCACCACGGGTTGTCGGTCGACGCCAAGGTGATGGTGGCCAGCATGGTCTTGTCGCCGAGCTCGGCGAGGAAGAACGCGCCGCTGGCCGCGGCGATGGCAGACCGGTTCGACTGACGTTCGACCTTGGCCGCCTCGTCGTCGCTGAGTCGGTCTCCCCGGATGGTCCACGCCGCGAAGCCGAGGAACGCCAGCCCGGCCGCGACGTCGAGCACATGGGTGGGCAGGCTCACCGCCAGCACCACGCCGAGCAGCACCGACACCGCGTGCACCGACGCGGTGGCGATGGTGATGCCGATCAGGATCGGGACCGCGCGGTATCGGGTGGCGAAGGTGAGCGCCATGAGCTGGCTCTTGTCGCCCATCTCCGCGACGAAGATCACGGCGAAGCTCACGAGCAGTGCGTTCATGGGGACTCCTCCTGCCCGGAGGAGGAAGCACGCCCTCGACCGGGCAACCGTCGGGACGGATGCCGGTCGAAGGTCTCGTTCGCCCCACAGTGCGGGACCCGAACGGCCGGGGCTCATCACCCAGCATGTCGACCGTCCGGCGAGGAACTACTCCCCTTCGCCTGATCGAGGCGCCACGGCGTCCTGGACCTCCGTGCCGCGAGACTCCCGCTCGAGTCACGGTGGCGCCGCGTCACCGCACGAGACGGGGACAGATGGGCACGCTCGAGGACGATCCGCGCATCGATCCGCGCATCGCGGCCTTCGCCGCGTTCATTCCGGCGGTGAAGCAGACCGACGTCACCAAGCCGTGACGAACTGCTCGCGGAGGTGAACACGCCCGAGGCACTGGCCGAAGTCGAACAGGCCAAGGCGCTGCTGGACATCCTCGACGACGAGACGGTCGCGCCGTCGAAGGGACTCGACATCTCGACCGTCGAGTTCACGTCGTCGCCCGACGGCAACCAGGTGAAGATCCAACTGATCCGCCCGCAGTCCGAGGTCCCGCTCCCCTGCGTGTACTACATCCACGGCGGCGGCATGCAGGCGTTGTCATGCTTCGACGGGTTGTACCGCGCGTGGGGACGGATCATCGCCGCTCAGGGCGTGGCGGTCGCGATGGTCGACTTCCGCAACTGTGTCTCGCCGTCGTCGGCGCCCGAGGTCGCGCCGTACCCGGCCGGGCTGAACGACTGCGTGAGCGGCGTGAAGTGGGTCGCCGCCCACGCCGACGAGCTCGGGATCGACGCGACGCGCATCGTGGTTGCGGGCGAGAGCGGTGGAGGAAACCTGACCCTGGCCACTGGCATGAAGCTCAAGGCCGACGGTGACCTCGGGATCATCCGAGGCCTGTACGCGATGTGCCCCTACATCGCGGGATCCTGGCCCCAGGATCGCTTCCCGTCGTCGACCGAGAACAACGGGATCTTC
Organism: uncultured Actinomycetes bacterium; assembly: GCA_963697125.1. GTDB lineage: Bacteria > Actinomycetota > Acidimicrobiia > IMCC26256 > DASPTH01 > DASUAS01. Next base: position 124,427 of record CAVOMW010000014.1, read on the forward strand.
CTCGATCTGCACCACAACCGGGGCGCCATGGCCTACGGCATCGAGGCGTTCGAGGCGCGCGATCCGCTCGCGTGGCCGTCGTTCGCCACCGAGGACGATGTGACCGGCCTCGTACCCACCGTGATCAGCGTCAACGAGTGCGATCCGCTGCGCGACGAAGGCATCGAGTTCTACCGCTTGCTGCTGCGAGCGGGCGTGCCGGCGCGGTGCCGACAGGTCATGGGCACGATGCACGGATCAGAGGTCATGGCCATCGCCTGTCCCGACATCAGCCGCGAAACCGCGGCGAGCATCGCCCACTTCTGCCGCGACGTGTGAGGAGTCAGCGCAGCTTGCTGATGACCTCGTCGCCGTGGCGACGGAGCACGTCGATCTTCTCCTGCAACGACTCGGGGTCGGTCTCGAGCCCGTAGGGGTTGAAGCGGCCGAAGCCACCCGCGGTGTGCGTGACGCCGAGGTCCTCGAGCTGCTTGATCCCGTCGACGGTGAACGACTCGGGCGTGGTGGCGTAGATGTCGAACCGCTCCCCCGCGCGCCCGTTCTCCTTCCGCAGGTCGTTCATGCGGTCGATCATCGGGATCAGGTCGTCGAGCAGGCCGCCCGCGCCCATCCAGCCGTCACCGAGGCGCGCAGCGCGGCGCAGCTGCACGTCGGTGTGACCGCCGATCAGCACCGGGATGGGCTGCGTCGGCACCGGTTCCATCTTGACCGCGGGGAAGTCGTAGAACTCGCCGTGGTACTCGAAGTACCCGCCGGCGGCGAAGCCGCGCACGATCTCGATGCACTCGTCGAAGCGCCGGCCGCGGCCCTCCCACGGCAGCTGCACGATCTCGTAGTCGTCGGGCCACGGACTCGAACCCACGCCGAGGACGAACCGGTTGTCGCTGAGCACCGCCAGCGACGTCGCCTCCTTGGCGTAGATCACCGGATGGCGGATCGGCATCTTCAGCACGAACGTGTGGAACTCGATCGTGCTCGTCACCGCGGCCATGGCCGAGATGGCGACGATCGGTTCGATGAACGGCTTGTTCTCGAGGAACTCGCGCGTGCCGTCGAAGTTGTACGGATAGGTCGACGACGACTCCTTCGGGTACGCGATCGAGTCGGGTACCGCGATGGTGTCGAAGCCGGCTTCCTCCGCCACCTGCGCGAGCGGGACGTAGAACGTCGGGTCGCACATCGAGATGTTGGCGATGAACTTCACGTGCTGTTCCTCCAACGTTTCGGCGTGGCTTCGACCACGCTATATCGAGGATCGAGCGGCGCCAAAACGGGTTGGTCGTGGTGCTACTTGACGGCCATGGGGACGACGGGGGCACCGGTGCCGCCGGTGACGGGCTCGGGCGTGGCGGCGAGGAGGAACGTCGCCCGACCGTCGGCGGCGCAGTCGGCAGCCAGGGCCTCGAGGTTCCAGTTCTGGCCCTGCATCATCCCCATCTCCACCAGGTGCAACGCGTGGACCGGGAGCGGCACCGAACGCTCGAAGTCGACGCACTCGAACGTCGGGTTGTCGGTGGCGACGGCGGCGACGTCGTGGTCGTGGAACCACTCGACGCTCTGCAGCGACGGACCGGCGTTCGTCATCGCGTAGCCCTCCCGGTCGCCGGCGAGGAACCGCGACATCGCGCCGGTGCGCAGCAGGACCACGTCACCGGGCTCGACCGTCACCCCCGCGGCTGCGCACGTGGCGTCGAGCAGGTCGCCAGTGAACGGCGTACCCGCCTCGATCACGTCGACACCCAGGTGGCGCGCCACGTCGAGCAGGACACCGCGCGTCACGATCGACGTCACCAGGCCGATGCCGCACTTCGCCGCACCCGCTTCGGTGATCGCGTCGGCCGGGTGCCCGTTCCAGAGATTGCCGCCGTAGCTCGAGTGCGACAGCGCGTCCCAGTGCGTGCACGCCTGCAGCGCGAGGTCCATCTGGTCGTCGGAGAAACGGGTGCCGTCGGGATCGCCGAGCGTCACCTCGTTGATCTGGAACACCTTGTGGATCGGGTTGTACCGACCCGGGATGAACCCGATCTGGGGACCGTTGTCGTCGAGCGGGATCGACAGGTTGAACGTCTTGCCGGTCTGCACGCACGCGGCGCCGCGCTGCACCGCGGCGGCGTCGATCAGGTTGAGGGTGCCGAGCTCGTCGTCGTCACCCCAGCGGCCCCAGTTGCGGACGCGCGCGGCGATCTCGAGGAAGTCGTCGTCGAGCGGCACGTCAGCGGTCCAGCGGGAGACGCAGCATGCGGATCGCGTTGCCGCGCGCCAGCTTGTAGACGGTCTCGTCGTCGAGGTGCGCGACCTGCTCCTCGAACAGCTTCCTGGTGTGCGGCCACGTGGAGTCGGTGTGCGGGTAATCGGTCTCGAACGTGACGTTGTCGACGCCGACGCGGTGGAGGTTCTCGAGCCCCGTACGGTCGCGGAAGAAGCAGCCGTAGATGTGGTCGTAGTAGTAGGTCGACGGCGGTTCGGGGACGATGTCCTTCACCCCGGCCCAGGCACGGTGCTCGAGCCACACGTCGTCGGCGCGCTCGAGCACGTACGGGATCCACCCGATCTGGCCTTCGCTGTACGCGAGCTTGATCGACGGGTGACGCACCAGCACGCCCGAGAACAGGAAGTCGCTCATCGACGACATCGCGTTGCCGAAGCTCAGCGTGGCCGCGACCGCGGGCGGCGCGTCGGCCGACGTGAACGGCATCTGCGACGACGAACCGATGTGCATGCAGATCAACGTCTCGGTGTCGGCGCACGCCTGGAAGAACGGCTCCCAGTAGCCCGAGTGCAGCGTGGGGAGCCCGAGCTTGGCCGGGATCTCCGAGAACGCGACGGCGTGCACGCCGCGCGCCGCGTTGGAACGGACCTCGGCTGCGGCGAGCTCGACGTCCCACAGGGGCACGATGCAGAGCGGGATCAGGCGACCACCCGAGTCACCGCACCACTCCTCCACCATCCAGTCGTTGTACGCACGCACACACGCCTGCGCGAGCTCCTTGTCCTTTGCCTCCGCGAACGTCTGGCCGCAGAAGCGCGGGAACGTCGGGAAGCACAACGACGCCTCGACGTGGTCGACGTCCATGTCCTCGAGGCGGGCCTTCGGGTCGTAGCACCCGGGGCGCATCTCGTCGTACGTGATCGGCGACAGCGTCATCTCGTCGCGCGGGAACCCCACCGACGCCACGTGACGCTTGTGCGGCGCGACGAGCTCCTCGTAGAACCAGGTGTCGGACTTGGGCTGGCTGTCGTCCCACTCGATCTCGTAGGTGGTGCCGCCCTTGTACTCCATCTTGCCGATGCCCTTGCGCTCGACGCGGGCGAGCGCGGGTCGTCGGCCCACTTCTTCGGCAGCCACCGCTGGAACAGGTGCGGTGGTTCCACCACGTGGTCGTCCACACTGACGAAGCGGGGGATGTCGCGGGCCATGAGTCGTCCTCCTGGATCAGCTCGGGTGACCGGTGACGGTTTCGTAGAGGATGGCGGCGAGCGTCGCCGCCATGGCCTCCTTGGTGACGCCACGGCGACGGAACACCGAGCGGTACGTGAGCAGACGTTCGAGCATCGCCATCGCGGCCGACGCGGCGGCGTAGGAGTTGAGCTCCTTGGACACGCGGCCGGCGGCCTGCGCCTTCTCGATCTTGGCCGTGAGCTCAGGGATGATCGCGCCGTAGCCACGACGGCGAGCCGCCCAGAAGCGCTCGTCGCCCTCCTCGGCGCGCAGGTCGCGCACGCGCAGGATCACACGGTGCTGGTCCCAGTACTCCATGAACGCGGTGACGAACTCCTGCACGTGTACGACGCCGTCCTCGTCGTTCCACGGCGTCTCGATGTAGGGATGCAGCGCCTCGATGTCGTCGGTGGCCTCGTCGGCGAGCACGAGGATCGCTTCCTCGACGTCGGGGAAGTACTGGTAGAAGGTCGCGGGCGAGGTGCCGATCTCGCGCGTGATGTCGACGACCCGCAGGCCGAGCGCACCCCGTTCCTCGAGCAGCTTGGCGGTGGCGTCGAGGAGCCGGCGGCGCGTCTTGTGGGCTCGGGCGCCGATGACCCGGCCGTCGGACAGCGAGCGCGGGCTCGGTCGCAGACGAGGTTGCTGGCTCGGTCACTGGCTCGGTCACTGGCCGTCGACGCTAGCTGAGTCGCGGAGTTTCTGACGACCTGTCAGGTTCCGTGGACCGCTTCCGGCACAGGGGCTTCGGCCACCAGTCGACGCAGCACCGTGCCCACTTCGACGGGCGCCAGCCGGCGACCTTCGTCGACCGAGGGACCCCGGCTCCAGCCGTTCATGACGCACACGTCGCCGCCCGCCATCTCGAAGGCGCGGCCGGTGACGTCGCAGTCGCCACTCCCCAACCACACGACGAACGGCGACACGTTCGCCGGGTCCATGACGTCGAAGCCCGTCTCCGGCTTCTTCATCATCTCCGGCATGCCCTGCTCGGTCATGCGACTGCGCGCCGACGGGGCGATGGTGTTGGCGAGCACGCCGTAGCGACCCAACTCGGCGGCCGCGTTGATGGTCAGCGCGGCGATGCCGGCCTTGGCCGCCACGTAGTTCGACTGTGCGATCGACCCGCGCAGTCCCGCGCCCGACGACGTGGTGACGATCCGTGCTGCCGCGCGTGCGCTCGGCCTTGCTCTCGTCGCGCCAGTACCCGATGGCATGGCGCACGGGACAGAACACACCGCGGAGATGCACGCGGATCACCGCGTCCCACTCCTCCACCGACATGTTCACGAGCATGCGGTCGCGCACGATGCCCGCGTTGCACACGAGCGTGTCGAGACCACCGAACGTGTCGATCGCCTGTGCGACGAGACGACCGGCGCCGTCCCAGTCGCTGATGTCGTCGCCGTTCACGACCGCCTCACCGCCGGCGGCGAGGATCTCGTTCACGACATCCTGACCGGGCGACTCGTCGGTGGCGTCACCGGTCAACGACACGCCGAGGTCGTTCACGACCACCTTGGCGCCCTCGGCCGCGAACGCCAGCGAGTGGGCGCGGCCCAGGCCTCTGCCCCCGCCGGTCACGATGACCACACGCCCGTCGCAGATCCCCATCGTCAGTTCCCCCTACCTCGTCGCGTCAGCGCAGCCGGTCAGAGCATGGCGGCGACGGCTTCGGCGTGCTCGTCGCTGTTGCCGAAGTGGGTGTCGAGCACCGTCGCGCGCTTCCAGAAGCGCTGCGCGTCGACCTCCCACGTGAACCCGATCCCCCCGTGCACCTGGATGCCCGACTTGCCGTTGGCGATGGCGGCGTCGCCGGCGAGGATCTTCGCCGCGGCGGCGGCTCGCACCGGATCGTCGTCGCTGCGCCCGTCGAGCGCCACCGCGGCCGCGTACACCGCCGCGCGCGCCACCTCGGCCCGCACCAGCATGTCGGCGCACAGGTGCTTGACCGCTTGGAACGAGCCGATCACCTTGCCGAACTGCTCGCGCTCCTTCGCGTACACGGTCGCGAGCTCGGTCGCACGCAGCGCGAGCCCGAGTTGCAGCGCGCTGGTGAGCACGATGCCGACGAGGCGGGCGCGCTCGGCGGCGGCGACGTCGGCAATCAGGTTGCCCGCCGGCGCATCCCCCTCGACGATCGCGAGCGGCGTGAGCGCGTCGACGGGTCGCTCCACCGCGCGGGTCGTGAACGCGGCGGGATCCAGACGCTGCACGCCGTCGTCGGTCAGCGTGAACAGTGCGTCGACGTCGGCCGGGTGCTCGAGCACCGACACCGGCGTGCCCGGTTCGAACCGACCGACGATCGTCTCGCCGGTGGCGGCGCCGTCGATCCACGCGGCGGCGAGGAAGGTGGCGACGAGCGGGCCGGGGACGAGCGCCCGCCCGAGCTCCTCGAACACGAGCGCGGCCTCGGACACGCCGAGCTCGAGGCCGCCGTCGGCCTCGGGCAACGTGATGGAGAACACGCCGGTCTCACCCAGCTCGCGCCACCGGTCGCGGTCGAGGTGACCGGAGGACTCGATCGCGCGCACGTCGTCGAGCGAGAAGCGCCCGTCGAGGAACGCGCGCACGCCTTCCTGCAGCGCGACCTGGTCGTCGGTGAGCTCGAAGTCCATCTCGGCGGCCTCAGCGATCCTTCGGCAGGCCGAGCACCCGCTCGCCCACGATGTTGCGGTTCACCTGCGACGTGCCCGCGGCGATGGTCATCGAGATCGCGTAGAAGCGGGCGTGCACGTGACGGCCGGTCGGCAGCTCGCTCACGTCGTCGAGCGAGAGCGACGCCCGGTCGAGCAGGCGCATCGTGACGTCGCCGAGATGCTGACGCAGGTCGGACCACGCGATCTTGAAGACGTTGCCGCCGACGCCGACCAGGCCGGTGCGCTGGGCCTGCGAGATGTTGCGCTTGGTGAGCGCCCACAGCGCGTCGAACTGTGCCGCGATGCGCCCGATCTCTCGACGCAGGCCGGCGTCCTCCCAGCGGGTGGCTCCATTGCTGGTGATCGTCTTCGCCAGCTCGGCGAGGTCGCGCACCAGCTCCATCGACTCGAGCACGTCGGACACGAACGCGGTGCCGCGTTCGAAGCTCAGCGTGACCATGGTGACGCGCCAGCCGTCGTTCTCGTCGCCGACACGGTTGGCCACCGGGACCCGCACGTCGTCGAAGAACACCTCGCAGAACTCGGCGGTGCCCTCCATGGTCTCGAGCGGGCGGATGTCGATCCCGGGCGTGTCCATGGGGACGATCATCCAGGTGATGCCCTTGTGCTTCGGCACCTCGGTGTCGGTGCGCACGAGCATCTCGCAGTAGTCGGCCATGTGGCCGTAGCTGGTCCAGATCTTCTGCCCGTTGATCACGTAGTCGTCGCCGTCGCGCACGGCGCGGCAGCGGAGGCTGGCGAGGTCGGAGCCGGCGTTGGGCTCGGAGAACCCCTGGCACCACACGTGCTCGCCCTTGAGGATGCCGGGCAGGTGGAACGCCTTCTGCTCGTCGGACGCCTCGGCGATGAGGGTGGGTCCCGCGTGCAGGAGGCCGACGAAGTTCATGCCCACGTAGGGGGCCCGGGCCCGCTCGGTCTCCTCGATGAAGATGAGGTGCTCGGCGGGTGTGGCGCCACGGCCGCCGTACTCCTTGGGCCAGTTGATGCCGGCGTAACCCGCGTCGAACAGCATGCGCTGCCAGCCGGTGTCCCAGGCGCGGCGGGCGTCCCAGTCCTCGCGGTCGGGCTCCGGTCCGAGTCCGGGGAGCACGTCGCCCAGCCACTCGCGGAGCTCGGTGCGGAACTGCTGCTCGGCGGCCGTGTACCTGAGATCCATCGGCCCGGGAGCGTATCTGACGCGCCGTCAGACACGTCCTTCCAACCTCGCTCGCTCCGTTCGCTCCGTCCCGGCCCGGTGGCGTCTCCGGGTCAGTCGCCGCCCTCGTACTTGAACGAGACGCTGAGCTTCGCCCGGTAGGTCTTGATGCCGTCCTCGTCGAGGGACACGTCGAGCTCCTTCACCTCGGCGACGCGGAGATCGCGGAGCGTCGACGACGCTCGGTCGATCGCGGCGTCTGCCGCCCGCTCCCAGGAGTCCGTGCTGGTGCCGACGAGTTCGATCACCTTGTAGACGCTGTCCGCCATGAGCTGCTCCTCCGGTCGGCGCCTGCGTCCCTGCGCACGAGGCGCGTTTCGATGGTCGTCCCGAAACGATCAACCGTCAAGAGTCTGGTCACTCGGCCCGGCGGCCGGCGAGGAGGGCGAACCCCCGCCACTTCCACATGCAGTCGACGTGCGCGAGTCCGGCGGCGCGCATCCAGCCGAGTTGCGTCTCCACGTCAACGAGCTTGTCTTCCGGGTCGTCGGCCTCGCGCTCGATGGCGCGCCGGAACTCCGCGTGGAGCTCGGGCGTGGGTGATGCGACCACTTCGAGGTTCGCGTACAGACCGCTGGGCGAGAGCTGCGCGGCGATCTCGTGCAGCAGCGCGATCTTCCGCGTGTCGACGAGATGATGGATGGCGAAGCCACTCACGATCACGTCGAACGTGCCGAGGTCGGTGATCGGATCGGCGAGGTCACCTTCGAGCACGCGCGCGCGGTTCGTCGACGAAGCGCACCTGGGCGCGCTCGAGCATCGCCGGTGACGAGTCGACCGCCACCGCTTCCATCACCCCCGGTCGGGCGTCGAGCACGAGTGCCGTGAGACGGCCGTCGCCACACCCGAGATCGAGCACGCGCGGGAGCATCCGGGAGGAGCTCGACCAACGCCGCCTCGCCGGCGAGCCGGGGCGCGAGCCGGCCCACCCGACCGACGTACTCGTCGACCTTGGCGGGATCGCTCCACGTCATCCCGAGAGCTTGCTCCTGCGCGGCGGCCGGCGACGAGTCGGCGGTCGCCCGGCGACGATCAGCTGGCGTGCGCGGCGAGGGCGGCCGACGACCAGCCCGCGAGCCCGGCGATCACGAGCGACACCAGCACGAGCACGCCGACCCCGCCGATCCGGGCGTGATCGGCGTCGCGAAGGACGTCTCGGACCGACGGCACGAGCGCGACGACGATGACCACGACGAGCGCGACCACGACCGTCCATGCGGGTGAGCGCAGTACCGGTCGATGCAGGAAGCCGCCGATCGCGGTACCGAGCAGTGCCGCGCTCGCCAGCAGACCGGAGGAGCCCGCGACGATGGTCGGCCACGACGCGCCTCCGCGCGATCCACTCGTGATCGCGAGCAGGGTCACCACACCCGCGACCACCACCATCACGACGAGTGCTGCCGCGTGGCGCGCGGTTGCGACGCGAGCCGGGCCGCCGATCGCGGCGGCGCACAGATCACGGTGCGGATCGTCGTCGACGTTGCCGATCGCGCTGGTGCACCACACCGCGACGATCAGCACCGCGAAGAAGAGGTTGGCGGCGTTGTCGAGCGCGCTGCCCGGGTTGGCGACCACCAGCACGACCCAGCTCACCAGCAGCAGGGCGGGCGGGATCCAACGGCCGGAGCACGCGTACAGGACGAGGGCGAATCTCACCGCTCGCGGCCATCGACCGGACGGAAGCCGAGGCGCTCGGCCGCGTCGAGCAAGTCCGCTTCAGCCGCGCGGTCCCCGCAGCGTACGGAGCACGACATCTGACGCTGAGCCCGCGTCGAGCACGCCTCCGTCCCCGACGACGAGCGTCCGATCGGTGTGGTCGACGACTTCGTCGTCCTGTGCGGCGACCACCACCGACGTGCCGCGCGACGAGCGCCCGCGACAAGGTCTTCCAATCCGATGCGGCCGTCATGGTCGAGTCCGACGTGTACCTCGTCGACCGCGACGAGCACCGACGCGCTGGTGAAGGCGTCGGCCAGGAGCACCTTCCGCAAATTCCCGAACGACAGGTTCCGGCAGCTCGCCGATTCGTCGCCGTCAAAGCCCAGCTGGGCGAGTGCCGACGCCGGATCGTCCACCCGTTCGCGTCGCACGCCGCCGAGCCAACCCACCACCGTGATCGTCGGCGGCGCGAGCGCGGAGGGACGTACGCGCACGATCGCGGTCCTGACCGGGTGCCGCGGGTCGGGCGGAGCGCACCTGCGAGCAATCGCAGAAGGGTCGTCTTCCCGGCACCATTCGCGCCGCGCACGCACACGTACTCACCCGTACGGAGCTCGAGCGTCACGTCACGCAGCACCGACACACGGCCGAGCCGGACGCTCACGTGGTCGAGCACGGTGTCCAGATTGCTCCCCGCGGGCACAGGCACGGCGCCGAGGGTAGGTTCCGGCCATGACCAACGCCACGCCCGACGGCACGCTCACCTTCGAACGCTCGATCCGCGTCCCACCCACCGTCAGCCCGCACGCGCAGGCGGTGATCGCCGGTGGCCAGGCGATGGTGGTCGACCGACTCGACCACCCGGCCACGTCACCGCCCCTCGACGACGCCGCCGCGTGGAAGGCGCAGATCGCCGCCACCGACGAGCTCATCATCACCGGCTTCGCCGCCAGCGCGCTCGACATCCCCGCCACCGTGGAGGCGCGCGAGATCGCGGGCGTGCACGTCAACGTGATCACACCGGAGGGCGCCGACGCCAGCGACGACGCGGTCATCCAGCTCGACATCCACGGCGGCGCGCTCATCGCGGGCGGTGGCGAAGCGTGCAAGCTCATGAACACCAGCGCCGCGGCGCGTGCAGGGCTGCACACCTGGGGCGTCGACTACCGGATGCCGCCCGACCACCCGTACCCCACGCCGCTCGACGACTGCGTCGCGGTGTACCGCGCGCTGCTCGAGGAACGCTCTCCCGACAAGATCGTGGTGGGTGGTGGCTCCGCCGGCGGCAACCTCGTCGCCGCGATGTTGCTGCGGGCCAAGGACGAAGGGCTGCCGATGCCCGCCGCGCTCGTGGCGATGACCCCCGAGATCGACCTCACCGAGTCGGGCGACAGCTTCGACACCAACGCCGGCGTCGACTACGTCCTCGTCGACCGCCTGACCGACTCGATCGCGCTGTACGCGGGTGACCACGACCTCACCCACCCATACCTCTCACCCATCTTCGGCGACCTCACCGGCTTTCCGCCCACGTTCGTGCAGGCGGGCACGCGCGACCTCTTCCTCTCCAACGCGGTGCGCTTCCATCGCAAGCTGCCGCGACTCGGGCGTCGACGCCGAGCTCCACATCTGGGAGGCGATGCCCCACGGCGGGTTCTTCGGTGCGCCCGAGGACGCCGAGATCGCGGTCGAGGTGCGCCGGTTCCTCGCGAAGCACAGGCTCCGTGAGCCCGCTTGAGTCGCGGACGTAGATTTCCCGTGTGAGCGCGCCGACCAGCCCGAGCGGGCGTCCACTCGACCGGAGCTTCGCCGGGCCGCTCCCGGAGCACGCGTCACCGCCGCTCGACGCCGCGACCCTGGCGGAGCTCGCCGAGTACGGCGAAGAGCGCGCCGTCGAGGTCGGCGACGTCCTGTTCCGGGCCGGCGACGACTCGTCCGACTTCCTGGTCGTCCTCGAGGGCGCGGTCGACATCGTCCGTCCGGACATCGAGGGCGAGACGCTGGTCACCACGCACGTCGCCGGGCGCTTCCTCGGCGAGCTCAACATGCTCACCGGACAACGGCTCTCGCTGACCGCCCACGTGAGTGCGCCCGGACGCATCCTCGCGATCTCCACTCCCGAGTTCCGCCGGATCATGAGCAGCAAGCCCGACGTCGCCGACATGGTCTTCTCGGCGTTCGTCGCTCGACGCGAGATCCTGCGCGCCGGAGAAGGCGCCCGCGCCCTGCGGATCATCGGCTCGCGCTACTCGCCCGACGCGATGGCGCTGCGCGCCTACGCCGCCCGTTCCGCCCTCCCGCACACCTGGATCGACATCGAGGACGAAGACGACGTCGAGGTCATGCTCGCCGACATGGGGTTCCGCCGATCGGACACACCCATCGTGATCAGCAGCACCGGCGTGCTCCGCCACCCGACGCCCGGTGAGCTCGCGGATCATCTCGGTCTCACCTTCCGTCCGGTGCCGGGGTACATGTTCGACCTGGTCGTCGTCGGCAGCGGGCCGGCGGGTCTGGCCGCGGCCGTGTACGGAGCGTCGGAGGGGCTCGACACGCTCTCGCTCGACGGCGCCGCCACCGGCGGCCAGGCCAGCGCGAGCTCCCGCATCGAGAACTACGTCGGCTTCCCGAGCGGCATCTCGGGCGAGGAGCTCACGTCCCGCGCCGCCATCCAGGCGCAACGACTGGGAGCGCGCCTGAACTCGCCGTGCGAGGTCGGTGGCCTGCGGGTCGAAGAGGGGTTCCACGTCATCGAGCTCGTGGACGGCAGCGAGATCCCGTGCCGCGCCGTCGTCATCGCGTCCGGTGCGCGCTACCAACGGCTCCCGGTCGACGATCTCGAGCGGTTCGAGGGCGCCGGCGTCTACTACGCGGCGACCGATCTCGAAGTGCGCACGTGCAGCGGTCATCCGGTGCTCGTGGTCGGTGGCGGCAACTCCGCGGGCCAGGCCGCGATCTACCTCGCGCAGCAGGGCAGCGCGGTGTCGATCGCGATCCGCGGCACCGACCTCGCGCACAGCATGTCGCACTACCTCATCGAACGCATCGAAGCCGACCCGCGGATCACGCTGCTGGTGTCGACCGAGGTGCGCGAGCTCGCGGGCGACAACCACCTCGACACCGTGACGCTCGAGCACACGCCCACCGGCGAACGGCAGACGGTCGAGTGCGCGGGCCTCTTCTGCTTCATCGGCGCCGACGCCGCGACCGTCCTGGCTCCACGACGCGTTGGAGCTCGACGACAAGGGCTTCGTGCTCACCGACCGTTCGCTGCCGAACACCATCGTCGGCGGCGCCACGTTCGCGGGACGGACACCCTTCCCCTACGAGACGTCGATTCCCGGCATCTTCGCCGCCGGAGACGTCCGCAGCGGCTCCAGCAAGCGCGTCGCCACCGCGGTCGGCGAGGGTTCGGCGGCCGTACGATTCGTGCACGAGTACCTCGCCACGATTCGTGAGGCCTGATGACTGTCGACGACACCTTCAACTTCCGGCGCGTCTCCGATCGGGTCACCACATCGGGCCTGGTGAACGCCGAGCAGCTCGCGACGCTGGGGGGCGAGGGCTACCGGGCGGTGATCAACCTCCTGCCCGACAGCTACGAGCACGCGGTGCACGACGAGGCGGCCATCGTCCGCGACCAGGGCCTCGACTACGTGTACATCCCCGTCGACTTCGCCGTGCCGACGCACGACGACTTCATCGCGTTCTCCGACGCGATGGACGCGCACGCCGACGACCAGGTGCACGTGCACTGCGCGGCCAACTACCGGGTCAGCGCGTTCTACGGTCTCTACGCGCAGTCACGCGGTCTGTGCACCGAGGCTGAAGCCGACGCGCTGGTGCAAGGCCTGTGGAACGCGGCCGACTACCCGCGTGGACGGAGTTCATGGCCGCCGAGCGCGCTCGGATGACCTGACGCCTCGACCGGTCAGGCACTCCCGAACGGCTTGCCCGTGGCGCGCTCGATGGTCTCGGGGATCTTGAACACACGCAGCGCGTTCTCGCGGAGGAACTTCGGCCACACGTGGTCGCGGAACGGCACCTTGGGCATGTCATCGAACTGACGCTCGAGGGTGAGGCCCGCAGGGAAGTAGCCGCAGAACATGATCTTGTCGGCACCGCGCGTGTTGGCGTAGTCGATGATCGCCTTCGGGTAGTGCTTGGGCGCGAACACGCTGGTCATGTAGTGCAGCCCCGGCCACTTGAGCATGAGCTTCACCGCCAGCTCCTGCCACGGCTCGGCCCCGTGCATCATCACGATGGTGAGATCGGGGAAGTCGTAACAGACCTGGTCGAGCCGGAAGACCTCCTGCGGCCAGCTCGGCATGCGCGGCCCGACGATGCCGGCGTTGATGCACATCGGGATGCCGAGCTCCACGCACTTCGCGTACACCGGGTACATGAGCGGGCTGTCGATCCCGACCTGCGGCACGCATCCCGACGGGAACACCATCGAGTTCACGACGTCGTGCTCGGCCTTGGCCTCTTCCATCTGACGGAGCGCGGTCATGATGTCGTTCGGGTTCACCGACATCCCCAACACGAAGCGATCGGGGTAGCGACGCTGCGCCTCGAGCCCGTTCTCGTTCAGCCCGACGCGCGCGATCCTGATGTTGAACACGTCCATCTTCTCGACGACCCACTCGACGACGTCGGTGCCCTCGTCGACGACGTCGGGCACGCCCTTGAAGATGTACTGGACGGGGAACTCCATCTCCTGCTGGCTCTGCGCATCCTTGAGGTTGGCGCGGAAGGAGTCGTAGGCGTGCATCTTCTGGTCGACCGACGTGTAGGGGAACCCGATCCCCAGGTCGACGATCTCGATGTCGGTCGGCATGGCCATCGCGGTTCCCCTTCGGAGCCGTGCGGAGTCGCTCAGATCGACCGAGCCCACACCACGAACCGCTCCCAGAGCAATTCCCGGTCGGGTGCGACGTTGTGGTTGTGCCCGGTGCCGGTAAGCACGAACAGCGTGAAGTCGTTGGTGCCGGTGAAGCACGACGGGATGACGTGCGGGTCGCCGGCGATGTCGTGCTCGCCGATGCCGAGGAAGACGGGCACGTCGACCGCGGCCATCTCGGCGTCGACGCTGCCGGGGATCATCGACGTGAGCCCGACGACCAGCACGGCCTGGCCGGTTACGCGGCCAAACCGTAAACGCAGAGCTCAGAGCTTGACGCCGTAGGTGCGCTCGAGCTCCTCGATCCAGTCGTCCTGGATCGTGATCCCGTAGTCCACGGCGAGCTGGTAGTACTCCGCCGCCGGGCGGTGCGCGGCCAGGGTCGGGCGGCAGCTTCTCGAAGTACTCCTCGAGCCCCACAGGCTCAGGGTGCTTTTCGGCCACCCTGGCGGGCGCATCGAGCGCGTTCCACATGGCGTGCGGCACGCCGCGCGGCTTCACCAGGTACGCACCCGGCCCCGCCTCGAGCACCCGGTCTCCGGTCCGCACCCCGACGGTGCCGGACAGCACCAGCGAGAACTCGTCCTCGCGCGCGTGTGCATGCGGTTTCACCAAGGTCCGGGCCGGGATCTCCACCTCCAGGATGGCGAGCCTGCCGCCGGAGTCCCCGCTCACTACCTTGTAGCCGAACCGGACACCGAACAGCATCACCGTCTTGCCCCCGCCGGCCCCCACCACCTTCGGCGGGAACGCCCGGCTCACGACGGACGTCCCGGTGCCTGCAGCGGCCCGATGTGCACGTGCGCGAGCCGCCAGCCCTCGCCCGTCCCCACCGCCACGAGCGTGACCCGGAACCGGCCCGAGTTGTCATTGCCCTGCCAGCTGGTCTCCTGCGCCAGGACCCCGATCCCGACTGCCGCGCTTCCGTAGTCACGGACCTGCAGGTCCGTGACCGTGAAAGACCGGTTCACCAGCCCGTTGGCGAAACGCGTCAGCCATTGATCCCGGGTCAGTACGAACCCCAACGGTCCTACCCCTGCGAAATCGCCGGCCAGGAGACCGTGCAGGGCGCCGGTGTCATTCTCGTCCTCGGCGTCCGCCCATCGCCGTACCAGGTCGAGCACCCCGTCCTGTGCGTCCATTGGACCTCCCTCCGTTGGTAAGCCACCAAATATAGTGCAACTCCAAACTTAGTGCCACTCCATAAATGGAGCGACAAGCCGGCATATGGTGACCGAAGTCCCTCTGACCAGGCGGTACCGTGAAGGGGTGGGAGAGCGTGGACACCGGGTGCCGATCGGCGAGCGAGTAACCCAGGCTCACCTGGACCACTTCTGCCCCGGCGGGGTCGGCCTCCCGGTGACCGATTCCGGCCCGATCGGCTTGGGTCCCGTTGGCGACCCCCCGCTCGGCCCGGAGGCCAACGCGGCTCGCTCAGCCAGCCAGCCCTGCGCCCGTTGCGGAAACCCGATCACGCCCGCCCACGACGCCCGACGCCGCGTCACCGGCACCTGGGTCCACGAAACCTGCCCGCCCTGACCCTCCAGCCCCATTGGCGCGTGTCCCCTTGGATCGTGGCCGTTAGCCGTGCTGGTACGGCCGCTGCCCCACACCATCACTCACGTGGGCATCGCGGTGCATACCGGCATCATCGATGCCCTCGTGAGAACCGCAACGATGTCACATCGTGACGGGCCGCATCGTCACATTGTTCGGTTCGGCGGCACGGGCCGCGGGTGTCATAGTTAATAGAGTGTCGGCCGGGAATTAGCCAGGGCTTGAGCGGGGCGTGGCCCGTCTGGTGGGCCGCCTGGCCAGCCCGTCCTGCCCCACTGGTCCCGCTAGACCCGGTTGGCCAGCCGC
>CAVOMW010000015.1:0-577801 GCA_963697125.1 uncultured Actinomycetes bacterium
AAGTCTCTTCGACGGCCACGACGCCTCGATCAACATCATGCGGCGGATCCTGCAGGCCAGGGCGCCGAGGTGGTCCACCTCGGGCACAACCGCTAGCGTCGACGAGGTGGTCACCGCGGCCGTCCAGGAGGACGCGCACGGCGTCGCGGTCAGCTCCTACCAGGGCGGCCACGTCGAGTACTTCACGCTACCTCGTCGACCGCCTCCGCGCCGAGGGCCGGCCACGTGCGGGTGTACGGCGGCGGCGGCGGCGTCATCGTCCCGGCGAGATCGACGCTGCTGCACGAGCGCGGGGTCACGCGGATCTTCTCGCCCGAGGACGGCCAGCGCCTCGGCCTGGCCGGCATGGTCAACCGCATCGTCGCGGAGCCTGCGACGTCGACCTCGCAGCGCTCGCCCCTGGACGCCGTCTCGCCGGCAGCACCGGGCGCTCGCGCACGTGCGCTCACGTGCATCGAGGCGGGCGTCCGCCGACGGACGCTCGCTGCGCTGCGCGCGGCGGCGCGCACGCGTGCCCGGTGCTCGGCATCACCGGCACCGGCGGCTCCGGCAAGTCGTCGCTCACCGACGAGCTGCTGCGCCGGCTGCGGCGTCGACCAGGAGGACAAGGTCGGGTCGCGGTCATCGCCGTCGACCCGACCCGCCGGCGGGGCGGCGGAGCGCTGCTCGGCGACCGCATCCGGATGAACTCGATCGGCGGCCACGGTGTTCTTCCGGTCGCTGGCCACGCGCGGCGCGGGCGGCGAGGTGCCCGACGCACCTCGCCGGCGTCATCGACGCGTGCAAGGCCGCCGGGTTCGACCTGGTGATCGTCGAGACGCCCGGCATCGGGCAGGGCGACGCGGCGCATCGTGCCCTACGTCGACGTCTCGCTGTACGTGATGACGCCGGAGTTCGGCGCCGCCGTCGCAGCTCGAGAAGATCGACATGCTCGACTTCGCCGACGCGGTCGCGATCAACAAGTTCGAGCGACGCGGCGCCGACGACGCGCTGCCGCGACGTGCGCCGCCAGCTGTCCGCAACCGCGAGTTCGGGTCCCGAGCGATGCCGGTGTTCGGCACGAGTCGCCGCGCGGTTCAACGACGACGGCGTCACCGCGCTCTACCAGCACCTCGCGGGCTGCTCGCGCTGCGGCCTGCCGCGCCGGGCGTGCTCGGAGCCGGTCGACACGCGAGGTCTCGACCGGCTCGACGACGATGGTGCCGCCGACCCGCGGAGCGCTACCTGGCCGAGGTCGCCGAGACCGTGCGCGCTACCACGCGCGACACGGACGAGCGGCGTCGCGCCTGGCGCCGGCGCCGTCAGCACCTGCCGACTGCGCCGGACCGTCGCAGCGACGTGCCTCGGCGCTGCGACGTCGACGCCGAGCGACGCTCGACCGCGGCCGACGATCCGCTGCTCGACAGACTGGCCCGATGCGCGAGGAGTCGCGGCGATGGTCGCCACGTCGCGCGCGGACGTCGCACGCTCGGGCACGCCGGTGCCGCGGGTCGCGCTGCCCCGCGGTTCGAGCGACCACGGCGAGCTGCTGCGCTTCCTCCGCGCGGGAGAACCTGCCCGGCCGCTTCCCGTTCACCGCCGGCGTGTTCCCGTTGAAGCGCGAGGGCGAGGATCCGGCACGGATGTTCGCCGGCGAGGGCGGCCCGGCCCGCACGAACCGCCGGTTCCACCTGCTCGCGGCCGGCCAGCCGGCGACGCGGCTGTCGACCGCGTTCGACTCGGTGACGCTGTACGGCCTCGACCCCGACGAGCGGCCCGACATCTACGGCAAGGTCGGCACCTCGGGCGTCTCGATCGCGACGCTCGACGACATGAAGGTGCTGTACGCCGGCTTCGACCTCGTGGACCCGACGACGTCGGTGTCGATGACGATCAACGGGCCGGCGCCGGCGATCCTGGCGATGTTCCTCAACACCGCGATCGACCAGCACCCCGAGCTCGACCCGAGCGAGGTGCTGCGCCGCGTGCGCGGCACCGTGCAGGCCGACATCCTCAAGGAGGACCAGGGCCAGAACACCTGCATCTTCTCGACCGAGTTCGCGCTGCGGTGCATGGCCGACATCCAGGAGTGGTTCATCGACCAACGAGGTCCGCAACTTCTACTCCGTGTCGATCTCCGGCTACCACATCGCCGAGGCCGGCGCGAACCCGATCACCCAGCTCGCGTTCACGCTCGCGAACGGCTTCACGTACGTCGAGGCGTACCTCGCGCGCGGGCATGGACATCGACGACTTCGCGCCGAACCTGTCGTTCTTCTTCTCGCAACGGCATGGACCCCGAGTACACGGTGCTCGGCCGCGTCGCCCGCCGCATCTGGGCGGTCGCGATGCGCGAGCGCTACGGCGCCGACGAGCGCGAGCCAGAAGCTCAAGTACCACGTCCAGACGTCGGGCCGGTCGCTGCACGCGCAGGAGATGGCGTTCAACGACATCCGCACGACGCTGCAGGCGCTGTGCGCGATCTACGACAACGCCAACTCGCTGCACACCAACGCCTACGACGAGGCGGTCACCACGCCGACGCGGACTCGGTGCGCCGGGCGCTCGCGATCCAGCTGATCATCAACCGCGAGTGGGGCCTGGCGAGGAACGAGAACCCGCTGCAGGGCAGCTTCATCGTCGAGGAGCTCACCGACCTCGTCGAGGAGGCGGTGCTCGCCGAGCTCGAGCGCGATCTCCGAGCGCGGCGGCGTGCTCGGCGCGATGGAGACCGGCTACCAGCGCGGCCGGATCCAGGACGAGTCGATGCTGTACGAGCACGCGCAAGCACGACGGCTCGCTGCCGATCGTCGGCGTGAACACGTTCCGCGACCCCGACGACGACGCCGGCGCCGCGCCGGCTCGAGCTGGCCGCGCGTCCGACGACGGCGAGAAGCAGGATCAGCTCCTGGACCGGCTCGCCGCGACTTCCAGGCCGCCACGCCGACGAGCGACGACGCGGCGCTCGACCGGCTGCAGCAGCGCCGCCCTCGACGGCGGCAACGTCTTCGCCGAGCTGATGGACGCCGGTCCGGGTGCTGCTCGCTCGGCCAGATCACCGCAGGCGTTCTTCGAGGTCGGCGGCAGCTACCGCCGCAACGTCTGACCCACCCGGTCGGGCGGTCGTCGCAACCCGACCAGGTCTACGGTGGCGTGGGTCGACGACTATGCCGTGGCTGAAGGGATGCGACATGCATGATCTCGTGATCAAAGGCGGTACCGTCGTCGACGGCACCGGTACCGACGCGTTCACCGCCGACGTCGCGGTCGACGGCGGTCGGATCGTCGAGGTGGGCCGCGTGTCGGGCGAGTCGCGGCAGGAGATCGACGCCGACGGCTTGCTGGTGACGCCGGGCTTCGTCGACGTCCACACCCACTTCGACGGCCAGGCCACGTGGGATCCTGCCCTCGCGCCGTCGTCGTATCACGGTGTCACCACCGTCGTGATGGGCAACTGCGGCGTGGGCTTCGCGCCGCTGCGTCCGGGAGGCGAGAACGAGCTCATCGAGCTCATGGAGGGTGTCGAGGACATCCCCGGCACGGTGCTCGCGGCCGGCATCGACTGGAGATGGGAGACGTTCGGCGAGTACCTCGACGCGCTCGACGAACGGCAGTGGATGCTCGATGTCGGCACCCAGGTGCCGCATGCGGCGCTGCGCGCGTACGTGATGGGCGAGCGCGCCGCGACCGGCGACGCGTCGCCCGCCGATCTCGCGCAGATGGCGGAGCTCGCGCGCGAAGGTGTGAGCGCCGGCGCGCTCGGGATCTCGACGACGCGGATGCTCGCGCACCGCACCAGCCGTCGCGGCGACGTCCCCGGGACGTTCGCGGACGCGACGGAGCTCATCGCTCTGGGTGATGTGCTCGGTGGCCTCGGCACCGGCGTGTTCGAGATCGTGCCGCGCGGGATGGACGGCGAGATCTCGCCGGAAGCACACGCCGAGATCGACATGATGGGTGAGCTCGCGCGCGCGATCGGGAAGCCGGTCATCTTCTCGCTCGTCCAGACGCACACCGAACCCGATCGATACCGCGCGCAGCTCGACCGTTGCGCGGTGTTGCAAGCCGAGGGTGCACCGCTCTTCCCGCAAGTGGCGAACCGCACGACCGGCATCCTGATCGGGGTCGACAGCAGGCACCATGCGTTCTCCACGCGGCCGAGCTACCGGGCGGTCGCCGATCTGCCGGTCCGCGACCGGGTGGCACGCATGCGCGATCCCGAGGTGAAGGCACGCATCCTCGCCGAGCCGAACGAGTGGGCACCGGACCAGGCGTTTGCCCACTTCCTGCACGAGACGTTCGATCGCATGTACGAGATCGGTGACCCGATCGATTGGGAGCCTGCAGCCGACGATGCCATCGGGCCTCGTGCGCGTCGCGCGGGGCGCGACCCGCAGGACCTGCTCTACGACCTCTTCACCGCCGGCGACGGCGAGAACCTGGTGATGTTCCCCTACACCAACTACTCGTACGGCAACCTCGACGCCGTCCACGAGATGTTGACCGACCCGACCTCGGTGTTCGGCCTCGGTGACGCCGGCGCGCACTGCGGGATCGCCTGTGACGGCAGCAGCCCGACCCTGATGCTCGAGCACTGGACTCGCGAGCGCACTCGCGGACCGATGATCCCCCTGCCGGTCGCGATCCGCATGATGACGAGCGAGACCGCGACCCTCTACGGGATGCACGACCGCGGCGTGATCGCACCGGGCTACCGCGCCGACCTCAACGTGATCGACCACGGGTCGGTGCGCGTCTCGCGTCCCGGGCTCATCCACGATCTCCCCGCCGGTGGTCGACGAGTGATGCAGCGAGCGACCGGATATCACGCGACCGTGGTCGCCGGCGAGATCACCTTGCTCGACGACGAGCCGACGGGTGCGACCCCCGGTCGCCTCGTCCGCGGCCCGCAAGCGCGCGTCAGTTGACGAGGCGGTCCGCGCCGGCCCAGTAGCGGGCTCGCAGCGCCTTCTTGTCGGGCTTGCCGACCGCGCTCACCGGGATCGCGTCGACGATGTCGATCGACTTGGGCGCGTGGTGTGAGCCCTTCTGCTGCTTCACCAGCGCGATGAGCTCCTCGACGTCGACGGTCTGACCCGACCGCGGCACGACGACCGCCTTCACCGCTTCTCCCCACGTCTCGTCGGGGACGCCGATCACGGCCACCGCCGATACCGACGGGTGCGTGGAGATCACGTCCTCAACTTCGCGGGGGAAGATGTTGAACCCGCCGGACACGATCATGTCCTTCTTGCGATCGACGATCGTGAAGAAGCCGTCGTCGTCCTCGCGGCACACGTCGCCGGTGTGCAGCCACCCGTGCTCGAACGCCGCCGCGGTCTCCTCGGGCTTGTTCCAGTACCCCTTCATCACGAGTGGGCCGCGCACGCACAGTTCACCGGGTTCGCCCCGCGGGACCACGTTCCCGTCATCGTCGAGCAGCGCGACCGGCACCCACGGAAGCGGACGGCCGCACGACGCGAGTCGCGCCAGGTCGTCGACGTCGTGGTCTTCCTTGCGCAGGACGCACACCAGCATCGGCGCCTCGGTCTGTCCGTAGAACTGGACGAAGATCGGCCCCAACTTCCTGATCGCCTCCTGCAGGCGCGCCGGCGACATGGCGGATGCCCCGTAGAGGATGGTCTGCAAGCTCGAGAGGTCGGTCTCGTCGAAGCGCGGATGATCGAGCAGCGCGTAGATCATCGACGGCACCAGCATGATCGTGGTGATGCGGTGCCGCTCGATGGCCTCGAGCACCGCGCCAGCCTCGAAGGTCGGGAGCACGAACATCGCCGCGCCCTGGAGTTGCAGCGGGACGAACAACGACGAACCGGCATGGCTCAATGGCGTGCAGATGAGGTGGCGCACCTCGTCGGGCCACTGCAGCTCCGACATCATGAGCTGGGCCATCGTGGCACTGCCCCGGTACGTGTTCATCACGCCCTTGGGCTTTCCGGTCGTGCCCCCCGTGTATGCGAGGGCCGACAGGTCTTCGGCATCGACCGGCGGGGCGACGAGCGGCTGCGGCTCGAACGTCGCCGCCAGGCTCAGGAGGTCGACGCCGACGGGAGCTTCGCCGTACGACAACAGACGCAGCCCGGGGACTCGTTCACTCAGCTCGCCGGCGCGCTCGGCGAACTGCGGATCGAAGAGCAACGTGTCGATCTGCGCGTCCTCCAGCACGTACGCATGGTCTTCGAGCGATCCGAGCGGATGCAGGGGCGTGTTCCGGCACCCGGACACCATCACCGCGCCCATCGAGTACAGCACCTCGACCCGGTTCTTCGAGAGCGTCGCCACGCCGCTGCCCAGCTCGACGCCCTGGTCGTGGAACGCCTGCACGAAGCGACTGATCTCGTCACGGAGCTGCGCGGCCGTGCGCATCTCGCCGTCGATGTAGATGGCGGGTCGGTCACCGTTGCGCTCGAGGCCGAGGATCAGGAGATCGGGCAGGAACATCGGTCGGTACAGGTCGTTCATGGGGTCCCCCTCAGACATGGCGGCCGTCGGCGAGCGTCGCCAGCACGGTCAACGAGTCGTGCGCCTCGATCGCCGCGACGGCGCGCTCGACACCCACGCGGCAGATCTCCGGGTCCTGAGCCCGTTCACCGGCCTCGGACGCGGCGACGACCGACGTGTAGAACTCGGTCGCGCCGACGCGGTAGATCGTCCACAGTTGATCGACGTCGACGGGAATCCCTGCCGCATCGAGGCTCGCGGCGTAGCGCTCGACCAGGCCGCGTTCGATCTTGCGCAGGAGCTCCGGTTCCACGGATCCGGTGGCGAAGTACGCGACGTCGCGCATGCCCACGCCCGCTCGCGTGACCTGCCAGTCGATGAAGCCGGGTGAGTCATCCTCGAAGAAGAGATTGCCGAGGTGCGTGTCGCCGTGGATCACCGTCTGCGGTTGCGACGCCCAGAACGCATCGACGTCGGCGCTGCGTTCGAACAGGATTCGCCCTTGGCGCTTCATGGACTCGGGCACGATGTTTGCCGCCTGTCCCTTCATGTTGCCGATGAAGCGACGTCGGACGAGGTCGCCGAGGAGATCGCTGGTCGCGGAGCGCACCGTCAACGGTTGGAGGTCGCCGGCGAAGCGCGGGGTCTCCCAGTACGCCGCGTGTTGTGCAGCCATCGCATCGACGACCTTCTGCGCTTCGGCCTCGGTGACGGGTTCCCGGATGTCACGAAAGCGAGCGCCTTCCGCCAGATCCTCCAGGATCATCAGATTCCGACCGCGGAGTGAGTCGATCTCGGCGCCGTAGCAGCGCGGCATGCGCACCGGGAGCTCCTCACCGAGCGTGCGGTACACGAAGACCTCGCGCGTGCCCAGCTCGAACACCAGCATCATCACGCGTTGCAGATAGTTGTGCGGCGTGAATTTGAGGAAGAGGTGGTCGGGCAGTTCGAGGTCGGCATCGTGCTCGATCGCGATCCGAGCGCGCGCGGCCGTACCGGAGTTCTCGTCGACGACGCGCACCGAGTGGATGGCGCCCGCACGCAGCCCCATCGCGGCTTCCAACCAGCGCGGCGTGACTCCGCCCGCGCGCAGCGGGATGCTCGATGTCGCCGGGACGAGACCATCGACCCCCGCGCGCACGGCTTCCCGGGTCACGATGCCGACGCCGCGGGCGGCGAGGACCGTGCGATGGCTCATCGCGCTTCCTCCTTGGCGAACGCGACCGCGGGGGCGATCCACCGTCGCAGGTACTTCCGGAGCTCAGGCCCCGTCGGGGCGGGGTGGGGCGGGTCGATGACGAGCGATTGCAGGTTCCGGAGCATGTACTCGACGAGCTCCTCGAGCTCGCGTTCGTCGTACCCCGCCGCGATCCAGTCGACGTCGGAGCGCTTCATCAGCTCGCGGCCGGCCCCCATGGCCGCGCGCGACGTGAACGACAGTGCGAAGGGTTCGGCGCGACCCGACACGAGGAGCAGCGTGAGGTAGCGCCGCTGCGGAAGCCGCTCGGACGCCGCAGCCAGCGCCTCGACCGCCCACTCGGACGGCTCCGAAATGCCCACGAGGTGGTCGCTCAGCTCGTCGACCCACTGCTCGCCCGCCACCTGGCCGACCGCGGCGAAGAGCACGCCCGTCCCGGGAAAGTACCGGTAGACGGTCTGGCGGGTGACGCCCAGATCGGCGGCGACGTCGGACAGCGTGAACTGGGCGGGATCGCTCCGGTCGACACACCGCATGGCCGCCTCGATGATGCGACGACGCGCCTCGTCCTCGTCCTCGGGGGGCGCTCCGCCCCATCCGTGTCGTCTCACCATCGCGGACCCGAGTCCAGGAGCTCCTCGAGCAGGCCCAGGCTGTCGACGTGGGCGCACGCCGCGGTCGCACGCCGCGTCCCGGCGAGGCTGATCTCGATCGGTTGCCATCTCGATCCCACACCCGCGGTCGCGGTGGTGGATGCCCACGACTGCACGGCGAAGAGCCGGTACTGGTCCCAGGCCACCCCGGGATCGAGCGTGATGCCCGCCGCCGCGAGTCGGTCGCAGTAGTGCGCCACGATCTCGTGCTCGATCGCTTCGCGCACGGGCCGGGGCACCGAGTTGCACATCGTGTAGGCGACGTCACGCATCCCCGGTGCGCGGCAGACCACGGCCCAGTCGAGGAAGCCGGTGCGATCGCCGTCGACGAAGAGGTTCCCGATGTGCGCGTCGCCGTGCACGAGCGTGCCGGGGCCGGCGCCGAACAGCTCCATGATGTCGTCCGTCCGCGAGAGGTACAACGCGGCGAGCGCGTGGAACGTGTCGTCCATCTGGTCGCCGAGCGCGTCGACGGCTCCCTGGATGAACGGCACCGGACCGCGGATGCGCACACTGCGCGCCGCAACCCATGCGAGTTCGCCGTCCGCGGCAAAGCGCGCGGATTCCCAGAACGGCGCGTGGAGGATCGCGAGTTGTTCGACGATGTCATTCGCGCGTGCCGCGATGTCGTCGTCGGTCGAGCTCGGGAACCAACACCCGGTCGCGACGAGGTCCTCGAGCACCATCACGTACTGGTCGCCGTCGGTCTCCGCGAACCACACGCCGGGCGTCCGTACCGCGAGCTCGCGCGCGAGGTCGCGGTAGAAGCGCGCTTCCGTCACGCCCATGCCCGTCATGTCGACGAGCTCACGCTGCTGCTCGCCGAACGGCGGCAGCTTCACGAACACCGTCGCCGGAACCCCGGCATCACCCTGGAGCGCGACGCGCGCACGTCCCGTGGTGCCGGTGCTCCGATCGAGCACCGTCGCGTCGGTGACCTCGC
Organism: uncultured Actinomycetes bacterium; assembly: GCA_963697125.1. Lineage (GTDB taxonomy): Bacteria > Actinomycetota > Acidimicrobiia > IMCC26256 > DASPTH01 > DASUAS01. The sequence continues at coordinate 9,233 of CAVOMW010000015.1, forward strand.
GCTCGAACACCTCGGAGAACCATGACGCGGTGAGATCGTCGACTTCGACCGGCAGCGCTGCTCGAGTGCTCATCGGGCTGATCATACATCGGATCAGTTTGTGTATGATCACCCGACGGATCCCGACCGCACCCTCGGCCAAGGAGCACCCGCATGACCGTCACCGATGCCCACGCCCCGACTGCCGTCCACATCGGCGCCGACGAGCTGCCGTTCGTCGACCTCGGCGGCGGCAACCTGCTCAAGGTGCTCCAGGTCCGCGCGGAAGAGGGCCTCTGGATCATCGAGAACGTCTTCCAGAACGGCTTCGCAGTGCAGACCCATCGACACACCGGCCCGGTGTTCGGGTACACGGTGTCCGGCGCCTGGAAGTACGCGGAGTACGACTACGTGAACCGTGCCGGGTCGTTCCTGTACGAGCCCGCCGGATCGGTCCACACGCTGCAATGCATCGAGGACGACACGCGCGTCTGGTTCCAGATGTACGGCGCCAACCTGAACCTCGACGGCGATGGCGGCGTCGAGTCGGTGAGCGACGGCACCAGCACGCTCGCCTTGTACCGCTCGTTGTGCGAAGCGGCCGGACTCCCCCAGCCCGCCGTGCTGGTCGGCTGAGCTGATGGCCACCTCGACGATCGACCTGTACTCACCCGACGTGTACGCCGACGGACCCCCGCACGCCGTCTTCGAGGAGCTGCGGCGCAGCCAGCCCGTCTACTGGCAGGACATGCCGCGAGAGCCGGGCTACTGGGCGGTGCTGAAGCACGCCGACCTGGTGCACGTCGCGCGCGAGCCGCAGCTGTTCTCGGCCAGCGAGGGCGGCATCATGCTCGAGGACGCCGACGCGGAGAGCCTGGCGCGCATGCGCAACATGCTGCTGGCGATGGACCCACCCCGCCACGTCACCTACCGGCGTCCGCTGCTGCCGAGCTTCAAGGCACAGGTGATCGCGGGCCTGGAGGCGCGCATCCGCACGATCTGTCGGCAGATCTTCGACGGGGTCGGCGACGGCGACGTCGAGTTCGTGCACGACGTCACGTCGAGCCTGCCGTCGCAGGTCATCGGCGAGCTGGTCGGGCTCCCCGAGGAGGACTGGCCGAAGATCCACCACTGGGCCGAGGTGAACACCTCCAGCCAGGACCGCGAGCTCAACCCGGTCGGCGAGGACGCCGAGCGGCCGAACTCCATCGTCGAGATGGCGATGTACGCGATCGCGTTCGCAACCCAGCGTCGGCAGGAAGAGCCCCGCGAAGATCTCGCGTCGCTGATCCTCGGTACCGAGTTCGACGGGGAGCTGATGAGCGAGGTCGACTTCGGCTCGTTCTTCGTGCAGCTCGTCACCGCGGGCAACGACACCACCAAGACGATGCTGTCGTCCGGACTGCTCGCACTGCTGCAGCACCCCGAGCAGCTGGCCGAGCTGCGCGCCGATCCGTCGCTCACTCCCGACGCGGTGGAGGAGATCCTGCGGTGGGCCAACCCGCTGCACTACTTCCGCCGCACCGCGACCGCCGACACCGAGCTGCACGGCGTCGAGATCAAGGCCGGCGACAAGGTGGCGATGTACTACACGTCGGCCAACCGCGACGAAGACGTCTTCGACGAGCCCCAGCGCTTCGACATCCACCGCGACCCGAACCCGCACCTGTCGTTCGGCATCGCCGAGCACTACTGCCTCGGCGTCCACCTCGCCCGGCTGGAAGGGCGCGTGTTCTTCGAGGAGCTCCTCGCCACCTACCCGACGCATCGAGCTGACCGGCGAACCGGTACGGACTCGCTCCAACCTCAACAATGCCCTGAAGCAGCTACCCGTCCGATTGCAGCGCTGAGAGAAGGTCACAACATGGATCTGTCCATCGAGGAAGCCGCCGGCATCTTCACCGAACCCGCGGCGTATGCCGACGAGCCGCGGTTCTACGCCGCGTGCGCCCGCCTGCGACGAGAACGCCCGGTCGCGTACGTCGACGTGAAGGGGCACGATCCGTTCTGGGCCCTCACCCGCTACGACGACATCATGACGGTCGAACGCGCGCCCGCGGCGTGGATCAACGCGCCGCGTCCGGCGTTGGGAGGGCCGTCACGGAAGACGGACGAGCCGGTCGAGATGCCCGTGCGCACATTGGTGCAGATGGACGCGCCCGATCACACGGTCTACCGCAAGATCAGCGTCGACTGGTTCAAGCAGGCGAACGTCGCCCGACTCGGCGACCGCGCGGCCGAGCTCGCGAAGCGCTCGGTGGACCACATGGCCGATCTCGGAGGGGAGTGCGACTTCTTCAGAGACGTAGCGATGAACTACCCGCTGTACATCATCCTGGCGCTCCTCGGGCTCCCCGAGGAGGACTTCCCGCGGATGCTCAAGCTCACGCAGGAGATGTTCGGGAAGGACGACCCCGAGCTCGCGTCGGAGGAAGCGGGCGACCGGCTGATGGCGAACCTGCTCGAGTTCTTCGAGTACTTCCAGGGGCTCATCGACGATCGTCGAGCGAAACCGCGCGACGACCTCGCGTCGGTGATCGCGAATGCCGAGATCGACGGTGAGCCCATCGGTGTGCTCGAAGCGGTCGGGTACTACGTGATCATCGCGACCGCCGGACACGACACCACCAGCGCCGCGATCAGCGGCGGACTCGCGGCGCTGCTCGCGCATCCCGAGCAGCTTCGACTCCTGAAGGACGACACGGGCCTCGTGCCGACCGCGGTGGAGGAGATGTTCAGGTACGTGTCGCCGGTGAAGCAGTTCATGCGCACCGCGACGAGCGAGCAGGTCCTCGGCGGCGTCACCATCCCCGAGGGCGAGTCGGTGCTGATGTCGTTCCCGGCGGCGAACCGCGACGAGGCGGTCTTCGCCGATCCGGACGTCTTCGACGTTGCCCGCGACCCGAACCGGCACATCGCGTTCGGGTTCGGCGCCCACTACTGCCTCGGCACTCACCTCGCACGGCTCGAGACCCGGGCGTTCTACAACGAGCTCATCCCGCGACTCGAGCACGCCGAGCTCGCCGGCGAACCGGAGTTCATGCACGCGATCTTCGTGGGCGGACCCAAGCACGTCCCGGTCCGCTACCGCCTTCGCTGACCCGGTTTCCCTGTTCCGTCCAGCACTTGTAGAACCTGCTTCTACGTAACTAACGTCGACGTCAACTCATGTGGTGATCTCGCCGCGATCCGAGGGGGGCCATGATCCGAGTCAAGGCTGCGTTCTTCAGTCTCACCGCGCCGGCACCACCCGACGATGACGGCAGCTACCTCCGGTGGCACCTGCTCGACCACATGGTGGAGCAGTACCAACTTCCCGGCATCCAGTACGCGCTGCGCTACATCGCCGACGGTGACTACCTCGACAGTCGCATCGTCGCGACCGGACACCTCGACAACGTGGGCAACGTCGTCAACTACCTCGTCGGTGATCCCGTGCAGCAGACGCACGACGACTTCATGCAACTCGGTCCACGCCTCGCCGAGGTCGGCCGCTTCCCCGAGGTCCGACCCGGGCTGCAGCTGCGCATGCCCGCGTTGCTGCAGTGGTACGCGGCGCCGCAGGCGTTGATCTCCCCCGAAGTGGTGCCCTTCCGTCCGCATCGCGGCGTCGTCGTGATCATCGAAGAGCCCGTCGGCGGCGACGTTGCGTCGTGGCTCCAGTGGCTACACACCGACCACACCCCGGCGGTGCTCGAGACTCCCGGTGTGGCCGGCGTGTGGCTCTACGGCACCACGAGCACGTGGAACATGCACCCCGCGACGCAGGGCAACCCGCAGTACACGACCGTGATCTACCTCGACGACGACCCGCTCACCACGACGAAGACGCTCACTCCACTGATCGAGGAGCGCTGGCGTTCCGGCGCGGTGCAACCCCAGTTCGCCGGCCCACTTCGCACGATGATCCAGTGGGAGGCATGGCAGTGACCGATGACGCGCTCGATGAGCTGCGCGATCGCGTGCGCCAACTCGAGGACGAGTCGGAGATCACCAAGCTCGTGATGTCGTACGGGCCGGGTGCCGACGCCGGCCTCACGTCGTTCGCCGGCCAGTTGTGGCTCGACGACGGCGAGTACGACTGGGACGCCGACGGCACGCCGTACCAAGGCGGTGGTGAGGTCGACGCCATGCTGCAGGGCGACGGCCACCAGGGGTTGATCGCGCGGGGCGTGGCGCACTTCGCCGGCCCGCTCCTGATCGACCTCGACGGTGACCGGGCCACCGCGCTCAACTACTCGCTGATCATGCGACGCGAGGAAGACCGCCACTTCCTCTGGCGCGTGAGCGCGGTCCGCTGGGACCTCGAGCGGGCCGGTGCACGATGGCGCATCCGACGTCGGACCAACCGTCTGCTCGACCAGACCGGAGCAGGCCGCGAGCTGTTCGGCAACACACTACGAGAGCTCTTCGAGGAGGCATCTCAATGACCGGTGGACGGCTCGAGGGCAAGGTCGCGATCATCACAGGCGCGAGTACCGGGCTCGGCCCGGTGATGGCGAAGATGTTCGTGCAAGAAGGCGCACGCGTGCTGTTGACGGCGCGACGCGAGGAGCTCGTCAAAGAGGCGGCCGCGGCCGCGGGCGGGGGCGCCATCGCGATGCGCACCGACGTGACCAACGAAGACGACGTCGCCGCAATGGTCGCCCGCGCGATCGACGAGTTCGGCCAGGTCGACATCATGTGCAACAACGCAGCCGCACCCGGGACCGACCTCTGGATCTGGGAGCAGACGCTCGAGAACTGGAACGCCACGATCGCGATCGACGTCACCGCGGCGATGCTCTGCACGCGCGAGGTGCTGAACCGCTCGATGCTCGAGCGCAAGTCCGGCGTGATCCTGAACTTCTCGTCGACCGCGGGCTACAACGGCATGGTCCGCAAGTCGCACTACGTGACCGCGAAGGCGTCGCTGCGCGCGTTCACCAAGGCGGTCGCACTCGAGGTCGGTCAGCACGGCATCCGGTGCAACTGCATCGTGCCCGGCAGCATCGACACCGAGCTGTGGCGCAACTGGGTGAAGCGCACCGCCGACGAGCAGGGCGTCGAGTACGAGGCACATCGAGCCCGCATGCTCCAGGGAGTCGCGCTGCGCGACATCTCGTCGACGGAAGACGTCGCCAACCTCGCGCTGTTCCTCGCCAGCGACGAGAGCCGCACGATCACCGGGCAGTCCATCCCGGTCGACGCCGGTGGCGTCATGCAGGGCTGAGGGCGCGCAGATGAGCGTGAAGCTGTCCATCGGGACACCTGCGGTGACGATGAATCCCACCTGGCACGGAAAGTGGGAGGAAGACGCCACCATCGAAGACATCACGCGGGTCGCCGAGACCGCCGATCGTCTCGGTTACCACCACATGACGTGCAGCGAGCACGTCGCGTTGCCGGCGTCGGAGATCGACCGCCGCGGCGCGCGCTACTGGGATCCCCTCGCCACGTTCGGGTACCTCGCGGCGCGCACCCAGCAGATCCGGTTCGCGACCTACGTGCTCGTGCTCGCCTACCACCACCCCCTCGAGCTCGCCAAGCGCTACGGCACGCTCGACGTCGTCAGCGGGGGGCGGGTGATCCTCGGTGTGGGCGTCGGCACGCTGAAGGAGGAGTTCGACCTCATCGGCGCGCCCTACGACGAGCGCGGCCCGCGCTCCGACGACGCGCTGCGAGCGCTCCGGGCTTCCCTCGGGGTGGCCGAGCCGGCCTACCACGGCGACTACTACGACTTCGAGGGCATGGTCGTCGATCCGTGCGCGGTGCAGGAGCACCTGCCGATCTGGGTGGGTGGACGAACACTGCGCTCGGTCCGACGCGCCGCGACGCTCGCCGACGGGTGGTGCCCGTTCGCGGTCACGCCCGCGCAGGCCGAAGAGTGGCTGCGTCAAGTCGAGCTCCCGCCGGGCTTCGACGTGTCACTGCCCCCCACCGCGCGCCTCGACCCGATCAACGAACCTGGTCGCACGCAGGACGTCCTGGCCGAGACCGAGGCCGCCGGCGCCACCATCGTCACCGTCGGTGGCCTCCACGAGACGCTCGACGAATACCTCGAGTTCATCGAAGCCGTCGCCACGGTGCACGGAGCGATGGACGCGTGAGCGACGCCGGGTACCAGGACGCGACCCGCCCGATCGACGAGCGTGTCGACGACCTCCTGGGCCGGATGACGCTCGAGGAGAAGGTCGCGCAACTGACGGGCATCCTCCCGTTCGAGCTGCTCGGCCCGACCGGGCTCGACGAGCAGAAGTTCGACGCGCACCTCGCCGGCGGGATCGGCGAGATCTCCGCCGGCGCGTTGCTCTCACCTGATCCCGCTCGGCTGGTGCCGATGTTGGATCAGCTCCAGCGCTACCTCGTCGAGCGCACGCGCCTGGGCATCCCCGCGATCGTCCACCACGAGGCGCTGGCGGGACTCGTGCACCAGGCCTGCGCCGACTTCCCGACCGCGATCACCATGGCGGCGTCGTGGGATCCCGCGTCGGTCGAGGCGGCGATGCACGACGTGGTGCGGCCACAGATGCGCGCCCTCGGCGTCCACCATGCGCTCTCGCCCAACCTCGACCTCGCTCGTGACGCGCGGTGGGGCCGGGTGCAGGAGACCTACGGCGAGGACCCCTACCTCGGCTCCGCCATCAGCGTCGCGTTCATCCGCGGCCTGCAGGGTGACGATCGGCGTGAGGGTGTGCTGGCCTGCGCGAAGCACTTCCTCGGGTACGCGATGGCCTATGGCGGCCGCAACATCGGCGCGGTGCAACTGGGCGAGCGCGAGCTGCTCGAGGTGTACGCACGACCGTTCGGTGCCGCGATCGCCGAAGCCGGCCTCGAGTCGGTGATGTGCGCGTACTCAGACCTGAACGGCGAGCCCGCCGCCGCGTCGCGTCACCTGCTCACCGACATGCTCCGGGGCACCCTCGGCTTCCGTGGTCTGACCGTCGCCGACTACGGCGCGGTGAACGCGCTGGCCACCCGACAGCGCACCGCGACCGGCCCGGCCGATGCCGCGGTGCAGGCACTCGAGGCGGGACTCGACGTCGAGCTCCCGGGCTCGCTCTGTTACACGGCCGGACTCGCGCCCGCAGTCCGCGACGGGGTGCTCGACGAAGCCGTGGTCGACCAGAGCGTCCGCCGCGTGCTCGACGCGAAGTTCCGGCTCGGGCTCTTCGAGAACCCGTACGGCGATGTCGACGCGTTCGCGGCAACCGACACTGAAGAGGCGCGGCGCGGCGCGCGTGCACTGGCCCGTCGCATCGCCACCCGATCGACCGTCCTGCTCGCGAACCCGAAGGGTGTGCTGCCACTGGCGCGCGACCTGACGCGCGTCGCGGTGATCGGCCCCAACGCGAAGTCGATTCGCAACCTCTTCGGCGGCTACTCGGCTCCGCAGGCGATCGAGATGATGACCAGCGGCGACATGGGGCTGCCCCCCGTCCTCGGTGGGGAGACCGACGTCGAACCGGAAGCCGTCCCTGATGCGGTCGACGACGCGGCGGCGTCTTCGAGTGAGTCTTCGGGCGGCACCGGCGATGACTTCGGTTTCGTGCGGCGCATCGCCACGCGACCTTCTGAAACCGCGCTCGCCGCCATCGAGGCCGCGTACCCCGATGTCCCGACGGTGCTCGACGCCATCAAGGCCGTCGTCGCCGACAGTACCGAGGTCGTCGACGCGCTCGGCTGCCACGTCAACGACCCCTCGACCGAAGGGATCGCCGAGGCGGTCGACGCGGCCGCCGGCTCCGACGTCGCGATCCTGGTGCTCGGCGACAAGACCGGTCTGGTGAGCGACGCGGTCGTCGGCGAGACCCGCGACCGCACCACGCTCGAGCTCGCCGGCGCCCAACGGCCGCTGCTCGACGCCGTGTGCGCGACCGGCGTCCCGGTCGTGGTCGTGCTGCTCGGCTCCCAACCGCAGCCGGTGCTCGCCGAGGACGGCGGACCCGCCGCCGTGGTGCACGCGTATCAACCGGGCTCGGTGGGTGGCGTCGCGGTCGCCGACATCCTCTTCGGCATCGAGAATCCGTCGGGGCGGGTGCCGATCACCATCCCGCGCACCGCGGGTCAGTGCCCGATCTACCACGGCTACAAGAACGGCAGCGATCCCGGCACGTACACCGACCTCGACGACAGCGGTCCGGCGTACGTGTTCGGCCACGGCCTGAGCTACACGACGTTCGAGTACCGGTCGATCGCGCTCGACGCCGACGAGGTCGACGTCGACGGGGCGGTCGAGGTGCGCGTGGAAGTGGCGAACACCGGCGACCGTGCCGGTGAAGAGGTCGTGCAGCTCTACGCGTCGATCCGGCGTCGTCGAGTCACCCGTCCCGTGCAGGAGCTCGTGGGCTTCGAACGCGTCCTGATCGAGGCCGGTCAGGTGGCGACCGTGACGTTCCGGCTGCAGCCGACGATCCTCGCGTACTACGACGTCGACATGCACCTCGTGATGACGCCCGGCGACGTCCACCTCATGGCCGGACCGTCGTCAGCCGTGCTGCCGCTGACCGCCAAGCTCATGATCATCGGCGAGCCCGCCCGACTCGAATCTCGAACGGTCCATCTCACGGCGTCGAACGTCCTCCATCCGCAGCCGGGCACGCGTCCACCGGCCGCCTGAACGTTCCACGCGCTCGCTCAGACCGCGGCGAAGGCTCGTTGCGGCGCGGTTCCCCGAGTGCTAAGTTGCTGAACGCGCTACAAGTAAGTGCATTCGGTGACGAGAGGGAAACGATGGTCGTGACGTCACCCGAACCACCGCGTCGCACGCAAGCGGAGCGCCGGAGCCGGTCGGAGGAGGCGATCCTCGACGCCGCCGCCGCGGTCATCGCCGAACGTGGCATCGATCGCGCTTCGCTCACCAGCATCGGGACGCGTGCCGGGTTGAGTCGCGCGCTCCCCGCGCACCACTTCGGTTCGAAGGACGCTCTGGTCGACCGGCTCGCCGAGCGTGCGCAGGAACGACTCGGCGATGCGATGGTGGACGCGATCCAGCAGTCCGACGTCGATGGCGACGAGGTGAGTGCGCTGGACTTCCTGCGGTTCATGGTCGGCGCCTACCTGGACCTGTTCGTGGAGCCGACCCCGGACGACGTCGCGCTCGTTGCCCTGTGGGGGGCGGTGATCCCCGCCGAGGCGTCGGTCGCGGGCCTGGTCGATGCCGACCGGCGTGCGGTCGCAGGCTGGGCGGTCGTCATCGAGCGGGGACAAGAAGACGGGTCGATCCGCGCCGACGTCGACCCGGCCGCCGCCGGCGTGGCACTGCTCGCACTCACGCGCGGCGTGGCCGCGCTGCTGCTCATCGATCCCGAGCTGGTGGATCTCGCTGCCGTACGTCGCACGTGCGACGACTGGATCGCCACCGCTCTCGTAGTACCCGACCTCGACTGACCGCCGCTTCGGAGGATTCGCATGCCCGAGTACGACATCGTCATCAAGGGAGGCACCGTCATCGACGGCCTCCGCACACCTCGCTACCGCGCCGACATCGCCATCAAGGACGGACGGATCGTCCAGATCGGCAACGTCGACGCGCCAGAAGGCACGGAGGTCGTCGACGCCACGGGGAAGATCGTCGCCCCCGGCTTCGTCGACCTGCACACGCACTACGACAGCCAGGTCTTCTGGGATCCGTGGTGCACGATGTCGGGCTGGCACGGCGTGACCAGCGTCGTCATCGGCAACTGCGGCTTCGGTTTCGCGCCGTGCAAGCCGGAAGATCGCGAGCGGGCGATGCTGAGCCTCTCCCGCAACGAAGCGGTGCCCATGAAGACGATGCAGGCCGGCATGCCGTGGGACTGGGAGACGTTCCCGCAGTTCCTCGACAGCGTCGATCGCACGCCGAAGGGCGTCAACGTGATGGCGTTCGTGCCGCTCGCACCGCTGTACATGTACGTGGCGGGCGTCGACAAGGCCAAGGCGTACCGCGTCACCGACGACGAGCTCGACGAGATGTGCCAGCTCCTCACCGAAGGACTGGAAGCCGGCGCGTGCGGTTGGAGCGCACAGATCGCAGGCGAAGTCGGCAACGTGCAACTCGACTACGACGGTACGCCGATGGTGACCGACTGCATGACCGACCGAGAAGTCGCGGCGTTCTCGCGTGCCCTCGGCGAAGTCGGTCGAGGAGTCATCCAGCTGACCGGCACGCTCGACACCGCAGGACTGATGGCTCGCGAGAGCGGCCGCCCGATCATCTGGAACGCGCTGCTCGCCGACGGCGCGCTCAACCAGCACGGCGGCGCCCGGTACACGCATCGCGATGCACTCGACCAACTCGCGCAGTTCAACGAGCAAGAAGGCTTGCGTGTGTTCGCCCAGGCCCTCACGACGAACTTCGTCTCCGAGTTCACCTTCGAGGACTACAACCTGCTCGACACCATCCCGGTCTGGAAGGAAGCTCTGCTCGGGACGGTCGAGGAGAAGCGCGCCAAGCTCGCCGACCCCGAACGACGCCGAGGCATGAAGGACGTGCACGACGAGCGCGGCGGACTGTTCGGCGCCGGGTACGTGCTCGACGAGATCAAGGTCAACTGGATCTCGAGCGACGCACCCAACGCGCAGGACATCAAGGAGCGCTACGAGGGCTTCACCATCGGCGAGATCGCGGCGCGCGAGCACAAGCACTCGGTCGACGCCATGCTCGACGTCGCCGTCGCGGGAGATCTCAAGGTGGGCTTCGCCACCCGACTGCTCGAGACCCCGCCCGAGTCGATGAAGGAGATCGCGACCTCGCCGGTCGCGTTGCCCGGCGTGAGCGACGGCGGCGCGCACACGAAGTTCGTGACCACGGCCCGCTACCCCACCGAGCTCCTGAGCTACTGGGTGCGAGAGCACGAGATCATGTCGCTGGAAGAAGCGCACTGGCGCCTCTCGTACTACCCCGCCATCGCCGCCGGGCTGAAGGACCGCGGCTTCCTGCGCGAAGGCGCGCCGGCCGACGTGATCGTCTACGACTACGAGCGCCTCGACAGCGGTCCCCAGGAACGGCTCTGGGACTACCCCGCGGGCGAGATGCGCCTCGTCCAGAAGGCCACCGGATACGAGCGCATCATCGTCAACGGCGTGACGACGTTCGTCGACGGCGAGTGCACCGACGCGACGCCGGGCCACCTGCTGCGGCACGGAAGCGACTGAGGAGTCACATCATGGCAACGGCAAGCGAGCAGATCCCCCTGATCTTCGACGCCGACAACCACTACTGGGAGACGAGCGACGCGTTCACCCGCTACCGCGACCCCGAGTTCGCCGAACGCGGCGTGCGCCTCGTCGACGTCGACGGCACGCCGCGGTACATGTTCGACGGAGGACGGCTCCATCCGATCATCCCCGGACCCGGCGACGTGCACCGGCGCCCGCGACCCGGCGCGCTCTACGACTACTTCGCCGGCACGAGCGACAAGGCGCGTCTCGGCGACGAACTGTCGTGCGAGGATCCCGCCGAGCATCCCGAGTGGTTCGACCGCGACGCCCGCCTGCGGTGCATGGACGAACAGGGCGTCGAAGCCGCGTGGCTGTTCCCCTCGCAGGGCGTGTGCATGGAGGGCCCGATGCAGCCCGACATCGAGGCGTCGATCCACATCCTCCGGGCGTTCAACCACTGGCTCGAGGAGGACTGGGGTTTCAGCTACCAGAACCGGATCTTCGGCGTGCCGTTCCTCACGCTCTCCGACGTCGACCAGGCGGTCGAGGAGCTCGACTGGTGCCTCGAGCACGGTGCCCGCGTCGATCTCGATCCGCAACGGACCCGTGTTCACGCCCGAGGGCACCAAGTCGCCGGCTGATCCGCGGTTCGACCCGTTCTGGGCGCGCGTCGCCGAAGCGCGCGTCGTGGTCGCACCCCACGCCGGCTTCGAGGACGGCTACGTCAAGGTCGACGAGGCGCGTCGCCGCGGAGTGGGGTCGGTCGGCCAGCTTCAGCGGCGACTCCATCGATCAGTACTCGACTGTCGATCGAAGATGCTCATGAAGCACCGCCTGGTCCACGACTTCGCCGCCATCCTCGTCGCCGACAAGCTCTTCGAGCGACACCCCGGCTGCGGGTCGCCTACATCGAGAACGGCGGCACCTGGGTCGGCGACCTGCTGCACGGGCTCCAGGTGCTGCACGGCCAGAACCCCGGCATGTTCCAGACCAACCCGGTCGACCAGTTCCACGAGCACTGCTGGGTCGCGCCGTTCGTGGAGGACAGCGTGCCCGAGCTGGCGACGCACCTGCCGATCGAGCGGATCCTGTTCGGGTCGGACTGGCCGCACGCCGAAGGCATGAACCATCCGCGCGACTTCTTCGAGAACGTCTCGTCGTTCTCGCTCGAGGATCAGCGCAAGATCATGGTGGAGAACGCGCGGGAGCTCACGCTCGCGTGACCGCGTCGACGCGCCCGGTGCCCTGGGCGGTGGAGCGGCCGGATCGGATTCCGAAGCAGCGGTACTACGACCCGGACTTCTTCGCCCTGGAGGCGGAGCACCTCTGGCCGCGGGTCTGGCAGATGGCGTGCCGGCTCGAGGAGATCCCGCAGCCCGGCGACTTCGTCGAATACGTGATCCTCGACCAGTCGATCATCGTCGTGCGAGCCGACGACATGGAAGTGCGGGCGTACCACAACGCCTGTCGTCACCGGGCGGTGAAGCTGGTCGAGGACGCCGGGACCTGCGCGAGCGGATTCATCTGCCCGTTCCACGGCTGGTGCTTCGGTCTCGACGGTGCCAACACCTACGTGCACCAGCCCGACCTGTTCGCCGAGGACAACGTCGAGCGCGACGACCTCTCGCTCGTCTCCGTCCGCTGTGAGCAGTGGGGCGGCTGCGCCTGGATCAACCTCGACGCCGAGGCGGCGCCGCTCCGCGACTCGCTCGAGCCGTACGCGACGTACCACGACGCGTGGAAGGCCGACACGCTGCGAGTGGAGTGGTGGGAGTCGTGCCTGCTGCCCGCGAACTGGAAGCTCGCGATGGCCGCGTTCATGGAGGGTTGGCACGTACCGCAGACGCATCCCCAACTCCTGCCGACGACGTCGACGACCGTCGTCGACGCCAACCTCGAGTTCATGCGGAAGCTCAGCGTCGGCATGGGCGGGATGATCCACGAGGTCGACGTCAAGATCGCCGAGAGCTTGCGCGACCTCGAGCTCCCGGACCACCCGGCGCTCGCGGCAGCCACGTGGCGACGCGAGCTCAACGACGCCGTCGTCCGGTGGTGGGACGCGAACGGGGTCGAGATCGCGGACCTCAACGAGCTCGACCGCCTCGGCCACACCGCGCCGATCGAGTTCTGCTTCCCCAACACGTTCCTCCTGCCGATGTACAGCAGTGCGTCGGCGTACCGGTTCCGCCCGGTCGGGCCGGAAGAGACGCTGATGGAGATCTGGTCGCTCACCCGGTTCCCCGACGGCGCCGACGAGCGGGCCCGGCCGATCGCGCCGACCCCTCAGCCGCCCGACGCCCCGAGCTGGCCACCGATCCCCGCCCAGGACTTCGCCAACATCCCGAAGCAACAGGCGGGCCTGCACAGCCGCAGCGTCGAGTTCATGCGGCTCGCCGAGAGGATCGAGGGACTCATCTCGAACTTCGAGCGCGTCGTCGACGGGTACCTGGGCGGCGTTCCCGACGAGCAGCTCGTCGGCGCGATGCAGCAGACCAACGGCCCGATCGACGTCCCCGTTGTCGAGTTCGACTTCTCGGTGACGACTACGAAGCAGTGCCGGTGAGGCGGTCGAGGTCTCGGGTCGCGTACCTCAGGTGCGCAACCTCCTCGTACACGATCACCTGGAGTGCGGCAGCGGTCGTGTACTGACCTCCCGCACCGGCACAGGGGCGGCTCAGGTCGCCCTCCGCGGCGGCGGTGAACGCAGCCGCGGTCGCTGCCTGCCGCTCGGCGCGGACGGCCAACACCTCCTCGAAGGTGGGGCGGGCGTCGATCGTGAGCCCGGTGGCGAGGCCGCCGGCGTGGGCCGGGGGCATGCCGAGCGGGTGGAAATCGGCAGGGTTGCCGAGCAGGATCCCGTTGATCCACGCATCGGTCGCGAAGATCAGGTGACGGATGGTCTCCAGGAACGACCACTCGTCGTCGACCCGCTCGTCGAGCAGCGCGGGATCCAGGGTCCGCGCCCGCGCCTCGGCCTCGTCCCAGAGCTCCGTGACACGTTGGAGGACCGCAACCAGGCCGGCGGCGTCGTCCGCGAAGAGGCCTGCCGCCGCGAGCTCCTCCGCTCTGGCACTGTCGAGACCCTGGTCGAGCGGTGGATGGACGACGATCACGTGATGTCCTCTGGGTTCGGCCGACACTGTTCAGACGGCGCGGACGGTAAGCCATACCGTTACTCGACGTCAACTACGAGTTCATGTCGTCGTCGTCGGGAGGAAACAGTCGACTGGCAGGCTTGATCCACAACCAACCGAAAGGCGTGATGCATGAGGTTCCGACGTGTCATCAGCGACGATCTCTCCGCGCTGCCGCTCTTCGACGGGCTCCCCGCCAGTGACCTGCGGGTGCTCTCGAGCCTTTCGACCCCGCTCGAGCTCCCGGCCGCCACGACCCTCGCCCGCGAAGGAACGTCGGGTGCCGAGTTCCTCATGGTGCTCGCGGGCGAAGTCGAGGTCAGCCGAGGAAGCACGCTGATCGCGACCCGGGGACCGGGTTCGCACCTCGGCGAGATCGCGCTGCTCGAGCGTTGTCCACGCACGGCCACGCTCGTGGCCAAGACCCCGGTGTCGGTCGCGGTCGCCAACCGGGGTGAGTTCACGACCATGCTTCGACTGATGCCCGAGATCGCCGAACGACTCGACGCGTCGACGACGCAGCGGCTCGCGGAACTGGCCGAGCCCTGGTAGTCACACGGAAGGGTCGTGCTGGACCAGGCTCCCGGTGTCGAAGTAGTCCCGCCAGGCCTTGATGCGGCCGTCCTCGATCTCGAAGACCCCGCACGACCGCAACTCCGCCAGCCGACCACCGAACGTCACCCGATCCAGTCGCTCGTTCATGACGACCCGGTCGTCGGCGACCTGGAGAAGGATCTCGTAGGGCCCTCCGGGGACATCGGCGAACCGTTGCGCGAACTCGCGGATGCCGTCGCGGCCGACCGCGGGCGGGAGGGGCCGGTGGTGCCACACCGCGTCCTCGGTGCAGGCCGCGACGAGCTTGTCGGTGTCGCGCTGCTCCCACAGGAGCAGGAACTGGCGGATCAGTGCATCGTTGGCATGCATCGCCGGTCGGTCGCGGAGTCCTCGTGCATCGTTCATCGTGCCTGCATCCCTTCGTGAACCGGCGCCGCGATCATCGCGGCCTGGATTGCGGACGTCGCTTCGAACATGCGCGCCGCGAACCGCGGCAGCGCGTCGGCGCGCAGCGGACCTGCGAACCCGACGACGGTCAGGACGATGATCACGTCGCCGTCGGGCGCGAAGACGGGCGCGGTGAGTGCCGTCACCGCGTACTCGGCATCCTCACCACCACGCAGCAGCGCGTAGTCGTCGAGCGCGAGCTCGAAGAGGACCTCGTCGACCTCGTGGTGGCGCGCGGAGTCGTCGAGTTCGGTCGACGTGCGGAGGCGCTCCATGAGTCGGTGACGGGTCGAGCTGTCCAGCACCACGCCGTACCCGCGTTCGCGCACGAGCGCGAGTGCGTCCACGTACTGACGGCGTTCCGCGGTCGTGAGCTTGCGGCCGGACAGCTCGAGGTAGTCCTCGATCGTCGCCGCGTCGGCCCACGCGATGAACGCGAGGCCGAGCGGCGGTGCAATTGGCACACGCTCTCCGACCTGGACCCGCGAACCGAACCGCTGGGGCGGACCGGTGACGGCGAGCATCAGCATGTCGTCGTCGACGCGCGCGCTCGCCAGACAGCCCAGGCCCAGGTCGTGAGAGAGCCGTTCCATCTCCGGGAGCGCATCATCGACGACGCGGTAGCCGCGGCGCGCCGCCGCCCCGAGCGCGATGAGCGAGGGCCCGAGCGTGTAAGCCCGGGTGCGGGGATGGCGGCGGACGAGACCACTCGCCTCGAGCGCGCTCACGACCGAGTGCGCGCTCGCGTAGCTCAGGTCGGCTCGACGGCCGATCTCGGCCAGGGACCACGCCGACGCCGGCTCCTCCGCGAGCAGTTCGAGCACGGCGACGGCACGCAGCACGCTGTTCGACTTCCGTGCCACCATCGGCGGATCACCTCCCCGTCCCGCCCGATCCCGCCGTTGACGCGGGGTCACCCGCCGCATAACCTATCACGATAGTCCTAGTGCTCATCCCATATGTGATGACGCGCGATCCGGGGGTACTTCCATGAAGCTGGACCTGTTGTACGAGATCGACTCGCCACGACCGTGGGATGCCGGTCCCCACCCGTACGGCCAGCGAGCGCGGCGAACAGCGCGCCTACGCCGAGATGCTCGACCAGGTGAAGCTCGCCGACACCCTCGGCTTCAACATTGCATGGTTCGTCGAGCACCACTTCCGCGAGGGTCGCTCACACTGCCCCGCCCCCGAGGTCGTCATCGGCGCGCTCACGCAGGCGACCGAGAACATCCGCCTCGGCTTCGGCGTGACGCTGCTCCCGTACGGGTTCACCCACCCGGCCCGGGTGGCCGAGAAGGTCGCCACCGCCGACATCCTCTCGCACGGTCGCATCGAGTGGGGCACCGGCCGCTCGACGCCGATGGAACAGACCGCGTTCCACGTCGACCGCGAGGCCAGCCGCACCGAGTGGGCCGAGGCCATCGAGATCATCTGCGCGATGTGGCGCGAGGAGTACTTCGAGTGGGACAGCCCCACGTTCCAGTTCCCGCGCCGCCTCATCACCCCGAAGCCGGTCCAGGATCCGCACCCGCCGGCGTGGATGGCCGCGACCTCCGAGGGATCGTCGGCGGTCGCCGGCTCGAACCAGCTCGGGTTGCTGTCGTTCTCGATCATGCAGCCGCTCGACAAGATGGCGGCGCAGATCCGCGCCTACCGCGACGCGTGGAACAGCCCCGACGCGAAGCCGATCTCGGACGTCTCGACCAACAAGGTGGCGGCGTACACGCTCGTGCACTGCGCGGAGACCAATCAGCAGGCCCGTGACAACGGCGTCTGGGAGTCGGTCGCCTGGTGGTACCAGAACATCGCGCAGTTCACCCTCGACTGGGAGCTCCCCCACCTCGATCCCGCCGCGCAGGAGGCGTCGTTCCCGCTCCTGAAGCCGCTCATGGAGGGCAACATCCCGATCGACAGCTTCGACGAGGGCGACATGATCGTCGTGGGCGATCCCGAGCGCTGCTTCGAGAAGATGAAGCACTACGCCGACCTCGGGGTCGACGACCTCATCTGTTACGTGCAGTTCGGCTACCACTCGGGCGAGAGCACGCTCAAGACCATCGAGCTCCTCGGCAAGGAAGTCCTCCCCGAGCTCGAGAAGTACACGCCCGTCGACATCGGCAACAACCTGGCGAGGTTCATCGACTGAGGTCACCACTCCCAGAACGCGTCACATCCGTGCGCCGAGTACGGTCGCGCGGGCATGAGCACCCCGCGAGGTCCGCGAACCGCGACGCGGTGCTCGACGTCGTGGTGGAGCTGCTCGAGACGCAGGGCTACGACTCCGTCCACGTGCGCGACGTCGCCAAGCGCGCGCACATCTCGTCGAAGACGATCTACCAGACGTACGAGTCGCGCGACGACCTCATCGTCTCCGCGCTCGAACGGTGGATGGCCACGTCGATCTACGCGCACTTCGAGATGCCCCAGCCCGACGACTCGCTCCGCGACAGCCTCCTGCGAACCCTCCGCGCCGTGTTCCGACAGTGGGAGCAGCACCCGCGCATGCTCGAGGCGTGGTACAAGACGTTCTCCGGTACCGACCACCGTCGCCTCTCGGTGCAGGGCGTCGCCGAAGCCCACCGCGTCGGCGACCCGTTGCTCGACCGCGAGGATCCCGCCTACGCCCGCGACCTCGAGGAGATCCTCTCGAACCTGGTCGTCGGCCTGGTGAGTCGCTTCGTGCACGGTGAGCTTGGGATCACCGACATCATGCCGACGCTCGAACGCGCCGTCGACCGCCTGACCGCAGGGGTTCCGGCCGAGGGGCTCACCGGCAGCTGAGTCAGCGATCGAGGGCCGCGAACCGCTCGTGCAATCGGGTGCGGATCTCGTCGGTGTCGTACTCCCGCCAGCGTCGACGTCGCCGTTCCGCGACGAGCACGGTGCCGGCCGCGATCGCGGCGACCGCTCCGAGTCCGATCCACTTCCAACGCTTCGACCGCACGACTCCGTACGCTACCCACGATGGTTCGGGCGACGATGTTCTCCGAGGTACTCGAAACCGCGCGCACCGGCGACGTCTGGCTCTTCCGCGGTCCTTCGGGTGCCGACAGAGCGATCCGGTTGTTCACCAATGCGCCGGTCAACCACGTCGCGATGGTGGTCGCGCTCGACGACCTCCCGCCCCTGTTGTGGCACACCGAGCTCGGGCAGAGCATCGAGAGCGTCTGGAGCGGCGATCGCCACCGGGGCGCGCAGCTCAACCGACTCGAGGAGGCGCTCGACGTGTGGACGTCGAAGTACAAGCAGCGCGCGTTCCTCCGTCAGTTCGACGGTGAGATCACACGCGACATGGAGGACGCACTCCTCCGCGTCATCGCCGAGTACGAAGGCCGGCCGTTCCCCCGTACGCGCCGCCTGGTCGGGAAGTGGCTCTCCGGTCGGCTCCGACGCGAAGCATCCGAGCAGGCCGTCTACTGCGCCGAGCTCCTCGCGATCACGTACACGCGGATGGGTCTGCTCGACGCGCGGACACCGGCCAACTGGTTCGACCCCGGGAGGTTCTGGAGCGGCGACCGGCTCGAGCTGCTCGGAGGCGCCGCGCTGGGTGCGGAGATCGCGGTCAGCTCGGCGGCACCGCCGGGGTGAATCGGTACAGCTTCTCCGCGTTCCCCCGCTGGATCTTGTACTGCGTCTCCGCCGGCAGGCCCGCGAGCAGCTTCTTGGCCACGCCGATGCAGTCGGGCCACGTCGTGTCGCTGTGCGGGTAGTCGGTCTCGAGCATCACGTTGTCCTCACCGATGATGTCGAGTGAACGCAAGCCCGACGACTCCTCGATGAAGCACCCGAAGATGTGGTCGCGGATGGTGGCGCGCACGTCGAGGTGATCGAGGTCGGCCATGACCTGTTCCGTGGCGACCTCGTTCTCGTAGAACGCGGTGCTGGTGCTCTTGGCCCAGTGCCGTTGCTTGTCGATGACCTGCTCGGCGCGCTCGATGAAGTAGGGCATCCAGCCGATGTTGCCTTCGGACAGCGCGATCTTCACGCCCGGCATCCGCTCGAAGACGTCGCTGAAGAGCCAGGCCAGCATCGTGCCCGCGGCGCGGACGGCGCCGAACGTGAGGTTGGCGAGCCCGGGCGCGTCGGACGAGATCTGGGGCATCGTCGACGACGAGCCGACGTGCATGCACACCACCATCTGGAGGTCCTGCGCCGCGGCCAGGACCGGGTCCCAGTAGCGCTTCGGATCGTGGATGGTGGGGAGACCGAGCGGCTCGGGGTTCTCCGAGAACGCGAACGCCGTCGCACCCTTGCCTGCACACCGCTCCATCTCGACCGCGGCCGCGGCCGGGTCCCAGAGGGGGATGATGATCAACGGGATGTAGCGACCGGGCGCGGCGCCGCACCACTCGTCGATCATCCAGTCGTTGTACGACTGCACGCAGTGCGCCGCGAGGTCTTTGTCCTGCGCCTCCCAGAACACCTGGCCGCAGAACCGCGGGAACGACGGGAAGCACAACGATCCCAGGATCCCGCCGCGGTCCATGTCCACGAGGCGGGCGACGGGGTCGTACGCGGCCTCGGGCATCTCCGAGTACGGCACCGGGTTGGGCGTGAACTCCTCCTTGCGCTTGTTGATCGTGACCGAGAGGCCCGAGGTGCCGACCGTCTTCCCGTCGTACACCCACTTGTCGTCGACCAGGCGGGGCACGACGTCGCGGTACTTGGGCGGAGCGCGGTCGACCCACACGTTCGCCGGTTCGATCAGGTGATCGTCGACCGAGACCAACCAGTCGAGCTCAGGTGCGTTGACGTCCATGTCGGCTCCTTCAGATTTCAGATGAGGTCGTAGAGCTTGGCTGCGTTCTCCCACAGCACCTTGCGCTTGTCGTCGTCGCCGAGGGGCGTGAACCACTCGTCGGTGAGCGACTTGGAGTTCGGCCACGTGGTCTCCGAGTGCGGGTAGTCGCTCGCCCACATGATGTTGTCGATGCCGATGTGGTGACGCTCACGGAGACCGACCGGATCCTCCATGAACGTAGCGAACACCTGACGGCGGAAGTAGTGGCTCGGCGGCTCCTCGAGCTCGCTCTTCGTCCAGTGCCGGTGCTTCTCCCAGAGGTGGTCCGAGTAGTACTCGAAGAACGAGCACCAGCCGATCTGGCCCTCGACGGCGACGAACTGGAGCTCGGGGAAGCGCTGCATCACGAGTCCGTGGATCAGCTCCGAGACCGACTCCGCCATCGTGAGCTTGCTCATCACCAGGCCGGTCATGAACCGCGGTGCGCTCTCGTAGATGCTGGCAACCGGAGTGCCCGGACGGCGTCCGCCGACGTGCAGGCCGACGGGGAAGCCGGCGTGGAGGAACGCCTGCCACATCGGGTCCCACTTCGGGTCGCCGTAGTCACCCTCGGGCGGGAACAGCGGGATGTAACCGCTCACCAACCCGGGCTGCGCCGCCGCGAACGCAATCTCCTCGGCGGCTCGCTCGGGCGTGTCGATCGGGATGGCGGCGACGCCGAGCAGGCGATCGGGCGCGTGCGACGCGTAGTCGGACAGCCAGCGGTTGTACCCGCGCACGCTGTCGAGGTGCAGCGCGGCGTCGGCGGTCTGGAGCGGCCCACCGACGTAGAGGACCTCGGCGTCGACGCCGTCGGTGTCCATGTCCTTGATGCGCTGCGACCGGATCGCCGGCGCCCGAGCGCTCGGTCCTCGAGCTTGCGGACGTTGAGCGTGAACTCCTCGGGCTTCTTCCCCGCGAGGTTGTCGAGGGTCATGATCGGCGTGCGTCGGCCCTCGAACACGCGGACGTCGCCCTCGTCGGTCTGCTCGATCCGCGGCGCACGGTCGCGGAACTCGGGCGACAGGTACGTCGGGCCATGCCGAGTCGGGCATGGTCACGTGCGAGTCGGACGAGATGAGTCGGTACTCGGTCATGGCTGCCTACTTCCTGGTGTGGAGGTCTCTCAATCGAAGACGACGGGAATCCCGTTGGGACCGCGGTGCTCGAGGCCGATGATCCGCACCGGCGGCGCATCGGGGTCGATGCGCAGGTTCGGGAGCCGGTCGAGCACCGCGTTCATGGCGACCCACATCTCGGCCCGGGCCACGTGCATGCCGAGGCACACGTGCGGCCCACCCGCGAATCCGACGTTCGGCTTCGGCGGCCGGTACGGGTCGAACTCCTCCGGGTGGTCCCACCGCGAAGGGTCGTGGTTGCCCGCGCCCAGGTTCATCTCGATGATGGCGCCAGCGGGGATGTCGACCCCGCACAGGTTCACGTCCTCGGTGACGAGCCGCCGGAAGATCGGGTCGGTCGCTTCCCAGCGGACGGCTTCGTCGATGGCGCGTCGCAGCAGCTCGCGGTCGTCGCGCACCGCGTCGAGCAGCTCGGGCGCGCGCAGCAGTCCGACGAGCAGGATCCCGAGCTGGCGCCACGTGGTGCCGGAGCCGGCGGTGAGGATGAGCCGGGCGAACCCGTAGATCTCGTCGTCGGTGAGCAGTTGACGGTGGCCGTCCTCGTCGAGCTCGCTCTCGACCAGCATGGTGATGACGTCGTCCTGCGGGTCCCGGCGGCGTTCCTCGATCACTCGCTGGAGCATCTCGGTCGTGCGTTGCTGACGTGTCGCCACCGCCGCCGGATCGGCGGCCCGCATCGGGTTGCCCTCAGCGCCTTCGCGGAACTCGAACGCTTCAGCGCGCGTGAGGCCGAAGCTCGCGGTGATGGTCTGGAGCGGGATGCGGGCACAGAGGTCGGTGTTGAGCTCGGCGCGGCCGTCGTGCTCGATGGCGGAGATCGCTTCGTCGACGAGAGTGGTGATCCACTTGTCGATCCACCACTGCGCCCGCTTGGGGGTGAACGCCGGTTGCGCGAGCGCGCGGTATCGCCGGTGCTCGTCGCCCACCATCTCGAGGATGGTCTTGCCGAACATCAGGGTGGTCAGACCGGCGTAGAAGGTCGACGAGAACACCTCGTTCTCGCGCAGCACCGTGTCGTTGGCCTCGTACGAGAGCGCCGAGTAGGTCGGCCCGTCGCGCAGGAGACTCATGCCGCCGCGCGGGTACCCGAGCAGCTCGCGCACCGAGCCTTCGTGGACCGGCGCCGCGTCGAGCAGCTCGGCGAACGCGGGGTACGGGTCTTCCACCAGGATGCCGCCGTCGGTCGCCCTCACGTGGCGCTCGACGTCGTAGAGGTCGTCGAACCGTTCGCGCTCCGACGCAGCCGTCATGGTGACGACGTCTTCGCCAGCAGCGCGTACGAACCGTGGTCGTCGGCGGCGGTGCCGAGGCGCCGCAGCAGCTGCGCGATGACTTCGGGCCGCACGTACTGGGTGATGCCCCACAGGAAGAACCCGTGCACCAGGCCCATGCGGTACTCGTCCCAGGCCACATCGAACGACGGCACCGTCTCGACGCCGGCGGCACCGAGTGCGTCGAGGTAGTGCTGCAGGAGGTCGCGCTCGTTGGCGGCGCGGACGTCGGGCTCGAGCGCCGACGCGATCTGGTAGCCGACGTCGATCCCCCACGGCGCGAACTGGATCACTTGCCAGTCGACCAGGCAGCCCCGCCCCTCACCGTCGACGAACGTGTTGCCCACGTGTGCGTCGCCGTGCGCGATCGTCCAGCCCACGCCAGGAGCGCGCGACGACAGGTGCGTGTACGCATCGACGAGCGCCTGCGCGTCGCGCGTGCCGTCGGGAACGCCCTCGCCGTTGGGCCCGTCGAAGTTGGCGCTGATCTCCTTCAGGCCGCGCACGTGCAGGATGAACTGCAAGCGGGTGGCGAGCCACGGGTTGGCGGTGACGATCTCGGGCTGCTCCCAGGCGTACGCATGGAGCTTGGCGAACTGGCCGAGCTGGTCGGCGACGCGGTCGACGGTGCAGAAGTCGAGGGCACTGCAGAACGTCGCCCCGGCCTCGGCCGCGTCCTCGGTGATCACGACACCGTGGCTGGTCGCCGGATCGATGCCGGCCCACACGCCGTTGAGCGTGCGCACACCGATGGGACGGGCGAGGTCGCGGTAGAAGCTGACCTCGGGCACGCTGGCGTGCGAGCTGCCCCGCCCCGCCTCGCTGAAATACCCCTTGGCACACAGTGCGGGCGGAAGACCGTCCGGGATCGTCCCCTCGATCTTGAAGCGTGCGTTCGTCGACACCCGCTCCACGATCGGACCCGGGGTGACGGCGGTGACCTCCACGCCGGGGAACCGTGTCGCCAGCACCGGGTTGAGCCACTCCGGCGTGAGCAGCTCGGCGAGCGTCTCGGGGATGGTGGTCCCACCCTCCACGGTGTCCTGCTGCATTCCTGTCTCCCCCCTGATGCTCTGGCTCACGCTGACTCGGAGCCACCGATGGCTCGGAGGCAGAACGACCAGAGGTCCTCGGCGATCACGTTCCGATCGTTCGCGGTCTCGGAGTACGCGTAGTGGTGGAACGTCGCCATCACGAGCTTGGTGATGAACCAGGCATCACCGGGCACGTCGGTCGACGTCGCCCGACCCTCCTCCACCGCGAGCGCCAGCTGGCGCTGCACCATGTCGGTGAAGTGCTGGGTGGCGTGCGCCATCTCATCCGGGAACAGCTGGTGGAGGCGCCAGTGCTCGGCGGTCACGAACCGCGGACCGATGCCGTAGCTCTCCTCGGCGACGTTGCCCACGGTCACCGAGATGTAGAAGTGCAGCCGCGCGATCGGATCGGGCAGCGGTTCGGCCGCTCGTTCGTAGTCGGCGCAGCTCTCGGCGATGAGATCCTCGAACACCGCGAGCAGCAACTGATCCTTCCCACCGAAGATCCGGTAGAAGGTCTGCAGCGCGACGCCGGCTTCCTTCACCAGCTCCTGGGTCGTGAACTGGTCGCCGCGCTCGATGATCAGTCGACCACGCGGCGGCGACGATCTCGTGAGCCTGCTCGATCTGGCGCGCCCGCGAACGCTGTACCGCCTCCGA
The DNA here is from genome assembly GCA_963697125.1 of uncultured Actinomycetes bacterium. Classification (GTDB taxonomy): domain Bacteria; phylum Actinomycetota; class Acidimicrobiia; order IMCC26256; family DASPTH01; genus DASUAS01. The sequence goes on from CAVOMW010000015.1 coordinate 33,356, forward strand.
GCGGTCGGCCACGCGCTCCGCCCAGCTCGTGAGGGGCGGTGTGGGCGCTGCCGTGCTCGCGGTCATCGCGGGCTCAGGACCACCAGCGGGATCACGCGATCGGTGCGGGTCTGGTACACGTCGTAGTTGGGCCACTGGTCGGTGACGATCTTCCAGAGCCGCGGCTTCTCGTCGTCGGACGCAGTGCGCGCGGTCACCGGGACGTGATCGCCCTTGACCTGCACCTCGGCGTCGGGGTTGTCGGTGAGGTTGAGGTACCACGACGGGTGCTGCGGCGCGCCGCCCATCGACGCCACCACGAGGTAGTCGTCGCCGTCCTGGGCGAAGATCAACGCCGACGTGCGGGGCTCGCCGCTCTTGCGTCCGGTCGTCGTGAGGAGCAGCGACGTGGCGCCGTTCCAGAGGTAGCCCACTTCGCCGTCGGTCTCGCGGTAGCGGTCGATGTGGTCCTGACCGAGCAACGTGGTGTCGGGTGCGGTGTAGCCGGGTTCGCTCATGGTGCTCCTCAGTCGAAGACGACGGGGATCGCGGTGGCGCCCCGCTCGTAGAAGCCGATGTAGTTCGGGTGCTCGGCGTCGGGATCGAGCCGGAGGTTTGGCAGTCGGTCGAGCAGCGCGGTGATGCCCACGTTCATCTCCGCGCACGCGACGTGCATGCCGAGACACACGTGTGGACCGCTGCCGAACGCGAGCGACGGCTTCGGAGCGCGGGTGATGTCGTACTCGTCGGCCCGTTCCCAGCGCGCCGGATCGCGGTTCGCCGCGCCCAGGCACAGGTGGATCACCGAGCCCTCGGGGAGGTGCACGCCGAAGAAGTCGGTGTCGCGGGTGACGTGGCGCGAGAACATCGGGTCGGTCGGCATCCAGCGCACCGACTCCTCGATCGCGCCGCGTACCTGCGCTGGGTCGTCGCGCACCGCCGCGAGCACATCGGGCCGCTCGAGGATGGCGGCGAGGGTGATGCCCATCTGCTTCCACGTCGTCCCGGATCCGGCTGCGAGCAGCAACATGGCAAACGAGAGGATCTCGGCGTCGGTGAGGCGGTGGTCGACGCCGTCCTCGTCGGTGTACTCGGCCTCGACCAGCACACTGATGAGATCGTCGGTCGGCGTCTCGCGTCGGGCCGCGATGATCGGCTCGAGGATCCCGAACACGCGCGGCGTGTCGCTCATCAGGAACTCGCGGATGACCAGCGCCTGCTCGACGTCCACACCGAAGCTCCCGGTGATGGTGAGCACGGGGATGGCCGCGGCGAAGTCGACGTTGAGCTCGGCGTGCCCGTCGTCGACGAACTGGTCGATGAGCGCGTGGACGGTCTGCTCGATCCAGTTGTTGATCCACCACTGCGCCTTGGCGGGCACGAACGACGGCTGCACGAGCGCGCGATAGCGGCGGTGCTGGGCGCCACCCATGGCGAGGATGCTGTTGAACACACCCGGCTGGCTGGTGTCGATCGACTCCTCGGCCGCGCTCGACGCGAAGACCTCGCCATCGCGGAACGCGGCGTCGCACGCCTCGTAGCTGAACGCGGAGAAGTGAGGGCGGTCGGGGTACGGCAGGCCCTGGAAGAACCAGTCGCCGGGGTAGCCCGTGAGCTCGTGCACCACGCCCTCGTGCACCGGGGCCTGCTCGCGCAGTGCGTGCCACCGCACGTAGGGATCGTCGGTGTAGCCACCCCCCGAGTACGAGTTGTAGCTGCTGCGCAGGTCGAACAGCCGCCGCAGCTCCTCGCGGTCGAGCAGCTGGGCGTCGCCGGTGGCAGTCACCCTCTCCACTCCTGGCGGCTCCGCCGCCGGGGCGCTGGCCCCCGCTCGCTACACAACTGGTTCGTCGTTGCTCGGCGCTCGCTCACCGTGCGACGTACCCGCCGTCGACCGGCAGGAGCACGCCGGTGATGTTCTTCGCCCCGTCGGACACCAGGTAGACCGCCGCTTCGGCGCAGTCCTCGGCGGTGATCGGCTGGCCGAGGGGGTGCATCGAGCCGACGCCCTTCGCCATCTCGATCTTGTCCGCTTCGCTGACCGTCATGCCCATGGCGTTGGTGAAGTTGGTGAACGGCATGCCCGCCGGGCAGATCGCGTTGCAACGGATCCCGAACGGCGCGCCCTCGATGGCCGCGGCCTTGGTGAGCTGGTGCACCGCGCCCTTGGTGGAGCCGTACACGCTGCCGCCCCACGACACGAGACCGGCGACCGACCCCGTGTTGAGGATCACGCCGCCGTCGCCCTGCTGCTTGAACTGCTTGATCGCGAACTTCGAACCGTTGAACACGCCCTTGGCGTTGATGGCGAACAGACGATCGAAGTCGTCGCTGGTGTGATCCTCGAAGATCAATCCCGGACGCGGTGTGGGCACGCCCACGTTGTTGAAGATGATGTCGAGGCGACCGAAGCTCGACACCGCGAGTGCGATGGTGGCCTCGACGTCGGACTCCTTCGACACGTCGCACTGGTCGGCGATCGCAGTGCCACCCGCTTCCTCGATCAACTGCACCGTTCCCTTGGCGCGCTCGAGGTCGACGTCGGCGACGACCACCTTGGCGCCCTCCTCCGTGAACCGCAGCGCGGTCGCGCGACCCACACCGGACCCTGCGCCCATGGCGACGATCGACTTCCCCTCCAGCTGCATGCTGTGCTCCTTCTCCTAGTTCTCTTCGAGCGTGATCGCGCCCGTCGGACAGGCCTGCACCGCGTTGCGAATCGCCTCGATGGGATCACCCGCGGGATCGACCACGATCGCCTTGGTCTCGTCGTCGTGCGCGAACGTGCCGGGTGCGTACACGATGCACATGCCACTCCCCATGCACAGCTCGCGGTCGACGACGATCGTCGGCGCCTTGCCGGTCACTTGAGCTCCCCGATCGCCATGTGCTTGACCTCCTGGAACGCGCGGATCCCTTCGGGCCCGCGCTCGCGACCGAGGCCGCTCTGCTTGTAGCCCCCGCCGGGCGCGTACGCACTGAAGACGCCGGCGTTCACCGTGACCGCGCCGGTGCGCAGACGGCGTGCGACGTTCGTCGCCGCCGCGACGTCAGCTCCGTACACCTGCGCCGAGAGCCCGTACACGCTGTCGTTGGCGATGCGCACCGCGTCGTCGAGGTCGTCGTACGACAACACGCCGATCACCGGTCCGAAGATCTCTTCTTGCGCCGCGGGGTTGGCGTTGTCGGGCAGGTCGAGGACCGTCGGCTCGAAGTAGTAGCCCTTGTCGAGCCCGGCCGGGCGTCCGCCGCCCTGCGCGACCTTGCCGCCGGCTTCCTCGGCGAGGCCGACGTAGCGCTCGCACCGGTCGCGCTGTGCCGCGCTGATGACCGGGCCCATCATCGACGAGGGGTCGGTGGGTGCCCCGACCGCGAGCGAGGAATACATCCCGCTCACCGCGTCGAGCACTTCGTCCTTCTTGTCGCGCGGGCACGACCATGCGGGTGGCGGCGACGCACGCCTGACCCGCGGTCATCGCGACGACCATCATCGCCCCCATGCCGACGCGCCCGACTGCGTCGGGCAGGTAGATCTGCGCCGACTTGCCGCCGAGCTCGAGCGCGACGTGCTTCACCGTCGGCGCGGCCTGGGCCAGGATCTGCTTGCCGACGGTCGTGGAACCGGTGAACGACACCATGTCGACCGCGGGGTCGGTGGTGAGCATCGCCGCGCCGGTGGCGCCGGCTTCCACCACGACACTGAGCACGCCGGGCGGGAGACCGGCGGCGTCGGCGGCCGCACCGAAGATCAACGACGAGATCGGGGTGAGCGGACTCGGTCGCAGGATGACGGTGTTCCCGGCCATCAGCGCGGGGATGAGCTTCTGGAACGCCATGAGGATCGCCGCGTTGTAGGGCGTGATCGCGGTGACGACGCCGACCGGCTCGTGACGACGGATGCTCAGCGCGACCCGTCCCGTCACCAGCTCGTCGACCGGCACCGGGTTGAAGTCCTCGTGCTTCATCGACTGGTAGAGCTCGATGGTGTTGCGTGCCAGCACGACACCGCTGCGCAGCTGCGTGCCCTCGGCGAACATGGCGGGCTGGCCCGCTTCCGCCACCATCGTCGCCACCAGGTCTTCGGCGTTGGCCTCGACGTGGTCGATGAGCGCGTGCACGAAGCGGGCGCGCTCGGCTCCCGACATCGACGGCCACGGACCGTCGTCGAACGCGCGTCTCGCCTCGTCGATCGCCCGTTGGAACTCGGCGTCGGGCGTCACCGAGAGCTCGGCGAAGTTCGTCTCGTCGGCCGGGTTCTCGACCGCCAGCACCTCGTCGCCCTCGACCCACCGTCCAGCCACGTACGACCGTCGTTCGGTGATCACACCCACGTGGACTCCCCCCGTATGGCTTGTGGCGCCCCTCGGCCACCTCTGTGAGGGACGAGCGGCGCCAGAACGGCGCGCGAGATCAGAACGTGGTTCTACTTATCACGGAACGTGCTAGCCCCGCAAGGTTCGGGGCAGCTGATCAAGCTCGCCGGTAGGCGACGGCGCCGCCGTAGTGGGGCGAGCTGTGGCACGCCACCCCGACTTCCGCGCCGTCCCGTTGACGGTCGCCGGCCCGGCCCGCGAGCTGCAGGTACACCTCGAGCATCTGCGGTACGCCGTGCATGCGCCCGTTGCCGAGCGCGCCGCCGCCGGACAGCGCGGGCAGCGCGCCGGGCGCGTCGGAATCGATGCCGCCGCCGGTCACGAAGGCGTGCGCCTCCCCCACCGGACAGAAGCCGAGTGCCTCGAGCCAGAACCACACGAACGGCGAGAAGCCGTCGTAGACCTGCGGCAGGTCGACGTCGTCGGGCCCGAGCCCCGAGTGCTCCCAGAGGCGACGGGTGGTCTCGAACGCGGTGTCCATGATGTCGTCGAGCGGCCAGTGCTGCGGGATGCGCCGCGTCGTCGGCGTGCCCATGCCGAAGCCGCTCACGAGCACCGGGTGGTTCGGGAGGTCGCGCGCCCGCTCCGCCGACGTGAACACGAACGTCGCCACGCCGTCGACCGGGATGTCGCAGTCGTACATGCAAATGGGATCGGAGATCACGCGCGCGGCGAGGTAGTCGTCGCGAGTCAGTGGCTTGTCGTGCCAGAACGACCACGGGATCCGCGCGCCGTTCTTGCGCGCTTCCACGACGACGTCAGCCATCGCGTCGCGCGTGGCGCCGTACCGCTGGAGGTACTCGTTGTACGGCAGCGCAATCATCGCCAGCGGGCCGAAGTAGCCCTGCGGTGCCATCCACTGCATCGAGCCGCGCGCCTCGCGCAGCGGGTTGTTGTGGTACTTGCCGACGGGGTTGTGCAGTGCCCGGTGCAGCAGCACGTAGTCGGCGGCGCCACTGGCGACCGCGTTCACGGCCAGTTGGACCGAGCCTGGGATCTGGCCGAAGCCCTGGAAGCCGCTCGCCCAACGCGCGTTCACACCGAGGTGCTCGGCCATCCAGTTCGCGCTGACGATGCTGACGCCGTCCTCGACGGTGTGCGCGCCCGCGCTCGGGAAGATCGCGCCGGTGGTGAAGCCGTCGATCTGCGCGACCTCGAGGCCGGCGTCGGCGATGGCGGCTCTGGCAGTGTCGAGCGCGATCGCACCGAGCGGCTTGTCGGCGTGCCGCACCACCGGAGACTGCGCGTAACCGACGATCGCCACCTGATCGGACGCCGCGAAGCGTCCGCTCACGCTTCCTCCATTGGTCGTTCGCTCATTGCCAGATTGCAGACACCGCTGACGCTCACTCCGCCTCCAGCTCGAACGCGGGCACGGAGATGCCGGGCGCGAGGTCCTCGAAGGCGACCGTGACGTGCGCGCCGATCGCGAGGTCCGCTTCGGGGCCGTCGAGGAGGCGGCCGATGGTGCGGAGGTCGGCCTGCTCCTCGAGCTCGACATCGACCAGCACGAATGGCACGAGGTCGTCGAAGCCGGGGACGAAGGACTGGTGCATGACCGTCCAGGAGCGCACGACACCGCGTCCACTCACCGGCGTGTAGACGAAGTCGGGCTCGGTGCTGTGGCAGTGCGAGCACACGATGTCGGGCGGGATCGCGAACGCACCGCAGCGTGAGCACTTCGCGAGCGCGAGCACGTGCTCGGCGGCGGCGTCCCAGTAGCCCTGCGACCGCTCGTCGGGAACGGGGACCGGTCGGGTGAGTGGCGGCTCCGGGGAGGTGCTCACGGGATCGCTCCCGCGGCCTGCAGCGCGGCGATGTCGTCCCAGGTGTAGCCGAGCTCGAGCAGGATCAGCTCCGAGTGCTCACCGTGCTCCGGCGCTCTGCGGAGCTCGGGCCCTTCACCGTCGAACTGCACCGGCACCTTGGGCAGGCGGTACGTCGGCACCCCATCCGCCACCACTTCGCCGATGTAGTCGTTGGCGATCACCTGCGGGTCGTCGAGCAATTCCTCGACCGCCTGCACGGGCGCCCACGGCGCATCGAGCTGTCGAGAGCAGCGCCTTCCACTCCACGAACGTGCGCGATGCGAACTCGGCCTCGATCAGGGCGACGCATGCGGCGGCGTTCTCGCGGCGTGCCGCGAGGTCGACGAAGCGAGGATCCTCGATCAGGTCGTCCCACCCGAGCAGACGACAGAAGTCGGGCCAGTAGCGATCGGCCTCGAGGAACACCAGCTGGATGTGGCGTCCGTCCTTGGTGGCGTACGCACCCATGAGCGGGTTGATGAACGCGACGGAACCGTCGCTCGACATTGCCCGCGGCTTCTGGCCCTGCAGTGCGGCGAGCACGTCGGACGACAACGTCCACATCGCGATCCCGAGCAGCGACACGTCGACGACCTTGCCCTTGCCCGTGCGCGTGCGCTCGAGCAGCGCGGCAGCCATGCCGAACGCCAGGGCCATCGCTCCGTTGCGGTCTCCCATCGCGCCGCGCTGGCCGATCGGGCGCGCCATGTCGGGCGGAGTCAACACGTGCGCCATCCCACCGCGCGACCAGAACGCCGACGCGTCGTACCCGGGCGCGTCGGCGTCAGGGCCGCGGGATCCATAACCATTGCCGCAGCGCGTAGATCAACGACGGATACCGCTTGGTCAGCGTGTCGGGGTCGAGACCGAGACGTTCGAGCGCGCCGGGCCGGAAGTTGGTGAGGAACACGTCCGCGGTCTCGAGCAGCTTGTCCAGGATCTCGCGGCCCTCCTCCGTGCGGAGGTCGAGCGCGATGGAGCGCTTGCCCCGGTTGGCGAGTGCGATCGACAGGTTCACACCCCCGCCGCTGTCGGTCCCGATGCCCTGCGAGATCAGGCCCCGGTAGGGGTCACCTTCGGGCCGCTCGATGCGGACCACGTCGGCGCCCCAGTCGGCGAGCAGCGCGCCCGCCACCGGCACGAAGACCCACTGCGCCAGTTCCACGACGCGTACGCCGGTGAACGCACCCGCTGATTCTTCTTCGGCTGCCATCGATTCCCCCTGGAGCTACGACGTTCCGATGTCGGTAGAACGGGGTTCTAGCACTTCGCCTGGGCCACTGTCACGGCGCTCGGTTCAGGCGACGACGCCGCGCACCTTGAGATCGATGATCGCATCCCAGTCGAGGCCGAGCTCGGCGAGGATCTCGTCGCCGTGCTCGTTGAACTCGGGCGCGCGGCGCGGCTGGGGTGCCACCTCGTCGAATTGCACCGGCGCCGCGGTCAGCTGGAACGGCGTGCCCGACGCGGTGGTGAGGTCCTGGATGTAGCCGTTCGCCACCGACTGCGGGTCGGCGGCCGCCTCGAGCGTGTGCTGCACGACGGTCCACTGACCGACGAAGTCCTCGAGCGCAGCCGCGCCACTCGTCGACGGTGCGGGCCGCGAACACCTCGCGCAGGATGGCCTGGGCCTCGGCGGTGTGCTCGAGCAGCGACGCGTGGTCGGCGAAGCGCGGATCGGTGGCGAGCTCCGGTCGACCGATCGCCTCGCACAGCGGCGGCCAGTACTGCCCGGCTTGCAGGCAGCACAACGAGAGCAGACGACCGTCGCTGGTCTCGTACATCGCGACCAGCGGGTTGAAGCGCATCTGGTCGGCGGGCGGTGCCGTCCACGGGATGTTCATCTGCAGCGAGAGCGCGACCGCCTGGCCCATCGCCCAGAGGCCGGTGCCGAGCAGCGACACGTCGACGATCGGTGGCCTCGCCGGTGCGTTCCCGGTGGAACAGCGCGCCCATGATCCCGCCGGCGATGGTCATCGCGCCGATGGAGTCGCCGAAGCCCGGCGCCGGCGGGTTCACGACGAGGTCGTACTCGGGGCGCGTGGCCCCGATCGCCACGCCCGAGCGGGCCCAGAACGCGAGCGAGTCGTAGGACCCCTTGTCGGCGTCGGGGCCACGTGCACCCTGGCCGTGCCCGCGCACGTAGATGATCTGCTCGTTGTGCGCGCGCACCTCGTCGACCTCGATGTGCAGCTTCTTCAACACACGCGGGAGCTTGTTGGTGAGGAACACGTCGGACGTCGCGATGAGCTGGTGCAGGATCGCGAGCCCGTCGGGCGACGTGAGGTCGAGGCCGAGGCTCTTCTTCCCGCGGTTGGAGTGCTCGAGCAGCGGGTGCACGTCGTTGCCCATGTCGGCGACGACACCGGTGGACGCGAGGCCGCGCATCGCGTCACCCCGTTCGACGTGCTCGATCTTGATGACCTCGGCGCCCCAGTCGGACAACAACGCCGACGCCGCCGGCACGAAGGTGTGCTCGGCGACCTCGAGGATGCGGACGCCCTGCATCACGTCGGTCATGACTGCACCTCCTGTGATTCTCTGGCTGGTGCCGCAGTAGCCATTGCAGCAACGGGTGCGCGCGGCGTGATCGCGACGTGCGGGATCGCCACGCTCGCGCCGTGACTCATGACGTCGTGCACCAGCGTCACCAGCTCGTCGACCTCGATGAAGCCGCCGTTCATCAGGTTGCGCTGCATCCAGATCGGACCGAGCTCGATGGCGAGATCGGAGTCCCAGTCGTTGGCGAACTGCGTCATCGACTCGCCGTCACCGCCCGGGCAGTCGCCCACGGTGACGCGTGTGAAGCCGATCTCCGGGTGCTCGGTGCGCCAAGCTTCGACCATCCGGTCGAGCGCGGCCTTGCTCACCAGGTACGCGGCGAGGCCGGGCCACGGTGGCGTGAGCCCCGCACTCACCGACGAGAGGTAGGCAGCGGCACCACGCGATTCCTGCAGGTACGGCAGCGCGGCGGCCGTGGCCACCGAAGCGCCGACCACGTTGGTGTCGAACGCCCGCCGCCACGTGTCGGCGTCGAGGTCCTCGATGCGCGCCAGCGGCCCGATGCCGGTGGCGTAGACGAGCGCGTCGATGCCCCCGAGTCCGGCCGCGGCCTCCGCGATCGCGCCGCGGCACGACGCCTCGTCGGTGACGTCGCACCGGATCGCCAGTGCGCCCGAGCCGGCTTCCGCTGCGGCCTCGACCAGACGGTCGTGCCGGCGCGCCAGGAGCGCGACCTGCGCACCCCGTTGCGCGAGCCCGATTCCGATGCAGCGCCCCAATCCGCTGGACGCTCCGATGACGACCGCTCTCATCGCTCCCCCTCGTCGACCTGTCGTTCGTGCATGGTGGCATGCGGCGCGTCACCGGCCCGGACCGCGGCCTCCACCAGTCCGATCGCCCAGGTGAGGCCGCGGATGGCGTCCTCGGGGGCGAGCTCCCAGTCGACGACCATCCGCTCGTACGACACGACGCCCCACAACACGTCGAGGACGGCGCCGGCAACGGCGCGGTCGGTCTCCGTCCAGCCTTCGGTGTGCGGCGCGAGCGCGGCGAGCAGCGCGGCGCGCTGTCGCGCATTGGCGGCGGCGACGGTGTCGTCGCGCGGAGTGCGGGGCGCAACCGGGAACGTCGACACGTACTCGAGCATGCGCGCGGTGACGGTCGCGACTGCGTCGAGCTCGAGCCCCACGACGTCGACCCCCGACTCGTCCTCGAAGCGCGCCAACACCGCGTCGCGCAGCGCGCGTTCGGTCGAGAAGTAGCGGTACACCGTTCGCTCGGTCACGCCCGCGCGCTCGGCGACCGCGCGCACGGTGAGGGCGGCCCAGTTCCACGTCGGGAAGCCGTGGAGCACCTCGGCGCCGGCGGTGAGGATCCGTTCGCGCGTCTCCGCGGCCCGTTGGCGCCGCACCGGACTGTCGTAGCGACGGCGCCCCGTTTCCGTCTCGGCGGTCTCCACTACGGCAGCCGCACCGGCATCGACTCCCACCCGCGCACGGTGGAGGTCGGCGCGAGGTGCGGCTCCTGGGACCAGTCGACGTCCCACTCCGGGAACCGCTTCAGCACCTCTTCGAGCGCGATGCGGCCCTCGAGCCGCGCCAGCGCCGCACCGAGGCAGAAGTGCGCGCCGTAGCCGAAGGTGAGGTGCTGGCCGATCTCGCGGTGGATGTCGAAGCGGTCGGCGCCCGGGTAGCGCCGTTCGTCGCGGTTCGCGGCCCCGACGAGCAGCAACATCGCGCTCCCCTCGGGCACGGTCGTGCCGTGGCACTCGACCGGCTTGGCCACGTAGCGACCGACGTGCGGGCGCGGGCGGCTCGTAGCGCAACAGCTCTTCGATCGCGTTCGGGATCAGCGACGGGTCCGTCGACCAGCTCACGGCGCTGGTCGGGATGCTCGGCGAGCACCTTGCCCGCCCAGCCGATGAGTCGCGTGGTGGTCTCGTTGCCGGCACCGGCGACCACGGTGAGGTAGGTGAGGATCTCCTCGCGCCGCAGCGTGCGCGTCGTGCCGGTCTCGTCGACGAACTCCGCGTTCATGAGCTGGGTCATGATGTCGTCGGACGGATGCTCGGCCCGCCAGTCGAGGTACTCGGCGAACATCGTGCCGTCGACGAAGTCCTCCCGCACCTGTTGCGGCTGACCCGGCTTGGTGCGCAGGTTGCGGTCGGTGTGGTCGCGCACCGCCTCCTGGTCCGCCTCGGGGATCCCGAGCAGCATGCTGATGACGCGCATCGGCATCTGCGCGCCGAGGTCGGCAACGAAGTCGAAGCCGGGACCACCGACGAGCGGGTCGAGGCTCTGCGCGCAGAACTCGCGGATCTTGGGTTCGAGCGACGTCACCTGCCGGGGCGTGAAGACGCGAGACAGCAACCCGCGGTGCATCGTGTGGGTGGGCGGGTCCTCGAAGATCAGGATGCCCGGCGGCATCTGGATGCCGGCCTTGATGATCTCGAGGATGCCGCCGCGCCCGGAGATGTAGGTGTCGCGGTCGACCAGGCCGCGCTCGACGTCCTCGTACCGGCTCAGCGCGTAGAAGTCGTACTGCTCGTTGTAGTAGAGCGGCGCTTCCTCCCGGAGACGGGCGAACACCGGGTACGGGTCGGCGTCGATCTCGACGTCATACGGGTCGTACGAGAGATCGCTGGTCATGCGTCGCGGGCATCAGTCCCCCGGCATGCGTCCCCAGATTCGTGTCAGCGGATACTGACACGAATTGCGCGCGTACTTGGGAGGGAAGCGCAGCGCGCCGTCGAGGCGGATGGTCTCGCCGTTGAGGTACGGGTTGCGGGCGATCGACTCCACCAGCAGCGCGAACTCCCCGGGGCGGCCCATGCGCTTCGGGAACACGATGTTCTCGACCAGCTTGTCCCGCATCTCTTCCGACACGCCGAGCATGAGCGGCGTGCCCATGGTCCCGGGGGCGATCGCACACACCCGCACCCCGATCGGCGCGAGGTCGCGCGCCATGGGCAGCGTCATCCCGAGGATGGCGGCCTTCGCGGCCGCGTACGCGATCTGACCGGTCTGGCCCTCGAGCCCGGCGATGGAACCGGTGTTCACGATCACGCCCCGTTGGCCGTCGGCGTCGGGCTCGTTGTCGGCCATCGCCGCGGCCGCCAGCCGACTGACGTTGAACGTGCCGAACGCGTTCATCTCCATGGTGGCGGTGAACGCGGTCTTGTCGTGCACCACGCCACCGCGACCCACGCGTGCGGCCGCCACCGAGACCACCGCCGGCGACGTTCACGACCAGCGAGAGCGGACCGAGCGAACGCGCGGCCTCGATGGCAGCACCGACGTCGGTGTCGTCGTTGACGTCGCCATCGCGTCGCGACGGCGACGTCACCGAGCTCCTTGGCCAGCTCGGCGGCGCGGTCGCCGTCGCGGTCGAACACCGCCACTCCCATCCCGATCGACACGAGGTGACGCGCGGTGGCGGCACCGAGTCCGCCCGCGCCTCCGGTGACGATCGCGGAACGTCCGTCGAGCTCCATGGTGCCCTTCTCTCGATCCGTCTCAGTGGTTGGTGGGGAACCCGAGGTCGATCACGCTCGACGCGGGATCGGGCCACCGGGTCGTGACGACCTTCGGGTGCGTGTAGAAGCGGATCCCCTCGGGCCCGTAGATCGGCGCGTCGCCGAACAGCGAGGCCTTCCAACCACCGAAGGAGTGCCACGCGACGGGAACCGGGATCGGCACGTTGATGCCGACCATCCCGACGTTGACGTCGCGCTCGAACCGGCGCGCCGCGCCGCCGTCGCGCGAGAACAGCGCGACGCCGTTGCCGTAGGGGTTGGCGTTCACCAGCGCGAGCGCATCGTCGTACGTCGGCGACGCGCACGACGCTCAGCACCGGCCCGAAGATCTCGTCGTCGTAGACCGCCATGCCCGGCTCGACGTTGTCGAGCAACGAGCAGCCGACGAAGAAGCCGTCGCGCAGCGCTTCGTCGGTGGCGAGCGGTGAACCGTCGACGACGACCGCGGCGCCCTCGTCGGTGGCGCGGTCGACGTAGGACTGCACGCGGTCGCGGTGCTCGCGCGGTGATCAGCGGCCCCATCATCGACGCGTCGTCGTCGCCGGGACCGACGACGACGTCGGGGATGCGCGCCGCGATCGCCTCGACCAGCGGGTCGGCGACCGCGCCGACCGCGACGACCACCGAGATCGCCATGCAGCGCTCACCGGCCGATCCGTACGCCGGCCGAGATCGCGGCGTCGGCCGCGGCGTCGACGTCGGCGTCGGGCAGCACGACCATGTGGTTCTTCGCGCCGCCGAGCGCCTGCACGCGCTTGCCGTGCTTGGCGCCGGTCTCGTAGATGTGACGCGCGATGGCGGTGCTGCCCACGAACGACACCGCGTCGACGTCGGGATGCGTGAGCAGCGCGTTCACCGCTTCGGCGTCGCCCTGCACCACGGTGTGCACGCCGTCGGGGAAGCCGGCTTCCTGCACGAGCTCGGCGAGGAACAGCGACGCCGACGGGTCCTTCTCGGACGGCTTGTGCACGAACGCGTTGCCGCACGCGAGGGCGTTGGCCAGCATCCACAGCGGCACCATCACCGGGAAGTTGAACGGCGTGATGCCGACGACGACACCCACCGGTTGCAGCACCGTGTGCACGTCGATGCCGGCGGAGACCTCGGAGCTGTGCGAGCCCTTGAGGAGATGCGGGATCCCGCACGCGAACTCCACGCAGTCGAGGCCGCGGGCGACCTCGCCCCGCGCGTCGTCGAGCACCTTGCCGTGCTCGGCGGTGATCGAGCGCGGCGAGGTCGTCACGACGCGCGTCGACCAGCTCGCGCAAGCGGAACATCGCCGCGCTCCGGCGGCTGAGCGGCGAGTCGCGCCAGTCGGCGGCGGCGGCCGCGGCCACCTTCACCGCGGCGTCGACCTCGGCCTCCGACGCGAACGCGACCTCGGCCGTCTGCACGCCACGCGCGGGGTCGAACACGGGCCCGCGGCGCGCCGCGGCGCCGTCGACCCGGCGTCCGCCGATCCAGTGTCCGATGCTGTGCACGTTGTCGTCCCGCCGAGAGGAAGGTGAGTTCAGAGGCGGTAGAGCTTACGGGCGTTCTCGCCGTAGATCTTCTTCTGCGTCGCCGCCGGCAGCGTCGCCATCTTGTCCTTCACCGACTTGAGCGGTTCCGGGTAGAGGCAGGTGGGGTGCGGGAAGTCGGTCTCGAACAGGATGCTGTCCTCGCCGACCGCCTCGATGAGGTCGGGCAGCTTGTTGCGCGCGTTCTCGAACCAGAACGTCGCGAACATGTTCGAGCGGAAGTACTCCGACGGCATCTTCTTCATCTTGGCCAGCTCGTCGGGCGCGTTCTCCGACATCTCGTAGTCGAGCGTCTCGAGCATGAACGGGATCCAGCCGACGCCACTCTCGACCGAGACCATCTGCAGCTCCGGGAAGCGGTCGAACACGCGCGAGAGGATGACGTTGGTGAGGACGCGCGAGTTGCCGATGAACAGCAGCGCGCCGCCGATGGCGAGCTTGGTGTCCATCGGGTGCGACTCCCACGGGTACTGCCCGTAGAAGCCCATCGCGGTCGCGCTGGCGCCGATGTGGAAGTGCACCGGCATGTGCAGGTCGGCGCAGGTCGCCCAGAACGGGTCCCACGCGTGGTTGGCGAGGTCGGGCGCGCCGAGGTCGGTGGGATCGGACGTCATGTTCACGCCGCGCGCACCGAGCGCGGCGACGCGCTTGGTCTCGGCGACGCACGTGTCGACGTCCCACGCCGGCATGAGCGGCAGGCCGAGGAGCCGGTCGCCGGAGTCGGCCTGGATGCCGGCCATGTAGTCGTTGTAGAGCTCGATCACGAGCCGGCACAGCTCGTCGTCGTCGACCATCCCGAGGTCCTGGCCGCCGAGGCCAACGGTGTTGGGGAACATGACCTGCGCGTCGATGCCGCACTCGTCGAGCACCTCGAGCCGCACCTTGGGGTCGTACGAGCCGACGTGCGTGTCCTCGATCGACCAGTGGTTGAGCGCGAGGTCGGCGCTCTCCTTCTGACCGTCCTTGCCGATCACCGCGCCGGCGCTGGCGCGACCGAGCGGGTGGCCGTCGAACACCCACGTCGGGACGTCGTCGATCACCTCGACGTGGGGCACACGGTCCTTGTACTTCTCGGGCGCGAGCTCGGTGAAGAGGTCGTGGCGCTCGGTGAAGTGGGAGTCGGCGTCGATGACGAGGGTGCCGTCGCTGAGCATGTGCCCAGGGTACCGACGGATTGGGCTCCGGTGCACAATTTCTCCGGCGCGGCCAGAATCTGGTCATGACGAGGATCGGGTGGATCGGGACCGGGGTGATGGGGTCGAGCATGTGCGGGCACCTGCTCGCCGCCGGCCACGAGGTCACCGTGACCACCCGGACCCGGGCGAAGGCCGACGCGCTGGTCGACGCCGGCGCCACGTGGGCCGACTCCCCCGCCGCGGTCGCCACCGCGAGCGACGTCGTGTTCGTGATGGTCGGCTACCCGCAGGAGGTCGAGGAGGTCGTGCTCGGCGCGCTCGAGCGCGCTCGCACCCGGCGCCCTGCTCGTCGACATGACGACCAGCCGGCCCGCGCTCGCGGTGGAGATCGCCGAGCGAGCGACGCAGGTGGATGTCGCCGCGCTCGACGCGCCAGTGTCGGGCGGCGATGTCGGCGCGCGGAACGGGACGCTGTCCATCATGGTGGGCGGCGATGTCGACGCCTTCGCGCGCGGACGTCCGCTGCTCGACCTCATGGGCGCGACGGTCGTGCACCAGGGACCGGCGGGCGCCGGGCAACACACCAAGCTGACGAACCAGGTGCTCGTCGCCGGCAACATCGTTGCGGTGTGCGAGGCGCTCCTCTACGCGACGCGCGCGGGTCTCGATGTGGAGTCGGTCCTCGCGTCGGTGTCGAGTGGTGCGGCGGCGAGCTGGGCGTTGTCGAACCTGGCCCCGCGTATCGTCGCCGGCGACTATGCGCCCGGGTTCTTCGTCGACCACTTCGTGAAGGACATGGCGATCGTGCTCGACGAGGCGGCGCGGCTGCAGCTCGCGCTGCCCGGGCTGTCGCTCGCGCACCAGCTCTACGTCGCGCTCCAGGCGCAGGGCCACGGGCGCGACGGCACCCAGTCGCTCATCCTCGCGTTGGAAGCCCTCTCACCAGAGGCGGCGTCACCCGTCTGACGAGATCGCGATGCCGTCGAGGATCTCGGCGGTGCGCTCGGGTTGCCCGACCATGCACATGTGCCCGGCGTCGAGGTCGAGCACGCGGCAGTTCGGACCCACGTTCTCCGCGAACTGCGACTGCTTGTGCGCGGCCACGATCATGTCCTGGAGGGTGCGCACCCACGTCGACGGCAGATCGGGCCGCAGGGGCGCGAGGTCGACGGGACTGTCGGACAGACCGGGCGCCTCGGCGACGAGCCGCTCGACGCAGAACGCGAGCTGCTCGTCGGTGAGGTCGTTGCCGAGCACCAGCCTCGCGAGCTCGCCGTCCATCGAGCGCGGTTCCGCGTCGCCCGCAGCATCCATGCCGGCGCGCGCCATCGCCTGCACCTCGGGGTCGAGCGTGTCGAAGGCCGACTTCCCGGTCTCGGGCACGGTGCACGCGATGAACACCGCGTGGCGCACGCGGTCGCCGAGCAGCCCGATCATCGCGGGCATCGAGCAGCCGGCGAGCGAGTGACCGGCGAGCACGATGTCGTCGAAGCCGGCGGCGTCGACGTCGGCGCGGACCGATTCGGCGCAGTCGGCGAACGTCACCGAGCGCAGGTCGGCGGGATGCGCGCCGCGCCCGGGCAGGTCGACGGCGAGCGACGGGGCGGACATGAGGAGGCGGGTGGGTTCCCAGCAGCGGCCGTCGAGGCCGCCGCCGTGGACGAGGACGACAGGGAGCATGCCCGGTAGCGTGGATGGCCTCATCCGAAAGTGCAACCGGTACAGAGCCAAGAGTTGGGACGTGGGTCATGCGTGACGTCGTGGTCGTCGAAGCGGTACGGAGCCCGGTCGGGCGACGCAAGGGCGGGTTGTCGGCCATGCACTCGGCCGATCTGCTGGGCGCGGTGCAGCGCGCCGTGGTGGAGCGGTCGGGCATCGACCCGGCCGAGGTGGAGCAGGTCGTCGGCGGCTGCGTCGGTCAAGTGGGCATGCAGGCGCTCAACGTGACCCGCACCGCGTGGCTCACGTCGGGGCTGCCGCTCGAGGCCGCGGCGACCACCGTCGACGCGCAGTGCGGCTCGTCGCAGCAGGCCACCAACCTCGCCACCGCGCTCGTGGCGGGTGGCGTGGTCGACGTCGCCATCGGGTGCGGCGTCGAGGTCATGAGCGGCGTGCCCATGGGCTCGACCGTGCCGAAGGACCCGTTCGTCGGCAAGCCGGTCAACCGCCACTACTGGGAGCACTACGAGAGCACCAGCCAGTTCGAGGGCGCCGAGCGCATCGCCGAGAAGTTCGGCCTCAGCGCGTGAGCAACTCGACGCGTTCGGCAAGCAGTCGCAGGACCGCGCCGCGGTGGCGTGGGCCGAGGGTCGCTTCGACACCCAGATCGTCCCGATCGAAGCGCCGACGCGTCGACGACAACGGCGAGGTGAACGGCACCCAGACGATCACCCGCGACGAGGGCCTGCGCGAGACGACGCTCGAGGCGCTGGCCAACCTCAAGCCCGTGCTCGACCGCGATCCCGCCTTCCACACCGCAGGGAGTGCATCGCAGATCAGCGACGGGGCCGCCGCGGTCCTGCTGATGACGGCGGAGAAGGCCGACGCGCTCGGCCTCACGCCGCGGGCTCGCATCGTCGACACGTGCGTCGTCGGGAGCGATCCGGTGCTCATGCTCACGGGCCCGATCCCGGCCACCGAGCGGCTCCTGGCCCGCAACAAGCTCACCGATCGACGACATCGACCTGGTGGAGATCAACGAGGCCTTCGCCTCGGTGGTGCTCGGGTGGCAACAGGCCACCGGCTTCGACATGGCGCAAGGTCAACGTCAACGGCGGCGCCATCGCGCTCGGTCACCCGCTCGGCGGCACCGGCGCGATCCTGCTCACGAAGGCGCTGCACGAGCTCGAGCGCACCAGCGGCCAGCGCGCACTGGTCACCATGTGCTGCGGCGGCGGGCTCGGCACCGGCACCATCCTCGAGCGCATCTGACCACGCCCCCCGCGAGCATCTCGAAGTTGACCCCCACGGGCGTACGTCAACTTTGAGATGTTCGTGGGAGACGGCCGAGCGCCAGGCGGCGCGTTCGCGAGCTGGCGTAGATTCCGCGCCATGACCACGACGCCCGCTCCTCCCGCTCCGCCGAGCCCGCCCGTCGCCGCACGCTTCATCGGCAAGTCGGTCACCCGCAAGGAGGACCAGCGCCTCCTGACCGGCCACGGTCTCTACGTCGACGACGTGAAGGTGGCGGGCACCCTGCACGCGGCGTTCCTGCGCAGCGACCTCGCGCGCGCCGCGATCACCCGCATCGACACGAGCGCGGCCAAGGAGTCGCCGGGCGTCGTCGCGGTGTACACGTGGGAGGACTTCAACGGCATCAGCGGTCCCGGCTACCACTCGATGATGAGCGAGGAGCTGGCGGTGCCGCCTCCGCTCGCGATCACCGACGTGCGCTACGTCGGTGATCCGGTCGCGATGGTCATCGCCGACACGCGGTACCTCGCCGAGGACGCGTGCGAGCTCATCGAGGTCGACTACGACCCGCAGACCGCAGTCGTCGACTACACGAAGGCGGCGGCCGACACCGAGAACGTCGTGCACGCGGGTTGGGGGCTCGAGTCGAACGCCATGGTGCAGGTGCCGTTCACTCCCCTCTCCGCCGACCTCGACGAGGTGTTCGCCTCGGCCGCGCACGTGATCGAGTGCGACGTGGAGCAGAACCGCTACGTGGCGATGCCCATGGAGACACGTGGCATCGTGGCGTCGTTCCACAAGGGTCGCGAGGAGCTCGAGATCGCGTGCGCCACGCAGTCGGTGCACGAGACCAAGAATTTCTTCGCCCGCTACGTGCAGATCCCCGAGGGTCACGTGACCGTCACCGCACGCGATGTCGGCGGCGGCTTCGGCCAGAAGATGTTCGTGTACCGCGAGGAGTGCGCGGTCGTCCTGGCGTCGTATCTCCTCGGCCAACCGGTCAAATGGATCGAGGACCGGCGCGAGAACCTGCTGTCGGCCGGTCACTCCCGCAACGAGTTCGCACGCGTGAAGGTGGCGGTCGACGACGACGGCATCATCCAGGCCATCACCGCCGACCACGTGTGCGACGTCGGCGCGTACGCGGTGTGTCCCGCGGGCATGGACCCGATGCTGCTCCCGGGTCCGTACAAGACGCCGCGCCTCGGGTTCTCGATCGAGATGGTGTGGACCAACACCATGGGCAAGGCCGCCTACCGCGGGCCGTGGATGTTCGAGACGACCGCGCGCGAGATGGCGCTCGACCACGTCGCCGCCGAGATCGGCATGGACCCCGCGGAGTTGCGGCGTCGCAACCTGCTCGCGTTCGACGACCTGCCGTTCACCGCGCCGAGCGGCAACGTGTTCCAGGAGATCACGCCGCTCGAGACCTTGGAGCAGGCGCTCGAGCTCCTCGACTACGAGGCGTTCCGCAAGGAGCAGGCCGAGGCCCGCGCGCAGGGCCGCCATCTCGGCGTGGGCATCTGCTCCTACGTGGAACCCACGTCGATGGGGAGCAACACCCTCGCCACCGAGGCGGCCACGGTGAAGGTGGAGACGAGCGGCCGCGTCGTCGCGTACCTCGGCACCACCGCGCACGGCCAGAGCATCGAGACCACGATGGCGCAGATCGTGGCCGAGCACCTCGGCGTGTCGTACGACGACGTCACCATCGTGCAGGCCGACTCGCGCTCGACGCCGTACGGACCCGGCACCGGCGGGAGCCGCACTGCGGTCGTCGCCGGCGGCGCGGCGCGCGAGGCGACCGTCGCGGTGCGCGAGAAGGTGATGAACGTCGCCGCGCACATGATGGAGGCGGCGCCCGAAGACCTCGAGATCGCCGAGGGCGTGGTGTCGGTGCGCGGGACCCCGTCGAAGTCGGTCACGCTCCAGGACGTCGCCAAGCAGGCGTTCCACCGCGCCAACGAGCTGCCCGACGAGATGGAGGGTGGGCTCGAGGCGACCGTCCGGTTCCGGCCGACGCAGTTCCCCACGTGGTCGAACGCAACGCACATCTGCGTGGTGGAGATCGACGGTGAGACGTGGCTGCCGGAGGTGAAGCGCTACATCGTGTCGGAGGACTGCGGCCGCATGATCAACCCCATGGTCGTCGAGGGGCAGATCTTCGGCGGCGTCGTGCAGGGCATGGGCGGCGTGCTGCTCGAGGACTTCGTGTACGACGACGAGGGCAACCCACTGACCACCACGTTCATGGACTACCTCCCGCCGACGACCACCGAAGTGCCCGAGATCGAGGTCGGTCACATCGAGACCGTGTCGACCACCAACCCCGGTGGCTACAAGGGCATGGGCGAGGGCGGCGCGATCGGCGCGCACGCCGCCGTCGCCAACGCGGTGCTCGACGCGCTGCGACCGCTCGGCGTGAAGGCGACGAAGACACCGCTGGGTCCCGAGCAGATCTTCGCGCTCGTGGAAGCGGCCAAGGCTTGAGCATCGACGTCGACCGCAGCTCTGACCACGCTGGCCCGGTCGTCACCGTCACGCTCAACCGGCCCGAGAAGCTCAACGCGCTCGACCTCGAACACATCGTGGTGCTGCGCGACGAGCTGCGCGTGCTCGCCGACGACGCGTCCGTGCGCGTGGTCGTGCTCACCGGCGCGGGTCGGGGCTTCTGTGCGGGTGGCGACGTCACGTCGATGACCGGCGAGGGTGGCGGAAGCGGCGGCGCCGGCAATCGAGATGCACCGTTGGATCTCCGGGCGATCATGGAGGTGTCGGAGCTGCTGCACGGGATGCCGGCGTTCACCGTCGCCGCGGTGAACGGACCGTGCGCCGGTGCCGGACTCTCGTTCGCGTGCGCGTGCGATCTCCGCTACGCGGCGCGCTCAGCGGTGTTCGTGAGCGCGTTCCTGCGCGTCGGCAGCTCAGGCGACCACGGCAGCGCGTGGGTGCTCACGCGCGCGGTCGGTCCGGCGAAGGCGCGCGAGCTGCTGTTCCTCGGCGAGCGGGTCGACGCCGACGAGGCGCACCGCATCGGCCTGGTCAGCGACGTCCTCGACGACGATGCGCTGCACGACCACGTCGACGCGATCACGGCGCGACTCGCGGCGATGCCGCCGAACGCGGCACGGTCGATGAAGCAGAACCTCGACGACGCCCTCACCCTGCCGCTCGGCGCGTACCTCGACGCCGAGACCGCCCGCTTCGCCGAGTGCAGCGGCTCACCCGAAGCGGTGGCCGCGGCCAAGGCCTTCCTGGACCGGAGCTGACGACGGTGGGCGTGCGCCTCACGGAAGACGAGGCCTGGGCCGAGCTGGCGGCGGCGCACACGGGGATCCTCACCACGCTGCGGCGCGACGGTCGCCCGGTGTCGCTCCCGGTGTGGTTCGTGGCGATCGACCACCACGTCTACGTGCGCACCCCGGCGCGCACGCACAAGGTCGGGCACGTCGAGCACGACCCGCGCGCCACCTTCCTCGTCGAACGCGGCGAGCGGTGGGCCGAGCTGTGCGCGGTGATGCTGCACGCCGACGTGAGCCTCCTCGGCCCGGGCATCGAGCGCGACGAGGTCGAATCCACGCTCGACGAGAAGTACGTGAGCTTCCGCACCGAGAGCGCGCAGCTCCCCGACGCGACACGCGCGCACTACGCGGTGGAATCGGCCGTGCTCCGAAGTTGGCGCCCGTCGGGCCGCTGGTGACCTGGGACAACAGCAAGCTGCGCCTGCGTTGACCGACCTCGTCAGACCTCGGCCGCGGCGGTGTCCTTCTGCGACGGCTTGACCTTGGTGCCCTTCCACTCCGGGATGTCCTCGCCGACCTTGGCCGCCGGCATCTTGTCGTCGTGGACCACGGCCCAGTGCGAGTGGTTGAGCTCGTGCATGGTGAAGCACGCCTGCAGCGAGTTGTAGAAGCCCTGGTTGTCCTGGGTCTGGTTGACCGACTCCTTGATCAGCAGCGCGGCCATGGTGGGGATCTTGGCGATGCGACGCGCGAACTCGAGCGTGCGCTCGGCGAGGTCGTCGGCCGGGAACACCTTGCTGACCATGCCCAGCTGGTAGCACTCCTCGACGGTGATCGAGTCGCTCGTGAGCATGAGCTCCTTGGTCTTGCGGGCGCCGAACTCCCACGGGTGCGCGAAGTACTCCATGCCGCACATGCCGAGGCGGGTGCCGACGACGTCGGCGAAGATCGTGCCCTCGGCCGCGGTGATGAGGTCGCACGCCCACATGAGCATGAGACCCGCGGAGTACACCGAGCCGTGCACCTGGGCGATGGTGATCTTGCGCAGGTTGCGCCAGCGCAGGGTGTTCTGGAAGTAGTAGTGCCACTCCTGCAGCATCAGGTTCTCGGACCCGCCGCGGGTACCGCCGTTGATGCCGCGGCTCGGGTGCGGGTTGGGACCGAACATCTCCTCGCGGCTGACCGAGCTCCCGATGTCGTGACCGGACGAGAACATCGTGCCGTTGCCGCCGAGGATCACCACGCGGACGGTGTCGTCGGCCTCGGCGCGGAGGAACGCTTCGTCGAGCTCGACGAGCATGCCGCGGTTCTGCGCGTTCTTCGCGTCGGGACGGTCGAGCATGATCCGCGCGATCGTGCCCTCGTCGAGCGTCTCGTAGGTGACGAACTGGTACTCCGCTGCGTCGGCCACGCCGATCCCCCTGCTGGTCGCGCCGCCACGTGCGGCGCATGGAACACCGACGCTAGCGTCGGGCCCCCACCCGGTGAGGAGTCAGGCCGCGAGGAGCCCAGGATGGAACGGATCCCCTACGACGAGTTCTCGATGTTCCACGAGAACGCCGAGGAGTTCGGGTTGCCGTACGACGGTCCGCCCACGGTCCGCCGCGAGTCGGTGGAGGTCGGGCCCGACCGGCGCCTGAGCGCGCTGGTGTGGGGCGACGCCGATCCCGAGCTGGTCTTCCTGCACGGCGGTGCCCAGAACGCGCATACGTGGGACACGGTGGCGATGGCGCTCGGGCGGCCGCTGGTGGCCCTCGACCTGCCCGGCCACGGGCACTCCGACGGTGGCCGCGAGGGCATCATCGGCCTGGAAGCCAACGCCGAGGACGTCGCGGTGGCGATCCGCGCGCTGGCACCCGACGCGCAGGCCGTCATCGGCATGTCGCTCGGCGGTATGACCACGATCGCACTCGCGGACCACGCACCCGACCTCGTGCGCAAGGTCGTGCTCGTCGACGTGACCCCGGGTGTGAACGAGCGGAAGTCGTCGACCATCGCCGCGTTCATCAACGGACCGGAGAGCTTCGACAGCTTCGACGACCTGCTGGCGCGCACGATCGAGTACAACCCCACCCGCACCGAGGCCTCGCTGCGGCGCGGCATCCTGCACAACGCGGAGCAGCGCGAGGACGGCAGTTGGGTGTGGCGCTACCAGCGCTTCCGCGCGTTCGAGCCCGCGCCCGCGCCCGCCGAGGGTGAGAGCGGGCACCCGAACTTCCAGTACCTCTGGGACGCGGTGTCACGCATCCAGGTGCCCCTGCTCCTCGCCCGCGGCATGCGCGAGCAGTCGGTGGTCGACGACGACGACGAGGTCGAGCTGCTCCGTCGCCTGCCGAACGCGCAGGTCGAGCACTTCGAGGAAGCCGGCCACAGCCTCCAGGGCGACACCCCCGTCGAGCTCGCCCAGAGCATCGAGAAGTTCGTCTTCGCCTGACCCCCCACGAACATGCGTCGAAGGTGCGCCGTATCGCCGCAACTTCGACGCCGGAACGTGAGAAGGGTCAGGGGAGGCGGTCGAGGAAGCCGACGATGGCGTCGTTGAAGAGGTCGTTCTTGTCGCCGGCGACCATGTGACCGGCGCCCTCGACGTCGACGTACTCGGCGTGCGGGACGAGCCGGAGCAGGTCCTGCGCACCCTCCTCGCTGAGCAGGTCGCTCACGCGGCCGCGCACGAGCAGCGTCGGCACCTTGATGTTGGCGGCGGCGTCCTGGAGTCGACCCTCGTGCACGAGTGACGCGCGGGTCTCGTCGCGCGAGCCGAGCTTGCCCTGCATGAACCGCGGGTCCCAATGCCAGACCCAACGGCCGTCGTCGCGCTGGCGCACGTTCTTCTTCAGCCCCGACAGGTCGGTCGGGCGCGGACGGTGCGGGTTGTACGCGGCGACGGCGTCGGCGACCTCGTCGAGCGACGCGAAGCCGTCCTCGAGGTGTTCGCTCATGAACGCACCGATGCGCATGGCACCGTCCTGTTCGATCTTCGGGGCCACGTCGACCAACACGAGTGCACGCGCCACCGGTTCGTCGTGCGTGCCGATCGCGACCATCGACGCGATGCCACCCAGCGACGCGCCCACGAGGACCGGAGGCTCGGGGAACGAGCGCGCGATCTCGTACACGTCGCCGGCGAACGCCTCGGGCCCGTAGTCGCCGTCGTCGGGCCAGTCGCTCTCGCCGTGGCCGCGCAGGTCGACGCGGTAGACGTGCCACCCGCGCTCGGCGAGCACCCGCGCCGTCGATCCCCAGGCGAACCGGGTCTGGCCACCACCGTGGAGCAGCACCACCACCGGCCCGTCGGGATCGCCGAACTCGTCGGCGCGGAGTCGCAGGCCGTCGCGCCCCCGGAGATCGATGGAGCGCACGTCGTCGATGCTGGTCATCCGATCAGCCGCCCGGCGACGTGGGCATCGTGTTGCTGCGAACGTCCTTGTACGGGATGTCGCGGTCGGCCGCCCATTCGCGCGGCATGCCGAGCACGCGCTCGGCGATGAGGTTGCGCTGGATCTCGTTGCTGCCGCCGGCGAGGCTCGTCGCTTGGCGCTCCAGGAAGTCCTCGCCTGCACCGCGACCGATGGTCTCGGTCCCGGTCGGCCAGGTGAGCGCGTCCGGTCCGGCGAGCTCGAGGCGGATCGTGGTCTTCCGCTCGGCCGACGTCGCGGTGAACAGCTTGGTGATCGCCGCCGACTGGCCGACGAGTGCGCCGGTCTCCATGCCGAGGCTCACCCGCTTCACCAGGCCGCGCTGCACGACGTCGAGCACGTGCGCCTCGGCGAGGAGCTGGCGCGCGACCGGATCGTCGGAGGTCCCGCGGGACGTCACGATCTTCACGCAGCTGGCGTCGAACGCGCCGTCGGCGCCCTCGGCGAGGTAGTTGCGCCCGCTCACGTAGGGCGACCCGCCGCCGACCGCGTTGCGTTCGTGCGCGAGCAGCGCCAGCGCGACGGTCCAGCCGTCGTTCACCTCGCCGACGACGGAGTCGGGCGGGAGCCGCACGTCGTCGAAGAACTCCTGGCAGAACTCGAGCGACCCGTTGACCTGCTTGATCGGGTCGACCTGCACGCCCTCCTGGTGGATCTCCATGATGAACATGGTGAGGCCGCGGTGCTTCGGCGCGTCCCAGTCGGTGCGGGCGAGGCACATCGCGTGCGTGGCCGACATCGCCGCCGTGCTCCAGATCTTGGAGCCGTTCATCACCCACTCGTCGCCGTCGCGCTCGGCGCGCGTCAGGCACCCTGCGAGGTCGGAACCGCCGGTGGGCTCGGACAGGAACTGCACCCACTGGTGCTCACCGCGCAGCATGGGCGGCAGGTACTTCGCGTTCTGCTCAGGCGTGCCGAAGTCGACGAGGGTCGCGCCGAGGATGCTGAAGTGCGGCACGTTGAGGTGCAGCGGCATCTCGTAGGGCAGCGACTCCTCGGTGAAGGCGTGCTGGTACTCGATGCCGAGCCCGAGGCCTCCGAACTCCTTCGGGAAGCAGATCCCCGCGAGCCCGCCGTCCCACAGCATGCGCTGCAGTTCCTTGTCGCGCGTCCAGGTCTCGTCGTCCTCGGCGCGATCGGGCGGCGGCGCGTCGGGCGCGAGCACCGGCATGTTCGCCGCGAGCCATTCGCGCACGCGGAGGCGGAACTCCTCGACGGTCTCCGTGGCCTCAGACACCGGCGAACCCCCCGTCGAGAGTGGGCGCCTCGATGGTGGGCCCGTACTTGGTGACAAGCGCATCGGCGATGCGTTCACGGTGTTGCGCGGGCGTACCGAACAGGTTGCGGTCGAGCGTGATCCGCCGCAGGTAGAGGTGCAGGTCGTGCTCCCAGGTGACACCGATACCGCCGTGCAGCTGCGTGCACTCCTGCAGGATCTCGGTGGCGTGGTCGCCGAGGTACGACGCCGCCGCGCTGACGATCTCGACGGCTTCGGGATCGTCGTCTTGCACCGCGCGCACCGCGAGCTCGGTGACGCCGTGGCAACCCTCGATCCACATCTTCATGTCGGCGATGCGGTGCTTGATCGCCTGGTACGACGCCAGCGGTCGTCCGAAGGAACCGCGGTCGCCCAGGTACTCGAGGGTGAACTCGAGCACGCGGTCGAGCCCGCCGACGACCTCCGCGCTCTGCAGCGCGATGGCGAGGTGCAGCTGGCGCTCGACCGCGTCGGCGGCTCCACCGACCTCACCCACGATCCGATCGGCGGGGACCTGCACGCCCTCGAAGTACACCGTCGCGAACCGGCGCACCAGGTCGACGGAATCGATCGGTTCGACGTGCACGCCCGGCGCTGACGCGGGCACCAGGCACTGTGTGAGCGCGCCGTCGGTGCGCGCGGTCACGAGCAGCTCGTCGGCCTGCCCCGCGTACTCGACCGGCGTGCTCTCGCCGTCGAGGACCAGGCCGTCTCCCGAATCATGGTCGCGGATCGCGCCGACCGCGACGCCGTGCGCATCCCAACCGCCCGCGGGCCCGGCGATGCACCACGCGGCCACGATCTCCCCCGCGACGATGCCAGGGAGCACCTCGGCGCGCAGCTCGGCCGAGCCGCCGCGCGCGACGGCGTCGGCGACGACGTTCGTGGGCACGAGCGGTCCCGGCGACACGAGCCGACCCATCTCTTCGGCCACGATCGCCAGATCGACGACACCCTCACCCGACAGGCTGCCGCCGCCGTCGTCTTCGGGAACGAGGAACGATGCCCAGCCGAGCTCGGCACCCCGCGCCCACCAGGCGCGGTCGAACCCGTCGGGCTCCTCGGCAAGGGCGCGCACCGTGGTGAGCGGCGCCTCCTGCTCGAGGAATTTCCGAGTGGTCTCCTGGAAGAATTGCTGGTCGTCGGTGAGGCCGAGGTTCATCGGCGCCGAGCGTAGATGAGACATGGAGATGGAGCGCAGCCGTCGCCGCCCGTCGCCCGCGGCGGGACGGCGCAGCGGAATCGACCGATCGGTAGCATGAGCCACACTTCGACCACGGGGGTTCTGCGCCAGATGAAGTTGCACATCGACGCCGACGCGTGCACCGGCCACGGCCGTTGCTACGTGCTGGCTCCCGAAGTGTTCGAGCCCGACGACGAGGGCCACAGCGTCGGGCTCGTCGACGACATCCCCGACGACCTCCTCGACAAGGCGCGCCTCGCCGCCGCCAACTGCCCCGAGAGCGCCATCACCATCTCCGAGGGTTGACGGCTCGGATGGTTGACGGCTCAGACGACTGACGTCGATGGACGAGCTCGTCGAGGAGGTCGAGCGCGGCCCCGATGGACCCACGATCGGCGCGTTCTTCGACTTCGACGGCACCCTCATCTACGGGTTCTCGGTCCTTGCGTTGCAGGCGGCGCGGCTGCGCCGGCGCGACGTGTCACCCCAAGAGGTCGCCAACGCGCTGGTGACCGGCATCGGCCTCGTGCTCGGGCAGTCCGACTACGACGCGGTCGTGTCGATCCTCGGACGCTCGTGGCGGGGCCGCTCGATCGACGACATCGACGAGATCGGCCGCAAGCTGTTCAAGCAGAAGCTGGCCGGGCGGGTCTACCCCGAGGCGCGCGCGCTCGTGGCCGCGCACCAGCGCAAGGGGCACACCGTCGTCCTCGCGTCGTCGGCGCTGTCGTTCCAGGTCGAGGCGATGGCCGCCGACCTCGACGTCGAGCACGTGCTCTGCACCCGCTTCGAGGTGGTCGACGGCAAGCTCACCGGTCAGCTTGCGGGCGAGCACCTGTGGGGCGCGGGCAAGCGGCGCGCCGTCGAGCAACTCGCGAAGGAGCTCGACGTCGACCTCGGCGCGAGCTTCGCCTACGCCGACGGCAGCGAGGACATCGAGCTGCTCGGCCTGGTCGGCAATCCCCGTCCGACCAACCCGACGCGCGGACTCGAGCGCAAGGCGCGTGAGCGAGGCTGGCCCGTCCACCGGTTCGTGGGCCGCCGCGGCCCGACGCCCGACCTGGCGGTACGGCACGTCGCCGCCATCGGCGGGTTCCTCACCGCCACCGCCACCGGCATCGGCCTCGGCATCCTCAATCGGAGCAAGGCCGACGCGGTGAACACGATGATCAGCGTGGGCAGCGACGTCGCGCTCGGCATCGCCGGCATCCGCCTCCACGTGCTCGGCGAGGAGCACGTGTGGTCGCACCGCCCCGCGGTGTTCCTCTTCAACCACCAGAGCTCGATCGATCCGGTGCTGCTCATGGCGCTGCTGCGGCGCGACGTCACCGCGGTGGCGAAGAAGGAGCTGGCGGCCAATCCGCTCGTGCGGCTCGCCGGCGCGCTCGCCGACGCGGTGTTCATCGATCGCGGCAACCGCGAGGATGCGGTCGCGGCGATGCGCCCGCTGGTGGAGGAAGCGCTGCTGCGCGGCAAGTCGCTGGCGGTCGCGCCCGAGGGCACGCGATCGGGCACCGGACGGCTCGGCCCGTTCAAGAAGGGCGCGTTCCGACTGGCGATGGCGGGCGGCGTGCCCGTCGTGCCGATCGTGTTCCGCAACGCCAACGACGTCTGGCCGCTCGGCGCGCAGTTCATGCGACCGGGCACGGTCGACGTCGTCGTGCACCCACCGATCCCGACCACCGACTGGACCGACGAGACGCTCGACGCCCACATCGCCGCCGTGCGCGGCATCTACCTCGACACGCTCGCGAACTGGCCGGTGCAGTGACCGAGAGTGCCGCCGGCGTCCGGGCTGCGATCCTCGGACGACCGGCGGTGCGCGAACGTGTCGAGGAGCTCGCGGAGTCGACGGGCCGGTCGATCGCCGAGGTCACCCAGGAGCTCGACGCCGACCTGAAGGAGATGGTCGCGACCCACGGCGGCCCCGCGGGCGACGTGTTCCTCCACATCGCCCGGCTGTTCGACCGCACCGCGTACCGCGGTCGCATCCAGGTCGAACCCGAACAGGTACGTGCGCTCCAGGACCTGAACCGCCGGTACCCCGTCGCGCTGCTCCCGAGCCACCGTTCGTACATCGACCCGGTCGTGCTGGCGTCGGTGCTGCAGCGCGCCGGGCTCCCTCCCACCTTCAAGCTCGGCGGCATCAACGTCTCGTTCTGGCCCATGGGTCCGATGGGCCGACGGGCTGGGCTCATCTTCATCCGCCGCAGCTTCCGCGACGACCCGGTCTACAAGCTGGCGCTGCGCGAGTACGTGGGCTGGCTGGCCGAGCACCGGCAGAACCTCGAGTGGTACATCGAGGGTGGCCGCACCCGCACCGGCAAGCTGCGCGACCCGCGCCTCGGCCTGCTCGCCTACCTCGTCGACGCGGTGCACGACGGCCGCTGCGACGACTTCGTGCTGCAACCGGTGTCGATCGTCTACGACGAGCTGCTCGACGTGGAGGAGCACGCGCGTTCGGTGCTGGGCGCGACGAAGGCGCCGGAGTCGTTCACGCGTCTGGTGAGCTACGCGCGCGCACAACGCAGCCGCTACTCGCGCGGCGACATCCACGTCGCGTTCGGCGAGCCCATCTCGGTGCGCGACCATCTCACCCGCGAGCTCACCGAGGCCGCCGACGCGTCTGACCTGGCTGCCGCTCCCGACGCGCTCCCGCTCCAGAAGCTCGCGTTCGAGGTCGCGGTGCGCATCAACACCGTCACTCCCATCACGCCGCCCGCGCTCATCACGATGGCGCTGCTCTGGGCCGATCGCGCGCTCACTGTCGACCAACTGCTCGCGCTGCTCGAGCGCTACGCGGTGTACGTCGACGAGCGCGGCTTTCCCGTGACGTGTCGCCCGATCGCGACGCGCGACACGCTGCTGCGCGGCCTGGCGTCACTCCAGCGCCACGGCGTGGTCACCCGCAACGACCGCGGGCGCGACGTCGTCTACCTGATCCAAGCCGAGCAGCGCATCGCCGCCGCGTACCACCGCAACGGCATCCTCCACTTCTTCGTGGTCCCCGCGATCGTCGACCTCGCCAGCTCCATGCACGGCAGCGACAGCGAGGACAACGCGAGCACGCTGCACGACGACGCGCTCGCACTGCGCGACCTGTTCAAGTTCGAGTTCTTCTTCGCGGAGAAGGGCGAGTTCCTCGCCGAGGTCGACGCCGAGGTGGCGTCGACCAATCGGCCGGTGACCGCACCGTTCCTGCGCCCGTTCCTCGAGGCGTACTGGGCGACGGCCGAAGCTCTCGCCGCCCACGGCGACGCGCCGGTCGACGGTGAGGCGCTCGGCGACGAGGCGTGCGGGCTGGCCGAGCAGTATCTGTTGCAGGGGCGCATCTACTGCGCCGACGCGGTGTCGAGCTCCTACGTCGACGGCGCGGTGCGCCTCGCCGACCATCGAGGGCTCCTCGACGGGGGCCCGGATCTGGCCGCCCGTCGCGCCGAGTTCGCGCACGAGCTGCACACCTGGATCCGGCGTGTCCGCGCCGCCCAGGCCCGGGCCGCGGCCCGGTTCATGGAGCTCATGCGCGCATAGGTTGACCCGCGCATCGAACGTCACGCCGAATGGGGAATCCATGGGCATCGCCATCTCCGACGACCACCTCGAGCTGAGCAACGTCGCCGAGACCTTCCTCGCCAACACCGGCGCGCTCGCCGAGGCCCGCTCGCTGCTCGACGCCGCCGAGGAGACGCTCCCCGCAGCGTGGAAGGAGATGGCCGACCTCGGCTGGCTGGGCCTGCACCTGCCCGAAGCCCACGGTGGCTCCGGGTTCGGGCTCGCCGAGCTGGTGCTCGTGGTCGAGGCCATGGGCGCGGTCGTCGCCCCCGGTCCGTTCCTCCCGACGGTGTGGGCATCGGCGGTCATCGCCGCGTGCGGCACCGACGCGCAGCAAGCGGAGCTCCTGCCCGGTCTGGCCGACGGCTCGGTGCGCGCCGCGGTCGGCCTCGACCAACGCACGAACCTCGTGCTCGGCGCGGGGCTCGCCGACCTCTTCCTCCTCCCGGCCGGCGACGACCTCGTGGTCGCGACGCGTGACGACGTCACCGTGACGATGCCGACGAACACCGACACCACGCGCCGGGTCGGCTCCGTCACCCTGAACGGTGCGGCTGCGCCCGACCGCGTGCTCACCGGCGCGCGCGCCACCGCGGTCGTGCTCGGTCGTGTGCTCGCGGCGGCCGAGGCCACCGGCGGCGCGCAAGCGTGCGTGACGATGGCCAGCGAGTACGCCAAGGTGCGCGAGCAGTTCGGCCGCGTCATCGCGATGTTCCAGGCGGTGAAGCACCAGGCCGCCGACATGCTCGTCGCCACCCAGCTCGCCACCGCGGCCACCTGGGACGCGGCCCGCACCGAGCCCGGCACGCCCGAGTTCGAGCTGGCCGCCGCCATCGCCGCTTCGCAGGCACTCCCCGCGTTCATCATGTGCGCGGAGAAGAACATCCAGCTGCACGGCGGCATCGGCTTCACGTGGGAACACGACGCGCACGTGTACCTCAAGCGCGCCCTGAGCCTCGCGGCGGTGTTCGGTCCCGCCGGCGCGATCGATCGCGACGTGGCCCGGCTCACCGGCGCCGGTGTCCAGGGCGCGCACGCGGTCGAGCTGCCGCCCGAGGCCGAGACGTACCGCGCCGAGGTGCGGACCTTCGTCGACGAGTACCGCGCCAAGCCCGAAGCCGAGCAGCTCGGCTTCTTCCTCGACTCCGGGTACGCGCTCGCGCACTGGGCCGCGCCGTGGGGACGCGCCGCGGGTGCCGTCGAGCAGCTCGTGATCGAGGAGGAGCTGCGAGCCGCCGGTGTGCGGCCGCCCCAGTACGGGATCGGCGGCTGGATCATCCAGACGCTCACGCAGTACGCCGACCACGACCAGCTCGAGCGCTGGATCCGCCCGAGTCTCGAGTACCAGCACACGTGGTGCCAGCTGTTCTCCGAACCGGGTGCCGGGTCCGACGCCGCCGGCGTGCGCACCAAGGCCACCAAGGTCGACGGCGGCTGGAAGGTGACCGGCCAGAAGGTGTGGACCACCGGCGCCGCCCAGTGCGACCGTGGTCTCGCCACCGTGCGCACCGATCCCGACAAGCCGAAGCACGACGGCATCACCGTGCTGGTGATCGACCTGCACGCGCCGGGCGTCGACATCCGCCCGCTGCGTGAGGCGACCGGGCACGCGCTGTTCAACGAGGTGTTCTTCGACGACGTGTTCGTGTCCGACGAGGACGTCGTCGGTCCGGTGAACGGCGGCTGGAAGGTCGCGCGCTCGACCCTCGGCAACGAGCGGGTGAGCATCGGCGGTGGTGGCGGCGGGATCGGTGAGCCGATGTTCGACCTCCTCGACCTCGCGCACCGCTACGCGGACGACGACGCCTCTGCGCTCGAACCCATCGGCCACCTGCTGTCGGAACGCGCCAGCATGCGCCTGCTCAACCTGCGGACGGCCGAGCGAGCCGTCGCCGGTGGCGAGCCTGGCCCCGAGGGCAACGTGGCCAAGCTCCTGAGCGCGGAGCACTCCCAGCGCGCCGCCGCACTGGCGCTGCGCATCATCGGCCCGGCGGGCGCGCTCGCCGAGGGTCAGGACGCCGGCGTGCAGCAGACCGAGATCTTCGCCCGCTGCCTCACCATCGCCGGCGGCACGTCCGAGATCGTGCGCAGCCAGATCGGCGAACGCCTCCTCGGCCTCCCCCGCGACCCCCTCCTGCGCTGACCCCTCCCAGGTTTTGGCGCCCCTACGCCGTCATAGTGACGCGGTAGGGGCGCCGAAACGCAGAACTACGGGCGCATGCTGGCGCCGCCGTCGACGCTGAGCACCTGGCCGTTGACCCACTCGCCGTCGTCGGACACGAGGAACGCGACCATCCCCGCGATGTCGTCGGGCCGGCCGAGGCGTGGGGACCGACCGACCCGCAGCGCGTAGTCGCGGAATTCGCTCGGGAGACCGGTGTCCATCGCCGGCGTGACCACGAGGCCCGGCGCGATCGAGTTGGCCCGGATCCCGTTCCGCCCCCAGTGCGACGCCACGTGGCGCACCAACGAGTTGATGCCCGCCTTCGACGCCGCGTACGACGGGCCGCTCGGGCTCGCCGATGTGCCCGGCCGCGGAACTGGTGTACACGAGCGCGCCACCGCCCCGTTCCAGCAGGTGCGGGATCGCGTGGCGTGTGCAGAGCAGATGACCCTGCAGGTTCACGCTGCAACGTGTGCTCGAACACCTCGAGCGGGACGTCGAGCGCGTTCGAGTCGCGCCCGATGGTCTCGGGCGAGAGGTCGGCGGCGTTGGCGTGCATGCGCGTCGAGCCCGCCGTACTCGGAGATCGCGGCCGCGACGAGCGCGGCGACCGAGGCGTCATCGGCGATGTCGAACGGTCACCGAGATCGCGCGCCCACCGGCGTCGCGCACCTCGGCGGCGACTGCGTCGGCGTTCGCGCCCACCAGGTCACCGACGACGACGGCCGCGCCCTCGGCACCGAGCCGGCGGGCGGTCGCGGCACCGATGCCCGAACCGCCGCCCGCCACGACCACGACCTTGTCGGCCAGACCCCGCATGCGTGTGCTCCCCCTCGTCGGGTCCCAGGACCGGCAGCACCGTAGTGCCGTCTGGCATCCTCTGAGCATGACGTCGACCGAACGAGCCACGAAGCCCCTGCCGCCCGTCGAGCAGGTGCGCCCGGGCCTGTGGAGCATCCCCGTCCCGCTCCCCATCCCGTTGCGCTACGTGTTCGTGTACGCGTTCGAGACCGACAAGGGCGCGTTCCTGATCGACGCCGGCTGGAACACCGACGACGCGTTCGACGCCCTGAGCGCAGGTCTCGGGCCAGGCCGGGTTCGCGATGTCCGACGTGCAGGGCGTGATGGTCACCCACATCCATCCCGACCACTACGGCCTCGCCGGACGGGTGCGCGAGAGCTCGGACGCGTGGATCGCCCTCCACCCCGCCGACGCCAAGCTCATCTTCGACCGCTACGAGGAGCCCAGCGGTCTGCTCGAGCGCATGGGCGCGATGCTGCGCACTGCTCGGGGCGCCGCCCGAGGAGCTCGAGGAGCTCCGCAACGCGTCGATGCCGGCCCGCCCGTTCGTCGACTTCGTCGAGCCCGACGTGCTCATGGAGGACGGCGACAAGCCCGACATGCCCGGGTGGGACCTCACCGCGTTGTGGACGCCCGGCCACTCCCCCGGTCACCTCTGCTTCTGGGAGGCGACCAACCGCCTGATGCTCACCGGCGACTGCGTGCTGCCGCGGATCACGCCCAACGTCAACCTCAACCCGCAGACCGAGCCCGATCCGCTCGGCGACTACCTCCGATCGCTGGAGCGGCTGGCGGAGTTCGACGCGGTGGAGGCGCTCCCCGCGCACGAGTGGCGCTACGTCGGCCACCGCGCTCGCCTGCTCGAGATCCGCGCCCACCACGAGCACCGGTTCGTCGAGGTGATCGACGCGGTGCGCAACGGCCACGACACCGCCTGGGAGGTCGCGCCCCGCATGGACTGGTCGCGACCGTGGGACCAGATCGACGGCTTCATGCGCCGCTCCGCGATCGGCGAGGCGTACGCGCACCTGCGCGCGCTCGTCGTGCGCGGCGTGCTCGAGGAGTCCGACGGCGAGCCGACGCGCTGGAGCCTCGTCGAGAAGTAGTGCCGCGTCAGACTGGCAAAGTGCAACGAGTCGTCATCCTCGGTCCCGGTGGCGCGGGGAAGTCCGTGCTTGCTCGACAGCTCGGCGCGAACGCAAACGCTTACCGGTCGTCGAACTCGACAAGGTGTTCTGGAACGACCGACTTGATCCGCTACCGATCGCCGAGTGGCGCGAACGACAGCATGCTCTGAGCGTGGGTGACGCCTGGATCTTGGATGGCGACCTCGGACCCTACGACGATGTCGAGCCGAGACTGTCGCGAGCTGACACCGTCGTCGTCCTCGATCTCCCGCGCTGGCTGTGTCTCTGGCGATCGGCGCGGCGCGGTCGGGAACGCCGCGACTACTGGCGATGGGTGTTGCGATGGCGGCGCGAAAGCCGGCCGATGCTCTTCGCTGCGATCACGCGGTGGGCTCCCGATGCCGAGGTGGTCGTCCTGCGCAACCCTCACGCCGTCACTGAGTGGATCCGAAGCGCAGCTGATCCCGTGCGGTAGGCGATCGGACACCAGGCGATCGGACACCAGCGGTCCAGAAGTAGCTACTTCTGCGTCCCCACCGAGGAGGTCGCGGAACGGCACGTCTTTGTCGACTGCGGGGTCCTTGGGCAGACCCAGGACCCGCTCGCCGATGATGTTCTTCTGGATCTCGGTCGTTCCCCCGGCGATGCCGAGCATGGGCGCGAACAGGAATGCCGTCGCCTGGTCGCCGCCGTCGGACGCGTCGTCGCTCCACGCCAGGCTGCCCGGACCCGCGAGCGCCATCCCGAGGCTGGCCGACTGCTTCCCGAGCGCGGTGGCTGCGAGCTTGGCCACCGATCCCTCGGGGCCCGGAGCACGCCCGGAGACCAGCGCCTCGCGGATCCGCATGCCCAGCAAGGCGAGGATGCGCTCGAGCACGTAGAGCTCGGCGAGCTCCTGGCGCACCGCCGGGTCGTCGGTGCACCCGCGGGCGCGTGCGAGGCGGAGGACACTGCCGTAGCCGTCGCTGGTGAGCGACTGCGAGCTGCCGCCGGCGCCGATGGCGACCCGCTCGTTGGCGAGCATGGCGAGCGTCACCCGCCAGCCGTCGTCGACCTGGCCGACGAGCGCGTCGGCGGGGAGCCGCACGTCGTCGAGGAACACCTCGTTGAAGTGTGCGTGACCGTCGATCTGGCGCAGCGGGCGCGACGTCACGCCCGGCGAGTGCATGTCGACGATGAACATGCTGATGCCGCGGTGCTTGGGCACGTCGCGGTTCGTACGCGCGACCAGCAGTCCGTAGTCGGCGTAGTGCGCGCCGGAGGTCCACACCTTCTGACCGTTGACGACCCACTCGTCGCCGTCGCGCTCGGCGCGCGTCTGCAGGCTGGCGACGTCGGAGCCGGCGCCGGGCTCGGAGAACAGCTGGCACCAGATCGCGTCCGCGCGCAGCAACGCGGGGAGGTAGGTGCGGCGCTGCTCGTCGGTGCCGTGCTCGAGCAACGTGGGTGCGCAGATGCCGATGCCCACCATGAACTGGCGCGACGGCATCGCGTAGTCGGCCGACTCCTCGTCGAACACCTTCTGGTGCTCGGCATCGAGACCGGCACCACCGAACTCGACCGGGTAGGTCAGCGCGGCCAAGCCGGCGTCGGCCAGCGCGTTCTGGAACGCCTTGCCGCGTTCCACGGCCACGTCGCCGTCCTCGCGCCGCTCGGCGCCTCCGACCCCTGCACTCGTGGCGGCATGACTGGCGAGGAACTCGCGGACGCGCAGCCGAAAGTCGTCGAGCTCCGTCATGAGGGTCGATTCCGCTCCGCCGTGCCGACCGTCCGGTCAGTCGGCTTCCGCTGCATCTCCGTCACTTGCGCTTCTTTCGCTTGCCGAAGCGGCGCTTCGGCTTGTGGAACTCGTTGAGGATGTCGGGCGCGGCGGAGTTCACGATGTCCTCGGCCGCGTCGAGGAGCGCGGCGACGTCCTGCGCCTCGGGTTCGGGCTCGGCCCTCCCGTAGCCCTCACTGAGCGAGCCCACCTGCCAGCCGGCGTCGAACATGCGGCGCTCGAAGCCGACGCACTCGTCGGGGCACCGCCAGGGGGCCTCGGGCGCCAGATCGATCCGGCACTTCCGCACCACCTCGCCGTTGGCGTAGGTGCGGCTCTCGTAGTTCTTGCACTCGGTTCGCATCGCCATGTGCGTCAGTCTGCTCGCTCAGCCGAGCCAGTCGCCCGCGCACTCGAGCAGGTAGCGGCTCACTTCGAGGCAGCGGTCGAGCACCTCGCACGAGACCGCGTCGCCGTCGCGGATGTGCAGGAGCGACACCGACTGGTGCGCGACGATCCGCAAGGACCGTTCCGGGGCGTCGGTGGCCGCAGGGATGGAGTCGATGGCGGACACCTCGAGGGGGAGATCGGGACCACCGCGACCGGCGAGATCGGTGGCCAGGAGGAGGAGGTCGGGCCCCTGGGGCAGCGGGGGCAGCGCCCAGGTGAAGTTGAGCGGGAAGTGGTACTCGTCGGGCGGGTCCTCGACGTCGGCCCGCTCGATCACCGCGTCCTCGAACCCGAGCAGCACCCGCGGGTCGATCTCGAGCGAGAGGTAGAGGTCGACGGGTCCCTCGCAGCCTTCCTCGGGGTGGAGGTCGACCTCCCAGTTCTGGCGGAGCGAGTAGCTCTCCACGAAGTGCCGCTCGTCGTGGACGTGGAAACCGTGCTCGACCGCGTGGTCCTTGAGATCCGCCACGAACCCGGCGATGTCGATGACCGCCACTACTGCTCCGCTTCCAACGCCTCGACGACTTTGAGCCCATCGGCCAGGGTACGGAACGCGCGGCCCCGGTGCGAGACCCGGTGCTTCTCGTCGGCCGACATCTCGGCGAACGTCCGCCCGTCGCCTTCGACCGGCACGAAGAGCGGGTCGTACCCGAAGCCGCCGTCACCGCGCGCCGCGGGGGCGATGACCCCCTCGACGTCGCCGATCGCGGCCACCTCACGGCCGTCGGGCCAGCGGGCGAGGGCCACGGTGCTGAACCGCGCGGTGCGCCCGGCCGCGTCGACTCCCGTGAGCGCGTCGAGCAACTTGTCGACGTTGTCGGCGTAGGTGGCGTCCTCGCCCGCGTAGCGCGCCGAGTACACGCCCGGCGCGCCCCCGAGCGCGTCGACCTCGAGGCCGGTGTCGTCGGCCACCGCGGGCAGGCCGGTGGCCTCGCACAACGCGACGGCCTTGAGGCGCGCGTTGTCCTCGAGCGTGGTGCCGGTCTCGTCGACCTCGGGGACGTCGTCGGGTCGCGGGACGAGCTCGACGTCGAGTCCCGCGTCGAGGAGCACGGCGCGGATCTCCGCCGCCTTGTCGGGGTTGGCCGTGGCGAGGACGAACTTCTGTTGGGGAGGAGTCATCGCGCGAGGGGTCACCTTCAGCGACGCGGCGGGGGCGGCTCGGCCAGGAGCTCACGCTGCAGCGCGAAGATCTGGCCGATCCCCGACTCTGCGAGACCGAGCATCTCGTCGAGCTCTCCCCGCGAGAACGCGACGCCCTCCGCCGTGCCCTGCACCTCGACGAAACGGCCTTCGCCCGTCATCACCACGTTCATGTCGACCTCGGCGCGCGAGTCCTCGGAGTAGTCGAGGTCGAGGCACGGCAGCGCGTCGATGATCCCGACCGAGATCGCGCCGCACTGGTCGGTGAGCGGATGCGCGGCCATCTTCTTCGCCGGCGACGTAGCGCGAGCACGCGTCGTGCAGCGCCACGTAGCCGCCACAGATCGAAGCCGTGCGCGTGCCGCCGTCGGCCTGCAGCACGTCGCAGTCGACGGTGATCTGCACCTCGCCCAGCATCGGCAGATCGGTCACCGCGCGCAGCGAGCGGCCGATGAGGCGCTGGATCTCCTGCGTGCGACCCGACTGCTTGCCCTTGGCGGCCTCGCGGTCGTTGCGCTCCGACGTCGAGCCCGGGAGCATCGAGTACTCGGCGGTGACCCACCCGCGGCCCTTGCCCCGCAGCCACGGCGGCACGCGCTCCTCGACCGACGCGGTGCACAGCACCCGCGTCATGCCGAACTCGACCAGCACCGAGCCGGCCGCGAACTGCGTGTAGTCGCGCGTGAACGCGAGCGGGCGGAGGTCGTCGGGCTCACGCCCGTCACGTCGGATGCCCACTGGATCTCCCTGGTCGTCGGCGGCGGAAGCGCAGCCGGCGTCAGATGGTAGTGACGAGACCCTGGGTGGCCAGCGTGACACCGGTGCCGAACGCCTCCGAGCCCTCCTCGATGGCGGCGACCCGGTCGATCATCGGCCAGAGGTGGGTGAGGATGAGGCGTTGGGCCGCCGCCTCCCGCGCCGCCTCGCCGGCCTGCTTGGCCGAGAGGTGGATCGGGGCGGGGATGTTGTCGTGGAGGTAGGTGGCCTCCGAGAGCACGAGGTCGGCACCCGGCGCGAAGGCGCCCACCGTCCACTCGGGCCCGGTGTCGGCGGTGTAGATCATGCGCCGACCCTCGTGGGTGGCCTCCACCGCGTACGTGGGCGGCGGGTGGTCGGTGCGACTGAACCGCAGGTCGACGTCGCCCACCTTGGCGGTGTCGCCGTCGCCGACCACGCGCCAGTCGAAGGTGTTGCCCCAGTCGGAGACGAGCGACAGGAGGAACTTCTCGAGCCCCTCCGGCGCGTAGACGGGGAGGTTCTGGATGCCGAGGCCGTAGCGCAGGTACACGTGCAGCCCGTAGATGTCGACGCAGTGGTCGGGGTGGCCGTGGGTGAGCACGACCGCAGAGAGGTTCTCGACCGCGAGGTGCTCCTGGAGGTGGCCGAACGTGCCGTTGCCGCAGTCCATCCAGATCGAGGTGCCGTTGGACTGGAGCAGGTAGCCGCTGCACGCGGCGCCGCCCGACCCGCCGAACGAGCCCGAACACCCCAACACCGTCAGTTCCACGTCAGCCCCACTGCCACGGCTCGACCGATGCCACCTCGGGACCGAGGAAGCGCACGCCGAGCGTCCGGAAAGTATCGACGCGCCCAGACGTGAAGAAAACGTGCCTCGGGTCACCTTCCGCCCGGGATTCGGCCGCATGGGATGCGGCCGAGTCGGACGGGGGCGCCGGCGCCAGCAAGTCACGCTCGGTGAGGAGGTCGCGCACCGCGAACGCGGTCTCGTCCACGCTCGAGACCAAGACGACATCCCTGCCCATCACGTCGCCGATGGTACGGGCGAGCAAGGGGTAATGCGTACATCCGAGCACCAATGTGTCGACCGTCGCATCGCGGACGGGCGCCAAAAGGCGCTCTGCGAGGACGTGCACCTGGTCGGAGTCGACGTCGCCGGACTCCACGAACTCGACGAAGCCCGGACACGCCGCGCACGTGAGGTCGATGCCCGACAGGTCGTCGGCGACGCGCTGGTACGCGCCCGAGGCGACGGTGCCGACGGTGCCGATCACGCCGATCCGACCACTGCGAGTGACGCGCGCGGCGGCGCGGAGGCCGGGCTCGATGACCCCGATCACCGGGATGTCGAGCTTGGCCTGCAGGGTGTCGAGGGCGGCGGCGGCCGCGCTGTTGCACGCGACCACCAGGAGCTTCACGTCGTGGTCGAGGAGGACGTCGGTGATCTCGAGCGCGTGGGCGAGCACCTCCTCGGCCGGCTTCGGGCCGTACGGGAAGCGCCCGGTGTCGCCGAAGTACACGACCCGCTCGTCGGGCAGCAGGTCGATCAGCGCCCGGAGCACGGTGAGACCGCCGAGCCCGGAGTCGAACACCCCGATCGGCCGGTCGCTCATCGGACGGTCGCTTCGGGCTCGCTCATCGGGACCCCGCGGCGCGGCGCAGGCGGTCGGCCACCGCCGCGCCCAGACCGGAGGGATCCGGCACCACCGCGATCACGCGGTCGAGACCGCGGGCGTCGGCGTCACGCAACATGCGGTAGCAGATCGTGCGCGTACTCGTCGCCGTCACGCGGGACCCCCAGCACCTCCGCCCCCTCCTCGACGTCGGTGACCCCGATCACGCCGACGCGTTCTCCCCGTGCGCGCGCGATCCGCGAGGAGTTCGGCGAGCGAGTCGGCATCCGCGAGCTCGACGTCGGCCTGGGGTGCGTAGTGCGACTCGAGCGTTCCCGGTGCGCGTACCTCGCCCGTGTCGAGGAGTGGAACCGCGCGACCGAGGAGCTCCTCCACCCGTTCGCGCGGCGTGCCCCCGAGGCGCAGGATCGCCGGTTCGGGTCGTGAGCAGTCGACGATGGTCGACTCCACTCCCACCCGGCACGGTCCGCCGTCGAGGATCATGTCGACGTCGTCGCCGAGGTCGGCGAACACATCGGCCGCGGTGGTGGGACTCACGTGCCCGAACCGGTTGGCCGACGGCCCGGCGACGCCACCGCCGAACGCTCGCAGCAGCGCGAGTGCGATCGGCTGGTCGGGCACACGCAGCCCGACGGTGTCGAGGCCACCGGTCACCGCGTCGGGCACGTGCGGCGCGCGGCGCACCACGACCGTGAGCGGACCCGGCCAGCAGGCGCTCGTCAACGTGCGCGCGTCGTCGTCGACGTCGATCGCCCAGTCGTCGAGCTGCGCGGCGTCGCCGAGGTGCACGATGACCGGGTGGTCGGCAGGACGGCCCTTGACCGCGAACAGCCGGTGCACCGCGTCGACCGACGACGCGTCGGCCCCCAGCCCGTAGACCGTCTCGGTGGGGAACGCCACCAGGCCGCCGTCGCGCAGCACGCCGGCGGCGCGCGCGATGTCCGCGTCGCTCACCAGTAGTTGATGCGGGTGGCGCGCTCGACGACCTCGTCGAGGTCGTCGGTCCACGCACCCGACGAGAGGTACTTCCACCCCGCGTCGGGGAGCAGGGTGACGATGGTGCCCGACTCCATCTGCGCGGCCATCTTCGCCGCGCCCGCGACCGCGGCACCCGACGACACGCCGGCGAACACACCGCACTCGTCGAGCAGTCGACGCAGCCACTCGATCGACTCGCGCGGGCGCACGATGGACTTCCGGTCGAGGATCGCAGGGTCGAAGATCGGCGGGACGAAGCCGTCGTCGAGGTTGCGCAGCCCCTGGACCAGCTCGCCCGACGGCGGCTCGACCGCCACGATCTGCACCGACGGCTTCTGCTCCTTGAGGTAGCGACCGACGCCCATGAGCGTGCCGCTGGTGCCGAGGCCCGGCCACGAACACGTCGACCTCGGGGCAGTCGCGCCAGATCTCCGGCCCGGTGCGCTCGTAGTGCGCGAGCGGGTTGGCGGGGTTGCCGTACTGGAACAGCCGCACGAGCGACGGGTCGTCGGCGCCGAGCTTCTCCGACATGCGGATCGCGCCGTTGCTGCCTTCGTCGGCCGGTGACAGCACGACCTCGGCACCGAAGATCTCGAGCAGCTGACGGCGCTCGATCGACACGTTCTCGGGCATCACCACGCGCAGCTTGTAGCCGCGCAGGCGCGCCACCATCGCGAGGCCGATGCCGGTGTTGCCCGACGACGGCTCGAGGATGGTGTCGCCGGGCTTCAGCTCGCCGGCTTCCTCGGCCAGCTCGATCATCTTGAGCGCGATGCGGTCCTTCGACGAGCCGCCGGGGTTCTGCCCCTCGAGCTTGGCGAAGATCTTGACGTCGGGATTCGGCGACAGCGCGTGCACCCCGACGAGGGGGGTGTCACCGATGACCCCGAGGATGTTCTCGTGGCGCACGACAGCCGCCGAGCCGCGCCGGCTCAGCCTCCCGCCACCGCGGGCAGGATCGAGATGACGTCGCCGTCGGTCACCTTGGTGTCGAGCTGCTCGAGGTAGCGGATGTCGTCGTCGTTGACGTAGACGTTCACGAACTTGTGCAGTCCGCCCTGGTCGTCGACGAGCTGACCCTTCAGAGCCCGGGTAGCGGTCGGTGAGCGAGCCGAAGACCTCGCCGACGGTCGCTCCGTCGGCTGCGACCGACGAGGCACCGTCGGTGTTCGCGCGCAGCAGGGTGGGCAGACGGACATCCACGGCCATCCCGACATCCTACAAGTCCGACTCGTGAGGTCGGGATTGACGGGCGAGCACGATCAGCCCTCGGCGACCCTCCCGTAGTCGTCGTCGAGGCGCTCGATGTCGTCCTCGCCGAAGTAGCTCCCGTGCTGCACCTCGACGAACACGAGCGGCTCGGTGCCGGTGCTCGCGATCCGGTGCGCGGCGCCGACGGGCACGTCGATCGCAGTGCCCGCCCGCACCGGCTGCTCCCGCCCGTCGATGGTCACGACGCCCTCGCCGCCGACGACGAACCAGTGCTCCGACCGCTGCGCGTGGCGCTGGTAGCTGAGCCGCTGCCCGGGCTCGACCGTCAGCCGCTTCACCTTGTGCGTGGGCGCGTCGGACAGCACCTCGTACCCACCCCACGGCCTGGTCTCGAACGCCACCGGCACAGTCAACCAGTCATGCCGCACCTCGCCTGGACCATTGCCGGGAGACCCCCGAGGAGTTCCCGTTCCGATGCCTCGGCGGCCTCGAGCACGGCGACGCGCGCGGGATCGACGTGACGCTCGATCACGGTGCGCACGAGTTCGAGGAGCATCGGAGGAGGAATCGCGTCGACTTCCACGCTCTCGCCCTCGTGGAGGCCGTGGCCGTGGTTCGTGCCGCGTTTGGTCGGGCGAGTCGGTAGGTCGAACTCGTCGATCTGCTCGCGTCGCACTGCCACCCGCTCGAAGTGGATCTCGGAGTAGGGCGCGAACTCGCGGAGACGTCTTCGAGGTTGCGGTCGATCTCCACCCCCGACGGGTCGTAGTCGCCGAAGTAGTAGATGTGCGTCGGCTTCCCGACGCGCTGGATCGTCTCCGCCGCGTTGTGGATGTACGAGAGGCTCGCGAATCCCCTCGTCACCATCAGCGGGACGCCCCACTCGTCGGTCACGCGGAAGAGGACGCCAGCGAGAGCATCTTTCTCGAGCCACACCTCGACGTAGTCGTCGAGCTCCCGCCAGTAGTCGCGCCGGTAGTGCTGCCGCGTCGCCTCGAGTGCCTCCTCGACGCTCCCGTACCGCACGCTCTTGTGCATCCACCGCGTGCCGTCGGTGATCCAGCTCCATGGGATCCGCCCCTCGAGTCGCATCTCGCGAGGAGACGGACGACGACCTTGTTGTACGCGCTCTCCGATTTCTCGATGACACCGGCACTGACGAGGTGGTAGAAGACCTGGCGTACCGTCATCGGCGCATCCACGCTCACCACTTCGTCGATGCGATCGCAAATCGCCTCGATTTCCTGGCGAGTGCGGCTCGGTCGGCGTGCAGTTGTTCTTGTGGAGCTAGCTCCATAGGCTCATCCACGTGGCGCTCCTCGCTCAGCTCGCGCAGCGACCAGGTGCGGCCACCGCGCGCGACGATGCAGTCGTCCAGCACGACCTGCGCGCGGTGCGCACGCGCGCGGAGGTCGGCGAAGGCGTCGACCTCGTGCTCGGACGGCGCACCGCGCCTCCCGGCGGGAACAGACCCACCACGAGCGAACACGCCTCGAGCTCCTGCGGCGAGCGCCTCGAGCTCCCAGACCTTCACGAACGAGAGCGCCCGAT
This sequence comes from uncultured Actinomycetes bacterium, assembly GCA_963697125.1. GTDB lineage: Bacteria > Actinomycetota > Acidimicrobiia > IMCC26256 > DASPTH01 > DASUAS01. The sequence continues at coordinate 77,331 of CAVOMW010000015.1, forward strand.
GATGCGGGTTGACCGCCACGCCGCACACCGGCCCGTGCCGTCGAGCCCGACCACGAGCATCCCTTCGACGTCGTCGCTTCGTCGGCAGCGAGCGCCTGCACCAGCGAGACCACATCGAGCGCCATCGCGCACCTCCCGATCAGCCCGATGTGGGCACCGACCGGGGAAGTCGGGAAGGAGAAGTGACCCGACTCTACGTCGGGGGTGTGACAGCTATCCGTGGAACTCGATGATGTCGGCTTCGTCGAGCTTGCGATCGGCGATGCCGGCGAAGCCGTCGCTGCCGGTGTAGGTGTCCTCGCCGAGCACCATCCCGTCGGCGTCGAACGGCCACAGCGTCGCCATGCGCGCCTCGTAGAGGTAGTGCGCGTCGGGGTCGTCCACCGTGATCCCCATCGCTTGCAGCGTGCGCCCCGGGTACGCCATGCGCATGACGCCCTCGGTGAGGATGCAGTCGCGGTCGACGACGAGCCGGTCGATGTCGAGCTGCAACCGCCCGGCCCCCGACGCGATGAACCGCTCGTAGAACGCGCGCACACCCTCCTTGCCCTCTGGGCTGCTGAGCGGATCCGGTGCGCCGTAGGCGTGGTAGTGGACCCGGTCGGAGAGCGTGTCGAGGAGGCCGTCGACGTCACCGGCCATCTCAGCCTTCATGTGCGCGAGAAGCACCTCGAGGTTGCGACGCAGGATCGGGTCGGTCTCGATCGCGAGGCGCTCCTCCACCTTCTTCCAGGTGACGGCCTGATCGATGACTGGCGACATGGTTCCTCCCGGATCACTGGCCCTCGGGCTCACGTGCCTGGCTCACGCGGTTGTAGCAGGCGCGCCCGCAGGTCCGCATCGTGCACGAACACCGGCAGGTCGTCGGCGTCGAGGAACGAGGGCCGGGCCGACGAGCCGCCGTCGACGACCAGCGTGTGCCCGCTGACGAACGCAGCCACGTCAGAAAGCAGGTAGAGCACCGCGCCGGCGACGTCGTCGGGCACGCCGCGCCGGCGCAGCGGGATCGCGAGCCGCTCCTCCGGGGTGTCGGCGCCGGACGCCCGGATCGTCCCCGGCGCGACCGCGTTCACGCGCACACCGAGCGGACCGAGCTCGAGCGCGGCGGTGCGCACGAACGCAAGGATCGCGGCCTTCGCGGCCGCGTACGGCGCACCGAACGGCATCGCCTGGATCCCACTGATCGACGAGAGCAGCACGATGCTGCCGTCGTCACCGGCGTCGACCAGTCGACGCGCCACCGCCTGCGTCGTCACGAACGCCGACTGCAGGTTGAACTCGATCACCGCGGCGAAGCGCGCTGGCGGCATCGTCGTCAACCCGGACCAGTCGCCGATCGGCATGCCCCCGACCACGTGCACCAACCCGTGCAGGGGCGGCATCGCGTCGAGTGCGCCGAGCGCGCGAGCGATCGCGTCGGCGTCGGTGACGTCGGCGACCACCGGCACGAACCGCGACCCGGCGTCGGCGATCACCTGCTCGGTGACCGCGAGCGTGTCGCGGTCGACGTCGAGTCCCAGCACGGTCGCACCGACGGACGTCAACGCCGCGGTCACCGCGGTACCGATGCCGCCACCACCCGCGCCGGCGACGACGACGGTCCGGTCCCCCACCGACAGCTCGAAACTCCTCACGACCGCCTCACGAAGACCATGGCCTACCACGGCGGTAGGGTCGCACCATGGCCGACGGCACTGGTCCCCGCATCCGCCACCTCGACGACGTCTCGTGGGAGGAGGTGCGCAAGATCGACTACGGCGACCGCACCGCGTCGGTCCGCGAGAAGTGGATCGACTTCTCACCCCGCTTCCTCTCGCTCATCGCGGAGTGGGATCCCGGGATGATGATCCACGCGCACGGCCACAACAGCAACCACATCGTGTACGTGCTCGAGGGCAGCGTGACGTGCGGCGACGTGCACTGCGGTCCCGGCACGCACATCGCCCTCGACCAGGGCGACACGTTCGGCCCCTTCATCGCCGGCGACGACGGCGCGGTGCTCTTCGAGGTGATGATGGGCGACCCACGCTCATTCCCTGCCGATGAAGAGGGATGGGAGGCACTGCTCGCCGAACGCGGCGCGAAGCAGGCCCCCAACCCGAAGATCGCGCTGCCGGAGTGGCTCGAAGACACGCGCACGTGACGTGAGCACGACGTGAGTCAGCCGTTCGCGCCGGGGTCGGTGTCGCTGCGGCTCTATCCGCACGGCGATCTCTCCGCCATCCAGATCGTCGACGAGATGCGCGCGCAGGCCGCGCTCGCGGCGACCCACGGGTTCGACGGCGTGATGACGAGCGAGCACCACGCGGGGTTCCACGGCTACCTGCCCAACCCGCTGCAAGCCGCCGGCTGGTGCCTCGAAGCGATGCCGCACGGGTGGGCGGCGCCCTGCCCGTTGCTGCTCCCGCTGCGACCGCCCGCGCTGGTCGCCGAGGAGATCGCGTGGCTGGCGGCGCGCTTCCCGGGCCGCGTCGGTCTCGGCGTCGCGTCGGGTGCGCTGCCCGCCGACTTCGAGATCATGCACGTGCCGATGGACGACCTCGCGGCGCGCTTCACCGCCGCGTTCGAAGAGCTCAGCGGCATCCTCGACGGCAGCGCGTCGGGCGCACTCGCCGGCGACCCCGCGATCGCTGCACTCGCGCGAGCATCCTGTTCCGATGCTCAGCGCGGCGATGGGACTCACCGCCGCGCGTCGCGCCGCCCGCCTCGGTGCCGGACTCCTCTTCGACTCGATGTCGACGCCCGAACGCTGCCGCGAGCTCGTCGACACGTTCCACGAGGCGGGTGGCACCGAGCCGTGCGTGCTCGTGCGTCGCGCGTGGGTCGGCGAGCCACCCCGCCACAACTTCGAGGAGCAGCTCGCGGTCTACCGCGACTACTCGTCGCGGGCCGCGCAGGCGACCTGGGGCGAGCAGGAGATGGTCGACTCCTCCGGCCCCGACGACGTCGTCGCCGGGCTCCTCGACTCGCTCACCCGTTCGGGGTGTGACGCCCTGAACCTGCGCATCCACGTGCCCGGCGTGGACCCCGAGGCGGCCCGGGAGCAGATCGTCCTCCTGGGCGACCAGGTGGTCGAGCGGCTCCGGGGCGAACTGGCCGATCGGCGCCGACTAATTTGACCGAGGCAAGCATCTCCGGAGGAGCACCGCTCATGAGCGACCCGACGATCGACGCTGACTACCCGGTCAACGACTTCGACAACCACTACTACGAGGCGATGGACGCGTTCACGCGTCACCTCGACCCGAAGCACGCGCGACGCGTGATCCAGTGGGCCGAGATCGACGGGCGGAAGTACCACGTGATCGGCGGCAAGGTGAGCCACGCAGTGGTGAACCCCACGTTCGACCCCATCGCCAAGGCCGGCGCGATGTCGGAGTACTTCCGCGGCAACCCGTCGGGCAAGCAACCCGCTCGACTTCCTGCGCGAGCGCGAGCCGATCCGCTCCGAGTACCGCGACCGCGAGACGCGCATCCAGGTGATGGACGAGCAGGGCCTCGACAAGATCTGGCTCTACCCCACCCTCGGCATGATCTACGAGCAGCTCCTCAAGCACGACCCCGAGGGCGTCGGCATCATGTTCCACGCGTTCAACCGCTGGCTCGAAGAGGACTGGACCTACAACTTCGAGAACCGGATCTTCGCGTCGCCCTACATCTCGCTCGCCGACCTCGACGTCGCGGTCGAAGAGCTCGAGCGCGCGCTGTCGCTCGGCGCCACCACCGTCTGCATGCGGCCCGCCGCGCCCACCACGATGTGGGGTCCGCTGACTCCGGGTGACCCCTACTTCGATCCGTTCTGGGCGCGCGCCAACGAGGCGGGCATCACCGTCGTCGTGCACGCGGGCGACAGCGGCTACTCGCTCAACGGCTACGCCAAGGAAGGCTTCTCGGCCGAGTTCTCCGGCGGTGGCCGTCCGAGCATCGGCATGATGTCGATCGAGCGCGCCATCTACGACTTCCTCGCGTCGCTCGTCTTCGACCAGCTCTTCGACCGCCACACGAACCTGCGCATCGCGTCGGTCGAGAACGGCGCCGAGTTCCTCCCCGACCTGTTCCGCAAGTTCAAGTCGATCAACCGGAAGATCCCCGGCCTCTTCAAGGAAGACCCGGTCGAGACGTTCCGGCGCCACGTGTGGATCAACCCGTTCTGGGAGGACGACCCCTACGAGATCGTCGACCTGATGGGCGCCGACCGCGTGGTGTTCGGCTCCGACTGGCCGCACATCGAGGGCCTGCCCAACCCGCGCGACTACGCGGTGGAGATCAAGGAGCTCGACGACGCGTCGCAGCGCCTGATCATGCACGACAACGCCGAAGAGCTGAACGTCCTCAGGCCGGTCTAGCCGCGGCCTCTAACTGGGCTGAAGCCTTCGAACATCCGGCGCATGTTGTCGGACACCGTCGTCGTGATGGGTGTCGCCGGGGAGTCGAGGATCGCCGACGCGTTCGCGGCGATGGTGTCGATGGTCGCGTCGCGGTCGACCAGCCCGTCGGTGACCTCGAGACCGACGCGCGCGTAGTGCCCACCGCCCACGCTGAAGCACTCGCCCGACACCGGGCACGCTTCGTGGGCCAACCACCCGACGAGCGGCGCCACCAGCCGCGGCGCCAGCCACTCGTTGAGCTCGTCGCTGGCCGGGAACGGCCCGAACCCGGTGCCCGGTCGGGTCTTCGCGTAGGGCGCGATCACGTTGGCGGCGATGCCGACGTCGCGGCCTTCCGACGCCATGGCGCGCGTGAGACCGATCACGCCCATCTTGGCCATGCCGTACACCGCGCCACCCGGTACGCCACCGAACGCGGCTCCTGACGACACGTTCACGAACCGGCCGCCGCCGCGCTCGGCCATGACCGCCCACGCAGGACGGCCCACGTTGAGCGGGCCGCGCAGCTGCGTGTCGATGACCGCGTCGAGCTGCGCCTCGGTGAGCTCGGGGAACGGCGCCATGCGCACCTGGCCCGCGTTGTTGACGACGACGTCGACGGTGCCGAACGCGGCGAGCGCGGCGTCGACGATGGCGCGTCCACCCTCGGGCGTCGCGATGGTGTCGCGGTTGGCGACCGCTTGTCCCCCGGCGGCGACGATCTCGGCGACCACCGCGTCTGCGGGAGGGTCGACCGGCGCGTCGGCCACACCGTCGGTGTCGCTGATGCCCACGCCGAGGTCGTTGACGAGGACGCTCGCACCGCGCGCCGCGAACAGGAGCGCGTACTCGCGCCCGAGGTTGCGTCCGGCGCCGGTGACGACGACGACCTTCCCGTCGAACCGCAGCTCACTCTGCTCACTCATCGGTGTACACGGGCGTGCGCCCTTCCTTCCACGCCGAGATCTTCTCGTCGAAGTTGCTCGTGGTCATGCGCACGTAGAGCTGCGCGTTGCCTTCGTGGTTCATGTGCGAGTGCAGGCTGCCGGCGTCGAGACTCGCCCAGAGCAGCTGCTTGGTGAGCTCCACGCCCACGTGGCTGAACCCGATGATCCCGGCGGCCAGTTCGTAGCAACGCTCGAGCAACTGGTCACCCGGCACCATCTGCGACAGCAGGCCGATGCGCTCCGCCTCCTCGGCCTGGACGTCACGACCCGAGAGCAGGATGTCGAACGCGCGCGAGAAGCCGATCTGGCGCGGCAGCAGGTAGCTGATCCCGAGCTCGTTGGCGGTGAGGCCGTTGTTGATGCCGGCGGCGCGGAAGTAGGCGGTGTCGGAACCGATGCGGATGTCGGCCGCGCACGCGAGGCAGAAGCCACCGCCGATCGCGGCCCCGTTCACCGCCGCGATCACGGGCTGGTGCATGTCGCGCAGCGCGAGGATCACCTCGTCGAGCACCTTCAGCGCGCGTCGGGCGATGCTCGTGCGCTTGAGGCCGTCGATGTTCGGCACCATGCCGCCGCCGACGAGGTCGGCGCCCGAGCAGAAGCCGTGACCGGCACCGGTGAGCACGACGACGCGGCAGTCGTTGTCGATCGCTGATGTCGCGGAGTGCGTCGCGCAGCGGGATCATCACGTCGAACGCCATCGCGTTCATGCGTTCGGGACGGTTGAGCGTGACCAGCGTGACGTGCGGTCGCGGCTTCTCGATCTCGATGAACGACATGCGCGGGAGTCTACGGACGGTTGACGGGCGCGCGGCGGGGGTACAACTCGCCCACGTGGAGACGCTCCACACTGACGCAAGGAGTGAGACGTGATCGTGCTGGGTGTGATTCTGGCGCTGCTCGGGTTGTTGCTCTCGGTCCCCGATCCTCTGGGTGATCGGCCTCGTGCTGATCGTCGTGGGTGCCGTCCTCTGGATCGCCGGTTCGGTGGGTCACGAGGTCGGCGGGCGCAGGCACTACTACTAGGCCTTCTGCACTACTGAGGCCTGGCTACGCCGCGAGGCATACTGTCGCTCGCCCGCGAACACGTGAGCGCAGCGACAGGAGCAACGAACATGGCACACGACGCGAGTGACGCCCGACCCCGTCGCTCGCGTCGTGTCGCGATCATCGGCGCCGGGCCCGGCGGCATCTGCACCGGCGTGTCACTGCTCGCCCGCGGCCACGACGACTTCGTGATCCTCGAACAGGCGCCGGGGATCGGCGGCACCTGGTTCCACAACCGCTATCCAGGTGCGGAGTGCGACATCAAGTCGCACCTCTACTCCTTCTCCTTTGCGCCCAACCCCGCGTGGTCGCGCCGCTACGCCCGCCAGCCCGAGATCAAGGCGTACCTCGAAGATGTCGTCGACCGCTTCGGCCTCCGCCCGCACTTGCGCCTGTCGACCCCGGTGCGGTCCATGCGCTGGGACGACGACGAGTCGATCTGGCACATCACCGTCGCCGACGGCGCGGGCAAGGACGAGATCGTCGACGCCGACATCGTCGTGAGCGCGATCGGCATGTTCGGCGAGCCGGTGGAACCCGACGTTCCCGGCCTGGACCGCTTCGAGGGGACGACGTTCCACTCCGCAGACTGGGTCGACGACCACGACCTCACCGGTGAACGGGTTGCGGTGATCGGCAGCGCCGCCGAGCGCGGTGCAGCTGATCCCCGAGATCGCGCCCGTCGTCGCGTCGCTGACCGTGTACCAGCGCACCGCGAACTGGGTGTCGCCCAAGGACGACGATCCGTACACCGAGGAGGAGCTCGCGACGTTCGCCGCGCAGCCCGACGCGCTCGAGTCGTCGCGCGACGAGATCTTCAACACGATCGATCCCAACCTCACGTTCGCCGACACCGATCGGCGGGCGCTCTACGAGTCCTACGGTCGACGCAACATCGACCTGGTCGAGGACGACGAGGTGCGAGCGCGGCTCACGCCGGTCGGGCCCTACGGATCCAAGCGACCGCTGGCGTCGAACGCCTACTACCCCACGTTCAACCTGCCGCACGTCGAGCTCGTCACTGATGCGATCACCGAGATCACCGAGCACGGGATCGTCACCGTCGACGGCACGACGCGCGAGGTCGACACGATCATCCTCGCCACCGGCTTCACGACGACCAAGTTCCTCGCCGCGCTCGACGTCGTCGGCCGCAAAGGGCTCGACATCGACGACGCCTGGGCCGACGGGCCCGAGGCGTACCTGGGCATCACCACCAGCGGGTTCCCGAACGTGTTCATGCTCTACGGGCCGAACACCAACAACGGGTCGATCATCTACATGATCGAGTGCCAGGTGCACTACCTGATGGAGATGCTCGACGCGATGGACGCGCACGATCTCGCGTGGGTCGACGTCAAGCGCGACGTGATGGACGAGTACAACGACGAGATCCAACGCGCCCTCGACGAGGTCGAGGTGTGGCAAGCCGGGGTGAACGGCTACTACCGCGTCGGCGGCCGCATCGTCACGCAGTGGCCGGGGTCGATGAGCGAGTATCGCCGTCGTACCGAGCACCCCGACCTCACCGCGTTCGACACGGCGTAGGTTCTGTCCATGGACGTCGGCGTCACCATCCCGCACACCGGTCGCTACGCGTCACCCGAATGGGTGCGGGAGTACTGCACGACGGCGGAGCAGCTGGGCTTCGACAGCCTGTGGGGCGTCGACCACCTGGTGATGCCGCACCACACCGACTCCGACTACACGCTCGGGCGCAAGCCGGCCAAGATCGGCGACGACGCGGTGTCGGGGTTGCTGTCGCCCAACTACGAGATGATGACCACGCTCACGTGGGTCGCCGGGTTCACCGAACGGGTGAAGCTGGGCACCTCGGTGGCGGTGCTGCCGATCCGCAACGCGGTGCACAACGCGCGTGCGCTCGCCACCCTCGACGTGTACTCCGGCGGACGCGTCGTCTACGGCGTCGGCGTGGGATGGCTGCGTGAGGAAGCCGAGGCGATGGGCATGCCGTGGGACCGGCGCGGCGCCCGCAGCGAGGAGCACATCGCGCTGATGCGCACGCTCTGGTGCGCGGAGGGCGACCTGGTCGAGTTCCACGGCGAGTTCCACGACCTCCCGCCGATGGACCCCGAGCCCCGACCGGTGCAGCGCCCCATCCCGATCCTGATCGGCGGTCACTCCGACATCGCGCTGGAACGTGCCGGGCGCATCGGTGACGGCTGGATCGCGGCGCAGATGTCGCCCGAGCGGGTGCTCGAGCACTGGCCAGCGCGTCCTCGAGGCGGCGGAACGCAACGGCCGCGATCCCGAGTCGCTGCAGCTGTTCACCAGCACGCCCGTGCGCAAGGACCGGTCCTTCGCCGACCTGCTCGCGGAGTATCGCGAGATCGGCGTCGACCACGTGCAGGTCGGTCTCCACCGCGATTCACGCGAGGAGACCCTCGACACGATGCGCGACGTCGCGGAGAATGTGATCCCGAACGTGCGCGGTTGACCCGAGGAGCTCCATGGGACGGATCGGCGAACCGAAGCGGGAGATCCACATCCCGGTGCCACCGCCCGTCGCGCCCCTGGAAGAACCTGCACCGGTCGGCGCCGGCGTCGCGCCCGCCGAACCCGAGCCCGTACCGGTGGGACCGGCGTGAACGGTGGCGGGAACGGGCCGAACCTCCCGTGGGACGTGTTCGCGACGCCGATCAAGGCGCGCAAGCTCGCCCGCCTCGGGTTCGAGCAGGACCGGGTCGTCCTGCGGCCCGCCTTCTACCGACAGCTGGGTGAGGCCTACGGCGCGCTCGCCCACGCCACCTGCGCCCTCGCCGACCACGACGCCCCCGCGGCCGACTGCAGCTGCGGCTTCTACGCGGTGGCCGACGACGCCCAGCTCTGGCGCCTCGGCGCCGACGAACCCGAGCTCGCGGTGCTCGACGTCGAGCTCGCCGGACGCGTGATCGAGCACGACCACGGCTACCGGGCCAGCTACCAACGCGTCACCAATGTGCGCTTTCACGGCGTCTGCGTGCGCTGCGGCAAGCAGGCGGAGACCTTCGCGCACCGTCGATTCGGCGGCCTGGTGCCGTCGTGCCGCCGGTGCGCGCGGCGCGCGGTCGAACCCGAGGAAGTCTCGGCCTCGCTCGCGGTGCCGGTGTCCTTCAGCACCGACGACCCCGCGCCCGCATCGTTGGCCACCCGGCTGCGGTTCGTGCTCGCACAGATGGCCGCACCCGTGCTGATCCTGCTCGTCACCGCGATCGTCGCGCTGGCCACGGGATCCGGCGTCCCGCTCGCGTGCGGGCAACTGGCGATCGTGGTGTGGTTGGTGACGGTGCCGTCGCTCCTGCCCCGACTCGGCGAGCGGCTCGGCATCGGCGGCACCGAAGCCGTACGCCTCCAACATCGCTGGAGTCCGGTGGTGGCCGCGGTGGCCATCGGCTGCGACATCCTGCTCACCGTCGTGGTGATCGCGTTGCGCGACGTCATCGTCTACTGAGCAACCGACTCGAGAAGAGGCTCCATGACCGTGCGCTTCGAGGTCGACGGACCGGTCGCGGTCGTCACCATCGACCGGCCCGACGCCCGCAACGCGGTCGACCGTCCCACCGCCGACGCGCTCGTCGACGCGTTCATGCGCTTCGACGCCGACGACGCGCTCGCGGTCGCGGTGCTCACCGGCGCGCACGGCACCTTCTGCGCGGGTGCGGATCTCAAGGCGATGGCCGAACCCGGTGGCGCGCGGATCAACCGCGTCGCGCTCGACGGCGACGGACCGATGGGTCCGACCCGCATGGCGTTGAGCAAGCCGGTGATCGGCGCGATCGAAGGCCACACGGTCGCGGGCGGATTGGAGCTCGCGCTCTGGTGCGACCTGCGCGTGGCGGCCGACGACGCGGTGTTCGGCGTGTTCTGCCGCCGGTGGGGGGTGCCACTCATCGACGGTGGCACCGTCCGACTCCCGCGCATCATCGGCCAGGGTCCGGCACTCGACCTGATCCTCACCGGACGCGCGGTGCACGCCGACGAGGCGTTGCGCCTCGGGCTGGTGACGCGCGTCGTGCCGTCGGGCGGCGCCCGGGAGGCCGCGGTGGCGCTGGGCCACGAGCTCGCCGCGCTCCCCCAGGTGTGCCTGCGCAACGACCGGGCGTCGGTCTACGCGCAGTGGGACCTCGATCTTCCCGACGCCCTGCGCCGCGAGACCGAGCTCGGGATCGACACCCTGCGCGCCCCGGCGCGCTCGACGGTGCCACCCGCTTCGCCGGCGGCGCCGGCCGCCACGGCTCCCCAGCCACCTGACCCTGAGCCTGAGCTTCTGGCGCCCCTACGTCGTCACTATGACGCGGTAGGGGCGCCGAAACCGGCATCGTCAGTGCGGGGCGACGACGGTGTCGATGGTGACCTCGGTGCCGTCGCCGACGCCGCGGAGGGGGCGCTGCGGGAGCAGGTACCCGAAGAGGATCGCGAGCAGGCCGACCGGCACCGCGGCGGCGAACACCCAAGGCAGCGCGTCGGCGAAGTCGGCGGCGGTGGCGTGGTGCGTGGGGACGCCGGCGGCGAGCACCGCGCCGAAGAGGGGCGTGCCGATGGTGCCGCCGAGCGTGCGCGCCAGCAGCGCGGTCGACGTCGCCATGCCGAGATCGCTGATGTCGACCGCGTTCTGCACCGCCAGGATCGACGTCTGCATCGCGAACCCGATGCCGATCCCGACGACGGTGCCGAGCCCGGCCACCACCACGACCGACGTGTCGAGACCGATGGTGGTGAGCGCGAGCGCGCCGATCGTCATCGCGACACCGCCCAGGATCGGCCACGCGCGGTAGCGACCGGTGCGCTCCACCCGGTGCCCGGCGAACGTCGTCGACGCGGCCGTGCCGATCATGAACGGGATCAGCAGCAGGCCCGACGCGGTGGCGTCGACCCCAGCAACCTCCTGGAAGAACACGGGGAGGAAGAACACGCCGAGGTAGAAGAGCAACCCCGACGTGAAGTTCACCGGCGCCGCGATCCGCAGCACCGCGTTCTGGAAGAGTCGCAGCGGCACGAACGGTTCCGCCGCGTGGCGTTCGCGCCACACGAAGGCGACGCTGCAGACGAGGAGCAGGACCACCAGCCCGCCCGACTCGGGCGAGATCCACTCGACGTCCTTGCCGCCGGCCGTCGCGAGCACCACGACCGCGGCGAGCGCGACCGTGAGCAGCGCCGAACCCAGGTAGTCGATGGCGTGCTCGACCCGCCGGAAGGGCAGGTGCAACCTCGGCACGAGGATGGCGACGGCGAGGATCGCGAACGGGACGTTGATGAAGAACGCCCACCGCCAGCTCAGGTGGTCGACGAACAGCCCGCCGACGAGCGGACCGATGACGACGGCCACCGCGAACAGCATCCCCTGGTAGCCGAGCCAGCGTCCGAGCTGACGCGGCGGGACGAGATCGCCGAGGATCGCCATCCCGAGCACCGGCAGTCCGCCGCCACCCATCCCCTGCACCACGCGCGCGACCAGCAGCTGGGGCATCGACTGCGCCAATCCGCACGCGACCGACCCGAGCACGAACAGGCCGATGGCGAACAGGAGCATGCGCTTGCGACCGTGGAGGTCGCCGAGCTTGCCGTAGAGCGGCATCGTCGCGACCTGGAACAGGAGGTAGGCGCTGACCACCCACGCGATGGCCGAGACCCCGCCGAGGTCGCGCGTGATCGACGGCAGCGCCGTCGCCACGATCGTCCCGTCGATCCCCGAGATCATCATCCCGACCTGGAGCCCGATGAAGACGACGACGAACCCGCGCGCGGTCGAATCGGTGGCGGTGGGAACGGGCTTCCTGATGGCCGCAGGTATATTTCTCATCGCGTCAGGCTGTCAATCGGCCACACGTCATGGGAGGCGCCGGCACATGGCCACGCAGGTGGGACTCGACCACGATGCCGTCGTCGAGGCGGCCGGCGCACTGGTCGACGAGTCGGGCGTCGAGGCGCTCACCCTCGCGGGCCTGGCCGCGCGCCTCGGGATCCGCAGCCAGTCGCTCTACGCGCACGTCGACGGGCTCGACGGCCTGCTGCGCGACCTCGCACTCGACTCGGTGCGCCAACTCGGCGACGAGCTCCGGTCGTCGGTGATCGGCCGGTCCGGGCCGCGACGCGCTCGAGGCGATCGCCGACGCGTACTGGGACTTCGCCCGTGCGCACCCCGGTCGCTACGCGGCCACCATCCGCGATCCCGGTGACGACGACGAGCTGCGCGACGCGAACCTGCGCGCCGCCGAGGCGCTGACGCGGGTGCTCGAGTCGTTCGGCCTCACCGGCGCCGACGAGGTGCACGCGCACCGGGCCGTGTGGTCGGGCATCCACGGCTTCCTCACCCTCGAACATGCGGGGGTGCTGCGACGGCCGGCGTCGGTCCGAGAGAGCTACCGCCGCATGATCGCGATCTACTCGGACGCGCTCGCGCCCTCGAGCTGAGATCGAGATCTCTCGGCGATCAGATCGCCGGCCGATCGCTTCGAGGGCGTACGCCGGTTGCTTGGTCTTCGGTCATCGCGGCGCCTCGCGCGACGCAGGTCGGCGACGCTTGCGGCATCGAGTTGGGGATATCGATGGCGGCCTTCGCACGGTGTCGGAGGGTCGCGTTCAGTTCCCCCTGCTCGAAGCCCGGCAGGAGCGCGTCGATGGCGCCGTGCAGCACCACGGCGACGTCGGGCGCGCCATCAGCGAGCATGTCCGCCGTCACCTCGAGACATGCGCACACCGCGACGAGGAGCGAGAGCCCATGTCGGAGCGCGCGGGCGCATTGCGTGAGAGCATCATCGCGATCGCCGAGCACCGCGCTCGCCATGAGCACCATGCTCAACGCGTTCTCGTCGACGACGACGTCGCCGAACGCGTCGTTGAGTGCGAGGCTCTCGGCGATGTGGATCCGACTCTGCTCGGGTTCGGTCAGGAGCGAGAACCACCGCGAGCGCACCGAGCGCTTGGGCGATCGCTCCCGGGTTGCCGCACACGTGCGCGAGTACGAGCGCCTCCCGTCCCTCAGTCGCCGCGACGGCAGGGTCGCCGGTGAAGGTTCTGAAAATCGACACGGCACACAAGCAGAAGGAGACATGGAAGTCGTCGCCGATCCGCCGGTAGCAGCTCGCCGCCTCCCCGATCAGCTCGACCGCACCCTGACATCGCCCATCCCGTACGCGACGTTGCCGCGGGTCGCCAAGATCGACCCGAGGAGCTCGTCGGCTCGGATCGCCGGCCGCGTCCAGCGAGCGTTGGCAGAGCTGCTCGGACCGGTCGAGCGCGCCGTGGAACAGCGCCGCAGAAGCCGCGGCGGCAATCGCGAGCGGGTAGCGCTCGATCGACCGGATGCTCGGGAGCGCCAGAATCGATTCCGCATCGCGCAGCATGACGCGGCGACAACGGGCTGGGTACCACGCCCGACGACGCACAGGAAGCGGGCCGCTTGCGCGCCCTGGTCGTGGGAAACCGCCCACGCCAGCGCGGTGCGGAGGTTCTCCAACTCCACGTTCGCCTTCAGCTGCCACTGCAGCTGGTCCGGACCCCGCAAGCCAGTGGCAGCGCGTTCGACGAAGTCGGCGTAGTGACATCGAGTGACGTTCGTGGAGCTCGGTCCGCTCGTCGCCATCGAGTCGTTCCTCGGCGTATTGCCGAACGGTTTCCAGGAGCCGGTACCGACGATCCCCGGAGGGGGCATCATCGGCGACCACGAGCGAACGGGCGACGAGCACGGCGAGCAGCTCGAGCACGTCGAGCACGTCGACCCCGCCACCGCTACACACCGATTCGGCTGCTTCCAGGCTGCAACCACCCGCGAACACCGACAGGCGCGCCAGCACCCGCTGTTCGGCGGGGTCGAGGAGGTCGTACGACCAGTCGATCGCGGCGCGGAGGGTCGCGTGGCGTTCGACCGCGCCCCGTTCGCCACCCGCCAGCAACCGGAACCGCTGGTCGAGCCGTTGCGCGAGTTGCGCCGGGCTCAAGACCGGGATCCTCGCGGCGGCAAGTTCCAATGCCAAGTGGGATGCCGTCGAGGCGCCGAACAACCTCTGCGACGGCCGACGGCGTTCTCGTCGGTCACCGTGAAGTCGGATTTCACCGCCCGTGCCCGCTCGACGAAGACGCGCACGGCCTCGCTCCCGGCGACGACGTCGCATTCATCGGAGTCGGGCACGCCGAGCGACGGTACGGCCACGATGCGCTCACCGGCGAGGCCCAGGCCTTCGCGGCTCGTCGCAAGCACGACGAGCCCCGGGCAGGAGTCTCCCAGCGTGCGGAGCAATGCTGCCACCGGCGCCAGCAGGTGCTCACAGTTGTCGAGCACCAGGAGCAGCTCCTTCGAGCGCAGGAAGCTCGTGAGCGTCTCGATCAGCTCGACGCCCGGTCGTGGGAGCGAGATCGAACACCCCGACGACGGTGTCGAGGACGAGCGTCGGGATCCCGCACCCGGTCCAATTCGACCAGCCACACGCCGTGGAGGAACCGGGGTGCGACCTCGGCCGCCACCTGGCACGCGAGGCGGGTCTTGCCGACACCACCGACTCCCGTCAAGGTCACGATGCGTGTGTCCCCGAGCAACGCCGCGACGTCGGCCACTTCCCGTTCGCGGCCGACGAACGAGCTGTGCTGCGCGGGCAGGTTGCCCGGCTGCGCATCCAAGGACTCCAAGCGGCGGGAAGGCACGCTCGAGGCCCGGGCCGACCACCTGATAGATCTCCAACGGTTGGTCGACCCCGCGCAGCCGATGCTCCCCCAGACTGATGAGCTCCACGTCGTCGAGCTCGGCACCGACGAGATCGTGCACTGCACGCGAGGCCAGCACCTGCCCGCCGTGGGCGACGGCCATCACCCGTGCGGCGCGGTTCACCGCCGCGCCGAAGTAGTCGCCATCCCGTTCTTCGCCGGCACCGATGTGCAAGCCCATGCGGACGATG
Organism: uncultured Actinomycetes bacterium; assembly: GCA_963697125.1. Taxonomy (GTDB): domain Bacteria; phylum Actinomycetota; class Acidimicrobiia; order IMCC26256; family DASPTH01; genus DASUAS01. The sequence continues at coordinate 92,580 of CAVOMW010000015.1, forward strand.
AGCGGCACGTCGGCCGCTTCGGTCGCCTTGCCGAGCGCGATCTGTGCCGCGACCGCGGCGCGCACGGCATCGTCGGCTCGGGCGAACACCGCATGGAATCCGTCACCGGTCGTCTTCACCACATGGCCGTCGTGGGCGCGGATGGCGTCGCGCAAGATGGCGTCGTGGCGCGCCAGCGCGGGTCTCATCGCGTCTGGCTGTTCCTCCCACAAGCGGGTCGACCCCTCCAGGTCGGTGAACAGGAAGGTCACGGTCCCGGACGGCAGCTCCATGGGTCCCCCTCCGCCGCACCCGCGTGACGCAAGTACATCACGCTGCGCCGACCTGCGCTCGAGAACAGCACAGCGTCAGCACCGCGAGCGACGGCCAGAGCCCGAGCGCGGTCTTCCCCAGCACCGCGCGCCTCGTCGGCAGGGTCGAGACCCGCGCACGCGTCGCGTCCCAACGCCACCAGTTCGGCGTAGGTGCGGTCGTGGGTCTGCGGGTAGTCGGACCCCCACACCAGCCGGTCGGCGCCGAACGTCGCCACGCAGCCGTTCGACGAACGCACCCGCCGCCGCACCCGCACCCTCGAGCACGTGCGACGTCACCTTGAGATGCAGACCGGGGTGCTCGGAGAGCGCGAGCAATGGCTCCAGGCCCGGGAACGACGGACTCCCGTGCAGGTCGGGGAAACCGCAGTGGTCGAGCACCACCGGTACTCCCGGGTGTCGCGCCAGCATCGCGTCGAGGCGCGGCAGCTCGGGCGTGAGCAGCGTTGCCACGATGCGGAGGTCGAGGTCGACGGCCGCGGCCCAGAGCGCCGCTCCGGCGTCGCCGTCGAACCAGGTCGGCGCGGTGGGACCGATGCCGAAGAGGCGCACGCCCGCGCACCCCGGTGCCGTAGCGAGCTCGCGGAGGCGCGGATGCGGGATCGGGATCGGTCGGATCGACGATGACCACACCGACCCAGCGCTCCGGCGCGACGCGCAACGCGTCGAGCACGTACGCGTTGTCGCTGCCGTACGCGCCGTGGGCCTGCACCAGCACCGCGCGGTCGACTCCCGCCGCGGTCGCGGTCAACCAGGTACTCCTCGGCGGTCACCGGGTGCTCGCGGAACCACTGCGAACCGACACCGGACGGGCGCAACGGGAAGCGCGCCTCGTCGCGCGCCACCACGTGCACGTGGGTGTCCACGATCACGGTTCGAACGGGCCTTTGCCCATCTGCTCGCGCACGGTGACGACCGGCGGGTTGGTGAGGAGCCGACGCTGCCAGTTGGCGCCGTCGACCACGAGCGTGTGCCCGGAGATGAACCGCGCGTACGGCGACGCCAGGAAGGTCGGCGGCCCAGCCCAGCTCGCGCAGCTGCCCGACCCGCAACGCCGGCTGCACGATGTCCTTCTCGCTCGTGCGATCGAGGTTGCCCTTGATGTCGGCGGTCATGTCCTCGTGCGGGAACAGGCCGGGCACGAGCCCGTTGACCTGGATGCCGTACGGACCCCACTCGACCGCGAGGGTCTCGGTCATGTTCTTCACACCGGCCTTGGCCGCCGCGCTGTGCGCGAACCCCGGACCACCGGTCCAGGCGTACGACGCGCCGACGTTCACGATCGACCCCGGCGTGTTCGCCTCGAGGTGACGGCGCGTGAACTCGCGCGCGCAGAAGAACGTGCCGTTGAGCGTGATGTCGACGACGGTGCGCCACGCGTTCGGCGACATGTCCTCGGCCGGCACCGGGAAGTTGGCGGCGGCGTTGTTGATCAGCACGCCCGGCAATCCGTAGGCCTCGGTGGCGGCGTCGAATGCAGCAGAGATCTGCTCGGCGTCGCGGATGTCGCACCCCACGGTCGTGACCGGTGCGCCCAGCGCGGCGACGGCCTCGTGACCGGCCTCGAGGTGCTCGGGCTTGCGACTGGCGATGACGATCGACGCGCCGAGGCGTGCGAACTCGAGCGCGATGGCCTTGCCGAGACCGGTGCCGGCGCCGGTCACGAACACCCCGACACCGTCGTAGGTGCCGGCAGGCAGGGCGCTCGCGCCGAGCTCGGGCGGCCCTGGCAGGCCCGGCAGTTCGTCAAAGACATGAAGGTCAGCTCCCCGTGAAGTTCGGCTCGCGACCGTCGGCGCGGGCAGCCCGGAACTCGGCCAGGTCGTCGGACTTGGCGATGAAGGTCTGGTAGATCATCTCGTCGGCCATCGACGAGCGGACCTCGGCTTCCGACAGGTGCGCCAGCACCCGCCGCGCCATCTTGATCGTGACCGCAGGAGACGCGGCGATCTTCTCGGCCATCTCACGAGCCGTGGCGTCGAGATCGGCGGCGGGGACGACACGCGACACGATGCCGTGCGCGTACGCCTCGTCGACCTGCATCGCCCGCCCGGTCAGGACGAGGTCGGACGCGACCCCGTGGCCGCAGATCTGGAACAGGCGACCGACGCCGCCGGTGTCGGGGATCACGCCGTGGCACCGCCTCGGGCAACATGAACCGCGCACCCTCGGCCGCGATGCGGATGTCGCACAGCAACGCGCGCTGGAACGACGCGCCGATCGACCAGCCGTGCATGGCGACGATGATCGGCGCCTCGATGTCGAACACCTGCAGGATGCCGCGGTGACCGCGCGCCATGAGCTCGTGGTGGGTGAGCTCGACGTCGCCGCCGCCGATCGCGCCCACGTCGCGACCCGACGAGAAGGACTTGCCCTCGCCGCGCCAGATGACCGCCCGCACCTCCGGGCGCGCCTTCAGCTCGGCGAGCAGCGGCGAACAGCTGCGAGTCCATGTCGTCGTCGAACGCGTTGTGCTTCTCGACGTTGTCGTTGGTGATGGTCGCGATCGGCCCGTCGAACTCGAGCCGGACTTCCTTGGTCATGCGTGCTCCTGTCCTGCTGTCACAACGCTGGCGTGAGCGACGCCAGCAGCTCGATGGTGCGACGCTGCGACGCCTCGCGGTCGTCGTCGAGACCGAGTGCGGTCGCGCAGAGGTCGGTGGCCCCGGCCGCGGCGTAGCTGCGCAGTCGCTCGGTCACCTCGGCCTCGGTGCCGATGATCGCGACGTCGGCAGGTGTGGTGTCGTCGCCGCCACGCGAGAGGATGCGCTGGTACGTGGGGATGTTCAGGTACGCCTCGAAGAGCTTGGCCGCGCGCTCACGTCCGGCGTCGGCGTCGTCGCAGACCCCCACCGGAAGGCCGACCACGACCCGCGGCGGCGGCCGCTCCGCGCCCTCGGCCGCGGCGGTGATGGCGGGCACGATGTGCTCGCCGACCGCGCGCTCGTTGGCCCAGTACGTGATGGTGCCGTCGGTGAGCTCGCCCGCGAGCTTCAGCATCTTCGGCGCCAGCGCCGCGATCATGATCGGCGCCGGCGTGGAGCCGGGCACGGTGAGCATCGACGAGAAGCCGAACATCTCACCCCGGTACTCGACGTGCCCGGACCCGGCGAACGCAGCCCGCAGCACCTCCACGTACTCACGCGTGTGGTGGGCGGGACGCGCGTACTCGAGGCCGTGCATGCTCTCGATGACCACCGGGTGCGACGGGCCGATGCCGAGCACCAGCCGGCCGTCGGTGGCGGCCTGGGTCGACATCGCCTGTTGCGCCATGGCCATCGGGTGCCGCGGGTAGGTCGGCATCACCGCGGTGCCGAGCTCGATGCGGTTGGTGACCTGACCCGCGAGCGCGAGCGCGGTCAGACCGTCGAGGCTCCACGGGATGTGCGGCACCCAGCCGGTGGTGAACCCGAGCGCTTCGGCCGACCGGGCGTTCGCGAGCAGCTCGTCGATGGTGGTCTGCTCGCCGCTGACGTCGCTGATGAAGAGGCCGATGCGCATCCGCGCAGCTTGTCACACGCTGCCAGCTCAGGACGCAGGCGTGGTGGCTCCCGGGCGCAACACGTAGTCCTCGGCGTCGGTGTCGCGCTCCATCTCGACGAACCCGCGCGCCTGGGCGCCGCGCACGAATTGCAGGAAGGTGCCGTAGCCGAAGCGCTTCTCCGAGAAGTCGGGCTGCTGCTTGCGCACCTGGGTCTTCAGGCCCGAAAGGTGGACCGGTCCCTTGGCCGTGAGTCGCTCGACCGTGTCGCGGAGCAGCGCGAACACTGCGTCCTCGTCGCCCCCGACGGTCGGGAGCGTCACCTCGGGATCGCCCGGCGCACTGCCCTGATGCACCTCCACCACGCCGCGCTCGCCGAGGGTGCGCAGGAGCTCGCCGAACGTGCGGAACCCGTGGTCGGCCTCGCTGAACGTCGGCTCCTTGCGGAGGATGGCGCGCTTCAGCATCGACGCCAGCACCGGACCACCGCTGCTGCGCGACAAGCCGGCGAGCGTCCGCGTGACGAGTGCGTCGAGGTCGGTCTCCTCCGCCGGGGCCACGACCTCCGACTCGGGCTCGTCCGCCTCGGTTGCGGGCTTGGGGCTGCGACCGCCCCCTCGCTTCGTCGTGCGCTTCGCCGGCTTCTTCACCTCGACGCCTTCGAGTCGCTCGTAGAAGAGGAACTCGTCGCACGCCGCGGTGAGCAGCGCCGAGGTCGACGCCTCGACCCCGATCCCGATCACGCGCTTGTTGAGCTCGCGCAGCTTGTGCACGAGCGGTGTGAAGTCGCTGTCGCCGGTGCCGAGGACGAAGGTGGTGATGTAGTCACGTTCGAAGCTCAGCTCGACCGCGTCGACCGCCATCTTGATGTCGGCGGCGTTCTTGCGGACCATGCCCATGCGCTGCGGCATCTCGATGAGCTCGACCTGGTTGCGGGTGAGCATGCGCCGGTCTTCTTCGAAGTAGGACCAGTCGGCGTAGGCGCGACGCACGACCACCCGGCCCCGTTCGGCGAGGGCTTCGGCGATGGGACGGAAGTCGAGGGCACCACCAGTGAGATCACGCGCCCCGATGGCGAGGTTCTCGTAGTCGAGGAAGAGGGCGATGCGCTCGTCGTCACTGGTCACTGGCCGAGCCTAGACGTGCTAGTTCTTTTGCCCGTGAACGACAACGTCTACATCCACGAGTTCATCGACATCATCGGCCACAACCGCGCCAACTACATGCAGCACATGACGGCGAACTTCAGCCCCATGGCGCAGGAGGACCGCAACCAGCTGTGCTTCGGTGTCTGGGGCATCGTCGGTACCACGCGCGGATGGCCCGAGGTGCTCAACCTCTGGGAGGAACGCGGCTTCGACGGGCTCGCCACGTCGTTCCGCTTCGAGCTCGGGCACTCGACCCTGCAGGACCCCAAGCTCGCGAAGTGGTGGGCCGAGGCGTCGAACTACCGGCGTCACGGCGACGACCGCGTGCTGGTCCCCGCGCCATGGTCACCCACCATCACCGAGCTGGTCGACGCCGGCGTGCAGGGCGAGACCTACGCGCACGAGCAGATCCACGTACCGGCCGGCACCGCGCGCGACTTCCTCGAGGTCGTCGCGCAAGAAGCGATCCCGGTCTACGAAGAGTTCGGCTGGAAGCTGTGCGGCGCGTGGGAGACCGCGATGGTCAACGAGTCGGAGTGCTTCTTGCACTGGGCGATCCCCACGTGGGAGAGCTGGGCCGAGACCGAGAAGGCCGAGCGGATGCGACAGCGCGCTGCAACGCTGGCGCAAGCGCACCTACGAGCTCACCGAGAAGTGGCACCGCTTCCTCGTCGTCGACGCGCCGCTCTCGCCGATGCGCATCGGTCGCCAGCCCGCCGCGCTCCGACCGCGACGAAGGCTGGGCCGACCTCTAAATCAATCCCGACGCGCGACCGCGCACCGAGCACCATGTCGGCATGATCGAACGGCCAGGACTCGAACGAGTGGTGCTCGCGGGCGACGTCGTGACGTTGCGACCGATGACGATCGACGACGTCGACGCCTTGGTGGCCGCGGCTGATGAAGACCGGTCGACGTACGGCTTCACGCCGGTGCCCGACGGTGACGCGGCGATGCGCGACTACGTCGAGGGCGTGTTGGCCGACGAGCGCGTCGGGTGGGCGCTGCCCTTCGTGACCACCCTCACCACCGACGGCCGGGTCGTCGGCAGCACCCGCTTCCTCGATCTCGACGACTGGGGTCCCGCTCGACGGGTCGGTGGCCCGCCCCTCGGCGCGGTGGACACGCCCCGCACCGCGGAGATCGGCGCCACCTGGCTCGCGGCGTCGGCGCAACGCACCGCGGTGAACACCGAGGCCAAGTTGCTGATGTTGCGGCACACGTTCGACACCTGGGACGTGGAGCGCATCACGTTCAAGACCGACGCCCGCAACGCACGCTCGCGCGCCGCGATCGAACGAGTGGGGGCCCAGTTCGAGGGCATCCGCCGTGCGCACGTGCGGGCGAGCGACGGCGGCATCCGCGACACCGCGTACTACTCCATCGTGCGCGCCGAGTGGCCCACGGTGCGGAAGGGACTCGAAGCGCGCCTCACCACGCGCTGACGCGCGCGAGCGCTCAGCTCGTCGTGGGAGGCGCGCCGAGCGCGACCCGCACGCGCTCGACGACGGCCGCTTCCTTCTCGCTGGTTCCCTTCGCGGCCGCGGCCACCGCGTTGGCGAGGTCGATGAGCCAGGAGCGCACCTCGGCGGCCTCGGCGATCGGCAACCGGGCGATGGCCGCGGTGGCCGGCGCGAGCTCCGCCAGCGCCTCGTCGATCACGGCGTCGGGCGACGAGCCACGGTCGCCCTTCGCGGCGTGCCGGGCATCGTGCCCCTGCGCCTCGTGGGCGATGGCGACGATCAGCTCGGTCGGCCGCGCCGTGGTCGCCGGGGCGGGCCAGCGGCCTTGGCGGTCGCCGAGGCCTCCTTCATCAGTGAGATCGGGCCCGTGCTCGGCCACCGCGACGACGGCCATGGTGACGTGGAGCGGCGCCTGGGACAGCGCGGCCCACTCGTCGTCGGTGAAGAACGTTCGGTCGGTCATGAGTCCGGGAGCCTAGGCCCGACGCCCGAGCCGACTCTGGGATCGAACCGACTCTGGACTTATTCCAGAGTTCTTGGTATGGTGCCTCCGTGCCCGACTCCCGCACTCCTCCCCGGCAGCCCGACGGCAGCGCCCTCCTCCGGGAGCACGGTCTCCAGGTCACGGCCCAGCGTCTGGCCGTCCTCCGGGTCGTGTCGGAGCAGCCGCACAGCGCCGCCGACGAGGTCCACGCCCTGGTCACCGCCGAGCTCGGCGCCATCTCGAAGCAGGCGGTGTACGACGCGCTCGCGGTGCTCACCGACAAGGGTCTGCTCCGACGCATCCAACCCGCGGGTTCGTCGGCGCGGTACGAGACCCGCACCGGTGACAACCACCACCATCTGATCTGCCGCACGTGTGGCCGCACGGTCGACGTCGACTGCGCGGTCGGTGACACCCCCTGCCTCACCGCCGCCGACGCCTCGGGCTACGAGATCGACGAGGCCGAGGTCGTCTACTGGGGCCGGTGCCCCGAGTGCGTCGCCGCGAACCCGAACCAGAACCAGAACCAGCCCACGACGTAGCCAGCCCGACGTAGAAGGAGCATCCACGTGCCCGACCACGGCAGCGAGAGCGAGAACCCCGTCATCGACTCCCCCACACCGGAAGCGCACCGCCCGATGTCGAACCGCGACTGGTGGCCGGAGCAGCTCGACCTCCAGGTGCTCGCGCAGCACTCGCCGCTCGCCGACCCGCTCGGCGCCGACTTCGACTACGCGACAGAGTTCGCCACGCTCGACGTCGACGCGCTGAAGCAGGACGTCGTCGCGTTGATGACCGACTCGCAGGACTGGTGGCCGGCCGACTACGGCCACTACGGGCCGCTCTTCATCCGCATGACGTGGCACGCGGCCGGCACGTACCGCATCGCCGACGGGCGCGGCGGCGGTGGCCAGGGCGCGCAGCGATTCGCGCCGCTCAACAGCTGGCCCGACAACGCGAACCTCGACAAGGCCCGCCGCCTGCTCTGGCCGATCAAGCAGAAGTACGGCCAGAAGATCTCGTGGGCCGACCTCATCGTCTTCACCGGCAACGTCGCGCTCGAGTCGATGGGTTTCGAGACCTTCGGCTTCGGCTTCGGTCGGCCCGACATCTGGGAAGCCGAGGAGATCTTCTGGGGTTCCGAGGACACGTGGCTCGGCGACGAGCGCTACAGCGGTGACGCGCGACCTCGCCGATCCGCTCGGTGCCGTGCAGATGGGGCTCATCTACGTGAACCCCGAGGGCCCGAACGGCAACCCCGATCCGCTCGCGGCGGCGCACGACATCCGCGAGACGTTCGCACGCATGGCGATGAACGACGAGGAGACGGTCGCGCTCATCGTCGGTGGTCACACGTTCGGCAAGTGCCACGGCGCGAACAGCGCCGACCTCGTGGGGCCCGAGCCCGAGGGGTGCCCGGTGCACGCGCAGGGCCTCGGCTGGCACAACAGTGGCGGGACCGGCGTCGGTGCCGACGCGGTGACCAGCGGCCTCGAGGGCGCGTGGACCAACGACCCGACGCGGTGGGACAACGGATTCCTCGACAACCTCTACGCGTACGACTGGGAGCTCACCGAGAGTCCCGCAGGCGCGAAGCAGTGGACGCCCAAGGACCCGGGCGCCCAGGGCACGGTGCCCGACGCGCACGACCCGTCGAAGCGGCACGCGCCGATGATGCTGACGACCGACCTCGCGTTGCGCTTCGACCCGATCTACGGACCGATCACGCAGCACTTCCACGAGCACCCCGACGAGCTCGCCCGCGCGTTCGCCAAGGCCTGGTACAAGTTGCTCCACCGCGACATGGGCCCGGTGTCGCGGTACCTCGGCCCGTGGGTGGCGGAGCCGCAGCTCTGGCAGGATCCGGTGCCGGCCGCGACCGGCGCGCCCCTCGGCGACGCCGAGGTCGCCGCGCTCGAGGCGAAGGTGCTCGACTCGGGCCTCTCGGTGGCGCAGCTCGTGGCCACCGCGTGGGCGTCGGCGTCGACGTTCCGCGGCACCGACAAGCGCGGCGGCGCGAACGGTGCGCGGATCCGCCTCGCACCGCAGCACAACTGGGCCGTGAACGACCCCGCGTCGCTCTCCACGGTGTTGTCCACGCTCGAGGCGATCCAGCAGGAATTCAACGGCGCGGGTGGCGCGCAGGTGTCGCTGGCCGACCTCATCGTCCTCGCGGGATCGGCGGCGGTCGAGCAGGCTGCCAAGGCTGCGGGCCACGCGGTGACCGTGCCGTTCTCGCCCGGTCGTACCGACGCCACGCAGGAGCAGACCGACGTCGACACCTTCGAGGTGCTCGAGCCGGCGGCCGACGGCTTCCGCAACTGGTCGCAGCCGGGTGACAAGCAACCGGCCGAGCAACGGCTCCTCGAGCGGGCCAACCTGCTGACGCTGACCGCGCCGGAGATGACCGTGCTCGTCGGCGGTCTGCGCGCGCTGGGCGCGAACACCGGCGGGTCGGCGCTCGGCATGTTCACCGAACGTCCCGGGGTGCTCACCAACGACTTCTTCGTCAACCTGCTCGACATGGGCACGGTGTGGAGCACGTCGGGCACGACCGACGGTGTGTACGACGGCCGCGATCGCGACACCGGCGACGTGAAGTGGACCGCGACCGCGGTCGACCTCGTGTTCGGCTCGCACTCGCAACTCCGTGCGCTGTCGGAGGTCTACGGCGCCGGTGACGGCGAGGAGAGGTTCGTGCGGGACTTCGTGGCCGCGTGGGTGAAGGTCATGGAGCTCGACCGGTTCGACCTGCGCTGAACCACTGCGGACACCGGCAAGAAGGGCGAGACACCGGGCCATCGGGTAGAGAAGAGCGGTGGACCACGACGTCACCCGCAACGAGGCACGCAACCGCTACGAGCTCCGGATCGACGGCGAGGTGGTGGGGATCGCCGACTTCGTCATGGACGGCGACGTGATGGTGTTGCCGCACACCGTGATCGACCCCGATCGGCGCGGCCAGGGCCTGGGCGACGTGCTCGTGGCCGGCGTGCTCGCCGACGCACGCGAGCGCGGGAACCGAGTCGACCCGCAGTGCTGGTTCGTCCGCGAGTACCTGGGTCGTCATCCGGAGGCGGCCGATCCGTCGTAGTCACTCGGGAACAGCACAGTCGTGGCCCGTGTTCACGTACGGGCACCGGTGCGATCAAGGGCACGGGTGCGATGATGGATCGCACAACCCGACGAAGGAGCACTGAATGAGCGAGCAGCGCGAGACCGCCATCCTGGCCGGGGGCTGCTTCTGGGGCATGCAGGACCTCATCCGCAAGCGCCCGGGCGTGATCTCCACCCGGGTCGGCTACACGGGCGACGACAGCCTCGCGAACGCGACGTACCGCAACCACGGCAACCACGCCGAGGCCATCGAGATCGTGTTCGACCCCGAGCAGACCTCGTTCCGCGACCTGCTCGAGTTCTTCTTCCAGATCCACGACCCGACCACGAAGAACCGGCAGGGCAACGACGTCGGCGCCAGCTACCGCTCGGCGATCTTCTACACGTCCGACGAGCAGAAGCACGTCGCCGAGGACACCATCGCCGACGTCGAGGCGTCCGGACTCTGGCCGGGCAAGGTCGTGACCGAGGTCGTCGCGGCCGGGCCGTTCTGGGAGGCCGAGCCCGAGCACCAGGACTACCTGGAGCGGATCCCCAACGGGTACACCTGCCACTTCCCCCGCCCGAACTGGAAGCTCCCCCACCGCGCCGACGCGAGCTGAGCGGGTCAGGCACATCTGACCCTTCGACCATTCTGCGGCGCGCACCCGCGCCCGCAGACTGGTCGCATGGACGAGACAGGCGACGTCGCCGCCGGGTCGCGGCTCCACACGCTCGGCCTCATCATCTCGGCCGTGGTGTTCGCGGTGTTCGGGGTGTGGGGCGCCTTGGACGGGTCTCTGTTCTTCGTGGGCGTCAGCGTGGTCGCGGTCGGGTTCGCAGGTTGGGACCTCCGGCGAACCCTGTGGAGCGTCCGGCTCAGCGACGGTCAGCTCGAGTTGCAGTACGTCTACCGCCGCCGGGTGATCCGGCTCGAGCAGGTCCAGCGCATCGAGTTCATCCCGAAGCGGTCGGGTGAATCCGGTTCGCCACCCAAGTTCGCCGTGTTCCTCGACGACGGCTCCTCGTTCCGGGTCGCCGCCAACGACGAGACGCGCCAGCTCATGCACTCCATCAGGCTCCGCAACCCGTCGGTGCGGATCGAGGGCAGCATCTACTGATCAACCGTCGGGGAGCAGCGGCATCGTCCAGCCGCGGTCCTTGCCGAGGAGCGCGACCCGCCCGACCGCGGCGCTGCCGAAGCGTTCGCGCACGGCATCGAGCGCGTGGTCGAGCGCAGGACCGCTCCCGCCGTCGAACGGCAGCGGGAGCTGCACCGCGTCGGCGTCGCTGAGGTTCGCCACCGACACTCCGACCAGCGTGAGGCCGCGCGCCGCGACCAATGGTTGCGCGTGGTCGAGCAGCCGCCGCGCCGCGTCGCGCAACGGCGTGGTGTCGGAGGTCGGCGTCGGCAACGTGCACGACCGGGTGACGCGCGTGAAGTCGTCGAAGCGGATGCGCAGCACGACGGTGTGGCCCACGACGCGCGCGGTGCGGAGCCGGCGAGTGATGCCGTCGAGGAGACCGTCGAGCACGGCGCGCACCTCGTCGGGAGGACGGTGGCCGCGCCCGAGCGCGCGCTGCGCACCCATCGACCGCCGCCGCCGGCCGGTCTCCACGGGGCGCGGGTCGCGGTTGTGCGCGAGCGCGTACAGGTGGTGACCGGACGCGGGCCCGAGCATCGCGACCAGCACCGCCTCGTCGAGCGCGGCCACCTCACCGACGCGGGTGATGCCCCGCTCGAGCAGCTTGGCGGTCGTCTTGGGGCCGACACCCCAGAGCGCGCCGACCGCGAGCGGGTGCAGGAACGCGAGCTCGCGCTCGGGCGGCACGACGAGCAGCCCGTCGGGCTTGGCGACGCGGCTCGCCACCTTGGCCAGGAACTTGGTGCGAGCGACGCCGACCGTGATGGGGAGCCCGACCCGTTCCAGCACTGCGGCCCTCAGCGCGGCCGCGATCTCGGGTGGGGAGCCCGACACCTTGGCCAGACCGCCGACGTCGAGGAACGCCTCGTCGATCGACAGCGGTTCGACGAGCGGCGTGGTGTCGTCGAACACCGCGAAGACGGCGCGGCTGGCCTCGGAGTAGGCGTCCATGCGCGGCGGCACGACGATGGCGTCGGGGCACAGCGCCAACGCCTGCCGGCCGTTCATCGCGCCTCGCACCCCGCAGGCTCGGGCCTCGTAGCTGGCCGCCATCACGACGCCGCCCCCGACGAGGACCGGCTTGCCCCGGAGCGCGGGATCGTCGCGCTGCTCGACCGACGCGAAGAACGCGTCGAGGTCGGCGTGGAGGATGGTGGCTGCTCCGGTGGCGGGCTCGGCGGACACGAACACATGTTCGCACAGCAGGCGCTGGGTCAGCCAGCCTCGATCAGCCAGTGCCCTTAGGAGGGAGTGCGGTCCCAGGTCGAATCGGTGACGCCCTGGTTGCGCAGCTCGTGCTTGCGCACCCGCATCGACGCCTCGGTGCGCGGGAGGTCGTCGACCACCTCCACGTAGCGGGGCAGCATGAACCGGGGCATACGCGTTTCGAGGAACGCGGCGAGCTCGGCAGGGTCGAAGGCTGCAGGGTCGTCGACGATCACCGCGACGAACACGTCGTCCTCTCCCAGCGGCGCGGGCACGCCGATCGCCGCGCACTCGCGCACCGCAGGGTGTTCGGCGACCATCGTCTCCACCTCGAACGACGAGATGTTCTCCCCGCGCCGGCGGATCGTGTCGCGCAAGCGGTCGACGAAGTAGAACCAGCCGTCGCCGTCACGCCGGAACGCGTCGCCGGTGTGGAACCATCCGTTGCGCCACGCGGCCGCGGTCTGCTCCGGCATCTTGTGGTACCCGACGTTGAGCGCCCACGGCTCCGCGCTGCGCACGAGCAACTCCCCCACCTCGCCGTCGGGCACCGGCTCGTCGAACTCGTCGGCGATGCGCACCTCCGGCCACGGGTAGTCCTCGCGGATGCGGCCGCAGTTGGCCCACGGTCCGTGGTCCCACCCCGTGGTCACCGCCATGCCGGTCTCGGTCTGGCCGTACCCGGTGGCGACGCGCACGCCGAAGCGACGCTCGAAGTCGTCGATCTCGGGGATCATCGGACCGAGGATGGCGTTGCGCAGCGGCGAGTCGGCGTCGTCGGGCTGCGGTGGTGCGGAGTGCAGCAGCGCAGTCATCGGCCCGACGAGCGCGGCGGTGACGCAGCCGGTCGCCCGGATGTCGGACCAGAAGTCGCTGGCACTGAACCGGTCGCGGATGACGAACCGCGCGTTGCACGACATCGCGTAGTTGAACGCCGATCGACCCGAGTTGTGGAACAGCGGCATCGCGCAATACAGCCCATCACCCGATCCGAGCGCGTCGTCGGGGACCCACGACCAGAACTGGTACATCACCGCCCACGGCGTGATGACCGCCTTCGACGGTCCGGTGGTGCCCGACGTGAACATCAACGAGTGCACGTCGCGGTATTGCGGTCCGACGAGGTCGACGGCGACGCGCCCGCGTCGAGGCTGGCACACGTCGCGTCGTCGAGCTCGATGATCCGCGCCAGCTTCGGGGTGTCGGCCTCGACCGCGGCGACCGCGTCACGGAACTCGGGCGCGACCACGAGCGCGGTCGCGTCGGCATGATCGAGCGCGTACGCCAGCATGCGTCCGGTGAACGCGACGTTGAGCGGCACCTCGACCACCCGCAGCCACGCGAGGGCGAGCATGGTGACGTGGGCGTCGAAGGTGTTCGGGAGCATCGTCGCCACGTGGTCGCCCTCGGCGACGCCACGCGCCGCGAGCGCACCGGCCCAGGCGCGCGCACGACGATCGAGCTCGGCGTAGGTGAGCGCGCGCGCCGTCGACGTGCTCGAGCGCGACCGCGTCGGGCGTGGTGGCCGCCCCGTGTGCGACGGCGTGCGGGGCCAGGCAGGTCGGTGCGAGCATCGGTATGTAATATACGAAGTTCGTGGATCTCGACCCGACCGACGAGCAGCAGTCGATCGTCGACGTGTTCGGGGGCCTGGCCGAACGCACCGTTCCCCTCGACCGCCTGCGTGACCACGAGCCGCTCGGCTTCGCGCCCGAGCTCTGGGAGCAACTGGTCGCGGTCGGCGCACCGGGGATGGCCGTGCCCGAACCCGCCGGGGGCGCCGGCGCCACCCTGCTCGACCTCGCGCTGGCGGTCGAGGCGCTGGGCCGACGGCTCGCACCCGCTCCGCTGACCGAGCACGCGGTCGCGGCGCGACTCCTCGCCCGCGTCGACGCGCTCGCGCCGGATGTGCTCGACGGTGCTCGGATCGCCACGCTCGCGCTGCGCCCGGCCCGCGACCGCACCGCCCGCCTGGTTCCCGCGGGGGCGGTGGCGACAACGGTGGTCGCTCTCGACGGCGCCGACCTCGTGGTGCTCGACGGCGAACCGGGCCCGCACGTGCCCAACCTGGCGTCCGCACCCCTCGCCGACCGCGACCTCGGTGGCGCGCGCGTCGTCGCGTCGGGCGCGCTCGCGGCGTCGTTGTACGAGCAGGCGGTCGACGAGTGGCGCGTGCTCACCGCGTCGGCGCTGGTGGGACTCGGGCTCGGTGCGCTGGAGATCGGCGTCCACTACGTGATCGAGCGCGAGCAGTTCGGTGTGCCCATCGGTTCGTTCCAGGCGATCCAGCACCCGCTCGCCGACGTGAGCGTCGCGCTCGACGGCGCGCAGCTGCTCGCCCGCAAAGCGGCCTGGGCCCACGAGCCCTCCCTCGCCGAGGAGCCTGAACGCCCGGCCGAGCTCGGGGCCATGGCCTTCCTGTTCGCAGCCGAGCAGGCGCAACGCGCGTCCGACCGAGCCCTGCACTTCCACGGTGGCTACGGGTTCATGGAGGAGTACGACATCCAGCTCTTCTACCGGCGCGCCAAGGGATGGGCGAACGTGCTCGACGAGCCCGACGCGCGAGTACGCGCGTCTCGCCGACCTTCGGTACGGAGCGACTGCCGCGAGCGCCGCACCGGCGGTGGGCTGATGGACTTCACCCCGTCGCCCACCGCCGAGCAGTTCGGTGACGAAGTGCGCGCGCTGGTCGCGCGCACGTACACCGACGAACGCCGTCAGCACGCGCACGACACCGGCACCATGCACGACTGGGAGCTGCACCGGGCCATGGCCGACCAGGGCTGGATCCGCCAGGCGCTGCCCGAGGCGCTGGGCGGCGGCGGGCGCGGCCCCGAGGAGCTCGCGGTGCTGTTCCGCGAGCTCGAGCTCGCCGGTGCCCCGTACGACGGCATGAGCATCTGCACGATGGTGGCGTCGGTGCTCGCCCACGCCGGCAACGAGATGCAGCAACGAGAGATCCTGCCCAAGTTGTTGAGCGGCGAGTCGCTGATCGCGCTCGGCTACTCCGAACCCGACGCCGGCTCCGACGTCGCCGCCGCCCGCACCCGCGCCGTGCGCGACGGCGACGGCTGGCGCATCGACGGGCAGAAGATCTTCACCAGCCTGGCCGAGGAGTCGGAGTGGGTGTTCCTGCTCACCCGCACCAACGTCGACGTGCCCAAGCACCGCGGCCTGACGTTCTTCCTCGTACCGACGTCGGCACCGGGGTTCGAGCTGCAACCGATCCGCACGCTGTCGGGCAAGCGCACGAACATGACGTTCTACGACGGCGTGCAGGTCGGAGACGAGTGGCGCGTCGGTGACGTCGACGGCGGCTGGCAGGTGATGCTGGTCGCGCTGTCGTTCGAACGCGGCGTGGCCGGGGGCGTGCGCGATGCCGAACGGTTGCTGGCGATGGCCGAAGCGCATCGCGCGCGACGCGGTCGACGACGACGGGCGTCCGCTCATCGAGCACGGGGCCCGGCGCGACGCGCTGGCGCGTCTGGCGATCGACGCCGAGGTCGCCGACCTGCTCGCGAGCCGCGCTGCGTGGGTGGCCGCATCGGGCAAGCTCCCCGGCATCGAGGGCGCGGCGAGCAAGTTGTTCGCCACCGAGGCGTTCCAACGATCGGTCGATCGCCTGGTCGATGTCGCCGGTCCCGCGGGACTCGTGCAGTCGCACGACGTGTCTGACCTCGGCGCGTTCTACGAGTACTGCTACCGCTTCGCGCCGGTCACCACCATCTACGGCGGCACCAGCGAGATCCAGCGCAACCTCGTCGCCCAGCGCGGGCTCGGCCTGCCGCGCGGCAGCTGACCGGCCGATCGTCCGCGGGCTTCCTGGCCTCACGCTCGAACCCGAGGTCGAGACCTTCCGCGCCGAAGTGCGCGACTTCCTCGGCGACGTGCTCGACGCTTCCGTCACGGCCGGCGCACGCGACTTCACCGACCTCACCGGCTGGGACGAGACCTTCGAACGTGAGGTGGTGCAGGCCGCAGGGACCGCCGGGTTCCTCGGCGTGAGCCTGCCCGTGGAGCTCGGCGGCGGCGGCCGACCGCCGAGTTGGCAAGCGGCGGTGAGCTACGAGGCCGCGTACCACGACGCGCCGCTCATCGACACCGCCGCGGTGCTCGTCGCGCCGACCGTCGCGACGTTCGGGACCGATGCACAGCGCGAGGCCGTCGTGCGGGCTGCGTGCGCGGGCACGATCAACGCGTGCATCGCGTACACCGAAGCCGGCGCGGGGAGCGACCTGTCGAACATCGAGACGTCGGCACGCGCGGAGGACGACGGCGGCTTCGTGCTCGACGGCGAGAAGGTGTTCGTCACCGGCGCGCACAAGGCCGACTGGTGCTGCACCATCGCACGCACCGATCCGTCGTCGACCGGCAAGCGGGGGCTCTCGATGTTCCTCGTCGACATGACGACGTCCGGTGTCGAGGTCGAGCGGGTTCCCACCGCGAACCGATGGACGTTGTCGACGATCAGGTTCGACGGTGCGCGCATCGGTGCCGACGCGGTGCTCGGCCAGGTGGACAACGGGTGGCGCCAGCTCAGCGGCGCGCTCCTCGCCGAGCGCAGCGGTGTGGCCTGGCTCGGCTGGGCGACGCGCACGCTGGAGGCACTGCTCGATCGGTGTGCGGGCACGCGCGACCGCGTGGCGCGCGACGCGCTCGCCGACCTGGTGACGCGCTGGTTCGCGGCCGTCGGCCACGTCGAGCGCGTGGTGGCGCTGCAGGACGCCGGCGTCGCTCCGTTCGCCGAAGGCGCGCTGAGCAAGGTGTGCGTCACCGAGGTGCTGCAGCGCATCGGGCGCGTCGGTGCGACGCTGCTCGGGCCCGACGCGCTGACCGCGCCGGGATGGTTCGGTGGACCTGCGCCGGAGTGGTTCGCCTACGAGGTGGTGGAGCGCCTCCACCCGACGTTGAGCGTGGGCGCCAACGAGATCCAACGCACGACGATCGCCGACGTGGGCCTGGGCCTTCCGTCCGAGCCGCGCGTCTGATCACGAGACCAAGAACCTGGCCGAGACAACCTGGGGGGAACATGACGTACCGAGTGGTGGGATGGTCGACCGGTGGGGTCGGGAAGCTGGCGATCCGGGCGATCGCCCGTCGACCCGATCTCGAGTTGGTCGGGGTGTGGGTGCACAGCCCGGAGAAGGACGGCAGCGACGCCGGCACCCTGGCCGGCATCGATCCGCTGGGCGTGACCGCGACCACCGACGTCGACGCGCTGCTGGCGCTCGCGCCCGACTGCGTCTGCTACTCGGCCCAGGGCGAGGCGATGGACGCCGCGGCAGTCCCCGACATGGTCCGGATGCTCGAGGCCGGCATCAACGTGGTGACGGTGTCGACCCCCGGTCTGGTGCACCCGCCCGGCTACCAGGCCGACTGGCGCGAGCAGCTGGAGGCGGCCGCGACGCGCGGCAGCGCCACGTTGTACGCGTCGGGCATCGAGCCGGGATTCGCGGGTGACCAGTTGCCGCTCACGCTGATGACGATGAGCGACACCGTCACGTCGGTGCGCACGCAGGAGATCTTCCTGTACGACGAGTACCCGGTCACGTTCGTGATGTTCGAGGTGTTCGGTTTCGGCAAGCCGATGGAGCACCAGGCGATCATGGCGATGCCCGGGCGTGCAGTCGGGCACCTGGGGTCCGCCGGTGCGCATGATCGCCGACCGACTCGGCGTCGAGCTCGACGAGATCCGCGAGACGTACGAGAAGGTGGAGACGCCGCGCACGCTCGAGGTGGCGGCGGGAACGATCGAGGCGGGCACCGTCGGCGCGGTGCGCTTCGAGACCATCGGCGTGGTGCACGGGCGCGACGCGATCATCATCGAGCACATCAACCGCATGGCGCCAGACCTCGCGCCGGAGTGGCCCACCGCGTCGACGCGACGGCACGTACCGCATCGAGATCAAGGGCAACCCCGACCTCACGTGCGAGCTCGCGGTCGGCACCCCCGAGACGTCGAGCGACGACGGCATGGTCGCCACCACCATGCGCCTGGTGAACGCCATCCCCTACGTGTGCGACGCCCCCGCCGGTCTCACGACCTCGCTCGACCTGCCGTTGACCACGCCCAAGTTCGCCCTCTGATCCGGCCATTCGCGAGGTTGCGTCACTCGAGGGGCGTATGACGCCCTCAGGTGACGCAACCTTGCACTGGGGGTGGGTCAGGCGGTGCTGAGGGGGCCGGCGTAGGCGGCGGCGACGGCGGCCTCGAAGGCGCGGTCGTGGAGAGGGTCGGCGACGTCGGGAAGGACGAGGCCGCGCGACTCGCAGTCGGCCCGCCAGATGCCGAGCACCTGGTCGAACGTGATGTCGTCGAGGTGCTCGTCGAAGACGCGGGCGTCCTCGGCGTCGTGGAAGCACTCGGCCTTCCACGAGATCGAGATGCGGATGTCGTCACGACCGAAGTCACCGAAGTCGCGGTCGCTCTTGGTGATGCGCCAGCGACCGGCACCGTCGTCGAACGACAGGAGCGAGTCGATGGGCACCATCGCGAACCGGCCGTCGCCGACCGCTTCGACCCGGTGGTACATGAAGTCGTTGTCGCCCACGACGGCGGTGTTCGACGGCGGCTCGATGGTGACCTCGGGCGCGGCGCCGCCGTCGGGCCAGTAGCTGAACCCGCCGTTGGGACCGTCGTAGTACCACGCGACTGCGGTCGCGACCTTCACGCGCCAGCGCTCGAAGAGCTCGGACGTCGCCATCGCTTGCACCACCCACGCCGGGTACTGCGAACGCTCGACGCCGCGGAACGTCGGCACGTCGGTGTGCTTGCGGTTCTGGGGCATCGGTGCGGTGAGGTTGGAGAACACGATGAGCGGACGCACGATCTCGGCGTCGAACACCTGCTCCGCGGCGGTGATCAGACGCTCGTTGTGCAGCACCTCGTCGACGCCGTCGATGTGCGTCTCGCGCGACGACACCCAGTCGCCTCGGTAGATCGGCATGGTCATCAGCTCGTCGTCGACCATCACACCCACCGCGTCGGGTGAGCCGTTGCGGGCGGCGTCCTTGTAGGCGTCGAGCGACGCTGCGAACTCGCGCAGCATCAGCACGTGCGCGTACGGACCGTTGGTCTCGCAGAGGCGCCACGCGAGCTCGGGATCGTCGAGCACGCCGGTGACGGTGACGGGGGGACGGGGCGCGAGATCGGTCGTCGTCATCGCTCGCGAAGCTACCGCCCGTCCTCGGCGTGCATGTCCGCGATCCCGGCGGTGAGGATCCCGATCTGGAGGTCGAACAGCTCGTCGGCCTCCTCCGGGGTCACGCCGGTCGGGTTGCTCCCCGACAGGCGCCCGCGCCGTGCCTCCGGCGCGGGCGTGCTCGATCCCTGCTCCATGGCAACGAACCCGACCGTCGTCCACATCAGGAGTCGGCAGGCCTGCACCGCGGCGTCGGCGGGCAGGCCCCCGTCGCGCAACGCGACCAGCAACGGACGCGAGGCTTCGACGTAGGGCTCGCGGGCCCCGAGATAGAGGCGGCTGTCGGGCGTGCGCTTCAGGCGGGCGCGCAGCTCACGGCACCAGCGCCCCGCGTACTCGGGCCACGGCTCACCGGCCGCCGCGGCCGGCGCGAGGTCGAGCAACAAGTGGTCGGCGACCGCGTCGATCAGCGCGGCCTTGTTGCCCACCCGGGTGTAGAGCGGCATGGGCGACACGCCGAGCCGTTCGGCGACGTTGCGCATGCTCAGCGCGTCGAGCCCGCGCTCCTGCAGGATCACGATGGCGGCGGCGACGATCTCGTCGGCGTCGAGCTCGAACTCACCCGAGCTCGTCATGCGTTCCTCGCGTCGACCAGCGCCAGCGCGCTCGCGAGCAGGGCATCCGCCTGCTGACCGAAGTACTCGTGCACCGGCTTCTTCGACTCGCCGCGCAAGAACTTGGCGTAGCTCCCCTCGAGGACGATGGCGAGCTTCCAGCGCGAGAACACGTCGTACCAGTCGATCCGCGACACGTCGCGCCCGGTGCGCTCGCCGTAGCGCGCGACCAGGGCGGCGGCACTCGGCAGGACGGTGCGGTCGAACGCGGGTGGCGCGGCCACACCGAGGGGCATGGTGCCTTCGGGTCCGGGATGGAAGATCATCGCCCACGCCAGGTCGACCAGCGGGTCGCCGATCGACGCCATCTCCCAGTCGACGACCGCCAGCAGCTCGGGCGGCGCGGTCTCGGCGAAGAGCACGTTGTCGAGCTTGTAGTCGCCGTGCGCGAGCGCCGGCGCCTGGTCGGGTGGGAGCGCATCGCCCAACCACTCGCCCACCCGCGCCGCGGCGGGCAGGTCGCGCCCGCCGTACGACTCGAGTTGCGAGAGCCAGCGCCCGATCTGGCGTTCGAGGTACGGGCCGGTGTGGGCGAACTCGCCCAGACCGCACGCGTCCCAATCGACCGAGTGCACGGCGGCGAGCGCGTCGATCAGCTCTTCCAGCGCGCGTGGTTGCTCAGCGGGTCGTGCCGTCCACGCTTCCGGGATGTTGCTGCGCACCGGGACGCCGTCGATGCGCGCCATCACGTAGAACGGTCCGCCGAACACGTCGGGGTCGTCGCACGCGAGCACCGGCCTCGCGATGCGCACCGGCTGGTCCTTGATCGCGTCGAGGAAGCGGAACTCGCGGAGCACGTCGTGCGCGGTCGCCGAGCTCCGGTGCGGCGGCGCCTGCCGCAGCACCCACCGGTCGTCGCCACGGGTCGAGCGCGTACACGTCGCACGACCCGCCCCCCACCATCGGCTCGACCACGAGGTCGACCGAGTCGCCCAGCCGCGCGTCGAGGTACTCGCGGAGCGACTCGTTGCTCACGCCACCCGCTCCCGATCCACGACCTCGACCACGTCACCCAGGCACTCGATCACGTAGTCGGCGCCGCCGTCCGACGTGTCGCGCCGGTCATCGGCGACGAGCAGGGCGGTGCGCATGCCCTGCGCGCGCGGCCCCACGATGTCGTGCTCGACCGTGTCACCCACGAAGAGCACCTCGCCGGCGTCGCACCCGGCGGCCGCGAGTGCCACCTGGTAGATCCGGGCGTCGGGCTTGCACGACTGGGCCGACTCGGAGCTCGTCCACGTGTCGACGACCGCGTCGAGCTCGAGTCGTTCCACGAGACCGTCGAGCTGCTCGTCGTCGATGTTCGACACGATCTGGACGCGAATGCCGCGCGTGCGCAACGCGCCGAGGGTGTCGAGACAGTCGGGGCGCAGCACGCGCAGCCTCGAGCGTCGACGCGTACTGGTGGTCGACGAGGGCGTCGCACGCGGCGGCGTCGAGCGTGCCGCCGAGTGCTTCGGCCATCGCCGCGTACGTACGAGCGAACAGCTCACGGTGCAGGTATGCCGGCCGCATGGCAACGGCCCGGTAACCGACGCCCATCCCTTGCCGGTACGCGCTCCGGAGCTCCTTGTCGGTCACGTTCACACCGAGCGCATCGGCGACGGCGCGCAGCTGCGCGAGTTGAGCGTCGCGCAGGTCGCGTGAGCTGAACAGCGTGTCGGCGAAGTCGAAGAAGACCGCGCGTGGAGGAGTCACGTCACACCGGCGGCCGCTTGCAGCTCCCGCCACTTCTCCTCCGCCGCCGGGCGACGGCTCGGGATGTGCTCGGTCGGCCAGCCGTCGACCGGCGTGTAGCCCTTGAGGACGGTCCGCGCCAGCACCGACTTGTGCAGCTCGTCGGGTCCGTCACCGATCGGACCGAAGCGCGTGCCGCGGTACCACTCCTCCACCGGCAGATCACTCGAGTACCCGAGCGCGCCGCACACCTGGATGGTGCGGTCGAGCACCGCGAGCACGACCTTCGACACGTGCGCCTTGATCATGCCGAGCTCGGCCCGCACGCGACTGGCGCCGTACTTGTCCATCTTCCACGCGGTCTGGAAGGTGAGGAGGCGCGCGGCCTGGATCTCGGTGTGCGAGAGCGCGACGTAGTCCTGCACCATCTGGTGCTGCGCGAGCAGGCTGCCGTGCGACCGGCGCGACACCCGCGCTCGCACATGATGTCGAGCGAACGCTGCGCCTGGCCGAGCCAACGCATCGAGTGGTGGATGCGCCCGCCTCCGAGCCGTTGCTGCGCGAGCACGAACCCGTCGCCCGGTGCGCCGATCATGTGGTCGATCGGCACCCGGCAGTTGCGGAAGAGGATCTCGGCGTGGTTCCCCGGTCGCCCTTCGGTCACGTGGGGGTGGGCCATGGTCCCGATGTCGCGCACGATCTCCATGCCCGGCGTGCCCGCGGGCACGATCAGGATCGACGCGTGCTTGTGCGGGCGACCCTCGGGGTTGGTCTCCGCGACCACCAGCGTGATGTCGGCGACCGACGCGTTGGTGATGAACCACTTGTGGCCCTCGATCACCCACTCGTCGCCGTCGCGCGTCGCGGTGGTGCCGATGACGGTGGGGTCGGAGCCGGCGAGGAACGGCTCGGTGAGCGCGAACGCGCTCGAGATCTCACCGCGCAGGTTCGGCCAGAGCCAGCGCTCCTTCTGCTCGTCGGTGGCACCGTGGGCGAGCAGCTCCATGTTGCCGCTGTCGGGCGCCTGCACGCCGAAGATCGTCATCGACATCATGCAGCGGCCGATGATCTCCGACATCAACGCGAGCTTGAGCTGCCCGAAGCCCGGACCGCCGAGCTTCGGGTCGAGGAACGCACCCCAGAGGCCGCGCGCCTTCACCTGCTCCTGCAGGTACGCCTTCACCGGTGCCCACTCCGCCGGCGTGAGGTCGGGGAGGATCGGTTCGAGCGGGATCAACTCGGCATCGATGAAGTCGCGCATCCACTGGAGCTGCTCTTCGAACTCCGGGTCGGTCTCGAAGTCCCAGGCCACGGGTCACGCACCTGCCTTCGGGAACGCGGCCAGCATGCCGGTCACGCGCGCCTCGACCATCGGGAAGAGATCGTCGTGGGTGATGATCCAGAACTCGCCACCCCGGATCGCCTGGAGCACGCGCTCGGCGACCTGCGCGGGGGTCTGCCCGGCCGGACCGGTGAAGCCGTCGCGGATCATCAGTCGCACCGATTCCGCCATCTCGGTGCGCTGCTCCGCACCGAGATCGCGCGGCCGGTTGCGCTCCGATTCCATCACGTTGGTGTCGACCGAGCTCGGGCACAGCACGCTCACCCCGATCGGCGACTGCTCGACCGCGATCTCCTGCACGAGAGTCTCGGAGATGGAGACCACGGCCGCCTTGGTCGCGCAGTACGGGCCGATGAACGCGGTGCCGGTCAACAGCCCGCCGATCGACGCGGTGTTCACGACGTGCGCGGGCGTTCCCTGCTCGCGCATGATCGGCAGGAACGTCTGGATGCCGTGGACGACGCCCCAGAAGTTCACGTCGACCACCCACTTCCAGTCGGCGAGGGTCTGGTCGCGCATCAGGTTGAAGGTCGAGACGCCGGCGTTGTTGCACAGCACGTCGACGTGCCCGTACCGCTCGACCGTCATCGCCGCGAGTCGCTCGACGGCCGCGACGTCGGCCACGTCGACCGTCACCGCGAGCGCGTCTCCCCCAGCGTCGCGAATGCCGGCGGCGACCGCCTCGGCCCCGTCACTCTCCAGGTCGGCGACGACCACGGCCGAGCCCTCGGCGGCGAAGGTCTCGGCCAGCGCGCGGCCGATGCCGCTGGCTGCTCCCGTGACCACCGCCACCTGGCCCGGCCCGATCAGGCCAACGTCTGCATCGCTCATCGAACTCTCTTTCGCTCAGCCGCCGTCGAGCAGGATCAGCTCGCCGGTCAGGTACGACGACGCGTCACTCGCCAGGTACAGCGCGGTGCCCACGATCTCGTCGGCGCGCGCGATGCGCCCGAGCGCGATGCCGGTCGCCATCTGCGCCTGGGCGTCGTCGGTCGGTAAGGACGCGTGCAGGCTGTCGGTGTGGAACGTGCCGCACACGATCGCGTTCACACGGATGCCGCGCGGGCCGTACTCCTCGGCGGAGGCACGCGTCAGCGCGTTGAGCCCCGCCTTGGCGGCTGCGTACACCACCGTGAACGACGACGGGTGCAACGACGCCTTCGAGCTCACGTTGATCACGGCACCGCCGGCGGGCATGTGCTCGGCGGCGAGCGCGGTGAGTCGGAGCGGGCCCTTGAGGTTCACCGCGATCGTCTTGTCGAACAGCTCGGGGGTGACGTCGAGCAGCGACGGCGGGACCGGCGCGATGCCCGCGTTGTTGACCAGCACGTCGATGCGACCGAACTCGGCGACCGTCGCGTCGACGAGCGCGCCGCACTGATCCCAGTCGCCCACGTGACAGCTCACCGCGAGGGCGCGGCGGCCGAGGGCGCGCACCTCGTCGGCGACCTCCTCGCACGGTCCGAGCTTGCGGCTCGCCACCACGACGTCGGCGCCCGCCTCCGCGAAGCCGAGCGCCATCTCCCGGCCGAGGCCCTTGCTCCCCCCGGTGACGACGACCACCTTGCCGGTGGCGTCGAGCGACGGGATGGTCACGGCACCATCACCAGCTTGCCGACGACGCCGCGGTCGGCCATGCGTTGCAGGGCCTGGGGCAGCTCGTCGAACGACACCTGATCGGTGACCGCGTTGCGGAGCCGGCCGTCGCGCACGAGCGCGGCGAGATGTGCGTGGATGTCGTCGAGCTCGTCGCGCGAGTACCCGCCGGCGAACACGCCGACCAGCGATCGGTTCGTGATCACCAGGTCGTGGGTCTCGAAGACCGGCCAGCGACCGCTGGCGAAGCCGACTGCGAGCAGACGCCCGTTGCGGGTGAGCGCACCGGCGGCGTCCTCGGCCAGCTCGCCCCCGACCGGGTCGTAGACGAGGTCGACGCCGCGACCGTCGGTGAGGTCGCGGAGGCGGGGCGCGACCGGGCCGTCGCGGTGGTTCACCGTGGCGTCGGCGCCGAGGCCGCGACAGAACGCCGCCTTCTCGTCGTCGCTCACCACCGCGATGACGCGTGCGCCGAGCGCCTTGCCGAGTTGCACCGCGGCGATGCCGCTGCCGCCGGCGGCGCCGAGCACGACGAGTTCGTCGCCCTCGGCGATCCGACCCCGGTCGACGAGGCCGATCCAACCCGTGAGGTGCGGGATCCAGAAGCCCGCGGCCTCCGCGGCGGTCAGACCCTCCGGCACCGCGAAGGCGCCGTCGGCGAAGGTGAGGCACTCCTCGGCGAACGAGCCGTTCCCGCCGATGAACGACGTGACGCACATGATGTGGTCGCCCAGCGCGAGCCGGTCGACCCCCTCGCCGACTGCGGTGACGACCCCCGTCGCCTCCTGGCCCGAGGTGAACGGGAGCGGCGGGGTGAGCGGATAGGTGCCTCGGCACATGAACACGTCGGGCAGGCCGAGGCCGGCCGCGGTGACGCGGATGCGCACCTCACCGGGGCCCGGCTCGGGCAGTTCACGCTCGACCAGGTGCAGCACCTGAGCCGGCTCCCCCGCCGCCTGCACTTCCCATGCCCTCATCGCCGTTCCCCCATGGATTACACCGTAATCACGGCGGGATCCGCAGGCAAGGCCGAGGCCACATCACGCCCAGAGATTCGTCGCGTCATCAACCCCTAGGAACCGATGAGCCGACAGACGCTCCCCGGGTCGTGGCCACCCTCGCGTCATCGACCCCTAGGAACCGATGAGCCGACAGACGCTCCCCGGGTCGTGACCACCCTCCGTCATCAACCCCTAGGAACTGATGGGCCGACGAATTTCGGGAGGTCGGCGCGGAGGGCGGGACGGAGAGAACGAGCGAGCGAGGGAGGAAGCGCGGTCTCAGTCGTAACCCGGGGGGGCGTGGGGTGCGGTGATCGGTCCGTACATCACGGGCGGCGGTAGCGCTCGAAGTCGAACACCGTCTGCTTGTAGCGGTCGCACGGTCGAGGTCGATGGTCGCGACGACCACCTCGTCGCCGGACGTCTCGGCCCGGGCGACCACCTCGCCCGACGGGGCGATGATCTGGCTGTCGGCGAGGCGCTCGACGCCCTCCTCGACGCCCGCCCTTGGCCACGCCGACCACCCACGTGCCGTTCTGGTACGCGCCCGCCGCCATCACCAGGTTGTTGTGGAACGCCGGCGAGGCGGTCCTGGTCGGGATCGGGCGCGTAGTGGATCGGCGTGTTGTAGCCGATGCAGCATCAGCTCGACGCCCTGCAGGCCGAGCACGCGGTAGGTCTCGGGCCAGCGGCGGTCGTTGCAGAGCGCGATGCCGATCGACGCCGCCGAACGCGCGGTGCACGCGGAAGCCGTCGGGCCCGGGCTCGAAGTACTTGCGCTCGAGGTGCTGGAACGGGCGCCACGCCTCGGGCTCCTCGTGGCCGGGCAGGTGCACCTTGCGGTACGTCGCGACCACACGTGCCGTCGCGCTCGACGAGCGACCGCCGTGTTGTAGCGGTGGCCGTCGGGCGGTGAGCTCGGCGTACCCGAGGTGGAAGCCGACACCGAGGCGGCGCGGCCTCGTCGAACAGCGGCTTGGTCGTCGGCGCTCGGCATCTCGCGTCTCGAAGAACGGTCGAGCACCTCGTCGTCGGTCGAGATCCCAGCGCGGGAAGAACGTCGTGAGCGCGAGCTCGGGGAACACGACCAGCTCGCGCACCGCGGCCGGCCGCGTCGCGCAGCATCGCGACAGCCGCTCGACCACCTCGCGACGCGTCTCGGCGCGCGCGACCGGACCCATCTGCGCGGCGGCGACGGTGAGCTCGCGGCTCACGCGTCATCGCGCGCGACCCGGCCAGCTCGCAGCAGCACGTGGAGCAGCACGTTGGCGCCCGCCTCGAGGTCGGCGTCGTCGGTGAGCTCGGCCGGGTTGTGGCTGATGCCGCCGACGCTCGGGCACGAACACCATGCCCGCCGGGCACACCCGGGCCAGCATCTGCGCGTCGTGGCCCGCGCCCGACGGCATGCGCATGCGTCGAGTGGCCCTGCGCGCGCGGCGACCTCCTCGACGAGGTCGATCACCGCGGCGTCGAACTCGACCGGCGCGAAGCGGGCGAGCGATCGGCGCGTCGATCGTCACGCCTTCGCGCGTCGGCGAGCTCGTCGCAGAGCGCGTGCAGCCGCGCGCTCGGCGTCGCGCGAGCACGGCGTCGTCGGTGTGGCGCAGGTCGACGGTGAGCGTCGCGCGTGCCGCGACCACGTTGACGAGGTTCGGGTGCAGCTCGATCCGCCCGACGGTCGCGACCTGCGGCGGCCCGAGCTCGCTCGGCGAGCGCGCGCACGAACACGGCGATCTCGGCCGCGACGTAGCCCGGCGTCGTGGCGCATGGTCCATCGGCGTGGTGCCGGCGTGGTTCGACTGGCCGGTGATCGTCGAGCTCGGTCCACGAGATGCCCTGCACGCCGGTGACCGACGCCGATCGTCGACGCCTTCGGCTTCGAGCACCGGGCCCTGCTCGATGTGCAGCTCGACGTAGGCGTGCGGCGGACGCGCCGGGCACGGCTGCGGGCCCGGCGTAGCCGATGCGCACGAGCTCGTCGCCGAGCACCGCGCCGTCGATCGCGCGCGGTGTCGAGCGCGCACCTCGAGCGGCAGCCCGCCGGCGTACACGAGGCTGCCGAGCATGTCGGGCGCGAAGCGGCTCCCCTCCTCGTCGGTGAAGAACGCCGACCGCGAGCGGATGCTCGAGCGTCGACGCCCGGCGGCGATCGACGGTCTCGATGCACCTCGAGCCCGGCGAGCACGCCGAGGTGCCGTCGTAGCGGCCGCCGGTGGCGACGGTGTCGATGTGGCTGCCGGTCATCACCGGCGGCGTCGGTGCGGTCGGCCGGCCAGGTGCCGACGACGTTGCCGATGCTCGTCGATGTCGACCCGCAGGCCGAGGTCGCGCATCCACGTGACCACGAGGTCGCGGCCGTCGCCGGTCGTCGTCGGTGAGCGCGAGCCGCGCGCACGCCGCCGCCGTCGATCGCGCCGATCTCGGCCGAGCGCGTCGAGGCGCGCCCGCAGGCGCGGGAGCGAGATCGCGCGAGCGTCGTCACGGCGCAGATCAGCGTCATCGCAGCGATGTCGACGCGGTCGCACCGGCACGCGCGTGCAGCGGCGCGCCCGGTGGCGGCGCGGATGGCGGCGACGACCGCGGGGGTCGACGAGATCGTCGGCGGCTCGCCCACGCCCTTGGCCCCGAACGGCGCGCCCGGCTCGGGCTCCTCGATCAGCGTCGCGTCGACCGTCGGGCGCGTCGAGCGCGGTGGGGATCAGGTAGTCGGTGAAGCTCGGGTTGCGGACCACGGCCGTCCTCGACGATGCAGCTCCTCCATCACCGCCAGCCCCACGCCCTGCGCGATGCCGCCCTCGATCTGGCCGATGACCTGCAGCGGGTTGAGCACCTTGCCGACGTCCTGCGCGGTGGCGAGGTGGACGACGCGCACCAGCCCGAGCTCGGGGTCGACGTCGACGACCGCGCGGTGCGCGGCGCACGCGAACGACACGTGGGCGTCGCCCTGGCCGTCGGCGTCGAGCGGGTGCGTGAGCCGGTGGTGGTACTCCTCGGTCGACGTCGATCGGGCACGCTCGGCGCGGTGAGCGCGGCGACGTCGACGTCGACGCGTCGGCTCGACCGGCGCGCTGCGCGCGCTCGAGCTCGGCGCACCGCGCCGCACCGGCACGCCTTCTCGACCGCGCCGCCCGACATCATCGTCTGGCGGCTGGCCGAGGTGGAGCCGGCCGAGCCGATCGACGTGTCGGCGGGCGCGACGATCACGTCGTCGACGCCGAGCACCGTGCGCGCGATCTGCTGCACGAGCGTGACGAAGCCCTGGCCGACCTCGGCGGCCGCGCACGTGATCGTGACGACGCCGTCGTCGATGCGGCAGCGCGCGACCGAGCCGTCCATCGTAGCCCTCGGCGTACATGAGGTTCTTGAACCCGACCGCGAAGCCGACGCCGCGGCGCACGTCGGCCGCGTCGCTCGTGCGGCCCGCGCCGCCCGGGCGCGCGAGCACGTCGTCGGCGGCCGGCGGCGCGGCAGCGGGAGCGCCGCGCACGCCCGGATGACCTCGCGCGACCGGCAAGCGCGCCGGTCGATGCGCTGGCCGGTGAGCAGCTCGTCGCCGGGCGCGAGCGCGTTGCGCAGCCGCAGCTCGATCGGGTCGACGCCGCACGCGGCGGCGAGCAGGTCCATCTGCGCCTCGTGCGCGAAGCACGACCTGCACCACGCCGAAGCCGCGCATCGCGCCGCACGGCGGGTTGTTGGTGCGCACCGCCGATCGCCTCGACGTAGCGCGTTGGGCACGCGGTACGGGCCCGGCGGCGAAGCACGCGGCGTTGGCGGTGACGTGGTAGCGTCGACGAGCGGTACGCGCCGCCGTCGAGCACGATGCGCGCCTCGAAGCTGACGAGCGTGCCGTCGGGGTCGGCGCGTGTGCCGCATCCAGATGCGCGCCGGGTGGCGGTGCACGTGGCCGAGGAACGACTCCTCGCGGGAGTAGACCATCTTCACCGGCCGGCCGGTGTGCAGCGCGAGCAGGCACGCGTGGATGTGCAGGCTCACGTCCTCGCGGGCGCCGAACGCGCCGCCGACGCCGCCGAGCGTGAGCCGCACCAGCTCGGGCGGCGAGCCCGAGGCACTCGGCGACCTGGTCGCGGTCGTTGTGCAGCCACTGCGTGCGACACGACGAGGTCGACGCCGCCGTCGTCGGTCGGGGATGGCGAGGCCGGCCTCGGGGCCCATGAACGCCTGGTCCTGCATGCCGACCTCGTAGGTGCCCTCGACGACGACCGGACCGCGCGCGTCGGGGTCGCCGCGGCGGATGACGAGGTCGCGGAACACGTTGCCGTCGGGGTGCAGCGGCGGCGCGTCGATCGCGAGCTCGGCGTCGACGAGCGGCTCGAGCACTTCGTAGTCGACGACGATCGCCGCGCACGCGCGCCGCGCGGTCTCGGGATGGTCGGCGGCGACCACCGCGACCGGCTCGCCCACGTAGCGCACGACGTCGTCGGCGAGCACCGGCTGGTCGCGGTGCTCGAGGCCGTAGCGGTTCGACCGGGCACGTCGTCGGCGGTGAGCACGGCGTGCACGCCGGCGATCGCGAGCGCGGGCCCGATGTCGATGCGAGCGGATGCGGGCCGACGGGTGCGGCGAGCGCAGCGCCTGGCCCCACAGCATGCCCTCGGCCCACAGGTCGCCGGCGAACGCGAACTCGCCCCGCACCTTGGCGACGCCGTCGGGCCGGATCGCGCGCTCGCCGATGCCGCCCGCGTGACGTCCGGCGTCGACGTCCGGGTCACGACGCTCACGAGCCGGCCACCCAGCGCGTCGACCGCGACGCTGCGACCGCTTCGAGGATGCGGCCGTAGCCGGTGCAGCGGCACAGGTTGCCCGAGATCGCCTCGCGCACCGCGAGGTCGTCGGGCGCGGTGATCGCGGTCGAGCAGGTCGTGCACCGCCATCACCAGCCCGGGGTGCAGAAGCCGCACTGCACCGCGCCCGCCTCGACGAACGCCCGCTGCACGTCGGTGAGCGCGCCGCGCTCGTCGGGCTGCAGCCCTTCGACGGTCACGATCTCGGCGCCGACCGCCGACGGCCGCGAGCACGAGGCACGCGCACACCAGCGCGCCGTCGAGGAGCACCGAGCACGAGCCGCACTCGCCCTGCTCGCACCCGGCCTTCGGCGCCGGGAAGCCCGAGCCGCTCGCGCAGCACGTAGAGCAGGCTCTCGCCGAGCCACGCGTCGGCGACCGCGTGGTCGGCGCCGTTGACGCGCAGCGCGTAGCGTCTCGTTCATCGCCGCGCACCGTCCGGCAGCGCGCGCGCGCGGGCCAGCACCCCGACCGCGTGGCGGCGGTAGTCGGCGGTGCTGCGGTGGTCGTCGATCGGGCGCGCGGCCGCGGCGACCAGCTCGGCGAACTCGCGCGACGTCGTCGGGCGTCGACGGCGACGCCGTCGGCGCGCCAGTGCGCCCGCGCCGCGATCCACGCGCACGCGTCGGGCGCGGCGCAGCGGCGTCGGGCCCGACCGAGCCGAGCCCGACGCCGATCGTGCGCGCGTCGAGGTCGACCACGATCGCGAGCGACGCGACCGCGATCACCATCGCGTTGCGCACGCCGACCTTGAGGTACTCCTGCGGGCCGCGCGCGCACCGGCACGTGCACCGCCGACGATGAGCTCGCCCGGCTCGAGCGCCGAGCGCTTCGGGCCGACGAAGAACTCGCCGATCGGCGACGCGCCGGCGGCCGCCGGCGCTCGCGACCTCGACCGTGGCGCCGAGCGCGACGAGCACCGGCAGCGTGTCGCCGGCGGGCGACGCGGTCGCCGAGGTTGCCGCCGATGGTGCCGGCGTTGCGGATCTGCGGCGAGCCGACGGTGCGGGCCGCGTACGCCAGCGCGGGCGAGCGTCGGCGACGGGCTCGGCCATCAGCTCGGCGTAGGTGACGCCGGCGCCGATCGACGAGCGTCGTCGCCCTCGACGCTCGCACGGTCCGCAGCTCGGGGACGCCGGCCGAGGGCGACCACCGTGGCCCGAGCGGCGCGGCGCCCGTCGTTCACCTGCGACCATCAGGTCGGTGCCGCCCGCGAGCACCGTGGCGGCGGGTCGTCGGCGAGCGCGGCCAGCGCGGCGTCGAGCGAGTCGGGAACGATCACGGGCATGGCGTCTCGCCGGAATTCACAACTGTGTACGCGTGCGATGAACGCTCGTGAACTCGGCGGCGAGCGCGCGAGCACGCAGACGCGCGTCAGTCGATCCGGCTGACCTGCACCGAGACCCGGGTCGCGCCCGCGTCGATCGCGGCGCGGATCGCGGCTTCGACCGCCGGCACCTGATCGTCGTCGCCCTCGCCGGAGCTGCCGAACGGACCGAACTCGACGGCGAGGCCGTGCGCGGCGGCGGCGTCGACCGCCGCGAGCACGTGCGGTCCCGGCGCGCCGTGAACGAACGGCTCGACCGTGAATTCGACGCGCAGGCCACGACACGTCACCCTAACGCGTGCTGCTCGCGAACGGCGCCGTGCTCGACGTCGACGGCGAGCGGCGCGCCGACGTGCGCGTCGGACGCGACGGCCGCATCGCCGCGGTCGTGGACGCGCTCGCGCCGCTCGAGCCGGCGAGCAGGTCGTCGACTGCACCGGGCCGGCTGCTCGTGCCCGGCGGCGTCGACGTGCACACGCACCTGCACCTGCCCGGTCGGCGCGGTGCGCGTGAGCGACGACTTCGCGACCGGCACCGTCGCCGCCGCGATCGGCGGCACGACGACGATCGTCGACTACGTCACCGCGTACCGCGGCGAGGATCCGATGGACGCGCTCGCCACCTGGCGCCGGCTGGGCCGAGCCCGCGTGCGTCGACTACGGCCTGCACATGACGTTCACCGAACGGGTGCCCGAGCGGTCGATCGCCGACGTGCGTCGAGGCGGGCGTCACGTCGTTCAAGCTCTACATGGCGTATCCGGAGCTGCTGCAGGTCGACGACGACGTGATCCTCGACATCGATGCGGCTCGCGCACGCGCCACGGCGGGCTGGTCACGCTGCACTGCGAGAACGGCGGCGCGATCGAGGCGCTGCGGCGCGCAGGCGCTCGCCGAGGGCCGCACCGGCGTGCTCGAGCACGCGGCGACCCGTCCCGCCGATGCTCGAGGCCGAAGCGGTGCAGCGCGGCCGCGTCGCTCGCCGAGGTCGCGGGCGCGAGCGTGTACGTCGTGCACCTGTCGTCGGCGCCCGCGCTCGCCGAGGTGCGCGAGGCGCGCGAGCGCGGCGTCGACGTGATCGCGGAGACGTGCCCGCAGTACCTCTATCTCGACACCGCGCGCCTCGACCGGTCCCGACGGCGAGTCGTTCGTGTGCACGCCGCCGCTGCGCGACCCGTGGCACGTCGAGGAGCTGTGGCACGGCATGGCGACGGGCGCGGTGCACACCGTCGCCACCGACCACTGCCCGTTCACCGTCGCCGACCGGCGCGCCGGCATGCGCGCGCCGGCCCGAGCGGCTGGGCCGACTTCACCGAGATCCCCGGCGGACTCCCCGGCATCGAGACCCGCATGGGGCTGGTGTGGGAAGGCGTCGCCGCCGGGCGCATCACCCGCGCCGACTGGGTGCGGCTGTGCGCCGAGGCGCCGGCGCGCACGTTCGGGCTGTGGCCGGCCAAGGGCAACCTGCGCGTCGGCGCCGACGCCGACGTCGTGGTGTGGGATCCCGCAGCGGCGCCAGTCGCTCGACGCCAGCGCGCTGCACATGGCCGTCGACCACTCGCCCTACGAGGACTCACCGTCGACCGGCTGGCCCGAGCTCGTGCTCGCCCGCGGCGACGTCGTCGCGCGCGACGGCGACTACGTCGGCGAACCCGCCCGCGGCCGCTACGTCGCGCGCACCCCGAACCTCAGCTGACCCGCTCGCCCGAAGAGCGTGGCGCAGAGGTTCGGCACGGTCCCGCGGGACGTTGGCCTACTCGGCGACTTCGGCGAGTCGTTGAGCGGCGGTCGCCTTCACCTGCTGTGAGAGTTCCGGAACGTCTTCCATCAGGACCTGCGAACTCGCGTTCACCGATCACTTCCAGCTTCACCGGTGTCTTCGCCACCACCGTCGCCGTACGCGGACGGTGTTCGAGGAGCGCGATTTCACCGACGTAGGTCCCCGGACCGTGCTCGCCGATCACGCGACCACCGTGGCGAACTTCGATCTGTCCCTCGATGACGACGATGAACTCGTGGCCGGCCTTGCCCTCGTGGATGAGCACGGTTCCGGCTGGCTCCTCGAGCTCGGTGGCGAGCTGCGAGATCAGCCGGAGCTGCTTCTTCGAGAGGTTCTGGAACAGGGGGACGGTCGCGAGGTGCTTGTCGAGAACGTCATGACGCTGCATGGTCCACTCCCATCGGTAACTCGGTATCGAAGTCCACGGCCACTATGAGCCGCCCCCGTGTCAACGGGAAGTGATGGGTGACCGAAGACGCCGTCTGTGTGCGTCAAATGAGACACAGCGTGCTGATCATGTGGTGGGCGACGCGTGGCCGAGCGCAGGTCGGTCGTGATCCGCCGCGCTGCGAACGGCCGATGCCGAGGTCCATCGCAGCCATGGCGTCAGCGTGAACGCCGGTGATGGGATGGTCGGTGGGAATGTCGATCTCCACCTTCACCGTCGACGAGTTGTCGGTGGTCTCGTTCGGCACCGCGAAGCCCATGATCACGTCGCTCGCACCCTTCGGGAACGACGGCGGCTGCGGGGTGACATGCGCCCACGCCGACCCGGTCGCGGCGAGGCAGACGGCAACCGTGAGCATCAGCCCTGAGGCCACACGCACGAGCGGTCGTACAGGTCGACGATTCATGTCATCCAGCTCTCTGTGTCTGATGGTCTCCAAGCAGTCGTCGCGACCGGGTTGAAAGTTCCTGTGGTCAGCAGCACGCCGTTCGCGCCGTGCGGGACGCCCGACCGGACCATCCGACCAGCGCACCTTGCGCCAGCGACCGCCGTGAGCTAAATAAGAGTGGTTCTCATTCCTAGCTCGAGGTGTTGGCGATGATCCACAAGACCCTGACGGCCGCGCTGCTGCTCCTCGCGCCCCTGGCCGTCTCCACGACGGCGTCAGCCGCGCCCGACGTGAAGGTGGTCGCGGGCGTTCTATCCCGTCGCCTACGCGGCACAACGCGTCGGTGGCACGCGCGTGCAGGTCACCAACCTCACCCCGGCGGGAGCCGAACCGCACGACCTCGAGCTCACGCCGAAACAGATTGACGAAGTCCTCGACGCCGACGTGGTGTTCGACATGGGTCACCGATTCCAGCCCGCGGTCGAGGCTGCTGCCACGGAGCGCGACAAGCCAACCGTCACGCTCCTCGACCGCCTGCCCATCCATGCCGGAGGCAAGACAGTCGCCGAAGGCGATCCCAACGCGCTCGATCCCCACGTCTGGCTCGACCCCCTCCTGATGCAGAACATCGTCAGAGAGGTCCAGAGCGCGCTGCGCACGAAAGCCGACCCGACGGGCCGGGCCACCTACGTCCGCAACGCGAAGACCTTCGTCCAGCAACTCCAAGCACTCGACCAGCGCTATCGCAGCGCACTCGCGCACTGCGCCATCCACCATGCCTGCGTAGGATGCGCCGGCATTTCCAGCTGCGTAGGCTCGCGTCATGAGCGATGGACTGATCGAGACCTACCTGGACGTGCTGGTGGCGGGTGACTGGGACACCTTCGCCGGTTGCCTGGCCGACGACGGCTTCACGCGCGTCGGACCGTTCGGCGACGTGAAGCCGACCAAGCCGGAGTACGTGGCGTTCCTCTCCGATCTGATGCCGACGCTGCCCGGCTACTCGATGGACGTCACGCGGGTCACGTATGCAGGTGACCTCGCGTTCGCGGAGCTGTCGGAGACGGTCGAGGTCGACGGCACGCCGCTGCGCACGCCCGAGTGCCTCACGTTCGAGCTCGAGCGACGACGGCGCGCGATCCGCCGCGTCGAGGTCTTCACCCAGACCCGCGCGCCCGTCGCCTGATCCAAAAGGTAGCGATCCGTTTCAGTTCTGAAAGCACTCGCTACCTTTTGCCGTGAGGGCGGATCAGCCGGCGTCGGCGGCGTTGAGGTAGTTGTAGATGGTGAAGCGGCTGACGGCCATCGCCTCGGCCACCGTCTCCACCGACCGGCGCAACTCGAACGCGCCGCGGTCGTGCAGCATCTGCACCGCGGCCTGCTTCTCCTCACGGGACAGGTCGTCGAGCGGCGCGCCGAGCTCCTGCTCCACCGCGCCGATCATGCGGTCGAGCGTCCCCTGCACACCGGGCAGGCGCAGGCCGCCGACCACCTCGCCCTCCCAGCGCAGCGGGATGTCGCCGTGCTGCACCCGCGGCCCGGCGACGAGCGAGGCACCGAGCGCCTCCGCGACCGGTTCGAGTGCGACGAGCAGCGGATGACGGCGGACCACTGACGGGAGCGTATCGGTCGCCGCGATGACCTACGACCGCCGGCTGCGACTGCCGGCCTACGCGCCCTGGATGCGCGCGCTGATCGTCCGGTGCCGCGCAGCATCTCGTCGACGCCGCCGACGGTGAGTGCGCCGTCCTCGACCACGGACCTTGCCGTGCACCACCGTGTGCCGCGCCGACGACCGGCCCGCACCGCAGCCACGCCTCGACCGGATCGCTGAGCGCGCCCGCGAACGCGACGCCCTCCAGCGGCCAGCACACGAGGTCGCCGACCGCGCCCGGCGCGAGAGCTGCCCGAGCTCGCCCGTCGCGCCCGAGGCAGCCCGCCGACCCGCGGGTCGCGATCTCCAGCGCGTCGCGCGCGCCCATCGACTGCGGGCCCTCGCGCATGCGCCCGAGCAGCAGCGCGTTGCGCGCCTCCATCCACAGCGACGCGCGAGTCGGTCGACGCCGAACCGTCGCAGCCGAGGCCGACCGGCACGCCCGCGGCGCGGAACTCGGGCACCGGCGCGATGCCCGCCGCCGCCGATCATCATGTTCGAGCTCGGGCAGTGCGCGACGCCGGTGCCCCACTTGCCGAGCCGCAGCGATCTCGTCGTCGTTCGGGTAGATGCAGTGCGCGACCCACGACCGGTCGCTCCCCCACCCGACGTCCTCGAAGTGCTCGATGGTGCGCAGCCCGAACGCCTCCTCCGCGAAGCGTGTCCTCGTCGGGGTCCTCGGCGAGGTGCGTGTGCAGGCGGACGTCGAGCCGCTCGGCGAGCTCGGCGGTCGCGCGCATGAGCTCGGGCGTCACCGAGAACGGCGAGCACGGCGCCGAGCGCGATCGCGCACCATCGCGCCCCACGACGGGTCGTGGTGCAGCGCGACGAGCCGCTCGCTGTCGGCCAGGATCTCGTCGTCGTCCTGCACGACGGAGTCGGGCGGGAGGCCGCCGTCCTTCTCCGACAGGCTCATCGAGCCACGCGTCGGATGGAACCGCAAGCCGAGCTCCTGCGCGGCGCGGATCTCGGCGGTGATGAGGTCGCCGCCGCCGCGCGGGATGCACGTAGAGGTGGTCGGTCGACGTCGTGCACCCGCCGAGCGCGAGCTCGGCCAGCCCGACCCACGCCGACACGTACGCGGCCTCCTCGTCGAGCAGCGCCCAGCGCGGGTACAGCGTCGTGAGCCACTGGAACAGCGTGCCGTTCACCGCGGGCCGGTAGCTGCGGGTGAGGTTCTGGTAGATGTGGTGGTGCGTGTTGATCAGCCCCGGCGTCACCAGGCAGCCGTCGGCGTCGCAGCACCGCGCCGGGCTCCGGGCGGCGGGTCGGCCGACGTCGCCGAGCGAGTGCACGAGCCCGTCGTCGATCGCGACCCAGCCGCCGCTCGAGCTCACGCCGCTCGTCGTCGACCGTCGCGACCAGCTCGGCCCCGGTCACGAGCAGGTCGACGAGCGCGCCGGTTCCACAGCGGTCATCGGTGCATCGGAGCGCGTCGCGAACGTGCCGCAGTCAACCTCAACCGGGCATCGTTCACGCTCGTGACACGGCGGCAAAGCCCGCTGTCAACAGATTGTTGAAGATGGGAAGCATGCGCACGACTCTGCCCGTGCACCCGATCGACCTCGAGCCGTTCCGGCACCGGCGGACCCGCCGACGCGCCGGCGGTCGCGCGGCTGCTCGACGAGGCGTGCCGCGACACCGGCTTCCTCGCTGGTCACCGGCCACGGCGTCCCGCAGCCGACCGTGCGACGCCGTGCTCGACGCGTTCGGCGCGTTCTTCGACCGCCCCGACACGAGAAGCGGCGCGCGTCGTGGTCGAGGATCCGTCCGCCAACCGCGGGCTACAGCGCGCTCGGCAAGGAAGGCCTCGTCGTACAGCCGCGGCGAGGAGAGCCCGCCGCGACCTGTTCGAGGCGTTCAACGTCGGCAGCGAGGACACGCGGCGGCGAGTACTACGAGCGGCACCGTCGTTCTACGCACCCAACACGTGGCCCGCCGAGCCCGGCCGACCTGCGCGACGCGTGGCTCGAGTACGAGCCGCGCCGTCGCCGACGTCGCCGACACGCATCCTCGCAGGCGATGGCGATCGCGCTCGACCTCGCCCGAGCAGTGGTTCGTCGAACGGTGCGAGCACGCCATCATCACGACGCGCGCCATCAACTACGAGCGCCGCGCCGACACGCCCGATCCGGTCGAGGGCCAGATGCGCATGGGCGCGCACACCGACTACGGCGTCCTCACCGTGCTGCTGGCCGACGACGTGCCCGGCCTCCAGGTGTTCCGCGACGGCGTGTGGCACGACGTGTCGACGCCGCGCGGCGCGTTCGTGTGCAACCTCGGCGACATGCTCGCCCGCTGGACCAACGACCGCTGGATCTCGACGCTGCACCGCGTGGTCCCGCCGCCGGCCGACAGCTCGGGCCCGGTGCGCCGGCGCTCGATCGCCCGCTTCCTCGACTGCCCACCCGACCTCGTCGTCGAGACCATCCCGTCGTGCGTCGACGCCGAGCACCCGGCCCGGTACGAGCCCGTCAACGCCGGCGAGTGGTTGCGCGCGAAGATGTTGGGCAGCCGTGCGCTCCAGCTCAACGAGACCGACGACACCAGTGTCCACGGAGGCGACGATCGTGACGCAGCACGACCCGCAGCTCGCTCGCCCGCGAGGTCGGAGTCTTCACCGCCTCGAACCTCGCCTCCTCCGACGGAGCGGCGTCGATGCGTTCTTCGCTGAGCACGGCTTCGCGATCATGCGCGGGCTCTACACCGAGGAGCAGCTGCAGGAGCTCGAGATCGAGCTCGAGCGCCAGCAGCAGCGGCTGCTCGCGGGCGAGCTGCCCGACGAAGTGCGGCACCGTCATCCTCGACGACCCCGACGCGGTGATCGACGGCGAACCGTTCGCGCACTACGTGTGCCACATCACCGAGGTGTCGGACGTCGCGCGCGCCGCGGTGCTGCACCCGGCGATCGTCGACGCGGTGACGCGCTGCTCGGGCCCGAGTCGCTGGCTGCTCGAGGACGACCGCTTCGGCGTCGTGTACCAGGACGCCCGCCCCGGCGATCGGTCGGGCTACTCGCGCATCGGCTGGCACTCCGACGCGCAGTCGGGCCCGAACCTCGACTGGTGGCCGTCGGTCGCGTTCACGATCCACCTCGACGCCGACGTCACCGCAGAACGGGTTCCTGCGCGTCGTGCCCGGGTCGCACCTCGGCGGCACCGACGAGCATGCCGCTCGGGTTCGAGCACGTGCCCGGCGAGGTCGGCCGTCTACTGCGAACGCGGCGACGTGCTGCTCCACCACTCCGACCTGTGGCACAGCGCGGCCCGCGCCACCGACGACGGCGAGGGCGGCGATCCGTCGCCACGTGCGCGGCGGCTGGTACGGCGGCACCAAGCTCGCGCCGAACCACGGCCTCGACGACTTCGTCAAGAACGCCCGCCGCTGACCCGTCCTGCACGACGTTGCGTCACTCGAGGGGCCTCTGACGCCCTCAGGTGACGCAACGTCGTGGAGTCAGCCGCGGGGGTCGCTGTACTTCGCCAGCATGATCTTCTCGATGGCGGCGATGATCGAGTACACGACGATCGAGTAGATGGTGACGAGCACCGTCGCCGACCAGAGCAGGTTGTAGTTCGAGAGCGACACCGACTGCAGCATGAGGTAGCCGAGTCCCTTGCCGGTCGACGAGCCACTCGGCGAGCAGCGCGCCGATGAGCGCGAGCGGCGCCGCGATGCGCAGCGACGCGAACAACGCCGGGAGCGCGGTCGGGCAACTGCACCTTGCGCAGCGTCGTCACGGGACTGGCGCCGTAGGCCTGGCACAGGTCGAGCGCGGCCTTGCGGCGTCGCACCGCAGCGCGAGCGTGACGTTCACCAGCGATCGGGAAGAAGGTGACGATGCCGGCGATGATGGTGACGCGACATGAGCCCGCGGCCGAAGATCGAGCGCGATGAGCGGCGTCATCGCGACCAGCGGCACCGAGCGCAGCACCATCGCCGACCGGCATGAACGTCTGCTCCGCCGACGGCGACAGGTTGAAGCACGAGCGCGCACGAGCACCGCGACCGACGCTCCGGCGAACGAGACCGACGCCCGCGTCGGTGAGCGTGGTGCACCGACGCGGTCCACAGCTGGTCGCGGGCGTCGGCGCCCACCGTGCCCGGTCGGTGAGGAAGTTCCAGACGTCGATCGGACCGCGGCCGATGAAGCGGGTCGACGCCGAAGATCTCGAGGAAGAGCTGCCACACGACGAGCACCGACGCGATGCCGAGCACCATCGTGAGCAGCCGCCAGCGGCACCGCCTTGGCGACGCCCCACCACTTGTTGCTGCTCGGCCGCGGTCACCGGCGTGCGGGGCCGAGACCTTCTCCGGCTCGAGCGCGAGCAGCGAGTCGGTGGCCGTCATCGCTCCATCCTCGGCGCCCACGGCGTGAGCAGCGCGACCGATGAACGCGGTGATGCCGTAGGCGAGGCCGGCGAGCAGCCCGGCCACGAGGGCGAGCCCCCAGGTGCGGTTCACCTGGTAGCGCCGTCTGCGACGCGATCATCGCGATGCCGAGCCCGGAGTCGCCACCGAGGTACTCGCCGATGATCGCGCCGAGGATCGCGGCCGGCGCCGCGATGCGCAGCGCCGCGAACAGGCTCGGGAGCGCGGCACGGATGCGCACCTTCGCGAGCTCGGCGACGCGCCCGCCGCCGTAGCCGTGGACGACGTCGAACATCACCGGCTCGGCGCTGCGCAGCCCCACCAGCATGCCGACGAGCGTGGTGAAGAACACGGACAGCGCGGCGAGGATGATCTTGGGCGTGCTCGCCGTTGAAGATGATCTGCAGGATCGGTCCGATCGCGATGACCGGCAGGCAGTACGACGCGATGCCGAGCTGCATCAGCCGGCTGCTCGAGGAGCGGCACGATGAGCACGAGGAGCGCGAGCCCGATGGCGAGCGACGTTGCCCCAGACGTAGCCCCACGCCGCCTCGTGCAGCGTCGACCTTGATGTTGGCCCAGTAGAACGACCAGCCGTCGTCGATCATCTGCGAGACGATCGTCGGTCGGCGGCGGGATGCGTGCCCTTCGCGAACACCGGTCTGGCCCGACGATCTGCCAGACGCACGAGCAGGCCGACGATGCCGATCACGCCCGCCGAGCCACGCGCGGGAGCCGGCGCCGGCCGACGCGTTCGGACTGCGGCGCGCGCGACGCCGGCGCGGGACCGCGGTGGCGGTCACGTCAGCTCTCGGCGGCCCGGCCCATGCCGAGCAGGATCTCGCTGAACTGGTCGCAGAGCTCGTGGAAGTGCGGGTCGCGCAGCATCTCCGGCGTGCGGGGCCGGGGCAGGTCGATGTCGACCGTGGCGATGATCCGCCCGGGCCGCGGGCTCATCACCGCCACGCGTCGGACGAGGAACACCGCCTCGGAGATCGAGTGGGTCACGAGCAGCGTCGTGCACGGCCCGCTCGGTCCAGATGCGCTGCAGCTCGAGGTTGAGCCGCTGGCGGGTCATCTCGTCGAGCGCGCCGAACGGCTCGTCGAGCAGCAGGACCTTGGGCTCGACGACCAGCGACCGCGGCGATCGCGACGCGCTGGCGCATGCCGCCGGAGAGCTGCGCGGGCCGCGCGTCCTCGAACCCTCGAGGCCGACCAGCTTGATCGAGGTCGGCGATCGGCGGTCGAGCTGCTGGTCTTGACGCCGCCGAGCTCGAGCGGCAGCTGGATGTTGGCGGTGACCGACCGCCACGGCAGCAGCGCCGCCTCCTGGAACGCGATGCCCGAGGTGGTGGTTGCGCGCGCGCCGCCGCCGGCGCCTCGCCGTGCACGAGCGCCTGCCCGCTCGTCGGCGTCTCGAGGTCGGCGAGGATCCGCAGGATCGTCGACTTGCCGCAGCCCGACGGTCCGAGCAGGGCCACGAAGGAACCCTCCTCGGACGCGCGAGGTCGACTCCTCGAGCGCGACGAGCGGCTCGGCGCTTGACCTGGAACTCCTTCCAGAGCTGGCGCAGCGAGATCCCGCTGCCGGCGGGAGCTCACGGCGGCTCGTCGGACGTGATGTCGAGCTCCGTGCGGCACGGTCGGTCCGTGGTCGTCGCCATCGGGAACCTTACGACGGAGTCGTCGGGTTGACCGGCGAGGTCTTCAGGTCGGGGTTCTCGTCGTAGACCTCGTCGAGCACCGACATGTCGAACAGCTTGTCCTGCGGTGATGTTGATGCCGGCGAGCGCCAGCGTGTTGATGTTCTCGTCGATCAGCTCGTCGGTGATCGTGAACAGGCCGTTCGTCGTCGGTGTCGGAGGTGAGGATGAGCGGTGTTCTCGACTTCGACTCGAGCGTCTGCTCGTTCGACGGTGAGCTTCTGGTCCTTGCCGTACTTCGTTGGCCGCGAGCGTGGCGCCGAGCGCCGGGTTCTTGAGGTTGTCGTGCCAGCCCATGATCTCGGCGACCAGGCAACGCCTTGAGCTTGTCGCGGTCGCTCGTCGAGCGTGTCGCTCTTGCACCGACGTAGGTCTCCGACACGAGCGGGTAGCTTGTAGTCGGCGAGCAGGAAGTACGTGTGTCGGCACGCCCTGCAGCTTCAGCAGGTTCGGCTCGTTGGTGAAGAACGAGAACCAGCCGTCGACCTGCCCTGCGCGAGCGGCGTCGGGTCGAACTGCACCGGCACCTTGTCGATCTTGCGACGGGTCGATGTCGTTCGCCTTGAGGAACGCGTTCCACACCGCCTCGTTGGTGGCCTGCACGCCGATCTTCTTGCCGATCATGTCCTGCGGGCGTCTTGATCGGGCTCTTCTGCGAGGCTCATGACCGCGAACGGGTTCTTCTGGTACTGCGCGCCGATCGATCTTGAGGTCGGCGCCGTTGTTGATCGGCCGACGACGTGATGTCGGGCGCGGAGATGCACACGAACGCCTTGCCCGACTGCGACGACCGCGTCCTGCTGCGACCGTCGGACCGCCCGAGAGCAGGTTCGACGCTGCAGAAGCCCTGCTTCTTGTAGTAGCCCTTGGTGTCGGCGATGTACTCGCCCGCGAACTCGACGTTCTTGATCCACGACAGCTGGAACGTCGAGCTTCGCCGTAGTCGGGCGTGCGCCGCGCCGGCCCCGGCGGCGCCGAGCCCGCTCCAGACGCGTCGAGAGCCCACTGCCCGCCACCGCCAGGCCCGCGGCGCCGAGTGCAGTCCGCTGCAGGAACTGTCGCCGGTCGAGCCCGAACTGACGGTCTTCGTGTGCCTCGCTCACGTTTCCTCCGGTCGATCGTGCATCAGGCCCCATGCGGCCCGAGCGCCCCTTCAACGATTTGTTGAACCTACGAGGGCCGGATTTCCTCGCCGCGACCCCCGCGTGAACACAGCGTTTCGGGACTGCCGGAGTCCGGCGCCGCTGCGCGACGATGCTCCCCATGCCGAACTCGACCGCCCGAGACCTCCGTACTCTCGCCGAAGGGCCACCTCCACGTCCACCTGGAGGGGGCGATGCGCCCGAGCACGCTGGCCGAGCTCGCCGACGTCGCCGGGATCCCGGTCCCCGAGATCCGCGGCTACGGCTCCTTCAGCGCCTTCTCCGAGACCTACGTCGCCTCCTGCCAGGTGCTGCTGACGCCCGAAGACTTCGCCCGGCTGGTGTTCGAGGTGGTCGAGGACAGCGTGCTCGACGGTGCGGTGTACGTGGAGCCGTCGTTCTACGCGCCCCACCACCGCAACCGCTTCGGTGAGGACGCCGAGATCGTCGACATGGTGCTCGACGCGCTCCACGCCGCCGGTGAGCAGCTCGGCGTGGGGGTCGGGTCTGATGCTGGCCGCCGACCGCACGGTCGAGCCGTCGGTGGCGGTCGAGCAGGCGCAGCTGGCCGCGGCGCACGCCGACCGTGGGGTCGTGTCGTTCGGTCTCGCCAACGACGAGGCCATCGGACCGCCCGAGCCCTACGCCGAGGCGTTCGCGATCGCCAAGGAGGCGGGGCTGCTCTCGACGCCCCACGCGGGCGAGCTGGCGGGGCCCGAGTCGGTGTGGGGCGCGCTCGAGACGCTCCAGCCCGACCGGCTCCAGCACGGCGTGCGTTCGATCGAGGACCCGGAGCTGGTGAAGGTGCTCGCCGACTCCGACATCGTGCTCGACGTGTGCCCGACGTCGAACCTGCTGCTCTCGGTGTACCCGTCGCTCGCCGAGCACCCGCTCCCCCAGCTGCTCGAGGCGGGGATCCAGTGCAGCCTCAACGGCGACGATCCGCTGCTGTTCGGACCGGTGCTGCTGCACGAGTACGAGCTGGCCCGCACCGAGATGGGCCTCGACGACGCCGCGCTGGCATCGGTGGCCCGGGCGTCGATCTCGGGGTCGGGCGCACCCGCCGAGCTCAAGGCGTCGGCGCTGGGTTCGATCGACGAATGGCTCGCGCCGACTTCGATCGAGGGGGCCTGAGGCGTCCTCGCCGGAACGCCACGAACATGCCCAGTGCGACCCCGGCCGCGACCACGGCGACGACCGGCAGCGGCCACGCGTAGCTGCCGGTCTCGACGAGCACGCTGCCGAGCACGGCGATGCCGAGCGCGCCCGATGCCTCGACCAGGGTCTCGTTGACGCCCGATGCCGAGCCGGCACGCTCGGGCCGCGCCGACGACATGATGAGCTCGACCGACGACACCGCGGCGATGCCGATGCCCATCCC
Source organism: uncultured Actinomycetes bacterium (assembly GCA_963697125.1). Lineage (GTDB taxonomy): Bacteria > Actinomycetota > Acidimicrobiia > IMCC26256 > DASPTH01 > DASUAS01. The sequence continues at coordinate 137,338 of CAVOMW010000015.1, forward strand.
GATCAGCGTGCCCGCCAGCACCACGCCGGGCAGGCTCTCGGCCACGACCGAGACGGCGGCGACGAGCGCGCCGGCGGCGGTGACCGCGAGGCCGAGCCCGGCGACCAGGCCGTGGCCCCACCGCGCCGCCATCTTCGGGTTCAGCGAGCGCGAAGAGCACCGAGGTGATCGCGGTCGGCACGAAGTAGAGGCCGGTGGCGAGCGCGCTGTGCCCTTGTGGTCCCTGGATCCACTGGGTCAGGACGAACTGCGTCCCCATCACCCCGAAGAACAGCGCCGACACCGCCGCCGCGCCCCAGCGCAGGCGCGGGTCGCGCCGGGTCTGGTCTTCGATGAGCGGCTCGAGCGAGCGGTCCTCGCGCTTGCGCGAACGCGACCAGGAGCACCACCCCCGCGGTCGCCGAGCCGAGCACCAGCGGCGACGCCCATCCGCGCTCGGGACCCTCGACGATGGCGAGGATGATGGCGGTCAGCGCGCCCCACCACAGGACCGCGCTCCAGCGGTCGACCTGCGGCGACGCCGGGTCGTGCGAGCGGGGGACCCGAGCGCGCCACGAGGACGATCGCCACCATCACGACGGGCACGTTCACGAGGAAGACCGATCCCCACCAGAAGTGCGCGAGCAGGAGGCCCCCGATGACCGGACCGACCGCGGTCATGAGCCCGGCGACCCCCGACCAGACCGAGATCGCCTTGCCACGCTCGTGCTCCGGGAAGATGTTGCCGAGCACCGACAGGGTCGACGGCATCGTGCACGCGCCACCGACGCCCATCGCGCCCCGCGCGATCGCCAGCCAGACCGCGGTCGTCGCGAACGCGGCCGCAGCCGACGCGACGCCGAAGATGACCAGGCCGATCAGGAGGAGGCCCTTGCGGCCGCGCCGGTCGCCCACCACCGCGAGCGGCAGGAGCAGGCCCGCGAGCACGAGGCCGTACGGCGCTGCCGATCCACTGCAGGCCGGCCTCGTTGGTGTGGAGCCCGGATTCGATGCTCGGGAACGCGACCGCGAGGATCGTGTTGTCGATCACGACCACCGAGAGACAGAGGCACAGCACGCCCAGCGCGCGCCAACGACGCGGGTATCCCCCGGGGTAGACCTCCACCGCTCGAGCCGTCACCGGCTCACCGTACGCGCGTTCAGGAGATCAGGGCGGTGGCGACCAACTCGCCGGTCGTGCCGTCGATGAGGCCGACGTCGGTGACGTGCGGTCCGGGCAGGCAGGCGAGCGACGAGAGCATCACCTGGAACAGCGGCTGGGTGACGCGTCGGCGCGAACGAGCCCGATCCCCACCGCGGCGTCCTGCACCGCGCGCTGCGCGTCGGCGACCTCGGCCGCGGGCAACGGCGAGAGGATGCCCGCGATCGGCAGCTCGATGTGCCGCGAGCACCTCGCCGCCGCGCACCACCGCGACACCGCCGCCCGACGCGATCACGGTGTTGGCGGCGAGCGCCATGTCGTCGGGGTCGCGGCCGAACACCACGAGGTTGTGCGTGTCGTGCGCGACCGTCGTGGCGACCGCGCCGGTCCAGTCGCCCCAGCCCGACGAGCAGCGCGGCGTGCGGCGTCGGGGTCGATGCGACCGTGGCGGTGCACGGTGACCTGCACGAGGTGAGCCGGGCGGGACGTCGACCACGCCGTCGCGCACCGTCGACGTCGGTCTCGTCCCACCGCGTCATCACCGCGTCGGCGATCACGCGCATGCGGTGCTCGCCGTCGGGCGCGTCGAGCCGCAGCAGGAAGTCGTCGGCGACCATCGAGCGTCGAGCCGCATGGTGTCGAGCGGCGGATCGCTCGGACCCTCGACGACGTCGACGAGCATGCGGCCACCGCGCCGCGACCAGCTGCCCGTCGGTGAACACGTCGCTCGGCCGCGAACGACGTCGAGATCGGTCGAGCACGACGACGTCGGCCTGACGACCGGCGACGACCAGCACCGAGGTCGGCGCGCTGCAGCCGGTAGGCCGCGTTGTAGGTCGCGCACCGGAACGCGAGCACCGGGTCCATGCCGTACGCGACGAGCCGCCGCAGCAGGTGGTCGATGCCGCCGTCGTCGAGCAGCGTGAGCGCGAACAGGTCGTCGGTGGCGGCGACGAGGTGCGTCGGCGGGATCGGCAGCGCGTTCACCTCGGCGACGATGCCGGGGAGGATCGGCGTCGATCATGCCGCGCAGCTCGACGGTGATGCCGGCCCGGAGCTTCTCGAGGCAGTCGGGCTCGGTGAAGATCTCGTGGTCCGACGTCATCCCCGCCGCGAGGTAGCGCCTGCAGCACCGGGCCGGTGAGGCCGGCGGCGTGGCCCGACACGAGCTTGCCGCTGTCGAGGCCGGCGGCCACGACGTCGACCATGCGGTCGGCGCCGCCGAGCACGCCGAGCATGTCCATGACCTCGGCGAGGCCGCCGACCTCGTCCCACGACAGCATCTCGGTCGACGTCGGGGCCGTACAGGTCGGCGCCCGAGAGCTCGAGGCCCGGGTTGCGGCGGGACGCACGACGGCGCCTGCACGATGAACCGCACCGGCAGGCCGCGACTCGCTTCGACCGCGTAGCGCACGCCCGGCGACGCCGGCGACGTTGGCGAGCTCGTGCGGATCGGCGAACACGGTGGTGGTGCCGCGCGGGCACACCGCTTCGGCGTAGCCGCCCGGCGTGAGCATCGACGACTCGAAGTGCACGTGCATGTCGATGAAGCCCGGGCGCGACGAAGCGCCCGGTGCAGTCGAGCGCGTCGAGCGCATCGGTGCGCGTCCCCGGTTCGTGCACGCTGGCGATGAGCGGGCCGACGATGCCGACGTCGGCCGGCGCGCAGCTCGCCGCACCCGACGTCGACGAGCGTGCCGCCCGTGAGCAGCAGGTCGAACGGCTCGCGGCCCTGCGCGGCCGCGACGGCTCGGTGCACGCAGCGCGGGGTCGACGGGATCGATCGCGCATCAGGCCTCCTTTCCACTCTCGGCGCGGAGCGCCGGGCCGCTGGGCCCTGTCCAGTTCCGGTGGCGGCGGCGACGAGGTCGGCGAGGATGCGGCGCAGCTCGATCGTCGAGGCGGTCGGCCTTCACGTGCACCTCGGCGGTGAGGTCGAGCGGCAGCCGCCGGTCGACGTACTGCTCCTGCAGCGCAGGTCCTCGTCGAGGATCTTGCGCTCGAACGCGACCGCATCGGCGAGCCGTGCTCGGTCACCGTCGAGGTCGTTGCGGTGCACGGTCGTGTAGATGCGGCAGCTGCTCGTCGTCCTCGGGCTGCACGAAGAAGTCGAGCACGTTGGTCCCGCCCGCCTCGCACGTAGTCGATGCGCAGGCAGATCGAGAACGGTGCGCGGTAGTCGGTACTCGAGCGAGCGCTGCTGCAGGAGCGGACGGATGCCCTGCGGCGACGCCCGGATCCTCGCGGTTCGGGAACGGGTGGCGGCTGGTGCACGCGCCATCCCGAGCCCGTCGCGCTCGACCGCGAACTCGGGACCTCGACGCGCTCCGGCGGTGCCGATCGTCGCCGCGTGCACGAACGGGAAGTGCGCCATGTCGAGGAAGTTGTCGAGCATCAGCCCGGCGCCGACGCGCGCGCGGATCGGCTCGAGCGTGCCGTGCAGGAAGCGTCGGATCGTCGGCGTCCGGAATGTCGAGCAGCTCAGGTGACCGGCGGCTCGGGCGCGAGGAACACCATGCCGTTGCGCTCGGCGAGCCCGGCGGGTGAGGTGGCCGCGGCACGCGGCGGGATGCGGTCGCTGCCCCCGAGCGGCGGGATCTCGGTGCACGCCCCGTCGGCGTCGAAGCACCAGCCGTGGTACCCGCACCGCAACGTCGCGCCGTCGACCCAGCCCGCCGACAGCGGCGCGAGACGGTGCGGGCACCGGTCCTCGAACGCGACGAGCGGGTCGAGCCGCCGGCCGTCGGGCAGCCGCGCGAGCACCCACGTCGTCGCCGAGCAGCCGCACCTGCACCGGATCGCGTCCGATCTCGTTGCTCGCGGCAACCGCGTGCCACGCCGTGGCGCAACGCGGGATCGGTGTTCGGCGAGCATCAGGTCAGCGGCACCAGCTCCTTGTCGAGCGTCGCCGAGCTCGTCGTCGAAGAGCGGCGCGCAGCGATGCCTTCTCGGACGGGTCGAGCCAGGTCGCGTCCACACCGTTGCGCACCAGGTGCTTCGCCACATCCGGCGGGTAATCGTTCTGACCGACGAAGTCGACGTACTCCTTGCCGATGTCGGTGCGGAACATCGTCGGGTCGTCGGAGTTGAGGTGCACGAGCAGGCCCGGCCGCGCATCATCCCGTTGATCGGGTGCGTGGTGAGATCGGGCCAGCCGTAGACGACCGCCGTCGAGGTGGGACAGCACGTGAAGTGGATGCCGTCGTCGCGGCACCGATCGACCACCGCGTCGTCTTCGAGGATGTGGTAGCCGTGGTCGATCCGCTCGCAGCCGAGCACGTCGAGGCACGTGGTGATGTTCACCGGCGGCGCCGTCCTCGGAGGCGTGGCTCGTGCGGTGCAGTCCGGCCTTCCCCGCGAGCGCGAAGCACTCGGCGAACTGCTCGGGCGGGTCGGGGGCCTCGGCCGCGTCCATGCCGAGCCCGATCACCTCGTCGCGACCGGTTGCGACGACCTCCTCGGTCATCTGCAGCGCCATCGGCCGGCGGGTCCTGGCGGTACACGTCGGCGATGAGGCGGCACCGCACGCCGAAGTCGGCTTCGGCCGCCGCGCAACCGTCGATCGAGCCCGTCGATCACCGTCGCCATCGGCACGCCGCGGATCGTGTGCAGCGTCGGGTTGAAGAACATCTCGCGGTACTTGAGGTTGCCGAGCTTCACGCCGTCCTCGAGCGACTCGTAGGCGATGCGCGCGAAGTCGTCACGGTCGATCACGGTCGAGTTGACCAGCCGGAAGATCTCGAGGAACTCGTAGATGGTCTCGTAGTCGTAGATGCGGTCGACGTCGTCGGTCGGCAGCGCGATGTCGTGCTTGCGCGCGAGGTCGGCGACGGTCTGCCGGGCGCAGCGTCCCCTCCACGTGGCAGTGGAGCTCGACCTTGGGCAGCCGGCGCAGGTACTCCGTCGTAGTCCACGTCTCTCCTCAGGCCGTCGGGTCGTCAGGATGCCAGTCGGCGAACGCATCGATCATCGCGCCGACGTCGTCGCCGAGCGGGTAGAGCACCGGGCACGTGCACCCGGTGGCAACGTATTCGGCCACCTTGGCCCGGCACTCCTCCGGGGTGCCCGACGCGGTGATCAGCTGGACGATGTCGTCGGGGACCAACTTCGACGCGGTGACGACGTCCTCGTGCGTCGCCGGCCACGTGAGCACCTTGCCGATCTCGTCGAGCAGCTCCTCGGGCACCCCCGACGCCTTCATGATGTGCGGCTGCTGGCCGAGGTACTGCGTGACGAGCAGGCGGGCGGCGTCGAGCGCGGCGTCGCGGTCGTCGTCCATCGAGCACACCACGAGTTGGGGCCGGTCGATGTCGTCGAGGGTGCGACCGACGCGTGCGGCACCCTCGCGAGGGCGGCGAGCGCACCCTCGTTGTACGAGGGCGACACCAGGTAGTTGAGGAGCGCGCCGTCGCCGATCTCGCCCGCCAACCTCATCATCTGCATACCCGTGGCGCCGATCACGATCGGCACCTGCTTGGGCCGACGCTCCTGGTGCACGTAGTCGAGCTCCACCCCGTCGAGGTGCACGAACTCGCCGTCGAACGTGACCGTCTCGTTGGCGAGGAGCGCGCGCACGACGGTGACGTACTCGCGCATCGCCCGCAGCGGCTTGTCGCGGCTGATGCCGACTTTCGACGCCAGCGGATCCCACCACGCGCCGATGCCGAGCGTGACGCGACCGGGCGCGAGGTCGTCGAGGGTGGAGAAGGTGGCGGCGAGGAACGCAGGGTTGCGCACCCACATGCTGACCACGCCGGAACCGAGGCCGATGCGCTCGGTGACCGCGCCGAACGCGGCGAGCGGCACGGTCGCCTCGCGCACGAGCCGGCTCTCGGCCTGCCACACCGCTTCGAACCCGGCGTCCTCGGCCTGGCGGGCGTAGCGCATGCCGTCGCGGATCGGGTGGGCGTCCTGCAGGTACAGGGCGACGCGGGCACTCACGGGCAGTCCTCGGGAGGTCGTCTCACAGGTCGGCCATCCTCGAGAAGAGTCGTTGGGCTTCTTCGCGCGCCCGGGCCCGGATCTCGGCGGCGTCGACGCGGGTGGGGCCCGATTCGTCGAGCACCACCTCACCGTCGACGACGACGCGCACCGGCCGCACCGACGGTCGTGTAGGCCAGGTGCCACGGCTCCATCGGCGTGTAGTCCCACGTGACGCGGTCGCACGCGGCGCCGGGCACGAGTTGGTGACCGGTCTGCAACCACCTCCACGCGTCGGTGGGCGCGAAGTCGAGGTCGCGCGAACGGGCGAGCGCGAACGCGAGGCGGAACTCCTCGAGCATGTCGGCGCCGATGCCGTCGGTCCCGAGCGCGACGCGTTCGAACCGGGCCGGACGGCCGTACCCCACCGCGTTGTTGAGGTTGGAACGCGGGTTGTGCACGACGATGCCGGGGAGCTGGCGCTCGAGGTGCACCGCGTGGGCCAGCAACCACGACTGATCGGCGTGGACGAGCAACCTCGTGCCGGCGCCGGCGTCGGCTTCGGACTCGGCGACGTGGAGGTGCACGCCGACGCCCAGGTCGGCGGCGAGATCGGAGACCGCGTCGAGGGTGTCCTCGGAGAGCGTGAAGCACGCGTGGGCACCGACGAAGCCGTCGCCCCCGGCGCGCAGGAACCGCTCGTTCTCGGCCAGGCCGGCCTTGGCACCGTCGAGCCCGTTGCGGTCGGTGACCTCGTAGCAGCAGCGCACGCGCACACCGACCTCGGCGCACGCCTCCGCGATCACGTCGAGGCTGCCCTCGATCGCGTTCGGGGAGGAGTGGTGGTCGACGATGGCAGTGGTCCCGGCCTCGAGCGCTTCGAGCGCACCGAGGCGCGCCGACCAGCGCACGAGCTCGAGGTCGAGCGCGCGGTCGAGCCGCCACCAGATGCGCTCGAGGATCTCGACGAACGTGGTCGGCGTTCGCGCCGGTGCGGGCATCCCGCGCGCCAAGGACGAGTACAGGTGGGTGTGCGCGCAGACCAGTCCGGGTGTCTCGACCGTCACACCGCCTCCATGGCTGACGCTTCCCGCCGCATCGGCAGTCGGGTGCGCCATTCGCCGTCGAGATCGTGCAGCGCGGCCGCCACCGCGCCGGCCGTCGGCACCAGGCCGATCTCGCCCACGCCCTTGACGCCGTAGGGCGAGCGCGGCTGCGGCTCCTCCACGAGGATCACGTCGATGGCGGGGACGTCCTTGGCCCGGATGATGCCGAGGCCGCGCAACGTCGTCACCAGCGGTCGGCCGTCGGCGTCGCAGGGGAAGTCCTCGGTCAGCGCGTACCCGAGGCCCATGTGCACCGCGCCCTCGATCTGGTTGGTGCACAGCAGCGGGTTGACCGCGCGACCGACGTCGTGCGCCGCGACCACCCGTTCGATCGCGCCCGTGTCGCGGTCGATCACCACCAGCTGCGACGCGTACCCGAACGCGGAGTGGATGATCGGGTGTTCCACCCCCGACTCGATCGAGCTGGTCCAGTCGACCCGGTACTCACCGTGGTAGTCGATGCCCACCTGGCAGCCGTCGGCGAGCGCGGCGCGGCACGCGTCGGCGACCGCGCCCGCACCCATGAGCGTGCCGCGACTGCCGGTGGTCTGACCGGCCCCGAGCTCGCGGGTGGTGTCGACGTACACGCGGATGCGTTCGGGATCGATGCCCAGCTCTTCGATCGCGACCTGCGCGGCGACGGTGTGCACGCCCTGGCCCATCTCGGTCCAGCAGTGCCGCACCTCGACGATGCCGTCGGGCTGGAAGCGCACGACCGCGCGCACGATCTCGAGGAAGCCGTTGCCGAGGCCCGAGTTCTTGAGTCCGAGACCGATGCCGACGGCGCGTCCCGCGGCCTGCGCCGCCTCGTAGGCGGGCTTGAGCGCGTCGAGGCACCGGCGGGCACCCCGGCAGCCGTCGTCCATGATCTGGCCGGGACCCCACACGTCGCCCGGCGCCACCACGTTCCGGCTGCGGATCTCCCAACCGCTGATGCCGACGAGGTCGGCGAGGCGATCGAGCGCGCCCTCCATCGCGAACTGGGCCTGGTTGGCGCCGAACCCGCGGAACGCGCCGCACACCGAGTTGTTGGTGCGAGCGGCGATCGCTTCCACGTCGATGGCGGGGAGTCGATACGGCCCGCTGGCGTGGCCGGCGGCGCGTTCGAGCACCTTCATGCCGACCGACGCGTAGGGCCCGGAGTCACCGAGCATGCGCGCCGCGCAGTGCGGTGAGCTTCCCGTCGGCGTCGCAGCCGACCTCGAGGTCGATGCGCACCGGGTGGCGCTTCGGGTGGAGCAGCAGCGACTCCTCGCGCGAGAGCGTGCACTTCACCGGCCGTCCGAGCAGCCAGGCCGCCAGCGCGGTCTGCGCCTGGTTGCTCATGTCCTCCTTGCCCCCGAACGCACCACCGTTCGACACGAGCTCGACCGTGATCCGCTCGGCGTCGATGTCGAGGACGGACGCGATCTGGTCGCGGTCGTCCCACACGCCCTGACCGCCCGAGTACACGTGCATGCCTTGCTGGTCAGGCCGCGGCACCGCCAGCGTCGACTCGGGCTCGAGGAACGCGTGCTCGATGCGTTGCGTCTGGTACACGTCGTGCACCACGTGCGCGCTGTCGGCGAACGCGGTGTCGACATCGCCACGCGCGTACACGGAGCGCGACAGCACGTTGCCGTCGAGACCCCACACCGCGTCCTCGTCGGTGGCGATCGCGAGCGCGGGGTCGGTGATGGGTGTGAGCGGCGCGTACTCGACCTGCACGAGCTCGGCGGCACGACGCGCGATGGCGCGCGTCTCCGCCACCACGATGGCGATGACGTCACCCAGGTAGGAGGTGCGCCCGCCGACGGGGATGAACACCGGCCAGTCCTTGTGGATCAGGCCCACCTTCAGCACGCCGGGGACGTCGGCACCGGTGAACACGCCGACCACGCCGTCGACCGCGGCCGCCGCGCTCACGTCGATCGCCACGACGTCGGCGCGGGCGTGGGCGGCGAGATGGAGCGCGCCGTGGAGCATGCCGTCGACGCGGAGGTCGTCGACGTAGTGCTTCTCCCCCACCGCGAGGTCGAGGCCCTGGTAGCGGGTGCCGCTCGTGCCGACGCCGCCGAGGGCGACGGGCTGCGGAGACTCGCCCTTGGCGAGCAGCTCCACCGCGTCGAGGATCTTCACGTACCCGGTGCACCGGCAGAGGTGAGCGCCGAGGTGACGGGCCGCGGTGTTGCGGTCGAGACCCGCGCCCTTCTTCTCCAGCAGCGACGCGGTGCGGACGAGGATGCCGGGCGTGCAGAACCCGCACTGCAAGGCGCCGGTCGACGCGAATGCGGCGGCCATGCGGTCACGCTGGTCGGCGTCGATCCCTTCGAGCGTGGTGATCTCCGCGCCCTCGACCCGCTCGAGCGAGAGGTTGCAGCTGACGATCGCCTTGCCGTCGACGAGCACGGTGCAACAGCCACACTGACCGGAAGGTGAACAACCGTCCTTCGCGGACAGCACGCCGAGCTCCTCGCGCAGCGCGCTCGAGGAGGTGCGGGTGATCGCCGGTGATCTGCACCGGCGTGCCGTTGACGACGAACTCGGTCACGGATCCAGGTTCACGGGCTTTCAACATTTTGTCAACGCGCGCACGGTTGCCATCGTGTGAACTACGGCGATGACATCCGACACGACGGGGCCCGTGCAGGTCTACGCGAACCCCCACCGGGTAGCGGTGCCACCGGCAGCGCAGATCGGCCGCGACCCGCGCGTGTTCCACCGCGAGCTCCCCGGGTACGCGGTGACCCCGCTGATCGAGGCGCCCGCGCTGGCGGCCGAGCTCGGACTCGACGCGCTGTGGGTCAAGGTGGAGTCGAGTCGGCTCGAGCTGCCGTCGTTCAAGATCCTGGGCGCGTCGTGGGCGATCTCGCGTCTGCTCGTCGACCGGTTCGGCACGCTGCCCGATCCGCCGACGCTCGACGACCTGCGCGCCGCGCTCGCCACCGACCGCCCGATCACGCTCGTCGCCGCCACCGACGGCAACCACGGCCGCGCCGTGGCACGCATGGCTCGCCTGCTCGGCTGCTCGTGTCGCATCCTCGTCCCTGCCGGCACCGCCGAGGCTCGCATCACCGGCATCGAGTCGGAGGGCGCGAGCGTCGAGGTGGTCGAGGGCACGTACGACGACGCGGTCGCGGCGTCCGCCGCTCTCGCGCGGCGCCGACGTGCTCGTCGTGTCGGACACCTCGTGGGACGGCTACGTCGACGTACCCGCCGACGTCATCGCGGGCTACACCACGATCTTCGCCGAGGTCGACGAGCAACTCGGCGACGACGACGACATCGACCTCGTGGTGGTGCCCATGGGCGTGGGCGCGCTCACCGCCGCCGTCGTCGCGCACTACTCGGCGCGTGCGGCGGTGGTGGCGGTCGAACCGTTGAGCGCGGCGTGCGGGCTCGAGTCGGCCCGCGCCGGCGCACCGGCGTTCGTGCCCGGCCCGCACGACTCGATCATGGCCGGACTCAACTGCGGCACCGTGTCGCTGATCGCGTGGCCGGCCGTGCTCGCGGGCGTCGACGCGTTCGTGGCCGTCGCCGACGCGGCCGCCGAGCAGGCGATGCGCGACCTCGCCACGCTCGGGGTCGTCGCCGGCGAGACCGGTGCGGCGTCGCTGGCGGGACTCCGGGCGCTCGCGGCCCACGCGGAGGAGGCCGGGGTCGAGGTGCGCGGCCGTCGGGCCCTGGTGCTGTGCACCGAGGGCGCCACCGACCCGGTGGCCTACGAACGGATCGTGGGCACCCCCTCACCGACTGACGTACGGTGAACGCCCGACACGACGCGCCCAGGGGGGAAGACGACCGTGGAGTACAACCCGTTCGCTCGCGACATCCAGACCAACCCGTACCCCGCGTACCAGTGGCTGCGTGACGAAGCGCCCGTGTACCAGAACGAGGAGATCGGGTTCTGGGCGCTCTCGCGCTTCGACGACGTGCTCGCCGCGCACCTCGACCCGGGGACCTTCCTGTCGGGCCACGGCGTGACCATCGAGGGCTACGACAAGGGCAACGACGTGCTCATCAGCCGCGACGAGCCCAGCCACAGCTGGCACCGCAAGCTGGTGTCCCGGCTCTTCACGCCACGTGCGATCTCCGACCTCGAGCCCAAGGTGCGCAACATCGCCGCCGGTGTGCTCGATGGCGCACGCGACAAGGGTGAGATCGACATCGTCGCCGAGTTCTCCACCCACCTCCCCATGATGGTGATCGCGGAGATGCTCGGGCTCCCGATGGAGACACGCGAAGAGCTGCGCCGCTACTCCGACGCCATCCTCGATCGCTCCGAAGCCGACGAAGAGGGCAACATCAGCGACACGACCCAGCAGGCGATGGGCGCCATCATGGTGCTGCTGATGCAGATCGTCGACGAGAAGTCGCGCAACCTGGGCGACGACATCGCGTCGCTGCTCCTCACGTCGACGGTGCGCGACGACGACGGCAACGACGTGATGCTCACGCACGAGCAGGTCGCGTACCGCTTGCTCGAGCTCACCATCGCCGGGCACGAGACCACCGCCAAGCTCATCGCCAACGGCGTCGTCGCGCTCGACTGGTATCCCGACCAGCGCGCCGAGCTGGTCGCCGATCCGTCGCTCATCCCCAACGCGGTCGAGGAGATGCTGCGCTGGGATCCGCCGTCGCACTACCAGGGCCGGTGGGTCGAGCAGGACGTCACCCTCCACGGCGTGACCATCCCCGCCGACTCGCGCGTCATCCTCATCACCGGTGCGGCCAACCACGACGAGCGGGCGTTCGCCGACCCGGAGTACTTCGACATCCACCGCGACATCGAGCGCCACGTCGGGCTCGGCTTCGGCATCCATCTCTGTGTCGGTGCCGCGTTGGCGAGACTCGAGACGCGCATCGCGTTCGAGGAGCTGCTCGCCCGTTACCCGAACTACGAGCTGCGCCAGCCGATGCAGCGCGCGTACTCCAGCAACGTGCGCGGCCTGTCGAACCTGCCGCTCGCGCTCGATCCCGCCGCGTAGATCACAGCACGGTGCGCGCCTGGCAAGCGGTCGAGCACGGCGCCCCGCGCGACGTGCTGCGCCTCGTCGACGTCGACGTGCCCACTCCCGGGCCGGGTGAGGTGCTCGTGCGGGCCGACGCGATCACGCTGAACTTCAACGACATCGACGGCATCCACGGCCGGTACGCGACGGTGCCGGTCCCCGCGCCCTACGTCCCCGGCATGGAGTCGCTCGGCACGGTCGAGTCCGTGGGCGAGGGCGTCGATGCCGCGCTCGATCGCGGACGCGGGTCGTCGCGATCCCGAGTGGTGCGTTCGGGGGCTACGCGGAGTACGCGGTGGCGCCGGCGTCGATGGTGTTCCCGATGCCGGAGTCGATCGCGCTGCCCGACGCGGCGGCGATCCTCATGCCGTTCCACCTGGCCGCGCTCTCGTTGTACGTGCGCGCCGGCGTCCGCGACGGTGAGACGGTGCTGATCCACGCGGCCGCGGGCGGCGTCGGCTCGGCGGCGGTGCAGCTGGCGAAGGCGGCGGGCGCGTCGGTGATCGCGCTCGCGGGATCGGCGGAGAAGGCGCATTTCTGTGCGCAGCTCGGGGCCGACGTCGCCGTCGACACCAGCGCCACCGACTTCGTCGACGCCGCACTCGAGGCCACCGCTGGCCGCGGGGTCGATGTCGCGTTCGACACCATCGGCGGGGAGATCACCACCCGCACGTTCCGGTGCATGGCGTTCGGCGGCCGTCACGTGCTCGCCGGATTCGCGTCGGGCATCGAAGCCGAGGACGAGGGCATGGTGCCGCGCCCGATCCTGTTCGGGAACTTCTCGCTCGTCGGCGTGTGCCTGGCGTACGTCGACGACCCGCTCGCGGTGAAGGCCGCGGTCGGTTCGAACTTCGTCTCCCGTGCCGACGCGCTCGCGCTGCACGACCGGGTGCTCGAACTGGTGGGTTCGGGCGCGGTCAAGCCCGTGGTCGGCCTCGACGTGCCGTTCGACGAGCTCCCGGTCGCGCTCGACGCGATGGAGCAACGCCGCACCGTCGGCCGCATCGTCGTGCGCTTGTAGATAATCTAGGTCCACAAGCAGTGCAGGTCCTTGACGGAACCAGACCTCGTCGAGGCGCACCCTCCGCATCTCGGGTCGCTGACGAGCTCGGCGAGCTCGGTCCAGTGCGGTGCTGTCGTCGCACGACGATGCCGACGATGCCCGGACGCCAGGGCGGGTGGTGGAAGGAATGACCGGCGCGGAGCGCTTCGTTCTCGTCGGGTGCGGCTGTGGAAGGTCACGACGGGCGTCGGTGCCGGTCGCGACGCCAGCCGTCGGTGTCTGGAAGCGCGAAGGTGATCGCGCCGGTCGTGAACTGGGCACGCCTCGTGCTCGCGACCTCCATTGCGACGACGGCGCCGGCGATCGACGACGGCCTCGGGTGGCGACGGATGGACAGCCCGGGCCAGTCTGGCATCGACCTCGTCCGCCGCGTCACTCAAGGGCGCCTCGCCGCATGGCGAACCTGGTGATCGACGCCGACGGCCATGTGCTCGAACCGCGCGCGGCGTGGGCTCACCTCGATGCAGCCATACGACCCAGGATCGAGACCGACGCGCGCGGCCTCGACCACGTGATCGTCGGGGACGACGAGGTGTTCGTCGCCAAGCTCGGGCAGATGGGCACGCCGGGGACCGATGTGAGCACCGGCGCCACTGCACCCTTCCCGCTCGAGCAGGCGCGCGCCGGAGCCTTCGACCCCGTGGCGCGGCTCGTCGACATGGACGACGAAGGGATCGACGTCGCCGTCCTGTACCCCACGATCGGGCTCGGCTTCTGGGGGATCACCGATCCTGATGCCGCGGTGCAGATCGCCCGGGCGTACAACGACTGGCTCGCCACGTACTGCGCGGCCGCGCCCGATCGGTACCGAGGCGCGGCCATGGTGCCGTTCCAGTCACCCGCCGACGCGGTGCACGAGCTGCAGCGAGCGCACGACGAGCTCGGGTTCGTCGCCGCGTTCGTCCGGCCGAACCCGTGCCTCGGACGCTCGATCGTGGACGACGTGTACGAGCCGTTCTGGGCCGCCGCCGAGGAGCTCGGCATGGCGGTCGGGGTGCACGAGGGCTTCCAGCCCGCGGTGCCACCGTTGGGCTGGGACCGCCGGCCCAGCAACTTCCTCGTCATGCACGCGGTGTCGCACACGTTCGAGCAGATGTTCGCGTGCGCGCAGCTCATCGCCGAAGGCGTTCTCGACCGCCACCCCGAGCTGCGCGTCGTGTTCCTCGAAGCAGGTGGCGGGTGGGTGCCCTACTGGCTCGCTCGGCTCGACCACCAGGTCGACTCCTACGCGGGCTACGCGCCCCGCATGCACCTCACGCCGAGCGAGTACTTCGCGCGCCAGTGCTGGGTGTCGTTCGAGATCGACGAGGCCACGCTCGCCGCGCTCACGCCGTTCGTCGGGGCAGACCGCATCGTGTGGGGCTCCGACTACCCCCACGCCGACTCGACGTTCCCGGGCGCGCTCGACGAACTGCGCGCATCGATCGCGCCGCTCCCCGACGACCAGCAGCAGCTGATCCTGTCCGCGAACGCGGCTGCGCTCTACGGACTCTGATCCTCTGACGGGTCAGAGGCCGAGGATCTGCGCCTTCTTCGCCGCGAACTCCTCGTCGGTGAGGATGCCCTTGGCGTGGAGGTCGCCCAGCTTCTCGAGCTGCGCGATCTGGTCGTCCTCCGACGGCGCGGGTGCGGCCGCGGGCGGCGCCTCGGCGTACTGCGGCTGCTGCTGCTGGTCCTGAGCCGCGTACTTCTCCTGCTGGCGGTGGTTCACTCGGCCACCCACCGCACTGGCGGTGCCGGCGATGACGGCGGTGCGACCCACGGTGCGGACGAGTCCGGGTCCTCTTCGCAAGGGCATGAGGTTTCTCCTGGTGGTGAGGGATCGGGACGGGCGTCAGCCCGCGGCGGCGATCTCGGCGAGTGCTTCTTCGGTGATGGGCAGGCGCGCCACGAGCTGGCCACCGGAGTTGGCGATGGCGTCGCGGAACGGGATGGCCCACTTGTGCTCGAACAGCAGGATCGCGGCGGAGGAGTTCGGCTCGAGCGCCTCGGCGAGGTCCTCGACGTCCTCGTCCGAGATCAGCTCCGCGAGCTCTTCGACGAGGTCGGTGAAGGCGTCCTTCGACTCGGCGGGGAGGTCCTCGAGCTCGATGCCGACCGCGTTGCCGTCGGCGTCCTTGGCCACGAAGACCAGGTCGAGCACCCGGATCGTGCCCTGGTCGATCAGGTCGCTGAGCGCGGGGATGATCTCACCGGTGAACTGGTTGCCTGGGAACTCCACGAACAGGAGCTCCACCGGGCCGAGCTGTGTCATCTCGTCGTCCTCGGGTTCGGGGCACGGCCGACGAGCCGCGCGGATGGGCAGCTTGTCACGTTCGTGACCTGGTCGCGGCATCACTGCGGGGCGCGCAGCTCGTCGACGTAGCGGTCGGTGCCGGGGAGCGTCGGCGTGAACGGCGCCATGAGCTCGACGCGGCCGAGGCCGGTCGCCGCCACCTGCTCGCCGGCTCCTGCGAACTCGTCCCACGCGTCGAGGGAGTCGCCCTCCGTGAACCACAGGATCGTGATGCGGTCGTCGACCCCTTCGACGTCCTTCACGTAGGGCTGCTTGTCGTCGGGCAGGGGCATGGGCGCGAACATCATCCCCATCGCCACCGGCGAGTCGGATGCCGGCGCACGCTCGGCGCGCAGCCACTCGACCAGCTCGTCCCGAGCGGCCGCGTCGTTGGCGTCGATCACCTCGACCACGAGACCGCCGTACGGGTAGTTGAGCGAGTGGATGTCGCGCGGCCCGTCGTCGTCGCGGTAGATCGGCCCGAGGTAGCGCTGGAACGACGTGAACGTGTGGTCGCGGTCCATGAAGACGCGCCCGTCGGCGAAGAGCCGGTGGTTGGTGCCCACGGCGAAGCGCAGGTGGTTCTCGTACTGGCCCTCGGTGATCCAGTAGATCGAGATGTACTTGCCCGCTTCGATCGGCTGCGCGATGACGGAGTCCGCCGGGTAGCGCACCTCCTGGTACGGCACCGGCGCCACGTAGCGACGGCCCGCCCACATCCACGGGAACGCCATCGCGCCCGCGTTGTAGTGGTCGTCCTCGTACCAGCGGTTGTACGCGCGCTCGTGGCCGACGTGCGGCTCGACCATGGTGATGAGCGCGGCGCCGATGACCGGGGCGTAGGGGCCGGTCTGCGCGAGGTGGTAGTAGGGGTCGTCGGTGAGCTCAGGCGGGAAGTCCATGCCGTTGTGCTACCACCTGGCGAGCGACAGCACGCAGCCCAGCGAGATGGGCCGCGCAACGGGCCGACGCAACGGGGAAGGCACGACCATGGGACGACTCGACGGGCGCGTGGCGATCGTGACCGGCGCGGGCGGCGGGATCGGGCGGGAGCACGCGCGGCTCCTCGGGCGCGAGGGCGCCGCGGTGGTCGTCGACGACCTCGGGTCGCGCACCGGATCCGACGCTGCGTCGGTCGTCGACGAGATCCGCGCCGACGGCGGCACCGCCACCGCGACCACCGCATCCGCCACGTGGGACGGCGCGGCCGAGATCGTGCAGGTCGCGCTGGACGAGTTCGGGGGCGTCGACATCCTGGTGAACAACGCGACCGCGGGGCGCAACGACGATCTGTGGCGCTACTCCGAAGCGGAGTGGGACCTCACGATGGACGTGAACCTCAAGGGCTACTACGCGCTCATGCGCGAGTCGATCCCCCACATGGCGCGTCGCGGCGGTGGCGCGATCGTGAACACCAGCTCGGCGTCGGGGTTCGGGCATCCGTCGCACGGCGCGTACGCGACCGCCAAGGAAGGTCTGATCGGCCTGACCCGTACCGCGGCGATGGAGGTCGGGCGCTTCGGCATCCGCTGCAACGCGATCCGACCGCTTGCGATCACGCTGCAGGTGCACGAGTACAACGAGCACTCGGCGCCGTGGCGTCCGCTCATGGACGCAACGATGGGGCGGCCCAGCGAGGAGGCGCCGGCCGACGTCATCGCGCCGGCCAAGATCGCGCCGTTCGTCGTGTGGTTGTGCACCGACGCCGCGTCCGGCGTCAACGGGTGCACGTTCCTCGTGTACGGCGACCGGGTGTCGCTCCTCACCGAACCGCGGCCGAAGACGACGATCGAGCAGGCCGGCGGATGGACGCTCGACGACCTCGACCGGGTGGCACCCGAGGAGCTGGTCCCCGGGCGAAGCAACCGCTGGACCCTCGACGGTCACCCGGAATTGCAGGTGTTTCCAGGGGATGCCGGCTGACTTGCCCACTTGTTGACCGAACGTTGACCGTCCGCGGATCAAGCACTACCCCGCCAGCCCCGATCCTGTTGAGGTGGGCACGGCAGGAGGTCTCATGGTGCAGGTTCAGGAGCGCAGCGAGTCGCTCAGGTTGACGTCGGAGTCACCGGCGCAGGCTCGATCGATCATCACGACGGTCGCCGAGGACTGGCACCTCGACCACGACGTGGCGCTTCGGGCAGAGCTCCTCGTGAGCGAGATCGTCGCCGACGCGGTCGACCACGGCTCCGACGCGGCGACGCTGCGGATCAGCCTCGACGCCGAGAAGTTGGAGCTCGAACTGTTCGACGGCCCGCGCCGCTCGGCCATCGCGACGTCGGGTCGCGAGGAGGGCGTGCCGGCGATGCGCATGCGCGTGCTGGCCAAGGTGGCCGACGGTCGTTACTCGAGCGACCTCGGCGAGAGCCACTACGCGCGCTACGAGATCCGCCCGTCGGAACTGGGCTGACACGCGCGCCAGGGCTCAGCCCGCGTGCGCCGCCTCGTAGCGCTCGCGCCACTGCGCCCGCGTCTTCGTCGACGTGTCGACATCGGGTGACAACGCCCGCAGCGCGCCGACTGTCGCGTCCTCACGCGCGATGTGCTTGAACGGGTCGTACCCGAAGTGGCGGCACGAGTTCTCCCACGTGATCTGGTGGATGTCGGCGTCCGACGCGCCGGCGTTGTCGAGCTCCGCGAGCACGACCTCCGGTGCGTCGGGCCAGATCGAGTCGGAGTGCGGGTAGTCGCACTCCCAGGCGATGATGTCGATGCCGATGTCGTGGCGCACCTTCAGCGACACCGGGTCGGTGACGTAGCAGGCAAGCGAGTGCTCGCGGAAGATGTCGCTCGGCATCTTGTCGCCGAAGTCGTGACCCAGCCACCGCTGGTTGGTGTAGTGGCGGTCGCAGCGGTCGAGATAGAACGGGATCCACCCGATGCCGGCTTCCGACCACGCGATCTTGAGGTCGGGGTAGTTGTGCATCGCGCCACCCCAGAGCAGGTCCTGCGCGGCGAGCGCCGACACCTGCGTGGCCAGGATGATCAGGTTGTCGATCGGAGCCTCGGGCGGCGTGGTGATCGCGTTGAAGCCCTGACCGATGTGCAGGCACATCACGACCTGCTCCTCCGACACCGCGCGGAAGAACGGATCCCAGTAGTCGGTGTTGATGTAGCTCGGGAGGCCCTGGATGTGCGGCAGCTCGGGCATGGTGATCGCGCGGCACCCCTTGGCCGCGACGCGCCGCACCTCGTCGGCGACGAGTTGCGGGTCCCAGATCGGCGGGATCGCGAGCGGGATGAACCGGTCGGGGTACGCCGCGCACCACTCGTCGATGTGCCAGTCGTTGTAGGCCTGCACGGTGGCCAGCGCGAGGTCCTTGTCGGCTGCTTCCTGGAACATGCCACCCGCGAAGCCGGCGAAGGTGGGGAAGCACATCGAGGAGAGGATGCCGTTGCGGTTCATGTCGCGCACGCGCTCGTGGATGTCGTACGCACCCGGGCGCATCTCGGCGAAGCCGACGGGGTCGAAGCCCCACTCCTCCTTGGGCCACGTGACCACGGCGTTGAGACCCATCGACCCGATCTGCTGACCCTCGAACAGCCACTTCTCGAGGCCGTCGTCACCCTTCACGACGTGCGGCACGCGGTCGCGGTACTTGGCGGGCGCGTGCCGGTCGAACATGTCGGGCGGCTCGACGACGTGGTCGTCGATGCTCACGAGAATCAGGTCTTCGACCTTCATGGCGGGGCCTCCAAGGAGTGCGGTGTGCTCTCACCGTATACCGGTGGCCCCGGCCGCCCCAGCGGCCGACTCAGGCCGACTTCAACCCGAGGAACGCCGCCGCGCTGGCGCAGTCGGCGAGTGGTCGGCCCGACGTCGCGCACCGCCGCGACCGCCTGCTCGACGAGCTCTTCGTTGCTCGCGTGCCGGCCGCGGTGGTCCTCCAGTCCGACGCGGAGATGACCGCCGCGCTCGAGCGCCAGCGCGGGGAGATCGGTGGCGAAGAGGTCGCCGCCGACCACGGTGACCGACCACGGGAGCGGGCAGTCGCCCAGCAGCTCGAGGTAGGCGTCGAGCGCGCGCTCGGTGGGTGCGAACCCGAACGTGAACCCGCCGTCGGCTTCGGCTTCGCGACCGCCGAAGTAGAACCGGAGCATGGTGCCGGCGGGCAGCTTGCCGGCGCGCCAGTAGGCGAGCGCGGCGCGGAGGAACCCGGGTTCGAAGATCGACATGCCCGGCACGAGGCCGTAGGTGTCGCACAGCTTCCACTGGTGCTCGATGTCGGATCCGGCGTTCACGTAGGCGAACGACGCGCCCAGGTTGACCGACCCCGGGTCGATCACGCCGATGCGCAACCCGCCGTGCTCGGCGAGCGGCGCGATGTGCGAGTAGCGCTCCTCGACCGGGCCGATGCCGTTGATGGTCGGATAGAGCAACGCGTCGGGCGCGCCGCGAGCACGGGATCCCAGCCTTCGCGGTACCGCGCCGCGGCTTCGTCGGCGGTGCCGAACAGATCGACGTGGTTGTGCACCACCGCCGCACCGGCGTCGAAGCACGCCAGCGCGGCACTGTGCGATCTCGTCGGGCGTGCGCGGCGCGTCGGGGTTGGCGCCGTTGATCGCCGCCTCGACGACGACGAGGCCGTCGTCGGTCATGGACGCGCCGACGGCTTCACCACCTGGCCGACGGTGCCGGCGTTCGTGGACTCGCCGTCGACGCGGATGGGCGAGCCGTTCACGACGACGTGCTGCATGCCGACGGGCGCGTCGGCGGTGAGCCGCTCCGCACCAGCCGGGAAGTCGCGGACCCGCCGGATCGGACCGGGCGCGACCGTCGCGGGGTCGAACACCGCGACGTCGGCGTGGGCACCGGGGCGCAGGTAGCCGCGGTCCTCGAAGCCGAACAGATCGGCCTGGAGACCGCTGAGCTTGCGGATCGCCTGCTCCATGGGCACGACGCCCTTGTCGCGGACCCACTTGCCCAGGAGGTCGGTGGCCTGCGGCGCGTCGCAGAGCTGACCGGCGTGCGCGCCGGCGTCGGAGAGGCCCAGGGTGCAGTGCTCGTCGACCAGCAGGTTCGCCACGCCGTTCTCGTCGTCGTTGGCGATGATCGTGCGCACCCGCAGAGCCAGCCCCGGCTCGTCGAGCGCGAGGTCGAGCAGGCAGTCGAGCGGCTCGACGTTGCGCTCGGCGGCGATGTCGATCAGCTTGCGGTCGGCGAGCTCGGGGTGCGACTCGCTCGCCCCGAACGTGTAGGTGTCCCACCGGAGACCGAACCCGCCGGCGGCGCCGAGCCGGCTCTTCATCACCTCGCGCCACTCGGGGTCGCCATACGCGCGCGTGCGCTCGTCGACCGACGCGTTCTGCAGCGCCGAGAAGGACTCGTTGACCGCGAGCGGATACGGCGAATCGAGGGTGAACGTGAAGGTGAGCGGTCGCGGCGTGACCTGCGGCCACACCTCGGCCCCGCGCGCCCAGCCGGCGTCGTTGGCGTCGAGGGACGCGCGGTAGTCGCGTCCGGGTGAGGTGAGGAGCGCGCCCCAGGTGAACGGCACGCCCACCTTCATCTGCAGGTCGAACATGTCGGCCGGCGGGCACTGCTCGCCCGGCGCGATCGAGACCACGCCCCGGCCGACCTCACCCATCGTCTGCGAGGAGCGCCTCGAATTCCTCACGGTCGGCGAAGCGGCTCGGCACCGGCTTGCCGTCGATGCCCTGGTGCGGCGGGGCGAAGCTGGTGGCGAAGCCGGCGGCACCGGCGTCCATCGCCTCGCGCAGCACCCGCTGCATCTCGGCGACCTCCTCGGGGGTGGCGGTGCGCTCGTAGGCGGCGTCGCCCATCACGAAGAGGCGCAGCGCGGTGTGGCCGATGTACGCGGTGAAGTTGATGCCGACACCGTGGTTGGCGACCGACGCGAGGTACTCGGGGAAGCTGGCGAAGTCCCACGGGATGCCGGCCGCGAGCGCGGCGACGTCCATGTCCTCGACGTTCTCGAGCGTGCGGGCGATGAGATCGTGGTGCTCGACGCGCGTCGGCGCGATCGAGAAGCCGCAGTTGCCGGCCACGACGGTGGTGACGCCGTGGAAGCACGACGGCGTGAGCGAGGGATCCCAGAACACCTGCGCGTCGTAGTGCGTGTGGATGTCGATGAACCCGGGAGCGACGACGCAGTCGCCGGCGTCGAGCACGCGGTCACCGTCGAGGTTCGGACCGACCTCGGTGATCGCGACCACCGGCGATCCCGACGTCGGCGCGCACACCCGGTGCGCCGGTGCCGTCGTAGACGGTCCCGCCCTTGATCACGGTCTCGTTCGCCATCGGTCTCCCCCGGGTGCCACGGTCGCGCACCGCTGCGCGCTCGGGTCCAGGGTAGGGCCCGGTTCACGCGAGGGCGCACGACGACAGCAGGCCGGCTCGAGCCTCACCGCTCGAGCATGCGGGGACCGTCAGGGTCGGCGAGACCCAGCCGCGAGCGCATCTCCACGAGCAGGGCCTGGGCCTCGGCGCTCTGCTGCGCCGCCTCGATCTCCAGCACCGCGGGATCGACCTGGTTGCTGGCCTGGAGGGACGCGAGCTCGCCCTTGGCCTGGGCCACGGCGTTCCGGGTCTGGATCTTGCGCTCGACCTCGGCGAAGGTCGGGACGTCGCGATCGAGCACCTGCTCGAGCTGACCACGCGCGTCGTTGAGCGCCTCCTGCATCTTGGCCCGGTCGAGCACCGACAGCAGCCGTTCCTGTTCGTCGAGCTTCTCCTGCAGCGCGGTCGAGTTCTGCACGACGGCGGCCTTCGCCTGCTCCGCCGCGCGCGTCGACTGCAGGAGTGCGTCGTCGAGCTCGCGCAGCTCTCGCTCGTATCCGAGCACCCGGTTGGCGAGGCCCTCGGCCGCGGTCGTGAACGTCGCGACCTTGTCGGTGTTCCCGAGCCGTGCCTCGCGGTCGATCATGAGCAAGGCCTGGCCGGCGGATGCCTTGGCCCGCTCGCACTCCTCGACCTTGGTGTCGAGTCGGTCCTGCGCCTGCTTCTGCTGCGCGACGACGAGCGCCGCGGCATCGGACAGACGGCGGTGTTCCGCACGCGCCTCGAGGATCGCCTGCTCGAGCTGCACCTTCGGGTCGGCGCGCTCCTCGTGCACGACGCGCAGCTTCACGCCCAGGTACTTCCACCAACGCTTCAGCGATTGCCACATCCGAACCACTCCCCTGTTCTGTTCACTCACGGGGCCGGCCGCGCCGGCTTCCCACCGCGACCCGCCAGGCGACGAGCCCCACCACACCGACCACAACCAGCGTCGACACGAGGTCGATCACGTGCGACACCGCGTGCAGGGCGAACCGCAGCACGAAGAGCGCGACGATCCCCAGGAACAGCCACACGATCCACGGGTTCCGGGAACGACGGTCATCGGTCATGCGATGACCGTCGCACGAGCGAGCTTCTGCAGGAATGCCGACGCAGCGGGAAGCGACCAGCCGGCGCGTCAGGTGGACCTGACCCGCGCGTAGTGACTACTCGCTGCGGTCGTCGTCGTCGAAGTCGGTGCCCCGCACCGCGCCGGTGTCCCACGCCTTCTTCGCGAGCAGGGCGCGACGCTGCTGCCCGATCTCGGGGATGTCGAACTTGAGGTAGAGCGCGCTCGAGGTGCGCCTTGACCGCGGCTTCGCCGACGAACATCCGGCCGGCGATCCCCTTGGTGGTGGCACAGGGTGAGCGCGGATCGCGCGCCTGGGGCCGGCAGAGCTCGCGCAGGACCTCGGTCTGCTTGCGCGACAACTCAGGCGGCTTGCGCCGAGACCGCGGTGTCGGAGAGCGGCTCGCTGCTCGTCATGCCGTGGAGCCAGAGGCAGGTGTCGCCGATCCGCAGCTCGTCACCCACGCGGAGCGCCCGCTTGCGGTCGACCTTGGCGCCGTTCACGAAGGTGCCGTTCGCACTGTCGAGGTCGGTCACGAACCACGACTCCGCCACGAGCTCGAGCTCGGCGTGTCGTCGGGAGACCGCCTTGTCCCAGTCGATGGTGATGTCGTTCTCGGGCTTGCGCCCGATGGTGAGGTGGTCGCCGATCAGTTCGAACACCACCTGGGAGCTCGGGCCGTTGCCCTGCAGCACTGCCATCGGTCCAGAACCTCCTGTCACGGTCAACGCCCTGTCGCGGTAACGCCGAGCGGCTCCCCGTCGATTCAAGCCCACTCGATGATCGCGCGACCTCGCGGAAAGGCAAGTTCTTCCTATCCTGTTCGGTCGGTCGGATCCCCCGCCGGGGGGATGGTGCGAGCAGCCCAGTGCTGCCACCGTGCCAAGGGATGGATCTCACCGCATTCGGAAGCAATCATCTACGCAGTGCGAGTCGGGCCGTCGGGCACGACGGTTCATCTGCGGGCCTCGGGGAGGGCACCGTGACGGCAACACCAACGGCTCCGGTCGCGCCCACGCGCGGTCTGCGCGTGCAGGGCATGCCCTGGCGGCAGTGGCTCCGGACCACGCCGGGCCGCTTGCGGGCCGCCTCCGCGATCCTGCTGCTGGCGCTGCTGCTCTTCGCCGTCGTGACCACGGTTGCCACCGAGGTGCGGAGCCGGGCCGCCGGCTCGGTGCAGACCAAGTCGGCTCCCGAGCTGGTCGCGATCGAGAAGCTCTACGGGAGCCTCGCCGACGCCGACGCCACCGCGTCGACCATCTTCCTGCGGGCCGGCGCCGAGCCGCCCGCGCTACGGGCACGCTACCTCGACGACCTCCACCAGGCCGGACAGCAGCTCACGACCGTCGCCAAGGGTGCCGACTCCTCTCCACAGGCACGGGCGGCGCTGCAGACGATCGGCGAATCGCTGCCGCGCTACGCGGGGCTAGTCGACACCGCGCCGCGCCAACACCCGCCTCGGCATCCAGGTCGGCAGCGCGTACCTCCGCAGCGCGTCGCAGCTCCTGCGCGAGGAGATGCTCCCCGCCGCGACCACGCTGTACCGCCAGACCGCGCGCAACCTCGACCAGAATTACCGGTCGGGCACGTCGACGTCGACCGTCGCGGTCGTCGTGATCGTCGGCGTCGCGATGCTCGGACTTCTCGTGCTGGTGCAGATCTACGTCCGCCGTCGATCGAACCGTCTCCTCAACGTCGGCCTCGTCGCGGCAACGGTGCTCGTGATCGCGATCATGGGCGGGACGCTGTGGAAGTTCGCCGATGCCCACGACGCGCTCAACCGCGCGCAGTCGCACGGGTCCGACTCGGTGGAGGTGCTCTCCTCGGCGCGCATCCTCACGCTCCTCATGCAGAACAACGAGAACCTCGCGCTGGTCGAGCGCGGATCCGGAGATGTCTACGTCACCGAGTTCGAGCAGTTGATGAAGAAGCTCGGTGGCAACGATGGCCACGGCGGTCTGCTGCGCGAGGCCGCGCTCGTCGCCGACCGCACCGGCGAAGGGAACCGGATCCGGCAGCTCGCGACGCCGTTCGCCACGCTCAAGCGACTCCACTCGGACGTGCGCACCTACGACGATCGCGGCGACTACAACCTCGCGGTCGGGCTCTCGGTCGGCACGACCGACAGCCGCGGAGCGTGACGACGCTCGCGTCACGGGGCGGCACCCACCAGGAGCTCGACGCGATCGACCGTCTCGACCGCGAGCTCCAGAGCGACATCACGCGCTCGCAGGCCCGACTGCTCGGCGCAGCCGCCGACGCCCGCCAGGGATACGGCGTGCTCGAGATCGCGATCCCCGTGCTCGCCGTCCTCGCGGGGCTGCTGGTGCTGCTCGGCCTCGAGCGCCGGATCGCGGAGTACCGGTGATGCACGCGCTCCTCGTCGCCGTCGTGAGCGGCATTGGCACTCGGGACCGCGGCGTGCGGCACGGGTTCGACCGAGGCTTCGGAGCGGGCGCGCGCCAGCGCTCACGACGGCCCCCGTCACGACGCTCGCGCCGACCACGACCACCACACCACCCCCCTGTGCGACCCCGGAGAGCCCGCCTGCGCTCACCCCGCTGCCCTCGAGCAACGAAGCGTCCCATGCCGACGCCTTCGTGAAGGAGCTGCTCGACCGACCGAGCCAGAAGCTCGTCGTCGGCGTCGACGAGAACACCTTGGGCCTCGCGTCGCGCGACACGAGGACCGGTGAGCTGCAGGGCCTGGAGATCGAGCTCGCGAAGCGCATCGCGCAGCAGCTCTACGGCGGCGCGCTCGGCGATCACGTGCAGTTCACGACCGTCACCACCAAGGAGAAGATCGACTTCGTCAAGCACCACAAGGTCGACCTGTCGATCAGTGCCATCACCGATCAGCTGCGAACGGTGGAAGGACGTGGCGTTCAGCACGGGATATCTCAGCGCCACCCACGCGTACCTCGTCCGCGCCGACTCGCCGATCCACGACGCCGAAGGGCTGTCCGACGCGCGCGTGTGCATGACATCCGGCTCCACGTCGATCAGGCGCTTCGACGCGTTGAACGACCGACCTCCGCAGCGAAGGCAAGCGCCCGGCGCGTCCGGTGCTGGTGGACACCCGCAACGACTGCCACCTGCAGCTGCAGGAAGGCACCGTCGGACGCGTACCTCGGCCACGACACCTTCATCGCCGGCATGATGTGCCACGAGGACCTGCAGCTGCGCACCTTCCCCGAGGGCACCGTCTCGACGTACGGCATCGCGGTCGGGAAGGACCACACGTACTTCGTGCGCTACGTGAACGCGGTGCTCGAGCAGCTCCGCGCCGAGGGCAGCTTCTCCGCACTGGCCTTCGAAGGAGGAGATGTGCCGATGAACCATCACCTGCGCACGCTGGCGCGTGGCCGGCGTGCTCGCGCTCGTCCTCGTCGGGTGCTCGACGTCGTCGGACGCCGCGCTGCACCAGTCGCTCAGCCCACTGCCCGGTCCGACGACGACGGCTCCTCCGACCACGACGACCACGCCACCGTCCTGCAAAGACCCGACCGCGAGCTTCGCGCCCGGCGACGTGACCGCCGCGCAGGCACGGGCCCAGCTCAAGAACCCGGACCAGCTCGTGGTCGGCGTCGACCAGTCGACGTTCGGGTGGGACTTCCGCGATCCCCGCACCGGCGATCTCAGCGGTCTCGAGGTCGACCTGCTCAAGCGCATCTCGAAGGAGCTGTTCGGCGACGACCGCGAGCTCGGCTTCAAGACCGTGACCACCGCCGGCCGCACCGCCGCGGTGCAAAACGGCGACGTCGACATGGTGGCCAGCCAACTCACTGCGAACTGCGACCGATGGAACAAGGCCGACTTGTCCACCGTGTACTACGAGGCGCACCAGGACGTCCTCGTCGACAAGTACTCCGACATCCACTCGCTCCAGGACCTCGCGGGCCGCAGGGTCTGTGCGACCAAGGGCTCGACGTCGATCCTGAGAATCGCCAAGCTCGTGCCGACGGCGAAGCTGTACCCCGTCGCCGCAGCGCTCAGACTGCCTCGCTTGCACTGCAGGAAGGGACCGTCGACGCCATCACCAGCGACGACACGATCCTGCGCAGCTTCCAGCGCCAGGAGATCGTTCCCCAGACCCGCCAACTCGGGCTGTCCGCGGCCACGACCGAGCTCGAGCCCTACACGATCGCGGTGCAGCGGGGCCACGACGACCTCATGCGGTTCGTCAACGGCGTGCTGGCGAACGATGCGCGCCGACGGTTCGCTCCACCAGCTGTACGCCCAGTGGCTCGGCACGCGATGCGCCGAGCTCGGTCCCGACCGCGAAGTACCGATGACCGACCTCGACCTCGCCGCCATCGACCGCGAACTGGCGCGGTACCGCAGCGCGGCCGACGCGGTGGGCGCCAACCTGCTCGAGCTCGACGCCGACCCGAACCGGCAGCTGCTCGACACCGCGCCGCTCACCGGCGTCACCGGCGCGGCCTGGGCCGAGGCCCGCACCGCGCTGACCTCGGTCTGGGACTGGTTCGCCCGCTTCACCACCTTCCTCGACGCCGCGACGGAGCTCCGGGACTCGCCGCGCACCCGTCTCCCGGCCGGACGCGAGCGGCAGCTCGCCGACTTCCTCACCGACGCCTCGATCGAGGTGTCGCGCGACGACATCCCGCTGCGCGACCGTGACCTGCTGCAACCGCGCCAGGCAACCAATCGGTGCACCGCCGACGAGCTCCTCGCGCTCGATGACCGACGCGTTCGCCCGCGGGCGCGACGTCGTCACCCGGGTCGCGACCGCGTGGGACGACCTCGTGCCCCGCCTCGCCGGGGCCCGCGCCCGGATCGTCGGCCTGCCCAAGGGCGCCGAGGCCCAGACGCTCCACGATCGTCTCGACGCGCTCTCCGACGCCCTGATCGCCGATCCGCTCTCCGTACCGGCTGGCGACGTCGCCGCCCTCGAAGCCGACCTCGACTCCATCGCGCGCAGCGAGCACGAGCACGACGAACTCCGACGAGTGGTGCTGTCCCGCATCCGCGACGCGCTGCAGCCGGCTCGAAGCCTTCGAGCGTCAGGCCACCGACTGCGCGCTGCGAGTGGGACACCACCCGCGCCAAGATCGCCCAGCCCGAGCTCGTGCCACCGCCCGCCGTCGAAGCATCGTTGGCGAACGCGCTGAACGCGATCGCCGACCGCGCCGACGCCGGCCGGTGGGACGAGGCCGGTCGAGCGCTCGACGGGCTCACCGCGGAGCTCGACGCGCTGGGCGCGCGCCTCGATGCTTCGGTCGCCGCAAGCCGCGACGCGCTCGCCACGCGCGACCACCTGCGCGGTCGCCTCGACGCGTACCGCGCCAAGGCGCACGGGCTCGGACTCGACGAAGACGCCGAAGTGACCGAGACCTACGAGCTCGCGCTCGCCGCGCTGCACGTCGCTCCCGCGGATCTGACCGAAGCGGCCGCACTCGTGACCGCATACCAACGACTGCTCACCCCGCTCCCCGAACCGGAGGCCCGCTGATGAAGTGCCCGCGCCCCGAGTGCGATCCCCCCGGGCGATCTCGACGCCGAGGGCTACTGCGACCGATGCGGTCTGAAGACCGTCGACGACCCCGGCGTCGCCGACCCGTCCCCGCTCAGCGCAGCCACTGCCGCCCCGCGTCAACCGGGGACCAGCCCGCGCACCGGGACCCCGCGCAGCGGGACCACCCGCGCCGCCCGCACCAGCGCGGAAGCGCGACCGGCACCCGCGCCGGCCGTCGGGTCGAGCTGCCGCCGCCGGACATCCAGGAAGCGACCGCCGTCCTCCTCGAGAACCCGAGCATCCCCGAGAGCAAGCGGTTCTGCGGCGCCCCCGGGTGCAACGAACCGGTCGGGCGCGGCCGCGACGGCCAACCCGGGCGCACCGAGGGCTTCTGCCGCAAGTGCCGCCACCCGTTCTCGTTCGCGCCCAAGCTCACCCCGACGACGCTCGTCGGTGGTCAGTACGAGGTGAAGGGCTCCATCGCCCACGGCGGGCTCGGGTGGATCTACCTCGCCGCGACCACAAGGTCGGCACGATGGGTGGTGCTCAAGGGGCTGCTCAGCAACGACAACATCGACGTGATCCGCGGCGAGCTGCAGTTCCTCGCGGCCGTCGACCACCCCAACATCGTGAAGGTGCACAACTTCGTCGAACACGACGACGAGCCGTACATCGTCATGGAGTACGTCCGCGGCGCCACGCTTGCGCAAGACGCTCGAGGATCGGCAGCGCCGCGAACAACGGTGAAGCCGATCCGCTGCCCGCGACCCACGCGATCACGTTCATGCTCGAGGTCCTGCCCGCGTTCGCGTACCTCCACTCGCTCGGGTCTGCTCTACTGCGACTTCAAGCCCGACAACGTCATCCGCACCGATTCGGCGCTGAAGCTGATCGACATGGGCGCCGTCTACCGGATGGACGACACGACCAGCGCGATCTACGGCACCCCCGGGTACCAGGCACCCGAGATCGGCGACACCGGGCCCACCATCCCGTCCGACCTCTACACGGTCGGACGGACGCTCGCGGTGCTCTGCATCGACGCCCGCGGGCTTCCAGTCGACGTACGCGCGATCGCTGCCCACGCCGAACGACGTGCCGCTGTTCGCGGAGCACGACTCGCTCTACCGCTTCCTGGTGCGCGCGACCGCGGCCGACCCCGACGATCGCTTCCAGTCGGCCGACGAGATGGCCGAACAGCTCAACGGCGTGCTGCGCGAGATCGTGGCCGGCGAGTCGGGCGTGCCGTGGCCGGAGACGAGCAGCACGTTCACCGCCGAGCTGCGCACCAACCTCGACGATCCACGACGACTGGCGGGCGCTGCCCACGCCGCTGCTGGCCGCCGACGACCCGGCCGCCGCGTTCCTCGCGTCGCTCGGCGTCGCCGCCACCGAGCCCGAGGACGTCCTCGCCCTGCTCGAGCACGCCCCCGAACGCACGGTCGAGGTGCAGCTGCGCGAGGCGCGCACGCTCATCGAAGCCGGGCGCCACGACGACGCCGACGCGCTGCTCACCGAGATCGCGCTCGCCGACCCGTGGGAGTGGCGGGTCACGTGGACGACCGGGCTGAACGCGCTGGCACAGTCCCAGTTCGACGGGGCGCTGCGCGAGTTCCGCGGCGTGTACGCGTCGCTCCCCGGCGAGCTGGCACCGAAGTTGGCGATGGCCTACGCAGCTGAGTGCGGGGACGATCCGAGCGAGGCCGCGCACTGGTACGACATCGTGTCGACGACGGATCCCGGCTTCACCAGCGCCGCCTTCGGCTTGGCCCGTTCGCGCATGGCGCTCGGCGACATCGCCGGCGCGATCGAGGCGTACGAGCGCATCCCTTCCAGTTCGAGCGTGTACGTCGACGCCCAGGTGGCGAAGACGGAAGCGCTGCTCGACACCGATGCCCGTCCGGTGACCGTCGACGACGTGCTCGCAGCCGGATCGGTCGTCGAGGGCCTCACCGTGTCCAAGGAGATCCACGCCCGACTCAGCGCCGGGGTGCTGAGCGCGGCGCTGGTCCTGGTCGACAGCACGAACGGGACCGCGAACGGGAGCATCGACACGGTGACGGCACCGACCGTGCTCGGCTGCCCGTTCACCGAACAGGGCATCCGCCTCGGGCTCGAGTCGACCTACCGCCGCCTCGCGCTCCAGTCGCCCGTGGGCGCCGAACGCATCGCGCTGGTCGACACTGCCAACGAGCTGCGACCGCGGACCGTGCTGTGAGCGACGCCGCCGCTCCGACGTGCCCGAGCGTGCGGGCAGGACGCGCTCGCCGACGACCGCTACTGCGAGGGGTGCGGCGCGCCGCTCACCCCTGGCCTCGTCGTCGACCTCGGCGACCACCGCGAGTTCGACGATGCAGTGGCGGGAGGGGTGACCGACCGCGGCCTGGTGCACCGTCGCAACGAGGACGCGATGCAGATCGCCCGGGTGGGCGACTCGGTGCTCGCGATCGTGTGCGACGGCGTGTCGTCGTCGGCCGCGGCCGCCGACGCGTCGGCCGCGGCGGCGAACGCCGGTGCGGAGGCGCTCGCCGCCAGCCTCGCCGATCCCGTCGCCGACCGTGTGAGCGCGATGCGCGACGCGATGACGACGGCCCTCGACGCGGTCGTCCAGGTGCCGTGGACCCGTACTCGCCGGCGCGGATCGCCCGCGTGCACGTTCCTCGGCGCGACCTGGGACGGCGACGACCTCACCATCGGCGCGGTCGGCGACTGCCGCGGCTACTGGGTCAGCGACGACGCCGTCGAACAGCTCACCGTCGACGACTCCTGGGTGCAGGAGCAGGTCGACCTGGGTGCGTTGAGCCTGGCCGAAGCGGAGCGCCACCCCTACGCGCACGCCATCACGCGCTGGCTCGGCGAGGACGCGCCGGGTGGAGCACCGCGCGTCACGTCCTTCACCCCGCCGTCGGCCGGGCGCCTCGTGCTCTGCTCCGACGGCCTCTGGAACTACGCGCCCACGACCGAACGCGTCGCCGCGCTCGTGCGTGCGCACCCGGCGACGACGGCCCCGGTCGACGTCGCCCGCGCGCTGACGCGCGTCGCGCTGGCCGCCGGCGGGCGCGACAACATCACCGTGGTGGTCGTCGACATCGTCCCGACCCACGCGTCCATGCACCAGGAGGGGCCATGACGAACTTCACCGCCGAGACCTACCAGAACGAGTACCTCGCGACCGGCGCGACCCGCGTCGACGCGCTCGTGAGCGTCACCGCGTCGGGAACCAGCGGAGCGCCGCAAGGGCACGAGCGCGCCGAGCTGATCATGGTCGACGTGTCGGGGTCGATGAACTTCCCCCGCACCAAGATCAAGGCGGCCGTCGCCGCGACCTGCGCCGCGGTCGACTGCATCCGCGACGGGGTGCTGTTCGCAGTGATCGCGGGGACCGACGAGGCGCGCCAGGTGTACCCGGGCGAGGGACTGGTGGAGGCGTCGCCGACGACGCGTCAGCAGGCCAAGGACAAGATCGGCAAGCTCAAGGCGGGCGGTGGGACCGCGATCGGGACCTGGCTCACTGCCGGCCGCGCGCTCCTGGGCGACGGCACGACCTTCATGGCGCACGCGCTGCTCCTGACCGACGGCGAGAACCAGAACGAGACGCCCGAGGAGCTGGCGGCCGCGGTCGCCGAGTGCGAAGGGGTGTTCCAGTGCGACTGCCGCGGGGTCGGCGCCGACTGGGTCGCGTCGGAGCTCCGGACGATCGCGTCGGGCCTCCTCGGCACGGTCGAGGCCATCCGCGAGCCCGAAGATCTCGCGGCCGACTTCACCGCGACCATGGAGCGGGCGATGGCGCGGAGCACCGGGAACGTCGCGCTCCGCGTCGTGGACGCCCGTGGGGGCCCGGGTCGAGTTGGTCCAGCAGGTCAGCCCGACGATCGAGGAGCTCACGCACCGACGGGACGCGGTGGGCGACCTCGAAGGCGACTACCCCACCGGCGCGTGGTCGGACGAGACGCGCGACTACCACGTCGTCGATCGAAGTGCCGGCGCGCGAGGTGGGCGAGGAGATGCTCGCCGGACGCATCAAGCTCGTGGTCGACGACGAGGTCGTGTCCGAGGCACGCATCCTCGCGGTCTGGACCGAGGACGCCGCGTTGTCGACGCGGATGAACCACGAGCTCGCGCACTACACGGGCCAGGCCGAGTTCGCGAGCGTGATCGACGAGGCCTACGAGGCGAAGAAGGCCGGCGACGTCGACCGCGCCACCCACCTGTTCGGCAAGGCGGTCGCGCATCGCGGAGGAGATCGGTGACACCTACAAGCTCCAGGGTCTCGGCGAAGGTCGTCGACATCGTCGACGCCACGACCGGCACCGTGATCCTGAAGTCGCACGTCGACCCGCTCGACGACCTCGCGCTCGAGGTCGACTCCATCAAGACCAACCGATTGCCCCCGACCTGATGACGACCTGCCCCGTCGGACACGAGTCCGCCACGACCGACTACTGCGACCAGTGCGGTCGACCCATCGAGGCGCGCCCGCCCGCTCGCCGATCGCCGAGCGCGCCGAGCGCTCCGAGTGGGCCCGACGACGAGCACGAGCCGTCGTCGGTCACCGAGGTGCGGCGAGTGGAACCACCGGGGGAACCGTGCCCGGTGTGCCACGAACCCCGTCGAGGTCCGCGACCGCTACTGCGAGAACGACGGCTACGACTTCGAGGAGGCGGCGCCAGTCGGGCTCGGGTGGCACCTGACGGTGACCACCGACCGCGGCCCGCTTCGAAGCCCTCCACCCTGACGACCTCGAGTTCCCGATCGACGCGCCCGTGCTCACCTGGACGCTCGACACCGAATCGGTGTCGGTCGGCCGGCGGAGCCCGAAGCACGGCATCGTCCCGGACATCGACCTGGGCGGGGAGTACGAGGACCCCGGCGTGTCGCGCCAGCACCTGCGGTTCGACCGGTGTCCCGACGGCACGTACGCGGTCGTCGACTGCGGCTCCGCCAACGGCACGACCGTGAACGACGACCTCACCCGCATCGCCGCCGACACGGGAGTCCCGCTCGCGCACGGCGACCGCGTCCACCTCGGCGCGTGGACGACGATCACCATCGAGCGTCAGGCAGGCGCGGACTCAGCTTCCTGACCTCCGCCCAACGGGGGCGTCGGGATGAACGGCTCGGGGTCCTTGCCCGAGCATCCCCTTCGACACCCAGTTGCGCTTGTCGGCCCAGACCAGCATCGGCGGGAGCACGACCAGCGCGCTGAGCAGCGCGATCGGCGACGTTGAGCGCGACGATGCGGCCGAAGTCGCGCAGCAGCGGCAGCGACGAGAACGACAGCACCGCGACGCCGGCGATCGCGGTGAGCGCCGACACGATGAACGCGCGCCCGGTGCGCGACGCGGCCACGTCGATCGCCTCACGTGGTTCGTAGCCGCGGCGGCGTTCCTCGACGAAGCGCAACAGGATCAGCGAGGTGAACTCGGTGCAGGCCGCGACCACGAGCGGCCCGCCGACCGCGGTCATCGGGCTCAGCTTGAGGCTGAAGGCCCAGGCGACCAGCGACGAGATGCCGACCGCGATCAACACCGGCACCAGCGACAGCAGCGACGGATGATCGACCGGAGCCGGACCGCGAGGAACAGGAACACGAAGAGCGATCGCGAGGTAGGTGAGCTCGACGCGGTTCGCCTCGAGGTTGTCGAGCAGGCCGACGCCGACGACCGCGAGGCCGCGACGGCGTCGCGCGGATCCCCTCCGGCGGGTGGGTGGTGTCGCGGATGCTCGCGCACGACCGGTGCGCGCGCCTCGAGCGAGCCGGGACCGGTGCGGAACAGGATGTTGAAGGCGCGGCCGTCCTCGGCGACCGTCGACGGCTTGATGTCCGCGGCGCGACCTCGTAGGCGTTCTTGCACGTCTCGCCGCGGGGCGCGATGTCGCTGCCGCCGGGCACGTCGTTCACGATGTTGCCGATCGCGGTCTCGATGCTCGAACCGGTGAGCAGCTTCTTCGGGTGGTCCTCGAGGGTCGTCCGGGTGAAGTCGTGCGCGAACGTGGCGAACTTGTCGGTGAACACGTCGCCGGCTGTCGCGAAGACGCCGAGCTCGCTCGACCGCCGGCGAGCTTCTCGAGCACGTGGAGGTCCTTGATGATCTGGCTGTCCTGGTTGACCCACTGCATCGGGTCGGTCTGCAGCGTGAGCTTGCCCTCGACGGCGATGCCGCCGACGAAGATCCCGACGCTCGCGATCGCGAGCAGCACGGCCGCCCGCGGCGGGATGCTGCCCGAGCCAGACGACGAGTCGGCCGAGCGGGCCGTCGCGGAAGTCGCGGCCCTTGGTGGGCGACTTGAACTCGCGGATGCCGAGGATCGCGAGCGGGAGGATGATCGAGCCGATGCAGATCGCGGCGATGCCGACCGCGAGCAGCAGCCCGAAGTCGCGGATCATCGGCACCTTGGCGAAGTGCAGCGCGGCGAACGCGAAGATCGCGTCGAAGGTGACGACGAGCAGCGCGGGACCGAGGTTGCGCGCCGTCTCCTGGATCGGGTGCTCGGCGCGGTCGATCACCACCTCTTCCTCGACGCGCGCGTGCATCTGGATCGCGTAGTCGATGCCGATGCCGAGCATCACCGGGAGGCCGGCGATCGTGACGATCGTGAGCGGGATGCCGAGGTAGCCGGCGAGGCCGAACGCCCAGATCACGCCGACGAGCACGACGAGGAGCGGCAGCAGGCGCCACCGCACGCTGAACAGCAACACAGGATCAGCACCATGATCAGCACCGCGATGGCGCCGAGCGTGAGCATGCCGCCGCTCAGGTAGTCGTTGATGTCCTTGAGCAGGACCGCGGCGCCGGTGGTGACGGTGCGTGGCGTTCGCGAAGTGCAACTTGGCGGCTTCCTGCTTCACGAGGTCGGACGCCGCGCCTTCGTCCTCGATCGACGCGTTGCCGGGGAGCCGGTCGACGATCTGCGCGGTGTGTCTTGTCGAGGAAGACGGAGTGCAGCGCCTTCCGGACGTCGCCCTTCGTTGTCGTAGAGCAGGAACTTCACCCACTCCGGGTTGTCGAAGGTGCGCTCGGCCGCGGGGATCGCGGTCAACCGCTGGAGCGTCTCCACCGAGTCCTTGGCCCGTGCGCGCCGCGGCGGGAGAGCCCGGGCGTCTCCTTGGCCTGCGCGGCGAGCAGCGCCTTGGCCGCCGGGCTGTTCGTCGGGTTGCCGTCGGGGCTCGACACCAGGGAGTCGGTGAACGCAGGATGGTGAGCGGGCTCACGACCGCCTCGACCTTGCCGCTGCGCTTCAGCGTGTCGTGGAAGTCCTTCAGCTGCTGCGCGCCGTCACCGGTGAACAGCTCGTCGACGGTGTGGCCCGGGTCCATCCGGATCACGGTGAGCATCGCCTGGCCGCCGAAGAGGCGTTGGTAGACGACGTTGTCCTTGTAGACCTGGTCGTTGCTTGTTGAGGTAGCTGTCCTGGCCGGTGGCGAACTCGAGCTGCGTGATGCCGAGGCCGAGGCCGATGGTCACGAGCAGGCCGATGACGGTGACCCAGATCGCGTGCTTGCCGAGTTGCACCGCGATGTAGGACCAGAACCGCTGCATCATCCCCCCGGGTCACGCTCGTCGACGGCAGCGTAGGCTCCGCGTCATGTCCTCGATGATCCAGCTCTCCATCGGTGTGACGTCGTTCGCGGCGGAAGATCCGGGCACGTGGCAGCCGCTGTTCGACGCGGCCACGGTCGCCGACGAAGCCGGTGTCGACCGGCTCGTCGTGTCCGATCACGTCGTGTTCGGCGAGCGGCTCGAAGAGTACGCCCGCCCCGAGATCGGTGGTCAGGCCGGTGGCAAGCAGCCGACGGGTCCCGACGGACTGTGGCTGGAGCCGCTCACCACGCTCTCGGTCCTGGCGGGCATGACGTCGCGCATCCGGCTCGGTACCAACATCCTCGTCGCCGCGTTGCGCCGTCCCGCGGTGCTCGCGAAGTCGACCGCGACGCTCGACGTGCTCTCCGGCGGCCGCCTCGACCTCGGCGTCGGCGTCGGCTGGCAGCGCGAGGAGTACGACGCCGCCGGCTTGTCGTTCGACGGGCGCGGCCGGCTCCTCGACCACACGCTCGAGGTGCTCCAGACCCTGTGGCGCGAGCAGCGCGCCGCGTACGACTCGCCCGAGCTCCACTTCGAGGCCACGCACATGATGCCGAAGCCGCTCCAGCCGGGCGGAGTGCCGATCTGGATCAGCGGCACCATCAACGCACGCGTCGTCCGCCGTCTGGCCACGTTCGGATCGGGGTGGATCCCCTGGGGCGATGCCGCCGCCGACCCGGTCTCGGGGATCGCGGCGATGAAGGAGCGGCTGGCCGAGGCCGGTCGCGATCCCTCCGGGCTGCAGGTCACGGGCACCCTGCCGTTGGTGAAGGCCGACGACGGCTCCCTCGACGTCGACCGCACCATGGAGCAGGTCCCCGCGTTCGCCGCCGCCGGTCTCACCGACCTCCGCATGCACCGCAAGTTCCCCGCCGACCGCTCGGCCGCGCTCGACGAGCTGTCCGGGATCGTCGCCGCATTCCGCGCGGCCGCGGGCCGCACCGACTGAACGCGGCTCAGACGCGCTGGTCGATCTCGGCCCAGCACGGCGCCACGCGCTCGGTGAACCGATTGCGCACGGGAGTGCGCGGTCGCTTCGGGTCGTAGGTCGGCATCACCAGGGTCGGGTTGGTGTTGATCTCCCACACCTGCATCCGGCCGTCGAGCAACGAGTAGTCCACGCGGCCGTAGTCGACGTGGGCGAGCGCGAAGACCTCGCGCAGCTCGCGCTCGTGCGGGTTGCCGTCGACGTATGCGACCTCCTCGCGCAGCAGATCGGCGTCGAGGAGGTCGGCCTCCTTCACCTGCCAGTCCGTGCTGCCGATGAGGTGGCGAGCGATCACGGTGTCGCCGATGACGAACGCCGCGTACTTCCGGGAGACGCCGTGCGGGTCGGCGACGTCGCAGAACTCGACGACGAGCGTGCGAGCACGGTCGTCAGCGGCGAGGTCGTCCAGCGCGTGCGAGAGGGTGGCGGCGTCGTGGAACAGACCGGAGCGTCGACCGTTGTGGTCGTCCTCACGGCGCAGGAACACCGGGAAGCGCACGCCGCTGAGGTCGTCGGACGGCCGGTACGCCGCGAACTGATTGCGGCCGGTGGCATGCAGTGCGCGCAGGAGGTCGTAACGACGGAGCGTGCGCGTCGGATGGTTGAGCAGGCGATTGCCTGACGCCGCGAGGCGGTCCCAGAGCACGCGTGCTTCTGCACGCTGGTCGTCGGACACCAGCTCGAGGTCCGCGAACACGTAGGTCGCTCGCGGCAACGCCGGCGCCGCGAGCAGGTCGTCGTACGTGATCGGCACGATCGTGCGCCCGAACCGCGCGCCCTCGCGGAGGAGGTACCACGCCATCGCGTGGTCGTTCTCGGTCGTGGTGGCGAAGAAGATCATCCGTGGCGGGCGAGGTGGTCGTCGACCGCATCACGCACAGAGAGCGGGCGACCGTCATCGGGCACGCACTGGCGCACGAAGCCGCCGTCGGCCTCGAGCGCGACCCACGCGGGAACATCGGCCGCGTCGACGTCGACATCGCCCAGCACCCGGTCGACCGCGCCGGCGAGCTCGGCGAGGATCGTTGCACCGAACGGCGTGAGGGGTGCGTGGCGTTCGAGGACGTCGACGGCCAGTGCGAGTTGCAACGGGATGCGCGCCACCTGATCGCGCGCGTACGCGCCGCGCTCGTCACCGAGGTCCTGCGCGTCGATGTGCTGCCAGTACTCGTGGACTCCGAGGAACACGTAGACGCCGTGGAAGACCCCGTACGGCGAGCGGCGATCGTCGCGCCACGGCGAGTAGCACCGGCCGGACGGCCGACCCTCGTCGAACAGCGCACCGAGCTCCTCGACGAACGACAGCTTGTTGTGCTGCAGCTCGTGCACGAAGTGGTCGGCCAGCACGGTCGGTTCCGGCCGCACACTGGCAACGAAGGATCCCGGCAGCTCCGGGTTGCTGAAGTCGTCGTACCCACCCGCGTCGCGCGGCTTGAGGCCGATGACGCGGATGATGCGGCGGAACGCATCGAACGTGTCGGGCACCGCGCCCGCGAGCGTCGCCAGCGTGTCCTCGACCAGCCCGACGTGGGCCGCGTGGTAGTCGGCGCCGGCCGCGAGCGCCGGTTCCACCAACTCCCAGTCGGGCACCGCCATCGGCTCGGCGGCGACGCGCACGCGGTAGTCACCGCAGCGCGCGATCGGTGCCGTCGGGTCGACGCTGGTGGCGTCGACGACGTCGACCGGGAAGCGCGCCAGGGCGGCGACGAGATCGCCGTCGGCGAGGGCGCGTTCGGCCGTCCGTGCCCACCAGTAGGGACGCGGTTCCGCCCACACCGAGTCGTCGACGGCGTCGGCGATCGCCAGGAACTCGTCGCGCGCGGCGCCGAGGTCGTCGCGTTGTGTCACCGCGTCCCGCACAGTCACGAACCGGTCCACGGCGTGGGCAGCCGACGCGCCCCACGCGGCATCGGTCCAGAGCAGCGTGGCCGCGTCGGTCACGCCTCGTCCCCCACGAAGAGCGACGACGTCTGTCCCCACGTGTCTTCGAACACCAACTCGTCGAGCGGCCGACGGGTGCGCGGGCCCACCTCACGCGCCCGCACGTCACCCGTGAGCACGTCGGGTGAGCCCTGGTACCCCACCGCGATCACGACGCCCGGTTCGAACAGCGGTGGCACCGCGAACGCGTCGCGGGCCTGGTCGGGATCGAAGCCCGCCATCGGGTGCGTGCTCAGTCCGAGCGCCCGGGCCTGGATGATGAAGGACATCACCGCGAGGCCGAGGTCGTGCATCGCATGGGGGTACGGGACCATCTCGCCGTACACCGGGCTCCACCGCTCCCGCATCACGCTCGCCAGCACCAGCACCGGCGCCCGGTGCGCCCATTCGCGGTTGCCCTCGCTGAGACACGCGTAGAGACGCTCGAAGCCAGTGCCCTTCCCCTGCTCGGTGAGCACGAAGCGTGGGGGTTGCACGTTGTGCGCCGACGGCGCGAGCCGCGCCGGCCTCGAAGAGACTGCGCAACTGGTCGGGGTCGGGGTGCTGGTCGGTGAAGCTCCGGGGACTCCAGCGTTCGACGAACAGCGGCAGCACGTCGTAGTGGGTCTCGACGTGCTTGCGGTCGGTCACGCGAAGCGCTCTCGCGGGATAGAACGCGTGATCACACGCTTCGGCGTCGTCTTCGTACGCGCCGAGGCCCTCGTCGCCGCGGGCGGAGGCATCCCACGCGTTGATCGTCCACGTCACGCACGAACCGAGCAGCGCGTCGACCCGATCTTGTGGCAGACCCACTGCGTCGAGTGCGGCGTCGTCCATCCCCGACTTCAGCAACGTGACCTGGCGACCACTCACGTTGGACACCCACTGGTCGCGGTCGCACGCGAACGACGCCGGATCGAACGGCTTCGGTGTGAGGCGCATCGACACCGGGAAGGCGTGCGCGGCACCGGGCTCGAACAACACCGCGATCCGCAGATCCCACAGGTGGTCCCCATCGGCGAGCGGGTAGCCGGTGGAGCGGGCGAACTCGAAGCCACGCAACGGGAAGACGGTCGCCGCCGAGCCTTCGCCGTACTTCGCGACGTAGCGCGCGATCACGACGTCGACGACGCGCGCGATCTCGTCGTCACTCGCACCCGGGACGACGACCTCCACACCGACGCCACCGCTGGCGGCGTTCGGCTTCAGGACGCACGGTCCGTTCGCCAGGAAGTCGCGCACCGCAGCGACGGCCTCGTCGCGCGACCAGCGCGGTGAACTGCGTGAGCGGGCGGATGCCGGTGCCGTGCAGCAACGTCTGCTGGCGGCTCTTGTCGTGGACGACGTTGAGCAGCCGCCAGGCGTGGAACGCCCGCCGGTCGATGCCCTCGAACCGGCCGCGGCCCACCTGCACCTTGCCGGTGCGGGCGAGCTCGGGCAGGAGGTTGGGATTGCCGACGAACACGACCGGACGGTCGCCGTCGCGGAGCTCGCCGGTGGTCGGTGCACCGGTAGTGGGATGCACCGTCAGCCGCGCCGCCACCGAGGGAACGTCGCCCATGACCACCGCGATCGCCTCGTCGCCGGCGGGATCTCCCGCGGCGCGGCGCTGCACCGACGCGCCGGGGACGAGCGCGCCGAGGCGCTCCGCGTAGTGGTCGACGCGCGGGAAGAACTCGCCGCCGGTGCGGAAGGCCGACCAGTGCTGGTGCGCGTGCACCGTGGTGACCGGTCGGCGGAGCGCGCCGGTGTCGTCGAGCACTCCGAGACGGCGCAGGTGACGGACGGTCTGGCGTGCTTCCAGGTCGGCGCGCAACGCGCTGTCGCCCGTGAGCGCGTCCGACCCGACCCCGTTGGGTCCGTTGACCTCGTGGCACACGATCTCGCCGGTGTCGGCGAGCACGGTCACGTCGACGAACACGGTCCCGTAGTCGTCGAGCACCGGCGCGTCGAAGCGACGCGGGTAGCCGTGGGCCGCCGCCATCTCGGCATCACCGAGGCGCCACTCCTCGATGTCGCCCGCGCCGGCGAGCGCGATGCGCAGGAGCTCGTGATCGCCCGACGTCACCGCCCCACTCGCCCCACTCCCTGGAGTGTACCGGGGTCGTGCGGTCACCGGACGGGGTCATCGGGACCTTCGCCTCTTCTCGTCCGGTCGGTGCGCGGCGACACTGGCGCGATGACCGCGATGCTGCTCGACGACGCCATGTCGACCTTCGATGTCGCCGAGGCGGCACACACCATTGTGCACGCCGATCGGGCCACGACGTTCCCGCTGGCGCGCGATCTCGACTTCCTCCGGGTGCGCACGCCTCTGCTCATCTCCGCGATGTGGGTGCGTGGGCTTCCCGCCAAGCTCGGGCGACACACCGAAGAGATGCCCCCCACCCTCGTGCTCAGTGAGGAGACGATGCCGGGATGGACGATCCTCGGTGAGCGCGCCGACGAAGAAATCGCCTTCGGCGCAGTCGGGGTGTTCTGGCGCCCGCAGATCGTGTGGCACGACGTCGCCAGCGACGACTTCCCTGCGTTCTCGGAACCGGGGTTCGGCAAGATCGCGTGCAACTTCAGCGTGCGCGACTACGGCGACGGTGCGACGCTGCTCTCCTACGAATGCCGCACTGCGACGACGGACACGGCCTCCCGCCGGGCGTTCGCGGCGACTGGCGCGTGATGAGCCCGTTCGTGGGCCACATCATGCGCGCCACCGTCGCCACGATCCGCGTGGACGCGGAGTCCTCACTCCCCGCGGAGTAGGACAGAATCGCTGCAGAATCTGCCCGAGCGCGCCCCTGAGGGCGAGGGTCTCGGAGCGGCTCACGCCTTCGGCGTCACGCCCTCGGCCGCGAGCATCTTCGCCTTCACCGACACGCCGTCCGGCGCGGTGAACCCGCCGATGCGCCCGCCAGCGGCGAGCACGCGGTGGCACGGGATGACGATCGGGAACGGGTTGCGGCCGAGCGCCTGCCCGACCGCACGCGCCGCACCCGGCGAACCGACGGCGACCGCGACGTCGCCGTACGACAGCGTCTCCCCCGCGGGGATGGTGCGCACGACCTCGAGCACCCTGCGTCGGAACGGTGGGAGCGCGTCGAGGTCGAGGGGGACGTCGACGAGGTCGTCGGCCTCACCGCGCAACGACGCCACCATGCGCTCGATCGCGTCGCGGATCGCGGGAGGGGGCGTTCCCTCCGACGCCCCGTCGAACTGGTCCTGCAGGCGCCGCCGGGTGTCGACCGCCCGCGGCTCGGGGAGCATCGTGCCCTCGATGACGTCGCCGTCCCACGCGATCCCACACT
The DNA here is from genome assembly GCA_963697125.1 of uncultured Actinomycetes bacterium. Lineage (GTDB taxonomy): Bacteria > Actinomycetota > Acidimicrobiia > IMCC26256 > DASPTH01 > DASUAS01. The sequence continues at coordinate 179,452 of CAVOMW010000015.1, forward strand.
GCCCGATCGGCGTGTCGAACAGCGCGTACTCGACCGACCGTGGCGACCTGCTCACGCGGGCAGCCCGTGCGGGTGGAGGTGGTCTTCCGCCATCGCCTTGAGCGCGACGCGGTCGAGCTTGCCGGTGGGGTTCACCGGCATCTCGTCGAGGAACACCACTTCCTCCGGCGCCTTGTAGCCGATGCGCTCGCGCGCGAACTCGACGAGCTCCTGGCTCGACGGCCGCTCGGCGCCGTCCTGGATCGTGACGTACGCGCGCACGTTCTCACCGTGCACCTCGTCGTGGATCCCGACGACGCCGACGAGCGCGACCGCGGGATGCTCGGCGAGCGCTTCCTCGACCTCTCCCGGGCTGATGTTGGAGCCGTCGTGGACGATGATCTGCTTCTTGCGCCCGAAGAACCAGAGGTAGCCGTCGTCGTCGGCACGCGCGAGGTCGCCGGAGTCGAGCCAGCCGTCGCGCAGGATCTCGGCCGTCGCCTCGGGGTTGTCCCAGTACCCGATGGTCTGGCTCCGCGTGCGGATCCAGACGCGACCGACGGTGTCGTTCCCGCACTCGCAACGGTCTTCGTCGCGCACGCAGACCGCGAAGCCGCCGACCGGCCGCCCGATCGAGCCCTGCTTGATCGGACCGCGTGGCGGGTTGAGCGTGGCCAACCCGACCTCGGTCATGCCGTATCCCTCGTCGACGAGCAACCCACTCAGATGCTGGAACTCGTGTTCGAGCTCGAGCGAGACCTTGTCGGCGCCGGCGCGACAGACGCGCAGCGACGCGAAGTCGTCGGCGGTGACGTCGTGGTCGCGGACGAGGGCGGTGAGCGCGGCCGGGATCATGGCCAGGACCGTGGGCCGGTGCGCGCGGAGCAACGGCAGGATCTCACCGGCGTCGAACGTGCGCGCCACCAACACGTGCGCGCCGACCGACCACGATGCCAACGCCCAGAGGAACGAGCCGACGTGCGACATGGACGAGCCGGGGAGGAAGGTGTCGGCGGCGGTCAGCTCGAAGCCGTCGACCGCGCTCGCCACCATCCACCCGAGCGAATCGAGGCTGTGCGTGACGCCTTTCGCGGGACCGGTGCTGCCGGACGTGAAGAAGATCGCCGCCGGGTCGCTCCGCGGTGTGGGCGCGAGCGCCACCGGGCCCGGATCCTCCGCGACGAGCTGTTCGAGCGTGGGGCCGTCGCCCAGCGATCCCTCGAGGCCGATCTGGAGGAGTCCGCCCGCGAGCGTGCTGGCCGCGAGATCGCCGGCTCGTTCCGCGTGCGCCACGATGGCGCGGGCACCGCTGACCTCGAGCGTGTGGTCGATCTCGCGGGGCGCGTAGCGGTAGTTCAGGGGCGTGGTGACGAACCCGACACGGAAGCACGCGAGGTAGTGCACGAGGAGGAGGATCCGGTTCGGCATCAGCGACGCGATCCGGTCGCCCGGATCGAGGCCGAGGCGCGCGTAGTTCCGGGCCAGGCGATCGGTGGCGTCCTCGAGCTCGCGCCACGTCATCTGGTGGAGCGCGCTCGACACCGCCACCGCGTCGGGCTCGGTGTCGAGGCCGACGCGGAGGAGGTCGCGCAGGTCGACCGGTGCGGCGAGTGGGCGTCCCTCGAGCGGCATCCTGCCTCCGTGATCATCTGGCCAGTGATCGTGCAGCGGGACCACGAGGTTACGACGCAATGGCCCGGTCGCGGTGCGCTGTCGTACGGTGCCGCCCATGGGGACTGACCACACAGGAAGTCGGGTGCTGGTGACCGGCGCGTCATCGGGCATCGGGATGGGATTGGCGGAGGAATTCGCCCGCAGAGGCGCGGTGCTCGCGATCAGCGGGCGTGACCGTGATCGCCTCGGCGCTACCGCGGCCGCATGCCGGGCACACGGTGCAACCGTGCACGAATTGGTCGCCGACCTCGGCGACCCGACCGCGGTCGACCGCCTCGCGGCGGAGACCCTGGCCGCGCTCGGGGGCGTCGACGTCCTCGTGAACAACGCCGGTATCCCGAAGCGGCGCCACACCCGCGAGCTCGACGCGGCCACGATCGACACCGTGATGCAGGTGAACTTCCTCGGCCCGATCCGCCTCACCCTCGCACTGCTCCCGCAGATGCTGGAGCGCGGGGGCGGTCAGCTGATCAACGTGTCGTCGGTGGCGGCGACGTTGTCGTCGCCCGGCGAGGCGGCCTACGACGCGTCGAAGGCCGCGCTGTCGGTGTTCTCCGAGGCGATGGCAGCAGATCTCTGGGACGACGGCATCAAGGTGCTCGTCGTGTACCCCGGTGTCGTCGACACGCCACTGTTCACGCAACCCGACAACGATCCCTTCACCGCTCCGGTGGAGTTCATCACCGTCGGGCAGCTCGTGGAGGAGACGTTCGCCGCCCTCGACCGCGGCGCGCTCGAGGTGTACATCCCCGCGTACTTCAAGGACTACGTGACGGGGAAGGCGAACGACGTCGAGGGGTTCATCAAGGGGACGGCCGAGTACATGCGGCAGCAGGCCGCGGGTACCGCGTGAGCGTGACCGCCACGACACATCCGCTCGACCCGATCACCGGCGACGAGATCCGCACCGCGGTCGCGCTCGGTCAGGACGGACGACCGCTTCGAGGCCGACTTCGTGTTCGCGCACCTGCGCCTGCGCGAACCCCACAAGGACGTCGTGCTCGCGCACACGCTCGGGCGCGCCGGTCGATCGACAGGTCGAGGCGCTCCTCGTGCCACCAGGCCGACTGGAGGCGATCGAAGCCGTGGTGTCGGTCACCGCGGGCGAAGTCCGTTCGTGGATCGTGTACGACGGCATGCGCCCGGCGTTGCTGTTCGGCGAGTCGTTCTCGGCCATCGTCGGCGTCAAGGAGAACCCGGAGTGGCAGGCCGCGCTGCGGCGGCGCGGCATCGAGGACTTCGACAAGGTGCAGATCGACCCGTGGCCCGCGGGATCGTTCGATTCGCCGCACGAGGACGGACGTCGCATCAGCCGCTGCATCGCGTACTACCGCGAGGAGCCGACCGACAACGGCTACGCGCAGCCCATCGAGGGCGTCATCGCGTTCTTCGACCAGGGCGCCGGGGAGGTGCTCGAGGTCGTCGACATGGGCGTGGTACCCATGCCCGAGGAGCGCGGCCACTACCACCCCGCCGCGGTCGGCCCCATGCGAGACGACCTCAAGCCCCTCGAGATCGTGCAGCCCGACGGTCCGAGCTACGAGGTCGACGGCCACCACGTGCGCTGGTCGAAGTGGTCGTTCCGGGTCGGCTTCGATCCGTACGAAGGACTCGTGCTGCACACGGTGGCGTATCACGACGGCGACCGCGTGCGGCCGGTGCTCCACCGCGCGTCGATCTCGGAGATGGTCGTGCCCTACGGCGACCCGAGTCCGATGCACGGTTGGAAGAACGCGTTCGACGCCGGCGAGTGGGGTCTCGGGCGCATGGCCAATTCCCTGAAGCTCGGCTGCGACTGCCTGGGCGTCATCCACTACTTCGACGCGGTGCTCGCCACCGAACAGGGTGAGCCGTACAACGTCGAACACGCCATCTGCATGCACGAGGAGGACTACGGGATCCTCTGGAAGCACCACGACCTGAACAGCGGCACCGACGAGACCCGTCGTTCGCGCCGCCTCGTCGTGAGCTTCATCGCCACCGTCGGCAACTACGAGTACGGCTTCTACTGGTACTTCTACCTCGACGGCAACATCCAGTTGGAGGTGAAGCTGACGGGCATCGTGTCGCCCATGGCCATCACCCCCGGCGACCAGCCCGAGTTCGCGAACGTGATCGCCCCGGGCATCGCCGCGCCGCACCACCAGCACCTCTTCTCGGCGCGGCTCGACCTCGACGTCGACGGGCCGTCGAACTCGGTGTACGAGGTCGAGGCCGAAGTGGTGCCGGCGGGACCCGACAACCCGTGGGGCAACGCGTTCCGTCCACGCGTCACGCCGCTCACGCGCGAGCTGGCCGCCCGGCGCGAGACCAACGCGGCCGGCAGCCGCACGTGGCGCGTCGTCAACGAGTCGAGCCACAACGGGCTGGGCCAACCGGTGGGCTACAAGTTGGTGCCGACGATGTCGACGCCCACCATGCTCGCGTCGCCGGAGTCGAGCGTGGGCAGGCGGGCCGGCTTCGCACGCCACAACCTCTGGGTGACTCCCTACGCGCCCGACGAACGACGCGCCGCCGGCGAATTCCCCAACCAGCACGAGGGCGGCGACGGACTCCCCGCCTGGACCGCCGCCGACCGCGCGCTCGAGGACACCGACGTCGTGCTCTGGTACACGTTCGGCGTGACCCACTTCGTGCGGCCGGAGGACTGGCCGGTGATGCCGGTCGAGTACACCGGGTTCACGCTGATGCCGGTGGGCTTCTTCGACCGCAACCCGGCCCTCGACGTCGCGCCCGGCACGAGCGCGGGCAGCTGCCACGCCGACGGGCCGACCTGACTCGTGAGTTGTTGGTGTAGCCGTCAGTTCGCGTCCGTCTACGGTTCCCGGCGTGGACGACACGACGGATCCGATCGATCGGGGTGAAGCGGAGTCGCGTGACGTCGCCGAACTGTTGGAGGTGCTCGACCTCGAGGAGCTCGACCGCGACATCTTCCGAGGCCTCAACCCCAGCGGTGACATCCGTCGGCCGCGGCTGTTCGGGGGCCAGGTCGCGGCGCAGGCCGCGCGCGCCGTGGGCCTCACCGTGCCCGACGACCGACGCATCCACTCGTTGCACGGCTACTTCCTGCGGGCGGGTGAGGCCGACCGTCCGACGATCCTGCACGTCGATCGTGATCGCGACGGCCGTTCGTTCTCGGCCCGGCACGTCACCGCCCGTCAGGACGGCAAGGTCATCATGAGCCTGTTGGTGTCGTTCCACGTCGACGAGGACGGGCCCGCGCACCAGGCCACGGGTCTTCCCGAGGGGGTGCCGATGCCTGATGACGTCCCACCCCCGGAGGGACGCTTCCCCCACCTCTCCGTGCTCGACCTGCGCATCACCGGCACCGGTCGCCCGCGGGGCGTGTGGGTCGGCCCGCCGCACCAGTTCTGGGCGCGCGCCCGCGGTCCGCTCCCCGACGACCAGCTCCTGCACGCGTGCGTGCTCACGTATCTGTCCGACGTGGGGACCGGCCTCGAGAAGGTGGCGCTCGACGAGCCGTGGTGGGGACCGAGCCTCGACCACGCGGTCTGGTTCCACCACGCGGCGCGACTCGACGACTGGGTGCTCGTCGACCTCGTGCCCGGTGCCGCCGCCGGAGCACGCGGCTTCTACACCGGGATGGTGTACGACCGCGACGGACGGCTGCTCGCGACCATCGCCCAGGAGCACGTCATGCGCAAGGGCGAGTTCCGCTGACTCTCCACTCTCAGAGCGTTCGGAACGCGCCGCCGTCGCAGAGGATCTGCGTGCCGTTCACGTAGCTCGATGCGTCGCTGGCGAGGAACACGCACACACCCGCCATGTCCTCGGGCTGACCGATGCGCCGCATCGGGTTGCTCTGGTTGACCATGTCGATCGTGCCCTCACCCCACGCCTTGGTGATGTCGGTCTCGAACGGACCGGGCAGCACCGTGTTGGCGCGCACCTTGGGGTTGAACGCACCCGCGAGGCCGAGGGTCAGTGCGTTGAGCCCCGCCTTCGCCATCGCGTACGGGAGGTCGTGCTCGTCGGGTCGCCACGAACCCGCGGTCGACACGTTGATGATCGACCCACCGTCCCCCGCGAACATGCGCGTGGCGATGAGCGTCGCGAGCCGGAACGGCCCCTTGGCGTTGACCGCATGCGTCTTGTCGTAGAGCTCCTCGGTGACCGACACCAGGTCGGGGTACAGCGGCGACAACCCCGCGTTGTTGATCAGCACGTCGCAGTGACCGAACTCGCTGTACACCTGCTCGACCAGGTCGTCACACTGCTCCCAGTGACTCACGTTCACCGCCATCGGCACCGCGCGCCGACCGGTCTGCTCCGTGATCTCGGCCGCGGTCGTCTCACAGTTCTCGAGCTTGCGGCTGGCGACGACGACCTCCGCGCCCGCCGCCGCCAGCGCGAACGACACGGCGCGTCCGATGCCACGGCTCCCGCCGGTGACGACGGCGACCTTGCCGGTCAGGTCGAACAGTTCGGCGGGTGACGGCACAGGGACCTCGTTTCGGCTAGACCATCGAGCCGAACGACCGTATCCCGAGTCGTCGCAGCCACACCAAGACCACACACCGAGACCGCACACCAAGGAGCAGCACCGATGGGCGAAGCACGCGCCGAGATCACGATCGACCGACCGGCCGACGACGTGTGGGCGAAGATCGGCAACTTCGGCGATCTCATGTGGATGCCCGGGATCGAGAGCTGCGAGCTCGACGGAGATGACCGCGTCCTCGGCATGTTCGGCATGCGCATCGTCGAGCGGCAGTTCGCGCGCGACGAGGAAGGCCGCTCACTCACCTACGGGATCGTCGAAGGCGACATGAAGCCCGAGGTGCACCGCGCCACCATCACCGTGATGCCCGCGGGCAGCGGTTCGTTCGTCACGTGGGACGTCGAGACCGACGACGCCATGGTCGAAGTGATGCAGGGCGCGTACACCGGTGCGCTCGCTGCACTGAAGGAGCAGCTCGAGGGCTGAGCTACGCAGCCACACCGGGCCGGAGCACGCGCCCCGGTCGGGCACCGGTGTGTGTGCGCGTACCGCGACGACGCCTGAGCGCGCGCTACGTCGCCTCGACGAGCGCGAAGGAGTCGAGGTCGCGGAGCGCGGCCGATGCACGCGTCGCCATCGCGAGGAACATCGCGTCGGCGCTCGCCGACCGTTCGGCGGTCGCGTAGGCGGCGCCGATCATCGTGATCATCGGCCCCTGCAGCACACCGAGCCGGTAGTCGGCGAAGCACCGGTCGTACGCGTAGTCGTCGACCCCGAGCGCGCGCAGGGCGTCGACGTACTCGTTCACCAACGCACGCTCGTGCGCACGCCGCTCGTCGACGTGCAGGCTGGTGGCGAGGAAGTACGCGAGGTCGCGGGCCGGCGGACCGATCGCGAGCGTCTGCCAGTCGACGGTGCTGACCCCGGCACCGACACCGGCACCGGCGTCGGGGAACATCAGGTTGTCGAGCCGGTAGTCGCCGTGCACGAGCGCGGACGTGCCGGGGTCGAACGCGGCCCAGCGCCCGGTGAGCTCCGCCGATCGCCGGAGCGTGTCGACGTCGTCGCCGAGCTCGTCGGCATAGCGGGTCGTGAACACCTCGGCCGCGCTCACGGAGATGGTCCCGAGGAACTCGCCCCGCTTCCCCGTCAGCGTGCTGAGCCACTCGCGGTGGTCCGACAACGACGCGTCGTTCCAGACCGGCGCGTGCAATCCGGCCAGGTTGCGGACCGCGTCGGCGGCCTGGTCGACGCTGCACCCGTCGACCTGCACGCCGGGACGGGCGGGTGCGAGATCGTCGAGCAGCAGCACGAACGAGCAGTTGTCGTCGCTGATCTCGGCGTGCCAGCAGCGCGGCGTGCGGATCTCCACCCGGTCACGGAACACGGTGTAGAAACCGATCTCGTTGCGGTAGCCGGCACCCACCCGCTCACGCTGCGCCCGGTCACCGGCCGCGGTCTTCGCCACGAGGGTCGCGGGCAGGGTGCCGCCGGCTCCCGGATCGGCATCGAGGTGCAACCGGAAGCTCGCACCGGTCTGGCCGGTGCCGATCTGCTCGACATCGACCGACCGCACGTGCGCACCGGGCGTGGAGGCGCGCAGCGCGGTCGTGAGCCAGTCGGCCGTGATGTCGTCGGGCCCGTCGATCATGCAGTCAGACCTGCTTGACCAACGGGATCTTGTAGAGCTCCGACCAGTTCGTGCTCACCGTCGCGGCCTTGGCGTCGTCGGTCATCGGCAGCTTGTCGAACGCGTCGACCGCGTGCGGGAACTTCGAGTCGCCGTGCGGGTAGTCGGTCGACGTGACCAGCTTGTCGTACCCGAACGTGTCGATGAAGTGCGTGACCGTGTCCTCGTCGCTCTCCACCGAGATCCAGCAGTTGCGCCGGAAGTAGTCGGACGGCTTCATCGTGAGCTCGGGCGCCTCGTACCAACCTGTCCACTCGTAGTGCTCGTCGAGGCGGTACATGAACCACGGCGCCCACGAGCAGTTGCCCTCGAGCAGCGCGACGCGCAGGTCGGGGAAGCGCTGGAGGATGCCCCCGCCGGTGAAGCACGCGGTGACGAACTGGATGCCGAGCGGCTGGCTGAAGCTGTGCCAGAGCATCATCTCGGGGAGGACCTCGAGGCTGAAGTCGGGCGTGAGGTAGGTCTGCCCGCCGCCGTGGAACGCGATCGGCACGTCGAGACGCTCGACCTCGGCCCAGAGCGGGTCGTAGGCAGGGTGGTGCCACGGACGGCGGTTGACCGTCGCCGGCGCGAGGAAGATCGCCTTGAAGCCGAGCTCCTCGACGCACCGGCGCGCTTCGACCACCGCGCCGTCGACGTCGTGCGGCGCGACCATGCCCGCGCCGAACATGCGCGTAGGGCGCGACGTCGCAGAAGTCCTTCATCCAGTTGTTGTACGCGCGCGCGATCGCAGTGGCGTACTCGGGCTCGAGCCCGTCGGGTCCGACCTGCTCGACGCTGTCGAGGCCGAGCACGAACAACCCGCGTGACGGATAGAGCACCGCCATGTCGAGGCCCTCGGCGTCCATCGCCGCGACCTGCGACGCGGCATCCCATCCCGCGGCCTCGGAGGCGGCGTAGACGTCGTCGTGCTCCTCGCGCCATCCGGTCTTGCGACCTTCGACGCGCTGCGGCCGCACGCTCCCCAGTCGCAACATCACGTGGTTCTTCACCTTCACGCGCATGTCGCGCTGGATCTCGCTGAGTCCGCGCTGGCGCGGCGTGCGCGTACGCGGGCTCGATGTAGCGCTCCCAGAGGTCCGGCGGCTCCATCACGTGGAGGTCGCTGTCGCAGATGACGTGGTCACGAAGGCTCATCGCGGCAACCTAACGCTTGCTCCGGCGCCCTTGCCAGGTTGTGCGCGCCACGGGGTACGGTGCGCCGGCCGGGCTCCCGCCGGAGCCCCACTCCCGGGGGGAACCAGATGCAGGTCGGCGTCATCGGTCTGGGCAACATCGGTGGACACGTGGCGACCAACCTCGCCGCCGACGGTCACGACGTGGTCGTGTACGACGTCGACGCGGCGCGCGCGGCGTCGATCGACGGCGCACGCGCAGTGGCGTCGGTGGGCGACGTCGGCGCGGCCAGCGAGATGACGGTGCTGTCGCTGCCCACACCCGCCGTCGTGCGGGCGGTCGCCGACGAGTGGGCCGCCGCCGCGGCCGCGGGCGCGGTGCTCGTCGATCTGTCGACCAACAGCCCGGAGGTCGTGCGCGAGCTCGGTGCACGCCTGACGACGACCGGTCACCACCTCGTCGAGGCGCCACTCACCGGTGGCGCCATCGGCGCCCAGAACCGCATGCTCTCGTTCATGGTCGGCGGTGACGACGACGCCGTCGCGCGCGTGCAGCCGGTGCTCGAACCCCTCGGTCGCGCGTTCGTCCACCTCGGCGCGCTCGGGCTCGGCAACACGATGAAGCTGGTGAACAGCCTCATCGCGTTCACGACGACGTGGGTGAGCCTCGAGGGGCTCTCCATCGCGGCGAAGTCGGGCATCCCGGTGCAGGAGGCGGTGCAGGTGCTGCGCACCAACGGCGTCGCCAACTTCTACCTCGACCGCATGGTCGAGAACATCGACACCCGCAACGGCCCGACGCAGTTCGCGCTCGGACTCGCGGCGAAGGACGCCGGCCTCATCGTCGAGACCGGCCGTGCCCTCGGCGTGCCGACGCCCGCGGGCGCCGCGGTGCTCCAGGTGCTCGTCGGTGCGATCGCCGGCGGCCTCGGCGACCACGACTGGGGCGACCTCGTCGCCGCCGCCGAACGCCAGGGCGACGTCGAACTCCACTGGAACACCTGACCGACATCGAGGTTGCGTCACCTGAGGGGCCTCTGACGCCCTCGAGATGACGCAACCTCGTAGCTACTCGGTCAGGAGGACGTCGGCGGCGACTCGCAACGCGTCGACGGCGGCGGGGACGCCGGCGTACACCGCGACCTGCATCATCGCCTCGACGAGCTCGTCGCGCGTGACGCCGACGCTGAGCGCCCCGGCCAGGTGGGTGCGCAGCTGGTCGTGGTGGCCGAGCGCGGCAAGCATCGAGCACGTGATGAGCGAGCGGTCGCGCGTCGCCAGACCCGGACGCGTCCAGATCATGCCGAACGCGGTCTGCTGCACGTAGTCGAAGAACTCGGGTGCGAGCTGGGCCGCCGGGAACTGGCCGGTCGGGCGCGTTGAGCGTCGCAGGCCAGAGCTGGCCCTGCACCGCCTTGCCTGCTGCGCGCAGGTCGTCGTCCGTTGTCATGTCAGGAGTCCCTTTCAATCGGTGACGCCGAGGAGGTTGACGGTGCAGACGCTGCCGCCGCCGACGAGGTGCGCGAGCGCGACCGCGCGCGCCCTCGACCTGCCGGCCGGTGGCGTCGCCCCGCAGCTGCTGCACGCACTCGTGCACGATGGCGAGGCCGGTCGGCCCGCCCGGGTGACCGCGGGCGAGCAGCCCGCCGTCGGTGTTGAACGGGATGCGCCCGCCCGGGCCGGTCTGGCCCTCGGCGACGAGCTTGTCGCCGCCACCCGGCTCGGCGAACCCGAGCAGCTCGTAGTACTCGAGCTCCTCGTTCACGAACGCGTCGTGGATGAACGCGACGTCGACGTCATCGGGACCGAGCGACGCGGCCTCGTAGCACTCGAGCGCGGTGTCACGCGTCATCGTCGAGGGCCCGACCACCGGGCCCACGAACGTGTGCCCACGCGCGTACGACTCCGACTGCAGGGCCGACGCCAGCGGCCGCACGATCTTGCGACCCGGCTGCCGCTCCCGCACGAGGTCTTCGCGCGCCAGGATCACGCACGCGGCGCCGTCGTCGGCCGGGCAGCACATCATCGACGTGAGTGGACGCGCCACCATCCGCGACGCCAGGACCTCTTCGGGCGTGACCACGTGGTCGGGCTGTCGGTGCGACATCGGCGACACCGCGCCGTAGTTCCAGCTCTTCGCCGCGATCTTGGCGTAGGTCTCGACGGTGGTGCCGCGCTCGTACATGCGTCGTTGCGCCCACAGCGCGAAGTAGGACGCGGGCAGGATCGGCGCGTCGATCACGTCGCGCCCGCCGCCGCGACTCGCGCCGCTGCCGCCCATCTCGGTCATCTTGTCGAAGCACAGCGCCATGGCGACATCGGCGCGGCCCGTCGCCACCGCCCACGCCGCTTCCCTGAACGCGACCAGACCGGTGGCCGACGCGTTCTCGATGTGCGTGACCGGCAGTCCGGTGAGGCCGAGCTCCTTCATCGCCTTCACGCCGATCATCGACCCCGGCGTGATGTAGCCCACCATCGCCTCGTCGACGTCGGCCAGGGTCATGCCCGCGTCGTGCAGCGCGAGCAGCCCGGCATCGCGAGCGATGTGCATGAGCGGGACGTCACGCAGGTTGGCGAAGCGCACCATCCCGATGCCGGCGACCGCGACGCCCTCGAACTTCAGACCCGCGCCTCATCGGCCGCTCCACTGCGCGCCTTGCCGACCGGCCGGAACCGGTAGATCACGACGTCGTCGCCGTCACGGTTGGTGTTCGAGCGTCTCGAGGTCGAGCTCGAGCTCCATGCCGATCTCGAAGTCGTCGGGACCGCCGAGCAGGATGGCCTGGATGCGCGGGCCCTCGGGGAGATCGACCTGCCCGACGCCGTAGCCGGGCACGTCGGTGTCCTTCTTCCCGAACAGCGGGATCTCGCAGTACGTCCACGTCCACAAGGTGCCCCGCGTCGACAGGTCGACGTCGTCGGTGCCCTCGTGGAGGCACTTGGCGCACACCATCCGCCGCGGGAAGAACACCTCGCCGCAGTTCGGGCACTTGCTGCCGAGCAGCACCGGCGGCGCGTCGGGATCGTCGGGGATGCGGAAGTACCCCTCCTCGATCGGCACTCGGGCCATGCGCTTCGACTCCTCCTGGGATGCGTGGGTCAGGGCACGGTTCAAATCGCGCGCTCGCGCCCGACCCAGTACGGGTCGCGCAGCGTGCGCTTGTACAACTTGCCGTTGGGATCGCGTGGCATCGCGTCGGTGAACTCCAGCCGACGCGGCAGCTTGTAGCGCGCGAGCATCGTCTCGCAGTGCGCGAGCAGGTCGTCGGCGACCGCGTCCGACGGTTCGACGCCTGCCGCCGGCTCCACCACCGCCAAGCACGATCTCACCCCAGTCGTCGTCGGGGATCCCGAACACGGCGACGTCGCCGACTGCGGGATGCGACAGCAGCGCGGCCTCCACCTCGGCGGGATAGATGTTCACGCCGCCCGACACGACCATGTCGATCTTGCGGTCGCGGAGGTAGAGGTAGCCGTCGTCGTCGAGCTCGCCCATGTCGCCGACCGTGAAGTAGTCGCCGTGGCGGTTGGCCGCGGTCTTCTCGGGGTCACCCTTGTACGCGAACTCCCCCATCAGCTTCAGGTAGACGGTGCCGACGGTGCCGGGCGGCACCTCGTTGCCGTCGTCGTCGAGCACCTTGACGTCGGCACCCACCCACGGTCGGCCGACGGTGCCGGGGTGCGCGAGCCACTCCTCGGGACGCGCCAGCGTGCCGCCGCCCTCGGACGCGCCGTAGAACTCGTAGATGACCGGACCCAGCCACGCGAACAGACGTTGCTTGAGCTCGACCGGGCACGGCGCCGCCGCGTGGATGACCTGGCGGAGCGACGACACGTCGTACTTCGCGCGGACGTCCTCCGGGAGCGCCATCAACCGGTGGAGCTGCGTGGGCACCATGGCGACATCGGTGACGCCGTGCGCGTCGATCAGCTGGAGCGCGCGCTCGGCGTCCCACTTCTCCATGAGCACGACGGTGTGCTCGAGGTGCAGCGAGAAGTAGCCGAAGTTCAGCGGCGACAGGTGGTACATCGGCGACGTCACGAGGTGGACCGCGTCACCACCGGGTTCGATGTCGTAGCGGGTCAGGTTGGCGCTGTACGCCGCGACCCAGGTCTCGGGGTCGAACTTCGGCAGGTCGCGCTGTACCGCCTTCGGCCGTCCGGTCGTGCCCGAGGTGTACTGCATGAACTGCCCGGCGACGCGGTCGTCGGGCGTCGTTTCGGGCTGACCGGCGAGCATGTCGCCGAAGCCGGTGAAGCCGGGGATGTCACCGCCGATGGCGATGCGCCCCGACGTCGGCACGCCCGCCTCGTCGGCGGCGGCGCGAGCGACGTCGGCGAGGTCGGCGTCGGCGAACAACGCCGTCGCACCCGAGTCACCGAGGATGTACGCGAGCTCGGCGGCCGTGAGGTGGGTGTTCAGGGGCACGTACTGCCAGCCGCCCTGGAACACCGCGAGCAGCACCTGGAACAACTCGGCCGAGTTGCGGGTGAGCGTGGCCACCGGATCGAACGGCTGCACGCCGCGCGCCCGCAGCGCGTGCACGAGCTGGTTCGCGCCCGCGAGCAGCTCGCCCGCGGTCCACGCGCGTCCGGTGGCGTCGACGAGCGCGACACGATCAGGCTCCACCCGGGCCGCGGCCCAGAACCCCCTCGGCACCTGCTCCCCCACGCTTCCCCTACGCAATCCGTCTGGTGGTGCGTGAGTCTCGCGCCAGAGTCGCGCGCGACCCCACCCACGTCGCGGTCAGACCCGAGCGAACTGCGCGTGGTCGCGACGCCGTCGACGTCGGCATCGCGCACAACAGGGGTGTTGACGACATGGGTGAACGATGCGAGTGCGCGATGGTGCCGTCATCGTTCGACACCGTACGCTGCGTCCCGCACAGCGCATGGCGTTCGATGACGGGACAAATGGACATCAGCGTCGTACGCTGCGGCCGTTCACGAACCGGGGGGATCCATGGGCAAGCAAAGAACCGCGCGTCGCACGACGTTGACCGTCAGCGTCGTCACCCTGCTGCTCGCGGCGTTGACGTTCGGGGCAACGTCGCGTCAGAGCAGCTCGAGCAGCAGCACGCAGCAAGGCGTCACGAAGGACTCGATCAAGATCGGCATTCCGCTCGTCGACTTCGACGCGATCAAGGACTACGTCGACTACACGTTCGGCGACACCCAGGCGATCAGCAAGGTGTTCGTCGACAACATCAACAAGAACGGTGGGATCAACGGGCGGAAGATCGTTCCCGTCTACAAGAAGTACCCGCCGATCCCGGGCCAGAAGCCGGACCCGCTGTCGCTGTGCACCTCGTTCGCGGATGACGACAAGGTCTTCGCGGTGGTCGGTGTGTTCATCGACTTCACCGGCCAGGCCCAGGAGTGCGTGAGCAAGGACCACAAGCTCGTGCACATCGGCCACGAGCTCGATCAGCCGTTCATCGACGCGGTGCCCGGCGGTCTGATGCTGACGCCCGACCGCACCAAGGAGAACGTCGCCAGCTCGCTCATCAGCCTGCTGGGGAGCACGGGACGGCTGAAGGGCAAGACGGTCGCGGTCGTCGGTCAGAAGGACAACCAGAGCCGGGTCAACGACATCATCGTGCCGGCGCTGAAGAAGCAGAAGGCGAAGCTGGGCTCCACTGCCATCCTGAACATCACCGGCACCGACACCACGTCGGCACAGGCCCAGGTCGACAGCTTCGTCGAGAAGTGGAAGAGCGAAGGCGTCAACATGGTCTTCCTCTCCGGCAACGACGTCTCGGCCAAGCAGTTCGCCGAGTCGATCAAGGCGGGTCTGCCCAAGGCGCAGCTCGTGACCGACACCGACACGACGCTCGACCAGGCCAAGGGCGAGCAGGACTCGGGAGTGAAGCCGAACCCCTACGAGGGCCTGATCACGGGCACCGGGATCACGCCGTCGCAGCGTTGGGCGACACCGAACGCGACCCTGAAGAACTGCATCGACGTGTACGAGAAGGCGACCGGTACCACGGTGCCGGGTCCCGACGACCGCAAGAAGACCAGCGACGGGAAGTCGATCAACACCGACCAGGCACTCACCGACGCGTGCGGTGACCTCACGATGTTCAAGGCCATCGCCGAGAAGGTGGGGGCGAACCTCACCACGAAGAACTGGCAGAGCACCGTGAACTCGTTCGGCACCATCGACCTTCCGCCGGACAAGTACGCCTCGCTCTGCACGGGGAAGTACGGGGCCGAGGACGACTTCCAGCTGGTCGCCTACGACTCGAGCATCGGGAAGTCGGGCGACTGGAAGTCACTGACCCCGATCAAGAACGTTCCGACCAAGGTGTGCCCCGGCGTCAAGCCCACGGGCTAGGCAACGCCATCACCGCCACGACGACAACGCGCCCGGGTCGTCGACCCGGGCGCGTTGTCGCGTCCGGTGTCGGGTCGGCGTCCGGTCAGCGCGCGTGCTGCGGCGCGTCGACCAGGAGCTCCGGCGTCCACTGGTGCTCGCCGGCGTGGCCGTCGGGTTCGAGACAGCGGAGCTGGTAGCCGTGCAGCCGCGCGCGTACCTGGTTGCAGATCGCCACGTCGCAGATCGTCGATTCTGTAGGGATGCTCACGCCTTGGCGAAGACGAGCTCTTCGCGGTGCGCGGTGCGCAACGCCCAGCACACGGTGATGACCACCGCGGTGGCGCTCACCAGGAGCGACGCGGCCGGCTTCAGCACGACGAACAGCGTGGTCGGCAGGCTGAAGAGCATGCCGAGCGTCGCGCCCGCGTTGACCAGCTGCACCGTCGCCCACAGCACGGTGAGCCCTGCGAACAGGCGCACCACCGACGGGCGGGAGGCGACCTCGGGTGAGATCGGGCAGAAGTCGTGCGCGATGCGGGCGATGAGCGGACGGCCGACGAGCACCGATCCGAAGAAGAGCGCCCCGACCGCGACCGTCGTGGCGATCGGCTGCAGGAAGTAGGCGAACGTGCTGCCGCTCACGACGCCGACGAGCGTCTTGATCGTGAGCCCGAACATCGCGAGCACGAGCACCGCAGGAATCGACTGCCGGCACAGGATCCGGCGCAGGATGGTGGCGTAGCCCCACACCAGGACCGCGACCATCGCGATCGTGGTGCCGTACATCGCGGTCACGATGGCGAAGATGGCCGACGGCACCAGCGACGCCTCGAGGATGCCGGGCAGGCCCCGTCGTGCGACGCGCGGTCAGGACGTGGCGACGCGGGAGCGCCGACTGTGGCGATCGCGTCTCGTCGTCGAGCCGTGGGCTCAAGCGACCAGTTCGGTACCGCCGGAGCCCGGCGCTTCCACATCTGCATTCGCAGCCGCATCACGCGCCGCTCGGGGCGATGACCGGGATGCGTCGGAGGGCGAGCTTGGTCACGTCGGGCCAGTGCACGCTGTGCACCAACCCGAGCCGTTCCCACACACGGATGCACGCCGCGGTGAGATCGACCTGGCGCCGGTCGACGCCGTGGCGCGCGAGCGTCGGGAACGCGTGGTGCGCGTTGTGCCACGACTCGCCCATCGAGAGGAGCGCGAGCGCACCGACGTTGCGGGACTGGTCGGTCGTCCGGAACGGACGCTTCCCGACCATGTGACACACGGAGTTGATGCTCCAGGTGAGGTGGTGCGCGAGGAAGATCCGCACCAGCCCGCCCCAGATCAGCGCGGTGACCGCGCCGCTCACCGTGCCCGCCACCAACCAGCCGGCGAAGAACGGCACCGCGAGCGTCAGTGCCGCGAACACCGGGAAGAGGCCCGACACGACTCGGAGGTCACGGTCGATCAGGAGATCGGCCGCGTCGCGTCGACGGGCGGGGGCGGGGACGCGGAACAGCCATCCGACGTGCGCGTGCAGGAGACCGGCCCACTGCGACCTCGGCGTCGGCGACACGGGCGAGTGCGGATCGCCGGGCCGGTCGGAGTACTGGTGGTGACGCCGGTGGGTCGTGACCCAGTCGACGAGCGAGCCTTGCAGCGCGCACGACCCGAGCACCGCCAGCGCGATCTTGAGCGGCCGGACCGCCACGAAGCTGCGATGCGTGAACAGGCGGTGGTACCCGGCGGTGACCCCGAGCACGGTGACGACGTAGCCGGCGACGAGCAGTCCGAGGTCGAACCACGCGACGCGCTGACCGATCAACCCGGTGATCGCGAGGAGGGCGCCGACGAACGGCACGATGATCACGGCCCCGGTGACGAAGAGTTGCAGCGGTCCGCCGAGTGGGCGTTGACCGTCGTCGTGCTGGTCGCGGCGCGACGAGCTCCGCTCCAGGTCGAGCTGGTGGATTGCCATTGCGCTCCGTTCCGAGACGGACGCAAGGCGTTCGCCGCGATTGCTGCGGACCCTCAGTATGACCGACCGACCCGCGAATTCGACCGTCGCGACGGTGACAAGACGATGACAACTCGGCGCCACCCGCCGATGAGATGCGGCAATTCGTACGGCAACGGCCGTGGAAGGCAGTTTCGGCGGCCCCGGGGGTCGCCGGCATCAGCTGCCGGCGTTGCTCCGTTGGATGGCGCGGTCGTCGGTGCCGAGGTACGAGGCGACCACCCTCGGGTCGTCGCGCACCGTGGCCGGGAGGCCCTCGGCGATGACCTTCCCCGCTTCGAGGCAGTACACGCGGTCGCTGATCGACAGGATCAGCGGGAGGTCGTGCTCGACGACGATCAGGGTGGCGTCGAGCTCGTCCTTGATCCGGAGGATCAGTGGACCGAACGCCTCGGCTTCGCGTTGCGCGACACCGGCGGTGGGTTCGTCGAGGCAGATCACGCGCGGCGCGACCGCGAGCACGGTGGCGAGCTCGACGATGCGGCGCGTCCCGGTGGAGAGCTCGGCGACGTAGCGGTCGGCGTAGCGCCCCAGACCGAGGTAGTCGATGAGCTCCTTCGACTCGGTGTACTTGCGGCGCTCGGGCCGGATCGACGGCACCCAGAGCAACGAGCCCCAGAACGAGGTGGGGTCACGCGCCTCGAGCGCGAGCTGCACGGTGTCGCGCACCGTGAGCTCTGGGTAGAGGCGCGCAGCTTGGAACGTGCGGCCGAGCCCTCGACGCGCCCGCTGGTGTGCGCTCGACCGGCTGACGTCGCGGCCGAGGAGCTGCACGTGACCCTTGGACGGGACGTAGCCGCCGATCGCGTTCAGCAACGTCGACTTGCCCGCGCCGTTGTTGCCGATGAGTCCGATGACCTCACCGGGCATGGCTCGGAACTCGACGTCGTCGACCGCGGTGTGCCCACCGAAGCGGACGGTGAGGTGGTCGGTGACGAGCACCGAGCCGTCGGCGTTGACCCGCGCCGGTTCGAGTGGTCGCACGCGCGTGAGCGACTCGGGCGGCGTCGAGGACGTCTTGGTCGTGTCGATCGGACCCATGCGCTTCTCGACCCACCGCAGCAACGAGTCGCGCGTGTAGTACCCGATCTGCACGAAGCCACCCGGGATGTAGAGGAGGATGATGAGCAGACCGATGCTCGACGTGAACAGCGGCACGAGCTGGTTGTCGGGCCAGAACGACGGCAGCCCGATCACCCAGAGCGCGCCGACCACCGCGCCGCTCAGGCTGCCGAGTCCGCCGATCACCACGATGGCCACGAGCCGGATCGAGTTCTCGACGAGGAAGTAGCTCCGGTCGTCGGTCGGGCCGAACGTGAGGTTCACCGCGCCGAGGAGCACGCCACCGAGACCGGCGATGAACCCGCCGAGCGCGAACGCGATCAGCTTCGAACGTGCCGGCGACACGGTCATCGCCGATGCCGCCAGCTCGTTCTCGCGCACGCCGACGATCATCCGGCCGATGCCGGTGCGTTTGAGGTGCCCGACGAGGATCAACACGACCACGAGCATGAAGAGGCAGAAGTAGTAGTACGCCCGGTTCCGGTGCGTGAGCTCGAGGAACAGGATGTCGGTGCGGGGGATCTCGACCGTCGTGCTCCCGGCGGTGAAGAACGTGCGATTGAAGAGATACGCCTGCGCGGCGATCGCGAACGCGAGAGTGCTGATCGCGAGCAGGAGGCCACGCACGCGCAACGCGCCCACGCCGACCACGACCGCGACGAGGCTGGCGAAGCACGCGCCGAGCAACAAGGCCCAACCGAACGAGATCCCTCCGATCCCGCCGTCGAGGATGCGCGTCGAGTGCCAGCCGATGTTGAACTGGAGTCCGCGGATCAGCGCGGCCGCAGTGAGCGCGCCGAGGCCGGCGAATGCCATCTGCCCGAGCGACAGCTGACCACCCCACCCGGTGAGCACGACGACCGAGACCGCACACAGTGCGAAGGCGATGATCGTCGCCCAGGTCTGGTGGCGCTCCGACTTGTCGCTCAGCATCGGGAGGACCATGGCCGCGATCAGCGTGAGGAGCGCGAGGACCTGCGGCATCCGTTTGACCCACCAGATGCTGCGCAATCGATCCGGTACCGCGGCGATGCGCGGCGCGAACTGGAAGCTCTCACCCGTCGTCTCGGAGTCACGCCGGCTCACGCGTGCCACGAGGATCAGCACGATGATGAAGAGCACGAACTGCACGAGCCCGGTCTCCGACGTGTAGTTGAAGAACAGCACGCGGTCGAGGATCCCGATCGCGACCGCGCCCAGGACCGCACGCGGGAACGACACCATGCCGCCGATGAGGGCTGCGACCATGCCGCGGAGCAACGTGTCGGGGCCGATGTGCACGAGGTCGGCCGACGTCTGGTCGGTGGCGATGAGCAGGATCGCCACCGTGCCCAGGAACCCGGCGATCGCCCACACGCCGGTGGAGACCATCTTGGGATTGATGCCGGTCATGCGAGCAAGGTCGGAGTTCGACGACGCCGCCCGCACCGAGTCACCGAACGTGGTGTGTCCGAGCAACCACCACAGCCCGACCGTGATGACGGGCACCACGATCAGCACCAGCAGCTGACTGGCCGACACCTCGATGCCGAGGAACGGCGTCCAACTTCCCTGGAACGGCAATGGGAACTGCGTCTGGAGCGTTCCCGTGCGGTAGTTGGGCAACGCGAGGGTGATCGCCTCCATCAGCTGGGCGACACCGATGGTGGCCACGAGCACGATCACCCGGGGTGACTTGAACAGCCGCCGGATCACCGCCAGCTCGACCAGCACACCGGTGAGCGTGCCGAGGATCAGTGACAGCACCAGCGACGGCCAGTACGGCCAACCGTGTACACCGACCATCACCGCGAACAGCGCGGTCGCGGGGATGCCGATGCTGCCCACCGCGAAGTTGATGACGCGTGACGAGCGGTACACGAGCACGATGCCCATCGCGATCAACGCGGTGATCAATCCGCCGATGACGCCCTTGAAGACGAGGTTCCAGGTGACGACGGTCGCCAGCGTCATCAGCCGCCCTCGGTGCCGAAGAACACGGCACGGGCGAGGTCGCCGCGCTCCATGAGGCCGTCGGTGGAGCCTTCGAAGCGCACCTGACCCTTCTCCATGAAGATGGCCCGGTCGGCGAGCGCGATCGCCACGTTGAGCGACTGCTCCACGATGACCATCGTCTGCTCACGCGCCTTCAGCTCCTCCACGACTTCGATGAGTCGCTGCACGACGAGCGGCGCGAGCCCGAGCGAGAGCTCGTCGATCATGAGCACTTCCGGCTCGTGGATGAGCACCCGGCCGAGCGCGAGCATCTGCTGCTGGCCGCCCGACATGCTCGAAGCGATCTGCTTGCGGTTCTCCGCGAGCTCCGGGAACAGGTCGTAGACGGTGGCGATGCGCCGCTGGATGTGGGCACGGTCGTCGGCGTTCAACCGGGCGCTGACCGCGAGGTTCTGGTCCACGGTGAGGTTGCCGAACACGCCGTGGCCGCCGGGGAGCTGCATGATCCCGAGGAACTTGGCGCGCTGCTCGGGAGACACGTACGTGATGTTCTGCCCGTTGAGGCGCACCACGCCGCGCTCGGGCACCGCGAGCCCGCTCACGACGCGCAGCGCCGTCGACTTGCCCGCGCCGTTGGTACCGAGCAACGCGACCGTCTCGCCCTTCTGCACCTCGAAGTTCACGCCGAACAGCACCTGCACCGGCCCGTACGAGAAGTCGATGTTGGCGAGCTGCAGGAGCGGCACCGCGGTCTTCGCCACGTAGCGCTTCTCGTGCTCGTCCTTCTCCTCGAGCAGCTCCTCGACCACCAGCGACAGGTCGTTGCGGATGTAGCGCGCGCCGTTCATGAGGAGAAGGCCACCGATGATGGCGGTGGGCACGCCCAGGAAGATCACCGTCGCCCGGATCCCGATGGCGTCGGTGAGGAAGCCCGAGACCAGTCCGCCCATGAAGCCGCCGATGAAGAAGATGTACAGCGTCGACAGGGCGGTGCCCATGCCGCGCAGGCGATAGGGAACGACCGCCTGGAGCACTGGCCCGACCATCGCGAACGCCGATGCGGTCAGCACCGCCTGCGGGATCTTGAGGATCCAGAACCAGGTCGTGCTCTGCACGCTGAACTGGATCGGTGTGAGCAGAGCCGACGGCAGGATGAGCGCACCGACCAGCGCCAGCGCCTTGGCCGGATCGAGGCGGTACTTCTTGTCGAAGTACCGACCGACGAAGGGGAGGATCGGCAGCGCCAGGATCCCCGAGAGGCTGAGGATCAGGCCACGATCGATCGCGTTGTGCACGTGCAACGTGTTGTTGAGGTACAACGACTCGAGCGCGGGCTGGCTGAAGAGCCCGAACCCGAGCGCGCAGAACCCGACCAGCACCGTGCGGATGGTGCGGATGCGCTTGATGCGGGCGAAGGCCGCTTCCATCGAGATCGGCGCGGGCTTCTCGTCCTCGATCAACTCGCCGAGCACGTCCTGCTTCTCGAACTGCCCGCGCGGCGGCTCCTTCATGAAGAAGGCCAGGATCGCGACGATCACCACCGGGATCCCGAGCAGGAACCACGCCCAGCGCCAGCCCTCGGTGCCTCCCGCCCAGGTGGCGATGGCGGCACACAGCACCGGGCTGGCGAGCCCGATGCCGTGCGCACCCATGTTCATCGTCGCCGACATCCGGGCGCGGATGCCGATCGGGTAGTTGTCGGCGAGCAGCGACTGGTGGACCGGGATGCTGTTCGCCTTGGCGATCCCGGTGGCGAAGCGCGTCCAGAACAACATGAACGCGCTGATCGCGAGGCCCGAAGCGAACACGAAGCCACCGAACGCGAGGCTCGCCCAGCCGACGATGGGAACCCGCTTGACGCGGTCGGCGAGCCAGCCCATCGGCACCGCGCCGAGCACGAAGAACGCCGACGATGCGCGTGGCGATGAACACGATCGTGCCCGAGCTGATGTGGAACGTCCGGCGGATCTCCGGCGCGAGCACGTTGATGGCCGCGCCCTCGAGCTCGTCGAACGAGAGCAGCAACAGGAGGACGACGAACATGAGCTTGCCGCCGACCTTGAACGCATCGGAGAACGACACCGGCTCCGAGTTGACGCCGGGGAGCAAGTCGTCGGGGAAGATGACCTGCTCGCGCGAGAGCTTGTGCGCTTCTTCGCGCCGGTCTTCTTCCTCGAGCACGGTCGCAGCCAGCGACGCCGCGCTCCCCCGCCTTCCTGCGTGTCCGTCAATGCGTGCCCCCGACCCGTCTCGCTGTGCTCGGCGGCGGAGCGTACCGGCTTCGCGCGAAACGCAACAGTTACCGAAACTACTGTCCTGGAGGTGAATCCCTCGCGACCGACGACGCGGTGCAGCAGTTCGGAGCGCGCGGGTGGGTCGTGCTCGACGTGCTCCCGCGTTCCACACGCGCGTTGCTCGCGTCCTGGGCCGACGAGGTCGCCACGCTCCCGGAGTCGTCCGGCGTGCTGCAGCACCGCGAGCAGACCGACACCGGACCGCAGCTGTGTCGCAGCGAGCACTTCGTCGAGCTCCATCGCCGGACTGCGCGAGCTGCTCACGAGCGGTCCGATGCTCGACACCGCGAGCGCGCTGCTCGGCGAACCCGCCGTGCTCTACAAGGAGAAGATCAACCACAAGCTCCCGGGCGGTGCGGGCTACTCCGCGCACCAGGACGCGCCCGCGTACCCGCTCATCGACTCGCACGTGTCGGCGATGGTCGCGATCGACGACGCCGACGCGGAGAACGGCGGCCTCGAGGTGGTCTCGGGCTGCTTCGACCGGGTGCTGCCGATGGACGAGCGCGGGTGCGTCGACCGGTCGGTCGAGGACACGCTCGAGTGGCAACCGGTCACGGTGCCGGCCGGCGCGACGCTCTGGTTCCACAGCCGGACGCCGCACCGCAGCGGCCCGAATCGTTCGGGGCGGCCCGCGCCGAGCGCTGTACCCGACCTACAACGCGGCCCGTGAGGGCGACCGGCGCGCCGAGTACTACGCGGCCAAGGCCGACGTGTTCGCGGCGAACGCGTCGGCGACGCCCGGCGACCGCGCGCAGGTCTCGCTGATCGGCGACTTCGAGGGACGGCCCGCATGAAGGTCGTCGTTCACCGTCCTCGACTCGCTCCCCGCGCGCCACGTGGGCACCGAGCACACGCCGGTGCTCACCGCGCTCGCGCAGGAGGTGGGCGCGACCCCGGGCCAGGCGCGCGCGGTGATGACCGCAGCCACGTACCCGAACCACGCCACCTTCGCGACCGGGACGGGTCCGCGCGAGCACGGGATCGCCACCAACTACGTGCCGCGCACCGGTGGCTTCACCCCCGCCTGGGAGCTCGGCCCCGCGGTGCCGACGCTGTTCGACGCGTGCCGAGCCGCCGGCCGCTCCAGCGCGGCCGTCGTCGGCGACCAGTGCCTGATCGGCGTGATGGGCGCCCGAACCGCCGACACGCACTGGCCCCCGAACGGTGAGATTCCCGCCGACACGCGTCGCGACGCGCACGACTACATCGACGACGCCGACACCGTCGTCGAGCTCCTCGCCGCGGTGGATGCGCGCCCTGACCTCGTGGTGTCGCAGCTGAACGCGCCCGACACCGCGGCCCACGTGCACGGCCCCGACAGTGACGCCGCGTTCGCCGCGTACCGCGAGACCGACGCGCGACTCGCGACCGTGCGCGACCACCTCGACTGGAACGACACCGTGTGGATCGTCGTGTCCGATCACGACCAGGAGACCGTCGTCGACCGCGAGCCGATCGATCTGCGCCCCGCGTTCGCGCATCGAGGGGTGGACCTGTTCGCCCTGCCGGAAGGAAGCGCGACGGTCGTGTGCGGCGACGGCGCGATCGACGCGGCGAGGTGGCTGCCCACGGTGGAGGGCGTCGAGGGCACCGCTCCGTTCCACCTCGCCGACCCCGACCTCGAGGCGTGTCTGGCGTGGTGCGTGCCCGGGCGCACGTTCGGGTTCACGGAGCTGCCCACCGAGCCCGGCACCCACGGTGGCCCGCGCACCCGCACGCAGGTGGCGGTGGTGACCGGTGGTCACCCGCTGGCCGCGCGCGTCGCGCAGCACCGCCGCGTCGCGGTCGGTGAGCGCGGCCGACTGGGCGCCCACGATCGCCACGCTGCTCGGCCTCGCACTCCCCGGCGCCACCGGTCGCTCGCTGGCCTGACACCCGCGCGCAGCACTGCGGACGCATCACTGAGTGCGGCGACAGACACCCGTCAGAGATCGTCCCCTTCCCGTGCCGTGACCTGACGCTTCGCCTTCAAACCAGGGACGCGTACGGGAAACACGGGATTCTTAAGTTCCGATGCATGACACAACTCATGACACACGTCGGTGCATTCAGGCCGTTCAAAGCGCGTCGTGATCCCAGGGGCGGGACGAGAGAGCCGAGACAGCGCCTGCCGATCAAGGCGTTCAAGCAGCGCGAGACCCAGAAGCGGTTTGCGCTCCTGCTCGCCGGGAAGATGCTCGGCATCGCGGCCGTCGCCGGGATCATCGTGTTCGCGGTGTACCTGTTCGAGACCGCGGCCGGCGCGGCGCCGTCGCAGGCGGCGACGAAGGCCGTCGACATCATCAACCCGCTGAACACGGTGTGGGTCCTGGTGGCGGCGTTCCTCGTGTTCTTCATGCAGGCCGGGTTCATGGCCCTGGAAGCGGGCTTCGCCAGGTCGAAGGAATCCGTGAACGTGATGATGGAGTGCATCTTCGACACGTGCCTGTGCGGGATCCTCTACTGGGCCGTCGGGTTCGCGTTCGAGTTCGGGGTCGGCAACGGGATCATCGGGCACTCGTTCTTCTTCCTGCACCACAACACCGCCGACTACAACGGCACCGGCGTCGCGTTCTACGCGTTCGTGCTGTTCCAGTTCGCGTTCGCCGACACCGCGTCGACGATCACCTCCGGCGCGATGGTCGGCCGCACGAGCTTCAAGGGCGACATCCTCTACAGCCTCGCGGTGTCGGGCATCATCTACCCGATCACCGTGCACTGGATCTGGGGTCCGGGCGGCTGGCTCGGCAACACCATGGGCTGGTTCTCGGGCCTCGTGCCCGACGGCGTCGTCTTCCGTGACTTCGCCGGCTCGACCGCCGTGCACACGGTCGGCGGCGATCATCGCCCTCGTCGGTGCGATCGCACTCGGCCCGCGCATCGGGCGCAAGTTCAAGCGCGACGGCGGCGGCCCACTCCCGCCGCACGACGTCAACATCGCCGCCATCGGCGCGGTGATCCTGTGGTTCGGTTGGTACGGGTTCAACCCCGGTTCGACGCTCTCGGCGATGGACTGGGAGGGCATCGGGCGAGTGGCGTTGAACACCACGCTCGCGGCGTCCGCCGGCGGGCTGATCGCCGTCTTCCTCGACCTATCCGCGGAACAAGACGTGGGACGTCGGCCTGGCCATCAACGGCTTCCTCGGCGGACTCGTCGCCATCACCGCACCCTGTTACTGGGTGAGTCCGTTCGGAGCGTTCATCATCGGGGCCGTCAGCCGGGGTCCTCGTGCCGTTCGCCACCGACTTCATCGAACACCTGCGGATCGACGATCCCGTCGGTGCGGTGCCCGTGCACCTCGCGTGCGGCATCTGGGGCACGTTGGCCGTCGGCCTGTTCGCCACCGGTGAGTACGGCATCCCGACCTCGACCGGCGCCGACAACGCCAACCCGGTGACCGGGCCTGTTCTACGGCGGTGGCACCGACCAGCTGGTGGCCCAGATCATCGGCAACCTCAGCCGCCATCGTCGTGCGCGGGCGTCCTGGCCGCTGATCCTGATGTACACGTTGCGGAGCATCCGCGGCAGTTGGAACCTCCGCCTCGTCCAAGCGAGGCCGAGCTCGAGGGCATCGACCTCTACTGCCACGGCTTGCCCGCCTACCACATGGAATTCGGGCAGGGCTTCAGCTACACGGCGCCGGTCGAGCACCTCAGCGGGTTCGAGCGAGTCCGGAGGACTCCACCGGCTAGCCGCCTCCCTCATCTCGACGGCCGACGCCCCGGTCGGTGGCCCGCTTCGGCGTGGCCACCGGCCGGGGCCGTCCACCCGCCATCCAGTTCCGTTCCCCACGACGAGGAGCTCTCCATGACGATCCATCTCGATCACCGCGGTGATCAAACCCCACAAGCTGGCCGAGGTCAGGGACGCGTTGCGCGCCGCCGGGCGCGCTCGGACTCACGGTCTCCGAGGTCCAGGGCTTCGGCCGCCAGGGCGGCAAGAGCGAGACGTTCCGCGGCTCGGAGTACACCATCGACTTCATCCCGAAGGTCAAGATCGAGGTGCTGGTCGAGAGCGACAAGGTCGATCCGCTGATCGAGGCGCTCACGAGCAGCGCGCGTACCGGTCAAGATCGGCGACGGCAAGGTGTGGTCGTTCAGCGATCGACCGTCTCGTGCGCGTGCGCACCGGCGAAGTCGACGTCGAGGCGATCTGAACAGAAACCCGTCAGAGTGCTGCGGTACTCGGCGCGCGGGGGCGTCGTCGCTCCGTCACGCCGGTGACGTGTGCGGGCAACAGGAAGGCAAGAGCCTGCACAGGTGCAGCTGACGGTTCGGTCCGAGGGGTGTTCGTCGGCTGACCGACGCGGCGCGCGCTTCATCGGACGGGTGCTGCTCCTCTTCGCACTGACCGTCGTCGGTGTCGGTGTCGGCGGGGTGGCGATCGGCTCCGGGCCGGTCGCCACCGCCGGCACCGCGGTGGGGTCCGAGCGCACCGTGCATGCACGCGCCCGACTGACCTCACCGCCGGCGAGCGTGCTGACCGATTCGATCCAGCACCGCGCGTCCGAGCAGTCGCGTACCGACATCGTCGAACCGGGCGCCACGACGCGCGCCGCCCACGACGTCGGTCGCCGCGCCCGGCGCGGCCCCGTCACCTACAGCCTCCTGTCTCCGGTGACGCAACGCGTCCCCGGGCGCGGTCCACCGCTCCTCCACGTCTCCGGCTGAACGCCCACGAACCCCGGCAGCACGCCGGGGAGGAGGAACCTTCGATGCAGACCGCCATCGCCACCGCGTCCGATGCGCTCATCTCGACGAGCCCGGTACCCGTCGAGCTCGTGCACTGGCCCGAGGAGCTCGAGCGCAACGACGCGCTCGCACGAGCAGGGCGGCTCCGCCTGTTGCTCGTCGCCCCGTTCACCGCGCCACCCACCGAGTGGGATCCCCTCATGGACTGGATCCGACTCCCAGCCGACGACATCGACATCTGGAGGCGCGTCGTCGGCTTGCAGCACCGCGTGCGCCAGCTCCCGCCGCCGACGCTCGACGAGTACGGGCTGCTCGACGCGGTGCCGCGTGGGTGAGCCTCGCCCCGATCGAAGCGCGGATCCTCGCGGTCCTGCTCGAGAAGCCCGACTGCGTGTTCAGCCGCGAACGACTCGAGCGGAGCGCGTGGCCCGACCGCGTGACCAACGCGCACGCACTGACCGCGTACATCAAGCGACTGCGTCGCCGCATCGAGCCGCTCGGTCTCGCGATCCGCACCGTGCATCAACGCGGCTACTTCGTGGAGGTCGATCCGTACGGCCCGTTGACGCAGTAGACGCGATTCAGTGGGACGCGACGACGCGTTCCACCACCGGACGCCAGGACTCGAGTGCGTCGACGCTCGCATTGCGCACCTTCGCGGCGTCGTCGGCGCGACGCAGGGCGACGAGGTCGTCGCGATCGGGGCGCTGCTCGAACTCGGCCACCTCGGCGGCGGTCATGACCCCGCCCTGGAACCCGAGGGTCTCCTCGCTGCGCGCCGACAGGAGCGCGGCGTACTCGGAATCGGTCGCGAGCAGATAGCGCTTGGCGGCGACGTGGCCACCGACCAGTGACGCGATCCGAGGACCGAGCAACGGCGCCACCAGGGCACGCCCGGAGACGTCGTGCGTCGCGTCGAGACGGAGGATCCAACGCCCGTCGACGAGCTCGAGCCACCCGAGGTCGTGCACGAGGCCGGCAACCTGGAGCTCGGTGTCGTCGGGCCGGGACGATCGCAGCCGCGCCGCGCACTGCAGGCAGTGGTCGAGGATCGGGAGGCCGCCCTCGTCGTCGGCGTCCTCCGACGCCCGCAACGCGTCGAACAGCGCGTCGACGTCGGCGAGCGGCCCGGTCACGAGCTGCCGGTCACGACGATGCCGGTCACAGGGACCGGGCCAGGCGCGCGAGGCGCGGATGGCGAGCGCGACCAGGGTGAGCGTGGGCCCGTAGCCCGTCGACGTGGGGAAGACCGACGAGTCGGCGACCATCACGTTGTCGACGTCCCAGAGCCGTTGCCACGGGTCGCACACCGACGCCGCGGGATCGGTGCCCATGCGGGTGGTGCCCATCCAGTGCTTCGACATCGGCTCGAGGTCGGGAGCGCGGGATCCCGGTGTGCCGGGGGACGTGACCCACGACGTGCCGGTCGCGCCCGCCTCGGTCATGACCTGCTCGAGCCGCGGGCCCCAGTGGTGCGCGCAGGCAACGTCGTGCGCATGCGGCGAGTACGTGATGCGGCCGGCGGGGAACCCCCACACGTCGCGCACGCCGGCGTCGAGGTCGACGCGGTTGGTGGCCTGGGGCAGGTCTTCGCCCTGCATCGTGAACGCGACCATCTTGTCGCGGGTCGGCGAGTCGGCCATGAGTGCGCTGTGCTGCGGTCCGGCCGGGAGGTGCATCGCCTCCATGATCGGATGGCCGCTCCCGCCGTGCTCGACGATGCCGCCGCGCAGGTACGGGAGTCCCGCCTCACGCGCCGCAGCCTGCGTGGCGGCGTCACCCACGATCGGGTCGTCCATGAGGTGGGTGACGTCGCGGCCCTTGTAGGCGTGCAACCGGAACGGGAAGAACCCGAGTGCGATCGTCTGGAGGTGGAACATCAGATGCCGGCCGACGAGGTCGGACGAGTTGCCCACTCCGCTGCGCAGCAGGAACCGCGGCGTCTCGAACGCGCCGCCGGCGACGACGACCGCGCGCGCGGTGACCACGCGTTCGACGCCCTCGGCGTCGAGGTAGCGGACGCCTTCGGCGCGCTTCCCGCTGCCGTCGAGCACGATCTCCACCGCGACGCTCTCCGGTCGGATCTCGCACGAGCCGCGCCCGAGTGAGCGGCGCAACATCGCGACCGGGTCGCCCTTGGCCTCGATCGGGCAGCCGTAGAACGCGCAGAACCCGCAGTTGTTGCACGCGGGTCGACCGTCGTACTCGACGCTGTTCACACCCGTCGGCGCGCGGTAGGGGTGGTAGCCGAGTCGCTCCGACGCCGGCACGGTGAGCGTGGTGAGGAACATGTCGGCACCGGGCGGCATCGGGTACGGACCACTGCGCCACGCGGCGAACGGGTTGCCGGTGTGGTCACCCGCCACACCGATGCTGCGCTCCGCCTCGTCGTAGAACGGCTCCATCTCCGCGTAGTCGACCGGCCAGTCGGCGAGCTCGGCACCGTCGACCGGTCCCAGCTCCGACCGCAACCGGAAGTCGACCTCGCGGTACGCGCGGCAGCTTGCCGTCGGCATGGAAGCCGGCGCCGCCCACGGTGGACGGCATGTTGTTCACGTCGCCCACGGTGGTGCGCTCGCCCTCGGCCGCCGATCGCCGATAGCTGCGTGGTTCGAGCAGCGGATCGGGTCCGAGGAAGTGTCGACGGCCGAACTTCACCTCGTCGTTCGAGAGGTGACCGAGGTTGTCGAAGGGCGGGTCGAGCGCGAGCAGGTGGTTGCGACCCTTCTCGAGGATGCACACCGAGCGGCCTTCCTCGGTGAGCACGTCCGCCGCGGTCGCACCGCCCGGCCCGGAGCCGACGACGACGACATCGAAGTCAGGCACCGGTGACCTCCGCGTCGCTCCATCCGCGCGGCTGCACGTCGCCGGCGTATCCGATCATGCGCCAGCCGGCGAGGTCACGGTTGCCGCCGTACTCCGGCGCGCCGTAGGACGCCTCGCAGGCGTGTTCGAACAGCAGCTGTCGCAATTCGGGCTGCCCGTCAAGATCGCCATCCAGAATTGGCGTGCGGCCGAGTGCGGCGATGCCCTCGCGGTACACCTCCTGCCACCCGCGGACTGGCCCGTTCCATTCACGTTCGGGCAGCCCGCGCGACCCTTCGATGCGCGTGCGCCACGCGAGCTCCTCGAGCCGCGAGAGCGGCAGGTACTCGTCGAACCCGGGCTCGCCACCGTGGCGACCGGAGTACGGACCGCCGATCCAGATCGTCGGTGGATCGGTCGTGAACGCACCGAGGATGCGATCGACGTAGTCGGCGGCACCGGCCGCACCCGCGCCGGGGAACTCGTCGTGGGCGGGCAGCAACCGGTCGGCCAACTGGCGCACGACGTCGTGCTCGTGTTCGGTGAGGTAGCGCAAGGTCACGGCAGGAACATAGGCGGGACCGTGACGGTGCCGCATCGTCCGTCGACACGTCGTGGATGCGCGACACTGACGCCATGGCCGAAGAAATCGGAATGAGCATGTTCTTCCCCGAGGTGTTCCAGCCGGGCGTGCCCGACATCCAGCCCGCACTGCGCGCGCTGCTGGATCGGGAGCGGGTGCACCGCGGCGAGGACGGCCACGTCACCATCCTCCACCTCGACGACGTGCTCGAGGTCACGAAGCGGCGCGACGTCCACTCGATGGACCCGCAGATGGTCGAGCTGGCGGGGGCGTACATGGGCGCGGGTCGCCCGCTGATCCCGCTCATGCTCGACGGCGACGCCCACACCAAGTACCGCAAGCTCCTCGACCCGCTGTTCGCCCCGAAGGTCGTCGCGCAGCTCGCGACGCGCGTGCGCGGCCATGGCCGACGAGCTCATCGACGGCTTCATCGCCGACGGCAAGGTCGAGCTCTACAACACGTTCTGCGAACCGCTGCCGTCGATGGTGTTCCTCACCCTGCTCGGCCTGCCGCTCGACGACCTCGACTTCCTGATCTGGTTCAAGAACGGGATCATCCGGCCCGACGACGACGACCACCGCGTCACCGCGAACACCAAGATGATCGAGTACCTCTACGCCGAGCTCGACCGGCGTGAGGCGCGCGGGGAGCCGGGCGACGACCTGATCGGCGGCTTCCTCACCGCCGAGGTCGACGGCGAGACGCTCACCCGGGAGGACGTCATCGACATCACGTTCCTGCTCGTGCTCGCCGGCCTCGACACCGTCGCCGCGTCGCTGTCGTGCATGGTCGACTGGCTGGCCCGCCACCCCGACCAGCGCCAGCGACTGCTCGACGACCCCGCGCTCCTCCCGGCCGCGATCGAGGAGCTGATGCGCTACGAGACGCCGGTCGTCGCCGGCGGGAGGTACGCCACCGCCGACTTCCGGCTCGGCGACGAGCAGATCAAGGCCGGTGACCAGCTCACCGTGTGCTGGGCCGCGGCCAACCTCGACGGCGACGGCTTCGACGACGCGGTCACGGTCGACTTCGACCGCGCCGCCAAGCGCCACATCGCGTTCGCGAGCGGCTTCCACCGCTGCCTCGGTTCGCACCTCGCGCGCATGGAGCTCTCGGTGATCCTCGGCGCGCTCCACGACCGCATCCCCGACTACGCGCTCGATCCCGAGCAGGTGCCGGGTTACAACAACACGATGATCCGCACCGTCGACCCGCTGCCGCTGGTGTTCACGCCCGGTTGATCACGCGGCACGTGGAGTGAGCCGAATGGCGCGCTCCGGGCACGCCGCCACGCACAGGCCGCAGGCGTGACAGTCGTCGGGCGCGACCACCACCGCCTGGCGATTCCGGTGGACGAGGAGGTTCAGCCGTCCCCGGAACGAGACCCCGGCCCGCTCCTCGGGTGTGAGGATGCGGACCTCGAACACGCCGTAGGGGCACACCTGCACGCAGTCGTCCTTCGCTTCGCACCGGTTGCGATCCACGACGGGGACCTGTCCGGTGGGTTCGGCCTTGCACGAGCGCGGCACGGAGCCCGGTTCGCCGATCATCGCACCGCCTCCAGGAACGGGAGCAGCACCGCGAGGTAGGCGTCGACGTCGCGGCTCCACAGGTCGTGGCCGGCGTCGGCGATCACCTCCATCTGGACCGACGGGAGCGACTCGCGCCACTGCGCCGCGAGCTCCTCCCCCACCAGCGCGCTCTTGCGCCCGCCGCGGATCACCAGCACCGGGCACTGCAGCTCGACCAGCCGGTCCCACAGCGGGACCTCACGGCTCTCGGCGAACACCTGCCGCACCGCGTGCTCCGACATGCGCTCGGCGATCACGGTGCCGCGGACCTTGCTCTGCAGCTGCTGGTCGGCGAACTCGGCGGGGAGCCCGACGTGGCGGGCGAAGTAGTCGCCGACGACCAGGCCGCGCACCTCCGACGGGTACGTCAGCGCGTAGCCCAGCCCGTACGAGCTCCCGCGCGAGAAGGCGACGATGACCGGTCGGTCGAGCGCGAGCTGCTCGACGACCGCGCGCAGGTCGCCGATGTGGTGCTCCCACGTGTACCCCGACTCGGGGACGTCGCTGCGGCCTCGGCCGCGCACGTCGACCACCACGACGCGACGATCACCGAGCGCGTCGAGCAGCCACGCGTACTCGTCGGCGTACTCCCCCATGCCCGGGATCGCGAGCACCGCGGGCAGCCCGGCTTCCGTGCGCCCGTTGTCGAGCACGTGCAGTTGCACGTCGTCGTTGTCGACGAACACCGACACGTCGGTCACCGGTACGCCCCACCCCAGGCCGGACCGCCGCGCGACGTACTCGCACATCTCGATGCCCTGACCGTCGGGATCGATGACGAAGAACATGTGCACCCCGAACACCTCGACCGGCGGGCCCGACACGGGCACACCGCGCCGGACGAGCTCGGCGTGGGCTGCGTGGGCGTCGGGCGTCTCCATCGAGAGCACGCGCAGTCCGAGGCCGGAGGGTGCGGGGACGTCGGGGATGAAGTTGAACTGCATCAGCTCGACCCGCAGGCTGCCGATGCGGCCTCCGCACGCGTGTCCGGCGGCACCCGGGAAGTGGGTCAGCGCCTCGAACGCCTCGCCCTCCATGCGCTCGTCGAAGACCTGCTCCCAGCCGAACACGTCGCGGTAGAACGCGATCGAACGCTCCATGTCGGAGACGCCGATCGAGACGTGCGAGACGTCGGTGATCGGTACGGGATCGACCATCGGCGCAGCCTCGCACACCTCGGGCTCGGGCCGACAGCCCGCCGCTTGCGGGGTAGCGTCACGTCGTGCACGCGACCGCTCGCCCACCGTGGGCGCGCCGTCGCCGTTCCGTCGGAACACGGAGGCTGGGGCCTCACGCTGGAGCCGGCGCTGCTCGGCCTCCTGGTCGCACCCTCGATCGCGGGTGGCGCGCTCTGCGATCGCCGTGTTCCTCGCCTTCTTGGTGCGAACGCCGCTCAAGGTGTTGCTGGTCGACCGGCACCGTCATCGTTCACTCGAGCGCGATCGGTTGGCGCGTCGCATCGTCGTCGGTGAGCTCGCCGTGCTCGCCGCGATGGTTGTGGTCGCGTTCGCGTGTGCGGGCGCGGAATGGGTCGTCCCTCTCGCGGTCGCGCTGCCCCTGTTCGCGATCGAGCTGTGGTACGACGCCCGCAGTCGGAGCCGGCGGCTGGTGCCCGAGCTGTGTGGTGCAGTCGGCATTGCCGCAGTCGTCGCGGCCATCCTGCTCGCGGGTGGCGGATCGTGGGCACTCGCGATCGGCGCTCTGGCTCGTGTTGGCCGCACGCGCGGTTGCGTCCGTCCCGTTTGCCCGGGTGCAGGTGCTCCGGCTCCGGGTCACCACGCCGTCACACCGCGCCAGCGACCTCGGTCAGATCGGCGGTGTCGTCTTGGCGGCGGTGTCAGTGGCCGTCGACGCCGCGACGACCGCCGGCGCGGCAGCGGTCGTCATTCTCGTCCTGGTCCAGTTCGCGTGGAGCCGCGGCCCGGCTCGACCGGCCGTCGTCGTCGGAGTCTCGCAGCTCGGCTTCGGGCTCGCGGTGGTCGCGGCGACGGCCATCGGCGTCGCCCACTGACACCAGGTTGCGTCACTCGAGGTGCGTATGACGCCCTCAGGTGACGCAACCTCGTTACTGCTGGCCGGCGGCGGCCTTGGCGACCGCGCCGGTGATCTTGCGCCAGGCGTCGCGGTCGGTCTCGTCGGCGAGGCGGCCCACGCGCGTCACGGTGTCGACGTCGCCCACCTCGGCGCGGAGCGCGGCGGCGGTGCACTGCTCCTTCGGCCGAATCGCGAACGGATCGAACTGGTAGGCGTCCATCGCGTTCCCGTGCGTGATGCGGTCGATGGTGTCGGGATCGAGGTCGGACACGAGGTCCCAGAGCTTCTCGGGCGCGTCGGGCCACGAGCTGTCGGAGTGCGGGTAGTCGGACTCCCAGCACACCTGCTGCGGACTGAACTCGTCGAGCAGCTTCACGCCGACGCGGTCGTTGATGAAGCACACGTAGAAGCGCTCGTGGAACAGCTCGGTCGGTGACAGGCCCTGCGGCTTCTGGTGTTGGATCCAACCGTTGTGCCGGTCGAGCGTGTGCTCGGCGCGCCAGAGGAAGTACGGGATCCAGCCGATGTCGCCCTCGGTGAGCGAGAAGCGCAGGTTGGGGAAGCGGTGCCAGAACTCGGCCCAGAGCAGGTCGCCGAACGTGTAGATCGACATGCTCGACGACAGGTTCATCGCCACCGGCGGCGGGGCGTCGGGAGTGGTGCTCGCCGCCTTCGACGACGACCCGACGTGGCAGCACAGGACCGTGCCGGTGTCACTGCACGCGGCGAAGAGCGGGTCCCAGTGCGTCGTGTGGATGCTCGGCATGCCGAGGCCCGCGGGGTTCTCCGAGAAGGTGACCGTGTGACACCCCTTGTCGGCGAGTCGGTGCACCTCCTTCGCCGCTTCCTCGACGTCGAAGAGCGGGAGCACACCACAGGGGATGAAGCGCTCGGGGTACGCGCCGCACCACTCGTCGACGTGCCAGTCGTTGTAGGCCTTGATCATCACGAGGTTGACGTCGCGGTCGGGACCCTGGTTCAGGACCTGACCGGAGAAGCCGGTCCAGTTCGGGAAGTTGAGGCCGGCGAGCTGCCCACCCGCCGACATGTCGCGCACGCGCTCGTGCACGTCGAAGCAGCCGGGGCGCATGTCCTCGTAGCGGTTGGGGTTGACGTTGAACATCTCCGGCGGCTTGCCCGCCACCGCGTTCAACCCGAGGTTCCGACCGCGGATCTCGCCGTAGTACCACTGCTGCGCGCCGTCGGGTTCGTCGACGACGCGAGGTGTGAACTCGCGGTACTTGTCGGGCACGTGCCCTTCGAACATGTCGGCCGGTTCCGCGATGTGGTCGTCGACCGAGACGAGGATGAGGTCGTCCTTGCTCGTGGCCATGGGGCTCAGGGTACGCTCCGCGATTCGATGAGCACACCTACGCAAGTCGTCCAGGAATTCTGCACCGCCTTCGCCGCCAAGGACGTCGACGACCATCGAGTCGCTGCTCGCCGACGACGTCGTGTACCACAACGTCGGGATGGAGCCCGCGAAGGGCAAAGAGGCCTCGTTGGCCTCGATCAAGGGCTTTCTCGACATGTCGGAGTCGCTGGTCTTCGACATCCACCGCATCGCTGCCGACGGCGACACGGTCCTCACCGAACGCACCGACACCTTCGTCATGAACGGGCTCACCGCGCCGGTTGCGGTCATGGGCACGTTCGAGCTGCGCGACGGGAAGATCGTCGCCTGGCGCGACTACTTCGACATGGGGCTCACGACCAAGATGATGTCCGGTGAGGACGTCGACGCCGCGGTGCTCCCGGTGATCGCATGAGCGCACCGGGTGCGTCCGCGCACGGTTCGGGCACCATCGGGATCGGCGGCGACCTCACGGTGCACCGCATGGGCTTCGGCGCGATGCGCATCACCGGCGCCGGGATCTGGGGCGACCCGCCCGACCGCGAGGTGGCCAAGGCGGTGCTGCGACGCGTCGTCGAGCTCGGCGTGAACCTCATCGACACCGCCGACTCGTACGGTCCGGCGGTGAGCGAGGAGCTCATCGCCGAGGCGCTGCACCCCTACCCCGACGACCTCGTCATCGCCACCAAGGGCGGGCTCGAGCGCAGCGGTCCGGGCGAGTGGCCGATCAACGGTCGGCCCGAGCACCTCAAGCAGGTGTGCGACGAGAGCCTGCGACGCCTGCGGCTCGAGCAGATCCCGCTGTACCAGCAGCACCGGCCCGACCCGACGGTGCCCTACGACGAGACCATCGGCGCACTCGTCGAGCTCAAGGAACAGGGGAAGATCCGTCACATCGGGCTCTCGAACGTCGACGAGGGTCACCTGCGCACCGCGCAGGGCATGACGCCGATCGTCTCGGTGCAGAACCGCTACAACGTGCGCGACCGCCGATCGGAGGCGATGCTCGACCTCTGCGAGCAGGAGCAGATCGCGTTCCTGCCGTACTCGCCCGGTGCAGGACTTCGAGGACCATTCCGCGGTGCAGGACGCCGCGGCGCGCCACGGCGTCACGGTGATGCAGGTGATCCTCGCGTGGCTGCTGGCGCGCTCGCCGGTGATGGTGCCGATCCCCGGCACCGGTTCGGTCTCGCACCTCGAGGAGAACGTCGCGGCCGCGAGCATCGAGCTCGACCCGGGCGAGGTCGCCGCGATCACGGCGTCGGCGAGCTGATCCTCGTCGCGCGCGGCGATCTGGTCCTCGATCGCGAGCTCCCGCGCTTCTTCCGGACCCGGGACGTCGTCGCGGCGTCGTGCGCTCATGGTGGTCTCGTCGCGTCGGGCGTCGGGGCGTCGGGCGTCAGGGTGTCGGACGTCGTGCCCACCGTAGCCACGCGGTCTACGCGGGCGGCGTCCACGGCGTGATCGTGCGGCGCGGCGGCCATCCCTCCACCGCGGCCATCAACGGCAGCGCGGTCGCGCCGTCGATCGATTCGCGGATGATGTCGGCGTGACCGGCGTGGCGCGCGGTCTCGTGGATCAGGTGGAGCAGCACCCACCGCACCGACCACTCGGTGCCGGGCGGCGCCCAGCGCGTGCCCTCGGGCAGCGGCACCACCTGATCGAGGTCGTCGACCGACGCGATCACCGCGTCGGTGACCGCGGTCGCGTCCCGGTAGGCCGGACGAGTCGGCGAGCGTCTCCGGCGCCGGCGCCGGAGCCCGCCGGCCGGCTCTTCGGACACGCCCGGTGCACCGGCGATCATCGATGCCCACGTGCCCTCGGTGGACGTCATGTGCTCGAGCAGGAACCGGGATGCTCATGTCGCTCGCGGTCGGCGTCGACCGCGCCTGTTCGTCGGTGAGCCCGTACGCGGCGACGACAGGACGTGGCGTTCGTGCTCGAGGAACGTGAGGAGCGCGTCGCGCTCGTCACCGACGGGTCGCACGATCGTGGGCACTCCCGATCTTGACCCGGGCGCACCGCCGCACGCCAAGGCGGCTCGCGGCGTCGTCGGTGGTGTGGTTGGAACGACCGAAGCCGACACCGACGGCCGGCCGAACGGGAAGACGAGCACCAAGGTCGTCGACCCGAGCGGCAACGTCATCGAGCTCAGGGAGCGGCCGACGTCCGTAGGACGTGACCCTCCACCCCGCCGCCAACCCGCCGCCAACCCGCCGCCGGTCGTCCAGAGCGGATCAGAAGCCCGATGAGGCCACCGGGAATGCCCGATTGCCACGGACGGTGGCCTTCTGCGCAAGTCCGTAGTACTGCTGTACCTCCAATTGCCTTGGGGCCGGAGGAACAAATGCGACGCATCGTCGTTCTGCTAGTCATCTCCGCAGTAATGGTTCTGGCGAGCATCTCGGTCGCCGGCGCATATCCGGGCGACCCTGGGTCTCCCGGTAACCCTGGATCCGTGCAAGTCGCTGGTATCAGTGCGACCAGGTCGGCGAGCTCCGGGGGCCTGGCGTTCACCGGGTCGAACGGCACCAGCACGCTCCTGTGGGTCGGCGGAGCGCTCGTCGTCCTGGGTGCTGCGGTCATCGTGATGACGCGCCGTCGCCACGTGTCACCTGGCGCCTGACCCATCTGCACCTGATCACTGTGAGCGGTGCCGCGGCTACGGCCGCGGCACCATTCACGTGCACGCGAGCACGGACCGCGTGTCACGACGCGATCGGCGCAAGGCAAAGCACACGGCCGGGTAGCGCGCCGCAAGCCCAGCTCAGCGTGAGAGCGCCGCTCGCAGCGTGGTCCGCTGCTCGAGCAGCGCGGCCCAGCTCGCGGTGGTGGAGCCCTTCGCAACGAGTGGCGACTTCGGATCGAGTGACCAGTCGCCCGCCACCGAGACGCGCACGTCGACGTGATCGGGGTTGGGCATCACCTGATGGCCGACGGTGAGACGCACGGCGGGATCGCCGCCCTTCGTCACGAGGCGGGCACCGCCGTGCAGTTGGAGCCGCAGAGTCGCGGTGGCACCCGACGGGATCGTGAACATGGTCGAGTACACGTTCATGCCCCGTTCCGTCTGGCCGTTCAACACCAGCGGTTGACCCTGCAGGGTCGCGTGATCGAGCGCGAGGTAGGTGTAGAAGCTGACGAAGCTGCGGTTCGCGCCCTTCGGTACCTGCGGGTCGGAGCTCCCGATCACGTAGTCGGGCTCCCCCGTCGTCGGCGCACGGTTCACCAGGGTGATCGTCGCGGTGGCGCGCTCCTCGCCGGTGCCCGGATCGACGTGCACGTCGTAGCGCAGCGAACGGTCGAGGAACAGTTCGATCTTGTTCCCGCTCCAGTTCTGGGTGGTGAGGCCCACGTAGTCGCCCGTCGAGGGCACCAGCGTGCCGCTGGCGCCGAGGCGCCGGAACAGGCGCTCGGCGGTCGGGTCGTTCGACTGGAGGTGGATGTGCCCCTGTTCGACTGCACGACCGAGCACGTGCCCGACCGTCCGCAGACCGGGCAGGGAGCCGTGCGTCAGCCGGTCGGCGACCGCGTGACCGGCTTCGTCGAGGTAGTCGATGCGGGTCGGGTTGTTCAGCTCTTCGTACTGGCCGCGCAGCAGGAACGCGGCGGCGTTCTTGGCCGTGAGCAGCTCGTCGCGCCCGGCGACCGCGACCGGCCCGGTGAGCTTCAGGAGCGCGGCGATGCCCTCGGGGTCGACGGCGATCACCCCGTCGATCGGGCCGAGACCCGACTGGGGGGCGAGCTCCTCGGCGACCTTCGCGACGGTCGGGAAGTCGGGTGACATGGTGACGCTGCGCCAGTCGCGCTCGGGCTGGTAGGCGCCGTACAGCGCGAGGTAGTCGGCCGGGCCGCTGATCGTGTGCGGCGCCTGGTCGAAGGCGGGGTTCAGTTCGGTCGTGCGGCCGAACTGGGTGAGCGACGAGTTGGCCATGGTCGATGGTGAGGATCCCCCAGTTGCCCATGAAGCCCGACGAGCGGGCCTCCGACGGGGTGGTGAACATGAGGAGATACCGCGCGGGCGTGGTGCCGCCGAGCAGCGCGGAGGCTGCGTCGACGCCGAGGGTTGCGGTGTGGGCCGACCCGCTGGCGTGATCGACCTTGGCCCGCAACTCGCTCAGCCGGTCACGCACAGGGGGGAACAACCAGTTCCGGTCGACGGCGGCGAGGTCTGCGCTCGCGCGCGTGCGAGCGCGGTGTCGACGCGTGCCAGTGGCGCACGCATCGCCTCGACCCGGGCCAGATCGAGGCGCCCGTCGTGGATGCGCAGCGCCTCGACATCGGCGTCACGCGCGGCGCGGGCGCCGGTGGTGGCGAGCCGGGTCGCGTTACACGCGCGAGGGTGCGGAGCGCGTCCGCTTGTTGGCTCGCGACGGGCACTGCCCGCACGGCGCGGGCCCAGGGCGCGTCGAGCCGGCTCGATGCCGAGGCGAGCAACACGCTGGCGCGATCGAACTCGCGGGCTGCGAGTGCGGTGTCACCTCGGCGTGCGGCATCGACACCCTGGCGGGTGGCCGCCACCCCGTCGTCGAGGTCGCCGCGAACGCTCACAAGGGCCACGCCGAAGAGCGCGGTGGCGACGAACGCGACACCGAGCAGCACGAGCGAGGCCCCCACGAACCGTCGTCGCATCGGTGGCTTCGTGTGGGCGTAGCCCGAACACGAGCACGGGCACGATCGCCACCAGGGCGAGCAGCGACGGGAGCCCGAACGGGCCCCAGGCGGGGAGGCGCAACAGGATCTGGATCGCCAGCGCGCCGAGCACGGCGCCGAGCGCACGCGGTTGCGCAGGTTCAACGCCGAGCTGGCGACCGCCGCGGCGAAGACCACCGCAGCCGCGAGGAACAGCGTGACGTGTTGCGCCGACGCGAGCAGTGCGATGCCGGCCGCGAAGATCCACGTCCATCGTGCAGCTCGGGACACGAAGCACCGCGACCACCCCGGCGAGGACGCCGCTCGACACGACGTCGACGACACGCACGCCGGCGGGGTGACCGCCGGCGAACGCACCGCCGATCGCCGAGAGCACGACCACCGCCCGTGTCGCGAGCTGCCGCCGACGCACCGACGTGTCGCTCGACGACGGAGCGCGAAGCGCTTCGAGGAGCGTCACGCCCTCCAGTCCGGTGGAGCGACCGGGGGAAGCGAGGGGATG
This sequence comes from uncultured Actinomycetes bacterium, assembly GCA_963697125.1. Taxonomy (GTDB): domain Bacteria; phylum Actinomycetota; class Acidimicrobiia; order IMCC26256; family DASPTH01; genus DASUAS01. The sequence goes on from CAVOMW010000015.1 coordinate 220,161, forward strand.
CGGCCCGACCCACGAACGCAACCCGGGCCCGATGACGAACGGCTCGGCGATCACCTCCGCCAGCCGCTCACCACGTGCTAGCTCGAGATCCACACCGCCCCCGTGATTCGTCCGCTTCATGAGGTTATCGACACGCTCGCCGCCGTCCGGGGCTTCGACCGACGAACGCAGCCGCGGTGCGACCCCAGGTGTGTCCGACCCGAAGTGCGGGCGTCACCGGTATCAGGTTTGAACCACCTGCGCTCGTCACCGACCGGCCGGCCATCGTGGGCATCCCCGATCTGGGCCCCGGAGACCCGCATCACGCTAAGGCGGAACTCGGGCGGCGACTGGACGGTCGCACCGCGACGGGCCCGGTGGACACGTTCCTGCACCTGTCGTTGCCGGTGCTCGACCTCGACCTCGTTCGGTTTACGTGGGGAAGCGCTGCGGGGGGCACGCCCGGGCGGCTCCGACCGGAGCAGGGTTCGTGACAGTCTGGTTCCACGGTCTGCAGCTCACCCTGCAGCACCAGCCCATCACCGACAGGTCGGACGATGGCAGGCATGCGCACGGAGCTTGCCATGCCGTCGCCTCGCTCAGCCGGTCTCGGCGGATGCGAGCTCCGGTTCGCCGATCGGCACGGGCGCGCCAGACGGCAGGAACCGCCACGCGAGGAGTGCACCGAGCCCGGCCATCACCGCGACGACCGTCGTTCCCCGCGACATCGCGTGCACGAACGCGTCTCGCGCCGCGTCGGCCACGTGCGTGCCGATGCCACCCGTCATCTGGACCGCGGCGCCGACGGACTCGCGCGCGACGGCAGCCACCGGCGCGGGCACGTCAGCCGGCAACGCGCCGTCGAGGCGCGACCCGTAGAGCGACGACACGATGCTGCCGACCACCGCGACGCCGAGGGCGCCACCGAGCTCGCGGGTCGTGTCGTTGACCGCGGAACCGACGTTGGCCCGGTCGGGTGGGACCGAGCTCATGATCGACTCCGTCGCCGGAGTCCCGGCGAGACCCATGCCCACCCCCATCGCGAGCATGGCGAGCGCGAGCCGGCCGTAGCCGGAGTCGGTCGTGATCGTCGCCGCGAGCACGAGACCGGCGGTGAAGCACATCATCCCCGCGGTCACGACCCGCCGGACACCGAACCGCGCCGCGAGCGTCGCCGACAGCGGAGCGGCGACGATCATCGCCCCCGCGTAGGGGAGCATGCGCACGCCGGCCGCCGACGGTGTGTAGCCGAGCACGAACTGCAGGTACTGCGTCGACAGGAACAGGAAGCCGAACAGCGCGAAGAACAGGAGCATGATGGTCGTGCTCGCGGCGGTGAAGCGCGCGTTGCGGAACAGGCGCACGTCGAGCAGCGGTTCGGCGGCGCGGCGCTGCCAGACGACGAACGCGGTCAGGGTCACCAGCGCGAGCGCGAACGCCGCGACCACCGGGGCCGATCCCCAGCCCTTGACCGGCGCCTCGATGACGGCCCACACCAGGGCGACGAGGCCGACAGCCGAGAGCACCGCACCGAGCCAGTCGATCCGGTGCGACGCGGCATCGCGGGACTCGGGGACGAGACGCGGCGCGGCGACGAACGCGACGGCCACGACGGGGACGTTCACGATGAAGATCGAGCCCCACCAGAAGTGGTCGAGCAGCACACCCCCGAGCACCGGGCCCAGCGCGACACCGGCGCCGGCCGTCGCCGCCCAGATGCCGATCGCCATCGCCCGTTCGCGGGTGTCGGTGAAGACGTGCGTGAGCAGCGAGAGCGTGGCCGGCATGATGAACGCGGCGCCCGCGCCCATGACGGCCCGCGCGATCACCAACTGGTCGACGCCACCGGCGAACGCCGCCGCCGCGGATCCCGCGCCGAACACCGCGAGGCCCGAGCAGCAGCGTGCGGCGCCGTCCGAAGCGGTCACCGAGCGTGCCGGCGAGGAGCAGCAGCCCGGCGAACACCAGCGTGTAGGCGTCGACGACCCACTGCAGCTGGCTGATGTCGGCGTCGAGGTCGCGGACGAGGGTCGGGCAGCGCCACGTTCACGATCGTGTTGTCGAGCACGATGGCGAAGAGGCTGAGGCAGAGCACCGACGAGCGCGAGCCACCGGCGGCTGCTCAGGCGTCCTGCATCCGTCAGCGCGTTCACGACGCGCTCCGCGCGTTCGCGCGAGCGAGCGCGAACGGCAGGACCATCGTCACGAGCGTGACGGCGATCGCGCCGCTCGAGCCGAAGACGGTGTACTGGCGCTCGACGTCGACGCCGATGGCGGACGTGATCGTCCAGCCGAGCGCCCACACGCCCGCGAGCACCGGCGCCCAGACGAACGCCGACGCGCCCGAGGCGGGTGCGCAGCACCATCGCCTGGGCCAGCCCGACGCCGAGATCCGCAGATCGCGCCCTGGATGGCGAGGTCGCCCGCGCTCGTGCCGTAGTCGACGGCCGCGGCCCCGATCCCGAGCCCGACCGCCAGGCCGACGGTGGTCGCGCCGATCCACGGGCCGGGCGAGATCCCGTCGGGACGCAGCGCCCAGGCCTGCACCGCGCCCGATGGTCAGGCCGGTGAGGGCACCACCGGCGATGGCCGCCGTCGGCGCGTCGACCGGTCCGACGAGCTCGGCGAGCGAGGCCGCCGAGCGGGAACCCGACGAAGGTGACGAGCCAGCGGAGACCACGTCGCAGTCCGGCCCGTGTCCGTGTGGGCGGTGAAGTCGTACGGGTGCGATCACGAAGTTGCATGTCAGCTCCTGACGGTGCGGGACGGACTCGAGCGGGCTGAGACGACCGGGAGGGTCAGGCGGCAGCCATGGCGGCGACGTCGTCGCGGGCTTCGCGACGGTCGTGGACGAGGATCACGACGCCGAACGCGATCAGCCACACGCTCCACAGCACGTACCCGATGAAGTTCGCGGCATCGACGCCCGAGAGGTCGAGCGGCGAGAAGACACCGACGAACACGAGCGCGGCGGAGACGATGCCCAACACCTGGAACCACCGGCCGGCGTAGCGACGCCCGAGGGCGACGACCACGAGCACCGTCCACGTCGCGGTCAGCAGGTAGCCGATCGTCTCGCCGAGCGCGGTACCGAGGATGTCGCTGACGGTCGTGAACGAGTCACGGGCCGAGCTCGCGACGCTGGCGCTGCTGCTCGCGGCGTCGGACGCGTAGCCCGGCACCAGGATCGGCCAGCGGAGCAGGCCGATCACCTGCACGATCGCGGCTGCGATCCCCACCGGTACCGCGATCCGCATGGCGCGCGCCGTCGAAAGCCGACCGACGCCGATCGCGACCGGCGCGAGGAGTGCTGCCGCGATCGCGAGCACGACGAACCACGTGCTCACCGCGCCCTGGGAGTCACGGAACGATGCGAGGACCTTGCCCGCGGGCTCGTCGAGCACGTCGGGGTAGTTGAAGATCGATCCGAGCGCGGTGAACCCGACGTTGGCGAGAACAGCTGCGAGGATCAACAGGACAGCAGTGAGCTTGCGATTCATGACGTCTCCTTGGTCTCGGTCGGGCCATCGGAAGGGCAGATGATTCGGGAACGCGCTCGCGCACCGCGATCCATGCGACGAGCACGCTGTCGGGATGCTCCGTGAGGTGGTCACGGGCGAGCGCGTCCACGAGGTCGCGGTCGCCGCGCAGGTGCGCGGCGGCGATGGCGACGGTCTGACGCTCGCGGGTCGTGACCGCGAGTCGTCCTGCACGGGCGAGCAGCACGTCGGCGTCCGGTGCGAACAACGCGGCGACCACGAGGGTCGTCGGCGTCGTCGCTGGCACGCGCCGCCTCGACGATCTCGTCGATCGCGGTCGGGTCACCGACGGCGAGACGGTGCAACGCGGAGGCGGGGTCGATGGCGGGCACGAACGCATCGTCCGTGGCACCGCTGACACCTCGCTGACACCCGGAGAGCGGCCTCGGAGCGCGCCGTACACTCCCCAGGTGCTGGAGATCTCGGTGCTGGGGCCGCTCGCGGTCCGGCGCGACGGGGAGCCGGTCACCGTGCCGGGCGGCAAGAGCGCCGAGCTCCTCGTGCGCCTGGCGCTCGACGCCGGCGAACTGGTGCGCACCGATCGCTTGATCGACGAGGTCTGGGCCCACGGAGCGTCGACACCCGCCGCAACACGGTGCAGTCGAAGGTGACGCGGCTCCGCCGGGCGTTCGGCGATCCCACCGTCGTCGTCGGCCGCGACGACGGCTACGTCCTGGCCATCGCTCCGCGCAGGTCGACGCGTTCGTCGTCTCCCGCGACGCGGTGGCGTCGGCTCGTCTCCTCCTCGCCGGCGATCACCGTGGGGCCGCCGACCTGAGCGCGTCGGCGCTCGCGCGCTTCTCGGGCACGCTCGTACCCACCGCACGCGACGCGGAGTGGGTCGCACCGCACCGGGCGCGGTTGGCCGAAGTGCAGCTGCAGCTGACCGAGACCCACCTCGCGGCCCGACTCGACGCTCGGCGGCGGTGAGGACGTCATCGGCGATCTCGAAGCCGCCGTGCTGGCGTTCCCGTACCACGAGGCGCTCTGGCAGCTCCTGATCACCGCCCTGTACCGGGCCGGGCGGCAGGCCGACGCGCTCGCGGCCCACCAGCGCGTGCGGGCGGTGCTGGTCGACGAGCTCGGCCTGGAACCGGGTCCGCGGACTCCGGCAGCTGGAGCAGCAGATCCTCGTCCACGACGCCGCCTTGGGCGCCGACGTGCAGAGCACTGCGCGCGAGGTCGGCGCACTCGCGGGAAACCTGCCGTCGATGTCGGTCGAGCTGGTCGGACGCGACGACGACGTCGAAACACTCGTCGGGTTGCTCGGGAACGAGCGGCTCGTCGAGCTCGTCGGCGCGGGGGCGTCGGCAAGACCGCACTCGCGATCGCGCCGGCGCGTCATGGTCAGCGGCTTCACCCACGGCAGCTGCAGGTGCGTGGCTGGCCCGGCTCGAAGCCGCGACCACCGTCGACGAGCTCGATCGACGTGCTGGTCGCCGCGCTGGGCGTCACGGGCGGCGAGGCCGCGCTGTTCGAGCGACTGCGGCACCGCGCACGGTCTCCTCGTCCTCGACAACTGCGAGCACGTGGTCGAAGCGGCCGCGGCGCTCGCGGTGCGCCTGCTCGATGCCGCCCCGGGACTTCGCGTCCTCTGCACGACCAGGTGCCGCTCGAAGTCGACGGCGCCGTCCGCTACGAGCTCGCACCGCTCGAGCTCGACGACGCCATCGAGCTGTTCACCCGCCGCGCCGCCGCGCAGCGGACCACGCGCGCGCGAACGACGAGGCTGCGATCCACGAGCTGTGTCGCGCGCTCGACGGCCTGCCCCTCGCGATCGAACTGGCCGCGGCGCGCACGAAGACGCTGCCCCTCGGCGAGATCACCCGCCGGCTCGACGATCGCTTCGCGGTGTTGCAGGACCCGCCAGCACCAAGCCCGAACGACGCCGCGCGCTGAAGGCGACGATCGGGTGGAGCTACGACCTGCTGTTCCCCGACGACCAGCGCGGGCTCTGGGCCCTGGCCACGTTCGCCGGCGGGGCGACGCTGCCCGCGGTCGAGTTCGTCCTCGAGACGCCTCGACGTCCCGGGGTCGGCAGCCATCGACGTGGTCGGGCGACTGGCGAGCGCTCACTCGTGATCGTCGACGACGAGGACACCGCGTTCACGTTCCGCTACCGGCTGCTCGAAAGCATCCGCGCCTTCGCGCTCGAGGCGTGCGCCGACGCCGGGCTGAGCCGAGCGCCGCCGTAGCCGCGCACGCGCCTGGTTCGCCGACGCTGGCCGAGGTGTCGACCGCCGGCGTGCGCAGCCGTGAACAGGGTCGGCACCTCGCCGTCGCTCGTACCGAGCGGGCGAACATCGATGCCGCACTGTCGTGGAGCGCGACGCACGAGCCTCAGGCTCGCACTCGACATCGTGAACGGCTTCGGCTGGGCGTGGGTCGTGCTCGGCGACAGTCGCGGCGCGCAACGGATCCGACGCGCGCTGGCCGCCGCCGGCCCGGAAGCATCGCCACGAGATCGTGCCGTCGCGCTGCTGCTCGCGGGATGGATCGAGGCGTCGACCGGCGATCTGGAAACTGGCAGCGACGCACGTCGGGCAGGCACGGAGATCGCCGACGACATCGTCGACGTCGACCTGCAAGCGCGCGGCAGCTACTACCTCGCCTACGTGGTGTCGCACGAAGGCGAGTGGGATCACGCGCTGGAGCTCACCGACCGCGCCGACGCGCTGTACGAAGGCTGGATCGACCGTGGGACCAGGCCGCCAACTGGCTCTTCGCCGCCCGCGCGGCGATCTCGGCGGGCGATCCGGTGCGGGGCCGGCGAGGCGCGTGACGAGGTGCTGCGGTGGTTGACAGCGTCGACGACCCGTGGCTGCACGTCGCGGGGAGGCGATGCTCGGCGAGCTGGCGCGGCTGGAGCATCGGTTCGACGACGCGGTCGAACACATCGGACGCGCCGCGGAGACAGTCACGACGGCTCGGCTTCCTCCAGACGGAGGCGTATCAGGTGTCGAGTCTCGGGCGCGCGCAGAGCCAGGCCGGTGACCCCGAGACCGGCGCAGCGACGCTGCACCTCGCGATCGAGAAGGCCGAGGCGACCGGTGATGTCCGCCTCGCGGCACTCGCGCGGGTGCACCTCGGGCGCGTGCTGCGCGCGCTCGGTCGCACGGCGCGATGCACGGGCCGCGCTCGAGTCAGCGAGCGCGTGGCATCGCGCAGTGCGGGGGCGGCGAGCAGGCCGCGCTCGGCGAGTGCCTGCTCGCGGCGATGGATGCGGCCGACGGCGTCCCGGATGCGGCCGACCGACTCGGCGCGATCCTGGATGACGCGCGCCTCAACGACGAAGCTCACGTCGAGGTGTTCGCGCTCGACGCCTTGGCGCCGGACCGCGGCGACTGCCGGCGACGTCGCGACGGCACGGGAACGGTTGGAGCAGGCCGACGCACGGTTCGCCACCGCGTCGCACTTCATCACCGAGCGGGACCGGGTCGACGCCGCAGCCGTCCGCGTCACATGACCGCGCCCGAGCCCTCCCCCGCCAGGGTGATCTCGGCGTCCTGTTGCTGGTCGTCGGGCCCGGTGTCCGCGTTCGTTCAGGAGGATGAACGCGAGCAGCCCGACGGTCACGATCGCGATGCCGATCAGCTGCCCCCACACCAGTTCCTCGCCCAGGAGCAGGAGTGCCCACACCACGGCCAGCGCGGGTTGCGCGACCTGCGCCACGCCGATGGTGCCGATCGGGATGGTCTTCTGCGCGTAGACGTTCCAGCCGTGCGCGGCGAGTCCGGTGAGGACCGCCAGGATCAGGATGTAGGTCCAGCCCCGGCCGGTCACGGCGAAGACGTCACCCTCGGCGATCGCGAGCGGCACGACGGCAACCGCCGCGATCGGGCAGATCGTGGCCATGAACGTCGAGACGTCCATGTCGCGCCGGAAGTGGCGCGTGGAGGCGATGTACCCGACGAACAGGAACATCGCGAGCACGCCGAACACGTTTCCCTTCAGCGACGCGTCTCCGTTCGCCGGCGCGCTGAAGAGGACGAGGACGAGACCGCCGAACGCGAGAGCGCGAACACCAGCGCGCGCGGCACGAAGCGTTCGCGGAACAGCCACGCGCCGATGGGCACGATGAGGAACGGTGCGAGCGAGCCGAGCAGTGCCGCGTTCGCGACGCTGTTGTTGGTCGCACCGGCGAAGAAGATCGCGAGGTTCAAGCCGAAGAAGATGCCCGGGATCAGGGCTTGGCGGACGTCGCGCAACGTGACCCGCCGACCGGTGCACCACAGGTAGACGTTCCACACGACGCTCACGATGACAAGGCGCCAGAACGCGATGAACACGCCCGGCGTCTGGGCTTCCTTCGCGAGGGTCGAGCTGAGCGAGAACGCGACGACGACGCCGACGACCGCGAGCGCACCGAAGGCGCGCGCACTCAGCGCGCGCTTGCGCCCCTTCGAAGACGCGGCTGCCATGGGAACGCGAGCGTAACCGTCCCGAGCCGTGCGTGGTCCCGCTCGGTCACTCGCCGGTGGCGCGGCGACCCTGCCGCCGGCGTTCCTGGATCTCACTGAAGGGCAGCTCGCGGCTGGGGTCGTACTCACGCGGGAGACCCAACAGGCGCTCGCTCACGATGTTGCGCTGCATCTCGTTCGAGCCCCCGCCGATCGAGATGCCCCGCGAGGAGATCCACACGGCGCCCTGCTCACCACCGGGTTCGTCGTCGCTCCAGATCACGCCGCTCGACCCGGCGATCGCCAGCGACGATCGCGGTGAGCGCGGGCGTGTCCATCCCCTCGCCGAGCTTGAGGAGCGAGCCCCAGGGTCCGTCCAGCTCGCCCGACAGTTGGCCGGCCATGATGCGCGCCCGGGCGAACTCGTTGGCGAGCATGTCGACGCACGGCGCGGCCGATGAGCTGCCGGACGGCGGGATCACGGTCGGCGCCCCGGCGCGCGGCGGCGCCGAGGAGCACGTCGGAGTTGTTCGCCGTACGGTCGTGTCGCTGCCCACTCCACCCGAGCGGGGCCCCATGTAGCCGTGGCCGATCCCGATCCCGGCGGTCGTGTTGCGTTCGTGGAACAGCAGACGCTGCGCCACCGCCCAGCCGTCGTTCTCGGCCCCGAGGAGGTGGTCGGCGGGGACGGTGACGTCGTCGAAGAACTCCTGGCAGAAGTCGGCTTCGCGGTTGACCTGCAGGATCGGCTCGATCGTCACGCCCGAGTGGTCGCCCAGCGGCACGATCGAGCATCGAGAGGCCGCGGTGCTTCGGGACCGTCCAGTCGGTGCGGGCGAGCATCAGGCCGTGGGTCGCGATGTCGGCGCCCGACGTCCAGATCTTCGAACCGTTGATCACCCACGTGTCGCCGTCGCGCGTCGCGCGGGTCAGGGCGCCGGCCAGATCCGATCCGCCCGACGGCTCCGACAGCAACTGCACGAAGACCTCGTCGCCCCGCAGGATCTTCGGCAGGTGCCGCAACTTCTGCTCCTCGGTGCCGTAGTCGAGGATCGTCGGGCCGAGCATCCCGATCGACACCGCGAAGAAGCTCGGGCGTCACGTACCCCGCGGCTTCCTCGAAGAACGCCTTCTGGTGCTCGACGGTCAGGCCCGGCACCGCCGTACTCCGTCGGGAACACGAAGCCGGTGAAGCCGGCGTCGAACATCCGCTGCCTGGATGGCCCGCTCGGCTTCGATGTCGAAGGGCCGCTGCTCCCGCTCGTCCCTCGGTTCGAGGTTCGCTTCGATCCACGTGCGGGCGCGCGTCCGGTACTCCTCCAGGTCGTCGACGGTCGAGCTGCGTCACACCACTCCCTTCTCGAGCAGCGCGCACAGACGTTCCTCGTGGTACTCCGGGGTGCCGTACAGCGCCCGGTTCACCGCCGCCCGGCGCTCGTACAGGTGCAGGTCGTGCTCCCAGGTCATCCCGATGCCACCGTGGAGCTGCACGCATTCGCTCAGGATCTCGATCGACACCCGGCCGACGTAGCCCTTGGCGACGCTGACGTCTCTGCCCGCGTCGGGGCTCGCGGTTCCCACCGCGACCGCGGCGGCTTCGCGCACAACCCTTCGCCGTCTCCAGCATCAGCAGCATGTCGGCGAGCCGGTGCTTCAGCGCCTGGTACGAGGCGAGCGGTCGTCCGAACGACCATCGGTCCGGAGGTAGTCGACCGTCTGCGCCGTACATCTGGTCGACGCGCTCCGACCGTCTCGGCAACCTGCAAGCGCGAGGGCAAGCTGGCACTGCCGCTCGATGTCGTCTGCGGCACCGCCGACGTCGCCGACGACGGCGCTCCGAGGAACCCGCACCGACTCGAACCGCAGATCGGCGAACCGGCGGACCAGGTCGACGCTCCGACCCGGCACCACCGTCAGTCCCGGCGCGTCCGCGGCCACGAGCACCTGCGTCGGTCCGGCCGACGCCGAGTGCGCTCACCAGGATCACGTCGGCGCCGGCGGCCGCCTCGACGAACCGCTTGCGACCGTACAGCACGAGGTCGGTCGCCGTCTTCCTCGAACATGACGTCGACGAGGCCGTCGACGCCCCACCCGTCGGCGTCTTCGGCCAGTGCCCAGGCGGCGGTCGCGGCGCCCGACATCAGCCCGGGTACGACGACGTCGACCAGCGCGGGCGGACCCGAGCGCGTGAGCGCGTCGACGACGACGTTCACGGGCAGCAACGGTCCCGGCGCGACCATCCGTCCCATCTCCTCGGCCACGATCGCGAGGTCGACCACCGGATTGTCGGAGAGGCTCCCACCACCGAGCGACGCCGGCGCGAGGAGCGACGTCCAGCCGAGCTCCGCGGCGCGTCGCCAGACGAGCAGGGTCGAACCCACGCTCGTCGTCCTCGAGCGCGCGGGTCGCGGTGATCGGCATCGCGTCGGCGATGAAGCGACTCGTCGTCGCCCGGAAGAATTCGAGCTCGTCGCTCAGCGCGAAGCGCATCGGGTACCACCGCCCTCGTCGTCATTAGGACCCTTCTCCAGCTCCAGATCGCGTCGAACCACGTCCGCGAACTCGCGGACGAACTCGACTCGATCTTCCGGTTCCTCGGTCAACACCTCGTTCTCGTACCAGCCCCGGTACCCCGCGGCGTCGAAGGCCTCGACCAGTTCGCGGAGCGGGACCTCGCCGTCGTCGAACGGCGCGCGCGTGAACCGGCGAGCGTCGAGCGCCTCGCTCGAGACGTTGGTGAGCTGCACGGTGCCGACGTCGTCGACGTGCGCGGCGAACAGCTCGACCAGCCTCGGATCCCACCACAGGTGCGCGGTGTCGATCGACGACCTTCGCGCCGTCGAGATCGGCGACGAGCTCGAAGGCGTGCGACAACGTGTGCACGTACGTGTAGGCGCGCATCATCGGGAACATGGGCTCGAGCATCACCGCGAGGTCGAGATCGACCGCGCGTGGCGCCAGCCGCTCGAGCCACGCCCGGCAGCGCGCGTCGGCCTCGCGCGCCGGGAAGTCGCCGCGCGGGCCGGTGAACGCCAGCACGCCGGGCGAGCCGATGGCCGCCGCGGCATCGAGCACCGCGAGCTCGGCGTCGATCGATCCGGTCGCGCCGGCCTCGACCGCGGGTCCGATCGCCATGACGCTCGACACGCGGAGTCCGGCATCGGCGACCAGCGACCCGCGGCGCGGGGACCGAGGCGGAGCAGCTCGTCGGCGTCGACGCTGAGCCCGTCGACGCCGGCATCGCGCGCCGACACGGCGTCCGCGGCGAGATCGGCGACGAGTCCACCGGTGTGGAACACGTACGAGACCACGCCGAAGCGCGGCTCGTCGGTCGTTCCGTCGGTCATCGACGTCAGGGCCGAACCTTGCGGGCGAAGGCCCGGACGTCTTCGGTGAAGTAGTCGGGCTGCTCGCACGCCGCGAAGTGACCACCCGCAGGCTGTGGGCTCCAGTGCACGAGGTTCGCGTCGCGCTCGATGAACTTCTTCGGCACGTAGTACGCCTCGCCGGGGAACATCCCGATGCCGGTCGGAACCGGCACCAGCGGTTCTCGCCCGGGCACGAGCTCGCAGCGGGTCGCGGGCGGTGTACCAGTAGAAGCGCTTGGCCGATCCCCAGGTCTCGGTGACCCAGTAGAGCATGACGTTGGTGACGAGCTCCTCGCGGGTGAACACCGATTCGACGTCGCCGTGCGTGTCGCCGTACTTGCGCCGGTGGTGGATGATCTCGACCAGCAGCGCGATGGCGCTGTCGGTGGCCGCGTAGCTGTCGGTCTGCGGTTCGTACAGGTTGCGGTCCGGGTCGGACGATCGGTCGCCCCGGGCTTCGCGCCCTGGCGCCACTCGCGTTCGAACCACTCCCGCTCGTCGGGATACAGGTCGTCGAGCTCGAACCCTTCGAAGCGGTTGCGCAGTGCCGGCGCGAAGTTGGGCAGCGTCGACGTACACGCCGCGCAGGTCCTCGGGAGTAGAGGTGTCCCATCATGATCGAGATGACCGAACCCCAGTCGCCGCCGGCGGCGACGAACCGGTCGAGCCCCAACACGTCGCGGACCAGTCGTCTCCACAATCCGGCGGTCCGTTGCGCGCTGCTGCCCGGCGTCATGGGAGTCGAGAACCCGTAGCCGGGAATCGACGGCACGATGACGTCGAAGGCGTCGGCCGGATCGCCGCCGTACGCCGCCGGGTCCGAGAGCGGACCGATCACCTTGCGGTAGTCCCAGAAGCTCCACGGCCACCCGTGCGTGAGCACGATCGGGCGCGGGTCGGTCCCTTCCCGGGCACGTGGATGTAGTGGACGGTCTGGCCGTCGAGCTCCACCCGGTAGTTGGGAAAGGCGTTGATCTCGGCTTCGACGGCGCGCCAGTCGTACTCGTCCAGCCACCACTGCACGAACTCCTCGAGGTACGCGCGGTTGACGCCGAAGCGCCAGGTCTCGTTGTCGGGGTCGTCGGGCCAGCGGATCCGTCGCAACCGGTCGTCGAGGTCGTCCAGCACGGCCTGGTCGATGGCGATCTTGAACGGTTCGGGCGTCGCTCGCGTGGTCACGTGAGCAGCTCCAGTCCGTTGTCGCGCATGATCCGCCGCACGCTGGCGGCGTCGAGCTTGTCGAGTTGCGCGAGGTAGTCGATCGGCTCGGGCGTGCCCTCGAGGTGCGGCCAGTCCGAACCGAGGAGCACGCGATCGGCGCCGATGAGATCGACCACGTGGGGGATGTCGTCCTCGGGGAACGGCGACACCCAGACGTGCTCCTTGAAGATGTCGGACGGCAGGTCGGCGCACCGTCACGCCGTACGCCTCGACGTGGCGACCGAGCAGTCCGCCGGCATGGTCGAGCGTGTAGAGGCAGTAGTCGACCCACGCCGAGCCCAGCTCGATCGACGTCACCCGCACGTTCGGGAAGCGACCGAACAGGTTGCCGAGCACGAGCGCCCACGCGGTCTCGAGCATCGGGCGGAGGTGGTTCATCGCCAACGCGAGGTTGCCCTCGTACGCGGCATCACCGACGCCGTGGCGCTGCCACATCGACGCGAACGACTTCTCGTACTCGTCCGGCGCCGGACAGGCGTGGTACGCGGCGATGGTGCCGGTCTCGTTGATGCGGGCCCAGTACGGATCCCACGCCGGGTCGGCCGGTGATCGCCCGCCCGCGGGCCGGGTCGCATCACGATCACCTTGCTGCCGCGCTCGAGCGCGAAGTCGAGCTCCGCGCACGCGAGCTGCGGATCGAGCATCGGGATGAACGGTGCCGCATAGATGCGGCCGTCGCGGTTGAAGCCCCAGTCGTCGTCGAGCCAGAGGTTGAAGGCGCGGAACACCTTGTACGTCATCCGCACGTCGTCGGCATTGAGACCGTCGATGCCGACGCCGAGCGTCGGGAAGAACACCGCTCGCTCGACGCCCTGCTCGTCCATCGTGCGCAGTCGCGCGTCGCGATCGTGGTAGTGGTCGGGCAACGGCTCGATCTCGCCGAAGCGATCCATCGGGAGCAGGTTGCGGGCCTCGCCGCTCTCCTTGAGCTCCTTCAGCCGCTGGTGGAAGGCGCCGGGCTTGCCGATCGGGTTGAACGTCGGGTTGGGGATCGCCGCGGCCACCTTGTTGCCGAAGGTGAGGTGGCGCTTCTTGCCGTCCGACACCCAGCGCACGAAGCGCTGCACCTCGTCGTCGCCGTGACGGGTGAACGCATCCTCGGGCTCGTAGTAGTGGTTGTCGAAGTCGACGAGCTGGTAGTCGAGCTCAGCCATGTCGTCCCCTTTCCAACGTCGAAAACACTAAAACTTTACAAGTATTCGGGTGTGGGGCGCAAGCTGCGGACAGCAGTCCTCAGCCGCTCAGCCGAGGTCGACCTTGCGGATCTTGCCCATGGGCGTGCGGGGGAAGTCGTCGACGAAGACGAACTCCTCCGGCACCTTGTAGCGGGCCAGGCGCTCGGCGCAGTGGGCGCGGAGGGTCTCGGCGTCGAGCGCCTCGCCCGGCGCGACCTGGACGTGAGCCACGACCACGCTCCCCGAGGCGCTCGTCGGGCCGACCGACGACCGCGCAGGCGGCGACGCGCGGAATCCTCGTGGAGGATCCGCTCCACCTCGGCGGGGTAGACGTTGGCGCCGCCGCGGATGATGAGGTCGCCACGTCGGCCCTTGATGAAGAGGTTGCCGTCGGCGTCGAGCAGCCCGAGATCGCCGGTGTGGAGCACGCCGTCGCGCAGCGTGGATCGGCTCGCCTCGGGCTGCTTCCAGTACCCGAGCATCGGCGTGTACACCCCCGCCCACGGTCCCTCGGTCGCCGCCTCGACGCAGACCTCGCCGATCTCGTCGGCGCCGAGCTCGCGACCCACTTCGTCGCGCACCGTGATGCGCACGTGCGGAAGCGCCACGCCGGCGCCGCCCGGGAGATGTGGTCCCTCGGGGCGTTCCAACGTCACCGCGGTCGGGGCCTCGGTCATGCCGTAGCCGAGCGACGACCTCGGCGCCGAAGCGCTCGCGGTACAACTCGCGGAACTCCTCGGGGCAGTCGGCGCCGCCGACCTCCGGTCGGGTGAGGGTCACGAGGTCGTCCTCGTGCACGTCGGGATGCGTCAGGAGACCGTGGACGATCGCCGGCACCGCGCCGAACGAGGTGATGCGCTCGGAGCGAACCCACTCGGCGACGCCGACCGGGTCGACGCGATCCATGGTCACGCAGCAGGCTCCCATCTGGAACGCCTTGAGCGGGGTGAGCGCCATCACGTTCAGGATGGTGAGCGGCAGGACCACCCCGAACCGCGGCGTCGGGGCCGTGGTCACCCATCGCCGCGTGGACGGCACCGACCAGCACGAGGTTGTGCTGGCTGTGCAGGACGCCCTTGGGGAACCCGGTGGTGCCACCGGTGTACGCGATCGCCGCCGGCGCGTGCGGATCGACCTCGATGGCGGGGGCGTCGTCGGGCGCCACCTCGGCCGAGCAAGGTGGCCCACTCACTGGCAGGAGTCCTCGGGGTCGACCGTGACGAGCCGACCGCCGGAGCGGACCCTCCGAGGTCGCGGAGCTGATCGGCCATGTCGGGATCGGCGAGCGTCACGCTCGGTTCGGCGTTGCCGAGCAGGTACGCCTTCTCCGGGGGCGCCAACGCGCGGTTGATGCCGAGCCAGATCGCGCCGAGTCGCATGGCACCGAGGCACGCCACCACGATGTCGGGGTGGTTCGGCAGCGTCGCGGCCACGCGGTCACCGGGGCCGACGCCCAGGCGAGCCAGCGCCGCGGCTGCTCGCGCGGCGGCGGCGTCGAGGTCGCGGTACGAATAACCGGGTGAAGCGGCCGACCAGTGCTTCGGCATCGGGGCGCTCGCGGAGCGCTCGCTCGAGGACGTGCGCGACCGAGTACGACTGCGTCGGTCCACCCCCACTCGAGACTGCGCTTGCAATCGTTACAATATGTATAAGGACTCGGCCGATGACCATGACCGCCCCGAGCGGTGCCGTTCTCCGACGGTCGGGTCCAGCTCCAGCGCGCGGCCGACGTCGTCGCCGACCGCATCCGGGAGCAGATCGTCAGCGGCGAGCTCGCCGACGGTGAGCGCCTGCCCCCGCTCGACCTCCTCCTCGAGGAGTTCGGCATCAGCGGTCCTTCGATGCGCGAGGCGCTGCGGATGCTCGAGTCCGAAGGACTGATCACCGTCCAGCGGGGCAGCGTCGGCGGGGCGATCGTCCACCGTCCGTCGTACAAGGCCGCGGCGTACACGATGGCGCTCGTGCTGCGCAGCCGCGACACCGAGGTCGCCGACGTCGCCGAAGTCGCTGGCGCTCCTGGAGCGACAATGCGCCGTCCTCTGCGCACGACGTCCCGATCGGAAACGCACCGTCGTCCGCGACCTCCGGAAGCTGAACCGAGACCGCGGAGAGCCTCATCGACGCCGACGAGCTGACGTTCACCGACGCGATGACCGCGTTCCACGAAGAGCTGATGCGCGGGTGCGGCCTGGCTACGCTGGCGCTGGCCACGCGGGCCATCGGCGCGATCTGGCTGGTCAGCGTGCGGCAGTGGGCGGCGGAGAACGGGGAGCACGGCACGTTCGTCGACCGTGACGAGCGGGTCGCGTGGGTCGAGAAGCAGGCCCGAGCTCGTGGAGATGATCGAAGCGGGCGACGAAGCCGGCGTCGAGCGGATGATGACCGAGCACTTCAACACCGTCCAGATCCTCGGCAGCGACCTCGACCCCGAAGCAGAAGGTCGACGCCCGCGCCGTTCGCGCCAATCGCTGACTCGCATCGTCGCATCATTCGCGACTGACCAGCGCGTCGGTCGCGATCGCGCGCACCGCGTTGACGTCGAACTTGTCGCTCCCGGTCTTCGGCAGCTCGTCGTCGGGGAAGAACAACACCCGCCGCGGCACCTTGTAGGCCGACAACGACCCGCGGAGGAACTGGCGGACGTCGTCCTCGGTGAGCGTGCTGTCGGGCTTCGGCACGACACACGCGACGACGAGCTCACCGGCCGAGGGATCCGGGACGCCCACGACGGCGACCCCTTGACGTCGGGGTGCGTCGCGAGCAGTTCCTCGACCTCCAGCGGCGACACGTTCGCACCGCTGGTCTTGATCACGGTCGTGAGCCGGCCGGTCCAGTGGAGCAGCCCGCGGTCGTCGACCCAGCCGGCGTCGCCGGTGTGGAAGTAGCCCTCCGAGTCGAACGCCTCCTCGGGCGGGACCTTGACGTACCCGCGCATCAGGGTGAGGCCCTTGAGCGTGATCTCGCCCTCTTCGCCCGGCCCGAGCGCTTCGCCCGACAGCGCCGTCGATGATCCGGATGCTCGAGCCGGCGATGAGCGCGCCGTGAGTGTCGAGGTCCTCGGCTGACGCATCGTTCGGGAGCGCGGTCGCGCTCGTGAACGTCTCGCTGCTCCCGTACGCCGCTTGACTCGCGGTTCGCTTCGCGGGTGGTGGCTCGCGCGTGATGCGGTACCGGTCGCGCCGGATCGTCGAGATGTCGCGCCCACCTCGCGCGTAGGACTTCTGCACGTCGACGTCGTGGTGGGGCAGCATCTGCATGATCGTCGCCCGCTCCTCCTCGATGAGCCGCAGCGCGTCGTCGCCGTCGAACAGCGGATGCAGCACGAGGCAGGCACCGCGCGAGAGGGTCGCTCCGACCACCGCCGCGAAGCCCGGCCGTCCAGAAGAGCGGGAGTTCGCTGTACACACGATCGTCGGGGATGAATCCCTCTCGATACCCGTGGCGCCAGCTCTGCAGCATGGGCGCACGGTGCATGTGGAGGACGCCCTTGGGCAGGGAGGTCGTCCCGGAGCTGTAGATGATGATGCCGTCGTCGCTCGGCGTGGTCTCGCGCACGATGGCGTCGATGATGTCGTCGGGAACCACGTCGCCCTCGGCGAGGAACGTCGTCCCACGGCTGCACCACGCCCTGCGCGTCGGTGGCGTCGAGCGCGACGACGCGCCGGAGGAACGGGTACTTCGGCGTGCGGAGCTGTCCCGGCCGGGTGTCCGACGGGCAGGTCGCACAACTGCACGATCTCGTCGGCGTACCGATGGTGCAGGAACGCGGTCTGCGTGATCACGATGCGCGACGTCCGAGTGGCGCAGCAGATGGTCGAGCTCGCGGGGCTCGGCAAAGGTGTTGAACGGCACCGCGACGCCGCCGGCCATCGCGGCACCGAACACCGCCGAGATCCACTCGGGTCGCCCGCTCGTGAGCACGCCGACCCGGGTACCCCGGCTGACGCCGGCGGCGACGAGCGCCTTCGCGACACGGCGAGCCTCGTCGCGGAGCTCGGCGTAGGTCCTCGACACCCGGTCGCGCCCGGCGACGTTCAGCACCACGGCCTCCCGATCGCCGTACCGCTGCGCGATCTCGTCGAGGAACGTGCCGAAGGTGAGTGCACCGGTGCCGCGCTCCGACTCGATCGGAGGACCGGTGAACGTCGTCATGGCCGATCCTCCGCGTCGGGAGCCTCCCACGCGCGCGATGCCGATCGCGAGCGTCGCGAGCGGCTCGTCCCCGACGTCCTCGAACCGGTGGCCCTCGCCCTCGACGTCGTCGGCGAGGAGGCAGTCGCCGCGTTCGAAGCGCTTCCGCTCCCCGAGCGACGTCGTGATCTCGAACGCGCCCCGGAGCACCACGATCATCTGGCGTCGGGGCGCCACGTGGTAGTCGACCGTCCCGAGCGGATCGATCATCTCGTTGACGTTGAGCGTCGTCGTCGGAATGTCGCGCAGCGACAGCCGTCGGCCGCCGACACCGTCGCCGGGGTCGGGCAACGGCGGCAACACGACGTCGACAAGTGCGTCTGGCCGCGCTCGTCGGCCACGACACGCGTGATGTTGAGCATCGCGCGATCCCTACGCGCCCGTCGGCGAGATCGAGGCGGAACAGCTTCTCGGCGTTCGTGCGCAGCACCTTCATGCGATCGCTCGGGCGTGAGGTGCTGCAGCTGCTCCTCCAGCACCTTTCGCGTGTTCGGCCACATCGAGTCGGGGTGCGGGTAGTCGGCCTCGGCCAGGACGCGGTCGACGCCGATCTCCTCGATGTGCTGCGCGCCGAACGACTCGTACACGAGGCAGACCGACACGTTCGAGTGGAAGTACTCGGTGGGACGACGCGGGAACGACGCTGCGATCGGTCGCCCACCCGAAGTGGTTCTCCCAGTGCCGGTCGCAGTGCTCGAGCATGAACGGGAGCCAACCGAGGTAGCCCTCCGAGAAGACCGCCTGCAGCTTCGGGAACCGCTCGAAGGCGCCGCTGAAGATCCAGTCGATGAACGCGAGCTGCGAGTTGAGCGGACCGGAGACCGACTGGACGATGAGCGGCGCGTCCGGCGACGACGTGATCATCCACGACGACGAACCGAAGTGGAGGCACAGCGGCAGCTCGGCTTCCTGCGCGGCCGCGAACACCGGGTCCCAGTAGCGGTCAGGGTCGTGGAGTGACGGGAACCCCTGACGATGCGGGTTCTCGGTGAACGCGACGGCCACCGCGCCCTTGGCCGCGGTGCGCTGCAGCTCCTGCACCGCGAGCTGCGGGTCCCAGTACGGCAACAGGACCATGGCGAACAGCCGACCCGGAGCCGATCCCGCCCATTCGTCGATCTGGAAGTCGTTGTACGCCCGGATGCACGCGAAGGCCAGCTCGCGATCCTCGAGCAGGTTGAACTTGGTGCCGCCGAAGCCGGGAAGGCTCGGGAAGCACAGCGAGGCGATCACGCCGTCGATGTCCATGTCCTTCACCCGTTCGATCGGGTCGTAGCAGCCCGGGCGGATGTCGTCCCAGTGGAGCAGGCCGCGTCGTCCGCGCTTCGAGCGGCCGACCCGCGGATGCGCCGAGACCGTTCATCGGGAAGCGCTGGCCGTCGAGCTCCCAGAACACACCCTCGGCGGTGTCGACCGCCGCGGGCCCCGCTCGCGGAGCTCGGCGGGCAGCCGCGACTCCCAGAGCGAGGCCGGCTCGATCAGGTGGTCGTCGACCGAGACGATGTAGGGTTCATCACTTAAATCATTTAGCACATTCAGTACTCTCACCCAGCCCGAACCGGGTTGTCAAGGCACTGCCGCACGGAGGGGACGTCGTGGGCGCACAGCGATTCGCGAACAAGGTCGCCTTCATCACCGGCGGCGCGACCGGCATGGGTCGTGCGTTCGCGACGCGCTCCTCCGACGAAGGCGCGCAGCGTCGTGCATCGCCGACCTCGACACCGCAACGGCGACGCAGAGCGCCGACGAGCTCGGTGAGTCCGCACTCGCCGTCACGTGCGACGTTGCCGACCGTTCGTCGGTCGAGCACGCCGTCGGCGAGGCCGTCGGGCACTTCGGCGGCGTCGACATCCTGATCAACAACGCGGCGTTGCACCTGAAGAAGTACAGCCAGCGGTTCTCCACCCTCACCGCGGAGGAAACCGCCCGCCTCTTCGACGTCAACGTGTTGGGCGTCGTCAACTGCACGCTGGCCTGCAGCGCGTCGATGCGCGAGCGAGGCGGGGGCGCGGTCGTCAACATGGCGTCGTCCGCCGCGTTCACCGTCGGTACGCCGTACGGGGTCACCAAGCTCGCCGTCCGCGGCCTCACCATCACGTTGGCCAAGGAGCTCGGGGGCGACGACATCCGCGTGAACGCCATCGCCCCCGGCATGGTGTCGACGGAGAACGCGCTCAGCGAATACACCGCGGAAGAGCTCGCGGCGATCCGCTCGGCGCAGGTGTTGAAGGCGCCGATCACGATGGACGACGTCACGCGGGTCGCGCTCTTCCTCTGCTCCGACGAGTCGGCTCGCATCACCGGTGAGACCATCCGCGTCACTGGCGGAGGATGGCTCTCGATCTGATCGCACCACGAGCGCGTCCCGGACCCCCGCGCCACTCGCCAGAAATATGTAAACCTTGTGATGATGAAGTCTGGTGCAGCCGATTCGGCTCCCGATGCGAGGATGAGCATGGCGGTCTACACGTTCACCAGCGACAGCACCCCGCCGATGCCGGGGTCCCATCTCGACCGCGCCGAGCGTCTCGCGACGCAGGCCGACGAGTTCGGGGCCGCACTCCTGAGCGGTGACGCGTGGGAACGCTGGTGTGACGGCTTGCGCGCCGCAGGTCGGGCGATCCTGCGTTCCGAAGACGCAGTGTCCGACACCGATCGGGCCGAGGGGTACCGCTATCTGATGGGGTTGGTCTCCCACCTGCTGGCCGGGGAGCTCTACGCCACCGACGCCGAGAATCCCGCCTTCACCGTGACCGCGAGCGACGTCGTCAAGGTGGGCATGGACAACCCCGACGCCACGCTGCTCCATGCGCCGATCAGCGACGACGGCGTGTTCCGGGTGTATGGCACCGTGCGCTCCATTCGGATGCTCGAGTTCGTCGTCTCGGGCGGTCCTCGTCCGGCGATGTACCAGCTCCAGGACTTCGCCGTCGACGACGACGACTCGTTCTCCTTGTTGCTCGCAGCCGACGAACAACCGGGGAACTGGATCGAGCTCCCTCCAGGTGCCCGCTCGCTCCTGGTGCGCCGTGTGCAGTACGACTGGGACACCGAGGAGATCCCGCACCTCGCGATCGAGCGCGTCGACGCCGCGCCCGGCGTGGTGCCGCGCTGCTTGCGGGTTCCGACGGCCGCAGAGGTCGGCGAGCAGCTCGATGCTCTGGCCACGCTCGTGGAGACGAACGCCGACTACTGGGTCGACATGGTGCACTCGTTCCGCGACGAGGGTGACAACGTCGTCCCCGCGCCCCGCCCGCTGCCGGCGACCGGGATGAACCCGTCGCGCTCGTCGGTGAAGGGGTTCTTCGTCCTCGAACCGGACGAGGCCCTCGTGGTGAGCTTCGCGCCACCCGACGGCCGCTTCTGGAGCATCTCGGTCGGCGACATGTGGTACCGCACGTTCGACTACTCGCACCACCAGACCAGCCTGAACGGTCACCAGGCCACGATCGACACCGACGGCCGCTGCCGCTTCGTCATCTCCGGATCCGATCCCGGAGTGCCGAACTGGCTCGACACGGTCGGCCATGCGCGCGGTGTCGTGTGCATCCGCTGGGTGATGACCGACAGTCGCCCCCAACCCGAGACGCGCGTTGTCCGACTCGACGAGCTCGATGAGGTGTTGCCCGCCGACACCGCGCGGGTGACACCGGCGGACCGCGCGGCCGTCATCGAGCGGAGGAAGCAGGCGGTGGCGCGCCGCTGGGCGGTACCGCTCACGACCCGGTGGTCCTACTCGACCGCCACCATCGATCCCCCGCGCCCCGCGTGATGGCGCCGCCGGTCGCACCATCGGCGCAGCCGCGATCGGCGTGATCGCAACCAGCGACGAGCTCGTGGCGCGAGCCGTCGACGCCACCGGCTTCAGCCGAGTTCGGTCCTCGTGGTTGGGAAGCCGGACTGCAGGCCCTCGTCGAGTCCGCGAACGCGGCCACCTTGCCCCCGGCATCGGTGGCGACGATCGAGCAGATGATCGTTGGTCGCCTCCGTCACCGGCTCGAGATCGAGAACTGGTACCGGCACACCGACGACGACGTCGCACCGGTCGAGCAGATCACCGTCGTCATGGGCCTGCCGCGCTCGGCGACGACGGCGGTGCAGCACGTCCTCGGGCTCGACCCTCGGCTCCGCTACCAACGCGGGTGGGAGATCAGGGATCCCGTCCCACCCCCGACGCTGGCCACCGAGCTCGACGACCCGCGGCGTCGAGCCGCGGTGGAGCTCGCCGCGGCGCGTTCGGGCACGGACCCGCGTCACATCACCTCGGTCGACGGCCCGGTCGACGACGGCACGCTGCTCGGGCTCGACTTCCACAACCAGGAGCTCGGGTTGCCTCTGCACGACTACACGACCTGGTGGCGCACGACCGACCTGTCGACGACCTACGCGTATCACGAGCGGGTGCTCCGACTGCTGCACTCGCGGCGGCCACCGAGGACGTGGCTGGTGAAGGCTCCGTACCACAACTTCCATCTCGATGATCTCGCCGCGCAGTACCCACATGCTCGGTTCGTGATGACGCACCGTGACCCGGCGATGACCATGCCGTCGACCTGCAGCACCGTCGCATCGGCTCGACGGCGTGCTCATGAGCCAGGAGACGGTCGATCCCGTCACGCTCGGCGCCTTCCTGCTCGAGCACGTCGTCGAGGGCATCGGTCGCGCCATGGCGGCGCGCCAGCGAATTGGTGACGACCGGTTCTGCGACGTGCACCAGCACGAGCTCGAGCAGGACCCGGTCGGCACCGTGGAGCGCATCCTCGGTTTCCTCGGACTCGGGATGGACGAGCACCTGGAAGACCAGGTCGCGAGCTGGGCGTCCGACAACCGCCACGGCGCGCGCGGCGAACACCGCTACCGCGCCGAAGACTACGGCCTCACCACCGCCGAAATCCGGGAGGCGTTCGCCGAGTATTCAGCCGCCTTCGACGTCCAGCCGGAGCTCCCCTGATCGAGCTCGGACGTTCATCGCGATGGCCACACCGCCCGCGAGAAGAGGCCGCCGTCGAGATGGATCATCTCGCCGGTGATGATCGAGGCGCGGTCGGAGCAGAGGTAGACGACGGCCTCACCGATCTCGTTCGCCGTTCCCGACCGTCCCAGGCAGTTCATCGACGCCGCCGCCTCGGCATCCTCGAACTCGAAGACGAACGGAAGGATCGCGTTGGCCCGGATGCCGTCGCGCCCGTACCGGAACGCGACGAACCGCATCATCGCGTTCAGTGCCGACTTCGAGATGCCGTACCCCGGCCGGACGTCTTCCGCCCGCAGCGACGACCCGGACGAGTTGTAGACGAACGCGCCTCCGCCGTGTTCGATCATCGACGGGATGACGTAGCGGGTGAGCGTCATCGCGCCCCCGAAGTTCACGCTCATCGCCGATTCCCACATCGCCTCATCGACATCGAGGTCGGTGTTCTTGTGGTCGTAGTACGCGGCGTTGTAGAAGACCGCGTCGACCCGTCCCCACTCGGCCATGACCGCGTCGACCGCCGCGCGCACCTGATCGTCGTCGCTGAGGTCACACTGCAAGGCGATCGCCGAGCCACCCGCGGCACGGATCGTGTCGGCGACCTCGCCGGCCGTCTCGCGACGTCGCGCCACGAGCGCCACCTTGGCGCCCTCGCGGGCGGCCACGAGGGCGGTCGCCGAGCCCATGATGGGACCGACCCCGGCCACGAAGAAGACCTTGCCGTCCAACAGGCCGCAGCCACGCCGCTCGTCCACGTCAGCCGACACCATCTATTAAACCATTAATCACATTCGAACTCTGATCGACACCCAACGGGGTTGTCAAGGCGCCGACGCCTCGGATCAGTAGGGCGCGGCGACCTCGTCGACGAGCAGGCTTGCCGTGCAGGTACCGACGAACCCGTCGCGGTCGAACAGGTCGGCGCGGGCGTGACCGATGCCGTCGAGTGCGTACCACGCACGCGTGGCGACACCCGTCCACTCTCCCTGCGGCGCGCGGGCGAGGGTGATGGTGAGGTCGGCGTTGATCGCCGACCAGCGCCGCAGGTCGAGGTAGTTCCCCGAGTTCGCGGTGAAGTCGGACGCCCACGCGAGCCGAACCGTGGGCGACGGTTCCTCCCCCGCGATCACCGGCTTCGTGGCGCGGTACCAGGTCGTCGCCGCGTCGGACGATCCGCCCTCGCGCATCTCCGCGGCGTCGATGAACCCGTTCAGGTTGTCCGACCGCCGCTCGTGCACACGTGCCTGTCCCCACGGCGGCGTGGCAATCGCCGGAAGGCGCGGATCCGTCGGCGCGTCGGGACCGACTCCGAGCCGGAACCGCAACGCCGTCGCGCGCGCGACCTCGACACCTTCAGGGTCGTGGAGCGTGGCCACCACGACTTGCAGACGCTTGCCCTCGCGTGCGATCTCGGTGCGGATCTCGAGCCGACCGAGCGGCACCCGCCGGTGCATGTCGATCGTGATGCGCGCGATGCGCATCGGTACCAGCGTGGGCACCCGCTCCACTGCCCACGTCAGCAGCGCGGCCGGTGTGCCCCCGTACTGACTGTTCGGGTCCCACGGTCCCTGGGTGAGCATCGTCGCGACGACGAAACCGTCACCGTCGGGCACGAACATCGCTTCCACGGCGCCTTCACTAGTTGACGCACGTGAACCACTGCGCCAACCCAACGTCGCGTCGCGCTATTCGTCGACCGGCTGGTGCGGATCGTCGAGGGTGAGACCCAACTCGTCGAGCTCGGTCTGGTCGAGCTCGAGCAACTCGGCCACGGTCTCGTCACCGTCGCCGTCGTCGTCGTCAGCCGCGTCGATGCCTTCGAGCACCTCGTCGCGCGCGGCGATGTCGTCCTCGATGGCGAGCTCTCGCGCTTCCTCCGGACCCGGTTCGTCGTCCCGACGCCGTGCGCTCATGCTGTCTCCTCGGGGTTCAGGGTCGCGAGACCCCAGTATCGCCTGCGGCGGGGCCGCCCTCGACGTCCGGTAAGGTGCCTCTCCACCCCAATGCTGATTGGGGACGCCTCGTTGACCGTCGACCTTTCCGGTCGGGATGATCCCGTCGCCTCCTCTGAGCCATGACTCCGGAGCTTCGATGTCTTCATCCACCAACGGTCAGGCGCGACCGAAAGCCACCGTGTTCTGCGAAGGCAACTTCGCCGAGATCGACGGCAAGACCGCCAACGGGCTGATCCGCCAGTCCGAGCGGTACGAGATCACGTCGGTCATCGACAGCACCAAGGCCGGCCGCGATGCCGGCGAGGTGCTCGACGGCGTGAGCAACGGGATCCCGATCGTCGCCGACCTCTCCGAGGCGCTGGCCAAGCACCCGGCGTGCTTCGTGGTGGGTGTCGCGCCCACGAGCGGGCTGTTGTCGCCGCCCGAGCGCACGGTGATCCTCGACGCGATCGCCGAGGGTCTCGACATCGTGAACGGGCTCCACGAGTTCCTCAACGACGACATCGAGTTCGCCGCCGCCGCGGCCGCGCACGACGTGCGCATCGACGACGTTCGCCGCCCGCACGCCAAGACCGATCTGCACATGTTCTCGGGCCGCATCCACGAGGTGACGTGCCCGCGCATCGCGATCCTCGGTACCGACGGCGCAATCGGCAAGCGCACCACCGCGACGATCCTGACCACCGTGCTCAACGATGCGGGTGTGCACGCGGTGATGGTCGGCACCGGACAGACCTCGCTGATCCAAGGTTCGCGCTACGGCGTCGCACTCGACGCGGTGCCCGCCCAGTTCGTCACCGGCGAGCTCGAAGCGGCCGTCGTCGAGGCGTTCGAGGTCGAGGACCCGGACGTGATCATCGTGGAAGGACAGGGCGCGCTGAGCCACCCGACCTACCTGAGCTCCACCGCGATCCTCCGCGGCAGCCTGCCGGCCGGGGTGATCCTGCAGCACGCACCCGCGCGCACGACCGTCAGCGACTTCCCGAACGTGCCGATGCCCACCGTCGTCAGCGAGATCAACCTCATCGAGACGTTCGCACGCACGAAGGTCATCGGGATCACGATCAACCACGAGAACATGTCCGACGCCGAGATCTCGGTCGCGATCGCCGGGTACGAAGCCGTGCTCGACATCCCGGCCACCGATGCGCTCGCCCGTCCGACCGACGCGCTGCTGGACATGGTGTTCCGTGCGTTCCCGAACCTGCGCGCGGAGCCGGCCGTCGCGAGTCGGTGAGCTCGCCTCGGATCGAGGTCGATCTCGACCGCATCGGCGAGAACGCGCAGGAGCTCGTCCGCCGCGCCGCTGCCCGCGGCGTCTCGGTGACCGCGATCACCAAGGCCATGCGCGGGTTGCCCGCGCTCGGTCGGGTGTACCTCGCGGCCGGCGCGGTCGCGCTGGGTGACTCGCGCGTCGAGCACATCGAACGGCTGCGGGCCGACGGCATCGACGCGCCCATCGTGCTGATCCGATCCGCGTTGGTGAGCGAAGTCGAACGGGTCGTGGTGGCGGCGGACACGAGCTGCGCGACCGAGGTCGAGATCGTCGAGCTGCTGTCGGCCGCAGCCGTACGCGCCGATCGGGTGCACGGCGTCATGCTCATGGTCGAGCTCGGCGACCTGCGCGAGGGGATCATGCCCGGCGATCTGCCCGACGTGGTCGCCCGCTGCCTCGCGCTCCCGAACATCGAGGTGCACGGCATCGGCACGAACCTCGCCTGTCGCAACGGCGTGGTCCCCGACGACCGCAACCTCGGCGAGCTCTCCGACCTGGCGACGTCGATCGAAGCCCAGTTCGGGATCACGCTGCGCGTCGTGTCGGGCGGCAACTCGTCGAGCCTCGAATGGTTGGCCGCGACCGAACACGTCGGCCGGATCGACAACCTGCGCCTCGGGGAGGCGATCCTGCTCGGGCGCGACCCCTTGCACAGCACGCCCATCACGGGACTCCGCCAGGACACCGCGACGATCGTCGCCGAAGTGATCGAGTCGAAGCACAAGCCGCGACGCGCGTGGGGTGCACGCGCGCAGAGCACGTTCGCGCCGCCATCCGACGAACGACCTGCCAACGATGTCGCGGCCGACGAGGACCACGGGTGGCACTCGTTGCTCGCGCTCGGCCACCAGGACACCGATCCCCTCGACCTCACCCCGCCGCCGGGGGTCCGCATCATCGGCGCCAGCAGCGACCATCTCGTGCTTGCGTCGGAGCAGCGGCTCGAGCTCGGCGCCGAGCTCGCGTTCCGTCCCGGCTACTCCGCCCTCGTGCGCTCGATGAGCTCACGGACGATGCCCTCTGTCATCCGGGGTACCTGACCTACCATCGCTCGGGCATGTTGCGGGTGCTTCCAGGACCGTTCGGCGCCGCGGAAGTCGTGGGGCTCCAGGTCGACGACTTCACCGAGGGTTCGACTCGCGACCTGCTGCGCGCCGCGCTCGCGAACCATGCCGTCGTCTGCGTGCGACAGCCACGCCCGCTCGACGACGACGAGGCGCGTGCGTTGGCATCGGCGCTGGGCCCGATCAAGGACCCGATCGGGACGACTCGCGACGGCGGCGAGCTGCGCTACGGCGACGACCGCCAGATCATCGACGCCGGGTTCGTCCTCACGGACGAGCTGCGCGAACAGCTCGGTGACGTGAACTTCGGCGGCGACGGTCTCCGGCCCGGCCTGTTCGAGATGTTCCACACCGACGACTCGTACACGGAGCGTCCCGCCGCCGCGACCGTGCTCCACGCCCGCGAGCTCCCATCGGGGCCGGGCGGCGACACCTGCTTCCTCGACATGCGGGCCGCCTGTCGAATGCTCGAACCGAGCTTGCAGGCGCGCCTGCGAGGGCTTCGCGCTGCGTTCAGTTACAACAACCGCGGCGTGTTCCCGCCGCGCGTGGGTGCCGAAGGCCCGTTCGAAGCCCTCGTCGACGTGTCGCATCCCATCGTGCGCGCCCATCCCGTCACGGGTGAGCCCGCGCTGTACCTCGATCTCGACCGGGCGACGCACGTCGATAGGCGTGCCGAACGACGAAGGACGCGCGCTCCTTCGGTTCCTGCAGGACCACGCCGAGGCGCGTGCGCCGCAGTACGCGCACTCATGGCGTGACCACGACGTGTTGATGTGGGACAACGCCTCGGTGCAACACAAGGCGGCGGGCGACTTTCCCGTCGGCGAACCGCGCCGCTTCTGGCGGTACATGATCGAAGGCACGGTCCCCATCGGCGCGTGATCCCGTTACACGCGTCCCGTCTGGTGGATGGCGCGGGACGACGAGCCGACGAGGATCTCGAAGGAGGCCTGCACCGCGAGACGAGCGTTGCCTCAGGCCGTCGCTGCCGCCGCGGCCAACTGCGCGGGGCACCGTCCGTCCGGGCGTCCGCACGCACCGAAGTTGCAGGTCCGGCACCACCATGCGTCGGCACGGCCCGCGGCACGGTCGCGCATCCGGGCTCGGACGCCGGCGTCGACGAGGTCGCTCACGAGCCGCTCGAGGTTGGCGGCATCGGCCGCGTCGACACCGGCCAGGGTCCGGCGGACGACATCGTCGCGGGCAGCACGGGCGCGTGACGCACGGCGTCGCCCCGCGCCCGTGAGTCTGACCTCGATGTTGCGACGGTCTTCCCCCGCCCACCGTTCCGCCAGTCCCTCCTGTTCGAGCAGCGCGACGAGGCGCACCGCGCCGGAGTGCGTCAACCCCAACACATCGGCGAGACGCCCGATGTTGGCGCCGCCGAGGAATTCGTCGAGCGCCAGCAACGCGGTCGGGCCACTGCCGCTCAGCTGCGTGGCCGTCTCGAGCGCACGCGTCGTGTCGTCGTGCAGCCCGAGCGCGAGGGCGGCGAGCAGGTTCTCGAGCCGGGTCGGTGCGGGGTTCGCCATGGCCGCTCCTGGGTATGTATGAGTGAGTCACACATTACCGCCGAGGTGCAGGAGGACCCGTCATGGCCGGAATCGTCGCCACCGCCGAGATCGACATCGCCGCCGAGCCGGCACGCGTCTGGGAGACGCTCACACAACCTGCGGCGGTGAGGCAGTGGATGTTCGGCACCGAGCTCGAGACCGACTGGCAGGTGGGGAGCCCGATCGTCTGGAAGGGCGAGTACGAGGGGAACGCGTACGAGGACAAGGGCAAGGTGCTCGCGTACGACGCACCGCGCCGTCTCTCGGTCAGTCACTTCAGCCCGACCACCGGACAGGAGGATGTGCCGGAGAACTACCACACGCTCGTGTACACGCTCACGCCCGTCGACGACGGCACGCACGTCACCCTGACGCAGGACAACAACGGCTCGGAGGACGAAGCGAAACGCTCCTCCGAGAACTGGCAGCACGCGCTCGAGGGCATCAAGGAGCACGCCGAAGGATGACCGCGGGGCGACGCCCCACCGCCGCCCTCAGCTGAGGCCGTGGGCGAGTTGGGCGAACGCCTCGTCGAGCACACCGGCGAAGTCGGTGCCGGGATTGCCGAGCCAGGTGTCGAAGACGGTTCGGAATGCCGCCATCGACACCGCGACGCGCAGGTGCAGGTCGTGCGCGGCGAGTGGGTCGACGGCGACGCGGTTGCGCCGCTCGAGCTCGTCGAAGAGCTTCGCTTCCCACCCGCGCTGCTGCTCGGCCTTGTCGGCTCGCAGGCTCGGTGATCCTTCGAGGACGCGCGCCCGGGTGACATGGCGAGCCCGCTCGGGTTCGTACTCCAGCGCCAGGGTGTGCAGCGAGCGGTGGAGGACATCGAGGGGCGCGTCGTCCAGAGGCTGCGCGGCGACGATCTCGAGCAGCGCCGCGCATCGCTGCTGCGAGTCGACGAAGAGCAGCTCCTCCTTGGTGGCGTAGTAGCGGAAGAACGTGCGCGGCGACACCTCACACGCCTCCGCGATCTCCTCGACCGTCGTGTGGTCGAAGCCGTTGCGGGCGAAGAGGTCCATGGCCACGTCGTGGAGCAGGGCGCGGGTGCGTTCCTTCTTCAGCTCTCGGAGACCCATGAAGACATTCTGACACATTCCGCCGGTTGGCATGATATGCAGACTGGCAGTTGGTTTCTTCTGGCATGAAGTGACAGAATGCATGGCCATGACCGCTGCGACCCCCCACGCAGCCGACGACACCGCGTACGAGCGCCGGTGGTGGACCCTCGCGGTCCTCTGCCTGAGCCTGCTGATCGTGTTCGTCGGCAACTCGAGCCTCAACGTCGCGCTGCCCTCGTTGGCGCGTGATCTCGGAGCCACCGAGTCGCAGTTGCAATGGGTGGTCGCGTCCTACTCGCTGGTGTTCGCCGGGCTGCTGTTCTCAGCCGGTGCGCTGGGCGATCGGTTCGGCCGCAAGGGCGCGCTGCAGTTCGGGCTCGCCGCCTTCTTCGTCGGCGCCGCGGCCGCGTCGCAGGCGACCACGATGGGGCAGATCATCGGGTGCCGTGCAGTGATGGGCCTGGGCGCGGCCTTCATCATGCCGTCGACGTTGTCGATCCTCGTGAACGTCTTCCCCGAGGGTGAGCGCGCCAAGGCGATCGCGATCTGGGCCGCCACGGTGGGCGTCGCCGGCGCGATCGGCCCGCTCATGAGCGGCTTCCTGCTCACCCACTTCTGGTTCGGGTCGGTGTTCCTGATCAACCTTCCGATCATCGCCCTCGCGCTCGTCGGCGGTTGGGTCCTGGTGCCGAAGTCGCGCGATCCCGAAGAGGCGCGACTCGATCCCGTCGGCGCCCTGCTGTCCATCGTCGGCATCTCGTCACTGGTGTTCGCGCTCATCCAGGCACCCGACAAAGGATGGGGCGCGCCGCAGACGGTCGGTGCGTTCGTCGTGTCGTTCGTGGTGCTCGCGTTGTTCGTCATGTGGGAGCTGCACACCGACGAACCGATGCTCGACATGCGCTTCTTCCGCAACCCGAGCTTCAGCACCGGGAGCGGCGGCATGCTGCTCGTGTTCCTCGCCATGTACGGCGTGCTGTTCCTCATGACGCAGTACTTCCAACTCGTGCTCGACGACACGCCGCTCGCGGCAGCGGCGCGGTTGCTGCCGATGGCGCCGATCATGCTCATCGTGGCGCCACTCACTCCGCAGTTGAGCCGGCGCTTCGGTGCGAACCGCGTCGTCGGCGCGGGCATGGTGCTCATCGCGGTCGGGTTCGTCATCTTCTCCCAGGTCGGCCTCACGACGCCCTACTGGGTCATCTTGCTGATGCTCATCCCGCTCGTCTCGGGCATGGCGATGTCGATGTCGCCCATGACCTCGGCGATCATGGCGGCAGTGCCGGCGCGACGCGCGGGTGCGGGTTCGGCCATGAACGACGCCACCCGAGAGCTCGGCGCCGCCCTCGGCGTCGCGGTGCTCGGCTCCATCGCCGCGTCGCAGTACAGCAGCCATCTCCACGACGCGGTCGCCAAGCTTCCCGCCGCGTCGCGGTCGGCCGCGAGCTCGTCGATCGCCGGCGCGCTCGAGGCTGCGAAGTCACTCCCCGCGTCCGCCGCGCACGCCTTCGACCTCCTCGCCCGCACCGCGTTCGTCGACGGGATCCGCGTGGCGGGGCTGTTCGGTGCCGCACTCGCCCTCGCCGCCGCGGTCGTCACCGTGCGGTACCTCCCGCGCTCGTTGCCCGACGAGGGCGCGCTCCACTCCCCCGTCGACGCGCTCGAGAACGTCGCCGAGCTCGGTCTCGGCGGTGTGATGCCCGTGTTCGTGGACGAGCACTTCCCCGGCGACCCCTCGCTCGATGCCGACGTCGCCAACTCCGTCCCTGCCATGACGAACGTGCCCGAACATCCCGCGTGAGATCTGGAGAACCCGCCGTGCCGAAGCTCTCGTTTGCATCACTGCGATCGGCGCACGTGCCCGCCCGCGTCATCGCCGGCGCCTTCATCCTCCACTCGGGCATCGACAAGTGGAAGGGCGACCAAGCCACCGCGGCCGCGGTGCACGGCATGGCGTCAGGCACGTACCCCTTCCTGGCGAAGCTCGGACCCGACAAATTCCTGAAGTTGTTGGCCGCCGGCGAGATCGCGGTCGGTGCCGCCGTCGCGATCCCGATCGTGCCCGAGCGCGTCGCCGGTGCCGCGCTCACCGGTTTCGCCGGATCGCTCCTGGGTCTCTACGTGCGCACACCCGGGATGCGCAAGCCGCACAGCATCTGGCCGACCCAGCAGGGCATCGCCATCAGCAAGGACGCCTGGCTCCTCGGCATCGGCCTCACGCTCCTCGCCGAGTCGTTCACCGCATCGGACGGCACCTGACCGTCACCGGCGGTCACGTCTGAAAACTGACACGGAGTTGCTCTTCGGGTGGCGGGGTCGTGCGACACTCGGACCCATGACCGAGCGCTTCCCGTACGCGATCGATGCCAAATTGCGCCCACTGCTCGCACTGTTCGGCTTCCGACGATCCAAGGACGCCGTCACCCTCGGCGACGACGGCACGTTCCTCGCGACCTTCGGGTTCGTGAAGATCCAGACGCCGCGTTCGAACATCACCGGCGCCCACATCACCCGCGGCTACCGCTGGTGGACGGCCGTCGGAGTCCGCGGATCGATGGTCGACGACGGCCTCAGCTTCGGGAGCAACTACGACGCCGGCGTGTGCATCCACTTCGCCGAGAAGGTCCCGTCTCCGCTCAGGCGCAGTGGCCACTCCGCGCTCACCGTGACCGTCGAGGATCTCGAAGGCCTCACGCGTGCGCTCGGTGGAGACGACGAGTCGAGCTGACGGTCCCCAGCGATGCGGAAGGCTCAACCCTTCCGGTAGGAGCGCACCGCGAGGGGCGTGAACACGAGGACGATCCCGACCGCCCACAACAGCGAGCCGACCACCCAGTACGTGAGGCCGTGGTCGAAGGTGCGCGTCACCGCGTCGCCGAGCAGCAGGCCGCGCCACGAGTTGACCATGAAGGTGAGCGGTTGCGCCTTGGCGAACGCCTGCACCGGGCCCGGCATGGTCGCGATCGGGACGAACGCGCTCGAGATGAACGAGAACGGCACCGCGAGGATGCTGAGCCCCTGCGCGGCCTGCGCGTTGCCGCTCACCAGGCCGAGCCACGCGAAGACGATGGCGAAGCTCAGCGCGTACACCACGAGGAGGCCGAGCGCGAGCACGACGTCCGGGACCGTGGTGTGCATGCGGAAGCCGATGATGAAGCCGACCCCCAGCGTCACCAACCCCACGATCACCATGAGCGTGGCGTCGGCCATGGCCCTGCCCGCGAGCACGGCGCGGTCGGAGATGGGAAGTGAACGCAGGCGGTCGTTGAGCCCCGACGCGACGTCCTCCGCGACCGCGACCGACGACCCACCGCCGGTGAAGAGGATGCCGGACACGACGAACCCGGGGACGAGGAACTCGACGTAGGTGACGCCGCTCACGCCGATCGCGCCGCCGAGGATGTAGCGGAACATCAGCAGGAACACGACGCTCTGCACGATCGCGATGCCGAAGATCTGCGGCGTGCGCATCAGCTTGCGGATGGTGCGGGCGGCGACCGTGAACGCGGTCGTGCTCCACGAGGCGGTGTGGGTGGGAGCGGGAACCGTGGGGACGGGAACCGTGGAGGCGGGAATCGTGCTCATGACTTGCTCGTTTCGCGCGGCGCGTCGGCTTCGGAATCGGAGGGTTCGGCGGTGGTGTGACCGGTGAGCGTGAGGAACACGTCGTCGAGCGTCGGGCGTCGCAACGCGATGTCGTCGAGCGAGATGCCGGCCGTGCCGAGCGCCTGGACCGCGCTCGACGAGCTCGTCGGCGCCGCCGCTGACCGGGAGCGACACGCGCGAGTTCTCGGTGTCGATCGTCGCCTCCGACCCGAGCGCCTCGGCCGCGCGCTCCAGGTCGGCTTCGTGCTTGACCGTCACGTCCACGACGTCACGCCCCAACTGCGCCTTGAGCTCGTCGCCGGTGCCCGACGCCACGAGCTTCCCGTGGTCGATGATCGCGATGATGTCGGCGAGGCGATCGGCCTCGTCGAGGTACTGCGTGGTGAGGAGCACGTTGGTGCCGCCCGCCACCAGGTCCTCGATCGCGACCCACAGCTCGTTGCGGCTGCGGGGGTCGAGCCCGGTCGTCGGCTCGTCGAGCAGCAACAGCCGCGGCGCGCCGACGAGGCTGGCGCCGAGGTCGAGGCGACGCTGCATGCCGCCGGAGTAGGTGCGGACCAACCGGTCGCCGGCGTCGGTGAGGCCCATCTGCTCGAGCACCGCGTCGGCGGCCTTCGTGCCCTCGTCGCGGTCGTGACCGAACAGCCGCGCCACCATGCGGAGGTTCTCACGGCCGGTCAGCGCAGGCTCGACCGCCGCGTACTGGCCGGCGAGACCGATGCTGCGGCGGACCTGCTTCGGGTGCTTGGCCACGTCGATGCCGGCGACCTTCAACGTGCCGGCGGTCGGCTTGGTGAGCGTGGCGATCGTGCGGATCAGCGTGGTCTTGCCCGCACCGTTGGGGCCCAGCACCGCGAGCACCTGGCCCGAGGGGACGGCAAGATCCAGACCGGCCAGCGCCTCGACGTCGCCGAAGCGCTTCTGGAGACCGTCGGCCTCGATCATCATGTCCATCACGAGACGCTACGCGACGACGCACGACGAACCGATGAGTTTCGCCGCCGTCTCCGGTCAACAGTCTGAGCAGAACCATCCGAGCCCGGAGGCACCGTGACCGAGCAGACCGCCACCGCCCTACCCCCCGTCGTCGACCAGGAGACCTGGCAGGCGCGCGCTCGACGAGCTGCGCGTACGGGAGAAAGCCGCCACCCGTGAGCTCGACGCGATCGCCGCGCAACGCCGCAGACTGCCGATGGTCGAGCTCCCCGATTACACGCTGATCGGTCCGGACGGCCCCATCCGGTTCGTCGACGTCTTCGACGGGCGCTCCCAACTCATCGTCTACAACCACATGTGGTTCGACGGCGAGGAGTGGCAGTGCGGCGGCTGCACGTCGCTCACGTCGCAGTACGTCCGGCTGGGCGTCGCTCGACAACTACGACGCGCGCTTCGTCATCGTCACCAACGGCCCGATCGACGACGCGCTCGCGTACAAGGCCAGGGTCGGCAACATGATGGACTGGTACTCGTCGTCGGAGAGCTCCTTCTCTGCCGACGTCGGCGCGCCGCCCGGCGCAGGATTCGCGGTGAACGTGTTCCTCCGCGACGGCGACACCGTCTACCGCACCTGGCACACCGACGGCCGCGGTACCGAACAGCTCAGCTACACGTTCGCCTTGATCGACATCCTGCCGTGGGGCCGCCAGGAGGAGTGGCAGGACTCACCCGACGGTTGGCCTCAGTCGCCCACCTACTCCAAGTGGCTCGACTCTCCCGATGTCGCCCGGCTCTACGGCCCGAACGGAGAGGCGTGACCGTCCGCGTTCGCGGAGACGCGCAGCTTCGCGTCAGCGCACGGTGAGGACGAGCTTGCCGCGGAGGTGTCGCCCTTCGCTCACCCGGTGCGCGATCGCGGCGTCGCGCAGCGGGTAGGTGGAGATCTCCGGCAGGGCGACCGCGCCCGACTCGACGAGATCGACGACGTGCTCGAGGTGCGCGCGATCTCGCAGGACCGACGGTCGAAGCCTCACGATGTCGTCACGTGACGTCGGCGGCAGCTCGTATCCGACCGCGATGGACGCGACCCGACCGCCGGGCCTGACCACTGCGTAGCACCGCTCGATGACCTCGAAGCCGACGGTGTCGAACACCGCGTCGCAGTCGGACACGACGTCGGCGAAGTCGACCTGGTTGTAGTCGATGACCTCGTCGACACCGAGTTGCCGGACGTAGTCCAGGTTGGCGGCGCTCGCCGTGGTGATCACCCGAGCGCCGATGTGCTTGGCGAGCTGCACCGCGAATCCACCCACCCCGCCGGCACCACCCTGGATGAGGATGGTCTCACCCGCTCGGAGTTGGAGGGTGTCCTCGATCGAGACCACCGCAGTGAGACCGGTCAGTGCGACCGCCGCCGCCTCGACGTGCGTCAGGGAGTCGGGCTTCCGGGCGAGGATCGCCGCCTTGATGGCGATCTTCTCCGCGTAGGCACCCTCGTCCATGATGCCGCCCGCGTTGTCACACACGCCGAACACCGCATCGCCGATCGCCAGATCTGCGTCCGCGCCGACGGCACTGACGACACCGGAGAAGTCCCGGCCGAGGATGTGGGGAAGCTCGGGAGTCTGCCGGTACGTACCCTGCCGCATCTGCCAATCGGCGCCGTTCACGCTGGCGGCGTGCACGTCGACCACGACCTGACCTGCTTCGGCGACCGGATCCGGTACGTCGCCGTAGTGCAGGACCTCCGGACCACCGTGGGCTTCGAAGTAGACCGCCTTCATGTCGTACCCCTTGTGACGGCGTCGGTCGTGGAGTCTCAGCGTTCGATCATCTGCATCTGCTGTTCGCTGTGGTGATCGCCCGCCGCGGGGGTGATGTTGGTGAGCTTGTCGATCTGCTCGGGGCTCAACTGCACGGTGTCGGCGGCGACGTTCTCCTCGACGCGGACGACGCGCTTCGTGCCGGGGATCGGCGCGATGTCGTCGCCTTGGGCGAGCACCCAGGCGAGGGCGACCTGTCCCGGTGTGGCGCCGACTTCCGCGGCGATGGCCTTGACCTCTTCGACGGCGCGCAGGTTGCGCTCGAAGTTCTCGCCGGTGAAGCGAGGGTTGGTCTTGCGACTGTCGTTGTCCGCGAAGTCGTCGGTGGAGCGGATCTCACCGGTGAGAAAGCCCCGACCGAGCGGCGAGTACGCCACCAAGCCGATGCCGAGCTCGCGCAGCACCGGCAGGACCTTCGGTTCCGGATCGCGCGTCCACAACGAGTACTCGGACTGCAGCGCGGTGATGGGATGGACGGCGTGGGCTCGGCGGATCGTGTCGGCTCCGGCTTCGGAGAGACCGATGTGGCGGATCTTGCCCTCGGCAACGAGTTCGCCGAGCGCACCGACGGTGTCTTCGATGGGCGTGTTCGGGTCGACCCGGTGCTGGTAGTACAGATCGATGCGATCGGTGCCCAGCCGACGCAGCGAACCTTCGACCGCGGTACGGATGTTGGCCGGACTGCTGTCGAGGTTCCAGGTGCCACCGCCGGCGTGTGAGACGAGCCCGAACTTCGACGCGAGGACGACGTCGTCGCGGCGGTCCTTGATGGCCTGACCGACGAGCTCCTCGTTGACGAAGGGCCCGTAGATCTCCGCGGTGTCGATCAGGGTGACACCGAGGTCGAGCGCACGGTGGATCGTGCGGATCGACTCGGCGTCATCGGTTCCCGCGCCGGTGTACGCGCTGGACATGCCCATGGCGCCGAGACCGATCCGTCCGACGTCGAGACTTCCGAGCTGGATGTGCTGCATGCTGGTCTTCCTCTCTTGCGCCGGTTTGCGTGGAGCTGAATTCTTGACGGATCACCCGGGAGGAAGACGAACCCGTTGGTCCTGAGGAGCTCCGGGCTACCTCCTTGCTCCTGTAATGTAGTAGCGGATATGCTACCCCTTATGCCCATCTCTGGTGCAGCCCTGCTGAAGGAGGCTCGGACTCGGTCCGGGTTGTCGCGTCGCGCGCTGGCAGCAAGGGCCCACACTCCTACTTCGACGGTCTCACGCATCGAAGACGAGCAAAGCGATCCGACGCTGTCAATGCTCGAGCGCCTCATCACCGCAGCTGGTAGTCAGCTGGTCATCGAAGTCCGCCATGGCGACGATCGCCCCACGATCGCCCAGCTCACCACCGCGGTTGATCGAGACGGTGAACGGTTGAGGATCGACTGGACACGACTCCGCGGTTTCGCGGACTGGGCCGAGCGCCACCCCGACGAGCTGGCGGACGCGATTGCTTCACCGCCAGCTCGCACTGGCACCCCCCTTGACGCAGTCCTCGCGTCTTTCGCTGAAGAGCTTGCCGCTCGCCATGATCTCGAGCGGCCCCGTTGGACACGGGCGGTTGGTCCGCTTTCCGAGCCGTGGTCACCGCCTGCGACGCCGCGAATGCGCGCCGCTGCCAGCGCGTCGACACCGGAGCCGTTCCGGCGGCGCAACCTCGTTCTCGCCGGCACTGCCTTGTTCCGTTCGGCTGCGTGAACCGCGATGGCTCGCGGGCTGCTCGATGATCGGAGCGAGCTCGAGGCGCTGTTCGACGAGCTCGCCGAGGAACTCACGGCCGTCGGCGCGTCCGCTGACGTAGTGATGGTGGGTGGGTCCTGGATGCTGTGGCACTCACGGCGGGCATCGACCCGTGACGTCGATTCGGCCCGCCGGTTCGATACCGATCTGAGCGGCGCGGTCGATCGAGTCGGAGCGCGACACGACCTGCGACCGGGTTGGCTCAACGATGCTGCCGCTCCGTACTGGCCGGCAGACGCGCGCCACGACGATTGTGAGATCGCCTACGACGCCAAATCCTTGGTCGTCCGCACGCCAGGTCCGGAAGTCATCTTCGTGATGAAGCTGTACCGGGCTGATCCCCAGGACCGAGAGGACCTCGTCACTCTCTGGCCGCTCTGTCACTTCGTGGAGCCCGAAGCGGCAGTCGCGGCGTTCTTCGGCGCGTACCCTCACGCACCCGACGACGAGCACCTCGTCGACTACATCGCCGAGGTAGCGCGCGACGCGCGCGCTCGCAGTGAGTCGGATTCCACCGCGACGCGCATGCTGTCGAAGCGGTGACACCCCGACAGCGACGATCCCGCGTGCACGGCGGAACCCGGCGGGAGACGCTCTCAGAACGGCCACTCGGCGTCGCGGCCGCGCTCGAGCACGTCCATCAGCGTGAAGGTCGCGTCGGTGAAACCACCCAGGGTGTACCGGCCGCGCTGCCCTGCCGGGAGCGCGGACGGCCCGTAGCCGGCCAGGTTGAACGTGTAGATCAGCGGTACGTCGTCGAGCGGGACGCGACCGGCGTCCTGCTGCTGGTCGTCGGTGAAGATCACGACGCGGCGGTGACGGCGCGGCGAGTACCACCGCGCGATGGCGGTGTGACCAAACGTCCCGTGGCCCACCGAGCCGACCGAACGCACGACCCGATCGACGCCCGAGAGCACCGACGCGCCGCGCAGCCCGCGGACGCGCTCGTTGCCAGTGCCGTAGAGCACGACGTCGACGTCGCCTGCACGCTTGGCCGTCGCCATGGCCATGACCGCCGCGACCTCGACGCGCTGCAGGCGCGAGCGGTTGGACACCGGCGCGCTCATCGACCCCGACGTGTCGATGACGATGAGCGTGCCGTCGAGCTTCGGGATGTTCGCGACGGTCAGATCGAGGGTGCGACCCAGGGCGCGCTTCCAGTTGTCCGACGGCGCGTGCGTGTACGCGGCCCAGACCTGGTACGGGAAGAGGCGCGCCTTGGCCACCTCGTCGACGTCGGTGATCTTGGCGATCACCGCGTCGACCGCGGCGTCGTCGATGCCGGCCTCGTCGAAGTTGCGCAGGTTGCGGACCAGCGCCATCACTCCCATCGACGGGATCACCCACTTCCACGCCTCCGCGTCCATGCCCCCCGGCAGCCAGCCCGAGAGCCGCTCCCACGAGATGCCGGCGTCGGCGAGCGCGGCCGGACCGCGCTCGCGCAGCAGTGCGCGCCGCTCGTCGACCGGTACCGCGTCGAGCGCCGACGCGGCTGCCAGCATCGGCAGCACGTCCGGGTCGGCCACCGCGTCGTCGTGGTGACGCCGGTCGAGGAGGTACTTGAACAGCGCCGACTGGACCGGCGTGCGCGGCGACGGGTGCGCGAGCTCGAGCACGTCGGCCATCCGGAACTGGCGGCCCAGGCCGTCGTAGCGCAGCGCGGCGCGCTCCGTGTAGAGGCGGCGTGCGGCATCGGCGACACCGCGCTTCACCGGCAT
Organism: uncultured Actinomycetes bacterium; assembly: GCA_963697125.1. Taxonomy (GTDB): domain Bacteria; phylum Actinomycetota; class Acidimicrobiia; order IMCC26256; family DASPTH01; genus DASUAS01. Next base: position 259,740 of record CAVOMW010000015.1, read on the forward strand.
CGGGACCTTGCGACCGTGGGTCGAGAGCCAGTAGCCCAGCATCTCGGCCGGCTCGTCGGCGCGCTGGAGTGCTCGCGCCGACGGTCGAGCGACCACCCGCGCCACCCGCGGCGACGTACTCGGCAGCCATCACGAGCGCGGCCGACCGCATCAGCATCGTCTCGCGCAGGTACTGCACGAGGCCGACCTTGCCCGCGTCGACGTCGGCACCGGCGATGAACGACGGATTCGTGGCCGTGACCTCGCGGACGAGGTCGACGAAGCGCGCGTCGCGATCCGCCGCACGCTCGTAGAACGTGTCCTCGCCCACCATGTTGGTCACCGCGAGCAGGAAGAGATCCGACTCGGCGTCGCGCGCGTACCCGACACCGCGCTCGTGCGTCAGCACGCGCGCGTGCTCGGTGCGGATCGGCGCGTGCAGGTTGGTGCGGAGCCGGTTGCGGTTGGTGCCGGAGAACTTGGCCATGTCGTTCGTTCCTCGTGAGGTGGATTGTGAGAGAGCCCCGGTCAGGGAACCCGAGTGGACGAGCAGGCCGATTCGAACGGCAGGCCGTGAGGCCCCTTGCACCAAAGAAGTACGCCCGTCGCGTCGCAGCTGACCGGAGTGGGAGTTGGAGTCGGCCTGAGAACCCGAGCGCCGGAGGACGCTCTGCTCTGCCACTGAGCTACGCCCCGAATGGGCGACGGGATTCGAACCCGCGTCATCGAAGGAACCCCCGACTTCGCAACAGGCCGACTTCGACTGTCAAGGAGCACGACAACTGCAGGGGCATCGTCTGGCTGCGAGGCCAGGGCTCGAACCTGGACCTCCTGTTTCAGAGACAGGCGTGGTTCCGTTTCCACCACCTCGCATGGGTCTGGCTCGCAGTGCGGCGTGCGCGCGGGTCTGGACGGAGAGATTCGAACTCCCAACCTCCGGCTTCCGAAGCCGGCGCGCTCCCGTTGCGCCACGTCCAGGCGTGTGTGAGTACTGACGGCGGGATTCGAACCCGCACTGACGGCGGTCTGAGCGCCGGGCCTCTTCCGTTGGGCTACGTCAGCATGTGCGTGTGTTCCGTGGACCGCGCGGGACTCGAACCCGCAACCTTCTCCTTGCAGGGGAGCTGCGCTTCCAGTTGCGCCACCGGCCCAGATCTCTGTGCTGCACGTTGGTCGCGAGGGCGGGAATCGAACCCGCGTGCAGGGCGTATGAGACCCCGCTGGACCCAGTGCCCTCGCAGTGTGACCGGTCGGACTCGAACCGACTTCCTCCGGGGCCACGTCCCGGCGTCTCGACCACTTCGGACCTCGGTCACCGTCGACGAGGAGGGAGTCGAACCCCCGGCTTCCTGTATGTGAGACAGGCGGTCTTCCGCTGACCTACTCGTCGTTGTCGTGGTCTCGGGAGTGCTCGAACCTCCCCCTGCCGGGTTTCAACCGGCCGCTCCACCGTCAGAGCTTCGAGACCATGCGTCGCATCGGAGCGTCGAGCCGGCGGCGGGGATCGAACCCGCTGCTTCTCGGGTACGGGCCGAGCGTCCTTCCTTCAGGACCTCGCCGGCACGGGTGTGGTCGGAGGGAGTCGAACCCTCATCGCCGATGTGGCGCACCGGCATCCTCGCCGTTGGACGACGACCACGGGACCTTGCTGTCGTGCGTTGGACGCCCGGGAGGGATTCGCACCCTCGTCTCGCGGTTTGCAGCCACGCGCCTGAACTTCTCGACCACCGGGCGGTGATCTCTCGTTGACGAGCTGCCAGGGAGGGGCTCGAACCCCCGCCTTCCGGGTAACAGCCGGACGTCTTGCCGCTCGACCACCTGGCATGGGTGCACTCTCGAACTTGTGGCGGTCCGTACACGAGGGGGGCATTGAAGGCCACAAGTTCGAGTGGTTCTCGCTGGGCAGTGGGAGTCGCACCCACGACCTCGTCCTCACCGGGGACGTGCTCTCCTCCTGAGCTACAAGGGCGCATGCTGGCTCGCTCGCTGGCCTCGCCGGCACGATTCGAACGTGCGACCTCCGCCTTCGGAGGGCGGCGCTCTGCTCCGCTGAGCTACGGCGAGGTGGTGTCGACGGCAGGAGTCGAACCTGCATCCCCCGGATTCGTAGTCCGGTGCCTTGTCCGTTGGGCCACGTCGACCTGTGCGCGCCCTGGGTCTCGAACCCAGTCTGTTCCGGGGTAAGAGCCCGGTGCCCTACCAGTCAGGCGTGACGCGCGGCGTATCTCCCCGGGGTCGCGTGGCGGCGACCCCGGGGTGACGATGCTTCTGCAGTTGTCAAAGAGCTGGTGCCCGGACTGGTGATCCGGTTCGGCACGCCCGGAAGGAGTCGAACCTCCGGTCGGCGGTGTTGGAGACCGCGACGCCACCGTGACTCGAGCGCGAGATGTGTGAACGCGCGCATGACGGTCTGCGCGCGGGGAGCGGAGGCGGAGCAAACGCTGGTGAGCTGAGCGCGAGTGCTCTGCGTTACCAGCGTGTGCCGGGGTCGCCAAGTTTGGCGACGTTCCGGCGCCCCGACCTCTCCTCGTTACCGAGGAGTTGGCGGGGCTCGCACGCGTGCGCGCCGAAGCTCAACAGGGGTCGTCCCTGGAGCTGCGTTTCGGCGGCGATCACGTGCGTCATAGGAGCGACATCGTGACGGATCGCGACGCGCCCGTCAAACGATTTTCACGCGTGGTCGCCGATGTGGGGCGGTGAGGACTTTCTCCTCTGGGAGCCGGCGCGACGCGAGGCGGATGATCGGCCGGGCCGGAAGCGACGACTGGATGAGAAGTCATGACCGTGACCACTGCACCTGTGACACCGACTCCTCCGGCACCTGAACCGCCCGAGAGGAGGACTCGCAGCGGCCTGCGCGACATGCGCGGCATGCTCCTTGCGGTCGGCGCCTTGCTGCTTGCTTCATTCGTCGCAGTCGCGATCGCATACGCAGTGAAGGGAAGTTCGGGCCCTGCCGGCGACATCCAGGCAACGACGGTCAACTTCAAGGTCTTGATGCCAACGAGGCTCACCGCTCGGACGCACGTCATCGGCCTCACCAACAGTGGGTCGGTGGACCACGAACTGGTGCTGTTCAAGACGAACCTGCCGGCGAACGCGCTGCCACTCAAGGCAGACGGCGACGTGAACGAGGAGTCGCCGTTGCTCACGAACGTCGCCGACAGCGGAGAGCCACTCAAGGCTGGAGGCACGGAGAGCTTCAAGACCAAGCACCTGAGCCCCGGCCACTACGTGGCGGTGTGCAATCTCCCGGGCCACTACCGCCTCGGCATGAAGCTCGACGTCACCGTGCACTGATCGGCGGCAACGCCCCGGCTACTTCGCTGCACATCGTTCTTCGCATGCAACAGGGCCGGTCCCGAAGGACCGGCCCTGAACTGCACTTCGATGGTGGCGGGGGAAGGATTTGAACCTTCGACCTTCGGGTTATGAGCCCGACGAGCTACCAGACTGCTCCACCCCGCGGCGGACCGATCAAGCTAGCAAAGCGGAGGTCGAATCGCCCAGGCCGGCCGAGGTTTGATCCCACCCGGGGCCGGGAACGCGCGGCAGGCTGGCTCTCCCCCCACCCGAGGCCACTCCCATGAACCCACAGCTCTCGGCGCGCGGCATCAGCCAGCGCTTCGGTGACCGTGTCGTCCTCGACGCCGTCGACCTCGACGTTCCCCCCGGCCGGGTCGTCGGCCTCCTCGGGCCCAACGGGGCCGGCAAGACCACGCTGATGCGGATCCTGTTCGGCGTGCTCGCCCCCGACGCCGGCACCCTGTCGTGGCACGACCGCGCGGTCACCGACGACGACCGCCGCGCCTGGGGCTACATGCCGCAGGAACGCGGCCTCTACCGCGACATGCGCGTGCTCGACCTCCTGGTGTGGATCGCTCGCCTCCACGGACTCGATCGCGACGAAGGCCGTCGGCGAGCGCGCGCCCTGCTCGAGCAGCTCGACCTCGCCGCGCGAACGCGGACAAGATCTCGGCGCTGTCGGGCGGCATGGCGCAACGCGTGCAGCTCGCGGCGGCGATGGTGCACGAGCCGGAGCTCCTGGTGCTCGACGAACCGTTCGCCGGCCTCGATCCGCTGGCGGTGCGCTTCCTCTCGAACGTCATCACCGAGCACACGCGCGCCGGTCGCAACCTGCTGTTCTCCAGTCACCAGCTCGACCTGGTCGAAGACCTCTGCGAGACGATCACCCTGCTTGCACCACGGCCGGGTCGTGCTGCACGGCGATCTCCGCACGCTGAAGGCGGAGAGCACCAATCGATGGCTCCGCGTCGACGTTCCTGTCGACCCGTCGTGGATCGATCCGCGTGCGTCCACGATCGCGACGCACGACGCGCGCGGCACGCGGTTGCGCCTCGAACCTCACGCCGACCCGGGTGCAGTCCTCGACGCGATTCGCAGTCACGTGCAGGTGGACGACTTCGGGGTCGAGGCACCGAGCCTGTCGGAGCTGTTCCTCGAGGCCGCCGGCACCGACGCCGACACCGACGAGGAGGCGGCATGACCTGGTACCGCGCCACTCGACTCGTCGCCGCGCGCGAGCTGCGGGAAGCGTTCCGACGCAAGTCGCTGTGGATCGTCTTCGCGGTCCTGTTCATCGGCTCGAGCGTCGCCATGATCCTGCCCGACGCGCTCGACAGCGGCACCACCAGCTACGACGTCGCACTCGAGCGCAGCGCGCCGGCCACCACCTCGATCGGCGTTCACCCGCGACCTCCGAGCCGCGGCGACGCACCTCGACGCGAACGTGCGGTTCCGGACCGTGGCCGACGCCGCGCGCGCCCGCGCGCTGGTCGACGACGGCACCGTCGACATCGCGGTCGTCGGCGACGATCCCGCCACCGTGGTCGTGCGCAAGGGCGACAACGCCACCCTCGTCGCGCTCGCCCGCCAGGCGCTCGCCACCAGCGCGCTCACGGCGCAGCTCGACCAGTCGGGGCTCGACCGATCGACCATCGACCGCATCCTCACCGCGCCCGAGGTGCGGATCGACGACGATCGCGGCCGACGAGTCCGACCGCAAGGCCTCCGCCGCCATCCTCTCGCTCGTCCTCTACCTGATCCTCCTGCTGCTGATGATCCAGGTGGCGAGCGGGGTCGCCATTGAGAAGGCCAACCGCATCAGCGAGGTGCTCCTCGCGGTGGTGAAACCGACCGCGCTGTTCTTCGGGAAGGTCGTCGGTGTCGGGCTGGTCGGCCTGGCGGGTCTCGCCGCCGGTGGGATCCCGGTCGTCATCAAGGTGGTCACCAGCGGCAGCCTCCCCGCCGGTCTGGGGCCGGCCATCCTGGGCGGTCTCCCGTGGATGGTGCTCGGACTCGCGCTCTACCTCACGACCGCCGGCGCCCTCGGCGCGCTCGTGGAACGCCAGGAGGAAGCCGGATCCGTGCTCACGCCGCTCAGCCTCCTGCTCATCGGGACCTACGTGCTGGCCCAGAGCTCGGCCGACGGCAGCTTCGGTGCCGTGCTCGCGATCTTCCCGTACACGTCGCCGATCGTCATGCCGGCGCGACTCGCGCTCGGTGACGCGTCGGCGGGCGAGATCGTGGCCTCGCTCGTCGTCGGCGTCGCGACGTTGCTCTTCGTCCTCCGTCTGGGCGCGGCCGTCTACCAACGTGGCATCGTGCACACCGGACGGCGGATGCGGCTGGGTGAGGTGTTCCGCTCGTCGTGAGACCGGCGCGCGGGACGCCGCCTACGGTGGCGCCATGACGTCACGTCCCCGTGAGCACCAACTCCCCACCGCCGACGACGGCACCGCCGCATCGTCGGCACCCACCGCACCGCCGGCGCGGCGAGCCGAGCCACGCGGAACGCTGCCGCACCCTGGTGACGGGCGAGACCCGGGCGCGCTCTCGACCCTCGCGGCCGATCCCGCCGGCTACCCCTACGGCTCGGTCGTCAGCTTCGGACTCGCCGACAACGGTGACCCGCTCTTCTTCGTCAGCATGATGGCCGAGCACACGCAGAACGCGCTGCGCGACCCGCGCGGCAGTCTGCTCGTCACCGAGCCGGTGCCCGAGGGTGCCGATCCGCTGGCGAGTGGACGCGTCACGTTGCTCGGCCTGATCGCGCCGGTCGGTGACGACGATCGCGACGTCGCGCGCACGCGCTACCTCGAGGCCAACCCGGCGGCGTCGTACTACATCGACTTCGGCGACTTCACGTTCCTGCGTCTCGCGGTCGACCACATCCGCTACGTCGGGCGGGTACGGGCGCATGAGTTGGGTCGACGCCGCGGGCTACGCGGCGGCGGAGCCCGATCCCCTCGCCGACGCGGCGGCCGGGATCATCGAGCACATGAACGCCGACCACGCCGACGCGCAGGTGCTGTTCTGTCACCACTTCGCAGGTCTGGCCGACACGACGTCGGCCTCGATGTCGGCCGTCGACCGCTACGGCTTCGACCTGGTCGCGGTCAGCGCCGAGCACCGCACCCCGGTGCGCCTCGCGTTCGCCGAGGAGTGCACGACGGGCGACGAGGTGCGCAAGGCCATGGTGGCGATGGTCGCGGAGGCGCGGTCAGCCACCGGCTGAGCCCAGCCGGGTACCCTCGCCCGACTCTGGAGCATCAACCTCGTCACCGGCTCGGCTTCGTCTTCACCGCGATCCTCGTCGCGGCGGGCATCGCCGTGTTCGTGGGCCTCCAGGCGACGGTGCACGACCTCGACACGTCGCTCGACCACTTCTACGCCGAGACCCACTTCGCCGATCTCACCGTGGTCGGCGGCGACACCGACGCCATCCTGCGCACGTTCACCAGCGTCGACGGCGTCGCCGGTGCCACCACGCGCGGCACCACCACGCTCTCGGTGTTCCTCCAGAACGGGAAGACCAAGGTGCAGGGCACCATCATCGGCGTGCCCGCGCACGGTCCGGTCATCAACGACCTGGCGATCACCGCGGGGCGTGACTTCGCGCGCGACACCTCGCGCGCCGTCGCGGTCGTCGAACAGCACACCGCCGACGACCTGGGCGTGAAGCCGGGTACGACGGTGCAGGCACTCGGCCTCGGCACCCCCGCCCCGCTCGACGTGGTCGGTGTCGGCCTCTCCCCCGAGTACCTGTTGCCCGCGCAGAGCCAGCAACAGGTGGTCACGACGCCCGGCAGCTTCGCGGTGCTGTTCGTACCCCAGTCGGTCGTCGAATCGCTCGGCGGCGAGGCGACGGTGCCGCAGGTACTCGTGCGGTACGAGTCGGGCGTCGACCGCGACGCGCTCGACCGACGGCTCGCCACGCTCGCCACCAACAACGGCGCGCAGCTCGTGGAAACGCGCGCGACGCAGCCGTCGAACGGCGTCATCCAGGAGGAGCTCACCGGATTCCGCGAGGCGAGCATCGTGGTGCCCGCGATCGCGTTGATCGTCGCTGCGCTGGTGGGCGCGCTCGCGTGCGCGCGGGTGGAAGACCTGCGTCGCCGTCGACGCACGCTCGCGATCACCATCGCCGCGTCGGGTGTGGTGGGTGTGGTGATCGGCCTCGCCGGCGCCGCGATCGGCGGTCCCCAGCTGGCGGAGTCGGTGTACCTCCCCGAGCACGTCGGTGCGAACAACCTGGGCGTCGCTCTGCTCGGCCTCCTGCTCGCGGCGGTCGTCGGCGCGATCGCGCTCGGCATCGGTCGACTGCTCCGGGTGGGGCGCGACGACACGCTGGGCGCGGGTCCGGCCGTCGTCACCGCGATCGCGGCGGCGGCCGCGGTGATCTGCGTCGTCGCGCCGGGCGGCGTGGTCGACTCCGCCGAGGCGACGCTCGACTCCGCGGCACGCCTCGAGCAGGTGAGCGCGCAGGTCGCGTTCGCCGCGCCGGTGAACGACGCGCTGCTCGCCAAGCTGAAGGCCGTCGACGGCATCGCGGTGGCCGAACCGGTGCCGTCGGCGAACGTGTTCGTGCGCCACGCCAGCCGTCGCTACTCCACGTCGCTGGAGGCGTTTCCCCGTGACACGACGCTGCAGAAGTTCGAAGCGCCGAACGGCTCGCCGCTCGAACTTCCCGCGACGGGAGCGCTGATCCCGCAGTCACTGGGGAAGATCCTCAGCGCCGGAGTGGGCGACGAGCTCGAGATCACGTTGCCGGGCGCGGGCGTGCCGCCGTTCAAGGTGAAGGTCGCGGCGCTGACGTCGAACACGCTCGGCAACCTCGTGTTCCTGAGCAACGACGCGCTGCGCGACGCGATGGGCCAGTACTCCACCGCATTCGCGGGCGGCCTGTTCGACACCGCGTCGGTGCAGTTCGCGCCGGGCGCCGACGCGGCCAAGATCGCCGCCGCGGTGCAGGCCGACCCCGCGGTCGTCGTCTTCGTCCCCGTGGCGGCCAACCTCAACACCGTCGACCAGGCGCGCCCGATCTTCAAGGCCGTGATCCAGGCGCTGCTGGCGATCGCGGCGGTGGTCACGGTGCTCGGGTTGGCCAGCGCGGTCGTGCTGCACACCCGCACGCGTGCACGGATCGGCGGCTGGCGGGTGACCGGTGAGGTGTTCGCCGCCGTCGTCGCCGGCATCGTGGTGGGCGCCCTGCTCGGCACCTACGCGGCAGATCGGCTCGTCGACGCGCTCGACACGCCGTTGATCCACATCACGCGCCACATCGACGCATCCACGTACGCGTGGGCGGCCGGGATGGTCTTGGTGGTGAGTGCGTTGACGCTGACGCTCAGTTGGTGGACGCGGCGACGGACGCCGGCTGCACCGCCGGCCGCAACGCCCGTCGCAGCCCTTCCGTGATGTCGCGCTGACACGCCTGCGCGACGCCGGCGGTCGGCACGATCATCTCGAAGCCGTGCACCGCGCCCGGATACACGTGCAGTTCGGTGGGGATGCCCGCGGCGAGCAACCGTGATGCGTAGGTGATGTCCTCGTCGCGGAACACGTCGAGCGTGCCGACGCCGATCCACGCGGGCGGGAGTCCGGCGACGTCGGCGACTCGCGGGGGCGGCGTAGGCGGGGATGTCGTCGGTGCCGGCGAGGTCACCGAGGTAGGCCCGCCACCCCAGGTCGTTGGCCGCGCGGCTCCACACCGGCGCGCCCTCGATCTGGCTCGACGCGCTCGTGTTGCTGTCGTCGATCATCGGATAGATGAGCAACTGGTACGCGAGCGACACCTCGCCGCGGTCGCGCGCCAGGATCGCGAGGCCGGCGGCGAGACCGGCTCCCGCGCTGGCACCGGCGACGACGATGCGCTTCGGATCGACGCCCAGCTCGTCGGCGTGCTGCGCGACCCACAGCAGGCCCGCGTAGCAGTCGTCGAGCGGCGCGGGGTACGGGTCCTCGGGGGCGAGGCGGTACTCGATCGACACCGCGACGCAGTCGAACTCCTCGACCCAGCGGTTGATGCGGGCGTCGACGTTGAGGCCGGAGCCGAACATGTAGCCGCCACCGTGGATCCAGTAGATGCACGGACGATCCGCGGCCTTCGTGGGCGGTGCGTAGACGCGCACGGTCGGGATCGAAGCCGGTGGCACCGGGCACGACCACCTCGTGCGACTCGGTGGTCGTGGGCGGGAGCTCGACCGCGGGCATGTTGGCCATCGCCTCGCGCATCGCCGGCATCGCTTCGAAGGTGAAGGTGCCGAAGTCGATCGCGCCCATCGGCGACGCCGCGAGCGCGACGGCGATCTCGGGATCGATGGTGGCCTCGACGTCCATCGTCATGCGAACTGTGCTCCCACGGTCGGGTCGACGTACTCGTCGATGCGGCTGATCAGGCCGTCGTCGGTGGTGGTGACGATCAGGCAGTTGTGCATCTCGAAGGGGTTGCCGTTCGAGCGGACCTTGCCCCGGGTCGCGTACGCCAACACGAAGCCGTCGTCGGTCGGGGTGAAGAGCACGTGCTCGTTCTCGAGGTCGTCGACGAGCTGACCCAGCATGGCGATGCCGGCCATGTTCTCTCGGGCGTCGACCTCGTTGTGATCGGTGTTGTGCCAGACCACCGCCCCGGGCGCGAGGGCCGCGACGAATGCGTCGGGCTCGCCGCCGGTGAGCGCGGCGTCGAACGCCGCCGCGAGCTCTTCGTGACTGGGCATGTGCTCTCCCGTTCGGGTTTCGATGTGGTCGGTGTCAGCGGATGTCGAGACGCTCGGCGCATGCCGCCATCTCGTCGAGGAACTTGCCACGCCGCGCCGCGTCGGGTCCACCCGCCATGTCGCCGAAGTCCTGCACCAGGGCCAGACGATCGACGCCGAGGTCCTCGTAGCGGCGGACGGTGTCGGCGTCGATCGGCCCCGCGACGGGCGAGATGATGATCTCGAGCTTGCCCAGTTCGGCCGGCCGGTCGACCTCGTCGGCGAGGCGCTCGAGCTCCTCGATCGCGGCCTGGGTGTTCTCGAGATCCTGGAAGAAGCCGTACCAGCCCTGGCACCGCTCGACCGCCCGACGACGGGCCGCGGTCGCGAACCCGCTGGCGATGATCGGCGGACCCCCGGGCTGCACCGGTCGGGGGCGGCACTGGATCCCACCGAACGACACGAACTCGCCGCGGAGCTCGGGCTGGTCGTCGAGCCACAGCGTGCGCAGGGCGTCGATCCACTCGTCGGCGATCCGCCCGCGTCGGTGGAACGGCACCCCGATCGCCTCGTACTCACCAGGCACGTAGCCCACGCCGATCCCGAACTCGAGGCGACCCTGGGAGAGGACGTCGATCGTCGCCAGCTCCTTGGCCAGGATCACCGGGCTGCGCAGCGGCAGGAGCACGATGCCGGTGCCGAGCTTGATGCGCGAGGTGACGGCGGCGGCGTAGGCGAGGACCGGGATCGGGTCCATCAACTCGGAGTCCGGCGGGAGCGGCGACGGCGGCGCGTGCGGGTCGATCAGGACCGGGTGCTCACCGACCCAGATCGAGTCGTAGCCGAGCGTCTCGGCGGTGCGTGCGACCTCGGCCACTCCCTCGGCGTCGGCGAGCGCACCCGAACCGACGCCGAACCATCCGATCGGGATCACGGCTACGCGGTCTGGATCTTGCGCTGGCGCCGAGCCTGCGCGCTGCCGACGTGCGTCATCACGTCGACGACGAACGCGAACACGACGATGAACCAGCCGAAGCCGGTGACGCCCTTGATCGGCGTGTACGCGACCGCCCACGCCAGCGTGGTCCACGGCAGGAAGATGAACCCGAGCAGTCCCCACCAGAAGGAGTCGAACGCGATGCTCATCCGGTCGGTGAAGAGCCAGATGAAGAAGATCCCCAACCGCGGCGAGATGAACGCCGCCAACGCCACGATGCACCCGCACATGGTCGGGAGACTAAGCGAACCGGCAGCAGGCGCGCTCGGAGCCGGGTGACGTACGGTCGGGCGATGGACGCAGTGTTCGATCACACCGGCGAGGTTGCGGTGGTCACCGGCGGCGGGACCGGCATCGGCGCCGCCACCGCGCTGCTGTTCGCACAGCACGGTGCCGACGTGGTGCTCGCCAGCCGCAAGGTCGAGAACCTGGAGCGGATCGCCGCCGAGGTGGAATCGGCAACCGGTCGGCGCGCCCACGTGGTCGCCACCGACGTGCGCGACGTCGAGCAGTGTGAGCACCTGATCGACGAGTCGTTGGCGACGTTCGGTCGCGTCGACGTGTTGGTGAACAACGCGGGCGGGAGTCACTCGTACGCGTTCGAGGACTGGACCGCCGACCGGTTCCAGAACATGATCGACCTCAACCTCAAGAGCGCCTTCGTGCTGTCGCAGCGGGTGGCCCCGCACATGGTCGAACGCGGCAGCGGCTCGATCGTGAACATCTCGTCGGGCGCGGCGGTGTCGGCGTTGCCGATCCACACCGCGTACGGCGCGGCGAAGGCCGGCCTCGAGAACCTCACCCAGAACTTCGCGGCGGCACTCGCACCGAGCGGCGTGCGCGTGAACTGCGTGCGCGTGGGTGCGATCAAGTCGGAGGGCTTCCTGCGGGCCATGGACGGGCTCGGGATCGACCCCGACGAGATGGGCGGGCGCGCCGCGGGATTGGGGCGGGCCGGCATGCCCGACGAGATCGCGTGGCCGGTGCTGTTCCTCGCGTCGGCGGCGTCGAGCTACGTCTCGGGCCAGACCCTGTACGTGGGCGGCGGCCCGAAGGACATCACCGCCTCATGAGCGAGCGTGCGATCGGCATCGTCGGCGTTGCGTTCGACGACATGACGCTCGACGAGATGGCGTCGCGGTCCGCCGCGCTCGGGTTCGACCACCTCGACGCCGCGATCCACCTGCTCGACGGGCTCGACGACGACGCCATCGACGCGCTCGCGGTCCCGATCGCCGACCGCATCAGCGGCTTCGACCTGGTCGACGGCTGCACGTTCGTCGCCCCGTTCGAGCGTCGCGGGGAGGACCGCTTCGACGAGACCGTCGAGTTGATGCGCGCGCACCCCACCGTGCGCCTCGAACCGGGTCCGCGCACGAGCGCCGGGAGCGTCGAGAAGATCGAGGCGCTCGTGGCCGCGGTCCCCGGCTTGCGCTTCACCATCGACACCGGCCACGTGGCCACCTGGGGCGAGGACCCGGTGCAGGTGCTGCGGTACGCCGATCACGTGCAGCTGCGCCAGGCCGCGAAGGGTGATCCGCAACGTCACGCCGACGCCGGCGGCGATGTCGACTTCGCCGCCGTGCTCGCGGAGCTCGACCGCCTCGACTACCAGGGCGCGATCAGCATCGAGTACTTCGACCTCGCCGACATGGGCTGGCCGCTCGACGACCCCGTCGGGCACTGCGTCGCCCTCGCCACCCACGTCCGCGCGCTCATGCGCTGAACGCAGCCGCAAGCCCGCGCCCGGGTTCATTGTCGACTGGACGACCGTAGAGGTAGTCAGGACGGCAATGAATCGGGGGCGGGATTCAGCTGGACGCGATCGCGGCGTTCTTCAGCTGCTCGAGGCCCTTCTCGAAGTCCTTGCCGACGACCTTGTCCATGCTCGTGAAGAGGCCCATGACCCTGGTCATGAAGGTCTTGGGGCCGACCATCCGCCACGTCACGTGCGTGTCACCGTCGCGCTCGACGAGCTCGAACGTCGTCGTGCTGCTCGACGTGAACGGCTTCAGGAACTGCAGCGCGATCTGGACCTTCGACGACTCGACCGCGTCGGTGATCTCCATGCGTCCGGCGCCGGCCTTGCGGTTGCCCGTCCATTCGTAGACCGCGCCGACGCCCGCGTCGGGGCCCGAGTAGGTGCGGCTCAACTCGGGATCGAGGTCTTCCCACGGCGACCACTCCCGCCACCGGTGGAAGTCGACCAGCCGCGCGTACACCGCGGCGCGTGTCGCCGGGATGGTCGTCTCGCGTTCGACCTCGAACTCACCGGTGCCGGCCATGGGCCCTCCTCAGCGTCGATCGTCCAGGAACGGATACTTGGCGCGCACGTCGGCCACCTCGTCGGCGGTCACGTCGTGCAGGAGGATCTCTTCCCGCGCCGCGTCCGACGCCTCCAGCGTGCGCCCGAAGGGCAGCACGATCGCGCTGTCCCCCGCGTAGTCGAGCCCGCCGCCACTCCCCACGCGGTTGACGCCCACGACGAACGCCTGGTTCTCGATCGCCCGGGCCCGCAGCAGCGTGCGCCAGTGGTCTCGGCGCGGTGCGGGCCAGTTGGCGACGACCACGTAGCAGTCGGTGTCGCGCGCGACGGCCCAGAACTCGTCGGCGAAGCGGAGGTCGTAACAGACGAAGAGCGAACAGCGCACGCCCTCGACCTCGACCGTGACGCGCTCGGTCACCGGCCGCGTACTGCTCGTCCTCGCCGCCGTAGCTGAAGGGGTGGATCTTGCGGTAGCGCGTGAGCCGCACCGTCGGGCGCCGCCAGCACGAGCGTGTTCGACGGCAGTGAGTCACCGCGGCTGCACCTCCGGCGCCGAGCCGCACACCCACACGCCGTGGCGGGTGGCCTGCGTCGACGAGGAACTGCGGCGCTCGGACCGTCGAAGGGCTCGGCGATGCGTTCGGTGTCCATCGAGAAGCCGGTCGAGAACATCTCGGTGAGCACGACGAGCTGCGCGCCGCTCGCTGCGCGGCGTCGCCGATCAGGCCGTCGAGGTGCGCGAAGTTCGCGGTCGCGGTCCTCCCACACGATGTCGTGCTGGATGGCGGCGACCCTCACGCGCGCAGACCCTTCAGGCGCGCGACGGCCTCGTCGATCACGTCGAGACGCTTGCAGCACGCGAACCGCACCAGCGGGTTGCCGACGTCCTTGTCGTCGTAGAACACGACGCTCGGGACCGCGACCACGCCGCACCGCTCCGGCAGCGCGCGGCAGAACGCGAGACCGTCGGTCTCGCCGAGCGCGCGGATGTCGACGGTGACGAAGTAGGTGCCGCGCTGACGGGAACACGGTGAACCCGGCGGCGGCGAGCCCAGCGGACAGCCGGTCGCGCTTCTCCTCCAGGTCGGCGGCGACGCGCCGGAACGTCGATCGCCGGCAGGCCGAGACCGGCCGCGACGCCGTACTGGAACGGCGCCGCCGTTCACGTAGGTGAGGAACTGCTTGACCGTGCGCACCGCGGCGACGAGGTCGGGCGGCGCGCACGACCCAACCGATCTTCCAGCCGGTGCACGAGAAGGTCTTGCCGCCCGACGAGATCGTGACCGTGCGTTCGCGCATGCCCGGGCAGCGTCGCCAGCGGGCACGTGCTCGCCGTCGAACACGAGGTGCTCGTACACCTCGTCGGTGATCGCGACGAGGTCGTGCTCGACGCAGAGCTGCGCGATCAGGTCGAGCTCGTCGACCGAGAACACCTTGCCGGTCGGGTTGTGCGGCGAGTTGAGCAGCAGCAGCTCGCGTTCGCGGCGTGATCGCGCGCGACGAGCGCGGCGGCGTCGAACGACGTAGTCGGGCGTGCGCAGCTGCACGACGCGGCGTTGCGCGCCCGCCATCGCGATGCACGCGGCGTACGAGTCGTAGTACGGCTCGAAGGTGACGACCTCGTCGCCCGGCTCGCACAGCGCGAGCAGCGCGGCCGCGATGGCCTCGGTCGCGCCCGCGGTGACGAGCACCTCGGTGTCGGGGTCGTAGTCGAGCCGAGTACCACTGCGCCTGGTGCGCGGCGATCGCGTGCGCGGAGCTCGGGGATGCCGATGCCGGGCGGGTACTGGTTGTGGCCGCCGCGGATCGCGGCGATGGCGGCGTCGAGCACCTCGGCCGGACCGTCCGTCGTCGGGGAAACCCTGACCGAGGTTGATCGAACCGGTGGCGACGGCCAGCGCCGACATCTCGGCGAAGATCGTCGTGCCGAAGCCCTGCATGCGCTCGACCAGGTACGGCGACTCGGGTCGGTCATGCTCAGCCGGCGACGAAGCTGAGGCGCACGTGGCGCCGCGGGTTGTCGCGGTTGAGGTCGACGAACACGACGCTCTGCCAGATGCCGAGCAGCGGTTCGCCGTCCTGCACCGGGAGCACCACGGTGGGCGCGACGATCGCGGGGAGGACGTGGTCGGCGCCGTGGCCGGGCGAGCCGTGCGCGTGGCGGTAGCGGTCGTCGCGCGGCAGCAGTCGCTCGAGCGTGTCGACGAGGTCGTCGTCGGAGCGGGCGCCGGTCTCGATGACGGCGACGCCGGCGGTCGCATGCGGCGCGAACACGTTCACGAGTCCGTCGCCGCGCGTGCGGCAGAACGCGCGCAACTCAGCGGTGAGGTCGACGATCCGGTCGTGCGAGGTGTCGACGTCGAGCACCGTCGTGTCCATCGCCGCCCAGCCTACGACGCCAGCCAGAGGTCAGGACGTCAGCCGGCGTCGACGAGCCAGCCGAAGCCGTTGGTGCGCAGTGCGTCGGACATGCGCGCGGTGAGCGTGGGGAGCGAGTCGGTGAGCAGGATCATGCCGAACACGGCCAGGATCGCCGCCGACACGAGCGTGATCGCCGCGACCGTGGCGCTTGAACCAGTCCATCGTGCGGGTGAGCTTGCCCATCGCGAGCCCGACGGCGAGGAACGACACGCCGAGCCCGAGCGAGTACGCGACGAGGAGCGCGGTCGAGCGGCCGAGGCTCTCGCTCGTGGCCGCGAACCCGAGCACGCGTGCCGAGCACCGGGCCGATGCACGGCGTCCACCCGAGGCCGAACGCCGACGCCCGCCACCGGCGCCGCGACCGGGCCGAAGCGGTCGAGGTGCGGATGGAAGCGGAACTCCTGGTAGAGGCGCGGCGTGGTGAGCAGCTGCGAGCCGGCCAGGTAGCACGCCATCAGGAGCACGAGGCCGCCGGAGATCTGGTGAGCGTCTCCTGGTTGCGGAAGAGCGCGCTGCCGGCGGCGGTGGTGATGAGCCCGAGCAGCACGAAGACGACGGTGAAGCCCGAGCGACGAACAGGCCGGTGTTGACCGCGATGCGCTTCAGGTAGTGGGGCTGGTTGCCCTCCTGGATCTCCCCGACGCACAACCCGGTGATGAGGCTCAGGTAGCCGGGGACGATCGGCAGCACGCACGGCGACAGGAACGAGATCACGCCGCCGCCGAACGCGGTGAGCAGGTAGAGGTTGCTGGAGACGCTCACGGCGAGCGCAGGCAGACGGAGGCGACGCGGATGGTACGGGCGATCCGGCCGGCGCCGTCAGTTCAGTCGTCTCGGCGCGCGGTGACGTCGGACTGTCGGACGGAGCCTTCCGGCCTCGGCGATGCCGGCTCGGCGATCGCCACGTACTCGGGGTCGAGGTCGTAGCCGACGTAGCGGCGGTCGTTGCGGGCGGCGGCGACGGCCGTCGAGCCGGAGCCGAGGAACGGGTCGAGGACGACGTCGCCGACGTAGGTGTAGAGGCGGATGAACCGTTCGGGCAGCTCCACCGGGAACGGCGCGGGGTGGTTGCACGCGCCGCGCGCTGCTCGGGACGGATCTCCCACACGTCGAGCGTCGACGTCGAGGAACTCCTCCTTGGTGATCGTCGACTCGTGCGGGCAGGCCCGAGCTCGGCGCGTTCCTTCGACGCGAGCGGCACGGCCGAAGCGGCCCTTCGACGCGATGACGACCCGCTCGCTGAGTCGCGCAGCACCGGGTTCGACGCCTTCAGGTACGACCCGAACGCGGACGAGCCCGACGCGCCCTTCGCCTTCACCCACACGATCTCGCCGCGCAGCAGCAGCGCGAGCTCGTCCTGCAGGATCGTGGTGACGTCACCCGCGAGCGAGCGGTACGGCTTGCGGCCGAGGTTGGCGACGTTCACCGCGATGCGGCCACCCGGCTCGAGCACGCGCACGCACTCGGCGAACACGTCGCGCAGCATGCCGAGGTACTCGAGGTACGTCGACGGGATGTGGCCCTCGCCGAGCGCGAGCTCGTAGTCCTTGCCCGCGAAGTACGGCGGTGACGTGACGACGAGCGCGACCGAGTTGTCGTCGACGTCGCGCATGTCGCGCGCGTCGCCGACGATCAGGCGAGTCGGCCGCCGCGCACGGGTTGACCGTGTCGTCCTTCGGACATCTTCGGCGGCGTGAAGCGGGCGTAGAAGTCGCTCGCGTCGTGGCTCTCGCGGTTGCCCGCGCCGAAGGTCCGCGTGCGCGTCGCCATCCGCCGCACGGTACCGGAAGGGATCAACCGGGCGCGGGCCGCCGCGACGACGGCGGCACGAGCAGGCCTCCCGCGACCGCGACCGCGACCACCGCGACCGCCACGATCACTCCGATCGGCGACCCACCGTCGCTCCCGCCGCCGGTGCCGCCGGCCGCCACCTCCGCGGTGCCCGACCGCTGGCGGCGGTCGCTGGCAGTGGTGCCCGACTTGCCGGTGGTCGTGGTGCTGCCGGCCTTCGCGTCCTTGTCGCCCTTGCCGTCGGCGGTCGCAGCCTCGCCCGAATCGGCGGTAGCGCCGTCGCCCTTGGCCTTCCCCGAGTCTTGCCCGCCGAGGTGGTGGGCGTGACGGTCGATCCGTCGCCGGCCGGTGTCGGCGTCGACGGACCCACGGCTGGGGGCGACGTGACCGGGGGTGGCGCCTGGGTGACCGGTGGCGGGTCGGTGGGCGGCGGCGCGCACCCCACGACCGAGCAGAACGACGAGAAGGGGGGCTGGCCGCCGCCGTACTTCCACCCCTCGACGTCGCCGTCGTGCACCGTGGTGTTGCTCACGCCCAACGACGACTGCGTCCAACCGCCCGCGCCGCCGACCGCGGTAGTACACCCACCCGCCGGGACACTCCGAGGGAACCGGGGGTCGCCGGCGCCGTAGAGCTGACAGACGGCTTGCCCGAGTGCGCCGTACGTGATCGACACCGGATTCGCACCGGCGAGTTGCAAGGCGGTGTACCCCGAGACCGAGCCGTCGAAGTGGATCACGCTCTGGTGCACGCCGCTCCCCGTGTCGACGATCACCACCGCGGTCGACCCACCCGACTGCGCCGGCACCGCGGCACGACGCCGTCGCGCCACCGCCGACCGCGGCGAACACCGCGACGACGGCGAGCGCAACGTGCGTCGCCGACCGCGGTGCGGAATCTCATCCGGTCGAAGTGCGGGCTCACAGCCACGGCTTCGGCGGCGACCACGGGCGACACCGGCGGTGCGTCGGGGTCGTCGGAGCGACCGGCGTGACCGGCGACTGGTCCGCACGTGACATCGGTCGCGCCGCGGCCGACGGGCAGCGCATGAGCGCTCGAGCCCCTGCACGGCCTGTCCGGTCGCGTGACACGGCGCTGGAACAAGTTCGGTCCCGAGATGCTCCCGTCCGGGTGCGAGAGCGAGGCGAGCGCGGCGTCGGCCCCGACGAACGGATCAGCCACCGCACTCGGCAACACCGAATCGCGCCAGCAGCGCGAGTTCGCGTCGTACCCGGCTGCCGTGACGGCGAGCACCGCGCGGGAGGTGCTCTCGGCGCTCGGGTCGCCGAAGGACGACCAGGTTCCGTCCGCATTCTGCTGTGAAGCGAGCCAGGCCGAGCGCGTGGGTGATCACCGGATCGTTCTGCGCGACCCCGCCGGCGATCAGCGCCTGCACCGCGAGACCGGTGGTGTCGATGTCGGGATCGGTCGCCGTGGTCGCGTCGTATGCCCACGAACCTGCCGTCTGCTGCTTGCTCTCGATGTACGCGACGGTCGACGCCGGCACCGATCCGGTCAGGATCCGCTTCGCCAACGCGGCGAACAGCGTGTCGGTGAAGTGGAGGTCGGTGGCGAAGGACCCGTCGGGCGCGGGGTCGCCGATGGTGGCGGCGAGCGTCGTCGTGTCCTGTCCGAGCGGGCCCCCACCAGCACGAGGTACTTGGCCGCCTGCCCCGGTGTCGTCGCGGCCGCGGCCACGAGGTTCAGGAACGGCAGCGGGCTCTCGCCCTGCGGGTTCTGGGTCGCGGCGACCGCGGTCGCAGCCGCCGACGTGTCCCACGACGTGCCCGTCTGCGCCGACTCGGCGATGGCGAGCACGACCTCGGTGGTGGCGAACTGGAAGTTGGGGTCGTCGTCCCACGCGCCGCTGCCGGTCGCCGGCGTGGTCCCGGCGTTCTGCGGCGGCGACGCGACAGGTACGCGACCGCGTTCGGACACCACGGCCGAGTCGGTGGCGCCCGCGGTCAGCGTGGGAACGCAGAGTGCGGCTGTCAACGTGACGATGCACGCGACAGCACGACGAACGTGCGACATGGCTGTCCTCCACCGGCCCCTGGTCCACGAGGGCCGTTCTGTCGGCCGCCCGGAGCGGCGGCATCCGTACTGGGAGCACCGGTGGCCCGGTGGACAGTGGCGGGTAGCCTGGCTCACGGAGTACGGCAGTTGCCGCAGAGCCGCTCACAGTTGCGGGTCAGCGTCGGTCTCGCACCGACTTCCCCCGTCCCCGCACCCGAACGTCCCGGGAACCGCACGCAACATCCGGGTTGCGCGCAACCGCTGTCGAGAGAGCACCCTAGTACGACGTGACGAGCGCGGTGCAAGCTCGGGCGACGCACCGGCTCGAGCAGCGCCCGATCCGTCGGCAGCGCGCACGCGACGAACGCCCCCGGATCGACGACCGTGGCACGCGGGCGTGTGGCTGGTCTGGGCACTCGCCGCCGCCGCGTGCGTCGCAGCTCGCGCCGAGCCCGGTCTACGTCGCGTTGGTGATCGGCATCGCCGCGGTCGCGGTGTCGCATCCACGCGCGCCCGGGGCCCTACGCGCGCGCGTTCCCGATGCTCGCTCGGCGGTCGGCGTGTTCTTCGCGGTCGTGCGGATGCTGCTCACCGTGCGCACGACGCACGGCGTCGGCGACGTGCTGTTCACGACCCCGCACTTCGCGACTCCCCCAGCTGCTCGGCGGCTTCACCGTCGGCGGCACCGTCGAGCTGCACGGTGGTGCTGCAGTCGCTCGCCGAGGGCTTCGCCATCGTCGGCGTGATGGCGGTGTTCGGCGCGTTCAACCGCGTGGTCTCGCACTCGGAGCTGGTGCAGTCGACGCCACGCGCCGTTCTACGAGCTCGGGCTCGTGGTCGTGGTCGCGCTCGCGTTCGTGCCGTCGACGCTCGCCGCGATCGCGCGACGTGCGCGACGCCGACCGCGCCCGCACCGGCGGCACGGTCGTGCGGCGGGGCCGGCTGCTGCGCCAGGTCGTGCCGGTGCTCGAGCTCGGGCATGGAACGCGCGGTCACGCTGGCGGAGTCGATGGACTCGCGCGGCTTCGCGCGGCCGGTGCCGGTCCTCGCGACCAGGCCGCCGGGTGGTGCGGGCGTCGTGTCGCTGCTCGCGCTCGGCGGGTGCGTTCGTCGCGCTCGATCGGTGAGCGCCGCACGCTCGCCGCGGTGCTCGGCCTCGCCGGCGCGCTCGGGCTCGGTGCGCGCGGTCGTCCTCGCGTCGTCCGAGCACCGAGCGCGCACGCGGTACCGGCCGCGCCGCATGACGGCGGGCCGACTGGCTCGTGGCCGCGATCGCGTGCTCGCGCCGGTGGCGATGGCCGCGGTCTCCTCGATCGTGGGCGACAGCAGCCTCGTCTGGTTCGCGAGCCCACTTGCGCTGGCCCACGCTCGCACCTCCTGCCGGCGCTCGCGCTGCTCCCGCTGCTCGTGCCGGCGCTGCTCCGCGCCGCGAGTCGGCACGAGCGGTGAGCGCGATGCTCGACTACCGGCGCGTCGTGCACCGTATCGCGTACCCCGACGCGGCGCGCGCGCGCGCTCGCACGGCGTCGACCTCGAGGTCGAGCCGGGCGAGCTGCTGCTCGTGCGTCGGCGCCGTCGGGCTCGGGCAAGAGCACGCTGCTGCGCTGCGGCGAACGGCCTCGTCCCGCACGCGAGCGGCGGGCGGTTCGCGCGGCGACGTCGTCGTGTTCGGCCGGTCGACGCGCACGCACCACCCACGCGAGCTCGCCGACGTCGTCGGCTTCGTCGCGCAGGACCCCGAGGCGCAGTTCGTCGTCGACCACGTCGAGCGCGACCTCGCGTTCGTGCTCGAGAACCTCGGGCTCTCACGCAGGAAGCGATGCGCCGACGGGTCGAGGAGGTGCTCGACGCGCTCGGCATCGCGCACCTGCGCGACCGCGATCCCGTCGACGCTGTCGCGGCGGCGAGCGGCAGCGCTGCGCGATCGCGGCGCGCTCGCCGCGGCGCCGTCGGCGCTGGTGCTCGACGAGCCGACGTCGCAGCTCGATCCGCAGGGCGCCGACGACGTGCTCGCCGCGCTCGCCCGCCTCAACGCCGACCTCGGCACCACCGTGCGTGCTCGCCGAGCACCGGCTCGAACGCGCCGCGCCCCTCGCCGACCGTGCGGTGATCGTCGACGGCGGCGCGGTCGGCGTGCCCGCCTCGGTCGGGCGACGTGCTCGGCGACTATCCCGGCGCGCCGAGCGTGACCCGGCTCGGGCGGCTGCTCGGGTGGGTCGCCGCCGCCGCTCACCGTGCGCGACGCCCGGGCGCGGGCGCGCGCTCGATCCGCTCGATCTGCCCGCCCACGCCGTCGACCCGCTCGGACGCCGACGCCCGGCGACGTGCTGCTCCACGCGCGCGTGGCCTGCGCGTCGAGCTCGGCGGCCGCGCCGTGCTGCGCGGCGTCGACCTCGACGTGCGCGCCGGCGACGTCGTCGCGCTGCTCGGCCGCAACGGCTCGGGCAAGACCACGCTGCTGCGCGCGCTGGCCGGGCTGCTCGACCCCGCCGAGCGCGGGCACGGTCGACACGCACGGCGCGGGTCGCCTACGTGCCGCAGAACCCGAACACCATGCTGTTCGCGCCGACCGTGCGACGCGAGCTCGAGGAGACGCTACGCCTGCTCGGCACGCCCGACGACGGCGCGGTCGACCACTGGCTCGACGCGCTCGGCCTCACCGACCTCGCCGACGCGCCACCCGCGGAGCCTGTCGGGCGGCGAGCGCCAACGCGTCGCCATCGCCGCGGTCGCGGTCGGCGGCGCGCCGGTGCTGCTGCTCGACGAGCCGACGCGCGGCATGGACGCGCCGTCGCGCACCGCGCTCGAGCACGCGGTGCGCGCAGCACGCCGACGGCGGTGGCGCGGTCGTGCTCGCGACCCACGACGTCGAGCTCGCGGCGCGGATGCGCGACGCGCGCCGTCGTGCTCGGCGACGGCGAGATCGTGGCCGACGGCGACGCCCGCACGGTGCTCGCCGGCTCGCTGTTCGCGCCGCAGGTGCTGCGGGTGCTGCCGCCCTTCCTCACCGTCGAGGAAGTCGACGCGGAGATGGCCCGCCGATGAGCCTCGTCGTCACGCCCCGCGCACCGGCGTCGCCGCGCCGCGTGCGCGCCGATCGTGGTCTACGCTGCTCGATGGTGCGTGCTCGGCGCGGCCGCGTTCCTCTACCCGTTCTGGTTGCCCGTCGACCGCGTTGCCGAGCCAGGCGCACAGCGGCGACGCGCCGCTCGTCGCCGCGCTGGTCGGCGCGCTGGTGGTCGTCGGCGGTCGACGCTCGAGGTGCGGCGCGGCACGATGAACGGCGCGACCGTCGCGATCCTCGGCATGCTGTCGGCGGTCGCGGGCCTGCTGCGGCTGATCGACCTGCCCGGCGGCGGCAGCGGCATCTTCTTCCTCGTCGTGCTCGCCGGCGCCGCGTTCGGCCCACGCTTCGGCCTGCTGCTCGGGCTGTGCGCGATGGCGGTGTCGGCGATCGTCACCGGCGGCATCGGGCCGTGGCTGCCGTTCCAGATGCTGGCGCTCGGCGTGGATGGGCGCGGTGGCCGGGTTCCTCGGCATCGTCACCGCGCGGCTCGACCCGCGCGGTCGAGGTCGTCGTGCTCGCCGCGTACGGCTGGGTGCTGGGGCTTCCTCTACGGGGCGATCATGAACCTGTGGTTCTGGCCGTTCGCGCGCGGCGGCGCGCTCGACTGGCACCCGGGCCTCGGCTTCGGCGCGACGCTGCAGCGCTACTGGTCGTTCTACGTCGCGACGTCGCTCGGCGTGGGACGCCGCCGCCGCGATCACCAACGCGCTGCTCATCCTCGTCACCGGCCTGGCGCTCATGCGCACCCTCCGCCGCTTCGCCCACCGCCTCGACCCCGCCGTCGAGTTCGTCGACTCTCGACCTCGACCGCGAGGTTGCGTCAACTCGAGCGAGCTCTGACGCCCTCAAGTGACGCAAGTTCGTTCTCGGGAGGTCAGTGGTCGAAGAGCTCCTGGACGAACTCGTCGAGGGCGGCGCGGCCTTCGGGGGTGGTGACGTCGCCGACGAAGACGGCGCGCGCGGGTGGCGTCGGACTCGAGCGTCGCGGGCGGTCTCGCCGAGCGCGGCCGCGTCGTCGTCGTGTGCCGACCGAGCACGACGCACGTTCACGTGCGCACGACGAACACCGCCGACACCGCGAGCGAACGCGCACCCGAGCAGCACGGTGCCGAGCACGGCGCTGGGCTCGCTCCATCGTCGCCGCACCGGTGGCGATCACCGCCAGCACCAGGAACCACGTGTTGCGCAGCAGCGAGCCGATGCCGAGAGCTCACGCTTGCATCGACGCGGCGCCGAAGCAGTTGCACGGTCTCCGGTCGTTGATCACGATCCGCCGCACCAAGACCACCGTGAACACCGCGAACGTCGACGACCGCGAGCCAGCTCGGCCACGCGGCGTCGACGAACGAGGAGCAGCGCGGCCAGCACGAGCTCGTACAGCGGCAGCGCCAGGCCCACCGACAGCGTGATCCACGCGTAGCCGCCGAACTGCCGCGGAACGTGGCGCGGAACGTGGCGGAGCACCGCGACCACCTTCCCGATCCCGGAGACCACCAGGATCATCGCGACGACGAGGCGCGCGGCGAGCGCGACGTCGTCGGCGGTCACGTCAGCCTTCGTGCATGCGCTCGTACGCGCCCTTGTAGAAGAGCAGCGGACGCGCGCCTTCGCGCATGTCGAGGTCGAGCACCCGCCCGACGATGATCTTGTGGTCGCCGCCGGGGTACTCGGCCTCGAAGCTCGCAGTCGAGGTAGGCGATGGCCTCGTCGAGCACCGGCGCGCCCGACACGCCGACGTGCCACGGTGTCTGCGCCGAAGCGGTCGGCGCCCTTCTTGGCGAAGAGGTTGGACAGCTCTTCGTGGTCTTCGCCGAGGATGTTCACGGCGAACATGCCCGCCGGCTCGATCCGCGGCCACGTGGACGAGGAGTGCGCCGACGCAGAACAGCATGAGCGGCGGATCGAGCGACAGCGACGTGAACGAGTTCGCCGCCATGCCGACGGGCTCGTCGCCGTCCATCGCGGTGATGATCGTGACGCCGGTCGCGAAGTGCCCGAGGACGTCGCGGAATCGACTATCGTCGGGAACGCGACAGCTCTTCGGGCACCTGGGCTCCTGGCGTCGTCAGCGGAGTCGTCGCGCGGTCGCAGCTCGTGGCGCATGGCCGTCGGCCGCCGCGAACACCTCGGGGCCGTTGATCCGCGCCGAGGTCGCGCGCGTCGCGCAGGATGTCGTCGAGCTCGTCGTCGCCGTGCGACGGGCAGTGGTGGAACAGCGCGAGCTCGCGCGCGCCGGCTTCCTTGGCCACGTGGATCGCGTACTCGACCGTGCAGTGACCCCACGTGCGCTTGATCACGTACTCCTCGGTGGTGTGCTGCGCGTCGTGGATGAGGAGGTCGACGCCGTCGCAGAGCTCCAGCACGTCGTCGCGGCACGTAGTCGTCGGCGTCTTCGGCGACGGTGCCCGGGCCGTGGTCGGGGAGGTACGCGACCGACACGCCCTCCATCTCGACCCGGAAGCCGAGGGTGGGGTCGGTGTGGCGCACCCAACGTGAACGCACCTTGGCGCCGTTGAGGGCGAAGTCGTCGTTGGCGACCGACTCGAACGCGACGTCGCCCCGCAACTCCTCGGGGGTGATCGGGAAGAACGGCGGGCTCATCACCTGGCGGAACACGGTGGCGAGCGGGCCTTCCTCCTGGTGGGGTCCGATCACGGTGACGTTGCCGCCGCCGGCCGCGAGCGGATCGAAGAACGGCAGACCCTGGATGTGGTCCCAGTGGAGGTGCGTCAGCAGCACGGTGGCGCGGTAGCCGTCGGAGCGTCCGTCGGCGGCGAGGGCGTCGCCGTAGCTGCGCAACCCGGTGCCGAGATCGAAGATGATCGGGTCGTGACCTTCGGACGCGAATTCGACGCACGAGGTGTTCCCCCGTAGCGGTCGAACTGGTGGCCGTCGCACGGAGTGGATCCGCGTACCCCCCAGAAGTTCACGTGAGTCACAGCGGACACGGTCTCCACGCTACCCGTTGCGACTCGCTGCACATCGGGACGCAAACCGCATTTGGGCTGGTCGCGGGCCATGTGTGACCTGCTTCACACAACGCGATCCGGTTCGCGGTCCGGTTCGCGCGGCGTCGGGGTCGCATGGTCGACACGTCGCGCGCGATCGGGCGACGGCGCTCCGACGATCGCTGGATGCAGTATCTGCGCCACCGTCTCGGCGCCGTCGACGAGACGGGGCCCGGGCCGGACGAAGTGGCTGTCGGCGTCGACCGCCCACACCTCGGCACCCTCGGGGAGCCGGTCCTCGGCGACGAGCTGCTCGGCAAAGGTCGCGGCCTGCTCGAGGTGATAGCCGCACGGAGCGACCAGCACGACCTCGGCGGGCGCCGATCGCACCGCGTCCCAGGTGATCCGGTGTGAGTCACCACCGGGGACCGCGAGCACCGCGATGCCTCCGCCCGCGGCGACGAGATCGGGCACCCAGTGTCCGGCGCAGAACGGAGGGTCGGTCCACTCGAGGACGAGCACGGACCGAACCTCGGCACCCGCGAGCGCCTGCGCGAGCACCTCGAGGCGCCCGCGCAGCGAGTCGACGAGCGCCTGGGCGCGGTCACCGACGCCCAGGAGCTCGCCCACGTCGAGGACCGACGTCAGGACGCCGTCGAGCGAGTGCGGATCGAGGGTGAGGACCCCGCGGTGCAGCCGAGATAGGTGAGCGCGTCGTCGACCCGATCCAGATCGACGGCACACACCGCGCACAGGTCCTGCGTGAGCACGACGTCGGCGTCGAGCTCCGCCAACGCGCCTTGGTCGAGCCGATACAGGTCTTCCCCCGCCGCGACACGCGCGCTGACGACCGCGTCGATCTCCGCCGGCGACAAGCCCTCGGGCAGCGTCGATGTCGACACGATCCGCCGGCTCCGGGCCTCGGGCGGATGATCACACTCGAACGTCACGCCGACGAGATCGTCGCCCCGATCCAAGGCGAACACGATCTCGGTCGCCGACGGGAGCAGGGAGACGATCCGCACGTCAGCTGAGGACGCGGCGTTTGAACCCGGTGATGCCCAGCCACGTGAACAGCGCGGAGAACCCGATCAGCGCGCCGTACACCGCCCACAGGCTCATGTGCGACGACGTCGTGAGCGCGGCGCGGAAGCCCTCGCACATGTAGACGAGCGGGTTGGCCAGCACGAGGATCTGCAGCCAGCGGATCGCCTCGAGCGACGACCACGAGTAGTACACGCAGCCGAGGAACGTGAGCGGGATCACGATGATGCCGAACAGCAGCGGCACCGTGCCGCGGATCGAAGCGGGTGCCGAACGTGAGCCCGAGCGCGCCGCACATGTAACAGGCGAGTGGCGCGAGCGTGAGCAGCACCCACCAGTTGATGTCGAGGCTCACCGGCGTCGCCGGCACGATGGCCGCGATCGGGAACACCAGCAGCGCGGAGAACAACCCGCTCAGCGCGCCCCAGATCGCCTTCTGGATCGCGACCAACCACACCGGCATCGGCGCGAGCACGCGGTCCTCGATCTCGCGCGTGTAGCCGAACTCCTGCACCATCGGCAGCGAGACGGACTGGATGCCCTGCATCAGGATCGCGATGCCGACCACGCCGGCCACGAGCAGCGTGGAGAACCCGGCCGCCGCTTCGGTGCCACCGACGCCCTGGCCGATCTTCGGGAACACGTAGGTGAACACGAACACCAGCAGCAGTGGCTGGAGGATCGTGCGCGGGATGAACTCCTTGAGCGTCTTGCGCAACACGACGAGGTCGCGCAGGATCAGTGAGCGGAACGCGACGCGCGTCGCGGCGACCGGCTTGCGGACGGGCGCGAGCGCGGAGGGCGCGTTGGGGATCGTGGCCGTGGTCATTCGCGCAGGTCCTTTCCGGTGAGGTTGATGAAGACGGTTTCGAGCGTCGGCTCGGTGATCGACAGGTCGGAGACCTCGAACCCGTGACGCTCGGCGGCGCTGAACACCAGCGGGAGCACGCCGGTCTGGGCCCGCACCTCGACGACGACGGTGGAGTCGACGCGCGTCGCCTGTTGCGCGCCCGGCACGTCCGCTTCGAGCACCTTCGCCAACGCGTCGAGGTCACCGGTGGCGCTGACGGTCACGACGGTGTCGGCGCCGGTGGAGCGCTTGAGCTCCGAGGGCGGCCCGAGCGCGAGCAGGCGCCCGCGGTCGATGATGGCCAGGCGGCTGCAGAGCTCGTCGGCCTCCTCCATGTAGTGCGTGGTGAGGAGGATGGTCTGACCCTCGCCGTGCAGCTCACCGAGGATCTCCCACAGCGCGAGGCGGCTCTGCGGGTCGAGGCCGGCAGTCGGTTCGTCGAGGAAGAGGATCGCCGGGCGGTGCATGATCGCCCGCGCCACCATGAGGCGTTGCGCCATGCCGCCCGACAGCGCGGCGACCGGCTCCTTGCCCCGCTCCGAGAGGCGGAACTGCTCGAGCAGACGGTCGGCCTCGCGCCGGGCGACCGACGCCGACATCCCGAAGTAGCGGCCGTGGAAGTAGAGGTTCTCCCACACCGTGAGCGAGCGGTCGAGCGTGTTGCTCTGCGGCACCACGCCGATCACCTGCTTCGCCGCGGTGGGTCGTGCCACCACGTCGATGCTGCCCACGAACGCGCGCCCGCTGGTGGGGATCACGCGCGTCGTGAGCATGCCCGCGGTCGTGGTCTTCCCTGCGCCGTTGGGCCCGAGCAGACCGAAGATCTCGCCCTGGTGCACCTCGAGGTCGAGCTCGTCGACCGCCTTGAGCCCACCCGGGTACACCTTGGTGAGCTGTTCGGTGCGGATGACGACGTCATCGTCGGGCATCGGACACCTCCTTCTTCTGGTCTGGCTTCTTCTGGTCTGGCTTCTTCTGGTCTGGCTTCTTCTGGTCTGGCTTCTTCTGGTCGTGATTGAGCGCGCGCTGCTCGAAGTACGCGTTGATGCGCGGCAGCGCGTGGGTGAGCACCTCGACGTCGCGCTTGGTCAGGATCCCGCGCACCTCGTCGTCGAGCTGGTGGACGACGGCGTGGAGCTCGTTCAGTCGCTCGAGCCCGGCCGGGGTGACGACGACGCGCACGACGCGCCGGTCGTCGGGATCCGGGCGGCGTTCCACGAGCCCGTCGTGGGCGAGCTTGTCGAGGTGGCGCACCAGCGTCGGCGGCTCGATGCCCATGTGGCTCGCGAGCTCCCGTTGGCTGGCGCCTTCTGCGTTGGCCGCTTCCTTGAGCAGCACCCAGTTCCAGAGGCTGGCGCCGTGCTCGCCCAACCGCCGGTCGAGCTCGTCGTGCACGGTGCGGTGCGTCAGGAAGAGCAGCCGTCCGATGGTCGTTTCCATAGTGCGCTAATGATTAGCACACTAATGATTAGTCAGCAAACAATATTGCGGCGAACTATCCCTCGTTCGAGGGCTCACGGCTGCCGGGACCCTCGCCGCGCACCTTCTCCACGTGGACGAGCGCCTCGCGCAGCTGGTCGATCCACTCCCCCTCGTGGTCGCCGACCAGCCGGACGCACCACGCCAGCGCGTGGCTGCGGCTGCGGGCGACGCCGGCGTCGACGAGCGTGTCGAGCACCTGGCGCTCGGGGAGGCGCAGGCGGGTCATCACCGGGACGCTCAGGGTGGTGAAGAGCTCCTCTTCCTCGCCGCAGCGGGCACCCCACGCGACCTTGCGGCCGAAGCGGGCCTCGGCCTCGTCGGCGATGCGCATGCGCAGGGCGCGGGTGTCCTCACGGAAGCCCTGGATGCGGGCCCGGGACGCGGCGGCGACGGTGTCGGCATCAGCCGCGCCGGTGTCAGGAGTGGGGAGGACGCCCACGACGACGATCTCGTCGCGGTCGTGGCTGACGGCCGGCGGGCCGGAGAACCAGCCGTCGGGGAGGCGGCCGGCGAACCAGCCCTGGAGCTTGGCGCCCGCCACGGAATTGGGGGCGGTGGGCGGCGGGGTGTTGGTGTCCTTCGGCATGGCGATTACATTATTACATGCTTGCAGCGATTGCAACGCGTATCGAGGCGGCGACCGCCTCGGCCTCGGCCTCGTCCGCATAGCGGGTCCGGGGCCAGAAGAAGCCCCGGAGCCCGTCCTTGCGGTTGCGCGGGACGGCGTGCACATGGAGGTGAGGGACGCTCTGACTGACCACGTTGTTCATCGCCACGAACGAGCCCTGGGCGTCCATGGCGTCCTGCACCGCCGCCGCCACCCGCTGCACCTCGCGCGAAGAGGACGTCGCGGGTGGCGTCGTCGAGGTCGCGCAGCGTCTCCACGTGGTGGCGCGGGACCACGAGCGTGTGGCCGGGGAAGAGCGGGCGGTGGTCGAGGAACGCCACCACTTCGGGGGTGTCGAGCACGATCACCGCCGGGGTCTCCCCCGCCACGATCGAGCAGAAGAGGCAGACCGCCTGCGCCCGGTCGGCCATCAGCAGCCGCGGTCAGTCAGCGGGCGAGGTGTACGGCCGCACACGAGCGGGCGCGGCGTCGCGCTTGGGCACCATCACCTTGCGCCGGAAGAAGCAGACCTCTTCGCCGCGCTGGTTGAAGCCACGGCTCTCGACGGTGACCACGCCGCGGTCGGGTCGACTCGACGACTCGCGCTTCTCGATGACGACGGTCTCGGCGTAGATGGTGTCGCCGTGGAACGTCGGTCGTTTGTGCTGGAGCGACTCCACCTCGAGGTTGGCGATCGCGGCGCCGCTGACGTCGGGCACGCTCATGCCGAGCACGAGCGAGTACACCAGGTTGCCGACGACGACGTTCTTGCCGAACTGCGACTCGTTCTCCGCGTACCACGCGTCGATGTGGAGCGGATGGTGGTTCATCGTGATCATGCAGAACAGGTGGTCGTCGGCCTCGGTGATCGTCTTGCCCGGCCAGTGGCGGTAGACGTCACCGGGCTCGAAGTCCTCGTAGAGGCGCCCGAACGGCCGCTCGTGGATGGTCATGGCAGGAGGTTAGCGACGGGATTCTCGGCGTTCCGACGCCGAGGGCGCCGGTAGTTTTGGTCGGGAGATGACGCGACGATGAGCTACCAGGCGATCCACGGCTTCCAACGTGACTCGAAGGCACTGAAGGGCAAGAAGATCGAGCGCGACCTGCTCCGGCGCGTGCTCAAGCTGGCGCGTCCCTACCGCAGGCAGCTCATCGGCTTCGTCATCACGGTGGTGCTCGCCGCAGTCATCAGCGCGGTGCCGCCGCTCATCCTGCCGCGCGCTCATCGACACCGCCATTCCCGAGAAGGACCGCCAACTCGTCGGCCTGCTCGCATTCGGCGCGGTGTTCCTCGCGCTGGTCAACGCCGGACTGACGCTCATCCAGCGCTACTACTCGGCCGGGATCGGCGAGGGCCTGATCTTCGACATGCGCACCGCGCTGTTCGACCACGTGCAGCACCAGCCGCTTTCGTTCTTCACCCGCACGCAGACCGGCTCGTTGATGTCGCGCATGAACAACGACGTCATCGGCGCGCAGCAGGCCGTCACCAACACCCTCGGCACCGTGTTCTCCAACATCGTGTCCGTCGTGGTGACGATCACCTTCATGCTCGCGCTCGAGTGGCGGCTCACGCTGCTGACCCTCGTGATCCTCCCGTTGTTCATCATCCCCGCGAAGCGGATGGGTCCGAAGCTGCAGCGCCTCACCCGCGAGAGCATGCAGCTCAACGCCTCGATGAACAACACGATTGCGGAGCGCTTCAACGTCGGTGGCGCGCTCGTCGTCAAGCTCTTCGGCAAGCAGACCCGCGAGTCGGAGGCGTTCTCCGACCGCGCCGGGCGCGTGCGCGACATCGGCGTGCAGACCGCGATGTATTCACGGATCCTGTTCGCGGCGCTCGGACTCGTCGCTGCCGTCGGCACCGCGATCGTCTACTTCGTCGGCGGGAACCTGGCGATCTCCGGCACCATCGGCGTCGGCACGATCGCCGCGTTCGCGGTCTACGTCAGCCAGATCTACCAACCGCTCACCCAGCTGGCCAACGCGCGGGTCGACGTCCTGACCGCGCTCGTCTCGTTCGAGCGGGTGTTCGAGGTGCTCGACTTCCCGGCGCTGATCACGAACCGCCCCGGCGCGGTCGACCTCGTCGAGCCGGTCGGGCGGGTCGAGCTCGACCACGTGTGGTTCCGGCACCCGTCGGCGGCGATGTCGTCGATCCCGTCGCTCGAGGAGCAGACCGGCGCCACCGACCTCGACGACGAGAGCGCGTGGATCCTGCGCGACGTCAGCTTCTCCGTCGCCCCCGGGGAGCTCGTCGCACTGGTCGGGCCGTCGGGCGCGGGCAAGACCACGAGCGCGCTGCTCGTCCCGCGCATCTACGACGTGAGCTCGGGCGAGGTGCGCGTCGACGGCCACGACGTGCGCGACTACACCCTCGAGTCGCTGCGCGGCGCGGTCGGCATGGTCATGCAGGATCCGCACCTCTTCCACGACACCGTCCGCGCCAACCTGCGCTACGCACGGCCCGACGCCACCGACGCCGAGCTGGTGGACGCGTGCAAGGCGGCGCGCATCCACGACATGATCGCCAGCCTGCCCGACGGCTACGACACGCTGGTCGGCGAGCGCGGCTACCGGATGTCGGGCGGCGAGAAGCAACGTCTGGCCATCGCCCGGATGCTGCTCAAGGATCCCGGCGGTCGTGATCCTCGACGAGGCCACCTCGCACCTCGACTCCGAGTCGGAGCTGGCAATCCAACGGCGTTGGCCGACGCGCTGGTGGGCCGCACGTCGCTGGTGATCGCGCACCGCCTGTCGACCATCGTCGCCGCCGATCGCATCCTGGTGCTCGAGGACGGCCGCATCATCGAGAGCGGCCGCCACGACGAGCTGCTCCGCGCCGGTGGCCTCTACACCGACCTGTACCAGACCCAGGTCGACGGTCACGTCACCGACACGCCAGCTGCCGACGCGGGGTGACACACTTCCGGTCATGAACCGGACCAGTCGGAGGATCTGCGCGCTCGCCGCGTTGGTGTGCGGAGTGGGCGCGCTCGGCAGTGGTGATCGCCGTGCTCTGGAACAACTGGGCGCCACTGCTCGGCGCGGTGGTGCTCGTGCTCCTGGCGCTCATGGCCGCGTGGTACGTGGTGACAGGACGCGGGGTCGTGCGCCTGGCCGCGTCGGTGATCGCGGTGGCCGCCATCGCCGTCGCCTTCGCCACCCTGTTGAAGAACCACAGCGTCGGCGACATCGTGCTCGCGGTCGTGCTGATCGTCGCGTTCGCGTGGCTCGCACGCGGTCGCGTTGCGGAGCGATCCCGCGGTGATGGCCGACGAACCGTCCGCGGTGAGGCGGTCGGCGCTGCGCAGCACCCGATCCTGATCATGAACCCGTGGTCGGGTGGCGGGAAGGCCAACCCCGAGTTCGCGGCGGCCGCCCAGGCGCGCGGCATCGAGACGGTGACCCTGACCCGGGGCGACGATCTCGAGCAACTGGCCCGCGACGCGCTCGCGCGGGGCGCCGACGTGATCGGCATGGCCGGTGGTGACGGCTCGCAGGCTCTGGTGGCGGGCATCGCGTCCGAGCACGACGTGCCGTTCGTGTGCATCCCCGCCGGCACCCGCAACCACTTCGCGCTCGACCTCGGCATCGACCGCGACGACGTGGTCGGTGCGCTCGACGCGTTCATCGACGGCTACGAACGACGCGTCGACCTCGCCGGGTCAACGGTCGCGTGTTCGTGAACAACGTGTCGTTCGGCGTGTACGCGGCGATCGTGCAGTCGGACGAGTACCGCGACGCCAAGCTCAACACCGCGGCGAAGATGCTGCCCGAGCTGCTCGGTTCCGACTACGACCCGTTCGACTTCGAGCTCGTCGGCCCCGACGTCGTCGGCGACTACGACCCCGACCTCATCCTGGTGTCGAACAACGTCTACAAGCTGGAGGGCATCGGCGGGCTCGGCACGCGGGCGCGGCTCGACGAGGGCGTGCTGGGCGTGATCGTCGTGGAGGTCCACAACGGCGCCGAGCTCGCGCAGCTCGTGTCGTTGTCGACCGCGGGTCGCGGCTCGGCGTACTCGGGGTGGCACGAGTGGACCACGCCGACGCTCGAGGTGCGTTCGGGCCAACGGGTCGACACCGGTATCGACGGCGAGGCAGTCACCCTCGACTCGCCGGTGCGGCTCGAGGTGCAGCCGGGGGCGCTGCGCGTGCGGATCGCGCCGCACCATCCCGGCGTGTCGCCCGCCCGCGTCGCCGGCGCGGTGCAGGAGGCCGCGCCGCGCCGCCTGTTCCAGGCCGCCTTCGGTCCCTGACCTCCGGGTGTCCACCGGAGTCCACCGCGGCCAGCCGCGAGACCTGCCGGTTAGCATCGTCGTTTCGCTCCGACCGCTCGCCCACCACCCGGGTCTGGCGACGGCGAGCACACCTCCCCCATGGCCGATCCCGCAACCGCACCGGGGGATTCCCCCGACCGCCGTGACCGGCGGCGCGACGCCAAGCGCCGACGCGGTCGCCGCATCGCCGGCATCGTCGGCACTGTGTTGGTGGTCCTCGCCGGCCTGGTGGTCGCGCTCGACCTCGTCCGCCTCGGTGGTGGCGACACGCCGTCGCTCGCGGGCACCATCCACGCGCCCAAGCCCGAGGCCGAGTCGGCCTCCGCGACGACCACCACCGGGGCCCGGCAGTGCCGTTCGCTGTCGACCACCGACCCGCTGCGGCTCTGGGTGGGCGGCGACTCGCTGGCCGGATCGCTGGGCCCGGCGCTCGGCAAGCTCGCGGGCGCGACCGGCGTGGTGCAGCCGTACTTCGATTCGCGCGTGTCGAGTGGCCTGTCGGATCCCGGCTTCTTCGACTGGCCCAGCCACGCCACCACCGAGATGGCCCGGCTCAACCCCGAGGTCGTGGTGTTCATCATCGGCACCAACGACTGGACCGCGGTGTCGGGCGACTGGAAGGACGCCTACACCGCCAAGGTCGATTCGATGATGAAGACGCTCATCGGTCCGGGCCGCACCGTCTACTGGCTCGGCGGACCCACCATCAAGGACGAGAAGACCGACGCCGGCGGTGGTGCAGGTGAACGCGGTCGCCCAGGACGTGGCGAAGCGCTACCCGAAGGTGCACTACGTCGACACCTACAAGCTGTTCTCCGACGCCGACGGCACGTTCTCCTACGACCTGCCGATCGAGGACGGCACGACGGTCACGATGCGGTCGGGTGACGGCATCCACTTCACCATGGACGGCGCCGACTATCTGGCCCGCCAGGTGTACAAGCTCGTCGACGCGCAGTGCGGCGTGACCGAGCAGAAGGTCGACGGCGCGACCAAGCAGGCGATCGAGACCGAGGGCAGCACGCAGGTCGCCCCGAGTGCCACCTCCGCCAACCCGGGGAGCTCGTCGGGCTCGAACAACTCGTCGGGCTCGTCCGGGTACAACGGCGGCACCATCGAGACCACGCCGCCGGCGACCGCGCCGCCCAGCACGTCGCCGCCGGCGACCGCGCCGCGCCACCGATCCGCCCGCGACGACGACAACCGCCGGTCACCACGCCGCCGACGACCGTCGCGCGCCTGACGCACCGCGACCCCCTGATTCGGCAAGGGTCGTCGGTAGGCTCCCGGCCATGACCGACCAACTCCGGGACGCTGCCGCCGCGGTCGACTGCGCGGCCGACGTCGTCACCGCTGCCACCGCGCACCTCGCCCGGGCCGCGACCGTCGACGGCCGCATCTCGGTGGCGCTGCTCGACGACCACCAGGTGCTCGCCTACGACCTCGCGCACGCCGCCAGCGCGGTCGAGGCGGCGCGGGTGATGCTCGACGTACGCGGAGCACGGCGAGGTCGAGTCGTTGCTCGCGCGCGCGTTCGTCGCCGACGCGGTCGCCGACCTGGGCGCCAAGCTCCTCGGACGCGAGGCGGTGTGGGGCGTCGACGCGTCGCTGCTCGCCGACGCGCTCCCGTTCGTCGAGGCGCACCGCAGCCCGGAGTTCCTCGAAGCGGTCGCGGCCACGCTCGAGCGCAGCGGCACCGGGCCGTCGCACCTCCCCGACGACTTCGAGCTCGCGGCCGAGACGTTCCACCGCTTCGCCGAGGACAAGATCCGCCCCGACGCCGAGCACGTGCACCGCACCAACGCCGACATCCCCGAGGAGGTCATCGACGGGCTCGCCGAGCTCGGCGGGTTCGGGCTCTCGGTCCCCGAGGAGTACGGCGGGTTCGCGGCCGGCGGCGAGGCCGACTACCTCGGCATGGTCGTCGCCACCGAGGAGCTGTCGTGGGGCTCGCTCGGCGTCGGCGGGTCGCTCATCACCCGCCCCGAGATCCTCACCCGGGCCCTCGTCACCGGCGGCACCGAGGAGCAGAAGCAGCGGTGGCTGCCGCAGCATCGCCTCCGGCGAGCTCATGGTCGGCGTGATGGTCACCGAGCCCGACTTCGGCTCCGACGTCGCCGGCGTCGTCACCAGCGGCGCACGCCGGTCGACGGCGGCTAGGTGATCAACGGCGTGAAGACGTGGTGCCACGTTCGCGGGCCGGGCCGACGTGCTGATGCTGCTCGCCCGCACCGATCCCGACCGCTCGCAAGACCCACCGCGGGCTCTCGATGTTCGTCGTCGAGAAGGACGCGGTGCCCGGCCACGGTCGTTCGCGCTGCGAGCAGGCCGACGGCGGCGGAACGCTCGAGGGCCGGGCCATCGACACGCTCGGGTACCGCGGCATGCACTCCTACGAGGTGTCGTTCGCCGACTGGTTCGTGCCCGCCGAGAACCTCGTCGGCGAGCGAAGGCGGGCTCGGCAAGGGCTTCTACCTCCAGATGGAGGGCTTCGAGAACGGCCGGCTGCAGACCGCGGCGCGCGCCGTCGGCGTCATGCAGGCCGCGTTCGAGGCCGGCGCTCGACTACGCGCAGCGAGCGCAAGGTGTTCGGCAAGCCGGTCGTCGACTACCAGCTGACGCAGGCGAAGCTGGCGCGCATGGCCGTGCTCATCCAGGCCGGCCGCCAGTTCTCGTACGACGTGGCGCGGCTGCATGGGCCGCGGGCGAGGGCACGCTCGAGGCGTCGATGGTCAAGGCCTACGTGTGCCGCGCCGGCCGAGTGGGTGACGCGCGAGGCGATGCAGATCCACGGCGGCATGGGCTACGCCGAGGAGTTCCCGGTGTCGCCGCTACTTCGTCGACGCCCGGGTGCTCTCGATCTTCGAAGGCGCCGACGAGACGCTGGCCTGCAAGGTCATCGCCCGCCGCCTCGCCGAGCAGGCACTCGAAGCCTCGTAGCTCAGGCGCTGCGGCGTCAGGCCGGCGCGCTCGCCGCGGCTGACGAACTTGATCGCCATCTTGCGGCTGGCCTCGTCGATCATCTCGTCGCCGAACATGACCGCGCCCTTGCGGTCGCCCTCGGTCGTCGCCTTCTCGTAGGCGTCGAGGATGTCGAAGGCGTGGTCGAACTGCTCCTGCGTGGGCGAGAACACCTCGTTGAGGACCGCGACCTGGTCGGGGTGCAGCGCCCACTTGCCGTCGTAGCCGAGGATGCGCGTGCGCATCGCGTAGTCGCGCAGCGCGTCGAGCTCCCGGATCTTGAGGAACGGGCCGTCGATGACCTGCAGCCCGTTGGCGCGGCCGGCCATGAGGATCTTGGCAGAACACGTAGTGGAAGTGGTCGCCCGGGTACTCGGGGATCTGCACGCCGCCGGTGAGCACCGGCATCTCGATCGACGCCGCGAAGTCGGCCGGGCCGAAGATGATCGTCTCCAGGCGCGGCGACGCGGCGCAGATCTCCTCGACGTTGATCAGCCCGCGCGCCGTCTCGATCTGCGCCTCGATGCCGACGTGCCCGACCGGCGGCCGATCGTCTTCTCGACCTGGGTCAGCAGGAGGTCGAGCGCCACGACCTCGGCGGCCGTACTGCACCTTCGGGCAGCATGATCTCGTCGAGGCGCTCGCCGGCGTTCTCGACCACCTCGATGACGTCGCCGTAGGTCCACTCGGTGTCCCACGCGTTGACCCGCACGCACAGGACCGTGTCGCCCCAGTCGAGGTCGTTGATCGCGTCGACGACCTTGTCGCGCGCCGCCTCCTTCTCGAGCGGCGCGACGGAGTCCTCGAGGTCGAGGAACACCATGTCGGCGCCGAGCGCCGGGCGCCTTGCCGAGCATCTTCTCGCTCGAACCGGGGACGGCCAGGCAGGAGCGGCGGGGCAGGTTCCGGGAGCGTTCGGACATGCGCGGCGAGGGTAGACCGAGCCCTGCGCGCCCGGAATGGACGCCGGAACC
This sequence comes from uncultured Actinomycetes bacterium, assembly GCA_963697125.1. Classification (GTDB taxonomy): domain Bacteria; phylum Actinomycetota; class Acidimicrobiia; order IMCC26256; family DASPTH01; genus DASUAS01. The sequence goes on from CAVOMW010000015.1 coordinate 297,423, forward strand.
GACGGGCGTAGCCTCGACGACATGGCCGAACCCCTGACCCTCACCGAGCTCGCCGACGGCGTGTTCGCCTGGCTCCTGCCGGGCGGCGAGACCGGCGTCGCCAACGCGGGCGTGGTCGTCGACGACGACGGCATCACCGTGATCGACACCCTCATGGTGCGCTCGCAGTGGGAGCCGTTCGCCGCCGCCGTCGAACGGCCTCGGCCTGCCGGTGCGGCGCACGATCCTGACGCACGCGCACATCGACCACGTCGGCGGCACCAAGGCGTTTCCCGCCGTCCGCGATCTACGGCACGACGGTCACGAGCGACGCGCTCGACCAGCCGATGCCGCTCGAGGCCTACAAGGCGTTCATGCCCGCGTTCGACGACGAGTTCGACGACCTCGCCGAGCTCGGCACGCGCCCGGTGACGCACCTCGTCGACGGGGCCGCGCAGCTCACGCCGCGCGTCGAGCTGCTTCCCGCCGTCGGGTCACACCGCGGGCGACCTCCTCGTGCTCGTCGCCGACTGCGACGTCTGCTTCGCGGGCGACCTCTGCTTCTTCGGCGTCACGCCGCTCGCGTTCCAGGGCGACCCGGCGGCGTGGGCCGACATGCTCGACGTGGTCGCCGAGCTCGCCGACGTGATCGTGCCCGGGCACGGTCCGGTCGGCGCCGAGGCCGAGGTGCGCGACCTCCAGGCGCTACCTGCGCGCGTGCGTCGCCGCGAACGGCGACGTCGGCGCGATCCCGCCCGGCCCGTGGGACACGTGGATCGAGCGCGACCGCGACGCCATCAACGTGGAGCGCGCCGCGCTGCTCGCGCAGGGCGACGACGAGATCCCGCCGTCGATGCTGAAGGCGATCGGCCAGGACTGACGCTGGTGAGCGGATAGCGGCCACGAGCCTGGTCGCCGCCTATTCTCCCGTCGTGGCGAAGAACCCGGATCCGAACCTCAAGCTCGCCAGCACCAAGGGCGTGACCCGCACGCTCGACGACTGGTCGACGATGTTCCACCTCTGCCTGGTGATCCTGCCGCCGCGCCCCGAGGCCTCGGTGTACATCCCGATCGCCGAGCGCATCTTCCAGGTGTTCGGCGACGCCGACTGCCGCACCGCGTTGTGCGTCGTCGGCAACGAGTTCATCGCCAAGGGCGTCCTCGGTGAAGCCGAGGACAAGTACCTGTGCTTCGCCGACACCGACGCCGAACTGGTCACGAGCCTCGGCCTCAAGCACCTGCCGGCGTTCGTGCACCTGCGTCAGGACACCTCGCTCGTGGCCGCGGCCGAGGGCTGGGATGCCGCCGCGTGGCAGGCGGTGGCGAAGGAGGTCGGCAAGGCGATGGCCTGGAGCGTGCCCACCGTGGCCGCCGCCGGCGATCCCCCGGCCACGCCCGGCTGGCCGGTCTGAGCCGGTCTGAGCCCGTCCGACCCGAGTGTGAGCGGAACTTCAACGCAGGTTCAACCTGCCCCAAAACGGGCCGCGATGCTGGCGTGGGGTAGTCGGGTTCGCTAGGGTGCCCAGCAGTCCGTACCGGGGTCCACCCCTGTACGGACGTGTTGTTGTTGGATATCAGCGTGTTTGTTGTGCACACCGTCGTGTTCAGCAAGGACCGATACGGCTACGCCGGAGGAGTCCCCACATGAACCGCCGAGCTCTCAAGCTCGTCATCACCGCAGTGTTCGTCGCCCTCCTCGGAGTGGTGGCAGCACCCGGGGTCTCCATCGCCGACCCCATCGCCGACAAGCAGGCGGAAGCGCAGCAACTCGCAGCGCAGATCAACGACAACCAAGAGAAGCTCGGCGCGCTCAACGAGCAGATGAACTCGACGCGCAACGATCTCGACAAGGCGAACGCCGACATCGCCACTGCCGACGCGCTCGTCGCCGCCGCCAAGGCGAAGACGAAGGAGCTGCGGGTCGAGGTCGCTCGTCGCGCCGCCGCCGTCTACACGCAGAGCGGTTCGAACACCGGCGTCGAGGAGCTCGACGCGCAGAACGCACAGGACCTCTCGTCGAAGCAGAAGTACAGCTCGCTCGCTGCGCAGCGTGACGACCAGATCGTCACCGCACTCGCGAAGGCGAAGGAGCAGGTGCAGCTGCGCAAGTCCGATGCCGAAGACGCCCGCAACGCGGCGCAGGCGAAGCAGGACGAGCTGCAGGGGCAGAAGGACAAGCTCGACGCCGGTCAGGCCCAGCTCGACGCACTGAACGCGAAGGTCACCGGCGAGCTCAAGACGCTGGTCGACCAGGCCGAGGCCGAGCGCCAGGCACGCGAGCAGGCCGCGGCGAAGGCTCAGTACGAGGCGCAGCTGCAGGCCGCCGCGCAGAACCAGCCGGCTGCCGACACCGGTGGTGGCGGCGGCTCCTCGGGTGACAACTTCACCTACGGCGGCGCGGGCGCCACTCCCCCGCCCACCAGCGGCGGCGTGGCGGCGGTGCTGGCGTACGCCTACGCACAGCTCGGCAAGCCCTACTGCTACGCCGGCGTCGGCCCCGACTGCTACGACTGCTCGGGCCTCACGATGATGGCGTGGGCGCAGGCCGGGGTCAGCATGTCGCACGGCTCCTACGACCAGCAGGCGTCGTTCCCCGCCGTGTCGATGGACCAGCTCCAGCCCGGCGACCTCGTCTTCTGGCCCGGCCACGTCGGCATCTACGTCGGCAACGGGAGCGTGCTCCATGCTCCACACACCGGGACCGTCGTCCAGATCACCCCGATCTGGGACGGCGTCATCGGTGCCGCCCGCCCGGGCTGATCACACTCCTACGTTTCGGCGCCGCTCCTCCGTCATAGTGACGCGGTAGGGGCGCCAAAACCCTGGGGGCTGGCTAGGGGATGACGAGCATGCCCAGTTCGGCTTCGAGCTGGGGGCGGGGCTTGGCGCCCAGCGACGCCCGCTCGAGCCGGCCGTTCCGGAACAGGCCGATGAGCGGGATGCTCTGCACGTCGTACTCCTGCGCGAGGGCGGGCTCCTCGTCGATGTTCACCTTGACGACCTTGTAGGAGCCCTGGCGCATCGCCGCGATCTGCTCGACGATCGGACCGACCTGGCGACACGGTCCACACCACGGCGCCCAGAAGTCGACGATGACCGGCACGTCGGCGCCGAGCACCTCGGTCGGGAACGACGCGGTGGTGACCGCCTTGACCAGGCCCTCGGGCTCGGGCTCGGGGAGCGCCTCGCGGGCGTCTCGCCGTCGCGCACCTGGGCCAGCCACTGCGCCGCCTGCTGCACGCTCTCCAGCGACACCTCGTGGCCCATCGGGTACTCGCCCAGGACCACCGGCAGGCCGCGCTTCGACGAGCGCCTCGGCCAGCCCGCGGGTGCTGGCCGACGGGATCATCGGGTCGTTGGTGCCGTGCTGGAGCAGCACCGGGACGTCGCGCGCGCTCTCGAGGTCGATGCCGAGCAGACCCGGCGGCACGAACGGGCTCATGGCCAGCACGCCCGCGGGACGGGGGCGGTCCGACGGTCCGAGCCCGAGCGCCAGCGCCAGACCGGCACCCTGCGAGAAGCCGCCGACGACGGCCTGGGCGCGGTCGAAGCCGTGCTCCTCGCACGCCGCATCGAGCAGGTCGTCCACGGCAGCGAGCGCGGCGGCGAAGGCATCAGCGACCTCGTCGGGATCCTCGGCGCTGAGGTCGAACCACGAGAACCCGGGCGGCGCGGCGACGGGGCCGCGGGGCAGCACGGCCGACGAACGTGCCGTTCGGGTCGAGGTAGCCGAGCAGTCCGCCGAGATCGCGCTCGTCGGCGCCGTACCCGTGCAGCAGCAACAGGAGGCGGTCGGCGTTGCTGCCGGTGACGACGTTGGTGACCAGATCCATCAGTGGCTCGCCTTCTCGGAGTACCGGGGTCAGAACATGTAGTTGAACTGGTGCACGAGCGCTCCGCCCAGGTCGATGTCGCCCTCGATGGCGACGACGCCCGTGACCACCGCTTCGTCGGGGTCGAGGCGGCCACAGGCGAGACGCCCGTAGACGTCCGACGCCAATCGACACGCTGACGGTCGGGAGCTCGGGGACCGGCTCGATCGGGCGGGCACGACCGTCGGAGACGGCCACCGCCGTCCTGAGGGCGATCGGGCCGGAGAGCGTGAGCACGACGGTGGAACCGTCGGGAGCCCCCACCTTCTTCCCGACGACGTACGGCAGCACGTCGACCATCATCTGGGTGCTGAACCGAGCAGCCGGCGAATCGAGGTCTCCGGGACGCTCCAAGCCGCCCCGCATGTCCTGTTCGTGGACCCACGAGTCGAAGATGCGGAAGCCGAGCAACCCCGCGACGGTGCCCGGGCCCATGGGCGTCCACGAGTCGGCGGCGAAGCCGTCGTCGTCGAGGGCGCGGAGCTGCGCGATGCGGGCGTCGGTGGTGGCGACGAACTCGGCCAGGGCGTCGGCGCCGGTCCACGACCGGCGCGACTCGATCCACCGTTCGTTCGACCGGCCGATGTCGTTCTTCACGTGCGGCAGGTTGTCGGGCAGGTCCTCCGACGGCAGCGGATCGCCGAGGATGAACCGCTCGAGTGCCGTGATGTGCACGAGGTTGTCCTGCACCGTCCACCCGGGGCACTCCGACGGTGCCTTCCACTCGGTCTCGTCGAGCGACGCCCCCAGCGCCGCCATCGAGCCCCAGACCTGTTCGAGCATGTCGACGAGTTCGGTGTTGGCCGCGTTGGTCATCGCGTCATCGTCGCACGTCAGCCGACGCGGAGCCTCACGCGCTCGACCGTGTGATCCGGACCCTTCACCAGGATCGCGTCGCTGCCGTCACGCGTCGGGAGGATGTGCTCCTCCAGGTTCACCAGGTTGATCGAGGCCCACACCTGGCGCGCGAAGGTGTCGGCCTGCGCGGGTGAGTAGCCGTCGAAGATGCGGAAGAACGACGAGTCGTCGGACGCGGCGTCGGCGACGAGACGACAGAAGCGCTGCACGTACCACTCCTCGATGTCGGACGTGGCCGCGTCGAGGTAGACGGTGAAGTCGACGTGGTCGTCGGGGAACGGCAGGCCTTCGAGGATCAGGACCGACGGCCGCTCGACCACCTGCGTCTCGCCGTCGACGATGTCGTAGGTCGCGTGGGAGTACACCGGCGCGCGTGTCGCCGACGCGCCACCGCGCACCGCGATGAGGAACCGCGCCAGCGAGTCGTGGTCGAAGCTCTCGGGGAACCCCTTGCGGTCCATCAACCCGCGCGCCATGAGCTCGCGGTTGGGGTAGAGGAAGCCGTCGGTGCACACGACCGCGACGGGTGCACGCGTGGTGTCGGTGCCGAACGCCTGGGCCAGCGCGGCCGCCGCCGCGCTCTTGCCGACCGCGACGCTGCCGGTGACCGCGATCACGAACGGCTCCGCACTCCCGGCCCGGTCGGCGACGAGCTCGGCGAGCGGGCCGTAGACCTCGAGGATGTCGGCGACGGTGACGTCTCCGGGTCGGGGCGCGACCGTGGACGTGGCGCGACGCTACGCCGGCGCGCGGCCCACTGCGCCCGGTCGAACTCCTCGTAGCTCGCTTTCACGTCGGGTCGATTCCGCTCCGCTGCATCTCCACGCCGAGGCACGCTACGCGTCACGAGCGCGTGCACGGGCTGGTGGACGCACCGGACCACCCGTTAGCTTCGACCACCTACTGCGAACGGGGGGACGATGGCGGCACTCGACACCGCGCACGGTGCAGGCATCCTCGACGGGATCCGCATCGTCGATCTGTCGGACGGCATCGCCGGTCCGGTGGCAACACTCATGCTCGCGGAAGCGGGCGCCGACGTGGTGGCCGTCGAGCCACCCGGTGGCGCGGCGAACCGCGCCACCAACGGGTTCCACACCTGGATGCGCAGCAAGCGCAGCGTGGTGCTCGACCTCGACCAGGCGGTCGGCCATGATGACGGCGACCGCGCCGCGCTCGACCGGCTGCTCGCCGCCGCCGACGTCGTCGTGCACAACCACGGACCGACGCGGGCACGCGAGCTCGGCCTCGACGACGAGTCGTTGGCGACACGGTTCCCGCAGCTGATCGTGTCGTCGGTGCTGGCGTGGCCCACCAACCACGCCGACGCCGACCTGCCCGTCGACGAGCTGCTGACGATGGCGCGCCTCGGGGTGCTCGACGAACAGCAGGGCTTCCGCGACGGACCGATCTTCCTGCGCTGCCCGATCGCGAGCTGGTGCGCGTCGCACCTCGCGGCGATCGGCATCGTCGCCCGGCTCATCACCCGTCAGCGCACCGGCCACGCCGGACCCGCGCACACCTCGTTGGCCCAGGGCGCGCTCGTCCCGATGGCGATGCACTGGCGGCGGGTCGAGAAGCCGTCGCCGTCGTTGGCCACCGGGATGCCCAAGGGCATGACCGGCGCGACGTTGTTCGAGACCGGCGACGGCGTGTGGATCCATCTGATGGGCGACCCCACGAAGTCGCCGATGTTCACCGAGGCGATCGCAGTGGTGCGGCCCGACGGTCCGCGCCAGGACCCGAGCACGTTGTTCCAGCAGACCGACGGCTGGCCGGAGGCTTTGCTGCTGCACCCGAGCCGCGAGTGGCTGGAGTCGTTCTGGGCGAATGACGTGCCGGTGCAGCCGGCCGCGCAGCTCGGCGCGATCTTCGGCGACGAGCAGGCGCGCACCAACGGGTACGTGATCGAGGTCGACCACCCCGAGCTCGGGAAGATCGCGATGGCCGGGTCGCCGGTGACGGTCACGCCGCCGACCCACATGCGCGCGTTCGCGCCGGCGCTCGGTGCGCACACCGACGAGGTGCTCGCCGAATGGCAACCACGCGAGCGGCCGGCGACGACCGGACCCGCGCCCGAGCACCCGCTCTCGGGCGTGCAGGTGGTCGACGCCGGCGCGTTCCTCGCCGGTCCGCTCGGACCGATGCTGTTGAGCGACCTCGGCGCCGACGTGGTGAAGGTCGAACCGCCGGGTGGCGAAGGCATGCGTTGGGTCGAGTGGTCGTTCTTCGGCTGCCAGCGCGGCAAGCGCGGCGTCGCGCTCGATCTCAAGTCGCCCGACGCGCGCGCGTCGCGCTCGACGCGCTGCTCGCGCGGGCCGACATCCTCCATCACAACCTGCGCATGCCCGCGGCGCGTCGTCTCGGTCTCGACGAAGCGACCGTGCGCGCGGTGAACCCGGACATCGTCTACTGCCACGCCAGCTCGTACGGCCCGCAGGGTGCACGCGCCGACTGGCCCGGCTACGACCAGCTGTTCCAGTCGTCGTGCGGGTGGGAGGTCGCCGGTGCCGGTGAGGGCAACGACCCGATGTGGCACCGGCTCGGTTTCATGGACCACATGTGCGCGATGGGGTCGCTGATCTCGACGCTGCTCGCGCTCTACCACCGCGATCGCACCGGCGAGACGCAGTTCGTCGCCGGCTCGCTCCTGGCCGGCGGCGTGATGACGGGCAGCGAGACCTACCTCGACGCGAACGGCGAAATCGTGCCCGTCGCGGTGCTCGACCACGAGCAGACCGGCATCGCGCCCGGATACCGGATCGCGGAGGTCACCGACGGCTGGATCGCGGTCGCGGCAACCACTGACGACGCAGCGCGCCGCGCTCGACGGGCTCGGCGGAGAAGGTGGTCTGGGCGGTGTCGACGCGTTGGTCAAGGGCACGGTCACCGACGCGCTCGACCGCGCTCGCCGACGCCGGTGTGCCGAGCGAGCCAGGTGCGACTCGACCAGGGCGAGCCGTTCTTCGCGTCGACGGCCAACGACGCCGCGGGACTGATCGCGCGCTACGAGCACGTCGACTACGGACGACGTCGAACAGCCGGGCGCGTTCTGGATCTTCGGCGATCTCGACGTGAAGCTCGACCGCGCGCCCCGGGACTCGGCGAGCACACCGTCGAGGTGCTCACCGAGGTCGGACTCGACGTCGCGACCGTCGACGCGCTGCTCGCGTCGGGCGCCGCACTCGCATGGAAGGCAACAACGCCAGCATGACCAGCACCGACGACCCGAAGGGCCCATGCCGCCCCTCCCCCAGCCCGATCCGGTCACCCAGTTCTTCTGGGACGGTGTCGCCGCGGGCGAGCTGCGCATCCAGCGCTGCCAGAACTGCGGGCACTACCTGCACTACCCGAAGGTGCTGTGCCGCTACTGCCAGTCCGACGACCTCGCGGGTGAGCGGGTCTCGGGCCGCGGCCACGCTCTACACGTGGACGATCGCGGTGCAGCCGTTCCACCCGTTCTACGTCGACCGCATCCCCTACATCGTGGCGACGGTCGAGCTCGACGAGGAACCGGGGCTGATGTTCATGACCCAGCTCACCGACTGCACCGAGGACGACCTGCGCATCGGCATGCCGGTCGAGGTCACGTTCGTCGAGCTGCACCCCGAGCTCACGCTGCCGTTCTTCCGCCCGCGGCGGCCGTCGACACGAAGGCGGGTGCCTGATGGCCACCGCCGGACGCCGCGTCGCCATCGTCGGCTGCGGGTACTCGCACGTCGGGCGCAACACCGGCCTGTCGATCGACGACCACATGATCCAGGCCACCAAGGCCGCGCTCGCCGACGCCGGCCTGGGCGTCGGCGACATCGACGGCATCACGTCGGTGGGCACCGAACCGCTCCTCGACGCGTGGCTGCTCGGCATCGAGCCGGTCAACTGGTGGGCGTCGGGGATGATGGCGCCGGCGTTCTCGTACTCGGCGACCCAGGCCATCGCCGCCGTCGCGTCGGGCTTCTGCGACACCGCGCTCGCGCTGCGCGTGATCGGCCAGCAGCCGAGCGCGTCGGCGCTGGTGAAGGGTGCGGGCGCGAACCACCCGATGACGTCGATGCTGCACCGCGCCGCCGGTGACCGTCAGTTCATCGTGCCGTTCGGCGCGGGCAGCCCGGTGCAGTGGGCCGGGCATGTTCACGCAGCGGTACATGTCGCAGTACGGCGCGACCGAGGAGGACTTCGGTCGTCATGTCGTCACGCAGCGGTACCACGCGTCGATGAACGACGACGCCATCTTCCGCGAGCCGATCACCCTCGACGACTACCTCGACGCGCGCTACGTGTCGAAGCCGCTGCGCATCCTCGACTGCGACTACCCCGTCGACTCCGGCTCGGCGGTGATCTTCACCACCGAGGAGCGCGCCCGCGATCTCGACCAGCCGGTCGTGCTCGTCGAGTCGTACGCGCTCAACGCGATCCGCGACCTGCACTTCGAGGTGATGTCCGACATGGTGCACACCGCGCCGGTGCAGACCGCGAAGAAGCTGTGGGAGGGCACCGACCTCACGCCCGCCGACGTCGACACCGCGCAGCTCTACGACGGCTTCTCCATCATCGTGTTCCAGTGGCTCGAGGCGCTCGGGTTCTGCGGCGAGGGTGAAGCGGGTGCGTTCGTCGCCGAGGGCAACACGCGCCTCGGCGGGTCGCTCCCGGTGAACACCGACGGCGGCGCGTGCAACGTCGGCCGTCGCCACGGCGCCAACTTCTGCATCGAGGCGACCCGGCAGCTGCGCGGCCAGAGCGGCGAGCGTCAGATCCCCGACGCCGAGGTCGCGGTGTGGACCAACGCCGTCGGCCCCTTCGCCGCCGGCGCCATCCTCACCAAGGGCTGACCACGCTCGCCCTCACCAACGTGCGTCGAACTTGCGGCGTATGGGCGCCAAGTTCGACGCATGTTCGGTGGGTCAGGGATGGATGTAGGTGGCGCCGAAGGCCTGGATGAAGTCGAGCATCGACGTCGGGCGTCGTGGGCGGGTGGCCCACGTTGACCCAGTTGACGCCGGCGGCCTCCATGGCGGCGAGCTGGTCGGTGTGCTTCTGCACGTCCTTGGTCGGCTCGTGGAGGGTGTCGCCCAGGTAGCTCATGCAGAAGTCGAGCTCGCCGGCGCGGTCGCCGGCCATGTCCTTGACCTCGGTGATCATCTCGGCCAGCTGCTCGAGCCCGGCGATGTGCGGCGAGCGCGTGGTGCGCGCCACCTCTTCGGGGATGCCCATCGGCATCCAGCCCTGCACGGTTGCCGCGCGGCGACGACTGAGCTTCGAGTTGCCCCCGATCCAGATCGGGATCGGGTTCTGCGTGGGCCGCGGCCGCTGGATGACGCCCTTGGCGTTGAAGTGCACACCCGACGCGTCGAACGGCTCGCCCGACCACGCCTTCGGCAGGTACTCGAGCGCTTCGTCGACCAGGACGTTGCGCTCGTCGAAGTCGACGCCCAACGCGAAGAACTCGGTCTTGTGGTAGCCCGCGCCCAACCCGAGGATGAACCGGCCCTGCGAGCAGCGGTCGAGCGTCGCCGCCGTCTTCGCCAACAGGAACGGGTTGCGGTACGGCGCCACCGACAGGTGCGTCAGCAGCTTGATGCGCTCGGTGACCGCGGCCGCGAACGCGAGGCCGACGAACGGGTCGAGCGTCTGGTGCCCTCCGTGCGCGAGCCAGTTGGCGCCGGGGATCGGGTGCTCGGTGAGCGCGAAGCCGTCGAAGCCGGCGGCCTCGACCGCGACCGCGGTGTCGCTGATCTCACCGGAGTCGAGCAGGTCGCTCTCGAGCCCGACGTCTCCGGGTAGTTGAACACGAACCTCATGCGCTCGGCTCCTTCTCCATGAGTCGTTCGCTCACGCTCACTCCTTGTCGGCGAGCTGCTTCACCAGCTCGTGCTTGAGGATCTTGAACGTGGCGTTGCGCGGCAGCACCTCGAGCACCTCGAGTTGCTCCGGGATCTTCTGCGTCATGAGCTGCGCGTCGCGGACAGAACTGCTGCATCTCCGCGAACGTCAGCGGCTCCTGACCCGCCGGGGTCTCGACGACCGCGCACACACGCTCGCCGCGATCGCGGTCGGGCAGCCCGATCACCGCCACGGCCGCGACCTTCGGGTGGGTCTGGAGCAGGTCTTCGATCTCGCGCGGGCTGATGTTCTCGCCCTTGCGGATGATGAGCTCCTTGGTGCGACCGGTCAGCACGATGTGGCCGTCGTCGCGCAGGTGGCCGCGGTCGCCGGTGGTGAAGAAGCCGTCGGCATCCGAAGGCGGCCTTCGTGGCCTCGGGGTCCATGTAGCCCTTGGCCAGCATCGGCCCGCTCACCCGCACCTCGCCGGTGACGCCCGCCGCCACCGGCGCGCCCTGCTCGTCGACGATCTGCACGACGCAACCGTGGACCGGCGCACCGTCGGTGTTCATGAGCTGCTCGTCGGTGTCGCTGGGCGCGCCCTGCGTGATCATCGGGCACTCGGTCATGCCGTAGCCGTGGCACACCGGCAGGTGCATCTCGGCCCGCACCTCGCGGAACACCTCGGGCGGCTTGGGCGCGCCACCGCCGTTCATCATCCGCAACGCCGGCATCACCGGCTTCGACGGGTCCTTGCGCTGCTCGTTCAGGAACGCGAGGTAGAACGCGGTGCTGCCGCCGGCCATGGTGACGTCGTGGCGCGCGAACGTTGCGACCGCGTTCGCGGGGTCGAACGTCTCGAGCAGGACCGCGGGCATGCCGTAGGCGAGCATCACGACGAGGTAGTCGGGTCCGCCGATGTGCGTGCACGGGAACGCGATCGAGCCGACGTCGTCCGGCTGCACCTCGAGCGCGTAGGCGAGACCCATGCCGCCGGCGATCAGCCCGCCGTCGGAGTGCATCACGCACTTCGGCGCCGCGGTGGTGCCGGACGTGGAGTAGAGCCAGCGCACCGCGTCGCCGTCGGTCGGTGGCGCGGGCAACGTCGACGGATCGCCCTCGGGCACCCGTGTCCGAGTGACCACGCAGCGTCTCGAACGCGCCGCCCGATCGTCTCCTGCAGACCCGCGCGCCATCGCCTCGTAGTCGAAGTTGCGCCACACCCCGGGGACGGCGAAGAACTTCACCCCCGCCTGCTGCAACACCGAGCCGACCTCGCGTTCGCGGTAGATCGGGATGATCGGGCACCTGGGTGGTGCCGAGGCGCGCCAGCGCGAACGACAGCACGATCGACTCGATGCGCGTCGGCAGCTGCCACGCCACCGGCGTGTCGGGGGTGACACCGAGCCCGACCAGGCCCGCCGCCACCCGTTCGCTCCAGTCGCGGAACTCGCCGAACGAGACCGTGCGGTCGGCCTCGTCGATCAGCATGGGCGCGTCAGGCGATTCCTGCGCGCGCCGCTCCAGCAGTTCCCAGAGTGTCTGTGCGTCGTCGATCACGGCGCTGAGACTAACGAGTTCCCGTCAGTCGCTCTGGAGGACCTTCGAGGCCGTGTTCACGAACGAGGAGATGTCGGTGTTCGACTTCTTCTGCCGCGGGCTGCGGGTCACCACGTCGACATCGGGCGACTCGGCCCGCAACGCTCCGACCGTGCACTGCTCCTTCGGCCGGTGGGCGAACGGGTCGTACTGGAACTCTCGCATCGCGTTCTCGTGGGTGATCTTGTTGATCGCGTCGTCGGGCAGGTCACCGATCGACTTCATGAACACCTCGGGCGCGTGCGGCCACGCGGAGTCGGAGTGCGGGTAGTCGCACTCCCACGTGACCATGTCGAGGCCGACGTCGTCGATGAGCTTGAGGCCGGTCGGGTCGTCGATGAAGCACGTGATGATGTGCTCGTGGAACACCTGGCTCGGGAGCTTGTCGCCGAAGTCCTGGTGCGTCCACGCCTTGTGGTGCTGGTACGTGAAGTCGATGCGGTCGAGGAAGTACGGGATCCAGCCGATGCCGCCTTCGGAGAGCGCGATCTTCAGGTTGGGGAACTTGCGGAACACCTGCGACCAGATGAGGTCGGCCGCGCACATGAACAGGTTCACCGGCGTGGTGGTGATCATCACGTCGACCGGCGCGTCGTCGGACGTCACCGAGATCGACGACGACGAACCGATGTGCAGGCACACCACGGTGCCCGTCTCCTCACACGCGCGGAGGAACGGGTCCCAGTAGTCGGAGTGGAAGCTCGGGTAGCCCAGCTTGGAGGGGTTCTCCGAGAAGGTGACCGCGCGACAGCCCTTCTCGGCGACGCGGTGGATCTCCGCCGCCATCAGGTCGGCGTCCCAGATGGGCACGATGGCCAGCGGCATGAACCGGCCGGGGTACGTGCCGCACCACTCGTCGATGTGCCAGTTGTTGTAGCCCTGCAGCAGACGCAGACCGAGCTCGCGGTCGGGGGTGCGACTGAACAGCTGCCCGCAGAAGCCGGTCATCGACGGGAAGCACATCGAACCGAGCACGCCGTTGACGTTCATGTCGCGCACGCGCTCGTGGATGTCGTACGCGCCCTTGCGGATCTCGTCGAACGCGGTGGGTTCGAAGCCGTACTCCTCGGGCGGACGGCCGGCGACCGCGTTGAGCCCGACGTTGGGGATGGTGGTGCCCTCGAACTCCCACACGTCGGCGTCCATCTCGTCGATGTGGATCACGCGGGGCGCGTGCTCCAGATCGGCCTTCGACACGTGGCGTTCCCACATGTCGGGCGGCTCGACGACGTGGTCGTCGACGCTGACGAGGATGAGGTCGTTGAGATCCATGGCGTTGTGCTCCCCTGGCAGATCGCGCGGTCCTGCTGAGATTACGCCCACTGGCCACGACACCCCACCGTGCACGCTCCGCTGGCCGCACTCCCCCACCGCCTCGTAGAGTCCGCGTGATGCCCGCTGCGTCAACGATCCCGTTGCCTCTCCGACCCGAACCGATCAGCGCCGACCGCTACGCGGTCACCAACACGGGCGACGCCGACCAGCGCGACGTGGTGTTCGGCGGCCAGTTCCTCGCACAGGCGATCGTGACCGCCACGCTGCGCCACCCCGGCAAGACGGTGCGCTCCATCCAGTCGATCTTCGCCCGCCCCGGACGCATCGATGCGCCCACGGAACTGGCGGTGGAATCGATCCACGACGGCCGCACCTTCGCCAGCGACACCGTCACCGCGTGGCAGGGCGATCGCCTGTGCGCGCGCTTCCTCGTGTTGCTCGACGTCGACGAACCCGACGTGATCCGCCACGACGTCGCGCCGCCCGCAGTCACCGCGCCGGAAGACACGCCGCCGACCGACCAGGGCACGCTGGTGTACCCGGGCACCGAACTTCGCATCGTCGACGGCGTCGACCTCTGGTCGGTCGACGCACCCACGGGCCCGGCCGAGACCTTCCTCTGGGCGAAGGCGCCGGCGCTGCCCGACGAGCCGGGCCAGGACCAGGGCGTGCACCAGGCCGTGCTCGCGTGGGCGACCGACGGCTTCCTCATCGCCACCGCAATGCGTCCGCACCCGAGCATCGGCCAGGACGACGCGCACCGCGGCTTGTCGACCGGGGTCGTCGGGCACACCATCGTGTTCCACGAGCCGTTCCGCGCCGACGAGTGGCTCCTGCTCGCGCACCGCAGCCCGTACGCAGGGCGGGGCCGCACGTTCGGCACCGCCGACGTGTTCACCGGCGACGGCCGGTTCGTCGCGTCGTACGTGCAGACCAACATGGTCCGCGCGTTCGCCGATCCCGCGCTCGCCGACGGCACGCAGTACCGGACGGTGATGTGAGGCTCGAGGGCCGCGTCGCCATCGTCACCGGCGCCAGCCGTGGCATCGGCGAGGCCGTCGCGCGCCTGTTCGCGGTGGAGGGCGCGGCCGTCGCGGTGGTGGCGCGCACCGAACAGGTCTTCGACGAGCGGTTGCCGGGCACGATCCACGAGACGGTCGCATCAATCGAAGCCGACGGCGGGCGCGCCATCGCCATCCGCGCCGACCTCGGCGACGAGGACGACGTCGACCGTGTCGTCGACGAAGCGCGCGCCGCGTTCGGCGCGATCGACCTCCTCGTGAACAACGCCGCGCTCACGGTCCCGGGTCGTCCACCGCGCCGGCACCGCGCCGGCCGCGAAGGAGCGCGCCACCGAAGGCTCCTCCGCCGGCGCGCACCACGACGACGCGGCCGGGTTCGTTCCTCGGCTTCCCGTTGAAGGGCTACCGCCTGCACTTCCAGATCGGGTTGTTCGCGAGCTACCGCCTCATGCAGCTCGTGCTCCCCGACATGATCGAGCTCGGGCGCGGCGGGATCGTGAACATCAGCTCACTCGCCGCGTTCGTGCCCGGGCCCGGTCCCTACGAGCACCCCGGCGGTCCCACGGTGCTCGCGTACGGCGGCAACAAGTCGGCGATGCACCACCTCACCCAGGCGGTCGCGTTCGAGGTCGCGCCCCACAACATCGCGGTGAACGCGCTCCTGCCATCGGAGCCGGTGCTCACCCCCGGCAACCGCATCGCGTACCGGGTGACGACTTCGCCAGCGTCGACGACTTCGCCGAGGCGACGCTGCAGGTCGCACTGGCCGACCCGACGGTGATGACCGGCCAGATCCTCTGGAGCGAGGACGTGCTGCACCCCGAGCTCGGGACGCGCGGCTGGCTGCGCGACTGATCCTGCAGGCACCGGGACGCCCCGTTGGGAACGGCGCGGGCCGCGAGCGCGATGCTCGCGACATGACGAATACACCGAGCCGTCTCCCCCTGACGACCCGACTCTTCGTGACCGTGAGCGCGCTGCTGCTGCTCCTGGCCGCCGGCGGTGTCGGCGTGGGCACCGCGGGCGCAGCAACCGCGACTGCTCCCGTCACGACGGTCACGATCAAGGGCTTCAAGTTCGTGCCGAGCAAGTTCACCGTCACCGCCGGCACCCCGATCACGGTGAAGAACAAGGACGGCGCGACCCACGACCTCGCCGCCGTGAACGGCGCGTTCAAGACCAAGTACATCGACGGCGGGAAGTCGGGCAAGTTCACGGTGAAGAAGCCCGGCACCTACAAGATCGTGTGCACGCTCCACACGTACATGACCGGCACCCTCAAAGCGACCTGAGTCGACGAGCCAGGTCGTCGCAGCAGGCGTCAGCGGTACCAACAGAGCTGTTCGGTGGTGGCGAGCAGCGCGCCGTCACGACTCCACAAGCGCGCCTGCTGGCCCGACGTCGAGTGCACGCCGCGTGTACCGGTGGCCTCGTTGAGGACGTAGTCGGTGCCGACGGCGGCGAGCTCGTCGTCGGTGGCGTGGAAGTAGACCGACAACGTGATGGTCGCCGAGGGCCGCATCCCGACGCCCCAGAAGAACGACCGCGGCGCGGTACTGGTCGGCGAGGTACGCGAGCTGCAGGTGATCGAGCGCCCGGCCCGACGCGTCGCGTACCCAGAGACACCCGCGGGTGTCGCCGCTCCCCCACTCGCCCGCCACCTGGCGGATCTCGGTCTGCTGACCCTGCGGTCCGGGGGCGTGGATCCGCTCGAGGTCGTCAGGTGGAGGCACGGTCGGCATCTCGAACTGCAGATGAGGCTCGGACTCGCGGCGATTGGTGAGGACGACCAGCGCGGTGACGAGGAGTTCGGAGGCGTCGGCTTCGTCGTCGACCACGGAACGGAGATCGGCGCGCCAGTGCTCCAGCGACCGCCCACCACCGAGGCGCGACGCAGTGATCGCGACCTCGCTGCCGGGTGCGACCGGCCGGATGAAGTTCACGGTGAGCGCCGACGGCTGCCCGATGCTCGGCGTGGAGGCGTTCGCCGCGGTGGCCGACACCGCCCGCAGGAGCACCGCGGCGGACCATCCGCCGAACATCGAGCTGATCGACTCGTGGTCGGCGTCGGCGTGGGCCCGCCACTGCTGCTCGCCGTCGGGTGCGAGCGCCAGCGCGGCGTCGAGGTGCGCCATCAGCCGTCGCGCTCCTCGCGGCGCAGCGCGTCCCACTCGTTCCACGCGGCGTCGAGCGCGTCGAGCGCACCCGGGATCGCGTCGTGCACCTCCAGGTGGGCGCGCAGCTTGATCCGGTTGACCTTGCCGCTGGGCGGCCACGTGTCGTCGCGGCGCGTGTCGCGCGCGAGGTCGCCGATGGCGTCGCGTCGATCGGGTCTGACCGGCGAGCCAGTCGACGAACGGGATCACGCGTCGGGAGTGATCACGCCCGCCAGCTCGAGGATGCGCGCCGGCGGAAGGTGCTGTTCGGTGATGCGCACGCCGAGGTGCGCGAGCGCGTCCTCGATCGCGTTGGTGAGCGCGGCCGGCGCGACGATCATCCCGCCCTCGCCGACGCCGCGGTACTTGATCTCGATGTCGGTCGGCGTCTCGACGTGGTGGATCTCGATCTCCGGCACTTCCGCTGCGGTCGGGAGCAGGTAGTCCATGAACGTGCCGGCCTGGAAGTTCGCCTGGTCGTCGTAGAACGACTTCTCGTACAGCACCGCGCCGATGCCCTGCACGACGCCGCCGCTCACCTGGCCGTCGACCACGTTCGGGTTGATGAGCTCGCCGCAGTCCTCGACCGCCACGTAGCGGTCGATGTGCACGCGCCCGGTCTCGAGGTCGACCTCGACCCAGCACACGTGCGTGGCCTGCGCCCAACCACCCTCGGCGCCGTCGAACGAGAAGTCGCTCGCGCAGCTGCTCGCCCGGTCGGGCGGCCGCGACGTCGGCGAACGTCACCGAGATCGACGGGACGCCGGCGACGTGCACGTTGCCGTCGTCGACCATCAGGTCCTCGCGTGGTGCCTCGAGCAGATCGGCGGCGACGTCGAGCACCTGGTCGCGCAGCGCGCGAGCCGAGTAGGTGACCGCGCCTCCGGCCATCGGGGCCGACCGGCTGCCGCCCGTGCCCGAGAGGCCGAACGGCGTGATCGACGTGTCGCCGTAGCGCACCCGCACCTGCTCGATCGGCACGCCGAGCGCGTCGGCCGCGACCTGGGCGAGCGTGGTCTCGTGACCCTGGCCGTGGGGCATCTGCTGCGTGTACACGGACACGGTCCCGTCGGCTTCGAGCACCGAGCGCGCCGGCTCGCCCTCGAGCAGCCCACCGGTTCCGCCGGGCATGACCGACTCCTGGAAGTCGGGCGGTCCCGGCGCGGCTTCGATGAACGTCGCGAACCCGAGGCCGACGCAACGCCCGTCGGCGCGCGCCGCCTCTTGGCGCGCCGGCCACGACGCGAGATCGGCGACCTCGAGCGCGCGCTCGAGCGTGGTGCGCGCCGACATGCGGATGTCGAGCGTGGGGCCGGTCAGCATCTTCCGCGGCAACTCGTCGGGCCCGATGATGTTGCGCAACCGGATCTCGTCTCGACCGATGCCCAGCGCGCGCGCCGAGATGTCGAGCATGCGCTCGCGCACCCAGGTCTCGACCGCCCAGGGGCCGCGGTAGGCGACGTACGTGGCCTTGTTCGACGCGGTGATGGTGGTGGCGAAGCCGAGCGCCGGGAGTCGGTACGGGCCCGGCATCATCGTGCGGATCAGCATCGGGTACATCGCCGCGCTGAACGGGAACGCGGGGTACGCGCCCTGGTCCATGGCCATGTGCACCCGCATGCCGAGCAGCGTGCCGTCGTGGCGCAGCGCGGCTTCGACTTCGAGCGTCTCCTCGCGCGCTTGGCCCGCGACGAGCAGGTGCTCGTTGCGATCCTCGATCCACTTGACCGATCGGCCGAGATCGACGGCCGCCGCCAGCACCGCGACGTCTTCGCGGGTCGGGAGCACCTTCACACCGAACGCACCGCCGATGTCCTGCGCGGTGACGCGCGGGCAACGTGACCGGATCCCGCGCGAGCAGGCCGAGGAGCATGCGAGTGAGGTGCACGATCCGTATGGGTTCGCGGAGGAACGTCTGCGCCATCGACTTGCCGGGTGAGGCCGATACCGCGAGGCCCTCACCGATCGGCTCCTCGACCAGGTGGACGTGCTTCGGCGGCGCGTGGTGCTCTTCGGCGGCCTTCTCGACGGCCGCGGCCTTGTTGGCGGCGGCCATGGCCTTGGCCTTCTGGACGAGGCCGGCCATGCGCTCGCGTTGACGCGCGATGTCGACGAGCGACTGCCACACCGGCTGGCGCCCGGTGAGCGCGGCCAGCGACCACTTCATCAGGTGGCTGTTCTGCGTGGCCGAGTGGTACTCGACCGTGCCGACGACGGGATCGACCTCGGCCACGCACCCCCGTGTCTCCATCGGCTGGTTCGAGTACCGGTGCTGCACGAACGTCTCGCGGACGACGCGGTCGGCTCCCGCGAACGCGGCGTCGACGTCGCCGTAGTCGCGTCGGTCGCGCTGCAGCACGTTGCCGTGGGGTCCGGGCCAGATCGCGTCGCGGGTGGGATCGAGCGCGTGCTCGATGGTGGCGATCGGCTGCAGCTCTTCGTAGTCGACGACGACGAGTTGCGCGGCGTCTTCGGCCACGTAGCGCGACTCGGCGATGATCAGCGCGACCGGGTCACCGACCAGCCGCACGCGGTCGACGGCGAGCGCGAAGAACATCGGGTGGTACAGGTCGGGCAGCGGGAGGAAGCCCATGAACGGGTGGGTGAGCGCCTCCATGTCGGCGCCCGTGTACACGGCGACCACGCCGGCGTGGCGACGGGCCGCGTCGACGTCGATGCCGAAGATGTTGGCGTGCGGGAACGGGCTGCGCACGAAGTGGGCGTGGAGCATCCCGGGCACGGTCACGTCGTCGACGTAGCTCCCATGTCCGGTGAGCAGGCGGGGGTCCTCGACCCGAGCGACCCGGTGTCCGACGTAGCGCTGCGCGGGAGCTTGCATCCCGTCAGTCTGACGCGTCGTCGCGCTCGTCGCGGCGGCGTGCGCGTGTAAGTCGATCGAGCACCTCGGATTCGGCAGGAAGCGACGCGAGTCGCTCGGCAGGACTCAACGCGAGCATGGCCCGGATCCCAGTGCGGTCGACTCCCTCTCCGGCGCGCGAGTCGTCGAACCCGGGCAGGAAGCGGAGATCGGGCGCGCCCGGGCCGGGTTCGACGTGGATGCGGTCGCGGTGCAGGCGCTCGCCGCAGTGCGAGCAGTGCGACACCGAATGGACCGCCTCGCCACAGTCGTCGTGGATCATGAGCACCGGCGGACCGTCGGGCGCGGCGTACCGGTCGCCCCAGTTGCGCAGCGCCTCGATGACGGGCGCCAGGTCGCGGCCCTTGCGCGTGAGCACGTACTCGTGGCGCGGCGGGCGGTCCTGGTAGCGGCGTCGCTCGAGGATCCCGTGCTCCACCAGCGCGTCGAGCCGGGCGCTGAGCACGTTGCGGGCGATGCCGAGGCGGCGCTGCCAGTCGTCGAAGCGGGTGATGCCCAGGACGGCGTCGCGCACGATCAGCAGCGTCCACCACTCGCCGACCACCTCGAGGGTCTGGGCGATCGAGCAGTGCATCTCCTCGAACGACGTCCGCTTCATGCCGTCGAGGGTATCAGTTGCATGACGCTACTGACTCGATCTATGGTTCGTTGCATGACGCAACTGGAGACGGCAGCGGGACTCGAACAGGTGCGGGCGGTGCAGTCGGGCGCGCTCCCCCGTCCCGGCATCGCCGGGTTGATCGGCTTCACGTTGTCGCGGGTCGACCACGGCGACGTCGAGGCCACACTCGACACGCGCGCCGACATGACCAACCCCATGGGTGGCGTCCACGGCGGCATCGCGGCGACGCTGCTCGACACCGTGATGGGCTGCGCGGTGCACACCGTGCTCGAACCGGGTGAGACGTACACCACCACCGATCTGCACGTGCACTACGTGCGCGGGGTGAACCCGGGGACCACGATCACCGCCACCGGCACCGTCGTGCACCGGGGTCGACGACTCGCCACCGCCGAGGGCCGCGTGCTCGACGAGCGCGGCCGCCTCGTCGCGCACGGCACCACCAGCTGCATGATCTTCCCCGCCCGGTAAACGGTTTTGGCGCCGTTCGATCCTCGTCATAGTGACGGCAGTAGGGGCGCCGAAACAGGAGTGATGGTCAGTAGGACTTGGGGAGACCGAGCGACTGCTGGGCGACGAAGTTGAGGATCATCTCGTGGCTCACCGGCGCGATGCGCAGGAGGCGCACGAGGCCCCAGAGGTCGGCGAGGCCGTATTCGGTGGCCATGCCGTTGCCGCCGTGGGTCTGGATGGCGGCGTCGAGGCAGTGCGCGCCCGCCTCGGCCGCGGCGAACTTGGCCATGTTGGCGGCTTCGCCCGCGGCGACCCGATCGTGGCCGTCGTCGTCGGCGTGATCGTGCATCCACGCCGCCTTCTGCATCATGAGCCGCGCCAGCTCGAGCTCGACCTTCGCCCGCGCCAACGGGTGCGCGACGCCCTGGTGCGCGCCGATGGGAACGCCCCACACCTCGCGCTCGCGCGCGTACGCGGCTGCACGCTCGAGCGCGTACTGCCCGATGCCCGTGCAGATCGACGCGCTCAGGATGCGTTCGGGGTTGAGTCCGTAGAACAGTTGGCGGAGGCCGTCGCCCTCGGTGCCGACGAGCCGGTCGGCCGGCACGCGTGACGTCGTCGAAGAACAGCTGGAACTGCTTCTCGGGGATCGTCACCTCCACCGGGATCGGCGTGCGATCGAGCCCCGGCGCGTCGGTGTCGACGACGAAGAGCGACAGCTGGGCGCGGTCGGGCCTCGACACGTCGGTGTCGTCGGTCCCGGTGCGTGCCACCACGAGCATCGTGGGCGCCTCGTCGACCCCGGAGATGTAGGTCTTGGCGCCACGCAGTCGATACACGTCGCCGTCGCGCGTCGCGGTGGTCGCGAGGTGGTGGCTGTTCGAACCGGCATCGGGCTCGGTGATCGCGAAGACCATCTTCTCGCCGCGGCAGAGCTCGGGGAGCCATCGGTCGCGCTGCGCGTCGGTGCCGAAGCGCGCCAGCAACTCGGCGGAGATGCCGGCCGACACGAGCACCAGGAGCAGCGGGCATCCCTGCGCGGCGGCCGCTTCGCTCACGACCACGAGCTCGCTCATCCCGCCGCCGCCACCTCCGTACTGCTCGGGGAGGTGCACGGAGAGGAAGCCGGGCGCGGCCAGCGCCTGCCACAGCTCCTCGGCGCGCCCACCAGCGCGCGCGCGTTCGCGGAACCACTCGTGCCCGAACCTCGCGGCCACGTCGCCGGCCGCGGCGCGCAACATCGCGTGTTCGTCGGACTCGGTGAAGTCCATCAGTCCCTGAAGTCCATCAGGAGGTGCCGTCGAGGGTGAGCAGCTCGAGCAGGTTGCCGTCGAGATCGCGGAAGTAGACCGACGCCCCCATCGCCCCGTTCGACGCCGGTCGCGCCACGGGGCCGTCGACCACCGGGACGTCAGCCGCAGCGAGGAGGGCGAGGATCTCGGCGACCGGGCCGTCGAAGCGGAAGCACAGGTCGGCGGAGCCGGGCGTCGGCGTGTCGGCATGGGGCGCCGCGGGCGCGGCCGCCGGGTGCACGCTCAGGCGCGCCGCCCCCACCTGCAGCAGTGCGATCGGGAGCTTCCCCTCCTGCCAGAGGTCGAGGTGGAGCGGCTCCGCGTCCAGGACCCGCTGGTACCAGGCGATGGTCGCGTCGACGTCGGCGACGGTGATGGCGACGTGGTCCAACCCCGAGACGGGCACCAGCGCATGGTGGCACACCCGGGTCGACGCCACTGCCTTGACCATCGGGGTTTTAAGACGTACCCTTAAAACGTTCACGCCTCGACCAGGAGCATCCCAGCATGGAATTCGGCATCTTCCTCAACGGCTACATCCCCGGCCCCGCCGCACACCAGACGGAGATGGAGCACAAGGCGCTCATCCGCGAGGCGGAGTACGTGATCTTCGCCGACAAGCACAACTGGAAGTACGCCTGGCTGGGCGAGCACCACTCGCTCACCGAGTACTCGCACATGTCGGCGCCCGAGGTCGTGATGGGCTGGATCGCGTCGCAGACCGACTACATCCACCTGTCGTCGGGCATCAACAGCCTCTCGCCCCGCAAGGAGCACCCGGTGCGCTACGCCGAGCGCGCCGCCATGCTCGACCACTTCACCGACAACCGCTACGAGTGGGGCACCGGCCGCGGCGCCGGCAGCCACGAGCTCGCCAGCTTCGACATCATGGATCCCGCCACGACCAAGGCCGAGTGGGAAGAGGTCATCAAGGAAGTCCCGCGGATGTGGGAGCAGGAGGACTACTCGTACGAGGGCGAGCACTTCACCGTGCCCACGCCGCACAACGTCCTCCCCAAGCCGTACGGCAAGGGTCACCCGCCGATCTGGGTGGCGTGCGGCAACCCGCCGACCTTCGCGACGTGCGGGTGAGCTCGGCATCGGTGCCATCGCGTTCAACTTCGAGCCCATCTTCAACCTGAAGGGCCGCATCGACGCCTACAAGGAAGGTGCCAGCGAAGTGCACCGAGCCCGTCGGCCAGTTCAAGAACGACAACATGATGATCACCAACTCGGTGATCTGCTGCGAGACGCGTGAGGAAGCCCGCAAGATCGCGCTGCGCAACGGCCGCGGCTACCTCGTCACGATGGTCAACATGTACCACGACTCGATGCCGAAGTCGCAGGACGCGATCACGTGGCCGAGCGCGCCGCTCTCCCTGAAGGACCTGTCGGGCGGCGACGACGACGCCTTGCTCGACGCCATCATCGACGGCGGCAACATGCTCTGCGGCACGCCCGACGAGGTCGCCGAGCAGATCTCCCGCTGGGGCGAGGTCGGCATGGACCAGCTCGTGTTCGGCATGCCGGTCGAGGGCATGCACCAGGAAGAGGTGCTGCAGTGCCTCGAGCTGTTCGGTGACAAGGTCATCCCGCAGTTCGACCCCGACCGCACCCACTCCACCGACCGCTACCGCGCGACGGCGAAGCCGAAGTACGCGAAGTTCAACCACCCGCTGCCCGAGGGCGTCGAGTGGCCGACGGTCATCCCCGAGAGCGCGCTCGTCCAGCTCTAGGGCGGACGACGCTCTGGTTCGCCACCTCCAACCCGTCGTGCCGCGCGACTCGACCGCCACCAAGGAACGGCTGCTCCGCGAAGCGGAGCGGCTGTTCGCGCGGCGCGGTCTCTACCAGGTGACCGTCCGCGAGATCACCGAAGCGGCCGAGCAGCGCAACGTCTCGGCGCTGAACTACCACTTCGGTTCGCGCGAAGGGCTGCTCGACGCGATCCTGAGCCGTCACGGCGATCCCATCGACATCGCGCGCGGTGAGCTGCTCGACCGCGTGGGTCGTGAGGCGTCGACGCGGGAGCTGGTCGAGGCGCTGGTGGTCCCGTACGCCGCCAACCTGGCCGACGCCGAGGACCGCGACTACCTGCGCATCGTCGCCCAGTTGTCGGCGCAGTTCAGCACCTGGCGCGAACCGGCGCCCGGTACCGGTCCCTACCTGCGCGAGATCCTCGAGCTGCTCGAAGCCCGTCCACCGGAGTTGGCGGCGCCCGTCCGACGCGAGCGGGTCGTCGAGATGATCATGCTCATGACGGTGGCGATGGCGGAACGGGCCCGTGTGATCGAGTCGCACACGCGCGAACCCGAGCTCGACGAGCCCACGTTCATCGAGAACCTCACCGACGTGCTCGTCGGTGTGCTCGAAGCGCCGGTCCGGGTCCCGCGCTGAACCGGTCGACCCTCCTGGCCGTAAACTTCCGGCCATGACGGCATCTGCAGGCTCCGACCGCGTGATGTTCGACGCACGCGCCGGCGAGCCGCCGCAGTCACGCGTCGAAGGTCAGAACGAGGAGCCCGGTCGGGCGATGGCGGTCAAGCCGTATCACCTCGTTCCCACCGGCAGCACCCACTCGCTGTGCGGCGAGGACATCACCGGATGGCGCGTCGTCGACGTCCCCTGGGGCGGGTTCTACGACTGCAAGCGGTGCCGGGCGGCGCTCGCCGCCGCGAACGGCTGAGAGCCGGTCCCGCCTGTCAGCCGGTGAAGTTCGGTGACACCACCACGGGGGTGACGACGTGGGGCACGTCCACCACCACGCGAGTCGGCGTCGTGAGCACCTGAGCAGTGGCTCCGGCGGCACCGCTGTGCACACCGATGGCCCAGGACAGCACCGACTCGAAGTCGCCTGTCTCGACGACCTCGACCACGTTGGGGAGGTTCGCGTCGATGCGCGTGGGTCCGGTGTAGGTCTGCACAGGCGGGTCCACCGAGAGATCGACGCCCGACGCGTTGCTCATGACGAGCTGCAGCACCGCGTTGCCGGACACCGGGACCACCTGCCCGCTCGGGTCGGCGAGGATCGGCGGGTCGACGAACTCGGCGCGGACGATCGCCGGGAGCGGATTGTTCGGGGTGCAGGGCGAGTCGATGCAGAGCGACGTCCGGAAGTGGAACGTGACGCGATCGAACGTTCCCATGTCCTGGACGTCGACCCCGTTGAGGAGCGCGGGACCAGGCTCGGCCGCGTGCGCGGCAGGTGCCGACAGCGGCGCCGCGATCGTGAGCGCGGTGGCAATCACGCACGCGAACGCGAGGCTTCGAGCCCGTCGAGGAGCGGTTGCTCGCATCCCGACCAATTTGGCACGTTTCCTCGTGGCGTGCCGCGATGCGATCAGCGGGCGTCGGTCGCCACCAGCAGGTGCTTGATGCCGTTGATCTGGCGCATGGCCACCCGCTCGGGCTCGGCCGCCACCGTCAGGTGCGGGAAGCGGGCGTAGAGCTCCTCGAGCGCGATGCGGATCTCCAGGCGCGCCAGATGCGCGCCCAGGCAGAAGTGCGGACCGCCCGCTCCGTATCCCAGGTGGTCGTTCGGCGACCGGGTCACGTCGAAGCGCTCCGGGTCGTCGAACGCCGCGTCGTCGTGGTTGGCGGAGCGGTACCAGATGACCACGCGGTCGCCGGCCGCGACCGCCTGACCCGCGAGCTCGGTGTCGTGAGCGACGTTGCGGCGCATGTGCATCACCGGACTCGCGTAGCGGACGATCTCCTCGACCGCGGTGGCGTAGACGGTGTCGGGATCGGCGTCGAGGACCGCCCGCTGCTCCGGGTGACGGTCGAGGAGCCACACGCCGTGGGCGATCGCGTTGCGCGACGTCTCGCTCCCGGCCGCGGCGAGGGTGGAGAAGAAGCGCGTGTAGTCGCTGGGCAGGAGCCGATGACGCTCGCCGTGCTCGTCCTCCACTTCGGCGTTCACGAGCACGGTGGTGAGGTCGTCGCGCGGGTCGTCGAGCCGAGCGTTGCCGAGCTCGTGTGCGTAGGCGCCCATCTCCTCCATCACGCGCACCCGCTCGCTGATCGGCAAGCCGTTGGCGGGATCGGCCACCCCGAAGAGGTGCACCAGCGAGCCGAGCAGCCACGGTTCGTCGGCCTCGGGCACGCCGAGCAGCCCGCAGATCACCTGCAGCGGTAGGAGCGCAGCGAAGCCGTCGACCAGGTCGAACTCGGCCTCACCGACGTGGGTGTCGAGCAGCGCGACCGCGCGCGCCCGCACCTCGTCGGCCATGCGCTCGACCATCCGGGGCGTGAACCCCTTGTTCACGATCAGGCGCACCTTGGTGTGCTCGGGCGGATCGAGGTGGAAGATGCTGTCGCCGGAACGTTGGTAGTCCTCGATGACGAAGTTCGGCGCGTTGGTGTACGTCTGGTGATCACGCGAGACGGCGCGGACGTCGTCGTAGCGGGTGACCGACCAGAAGTCGGGACCGGCGGGTTCGCCGAAGTCCTGCGTGCGGTGGATCGGCGACTCGGCGCGCAGGCGGGCGAACGCGGCGTCGACGTCGTCGCGCGCGAAGAAGCGCGGGTCGCCGAGTTGGATCTCGTCGAGCGGCGGGGCGAGGTCGAGCAGCGGGGTCGACACGCGGCCAGTCTGACGCACTGGACGGCGCCGCGTCGGTGGTGCAATTACACGGAGCCCCAATAACGTAAGCCCACCGGCCAGCGAACACCGGGGGGTTCCCATGGCATCGGACGATCGCGTCGTCGTCGAATTCGACCAGCATTCGCCGGAGTACCGCGAGACGTACCCGGCCCAGGCGCACGAGCTGCGCGAGCAGTGCCCGGTCGCGTGGAGCAGCAAGCACGACGGCTTCTGGGTGGTCACCGGCCACGACGTGCTGAGCGCGATCTCGAAGCGCACCGACCTGCTCTCGAACGACCACGACCCCGCGGGCGAGCGCAACGGCTACCAGGGCATCTCGATCCCCGAGCGCGGGACGACCCGCGGCGGCTTCATCGAGATGGACCCGCCCGAGCAGTCGGAGTACCGCCGCATCCTGAACCCGTTCCTGTCGCCGACGGCGGTGAAGGTGTGGGATCCGTTCATCGAGGACTTCACACGTGCGTGCATCGACGACGTGATCGAATCCGGTCGGCTCGACTTCGTGGACGACTTCGCCAACATCGTCCCCGCGGTGCTCACCATGGCGATGCTCGGCCTGCCCCTCTCCGACTGGGAGATCTACTGCGAGCCGGCGCACATGCAGGTGTACACGGCACCCGACAGCCCGAACTGGGACCGCATGGTCGACGCCACCATGCGCATGGTCGGGCGACTCGCCGAGTACGTGCAGATCCGCAAGACCGAGCCGCGCCCCGGCATGATCACCGCGCTGCTCAACGCCAAGGTGATGGACGAGTTCCTGCCCGACGACGGCATCATCGGCACCGTGACGCTGCTCATCGGCGGCGGGTTCGACACCACCACGTCGTTGCTCGCCGGCGCGCTCGACTGGCTCGACGCGCATCCGGCCGAGCGGCCGCGCTTGGTCGACGACTCGCGCTACCTCGACCTCGCCACCGAGGAGTTCCTGCGCCACTTCACGCCCGCGCAGGGCGGTGGCCGCACGATCACGCAGGACTGCGAGGTCGCCGGGTTCGAGTTCACCGCGGGTGACCGCATGTTCCTGTCGTACGCGATGTGCAACCACGATCCCGCGTCGTTCCCCGAACCCGACGACATCGTGCTCGATCGGTTCCCGAACCCGCACGCCGCGTTCGGCCTCGGGGTGCATCGCTGCATCGGTTCGAACCTGGCGCGCCTCGACTTCAAGTACATGCTCAGGGAGGCGCTGCGCCGGATGCCCGACTACCGCATCGACCACGCGGGCAAGGAGCAGTACGAGTCGATCGGGACGATCAACGGGTTCAAGCACCTCCCGGCGACGTTCACGCCCGGCCGTCGTGAGGGCCCTCCGCGGTCAGAGGTGATGGCCGACTGGCAGGCGCGCCTCGACGCCGAGCCCGCACCCGAGAACCTGCGCGCGGCCGAGGCGGGTGCGTGATGGCGCGTGCGATCGTGAACCCCGACCTCTGCCAGGGCCACACGCTGTGCAACATGGCCGCGCCGGAGATCTTCCACCTGCGCGACGAAGACGGCCACGCGTACGTCGTCGTCGACGAGCTCACGCCGGACCAGGTGATCATGGCCCGCCAGGCCGAGCTCGGCTGCCCCGAGCGCGCCATCACCGTCGAGGAGTAGCCCTCCCCCTCCCACGTTGCGTCACTCGAGGGCGTCATACCCCCCTCAGGTGACGCAACCTCGCTCAGCGGGAGCGGAGGAACTCCTCGACCGTGGCGGTGACGACGTCGAGGGTCTCGTCGCCGAAGGCGTGACTCAAGGGCAGGAGCACGCCGCGCTCCATGACCGCGTCGGCGTGCGGCAGGCCGTCGCTGGGGACGCGGACCTCCACCCCACCGAGCATCGGTTGGCGGGTGACGTTGCCGGTCCAGATCGTGCGGGTGTCGATGCCGCGCCCGTCGAGGTACTCCTGCAGATCGGCACGCTCGAAGCCGGCGTCCGTGGCGATCATCAACGGGTAGCCGAGCCAGGCGGTTTCGAGGTCGGGGAGCTGCACCGGGCGTGCGAAGCGATCGGCGTGGTCGGCGAAGAACTCGGAGTACCGCTCGAAGTGCCGTCGCCGGAGCGCCAGGTTGTCGGCGAGCTTCTCCAGCTGCACGAGGCCGAACGCGGCACCGAGCTCCGACGGCTCGAAGTTCCACGCCACCTCGTCGAAGATGAACTGGTTGTCGTAGTGGATGCCGTCGAGGTCCTGCCAGAAGTCGCGCTCGCGCCGCTTCGAGCCGAAGAAGTTGACCTCGGAACGCCTCCCCCATCGCCGCAGCATGACGGCGCGGTCGCGCCACCCGTCGTCGTCGATCATGACCATGCCGCCGTTGCCCGCCGCGGTGATCACGTGCGAGTTGGCGAAGCTGGTGACGCTGATGGTCGAGCGCGCGCCGGTCGGCGTGCCGCGCAGCGTGGCACCGAGGGTGTCGCACGAGTCCTCGATGACCGGCAGGTCGTGGCGCGCGGCGATCTCGGCGATGCGGTCCCAGTCGGGCGCGTTCCCGATGAGGTTCGGGAACAGCAGCGCGCCGGTGCGCTCGGTGATCATCTCCTCGATGCGATCGACGTCGACGCAGTACGTGCGCGGTTCGCAGTCGACGAACACCGGCACCCATCCGCCACGCACGATCGGCGCGATGTCGGTCGAGAACGTGAGCGCGCACGTGACGACCTCGGCGCCGGGCTGGGAGGTCCGAGCAGCTCCAGCGCGAGGTAGAGCGCCGACGAGCCCGAGTTGCACATCACGCCGTGCGTCTTGCCGAAGCGCGCCGCGACGTCGCGCTCCATCCGCACGACACGCCGACCCGGCCACAGGCCCTGCGGACCCGAGCGCAGCACTTCGACGACCGCATCGATCTCGCGATCGTCGTGCACGCTGCTCGAGTAGAAGATGCGCTCGTTCGGGTCTGACATCAGCTGAACCAGCGGCCGCCGTTGACGTCGAGCGTCTGCCCGGTGATCGACTGCGCGCGATCCGACGCGAGGAACACGATGGCGTCGGCGATGTCGTCGGGCGTGGGCAGGCGTCGCAACGCGGTGTCGGCGGCGATCTGCTCCTGCACCGCCTCGACCGTGGTGTTCCGACGCTCCGCCATGCGCTCGAACATGCCCGCGGTGTTGGGGCCGGGCACGAAGCCCGGCACGACGATGTTGACGCGGATCCCGTCGACGCCGACCTCGCGCGCGAGCGTCTGCGCGGCGACGGTGAGCGCGGACTTCGTCGCCGCGTACGCACCCTGGCCGGCGTTGACGGCGCGCACGGCCAGTGCCGAGACCACGACGATCGACCCACCGCCGACGGCAGCCAGGTGCGGAACTGCGGTGCGGAACAGCTCCAACGGACCGAGCACGTTGACCAGCCAGGCCTGCTCCCAGTCGTCGAGGTCGGCGTGCATGATGGTGTGGTTCGGCGCGCCCTTCGCCGCGCTGCTCACGACGACGTCGAGTCGACCGAAGTGCTCGACCCCTCGCTCGACCAGTGCCGCGGCACTGCACGACGTCACCGGTGTCGGTGGGGACGGCGAAGCCACGTGCACCCAGCTCCTCGAGCTCGCCCACCACCTCGTCGAGGTAGTCGGCCGAGCGCGCCGCCACCACCACGTCGCAGCCTTCGCGTGCGAGTGCGAGAGCAGTCGAACGACCGATGCCCGGTCCGACCCCGGTGACGACCGCGACCTTGCGCGCGTCGACAGCGTACGACGCCACCATGGCCGTTCACTGACGCTCACGGCGCCTCCATGGCCGTTCGCTGACGCTCACGGCCGTGCCGCGCTGAAGTCGTCGGCCATGCGGGCGAGCAGCCGGGCGAGCTCGGTCAGCTCGCTCGCCTTCCACTCCGACAGTGCGTCGGACGCCGCCGCCACCGACGCCGCCCGCAAGCGCCGGTAGGCGTCGCGGCCCTTGGTCGTGATCGACACGACCACCACCCGGCCGTCGGATCCGTCGGTGCGACGCGACACGAAGCCCTGGGTCTGCAACTGGCGCAGCTCCCGGCTGGCCAGGGGCGCCACCATCCCGGCCCGCCGGGCCAGCACCGACACCCGCTGGGGGCCGCCGCGCTCCAGCACACCGAGGATGCCCATGCCGGGCGCCGACACGTCGACCCCGGCCCGGTCGGCTCGCCGGCGGGCGGCCATGACGCTCGATCCGGACCGGCCGATGCGGCCCATCGACCGCTCGATCTGCTCCAGCGCCTCGGCCCGTCGCACGCCGCGCAGCGTACCGCGCCACTTGCGAGCACGACAGCGAGATCCTTAACATTGTTCCGTAGTTGCCAGATTGGATGAAGTCAGCGACCGAGGGGGACGACATGGGACGGCTCGACCAGCGGGTCGCGGTGATCACCGGCGGCGGCGAGGGCATCGGCAAGGGCATCGCCCGCCGCTTCGCCGAAGAGGGTGCACGCGTCGTGATCGCGGAGATCGACGAGGAGCGCGGCCGCACCACCGCCGACGAGCTCACGTCGTCGACCGGCGCAGAGACGCTGTTCATTCGCACCGACGTCGGGCGCAAGTCCGACAACGAGGCGATGATCGACGCCGCCGTCGAACGGTGGGGCACCATCGACATCCTGGTGAACAACGCGTGGGGCGGCGGCAAGATCAGCCGCGCCGAGCTCAAGACCGACGCGCTCATCGACCACGGCCTCGCCATCGGCTTCCGCGGTCCCCTGTGGGCGATGCAGTACGCGTTCCCGACGATGAAGGCCAAGGGATACGGCCGCGTCATCAACATCTGCTCGCTCAACGGCGTGAACGCGCACATGGGCACGCTCGAGTACAACACCGCCAAGGAGGCGCTGCGGGCGGCAACGCGCACCGCGGCGCGCGAGTGGGCGGCGACCGGCATCGTGCTCAACGTGATCTGCCCGGCCGCGAAGTCGTTCACCTTCAAGGAGGTGATGGCCGAGCACCCCGAACTGATCGCGGCCGCCGATGCCAGCAACCCGATGGGCCGCATCGGCGACACCTACGAGGACATCTCGCCGGTCGCCCTCTTCCTCGCCAGCGACGACTGCCGCTACCTCACCGGCAACACGTTGTTCGTCGACGGCGGGAGTCACATCAACGGTTCGGCCTGGGCGCCCGACCTGCCTGACGAGCCGTAGACCCGAACCACGTTTCGACCCACGCGCGGTCCGCGAGTCCGCCGCCGCAAGGCCGCGGACCGCGCGAGCCGACTGCGGCGATACCGTGAGCCGTGTCGCGCACGTTCGTCGCTCTCCTCGGCACGGTCGTCGTCGCAGTGCTCCTCGCAGCCGGCCGTGCAACTCCGGCAGCAGCGCCATCGGCGCGCGTGACCCTCGAGGCCAGCACCGGATCGTCGGTCCTCGTTCCGACGGAGGCCACGCTCGACTGCGGCGACCGCGCGCGGGACGGGCTTCCTGGCCCGGGCCGCCAAACCGGCGTGTGCGCTCGTGCGACAAGGCGTCCTCACTGACATCGCCAAGGAGCACCGCGTGGCGCGGGTCTGCACCGAGGTGTACGGCGGGCCACAGCGTGCGCGCATCACCGGCACGGTCGGGCGCGGGCGCGTCGCCCTCTCGATCGACCGCGGCGACGGCTGCGGCATCGGTGACTGGGACCGCCTCCGCGCGCTGCTCGGCGATCCCGAGCGAAGCGGGGTGATCCCACGCCCGAGCACGTCGGCGACCACGACGACCGTTCCTCCGCTTGCCACCTACCACGTCGCGCGCGGCGACACGCTGACCGAGATCGCGAAGCAGTTCAAGACGTCGGTCGGCGCCATCGTGGCCGCCAACCGACTCGTCGACCCCGACCACCTCGTCGAGGGGCAGGCGCTCGTGATGCCGCCACCGTCGGCGGTGCACATCGACGCCGCGCTGGTGAACGACACCACAGGCGAAGCGCTGGGGCTGAAGCTCGTCGGCGCGCAGGCGTCGGAGCTGGTGACGTTCGTCATCACGTTGCCCGACGGCAACACGTACACCGGATCACCCCATGCCGCGGCCGGCGACGGCACCGTCTCCACGACCTACACGGACGCGCTGGGCCGCGGCACGTACCGGGTGACCGCGTCGGGCACCGCGGGCACGAACGCGGAGACCGCGTTCCACGTCGACCCGCCCGGCTGACGTGCCGCGAGCCGTAGGCTCGCTCCCCGTGACCAGGAGGGGCGCGGGGGACGACGGCACGACACCGGCGGGACCGCTCGCCGGCGTGACGGTGCTCGAACTGGGGGGCATCGGCCCGCTCCCGCTGCTCGCGATGCTCTTCGCCGACATGGGGGCGCGCATCGTGCGGGTCGATCCCGCGGGACCCGCGTACGGCGTCATCGGCGCGCACCTGTGGATCTACCGCGGCCACGAGTCGGTGACCATCGATCTCCGTGACGAGCGCGGGCGGGAGCTCGTGCTCCAGCTCGCCGAGCGCGCCGACATCCTGGTGGAGGGCTACCGGCCCGGCGTCGCCGAACGGCTCGGGGTCGGGCCGGAGGCCTGCCTGGCCCGCAACCCGCGCCTCGTCTACGGCCGGATGACCGGGTGGGGGCAGGGCGGGCCGCTCTCCGACCAGGGCGGCCACGACATCAACTACATCGGCCTCACCGGCGCGCTCGAGGCGATGGGTCCGCCCGATGCCCCACCGCCGGTGCCGCTCAACCTGGTCGGCGACTTCGGTGGCGGGGCCATGATGCTGGCGATGGGTGTGCTCGCGGCGCTGCACGAGCGCGAGCAGAGCGGCGAAGGTCAGGTCGTCGAGGCGGCGATGTCCGACGGCACGCTCGCGCTGATGGCGCTGTTCTACGCGATGCGCGACGCCGGTCACTGGGTCGACGCCCGCGGCGCCAACCAACCGCAGGGCTTCGCACCCTTCTACCGGTGCTACGAGACCAGCGACGGCCAGTACATGGCCGTCGGCGCGGTGGAGGCGAAGTTCTACGCCGCGTTGCTCGACGGCCTCGGCTTCGATCCCGCGCTCGCGCAGACGCAACACGACCGCGGCACGATGGCCCGCGCTGATGCCGGTGTTCGAGGAAGCCTTCCGCGCGCGCACGCGTGCCGAGTGGGAGGACGTGTTCGACGCGCGCGACGCGTGCGTCACCCCGGTGTTGAGCATGATCGAGGCGCCGGCGCACCCGCACAACGCGACGCGCGACTGCTTCGTCGAGGTGAACGGGCACCTGCAGGTTGCACCGCCGGTGCGCTTCGGGCGCACGCCGGCGACGATCGGGGGTCCGTCGCCCGAGGCCGGCGCCGACAACGAGCGCGTGCTCGCCGAGTTGGGAGTCGACGCCGACGAGCTGGCGCGCCTGCGTGCCGACGGGATCGTTGGTTGAGACGCGTCGGATGACACGAACGAGGGGGACGAGATGACCGAGACGTGCCGCGCCGCGGTGTTCATGGGTGACCACACCTACGAGGTGCGCGAGTTCGCGGTGCCCGACC
Organism: uncultured Actinomycetes bacterium; assembly: GCA_963697125.1. GTDB lineage: Bacteria > Actinomycetota > Acidimicrobiia > IMCC26256 > DASPTH01 > DASUAS01. The sequence goes on from CAVOMW010000015.1 coordinate 331,227, forward strand.
CGCCGCCGGGCGGTGCGGTGCTGCAGGTGGAGGCGGTCGGCCTCTGCGGCAGCGACGTCGCACAGTACGGGGGCATCGAGATGGTGCCCGGCGCGTCGGTGTTCCCGGTGGTGCCGGGACACGAGACGGTGGGGCGCGTGCTGAAGCTCGCGCCCGACGCCGCGCTGGGCGTCGACGAAGGCGACCGCGTCGCGGTGAACGAGATCCTGATGGCGGCCGGACCGCTGCGGCTCTACGGCTACTCCGACATGCGGGGTGACGGCGAGGTCGGGCTCTGGGGCGGGTACGGCGAGTACATGGAGATCTTCCCCGGCACCGAGCTGCTGCGGATGTCGAGCGACGCGCCCGCCGAGCACCTCACCTTGTTCGAGCCGCTGGCGAGCGCGGTGAACTGGGTCGACATCGTCGGCGTGCGCGAGAAGGAGACCGTCGTCGTGCAGGGCCCCGGGCACCAGGGGCTCGCGGTGCTCGAGGCGGTGCTGGCGAAGCAACCGCGGCAGGTGATCGTCACCGGGACGTCCGACGACCGACTGCGGCTCGACGCGGCGACCGAGATCGGCGCGTCGAACGTGGTGATGGTCGACGTCGAGGATGCCCACACGGTCGTGTACGACCTGACCCGTGGCATGGGCGCCGACGTGGTGTTCGACGTGGCCACCGCGACGGCGACGGTGCCGATGGCGATCGACCTCGCTCGGAGCGGTGGGCGGATCCTGCTCGCGGGGTTGAAGCACTTCGCCGAGGTACCGGGACTCGTCACCGACCACATCGTGCTCAAGAGCCTGCAGCTCTTCGGCGGTGCCGGCTTCACCCCGGACTCGATGGCACGGGCGGTCGCGCTCATCGAGTCGGGCGCCGTGCGCACCGACGTCGTCGCCGGCGAGGTGTTCGACCTCGATCACATCGACGACGCCATGGCGCTCCTCACCCGCAGCGTCCCCGGCCGCGACGCCGTCCGCGTCGGCCTCAAGCACACCCACTGAGACCCTCACGTTTCGGCGCCCCTACGCCGTCACTATGACGCAGTAGGGGCGCCAAAACCTCGAGGGGTAACGTCAGCGGCATGCTGTACATCAACGGGGAATGGCGGGACGCCGCGTCGGGGGCGACGTTCGCGTCGACGAATCCGGCGACGGGTGACGAGATCGGCCGCGCCGCCGACGGCGGGGTCGACGACATGCGCGCCGCGGTGGAGGCCGCCGACGCCGCGTTCGGCGAGTGGTCCATCCGCACCGCCTACGACCGCTCGAAGTACCTGTACCAGGCGTACCAGCTCATGCTCGAGCGACGCGAGGCGCTGGCCAAGCTCATGACCGAGGAGCAGGGCAAGCCGATCCGCATGGCCCGCAACGAGGTGGGCTACGCCGCCGACTTCCTGCTCTGGTTCGCCGAGGAGGCCAAGCGGGTCTACGGCGAGACCATCCCGTCGGCGCGCGCCGACCAGCGCTTCATCGTGATGCGTCAACCCGTGGGGGTCGTGGGCGCGATCACGCCGTGGAACTACCCGGTGTCGATGCTCACCCGGAAGATCGGTCCCGCCCTCGCCGCCGGCTGCACGATCGTGCTGAAGCCGGCCGAGCAGACGCCGCTGCTCGCGGTCGAGGTGTTCAAGATCTTCGAGGACATCGAGCTGCCCGCCGGCGTCGTGAACCTGGTGACGACCGCGCAGCCCGAGACCGTGGGCCAGGAGCTGGTGACGCACCCGCTCGTCCGCAAGATCACCTTCACCGGCTCCACCGAGGTGGGCAAGCTCATCGCGCAGCAGGCCGCGGCGAGCGTGAAGCGCGTGAGCATGGAGCTCGGTGGCCACGCGCCGTTCATCGTGTTCGACGACGCCGACCCGGTGCACGCGGCGAAGGGCGCGGCGGCGGTCAAGTTCCTCAACACCGGGCAGGCGTGCATCTGCCCGAACCGCATGCTCGTGCAGCGCGGCATCGCCGAGCAGTTCACCGCGACCATGGAGGAGCGCTTCGCCAAGTTGCAGGCGGGCAGCGGCTTCACCGATGGCGTGACCGTCGGCCCGCTGATCGACGCCGCCGCGCTGGCCAAGATGGAGCGTCAGGTTGCCGACGCGCTCGACAAGGGCGCGCGTCTCGTCACCGGTGGCGAGCGCCTCACCGCCGACGGACTCGACGCCGGCTGCTTCTACGCGCCCACCCTGCTCGCCGACGTCACGCCCGACATGCTGATCTACCGCGAGGAGACGTTCGGCCCGATCGCCCCGGTCATCGTGTTCGACGACGACGACGAGGCCATCGCGATGGCGAACGACACCGACTACGGGCTGGCGTCGTACGTGTACACGCAGTCGCTCAGCCGCGCCTTCCGCGCCGTCGAGGCGCTCAAGTTCGGCATGGTCGGCGTCAACGACATCAACCCGACGTCGGCGGCCGCGCCGTTCGGGGGCGTGAAGCAGTCCGGCCTCGGCACCGAGGGCGCCCGCGAGGGCATCGACGAGTACCTCGACACCAAGCTCGTCGGCCTCGCCATCTGACCCTCCGCGCACCAACCGTCGGCGTCACCGCCGGGCGCTGTGCATGGTCACGATGCTGCGAAGGTGGCGGTGACCGCACCGACGCCCTCGTACTCGGCGCGGACGACGCTTCCGGCGTCCACCGGGAAGAAGCTCGTCGAGGAGTTGGTCAGGATGACATCACCCGCTCGGGCACCCTGACGACGGCGCAATCGGTTCAGCGCCACGACCGCCGGGAAGAAGGGGTCGTCGAACGGGTGGCAGCCGATGGTCGACACCAGCTCGCGATCGCCCTCGCACATCCGCAGGCGGACGTCTTCGAACGCGACGTCACGCCAGCCGGGCACCGGGTCGCCGACGACGATGCATCCGTTGGCCAGGTGATCGGACAACGCGCCGTAGAGCGAGCCCGCACCGGCGGCCGACGCGTCACGTTGGAAGCGCGACCCGATGACCTCGAAACCGACGATCGCGGTCACCGCATCGGCGATCTCGTCGACCGCGTACCGCGCGTCACGCGGCGGGAGGTCGCGATCGACCCGGAACATGATCTCCGGTTCGATGAGCCGCGCCGGCGAGATGGCGGCCGGGATCACCGCGCCGTCGGGGAACACGTCGTAGACGGGCGCGTACACCGGCGGGTTCATCGGCTTGTAGAGCGTGTAGACCTTCCAGCCCCCGATCGGCCGGTCGATCCGGTCACTGACCGCGTCGATGATCCGCTGCATGTCGCCGGTGTGGTCCGGGGTGACGTCGACCGGGAGCGCCGCGAGCGCCCGGCGCCCAGCACGTGCGTCCACGAGCAGGTCGGCGGCGGATCGGATCTGGTCCTCGGTCAGCGTCTTCAGGATCGGGGATCGTACTCGCGCCTCGGGATGCATCGTTCGGCTGAGGGCGTGCAGACTGCCCACATGAGCGACGTTGATCGGAAGCGCAACCTCGAGGTGGTCGAGCGGTTCTTCAGTGGACCGCGCGACCTCGACCGGCTGTCGTTGATGAGCGACGACTGCGAGTGGTTCAACGGGATCGGCAAGTTCCCCGCTGCGCCCGGGCAGACCACGTTCGTGGGCAAGGACGAGATCGGGCGGCTCATCCTCGGCCGCGCGCCGTCGCCGACCCCGCGGAGCGGACGCAAGGTCGACCGCTACGACCTCACCACCGCGCGCTTCCACGACACGCGCACGATCGCCGACGGCCCGTTCGTGTTCCGGCAGCACGACTACACCGCAACGACCATCGGCGGGCGCGACTACGCCAACACCTACGGCTTCCTCTTCCGTTTCGACGACGACGGATTGATCGACCGGGTCTGGGAGCACTGGGGCACGCTCGCCGCCTACGAGCAGCTGTTCCAGGGCGACCTCGTGGTGCACGACCCCGACGAGCTGCTGATGACGACGCCATCGGTGCGGTTGCGCCTCGACCTCGAACGGCCGGTGGAACGCGAAGTGATCGAGCAGTGCCTCGACGTCGCGGTGCACGCGCCGAACGGCTCGAACACGCAGCCGTACCGGTTCGTGTGCATCGACGACCCCGAGCGCAAGCTCGCCATCGCCGAGCTCTACCGCGACGCGATGCAAGGTTTCATGGACCGGCCGCGCACCGAGGCGCCAGAGGACAACGTCGACCGCACCACGGAGAAGCAGCAGCGCATCGCCCGCAGCGTGTTCCACCTGCGCGACCATCTGCACGAGGTGCCGGTGCTCTGCGTACCGATCGTCGCCGGGCGCACCGACGGGCTCGGCCCCGGCGCGCAGGCCGAACGCACCGACGTGTTCTGGCAGGCGAGCCGCTGGGGTTCGGTGATCCCGACGCTCTGGTCGTTCATGCTCGCGCTGCGCTCCCGCGGTCTCGGCTCGGCGTGGACCACACTCACATTGTTCCGGGAGCGCGAGATGGCGGAGCTGCTCGACGTGCCGTTCGACGAGTGGATGCAGGTCGGGCTGTTCCCGATCGCCTACACGCAGGGCACCGACTTCGCGGTCACGCCGCGCGAGCCGGGCGCCGACCACCTGCGCTGGAACAGCTACCGATAGCAGCGGCGCAGCACCGCGTGGTGGCGCGGCAGTCCGAGCACGTGCTCGGCGATGAGGTTGCGCTGGATGTCGGTGGTGCCGCCGTAGATCGACGTGCCCTGCGCGAAGCGGTGCGCCCACTCGATGACGCCGTCCTCGACCGCGCCGTCCTCGCCTTCGGGGATCAGCGCCGCCGGGCCGACCAGCTCGACGAGCTCCGCCACGCCGCGCACGAACACGTCCGACGCGACGACGCGGCGGTACGGGTTCGGCGTGAACTCGGAGACGGCGCAGTCGAGCGCGACCCGTGCGAGACGGGCACGCACGGCGGGGTCGTCGAGCACGCGGGAGCCGTCGGGTCGCAGGGCGGCGGCCGCCCAGCGCTCGGCCGCCGCCAACGCGTCCTGCAGCACGCCGAGCCAGCCGGTGGTGGCGTTGATCGCCTCCCGCAGCTCGGCGGTCCGGCGATCGGGTCCGTGGCCGCCGTCCGAGCCCATGCCGTGTTCGGCGGCGAGCGCGCCCGACGCGATCGCCCAGCCCTGGTCGACGGGGCCGAGGCGGTAGTGGTCGGACACGCGGGCGTCGTCGAGGAACACGAAGTTGGTGCGCTCGCCGCCGAGCGTGCCGATGCCCTGGACCTCGACACCCGGGACCGTCGAGCGGCACGAGGAACATCGTGATCCCCTGGTGCTTCGCCGCGTCGGGGTTGGTGCGGGCGGTGAGCATCACGAACTGGCAGAGGTGCGCACCGGTCGAGAACATCTTCTGGCCGGTGATGCGCCACTCGTCGCCGTCGAGCACGGCGCGTGTGCGGATGGCGGCGGCGTCGGATCCGCAGTCGGGCTCGGTGTACCCGAGGCAGGCCTGCACGCGTGCCGGCGCGCACGCCGTCGGCGATCTCGGCCTGCAGCGCGTCGCTGCCGAACTGGCGGACCACCTGCATCACGAGCCCGTGCGAGCCGGTGACCGGGAACAGCGGGCCCACGCGGTGCGGCCTGCTCCGACTCGAGCACCGCCGCGCGCACGGGGTCGAGCGCGTCGGGTGTCGGCCGCTCGGCGAGCCAGCGGTTCGAGCCACCCCCGTGCCGCGAGCGTGCGCTGGTACTCGGGGACGAAGCCGTTGCCCTCGTGACGCTCGCTGCGCGAGGACGTCGTCGGTGAGGTGCTCGTCGAGGAACGGCCGCACGTCGTCGTCCCGGAAGCGGCGGAGATCGTCGTCGAACTCGATGGGGCTGAAGTCCACGCGTTCGCTCCTCCGTCAGACCGGCGCGCCGTAGCGGACGTCGCCGAGCGCGCCGCAGGTCGGCGTGCGGCGTCGCCGCTCACGACCGTCCACCCCTTGGCGCGCCGGAAGTACAACTGCAGATCGGATTCGAGCGTGAACCCGAAGCCACCCTGCACGTGGATCCCGACGCTCGCTGCACGGTTCGCCACGTCGCGCGCGTGCAGGGAGGCGACGAGCGCCGGTTCGGCGCGTGCGCCGGCATCGTGGTCGCAGTACCACGCCGCCCGCCGCGCCAGGCTCCGGCTTCCTTCGACGCCGACGGCGATGTCGACGATCGCGTGGGAGATCGCCTGGAACGCGCCGATCGGCACCCCGAAGGCTTCGCGCTCCTTGGCGTACTCGATCGCGAGATCGAGCGCGCCCTGCGCCACGCCGGTCTGCGCGGCCGCCATGAGCACCTTCCATTCGCGGACTGCGACGTCGAAGCGCGCACGGCATCGGCGCCCGGTGGCGAGCACGGTCACGAGTGCCTGAACCCGACAGTGTGCGCCACGCCAGCGGTGCGGAGGCGAGGTTGGCGAGCGGAACCGGTGGTTCGTCGGCGGTGAAGGCGACGAGCTCGTCGTCGTCCAGCCCGACGACGACGTCAGCGATCGCGCCGGCGGGCACCAGTTGCCGCGTGCCCGTGTGTCGCGGGGTGCAGGGCGACGGTCGCCAAGCGGGCCCCGCTCACGCGTGTCGCCCCGGAGGTCGGAGCGGCGCGTCGACGCTCGCCAGGAGTCCGCGACGCCACGATGGCCTTCGAGGAGCGGAACCGGCGCCACCCGCCGACCGAGCTGCTCCGCCACCAGCGAGCCCTCGATCATGCCGCCGCCGTCGCCACCGCGCATCTTCGGGGAGGGCCATGGTCAGCAGCCCGGTCGCCACCAGGGTCGACCACAGGTCGCGGTCGAAGCCGAGCGGCTCGGAGGCCCGCACCCGCTCGGGCGGGCGACTCCTTCTCGAACACCGCTGCGAAGGCTTCGCGGAGGTCGTCCTGGTCGGGAGACAGCGAGACGTCGTGGCGGCGCAGGATCTTGCTCTCCATTTTCAGAACGCTACTCTGTTTTTCCAGAGCCCCAGGACCGAGAGGAGCCCGCGATGCCCGCTGCCGACCTGCCCAAGATCTCGGCCGACTCGCACATCGACGAGCCGCACGACCTGTGGTTCGAGCGCCTCTCCCCCGACCTCCGCGACCGTGCCCCGCGCCGGATCCAAGCCGAGGCCGACGGCGGCTGGACGCTGATCATCGACGACAGCCCGCTCGGCTGGTCCGACGTGTCGGCCGAACAGGCGGCCGCGAACGAGGACGCGCGAGTCGCGGCCGCCGCGCCCGACGTGCGCCTCGACATGATGCGCAGCGACGGCGTGAACGCCGAGATCATCTACCCGACCATCGGCCTCTACGCGTGGAACATCACCGATCCCGGCCGTCGGGCGCGAGTGCTGCACGGTCTACAACGACTGGATCCTCGAACGGCTCGGCGGGATGGATCGCATCCGCCTCGCCGCGATGATCCCGACGTGGGACGTCGAGATGGCTGTCGACGAGGTGCGACGCGTCGCGGCGAACCCGTCGGTCAGCGGGCTGCTGCTCCCGCTCGTCGGCACGCCCGAGTGGAACCTGCCGGTGTGGGAGCCGCTCTGGTCGACGATCGAGGAGACGGGCATCCCGGCGGTGATGCACCAGGGCACCGGCCACGACATGATCTTCTACCGGGGGTGGGGCTCGCCCACCGCGAACCTGCTCGCCACCCAGTCGATGGCGCCGCGTGCCGGCCGCGCTGCTGAGCTGCAGCGGTGTGCTCGAGCGCCATCCCGACCTGCACGTGGTGATGGTCGAGGTGAACGCCGGCTGGATGGCGTGGACGATGTCGACGCTCGACGAGTACTACACCGCCCACCAGCGCAACGGCTGGACCAAGCCCATCCTCGCCGAGCTCCCGAGCCACTACCTCCGGCGCCAGGTGCACGCGACGTTCCAGGACGATCCGGTCGCGCTCCACAACATCCCGCTCACCGGCACCGACTGCCTGCTCTGGGGCAACGACTACCCGCACCCCGAGAGCACGTACCCCGACTCCAACGCGGTGCTCGACCGGCTGCTGGTCGACGTCGCCGACGCCGACGCGCACGCGGTCGTCTTCGACAACGCGGCCCGCATCTTCGGCTTCCCGGCGGGCGTCGCGGAACCGGTCGACGTACCGCCAACGTCGACGCGCCGAGCCGGCGCGACGTCGCCGTCGCGAGGTCGATCGGAGAAGGCGCGCGCCCGTGCGCCGAGGAGCGCACGCACCCGCTTCGTCGACGCCGCGCTCGACCTCACCGCCGAGCGCAACAGCCTCGAGTTCACGCTGCAGGACGTCGTCGATCGAGCCGGACTCTCGCTGCACGCGTTCTACCAACTGTTCGAGAGCAAGGACGCGCTCGTCGAGGCCGTGCTGGAGGAGTCGCTCGAACGCGGCGTCGCTGGAGCTCGCGGCAGCGCATCGACGCCGAGACCGATCCCCTCGCGCGGCTCCGCGCGTTCGTCGTCGGCTACTTCGAGCTCGCGACCGAGAGCCGCCAACCGATCTTCGGCTCCGGTGCCGCGTTCACGATCTTCGCCGTGCACCTCGACCACGCCGCGCCGGTCGAAGGTCGTGGGACGCGTACCGGCCGCTGCGCGTCCTCGCCTACGAGCTCCTGCGCGCCGCGGCCGACGACGGTGCGATCCGCACCGACCTCGACCCCGACCTGCTCGCCACGTTCCTGCTCTCGTCGGTGCGCACCGTCACCGAGATCACGATGGCCGGCACCGCCACGCTGCACCCGAGCGGCGAGCAGCTCTGGCAGCTCGTCGCCGGCGGCGTCACGACCTGAGCGGCTCGTCTGGCTACAGGCGGTAGATCCGCGCCGCGTTGCCGCCCACCATCAGACGCATCTCGTCGACGGGCACGTCGTCGAAGTGCGTGTGGATCACCTGCGGCGATTCCGGCCAGGTGCAGTCGGGATGCGGGTAGTCGGTGGCCCAGAGCAGGTTCTCGACGCCGATCTCGTGGCGGTTCGCACGCCGAACTCGTCCTCCTCGAAGGTGGCGAACATGTTCTGGTGCCAGTAGTGGCTCGGCCGCTCGGGCAGGTTCATGCCGAGCTGCTCCCACCCGTGACGATCGGACATGCGTATCGAGGCGGCTCGAGGAAGTAGGGCAGCCACCGAGGCCGGCCTCGACGAAGCCGACCTGCGAACCGTGGGTGAGCGCACGAAGATGCCCGGGAGCAACCAGCTCGCGATCGCCTCGGCCATGACATCGACGGCAACGACTGGAAGATGCCCTTCGCACGGCGTGGGGTCGCGGTCCATGAGCTCGAACAGGTACTGGTTGGCGCCGGTGTGCTGGCTGATCGGGATGCCGAGCGTCTTCGATCGCCGACCACAGCGGGTCGTACACCTCGTCCCAGTACGGCGCGAGCTCGACGTCGGACGGGTAGAGCGGCAGCTGCACCGCCCGCGCACCCTCGTTGGCGATGCGCTGCACCTCTTTCAACGCACTGCTCGATGTCGTGCGAGCGGGAGGATGTACACCGGGATCAATCGGTTCGGGATCGACCGACGCGAACTCGATCGCCGTGTCGTTGGTGGCCTGGAACGCAGCGAGGCACGCGTCGGCGTCCAACGTGTAGAACTCGGCGCCGCCCGGTGGCGTTGCGTAGAGGACCTCGGCATCGACCTGGTCGATGTCCATGTCCTTCAGGCGCTCGTGCGGGTCGTACGCGCCGGGTCGACCGGCGGCCTCCCACGGCTTCTCGGTCGGCAGCCCCACGGTCGGCGCCGCCGCGCCCAGCCTTGTTCTTGAGCTGCTTCTGCGGCTTGCCCTCGAGGATGCGCTGGTGCTGGGCCATGAGCGCACCCTGGTACGCCTCGAGATGCTGGCGGGGCAGTTGCCCGAGGATCTTCTCGGGCTTCAACTCGAGGTGCGAGTCGGCGGAGATGATGCGTTCGGTCAAGGGTGATCCCCTCTCTCAGGCGGAGCCGGACATGGCTGCGAACACGGCCTCGTCCGAGGACGCGTGCGCCACAGGTCGAGCAGCCCGACCGACATCGGCTCGCAGCCGTGACGCATCGGGCCGTCGTCGTCGAGGATGGCGGCGCGGATGGCCGCGGCCGCGTCGAGGGCGGGCGTGTACTGGTCGCGGATCGCCTGGCGACCCTCGTAGACCGCTTCCGCCATCGCTCGGTACTCGGGGTACTCGCCCGCCTCCGACATGCGGTCGGAGTCGTAGAGCATGTCGCTCTCGACCGGTCCGGGCATGATCTCCACCACCCGGATGCCGAACGGTGCGAGCTCGACGCGCAGCGTGTCGTTCAGCGCGCTCACCGCCGCCTTCGACGCCCGGTACACCGCGTAGAACGGCACCGGGACGAGGATCGACGACGACGTGATCGAGCACAGCACGCCGCCGCCGTTCGCGGCGAGGATCGGATCGCGCGCCGCGTCACCTCGACGAGGCCGAACACGTTGGTCTCGAACACGTCGCGCCACTGGTCCATGGGTCACGTGCTCCACCGGCAGGTAGTCGCGTTCGATCCCCCGTTGTTCACGAGCAGCCGGAGATCGGACGGGAGCTCGATCGACGACGGGTCGTCGACGTCGAGCCGCTGCACGGTGATCGAGCCGGCGGTGGTACCGACCTCTTCAGCGAGACCTTCGCCGGCCTTGGGATCGCGGATGGTCGCGACGACGTCGAAGCCGGCGCGGGCGAGATCGAAGGCGATGCCGCGCCCGATGCCGCGGCTGGCACCGGTGACGACGGCAACTCCTCCAGGTTCCATCGCCGGAGCTTGGAAGCTGCTCCCGCGAAGCGCAAGTCAGTGCCGACCGACCTAGTGCAGAACCCCACCGACGACGACGTCACCGATCACGCCATCGACCTCGAGCTGATCAACGTCCGCGTTGCTCAGTCCGAGGATGCGCGTGAGCACGTCACGGTTGTGCTCACCCAGGAGCGGCGAACGGGTGCGATGGTGCGCGCGCTGGGCCGTTCGAGAACCGGAACGGCGCACCGATGTAGTCGGCGGCACCGGTGACCGGGTGCTCGACCCGCTCGAAGAGGCCACGCGCGACCACCGTTGGCAGCGTGTCGTGCTCGTGGGCGCGCACCACGGGTTCGCAGGGGATGCCTGCGCCCGACAGGGTGTCCACGATGTCGTCGGACGCGCGGGTCGCGCACCAGACGGCGACGCGTTCGTCGAGCTCGTCCTCGTCGGCCCGCAGTTGGTCGTCGATGCCGAGCACCGCGGCGAACGCTCGCCACTGGTCGTCGCCGGTCACGGAGATCGCGATCCAGCGGTCCTGCGTGCCGTCGGGATCGACGTCGGCACTGCGGTAGACGCCCTGCAGAACCGCAGTCGCGGACCGGTTCCCGCGCCGCTCCAGCAGGCGGCCGTACGCCGAGTGCTCGACCACCTGTTGTGCGGCGAGGTTGAGCGACGCGCCGACCATGGGGCACTCGAGGAACATGCCCCGTCCGGTGCGGTCGCGGTGTTCGAGCGCGAGCAGGAGCGCGAACGTCGCGTGGGCGCCGCCGAGCGCGTCGGCGATGCCCGACGGCGGCTCGGGTCCGCGGTCGGGGAACCCGGTGGTCCACGCGATCCCCGACTGCGCCTCGATGGTCGGCGCGTACGCCAGCCGCTCGCGCCACGGACCGTCGACGCCGTACCCGGGCGCCCGCAGCACGATCACGCGCGGGTTGCGCGCCAGCAGGACGTCCTGGTCCAGACCGAGCTGCTCGAGCACGCGCGGGCTGAAGTTGTCGATCACCACGTCACTCACCGCGACCAGGTCGAGGAACAGCTCGCGGCCGCGCTCGGTGTCGAGCTCCACGGCGACGTCGAGCTTGTTGGTGTTCGAGCCCTGGAAGAGCGGGCACCACTCCCACCACCGCGGTTCGCTCATCGGGCGCGTGGTGTTGCAGCGGATGCCGTCGGGCTGCTTGGTGGACTCGACGTGGATCACCTCGGCACCGAGGATCGCGCAGGCGTGACCGATGAGTGGTCCGGCCCAGAACGCAGTGAGGTCGAGCACACGGATGCCGGCGAGCGGCAACGACGCGTCGTCGATCGGACCGCCGTGGCGCGCGGTCGTGCGCGCGGTCGTGCGCGAGACGCGCGCCCGGTGCACGTCGGTGTCGCGCCCCAGCGGCGGTGCGGTGCCGAACGGCCGAGGGGTCGCGCCGCCGCCGAGCCGGTACGGCACCGACGGCTGCGTGAACCCGTGCGCGTTGGTGACGAACGCGCCCCGCTCGATCAGGTGGTCGAAGTGCGGGAGGTTGGCGCCGTTGCCGACCTCGGCAACCGGGATGCGCAGCGCAGTTGCGAGCTCGACGATCTCGGCAGTGGGACGGGCCGCGGTCCAGGCGTCGATCACCGGTTCGATCTCGTCGCGGTGCAGGGTGCGGTGCGTCCCGCGGGCCATCTGCTCGTCCGCGAGCCAGTCGTCGCGTCCCACCATCACGCAGAAGTCGAGCCACTGCTGACCGGTCGTCGTCTGCAACGACACCCAGCCGTCGGCGGTCGGGTGCACGCTCGGCAGCTGCGACGAACGCCGTGGGCGGAACGGCTCGCCGGCGATCTGGAACCAGGTGACCGGGTACAGCGGCTGGCTGTACATGAGCGCGTCGAGCGCGGCGACGTCGACGAGATCGCCGGGCCCACCGGCAGTGACGCGACGCCGTGCCGCGAGCGCGCCGATCGCGCCGTACGTCCCCGCGGCCCACTCCCCCGGTGTCCCGCCGCACATGAGCGGTGGCCGCGTCGGCGTGCCGCGCTGCACGTGCCCACCACACAGCGCCTGACGGGTGAAGTCGGTCGTCGGCCGGTCGTCCCACGGACCGTCGAGTCCGAACGGACTCAGCGCGACGACCACCAGGTCGGGGAACGCGTCGTGCAGGACGCGCGGCGCGCACGCGGGATCGTCGGCGATCGTGCTCCCCGCGGACCACACGATGATGTCGGCTCGCGCCACGAGCTCGCGCGCGAGCGCGGCGTCGCCGACCACGCTGTCGCTCGACGCGCACAGGAAGCGGAAGAGCGCGCCGTCGTCGTCGACCGCGAGCGGTGCATCACACTCGACCACTCGGCGCAGCGGGTCGCCCGTGACGTCTTCGACCTTCACCACGTCGGCGCCGCCGTCGGCCAGCAACTTGGCGCAGTACGCGCCCGCCAACCCGCTGGACAGGTCGACGACCTGCACGCCGGAGAGGGGCCAGGCGACGCTCACCCGGCGACGGTAGGTCAGCCACACCACCAGGGGTGAGCCTCCCCCCTTTCCGACACCCCGGATCGGTGGTTGGCTCGAAGCGTGCAGGAGCAGCGGTGTCGATGACCGCGGCATGGATGTGGGCCCGAGCCGAGCTCCGGGCGCGTTGGAAGGCGTGGCTGCTCCTCGGCGTCCTGGCCGGTGTCACGGTGGGCGTGGCCGCGGCGGGTTGGGCGGGCGCTCGCCGCACCGAACGCGCCGTGCCCGACGCGGTCGTCGCCGCGCGCATCCCGACCGCCGCACTCCTGGCGAACGATCCCGCGTTCGGCCCCGAACAACGCGCCCAGGTCGCGAAGCTCCCCGGCGTGACCGCGGCCTACCCGTTCCTGGTCGGCTTCTCCACCCAGGTCTTCAGCCCAGCACGGCTCGGCGACGAGAGCCCGTCGTTGTTCCCGGTCGAAGCCGCGTCGACACCCGATCCTCACCGGGCCCCTGGTCGCGGGTCGGCTCCCCGATCCTGCCCGCGCCGACGAGATCGTCGTCGACGAGAACACGCGCGACCGGTTCGGCCTCGATCTCGGTACGACGATGGTGCTCGGTCAGGAGGTGCAGCCGGGCGAGATCCCCCCACAGTTCCAGCCCGTCGACGGCGCCACCAGCTTCCGCCAACGCATGAAGGTCGTCGGCATCGCCAAGTCGGTGTCGAGCGACCTCGCCTGGACGCCGTCGAGCGGCTTCTACGCGAAGTACGGCTCGCACATGCCGTCGCTCGTCAACGAGTTCGTCGACCTGCGTGACGGTCGCGCCGGCATCGCCGCGTTCAACCAGCGGGTCAACCGGATCCTCGGACACCCGGTCAACGTCGAGGACTCCTACGACTTGTACGGCATCCGCAAGGCGCTCAACGTCACCGACGTCGAGCGCGACGGCCTGCTGCTGTTCGCGCTCGCCGCGCTCGTCGGCGGCGGCGTGCTCGTGGGTCAAGCCCTCGTGCGCGCGGTGTCCGCCAGCGCCGCCGACCTCCCCACCTGGCGCGCGATGGGTGCCGACCGACCGCTCGCCCTGCGCGCACTCGTGCTCCCCGCGACGGTGAGCGCGGTCGTCGGCGCCGTCACCACGGTCGGCGTCGCGGTCGCGCTCTCGTCGCGGTTCCCGCTCGGCACCGCACGCGACTACGACCTCGACCTCGGTACGCACGCCGACTGGCTGGTGCTCGGCATCGCGGTGGCGGCGGTGCTCACTGCGGTGTTGGCCATCGCCGCGGTCGCCGCGTGGTGGCGGGTGACACGAACCACGCCCGAGACCGCTCGCCCGTCGTACGTCGATCGCGTCGTCGCACCGATGAGCCGCGCCCCGGCACTGATGATCGGCGCGCTGGCTGGCCGGTGAACCCGGACGCGGTCGCCGCGCGGTGCCGGTGCGGTCGGCGCTGATCGGAGCGATCGCCGGGATGATCGGGGTCGTCGGCTGCCTGACGTTCCGCGCCGGCATCCAGGACGCGGTCCGGGAGCCGACCCGGTCGGGAGTCGTGTGGAACTTCGTGACTCGCCGCCGGGGAAGGGGTGGTGCCGCAGTCGACCCAACGGGCCGTCACGCGCGATCGCGACGTGGCCGCGGTGCTCGACGCGCGGTGGGAGCGGGCGGTGCCGGTGAACGGACACCCGACGCCGATGTTCGGGACGCGCACCGTGAAGGGATCCCTGCCGCTCGTCGTGCTGCACGGTCGCGCCCCCGACGGCCCCGACGAGATCGCATTCGCGCCGACCACGATGCGCTCACTCCGACTGTCCGTCGGTGATCGCGTGCGCGTCGGCGAGAACCAGACGCCGGTGACGGTCGTGGGCGAAGCACTGCTCCCGGCGACATCGCACACCGACTACGACCAGAGCGGCTGGATGACCTCGGCCGGCCTGACGCGCGCGGTCGGACCTCCGAGTGACAACGCCGAGGACTACCTCCTGATCAGGTGGCGCAGCGGCGTCGACGCGACTGCAGCCGGGCGGCGGGTGACGAAGATCGGCGGGCCCGATCTGTTCGCACAGGCGGCGGTGCTCCCCACCGCGGTCGCCGACCTCGCCCGCATCGAGGACCTGCCACTCGCGCTCGGCGCGTTCTTCGCATTGCTCGCCTGCGCGACGGTCGCGCACGCGCTGGTGTCGACGGTGCGCCGTCGACGGCACGATCTCGCGGTGCTGCGGGCGATCGGCTTCACTCGACGTCAGACACGCGGCGCGATCGCCTGGCAGGCGACGCTGCTCGCCGTGGCTGGCCTCGTCGTGGGTGTCCCCGTCGGCATCGCGGTCGGACGACTCACCTGGCGCTGGCTCGCCGACGACTTCCCCATCGTCTACGTGCCGCCGGCGGCGTTGCTCGCGGTGTTCGCCGTCGCCGCGGTCGCGATCGCGATCGCCAACGCGCTCGCCGCCGGGCCCGCGCACGCGGCCACCCGCATCCGCCCCGCGGAGGCCCTGCGCGTCGAGTAGTCGCGTCTTATCGATCTCGGTCCACAAGCATGCCGCTGCATGAACATGCAGTTGCCGGAGATCTCGGGGCCCCAATATCCGCTCCAGACCGGGCGATCTGGCGCGGTGCGGCACGCAAATCCCTGCGCTCGATCGTGCATTCGCGGGAAGCTGAAGCGATGTCGCTGACAGTCCGCCGGGTTGGACACACGGAGCTGGGTCGGTTGCACGCGCTTCGACTGGAGTCGCTCGCCGAGAGCCCTGGCGCATACGGGAGCACGTATGAGTTCGAGGCGGCGCGTGATCCGACAAGCGAGACGTTCTGGGTGACGGAAGGTGTGGCACTCGTCGCCGAGGATGGCCCTTTCTGGCACGGGCTCGTCACGGGCAGGGTGGTTCTCGATGTGGTCAACGTGTACGCCATGTGGGTCCGGCCCGAGCGGCGACGCGAAGGCATCGCTCAAGTTCTTCTCGATGCCGTCCTTGCGTTGGGCACTGAGCAGCACGCACGTTCCGCACGGCTTGGCGTCGTTGACAACAACTCTCGTGCAGAGGCGTTGTACCGATCGAACGGTTTCGCGCCAACAGGAGAACGGGAGCCCTTGCAGTCGGACCCGACCAACGAGGTCGTCTATCTCGTGAAGTCGCTCACCTAACGCCAGAGCTGCCGCACCGGCGTGGGACGAATCTCGCCACGGTCGCGCTGCGGCGGCTGGGTACATCGCTTGGCGCGCGGACCCGGCTCGACCGGGCTACTGCGAGGAAGGAGCCCGGCCGCCGCGGCACAACTGCGGCCCTGGCAGGGCCGGACCGGGCGTTGTGCGTTCCGGTTCCGGTCTCCGCGGTCACCGACGGCAACACTGGACCGATGCGCACGACCGTGCAGGTGACGTTGCCGACCAGCCGCTCAGAAGTGTGGGCTGCGACGTCGACGGTCGGCGGCACCAATCGGGAGCTCGCACCGTTCGTGCGGATGACCGATTCCACGGGCGGCGCGCCCTTCGACGCCGAACCGTGGCGAACGGGCGCGCCGGTGAGTTGGCAGCTGCTCCTCGGAGTCATCCCGATCGATCGCCACCGAATTCATCTGGTCGCGTTGCCGGACGGGAGTGGCTTCCGCGAGTCATCGTCCACGTGGTGGTACCGCGTCTGGCGGCACGAACGCACCCTGCTGGACGATCCCGACGGCTGCGTCGTGCGCGACTCGGTCGAGGTCGAACCTCGACTCGGAGTGCTCGCTCCGATCGTCACGTGGGCGGTCGGCTGGACGTTCCGCCGGCGACATCAGTCGCTGCAGCGCCGATTCGGCTGACGCTCAGCTGCCTCGACCGGCAACACCACCGGGAAGGAACCGCACCGGCATCTCGGAGATGCCCGTGAACGAACGTGGTGGCGGGCCGTCGGATGCGAGCTCGAGCCCGGGCAGCCGGGCGAGGATCCGCTCGAAGACGGTCTGGAGCTCAAGCCGCGCGAGATGCGCGCCGAGGCAGAAGTGCGCCCCGAAGCCGAAGGCGATGTGGTCGTTGGGTGAACGCGCCACGTCGAAGCGGTCCGGTTCGTCGAAGTGTGCTTCGTCGAAGTTCGCCGACTCGTACAGCAAGAGCGCGTGGTCGCCTTCCTCGAGCTCGCGCCCACCGAGTTCGATGTCGCGCGTGACGGTGCGCTGCATGGTCTTGATCGGCGACACCCAACGCAGGGCCTCTTCGACGGCGCCGCCCAGCAGGTCCCGGTCGTCGGCCAGGCGCTGCCACTGGTCAGGATGCGCCAGCAGCGCCTCGACACCTCCGCAGGTCACGTTCCGAGTGGTCTCGTCGCCCCCGATGAGGAGCAGCAGCGCTTCGAACATGATCTCGTCGTCGCGGCAGACGGTCGCCGTCGACCTCGCCGTGCACGAGCACGCTGACGAGGTCGTCGGTCGGGTTCGTGCGCCGATCGTCGATCATCGCCTGCGCGTAGTCCGCGTACTCACCGAACGACACCGCGGCCGTCTCCAAGCGCGTCGGCACCACCGTTCAGCGTGCCGAGCATCGCGTCCGACCATCGCAACATCGCGTCACGATCCTCGGGTGGGACGCCCAACATGTCGCAGATCACGATCAAGGGCAACGGGGCGGCGAGGTCGTGGCGGAGATCGCACTCACCCCGTTCCGCGAAGGCGTCGATGAGGTCGTCGCAGGTGACGCGGATGCTCGACGCGGTGGCACGGATCCGCGCCGGGGTGAACGCGCCGCTCACCAACCGTCGCCGCTTCCGATGCGCGGGCGGGTCCATGTCGATCATCCACGGGAGCGGCCCCGACTCCGGTTGGGTGCCGCCGGCGCTGGAGAAGACGACGGGGTCTCCCTCCACCGCGCGGACCGCGTCATGGGTGGCGATGCCCCAGTACCCGCTCGCCTCGTCGAGGTACACGGGTGCGTGGCGACGCATCCACGCGTACGCCTCGCGCGCACCGTCGCCGTAGAAGTCGGCGTCGAGCAGATCGATGCGTGGAGCGTGAGAATCGATCACTCGGAGAGGGTCGCCAGATGGTCGAGGGTGCGACGACGGTCGGCGTCGGTGCCGGTGGGGATGGCGATGAAGTCGGTCGCGCCGACGCCACGCAGCCGTTCGAGGTGCGCGGTGACCGCGGCCTCGTCGCCGACGACCGAGATGTCGGCCGGGCCGTCGACGCCCTCGGCGTCGAGCACCGCGCGGTAGACCGGCAGATCGCCGTAGCCCGCGAGCTGTTCTCCCGCGGCGGCGCGCCCGTGCGCGTCGTCATCGGTCACGATGGTGGGCAGCGCGACCACGACACGCGGGTCGGGCTGTCCGGCTTCGACGGCGGCGGCGCGCAGGAGCGGCACCACCTGACGCTCGAGCGTGACCGGACCCGTGCACCAGGTGATGGTGCCGTCGGCGACGCCACCGGCCAGCGCGAGCATGCGCGGCTGCAGCGCGGCGAGCAGCAGCGTGGGTGCGGTCGCGCCGGGCACCTGCAGCTGCGCGTGCGCGGAGATCGTCTCGCCGTCGACGTCGACCGCGCCGTCGTGCAGCAGCGGCACGAGCGCGTCGAGGTACTCCTGCATGTGGCGCGCCGGCCGGTCGTACGACAAGCCGTAGGTGCGCTCGACCGTCACCCGGTGCGAGAGTCCGATCCCGAGCACCAGCCGCGCACCGATCGCGGCATTCACGGTGAGGGCCTGCGCGGCGAGCGCCACCGGGTGGCGGGGATAGGTGGGGACCACCGACGTGCCGAGCTCCACGCCTGTCGTCTCGCGGCCGACCAGCGCGAGCACGGTCAGCGCGTCGAACCCCGAGCTCTGCGGCAGCCATACGGCCGAGAACCCCCGCCCGGCGACCTCGACCATGCGGGCCACCGTCTCGTCGAGCGGTGCGTGCTCTTTGGTGGGGAAGAAGACGCCGATGCGCATGCTGAGGGGAGGCTGACACAGGCGACAACCGGTCACAAGATCGCCGTGCGATGATCAGGGGTGATGC
This sequence comes from uncultured Actinomycetes bacterium, assembly GCA_963697125.1. Taxonomy (GTDB): domain Bacteria; phylum Actinomycetota; class Acidimicrobiia; order IMCC26256; family DASPTH01; genus DASUAS01. Next base: position 350,155 of record CAVOMW010000015.1, read on the forward strand.
TGACCGACGAGCGCGACGAGACCGCCGCGCCCGACCGAGATCCCCGACCCGCCCACGGGCCCGCTCGGTGGCAGGTCGTCGCGCTCGTGGTCGCGTTGTGCTTCCTCGCCGGCGTGGTCGGCTGGTGGCTCAACAAGCCGGACGACGAGTCGTTCAGCAAGGTCGACATCGGCTTCCTCACCGACATGGAGACCCACCACAACGGCGCGATCAACATGAGCTTCGACTACCTCGATCGCTCGCACGACCCGGTGGTGAAGCACTTCGCGCAGGAGATCATCAGCAGCCAGTCGCAGGAGCTGGCGTCGATGAACAGCTACCTCAACCGCGCTGGCGGCGCTGCGGTGGCCGGCGACGGCTCGGTGGCGATGGCCTGGATGGGCCACCCCGTGCGGCCCGCCGACATGCCCGGCATGCCCTCGAAGGCCGAGCTCGCGCAGCTCGACGAGTCGTCGGGCCTCCAGGCCGACGATCTGTTCACCCACCTCATGATCCGTCACCACGCGGGCGGCATCGCCATGGCCGACTACGCGGCCGCGAACGGCGAGTACTCCGGCGTACGCGACCTCGCTCGCACCATGGCGAAGGTGCAGCGCACCGAGATCAACGAGATGAACGTCCGCCGGGTCGCGCTCGGCCTCGCCCCGATCCCCCAGTCGGAGATCAGGAAGCTGGAGACCGTCCACTCATCGTGATCCCGCGAGCACGGGGAGCTCGACCCGGATGGGTGCCGTCGGTTCGGCGGCTCGCAGCACGATGGTGAGGAGCACCGCGGTACGCAGCACGACGAGCACGGGGAGCAGCGTGCGCACGACGTCGATGTGCAGCGGACCGTCGAAGTAGCCGTAGACCACCGCGAACACGGCGAGGTCGACGGCGCAGAACGACAGCCAGAGACGGCGTCCGAGCGGCAGCATCACGAAGAAGGCGACCAGCCAGACGTCGTAGGTGGGCGAGTACACCTTGTTGGCGAGGATGCCGATCGCCACCGCGGCGCCTGCAGCCGCGAACGGGTCGAGGTCGGCGCGCACGGTCCGCACGACCAGCCACGAGAGGCCACCAACGAGCGCGACCGCACTCACGACGTTCGCGATCTGCGCGCCGCTGGTGCCGTGCACGGGGAGACCGGCCATCCGCAACGCGTAGAACCACGCGCTCCCCCATGTGGCCTGGCGCGCCGACTGGAACGAGTAGGTCCACCACCAGCGTGCCGGGTGGAGCAGCGCGAACGGCGCGTTGACGAGCGCGAACGCGCCCAGGGCGAACACCACCAGCCGACGAGCGCCTTGACGATCGCCGTGCATCCATCGGTGGACGGCGAGCGGCGGCACGACGACCAGCGGGAAGAGCTTCACCGCCGCGCCGAGGCCGAACATGACGCCAGCCGTGCGGTCGCGTCGCCGCTCGAAGGCCAGCAGCCCGAGCACGAGGGCGCCGACCGCGAACACGTCCCAGTTCTGGAACGCGTAGAGGAGGACCGGCGTGCCGATCGCCCACCGCCACGCACTCGTGCCGAAGCGGCGCCCGAGCAGCCAGGTGATGCCGAGCGTCGCCAGGGCCGACAGCACCGCGACGACCGCGAGCGCGCCGAAGGGACCGGATCCGATCGACACCGCGGCCCCGAGCAGCAGTCCCGCGAGCACGGGGTACTCGAGCACGCGGTCGACGTAGGGCCAGTGCCCGGGCGTCAGGTCATGGTGCAGCACGAGTCGCGGGATGTCGCTGATCGACGCGTGACCGCCGTGGTGGTAGGCCGCCACCTGGAGCGCGAACCCGGCCAGGAGCACCAGGCCGCAGGCTGCGAGCATCGGCGCCGGCGACCGGAGCCCGGTCGACCGCCCCGACACCCGCAGGTTCACGTGCCCAGGACCGGTTGGCGCACCGGCTGCCACGGGTGACGCCGGAGGGCGTTCACCATGCGCAGCGCCTCCTGGGCAATCGCACCCGAGAGCTTCGACTCACCCGCGGTGCGGTCCCGGAACACGATCGGGACCTCGACGACCTCCGCTCCGAGGCGCGTCGCCCGGTGGAGCATCTCGAGTTGGAACGCGAAGCCCTGGGCACCGACGGTGTCGAGCTCGCACTCGCGGAGGAGGTCGGCCCGGAACGCACGGAACCCCGACGTGGGGTCGTGCGACGGCAGGTGGAGGAGCCGCCGCGCGTACTCGCCACCGGCGCGGGACAGCAGGCGGCGGTGGAGCGGCCAGCCGGGTGTCGACCCGCCTTGCATGTATCGGGTCCCGATGGCGAGGTCGGCACCGGCGTTGAGCGCGGCCACCAGCGCGGGAATCGTCGCGGGCTCGTGCGAGAGGTCCGCGTCCATCTCGATCACCGCGTCGTACCCGCGCGCGAGGCCGTATCGGAACCCGTCACGGTACGCGGCACCGAGGCCGGGTTCACCGTCGCGTCGGACGACCGCCACCGACCCGAGTGCGCGACCCAACGACTCGGCGAAGTCGGCCGTACCGTCGGGACTGGCGTCGTCGACGACGAGCACGTCGACGGCTGGCGCGGCGAACCGGATCCCGGTGAGGAGGCGCTCGATGTTGTCGGCTTCGTTCAGGGTGGGGACGACCACCAGCACGCGGGTGATCGGCAGCGGAACCTCGGGGGGAGCGATCTCCAGAACCGTCATTGCAGTACTCCGTTCCTTGGCTTCGGGGGCGATGTCTCCGTCGTGTGGTCGCGCGATCGCACGCCCACCACGAGCGCGACCAGCAACCCGAGCAGGATGATCGGACCGCCGATCGATCGCGATCTGGTAGAGCTCGTGACCGAGATGTCCGGGCACTGGTTGGCGAACGATCTCGTAGGCCATGACCAGCACCACACCCTGGAGTGCGGCGATGCGAGCGACGAATCCGCGGTGCTGCAACGCCGCGGTCGGCAGCGCCCAGCCGACGTAGCCAGGGAGCGTGTAGGCGGCACCGAGCGTGAGGGCGGTGAGCGTCGCCGGCACGGTGACCTCGGGTCCCGATCGCGCGTTGCGGAACATCACCCAGCACACGACGACTCCGAGCGCGGCGAGGGCGACGGTGTTGACCGGCAGGTCGTGCCCCACCAAGGGCAGCAGCCGCCACACCGACTCTCGCGAGTACATGCGATCCCGCGGTGTCCATCGGCGTGAAGATCGCCGACATCCCCGCGAGCGCGTAGGCACCGATCACGGTCAGGCCGGCGGCGATGCCGACCCGGATGCGCTTCGCGTCGCTGGCCGCGCACCGCGAGCGCCACGACGAGCGCGACGACGCCGACCATCCCGGTGAGCTTCACCAGTGCGCCGAGGCCACCGACCACACCGGCCGCCGTCGGGTGATCGCGCTGCGCGAGCACGACCGCGCCGAGGAGCGCGACACCCACCAGGATGTCGTTGCGGCCACCGTTGACGAGGTAGAGCGCGGTGAACGGGCTGAGCGCGAAGAACGCGACCGCATCGGCCGATCGGGTGCGGCGCCACACGATGATGCAGACGGTGACCAACGCCGCCGCCGCGAGCCCCTGGTAGAAGAGCCGGGTGCCGAGGAACGACGTGCTCAGCACGACCGACGCCAGGCCCGACAGCGCGGTGAACGCGGGGCCGTACACCGACGGCGTGTGTCGCCACGTGTGCCCCACCAACCCGAGCAACGGGTTGTGCGGGTACTGCGCGGCGACGTGCGTGTACGGACTCGCGTGGTACACCGCGAGGATGCGGCCGTAGATCGCGTACCACCAGAGGTCTTCGGTTGCGCTCGGCGGGCGCCCCAACGCGACGATCGTCTGCAGCGCGATCGCCGCGCCGACGAGCTTGATCGACAGTCCCGACGGCGATCGTCGGAGGATCAGGGCCAGGTACGCGACGCAGGCCACCGCGACCAACACGACGTGCGTGCCGTTCGGCAGCGCCGGGCCGCCGGCGACGACGATCGTGGTCGCGAGCGTCGTGACGACGAGCGCGCCGACCGCAGCGGGGGACGGTCGGCGAGGCGACGGAACGAGGGGCGCGGGAACGGAGAGGACGGTGGGCCCCGGTCCGGAGGGCAGTCTTCCTCGGCCAGGGCCCACCGTTCGACCGACCGCAGTGGAGGGTCCTTGCGGCTGCGATCGGTGCACGACCTCATCGTCGTCGGGTGCCGCTGAACCGCCGCTGAATCGGTGAACGGACGCGAACGGTGAGACGCCCGATCACACGCCGGCGTGCACCGGGAGCACCACGGTGAACGAAGCGCCGGGCGTGTTCTCCACCGCGACCGACCCACCGTGGGCGACCACGACGTCGTGGACGATGGCGAGGCCGAGACCGGCGCCGCCGTCACCGTCACGACCACGCGCGTCGTCGACGCGCGCGAAGCGCTCGAACACGCGCTGCCGATCCGCGTCCGGGATCCCGGGGCCGTCGTCGACGACCGTGAGCGTCACATCGGTCTTCGACTCGCTGAGCGACAGCGCAACGAGCGAGCGCGCGTGCCGCGCCGCGTTGTCGAGCAGGTTGCGCACGACGCGCAGCAACTGATCGGCGTTGCCGTCGACTTGAGCTCCCGACACGGCACGCGTGTCGACGTTCAGCGAGGTGTGGTTGGTGTGGAGCCGGCGGGCCTCGGCGAGCACGATCTCGTCGAGATCGACCGGCGCGCGGTGGGCGGCATCGAGCGCGGACGCGTCGGCCACCGCGATCACGAGCAGGTCGTCGACCAGGCGCTGCATCCGGATGGCGTCGGCGAGCACCTCACGCTCGGTCGTCTGCCAGTCGGCGAGCTCGGGGTGCTCGAGATCCACCTCGAGCTGGGCGCGGATCCCGGTGAGCGGACTGCGCAACTCGTGGCTGGCGTCGGCCACGAACCGACGCTGGCGATCGGTGGCGTCCTCGAGCCGGGTGAGCATCGCGTTCATGGTGCGGGCGAGGCGGCCGATCTCGTCCTCGGTGACGGGCTCGGGCACCCGGCGGTGCAGGTCCTCACCCCCGATGACCTCGACCTCCCGGCGCATCGCCTCGACCGGTCGGAGCGCGCGACCCGTGACCACCCAGGTCAGAACGCCCATCAGCGTGAGCAGCGCGGGCAGCGACCACCAGAGCAGCCGCTCGAGGTTGTCGGTGCTGCGCCCCACTCCCTCGAGGCTGCGCGCCACGTACACGACGTAGGTGCCGGTCTTGGTGTCCACTCGACGGGCGATGACTCGGTAGGGGCCCTCGCCCTTCTCGAGCCCGGCCACCGTGCGCACCGAGTAGCCGTCGGCGTCGGGTTGCAGGAGGCTGATGCGCTCGTTGCCGATGACGTTCTTCGATTCGGCCACGACGTCGCCAGTGCTGTCGACGACCTGCACGAGGTTCTCGTCACCGCGAGGCACCGAGAACACCGGCGGGAAGTTGCCGTCTTCGACGGACGCGGCGACGTCCTGGGATCGGAGCCTCGCGGTGGTCTCGATGTTGGTGGTGAGGCCGTCGCGGTGCGCGCGCACCAGCCAGAACGCGCCGGCCACCAGCGACGCGCCCACCACGAGCATCGCGGCCACGGTGATGCGCACGCGGACCGTCGCCAGCCGGCGCACCGGAATCAGCCGCCCTCGGGGTCGAGGCGGTAGCCCGCGCCGCGGATGGTCTCGATCAACTGCTTGTCGAACGGATCGTCGAGCTTCCGTCGGAGATGACGGATGTACACCTCGACGATGTTCGGATCGCCCTCGAACGCGAAGTCCCACACGTTGTCGAGGATCTCGCCCTTCGACACCACCTCGCCCGCGCGCCGCAGCAGGAACTCGAGCACCGCGAACTCGCGCGCGGTGAGCGACACGTCGGTGTCACCCCGACGGCAGCGGTGGGTGACGGGATCGACGGTGAGATCCCCCGCGGTGTACGTCACCGGGCGGGCGCGGCCGGTGCGGCGCAACAGCGCGCGCAGTCGGGCGAGCAGCACGACGAACGAGAACGGCTTGGTGAGGAAGTCGTCGGCCCCGGTGTCGAGCGCCTCGGCGTGGTCGTACTCGCCGTCCTTGGCCGTGAGCATGAGGATCGGCGTCCAGTTGCCGGCGTCGCGGAGCTGCTCGCACACCCGGTAGCCGTTGAGGCCCGGGAGCATGATGTCGAGGACGATGACGTCGTACGGGTGCTCGGTCGCCATCCAGAGCCCGTCGGTGCCGGTGAGCGCGACGTCGACGGCGAAGCCCTCGGCCTCGAGCCCGCGTCGCACCGCCCCCGCGACCTTCTTCTCGTCCTCGACGATCAGCACGCGCACGACAACCCTCCGCGACCCTTGCACCTTCGCACGAACCACCTGAAGGGCGGCTGAACGGCAGCTGATCGAACGCATGGCGTGCGTTGTTGAGAATGGTTCTCAGTTCGTGGTACGGTGCGGCCATGCCGAGCAACGAAGCCGAGGAGTTCTGGGAGCAGTTCTACGGAGAGCGCTCGCAGGTGTGGAGCGGTCGACCCAACGCGGTCCTGGTCGAGGAGATCGACGGCCTCGCGCCCGGCACCGCGCTCGACCTCGGGTGCGGCGAGGGGGCCGACGCCATCTGGTTGGCCGAGCGCGGCTGGCAGGTCACCGCCGCCGACATCTCGCAGGCCGCCCTCGATCGCGCCGCCGAGCACGCAGTCTCTGCCGGGGTCGCCGACCGCATCACCTGGGCCCGCCACGACTTCTCGCGGTCGATCCCGGTCGGCCCCTTCGACCTGGTCTCGGCGCATTTCCTCCACTCGCCGGTCGACGATCCCCGCGACCCGGCGCTGCGGGCCGCGGCCGGGGCCGTCGGACCCGGCGGCACGCTCCTCGTCGTGAGCCACGAAGCGGTGCCCTGGCACGAGCACGTGGTGTTCCCCACCGCGCAGGAGGTGCTGGAGTCGCTGGCGATCGACCCGGCCGCGTGGACGATCGAGCGGCTCGGCTCACGGCCGCGCACGGCGAAGACACCCGACGGCGACCCGGTCGAGGTGACCGACAGCGTGGTCCGACTGCGCCGCCGCTGAGCCAACTGGGCGCGTCTGCACACAATTTTCACGCGTCTTTTCTGGGTTTTCTGCGCTCCGGTTCCCCGTACTGACCAGTAGCGCGAGACCATGGGTCTTCCCCATCTACAAGAAATGAAGCAGGTAGTGATGCAATTCCTCCTCGACAACGACGTCGACACCCCTTCTGACGAGCAGCAGTACCCGGTCACCGACCTGGTCCGCACGTACCTCCAGCAGACCGGCAACAAGTTCTTTCGCATCGGCATCGCCAGCCGCGAGCAGGCCGAGCCCCGCTCCGCCCGGGACCGCGCCCAGGACCTCTGGGACTACCTCGGCGACTTCGCTTAGGCGATCGTCCGCGTACAGTCCCCCGCCGTGGACAACTCGGTGTGGGCAGACGCGATGGCACAGATCGGTGCGGCCGGCGACCGTTTGGTCGCCGCGATGCGCGAGCGAGGAGAGACCGTCGACGGCGACGTCTACGTCTCCCTGCTCGGCGCGCTCATGGACACGTACCTCAACCGCGTCAGCGGCGAGGCCGATCACCCCACCTTCGTGCCGTGCTGCGGCTACTACCAGCACCTGGGTTCGCCGAACCCCGACACCGTGTACCGCCGCGCGCCGGTCGACGACACCGCCACCTACCGCCTGACCGGCGAGCGGGGCACCGCGTGGCAGGTGACGATCATGCCGTTCACCGAGATGATGCGCGGCTTCACGCCCTTCGACCTCTCGGACGTCTCGCGTGGTGCAACGGGCGAGTTCGACGTCTTGGTGAGCGCCGAACGGCCCGCCGGCTACGAGGGCGACTGGTGGCCGCTGGAGCCCGGCACCGCGAGCCTGTGGATCCGTTCGGTGTCCGACCAGTGGGGCATCGAGCGCGACCCGCGCATCGCGATCACGCGCGTCGACGCGCCCGCGCGCCCGCGACCCTCGGGCGACGCGACCCGCAAGCAGCTCGCTGCGCTCGGGTTCATGGTCGAGCGCATCGTCGAATACGGGATGAAGCACGTCGACGAGCTCATCGACGAGGGCTTCGTCAACCAGCTGAAGACGGTCGACTACGGCAACAGCGGTGCGATGCCACTGCAGCACTACCACGAGGGCGTCTTCCAGCTCGCCGACGGTGAAGCGCTCGTCGTCGAGGCGCGGCTCCCGCCGGGCGCCGACTACTTCTCCTGGTCACTCACCGACCGGATGCTGGTGACCCTCGACTGGACCCACGCGCAGACCAGTCTCAACCGGTCGCAGGCCGCCTTGGATCATGACGGCGTGGAGGGTCACGGCGTGCTGCGCGTCGTCGTGAGCGCGACCGATCCGGGCGTGGCGAACTGGATGGACACCACCGGCTACCGCACCGGCGTGGTGCAGTGCCGCGAGATCGGTTCGGTGGAGGTGCCCGAGCTCACCGCACAGGTCGTGCCGTTGGCGTCGCTGCGCGACCACCTCCCGCCCGACACCGCGTTCGTCACGCCCGAGGAGCGCGCCGACGCGCTGCTCAGCCGGCGGACGGGGTTCCAGCTGCGCTCGCTCTGGTGACCCCGGGCAGCACCCCTGTTTGAGACAAGGTCGCGCCCAGCAACGTGATCTGCTCGACGTCGCGCAGGTCGAGCACGCGCAGGTACGCCCGGGTGGCGCCGATCTCGCGGTAGGCCAGGAGCTGCTCGAGCACCTGGTCGGGCGTGCCCGCGCAGTCGGCGGCCTGGAACTGCGCCGGCGACACCGCACCCCGCCGCTCGACCTCGGCCGGGTCGGCGCCGCACACGGTGGTGAGCGTGACCGAGTACTCGAGCGTCGCCGGGTCGCGTCCGATCGCGTCGCAGGCGGCGCGCACGCGGTCGAACGCGATCGCGGCGGCATCGGGCGCGTTGAACGGCGGGAGGTTGAACTCGTCGGCGAAGCGCGCGGCCAGCGCCGGCGTGCGACGCGGACCGGTGCCGCCCACGATCACCGGTGGATGCGGTTGCTGCACCGGCTTCGGCAGTGCCGGGCAGTCGACGAGCTGGTAGTGCTTCCCGTCGAACGAGAACGTCTCCCCCACCGGCGTCCGCCACATCCCGGTGATGAGCGCGAGTTGCTCCTCGAGCCGCTCGAACCGCTCGGCCGGCGGCGGGAACGGGATCCCGTAGGCGTGGTGCTCCTGCTCCGCCCATCCCGCGCCGAGCGCGAGCGTGATGCGGCCGCCGCTCATGGCGTCGACCTGCGCGACCGCGATGGCGAGCGGTCCCGGATACCGGAACGTCGCCGCGCTCACCATGGTGCCGAGGCGCACCCGCTGCGTCTCGCGCGCGAGCCCCGCCAGGGTGATCCACGAATCGGTGGGTCCCGGCAGGCCGGTGCTGTCGAACGCGAGGTAGTGGTCGCTGCGCACGAAGTCGGAGAAGCCCGCAGCCTCCGTCGCCAACGCGGCGGCGAGTTGCTCGTCGTAGCTCGCGCCCTGCTGGGGCGCGATCATCACACCGACGTGCACCGGCCTGGTCGCGCCGCGTCAGCCTTCGAGCTGGTCGACCGGCATCGACCGCTCGAGCATCCCGTAGCTCACCTCGCCGTCCCACGTGTAGCGGGCGCCGGCCTGCTGGAGCGCAGGCGCGAACTCGCTGCTGCCGCCGGGGATGGTGTTGGTGAAGAGCGTCTCGCCCTCGATGCGGACGTCCTCGCCGTCGACGGTGCGCATGGTGAACGAGACGTCCTCGCCGCTCCCCTGGAGCTTGCGGATCCACGGCGCCTCGGCGTCGACCAGCGTGGCCGGGATCATCTCGCCGTCGCGGAAGATGAACCCCTCGTTGAACGTCGGTGCGTCGGGCCGTTCCGGGAACGCCAGCGCGCCGAACCCCTTGCCCGACGGGAACAGCGCACTCGGCCACGCGTGACCCCAGAAGCCGCCGGTGTCGCGGGGGCCCTGGCGGTGGATGCGGAGCCCGGTGCCGGTGAACGACGTCTCGTCGCTCCCCACCCGCACGGTGCCGCTCGCGGTGCACAGCTGCTCGTAGCGCGGGCTGATGTACGCGCCGGCGAAGCCGTCGTCGAACATCGCCTTGGACTCGGGCGTCAACGTGCCCGAGATCCACGGCGGCAGCGCGGGCGCGAGCTCGAGCTCCACCGAGATCGGCGTCTCGGTGTCGCTGCGCTCACCCGCGACCATGGCGTCGAACGTCGTGTCCATCGCCGGGCCCTCGTAGTTGACGGTGAGCTTCTTGAACGGCTCCGGATGACCGAACACCAACGCGCCGGCCGCGAACGTGCGACAGATGCCGTCGTCGTCGAGCGGTGACCGGCCCTCCCCCAGTCCGCGCACGATCAACGCGCGACCGTCGGCGAACCCCAGGTTCAGCTGCAGCCCGCGCTTGTCCCACTCCGACGCCACCGCTTCGATGCCGATGCGGGGCAGTCCGATCTCACCGCGGTCGTCGAAGACCCAGAACGACGCGCTCTCGCGGAAGTCGGGATCCTCGGGGCGCTCGGCGAGGAAGTGATCCTTCGAGGGGTCCATCCCACCGGTCAGGTCGATTGCCATGTGTCCTCCAGAGTGCGAAGCACGGATCAGAGCGAAGATCGGCGCCGCGCCCGACGTTCGACGCCGGCGAAGAGTCGCAGGGTCGAGAGCAACCGCTCGGGGTCGGGGTTCGGCACCAGGTAGTGCGAGTACGCGACCCGCAGGAGCATCTCGGCACCCTGCTCGCGGGTGAGCGCGCCGGTGCGCACGGCCGGGATCTGGTCGAGGGCGTCGCCGAGCACGCCGGCGACCGACTCGATGTGCGGACCGAGCGAGTCGGCGAGCGACTGCAGAGCGAACGCGGGATCGGCGCTGATCGCGTCGGCGCCGATCGTCTCGTCGAGGTACGTGACCATGTACCGCAGCGCGGCGTCGAAGCGCTCGGTGGGATCGTCGTGCAGCATCGGCGAGCGCCTGGAGCCCGGTGTCGAACTGCTCGACCTCGTAGGCGGTGATCGCGGCGAGCAGCAGCGTCTTGGTGGGGAACCACCGGTAGACGGTGGGCCGGGACACGCCGGCCTCTTCCGCCACCGCCGAGAGCGAGAGCTTCTGCGGACCGCGCCGGCGAATGGAACGCTGGGCGGCGGCCAGGATCGTGTCGGCGGTCGTGCTCCCGGCAGGCATCTCCGGGAGACTTTACACTCTGGGCCGAGTTTGCAACGCCTGGATCGGCGACGGCACGGAGGATCGATGCGGAGCGAAGTGGTGTGCACGGGGGTCCGCTTCGGTGAGGGACCGGTGTGGTGCGACGACGAGACGCTCGTGGTCACGAGCGTGGCCGACGGTGCGCTGGTGCGCGTCGACGTCGACGAGCGGCGCGACGACTCGCATCGCCGACACCGGCGGCGGCGCGAACGGCGCCGCGCTCGGCGGCCGACGGATCGATGCTCGTGACGCAGAACGGCGGCATCGACTTCTCGCGCCTCGGACTGTTCGCGGAACCGCCGGAGTACCGGCCGGCGACGCCGGGTCTGCAGCACGCGCGCACCGACGGCACGGTCGTCTACCTGGCCGACACCGGTTTCCTGGCGCCCAACGACCTCGCGGTGCACACCGACGGTCGCGTGTTCTTCACCGATCCCCCGCACCACCCGCCGCCGCCCGAAGCGGTCGGACGCGTGATGGTGCTCGAGCGCGACGGCACGATCAGCACGTTCGCCGAGGGCTTCCACTACTGCAACGGCATCGCGTTCACACCCGACGGTGTCGTCGTCGTGGTGGAAGGCCGCGGGTTGCAGGCGGTGCACACCGACGGCACCCGCGAGTGGGTGATCGAGACGCTCGGCGACGGTGGTGGCGACGGCTTCTGCTACGACGTCGACGGCCGCGCCTACGTGGCGTCGACCGGCGAGCACGGGATCCGCGTCGTCGACCCCGATGGCGCGGTGGTCGACTTCCTGCCCATCGAGGGCGAGGGCCTCACCACGAACTGCTGCTTCGGCGGCCCCGACCTGCGCACGCTGTTCGCCACCGACGCGCTGCCGGGCGACGTCGTCGCGTTCGAGGGCATGCCGACGCCCGGACTCCCCCTCCCGACTTGGCCCGGCCTTGCCTCGTGACGAAGCCCATCGGTACGCACCGTCCACGCGCAGTAGGGACGAATCTGCACAGATTCGGCAACGGCCGGAACGTGTCGTGGCGCGGTTCCGCTCTCCCTGCGCGGCAGATTCTCTGCAGAATCTGCCCTACGGCGCGAACAGGGGTGAGGTACCGTGTCGCCGGCGTTACAGATGCTCGGTGATGTGTAAGGTACGCGGATGACCAGCGTGGAAGCCGAGATCAACTACATCCGCAACCCGCCGCCCGACGGCGGTGCGGTGCTCGAGTACGTGACCGAGGACGAATCGCTGAACACGATGGTGACGCTCCCCGGGCAGCCGGTGGCGATCACCAGCGCGCGGGCATCGACACCGACCTCGAACGCGAGGGCTTCCAGCTCGTGCGCTTCCCGAGCGCGGTCGCCGACTTCCACCAGATCCAGGTCGACCCCGCGGTCGACGCGCAGTACATGGAGGAGACGGCGGCGATGCTCACCGAGCTCACCGGCGCCACGCGCGTGATCATGCTGGGCGGCGGCAAGAAGCGCTACGGCGAATCCGCGGTCGACGAACTGGCACCGCTGAAGAACGCGAAGCCGGCGCGGTACCCGCACGCCGACAACACCAACGCCTCGGCCCTGGAGCTCGCCAACCTCTTCGACATGTTCGTCGACGACTTCGACCTCGCTGCCTACTCGCGCTGGGCGATGTACAACGTGTGGCGCGCGATCACGCCACCACCGCAGGACTTCCCGCTGGCCGTGTGCGACGCGCGTTCGGTCAGCGGAACCGACGAGGTGACCGTCACCGCGATCACCGCCGAGCTCCAGGGCGACATCGTCCACGACACGATGAGCTACGTGCACAACCCCGCGCACCGTTGGTACTACTTCCCCGACATGACGATGGACGAGGTGATCGTGTTCAAGTCCGGCGACAGCGACCACTCCGGCGCGGTCCGGGTGGCGCACACCGCGTTCACCGATCCAACCTGCCCACCCGGCGTACCCACCCGGGCCAGCGTCGAGATGCGCGCGCTCGCGGTGTTCGACTGATGGCCGCCACCACGTCGGTCGACGAGGTCGTCGAGCGCGCGTCGGCGCTCACCGACGACACCGATGCCGCACCCACGCACTTCCTCGACAACCTCACCGCGCTCGTCGACGCGGTCAACGGCGAAGCCGCGCTCGACCGACGAGGGGATCCAGGGAATCCTCTACCAGTTGGTACCGGCGCTGCGGAACCGCATCGAGGTCGACGCCTACGTCGCCGAGCACCCCGAGGTCGACGAGTCGCCGCTGCCGGCGCCGATCTTCCTCACCGGGCTGCCGCGCTCGGGCACCACGTACTTCCAGTACCTCTTCGATCAGGACCCGCGCCTGCGGATGCTGCGCACGTGGGAGGGTGAGCGGCCGTCACCGCCGCCGGCGCTCGACCCCGAGTCGGCGGCCCGTCGCCACGCCGCGAGCGTGGACAACGCGCGGCTCATGCGCGAGATGACCGGCGGCAAGATCGACGCGTTCCATCTCACCGACGTCGACGGTCCGCAGGAATGCCTGGCGATCCTCGACCAGACGTTCGTGAACCCGGGGATGCTCTGGACCATGTCGGTGTTCGGCTACCTCGAGTACCTGTTGCACGAGGCCGATCTGCAGGAGGCGTACGAGTACCACGCCCGCGTGCTGCGGCTCCTGCAGCAGGGCGCGCCCGAACAACGGTGGGCGCTGAAGTGGCCGTGCCATCTCCTCGCGCTCGACGCCATCGCCGCGGTGCATCCCGACGCGACGTTCGTGGTCACCCACCGCGACCCGGTGCAGGCGCTGGCGTCGAACTGCAGCCTCACCAACATGCTGCGTGCCGGCACGTCACCGCACGCCGATCCCGAGCACATCGGCCGCGACATGCTCGAGCTCGTGCGTCAGCACGTCGACCGGCTCGTCGCGTTCGACATCGAGCAGGAGAAGCTGGGCAGCGGGCGGCTGGTGCACGTCGACTACTACCAGTTGGTCGACGATCCCGCCGCGGTGATGCCCGCCGTGTTCGAGGCCGTCGACCTCGAGTGGACGCCCGAGGTCGACGAGCGCGTGCGCACGTGGCGCGAGCAGAACCCCAAGGGCAAGCGCGGCACGCACGAGTACGACCTCACCGACTACGGCCTCGAGCGCGAGACCGTGGCCGAGGCGTTCGCGTCGTACACCGACCGCTTCGACATCCCGAGCGAGTCGTCCGCGACCTGAGCACCGAGATCCGGTCAGGCGCTGGACCAGGCGAACCCTGACTTCGGGAACGCGAGCGTGCCCTTGTAGCACTGTCCGTCGGAAGCGACGCCCTTCGTGTCGCCGACCGCGTAGCAGTGGTAGCCCTTCGGGCCGTTGGTGAGCTGCACCTTTCCGGAGCTCGTGTCGACGTGATCCTTGATCAGCTTCAGGACCAGTGGTTTGGCGCTGCTGCAGGTGAACCCGGTGCCCACGGTCTCCCACGTGTACTTCGATCCGGCGACCGAGAGCTTCGGGCACACCGCCGCCGCGGCGGACGCGGTACCGGGACCGATGATCGGGACGCCGACCGCGCCGAGGCCGCCGACGGCGATCGAGACGAGCATCGCGGCGACCGTGACTCGCAACGACCGGGCCATTTCCATCGCCTCCTCCGCCGACGACGCCAGCGACCTGCTCGGAGCATCGCGTCGTTCACCGCGGCGCGATAGTGGGGGAAGCCCCATGAAATCCCGGCAGATGCGGGCGCACCGGCTCCTCGTTACCATGTGACCCATAGCCGTCAGGTACGCACGGGAGCAGGGCGTTGTCGGCCGGGAGCAGGAGTTGGCTGCCCTCGACTCGTTGCTCGACGACGCGCGCGCCGGAACCGAGATCCTGGCGTTCGAGGGCGCCCCCGGGATCGGGAAGACGACCATCTGGCGGGCCGGAGTCGACCGGGCTCGGGTCACCGGATTCACCGTGCTGACGACCCGAGCCACGCAGGCGGAGGCGGGTCTGTCGCTCCTCGGCTTGGCCGATCTCTTCGGCGATGTCGACGACGACGTGCTGGTCGGGTTGCCGCGCCCCAGGCCGACGCCTTCGCCGGTGCCCTGTTCGCGCGGCGACACCGACCGGGGTCGATGAACGAGCGCTGTTCGCGTCGGTCCTCGGCGTGGTGCGGGCCATGAGCGCCACCGGTCCGGTGCTCGTGGCGGTCGACGATGCTCAATGGCTCGACAGCGCGTCGGCGCGAGCGCTCGCCTTCGCGCTCCGACGACTCGAGCACGAACCGGTGGGCTTCCTCGTGACCGTTCGGGACGACGGTGCGCCGGTGGAGACCTTCGAGCGCGCCGATCCGACGCGGCGTCGACACGTGTCGCTGGGACCGCTGACCGTCGCCGCGCTGCACGAGATCATCAGGCGCGAGACCGGCGCCTCCCTCGCCCGGCCGGCCGCGGTGCGCGTGACCGGCGCGTCGGGCGGCAATCCGCTGCATGCCATCGAGATCGTCGCCGAGATGCAGCGGGTCGGGTCCCACGGCTACGACCTCCCGGTGCCGCCGAGCCTGGGTGCACTGCTCGAGGAGCGCGTCAGCCGCCTTCCGGCGCGCGACGCAGGACGCACTCCTCGTGACTGCCGCGCTGTCCCGCCCGACGACGGAGTTGGTGGACACCAGGGCACTCGAGCCTGCCGAGCGCGCCCGGCTGGTCGAGGTCGAGCGAGGCCGGATCCGGTTCGTCCATCCGATGTTCGCGTCGGCGGTGTACCGGTCGGCGGATCCGGTGGCGCGCCGACGTGTCCACCTCGCGCTCTCCGAAGTGGTCCGCGAACCGGAGGAGCAAGCGCGTCATCTTGCGCTCGCTTCCACCGTGCCCGACGAAGCCATCGCCGCCCGGCTCGACGAGGCCGCGGCCATGGTCGCGGCCCGCGGTGCGCCCGATGCAGCCGCCGAGCTCGTCGATCTCGCCATCGACTCCACTCCGAGCTCGGACGTCGAGGCGGTCGCGCAGCGGCGGGTCAACGGCGCGCGCGACCGCCTCGACGCAGGTGACCTCGGCACCGCGGAGTCGATGTTGCGCCGGGCGCTCGACGAGAACGGTGACGGCCCCTGGCGCGTGCGGGCCCTCCGCCTCCTCAGCCAGCTTCACGGTCGACGCAGCAACTTCGACGACGCGGCTCGCGACGGCCCGAGATGCGCTCGCCCACGCGCAGGACGACGAGACGCTGCGCACCGAGATCGATCTCGACGTTGCGTTCTGCTACACGAGCCTGGGCGACTTCGTCTCGGGACAGGAGCACGCGCGCCGCGCCGTCGCCGGCGCCGAGACGATGGGTGGCGGCCCGTTGGCCGAGGCGCTCGCCGGCCTCACCATCTGCGAGTTCCTCGGCGGCCGCGGGCTCGACGAGTCGCGGCTTGGCTCGCGTGCTGCAGCTGGAGGATCCGTCGCGCCCGACCGCGTTCATGATGCGTCCCCGGTACATCCAGGGCGCCTTGCTGCTCTGGACGGCACGCTGCGACGAGTCGATCGCGGTGCTCGACGCGCTGCACGACGACCTGCTCGAACGCGGTGAGGATGCCGCACTCCCGTTCCTCACGCCCTATCGCGCGTGGGCCGCGCTCTGGAGCGGCGACGTCCGCGCCGCCGCACGCGTGGTCGACGAAGCCCGGGACGACGCGGGCCTCGCCGACGATGCCGCCGCCCAGGCGCTCGTGTGGGGGTTCGATGCGCTCGTGCTCGCGTTCACCGGCCCCCTCGAGCGCGTGCAGCCGCAGGCGCAACGCTCGCTCGAGTTGTTCGGTGGCCTCCAGTGGATGTCGGGCACCATCTGGCCGATGTGGGCACTCGGCCTCGCCGCCCTCGTCGGCGGCGATGCGGCGACGGTCGACGCTGTGCTCGGGCCACTGGCGCAGGTGCTCACGGCGATGGAATCGATCGATCCTGTCCTCGCGGTGTTCCTCCCGGACGAGATCGAAGCCCTCGTCGAGCTCGGTCGACTCGACGAGGCCGCGGCCTTCAGCGCCTGGCTCACCACACGAGCCGCGAGCGTGGGGAGCGTGTGGGGGCGCGCCGCCGCATGCCGCTGCGAGGGGCTCGTCGCCGGAGCTCGCGGCGAGCACGCTGCCGGAGTGGCGAGCCTCGAGGGTGCGGCCGACCAGTTCGCGGCCCTGGCGATGCCGATCGAGCGGGCGAGGACGCTCGTCGCGCTGGGACGACTGCACCGGCGGTCGAAGCAGAAGCGCCTGGCGCGCCTCGCGCTGGAGGAGGCGGTGCGGCTCTTCGACGCTGCCGGTGCGCAGCTCTGGAGTGCACGCGCCGCCGCCGAGCTGGCCCGCGTCGCGACGCGGCGCGCCGGCGAGCGGGTTGACCGCGACCGAGGAACGCATCGCGCAGCTTGCTGCGGACGGGTTGACGAACCGCGAGATCGCCGAGCGGGTGTTCGTCAGCCCGAAGACGGTGGAAGCGAACCTCGGCCGCGTCTACCGGAAGCTCGACATCTCCTCCCGCGCCCAGTTGGGACGGGCGCTGGACCTCGAAGGACGAGCGTGACTTCGTAGGGTTTCTCCCACTATCCCGGGTCGTCGAGCGGACGCACAGTCGGTGCATGAGCGACCCGCCCGAGACGTTCGTCGTCGAGTGCTTCTGGCCCGGCGTCGACGCGCGCTCGGTCGACGCCCTCAACGTCCGCGCCGCGGCCGCCGCGCGGGGGCTCGCCACCGACGGTCAGTTCGTCCGCTTCGTGGGCTCGATCCTGCTGCCCGACGACGAAGTCCTGCTGTGCGAGTTCGAAGGCGCGGAGTCACTCGTCCGCGCGCCGCGGAGGCAGCCGAGATCCCGTTCGCCCGCATCATCCGCTCGACGCGCTCGCCGCAGACACGACGATGAGATCGAGGACCGTCCGCACCGGCGCAGCGCTCGCGATCGTGTGCGTGATCTCATTGCTCGCAACGTCGTGCTCCGACGACGGGAACGGCGATGCTTCCCGCTCGTCGCCGAGGACATCGACGAGCGTGTCGAGCACTTCCACGTCGGCAGCGACGGCAACCACGGCCGCCAGCGGGCAGACCGTTGACACCGGTGCGACCGCGCCACCCAGCACGGTCCCGGTCACCGCACCCGTGAGCACCCCGACGAAGCCGACCATCGCCACGTTGAACATGCCGTCGGACGTCACGTGCACCAGCGCGACGACGATCACCGTGTCGTGGTCGTACCAGGACGCGACGTCGCTCACGATCTCCATCGACGGACCCGGCGTGTACGCGGCACGTACGGACCGACCGGCTCGGACGCGTCTGCCGTTCGCCTGCGACGGCAACCCGCACACCTACACGTTCGCAGCGACGGGTCCCGGCGGTACCACGACCACCACCAACACCGTGCTCCAGCAGTGAGCCGCGGCCACTCGAGGAGGTTGGCGGCGGCGGTCACGACCATCGCGGCTCCTGGCCGCACTTTCGACGATCGGGGTGGCGGCCGCGGCGCCGTCGAAGAGCCGACGTCCTTCGGTCCCTCGGCGTGCCGCGGTGACGAAGGGGGCCTGCACCGAAGGGATCCGGCGTCGGCACGCCGTGCTCGCCGGGATCGAGCCCGACGGCACGGTGAGCACGAACACCGCGCTCGAGGCGTTCGCCCTGGTGTTGGGACCCGTGCCCGGTGTCCGCGTCCCCTCAGGCACCAAAACGCCGATCGGTGACGGCGGCGAAGCGATTCGCTGGACCCTGGGGCACTGGAACGAGCTCGACGCCGCGCAGAGGACCGCGGTGCAGCAGGCACTCGCGGGGAAGCCGATCGTCGCGGCAGGCGGACACGGCCGAGACCTTCCCCGGAAGGGTCCGGACGTCGCGAGCGTCGTCAACGAGATGCTCGCGCGCTGACGACGGCCCCCTCGGACACCTCCCGATCCCGGTGAACATCTCCTACATCGTGGCCGTGCCGAAGGGCCTCCCGGCCACCACCGCCGCGATCGTGTGGCCGGTCAACTCGACCGGCGGGTACACCGGCGCGGCTGCTCGCGTGCGACGTGCAGATCACGCCGGTCGCGGCCGTCGCCACCGCGTCCGACTTCGAGACGTTCGTCGCCCACGAGCTGTTCCACTGCTATCAAGGGATCTGGCTCGGGCTCGACCGCTACTACGACGAGCAGGGCGGGTCGTGGGCGATCGAGGGCTCGGCAACCTGGGCCGGGTACAACATCGCCACCGAGCCGCCCAGCAAGCTCGCCAATTGGTACTACCAGTACGTCGTGTCAGCTTCGACGCCGCTGTTCGCTCGGGAGCACGACGCGGTCGGCTTCTTCGGCCAGGTCGCGCAACGGGGCGTCGATCTCTGGCCGCTGATGAAGCAGTTCATCCAGACGAGCGGCGACGTCGCGCGCTACGACGTTCTCGCCGACGCCGCCGGCGACGACTTCCTCGACGGCTGGGGACCCGGCTACTGGCTCGCGCCGGGCCGGAGCGCACAGTGGCGCATCGAAGGCAAGGCTGCGCCGCCGCCCGGCGCGTACTACTCACCCGCCGGCGACATCAGCGTCGGCAACGGCGCCAGCGTCTCGTTGCACGCGTCGCCCTACACCGTCGGGCTGTACACCGGATCACCGACCGCCGACGTCACCGAGGTCAAGGTCACCGGACACGCCCGCCTCGCCGACACCGGCAGCTTCGACACGAACGACCTGACCGACACCTTCCTGTGCACGAAGACCGACGGAGCGTGCACCTGTCCATCCGACAACGACGACACCAACGGGAGCAACGGTCTGCCCGCATCGATCCAGAAGGTCAGCCAACCGCTCATCATGGGAGTGACAGGAGCGACCGACGGCAGCAAGGGCGCGGTGGTCGGCATGTCCCTCGACACGTGGTGCAAGTCGCGGAACAAGAAGAAGGCGACGACCGTGTGTCAGGTCCTCGACGTCGCGGAGCTCGACGCCATCACCGGGTTGCACATCACGAAGGTGAAGGACGACGGCAACGTGTGCGTCTATGCAGACCCGTCCGCACCGCCGAGCAACGTCCTCAAGAGCGTCGCCGGCGCCATCACGAAGGCGTTCACGGGCAACACCGTCGACCTCGCCAGCGGTGCCGGCGTGGTGGTGCGACTCCGGACGTTGGATCCGGGTCCGGATCCCAGGGTCTCCGACTTCCTCGACGAGATCCCGGCGGGCCTCTGTGACACCCCGCAGCTGGTCCCCGGGCTCAACGCCGCGTCGGCGATCTGCCTCGGAGTCCTGAACGTCGTGGTCGTGGGCAACGGCAAGTACGCGGCGATCGTCGATCTCGCGCCCGGGAACAGCGCGACCCACGACCAGGGCGCGCAGCTTGCCCGAGCCGCGGCCCGTGCGGCTGTGACCAGCGCCTCCGACGGCTTCCCCGGCGACGCGCTCGCGGTCCTCCTGGCCGCGGTCGTCGCCGCAGGAGCGTGGCTGACGTGGGCGCTGCTGGTGTGGTTCCGCCGGGTGCCCCGACTCCCGCGCGCAGGCCCGGAGACCGCCACGCTCGGACCCGAGCCGCCTGCCGTTGCCAACCTGCTCGTCAACGAGTGGTACGTCACCTCGGAAGCGGTCCCCGCCACGCTCCTCGACCTCGCCGCGTGGCGTGTTCGTGCGCGTCGAGGAGGTCGGGCCGGACCGGTTCGTCGTTCGCACGCGCGATGCCGACCGTTCGGGGTTGGTGCCCTACGAGCTGCAGGTCCTGCGGCTGGTGGAGGCGAGGGCCACCGGCGGCTCGGCACCGGTCGACGTGTTGCGACTCGCCCCGGCCGACAGCGCGTCGTGGCTCGGCCGGTTCTCCGCTGCGGTCGTCGCCGACGCCGAGGCGCGGGGGCTCGCGACGAAGGGTTTCCCGCGTCGCCAACAGGTCGCCCTGGCAGTCGGGCTCGCGGTGGTGCTCGGTCTCGCCGCGCTCGTGTGCGAGCTGGCACACGTCACCGAGAAGCCCGCGCACCGCGGCGCGCAGCAGACCATCGGCGCGTGGTTTGTGGTCGTGTTCGTCGTGTGGATCGCGTCCGTGACGGTCATGAACCGTGTCCGTGTCCTCCGGGCGACACCCTCCGGGACGCGATGCGTCGCGCGGTGGCTCGGCGTGCGTGCGCACCTGCGCGGCGACGAGCACTTCGTCGTGCAGCCGCCCGCCGCGGTGGCGATCTGGGGCCGGACGCTCGCGTACGGCGTCGCCCTCGGCGCCAACCGCGCCGCGGTCGCTGCCCTTCCCATCGGCCCCGACGACCACCAACACGTCTGGAGTCGTACGAGCGGGACCTGGCGGCAGGTCCGCGTACGGGTGCCCAAGCGCTTCGGTGCCGGCGAAGCGCCCCGCGGGTGCTGGTCGGCGGTGTCGTCAGGTTGCTCGCCTGGTGCACCATCGGCGTCCTCGTGCTCCGGGTCGCGGTCAACGTGCTCTCCGCGCTGCCCGACGCGACCGGACCCGGCGACCTCGCGGTCCTGGCTCTTGCCCTCGTGTTCATCACGGTGCCGACCATCGCCATGATCTACGTCGGCGCGCACATCGTCGACGGTGCCGTGCGGACGTGGCGGGGCGCCATGGACCTGCACCGGATGACCACGGTCGAGGGCTCGGTGGCCAAGACCTTCGACGGCCGCTTCGTGGTCGACAACGGCGACGATGACGACGTGATCGCGTTCCGCGTGCCGGCGTCGACCCATGTCGTCGTCGGCGAACGTGTCCGAGTGACCTACACACCGAGATTGCACCACGTCGACCGGGTCGACGTGCTCGAGCGAGAGGAAGCACACCATGGCGCTGTTCAAGCGACGCCTCCCGACGTCGACATCGAGCACTGACCGCGCCGACGTCGCCGCCGACGTCGCCGAGCTCGCCCGTTCGCGCAACCTCCAGCCGATCGAAGGCTCGCCCTTCGACGGCGGCGTGACGCGAAACCTCTGGCGCCTGAACTTCGCGCTCTACGGACAACGAGAGCCGATCGGCGTCGGCAGCGCCGAGATCGCGGCGCCGCGCCACAGCTCCTACCACGAGTCCTACGCCGGCACGATCGACGGCCGGCGACGTCGTCGTGACGAACCACCAGACCAACATCGCCCAACTGAGGGCCTACGACTTCGAGTCGGTGGCCGTGTGCGCGGTCGAGCTCGGCACGATCGCGCCGATCGTGCTGGTGCAACCGCGAGCGTTGCCGTTCATCGGCCACTCACTCCGGGCGACGCCAACCGGAGACCAGCCGTTCGACGACCGGTTCGTCACCGTGCTCATCCCCACCGTGAGCCCGCAAATCCTCACCGACGACGTACGACACCGGATGATGGCCCACGACGACTGGGCGTTCCTCGGCGACAACGACTGGCTGCTGTGCGCGAGCAAGGGTCGCTACGCGACGGCGGACGCCATCAGCCGACGCATCGACGAGGTCATCGGCATCGTGCATGCGTTCCCGCGTCGATTGTGCCCAGCGACATCGACCGCTCCGTCGACGACCTCGCCGACCGCATCGAGAAGATCTCGACCATCGACGACGCACTCACGTTCCTCGAACAGTTGAGCCCAGACGACCGTGAACGCCTCGCGAACTCCGACACCCCGCTCGCGGCCTTCGCCGACGTCACCACGCCCGACGAGGCGATGGCTCGGCTCGAGTCGCTCGACATGCCGCAGCGCCTGCAGCTCCTCGGCATGTTCCAACGCCTCGAGGACCGATGAAGCACGAGACTCTCGATGACGACAGATGGGGTCGCTGACACGCGGGTCCACCTGACCGAGGGACGAGGCAGGAGCGCACAATCCGTCGGCTCGCGCTGGACGTAGGAGTTGAGGAAGTCCGCACACGCCTGTCTGACGGAGCAGCGATGCCATGGACCAGGATCGAACGACCTGGGGAGCACGCGAATATGCCGACGCGCTCAACGACGCGACCGGCCGAGATCTGCTGGAGCTCGTCAGGGAAGTGAACGAGAAGTACGAACCGCGGACCGAACGGCGCGACCCGGCGCGCGCCAGATGACGCAATCCGTCAGGCGCGATCGTCCGTACAACCCAGCGATACGCCACGCAGATGAGGAGACTCACGACATGCGATCGTTGGAGCAAGCGTCGAGCCGCCGCACGTCGGTTGGACACATCGTGGCAGTCGCCCTGGCTGTCGTCGCACTGACCGCGTTGATCGGCGCTCCAGGCATCGCGAGTGCTGCGACCAGCCCGCGAACCGCCAGTGTCATCTCGACGGCGAAGAACTCGAAGCTCGGCACGATCCTGGTCGCCGACGAAACGGTCTACGCCCTGAAGCCGAGCACGACGGCCTGTACTGCCAAGTGCTTGAAGGTGTGGCCGCCGGTGCTGTTGTCCCAAGGGCTCATGACGGCGACCGCCGGTGCCGGTGTGGACACCGCGAAGCTGGGCACGGTCGCAACCGCCAACGGCGCACTCCAAGTGACCTACGCGGGCAAGCGCGCTCTACTGGTTCGTCAAGGACACGGCGCCCGGTCAGGTGAAGGGGAACGTCACCGACAAGTGGGGAAAGTGGTACACGATGGCTGACGGTGAAGTCGAGCTCCGGCTCGAAGGCGCCGAGCACCACGAACGCGGGCACCGGCGGCACTGCCTTCTGATGCCGAACCCGGGAGCACGCTCAGACTCGACGAGGACTTCGTGACCGGGCTGGTGAACGATCTGTGGTCCTTGCTGGATGGTGATGCATCCTCGAGCGAGGGAGTCTCGTTCGTCGGACCCGAGCATGTCCTTCCATCCGTCTTCGATGTGACCGGCCTTGCCGTCGCCGGCAGTCGGCGTCGCGTGCCTCGCGGCTGCGGAGCTTCTCGGCGAGCGCAGAGGTGGAGCGATCCCGTCGGTCGAGATCGACAGTCGCTCGGCATGTGCTGCGTTCGTGTGTGAGCGGTTGTTCTCCCCGCTCGGCTGGGAGCTCCCCGCGTTGTGGGATCCGATTGCGGGTGACTACGAGACCGCAGATGGTTGGATCAGGTTGCACACCAACTATGCCGCGCACCGGTCGGCAGCGCTCCGCGCTGCTGCGTCTCACGTACCCCGACCGCGACGGTGTGGCCGCGGCCGTCCGCACCTGGCAGGGCGACGAGCTCGAGGAGCGCGTGGTCGGTGATGGTGGATGCGCAGCCGTGATGCGTTCCGGCGATGAGTGGGCTGCACACCCGCACGGGGCCGCCGTCGCCGCCGAGCCGGCCGTGGCGATGCGGTGGTGCGCCGAGACCGGAGAGCCCACGTCTCGGAACCAGTGACCAGCCCCTGGCGGGCATCAGAGTGCTCGACCTCACCCGAGTCATCGCGGGCCCGGTCTGTACGCGGTTCCTCGCCGTGTACGGAGCCGACGTGTTGCGCGTCGACCCACCGCGCTTCGAGGAAGTGCCAGCGCTCGTGCCGGAGACCTCCGCCGGGAAGCACACTGCGTTTCTCGACCTCGCGGCACAAGACGGCCGTGCCCAGTTCGAGGCGCTGCTTCGACAGGCAGATGTCGTCGTCTGTGGTCTACGGCCCGGAGTGCTCCGTCGCCTCGACCTCGACCCGGCCACGATGCGTGCCGTCAACCCCGCGCTCATCGTGGCGGAGCTCGATGCATACGGCTGGACAGGACCATGGGCTGCGCGCCGCGGGTTCGACAGTCTCGTGCAGATGAGCAGCGGCATCGCGTCGGCCGGAGGTCTCGCGAGCGACGCTGTCGAGCCCGTCCCGCTCCCCGCGCAAGCGCTCGACCACGCGACCGGCTTCGTGCTCGCCGGCGCGATCTGTCGGGCGATCACGCGTCGTCAACGACATCACGCGCCGTCCGACATCACCGCTGCTCTCATCGGGACGGCCAATCTCCTCGTCGGACTCGACGATTCCGCCGGTCTCGAACGACCCTCACCCGTGTGGCTCGACACGGACACCGAGGCCCGCCCCACCGCGTGGGGTGCAGCGCGTGCGGTTCCGATCCCCGGAAAGATCCACGGCGTCCGACCCGTCCTCCGCGTCGAACCCGGGCCGCTGGGCCGCCACGCGCGCCGCATTCACGGGCACCCGCTGAATCTCCCTCGCGACATCACCGCCGCCGACATTCTCACCAGCAAAGAGCTCTTCGCGGAGCACGCCTACGCAAGAGCCCCCCTCGTCCGAGCCATCTGCAACGGCTCGCCACGACCGGCGACGGCACGATCAGCGAACGCTTCTTCGTCGACGTGCTCCGGCGGGCGTTCAGCGAACAAGACGCCCGACACCAACTCGAGCTCGCCATCGACTGGGGCCGCACGGCGAACTCTTCGAAGACGACGGCAGCTCAGGTCAGCTCATTCGAGACCACGCCCTCGGCGAAGGCGACGGGTCAGGAACGAACTGACGCCGACCCTCGCGACCGCCGTGGAACGACCGACATCCAGCGAGGTGAGGAATCCACGAACTCTTTGCGCTCCTGGTTCAAGTGCCGTTCAGACAACGTGCGGATAATCGGTGGCGTGACCGTGCGTGAAGGTCGATGGGCACGTGAGAAGCGGTCGTCCAAGATCTGAACGTCGGTGGCCGAGGGGTAGCACGCATGACACCGGATGTGGTGGAGACCGGAAACTGGCAGCAGCCCGGGGACCATGGGTCTCCATGGACGCGTCGAGTGGTCCTTCTCGCTCTCACGGCTGCGGCCGTCCTGGTCGTGGTGGCGAACCGCAACGACCTTCCGGCGGCGTGGAACGCCTTGCGAGATGCTCGTGCGGGGTGGCTGCCCGTTGGGTTTGCTCGTCGTGCTGTACCTCCTGGATCAGGGCGTGCGGCACGTGGTTGCTCAGCGGACCGTGCGGCTCAGTCCGCGGTGGGAATCGATGTTGCCGGCGGCGTGGGCTGCGCACTTCGTGAACGCAGTGTCGAAGTCCGGTGGCTTCGCCGGATCGCGATGCTCTCCGCCGAGGGCCGGCGGTCGGGCAGAGCCCGCGCGGCCAGGTGCTTGCCGCCGGACTGCTCGTCGGTGTGTTGGACCAACTCGCGTTCGTCGTCGTCGTGCCGTTCGCGATACCTCGCGCTTCTCGTCAGCCGACACTTCAGCCCGACCGACGGGGTCGCGACCGGGCTGTTCGCTTCTGTACGTCTGCATCATGGGCGGCGCGGTGATCGCAGCGGCTCGCGGTCGGAGCTCCGTCCATGCTCTGTATTCACTGCCGGTCGCCTCTCGGTGGGGTTCCAGCAGGTGGTGCTCCGGCGCTCGGTTCGCTATCGACCAGACCCTGATCGCGCGGATGAGCTGTTCGAAGCGATCGCTCTGGTGAAGCGTCGGCCTCGCTCGGTCGTTCCTGCCGCTCTCGCGGCCGTCGCCATCGACCTGGTGGCCGTCCTCGAGCTCTGGGTCGCGCTCCGTGCAGTTGGCGTGGGCGGCGGGTTCGCGGTGCCGTTCGTCGCATATTCGATCTCGACGCTCTTCGCCGTCGTCGCACTCGTGCCGGGTGGAATCGGCGTGGTCGAGCTCTCGGTTGGAGCGGTGTTGCACTCGTTCGGGATCCCCGTTCCCGACGCGGCGGCGGCGGTCGTCCTGTTCCGTGTCGCGGAGTTCTGGATCCCGCTGGCCGTGGGTGCGGTCCGTCCCACCGGTACGTGCTGCGTGCCTCGACACCCTCGGTGCCGTGAACTCGCGCAACGTCCGACGAGTGCTCGCGCTCATGGCCGTCGTCGTCGCAGTGGTCAATGCGGTCCTTGCGGCTGGATCGAACTTCCTGTCGCTCTCGGTGCTGGCCGTCGGGCATCGGTCTGGTCGAGCGCGCCTGATCGAGCGAAGCCAGTTCCATGAGCTCCATCGCCTCGGCGAGTCGCGATTCGTCCTGCTGCTCACCGCGCTCGCATTGCTGGCCGCGGTGCCCGGATTGCTGCGGGGCCGACGCGCAGCGTGGTGGACGATGCTCGCGGCCGTGATCGCGTCGATCGCAGGCAATGCGGTGCATCAGCTCCACGACGTCGGATTCGTGCTCTCGCTGACGCTCCTCCCCTTGATGCTCGCCGCTCGGTCGCGGTTCGCGGCTCGCGCCAACCCGGCTCGAATCACGCAGGGGCTGACCACCATCGTGGTCGGCGTTGGTCTCGTCTTCATCTACGGCGCGATCGGCATCTATTACCTCGACGCGAACTTCCGGAAGTCGACGACCCTGTTCGGCTCGCTGTACGACTCCGCCGCGGCTGGTGCTCCTGCTCCCGACACCGGTGCTCGCGCCGACCACTGGGCACGGTGTGTGGTTCCTCGACTCGGTTCGTGTCCTGGCCGTCGTCGTGATCGTCGTGGGACTCGTCCGTGCTCTTGCTCCCGCGACCATTGGTCCTTCGATCCATGCGGCGGCACACGAGCATGTCAAGAGGTTGCTCGACCAGTACGCAACGTCGTCGATCGCCCCGTTCGATCTGCTCGACGACAAGACGTGGTTCTTCGCGGGCGATGGCGAAGCGGTACTGAGCTATCGACTTGTCGGTTCGGTCGCGGTCGTGCTGGGGGCGCCGGTCGGTGCGTCCGAGTCGTGTGCTCGTGTCCTGGACGAGTTCCTCACGCACTGCGTCGACTCCGGATGGACACCGGTGTTCCATCAGGTCGGCGACGTCGACCGAACGTTGTTCGAAGGCGCCGGGCTGCGACTCCTGAAGATCGGTGAAGAAGCGATCGTGCCGCTCGACGAGTTCCGCCTCGAAGGCTCGGACATGAAGTCCCTGCGTTCGACGCTCGACCGCGTCGAACGGGTCGGGTGTCGATTCGAGCGTCCTCGACGCTCCGATCGACGACGCAACCATGGCTGAGCTCCGTGCGGTCTCGGACTCTTGGCTGGCGGCGTCCGGTCACCGGGAGCGGACGTTCGCGGTCGGTCACTTCGACCCCGAGTACCTGCGGAGCACCGAGGTCGCCGTCGTCCGCGACGCCGAAGATCGGATCGTCGCGTTCCGCGAACATCCTGCCGAGTCACCAGTCCCGCGAAGGGAACTTCGACCTGATGCGTCGCCGACCCGATTCGGTGAACGGCGTCATGGAGTTCCTCTTCGTCTCGTTGATCCGGCACTTCCGAGCGAGCGGATTCGACGGGATGAACCTCGGGCTCGCGCCGCTGGCCGGGGTCGATGGCGAAGGCGTGACCTCGCGGGTGCTGTGCGCCGTGCGGGATCACGCAGGCTCGTTCAACTTCGACGGGTTACGCGCCTTCAAAGAGAAGTGGCGGCCCCGGTGGGAAGCTCGCTACATCGCCTACGAGCGTGACCTCGATCTGCCGCGCATCGCCGTCGGCATCACCCGCGTCGGTGAGCTCGAACCGCGACGGCCGGAGCGTCGGGTCTTCATGGTCGCGAAGCAGTATCCGTTCTCGCTCGCGATGATCGGGCTCACCCTCTGGATCTCGGTCACCACCAATCTCGACCCGCGCTTCGAGCCGTGTACTCCGCGCCAGGCTCGGGTTCTCGTATCACACGCTGGCACACCTCGAGGTGGCGGCTCATCACTGGGCCGACCGTCCAGGCGCGTGCGGGCTTTGCCTGGCTGACCCTCGTGCTCGTGCTGGTCGCGCTGCCGACCGCGGAGCGCAGGCTGGGCACGGGTCGAACGACAGCCGCGTTCTTCACCGGCGCGCTCGCAGTGGCCGTTCCCGCGTTCCTCGTGGAAGCAGGCATCGGCACCGGGAACGCGGCTGCGATCGCGCGTGCGTTCATGCGCAACGCGGGACCATCGGCAGGATGCTGGGCCGTCGCCATGGCGTTGTTGTTCACGACCGTGATCGCACGTCGGCGCCGCGTCGCGGGCTTCGTCGCATTCAGCATCCTCGTCGTCGGGCTCCTCGTGGTGCCCGGCCGTGATGGCGCCGAGCGTCTCGTCGCGGCCGTCGCCGGTGCGTTACTCGGCGGGTGGTGGTCACGTTCGACGCCACTGCGCAGGGCGGGGCGCGACGTCGGAATGAAGGTCGCGACCGTCGCCCGACCGGCGGAGGCGCCGTCGGTCGAGGTGGATGGGTCCGCCGTCCGTGGCTGACCTCGGCGGGGAGATCGGCTCTGTCAGTCGCGGTCAGCAGCCGCCCACAGCTCACAGCCTTCGACGACCTCCAACGACGGCGTTGTGCGGTCGTGCACTGGCGGCGCTCGTGTTCATCTCGATGCCATTCGTGGTCGCCGAGGCGAACACACGGCACTCGGCCCATCGAGTCGTCAGTCTCCTGGTCGACTACTCGCCGCAGCGGTTCCTCCATGGCGCAGTCTGGACGCTCCCGTTGTCCGCCCTGATCACATCGACCCTCGGCCATGTCCGTCTGGACATCGCAGTGACGATCCTCCTGATGGCGCCCTACGTGATCCTGGCTGGCTTCCTGCGAACGATCATCCGCTTCTTCGCCGGCCACATCGGTTGCACGCTCGTCACCCTCACGACGATCGTCGTCACCAGCGCCGCCGGGTGGGCGACCGCAACGAAGCTGTACTCGACCCACGACGTGGGCGTGTCCGCCGGCGCGGCCCGCGGTGGGCGGTGCGTTCGTCGTGTTGCTCTGGCGTACGCCGGTTCGCTGGCTTGCGGTTCCTGCACTGGCGATCCCGCTGTACTTCTACACCTACCGCATCACTTCAGAGCCAGCCGCAGCGGTACTGGCCGACGTCGAGCATCTGATCGACGTTCGCGACCGGCGTTGTCCTCGAAGGAGT
Source organism: uncultured Actinomycetes bacterium (assembly GCA_963697125.1). Taxonomy (GTDB): domain Bacteria; phylum Actinomycetota; class Acidimicrobiia; order IMCC26256; family DASPTH01; genus DASUAS01. Next base: position 379,691 of record CAVOMW010000015.1, read on the forward strand.
CTGGCCATTGCGCGCGTGGCCGGAACGGATGACGAACGCGCGGGTGCCCTGAGAGTTCCGGCATCGTGGAACTCACCGATCAGCTCCGACGAGCTCGACCTCATGCTGGGGCTCGGCACCGCTGATCACCGGGGCTTCGACACGGACCTGCGGCACGACCCGGGAGAGCCAACGCGGGAACCACCAGTTGGCGTCACCGAGCAGCTCCATCGTCGCCGGTACCAGGACGACCCGAACGACTGATGCGTCGATGGCCACCGCGACGGCGAGCCCGAGCCCGATGAGCTTCAAGGCACGGAGGTCGGACACGACGAAGCTGCCGAACACGAACACCATGATCAGCGCGGCCGCGGTGATCACGCGCGCGGTGCTCGCGAGGCCTTCGGCGACGGCGTCGGCGTTGTCGTGGGTGCGGTCGTAGTGCTCGCGCACCGCGCTCAACAGGAACACCTCGTAGTCCATCGAGAGGCCGAACACGATGGCGAACAGCATCATCGGAACCCACGCCTCGATCGGGGCCTTGCTGACACCGAAGAACCCGGCGCCCCAACCCCACTGGAAGATCGCGACGACGACTCCGTACGCGGCACCGATCGACAGCAGGTTCATCAGCACGGCCTTGAGCGGCACGAGGATCGATCGGAACACGAGCAGCAGGAGCAGGAAGCTCAGCCCCAGCACGCCGCCGATGAAGATCGGGAGCCGGTTCCCCATCACGTCGGTGAAGTCGACGCTGCTTGCCGTGTTCCCTCCGATGTGCGCCTGCAGTCCGGTGCCGGTGACCGCGCGCGGCACGACGCGGTCGCGAAGATCGAGCACGAGCGACTTCGTGGCCTCGGTCCTGCGGTGCCGACCGTGGTGTCAGCGTCGCGAGGGCGGCGGTGCCCGCCGCGTTGCGTTGCATCGCGCTGACCGACTGCACGTCGGGCGCGGCGCGCAGGGCTGCGGCGAGATGCGGAAGCGCCGCGCTGCTTCCGTGGTGCGGTCGTGTCGGCCACAACAAGGATTGGTCCGTTGGCGCCGGGCCCGAATCCCTTGGCGATGAGGTCATACGGCGCGGTGCGTCGTGCTCGATGGCGGGTCGTTGCTGGCGTCGGCAGTTCCGAGTTGGAGCCGGAACGCCGGCACCGCGGCCACGACCAGACACGGCGAGGCCGGCGAGCGCAATTGCGGCTGGCCGGCGTTGCACGAACCGCGCCCAACGGTGCCAGCGGCTCTCCTTGCCGCTCGGCGTCCGCCGACCGACGTGGAGCCGGTCGATCGTGAATCCGACGAACCCGAGCAGCGCGGGCAGCAGGGTGACCGCGGCCAGCACCGCCACTGCGGCCGCAAGCGAGGTGCCGACGGCGAGGCCCTGCAGGTAGCTCAGGCCGATGAGGAGCATCCCGAGCACCGAGATCATGACCGTGAACCCGGCGAAGACGACGGCGCGGCCGGAGGTGGCCATCGCTTCCATCACTGCGGCTTCCGGTGATCCCGTGCGGTGGAGCGCGGTGCGGTACCGGGTGACGATGAAGAGGGCGTAGTCGATGCCGACGCCGATGCCGATCATCGCCGCGACCTGGGGCACGAAGTTCGGCGTGGTGAGGACGTTGGCCATGATGCCGACGCCGGCGAGGGACACTGCGATCCCGATGAGGGCGGTCAGGATCGGCAGGCCCATCGCGATGAGGGATCCGAACGCGACGAGCAAGACGACGATCGCGGCGGCGATGCCGATGACCTCGCTTGCCGGCATCGCAGCTCTTGGTGAACCAGGCGCCCGAGAACTGCACGTTGACGCCGTGCTCGCGCAACGGTTGCGCGAGTGCTCGATCCGGTCAGCCGTGCTGGCGGGATGACTCGAATCTCCGTTCGCCGTCGTGATCGGGACAACGGCGACGTGCCCGCCCGGCGACACCACGGGTGACTCCACCGAGATCACACCCGGAACATGCGCAACGTGCTTCAGGTACGCATCGATCGCGGCGCGGTCGCGTTGGATGTCGGCGAAGACGATCCGGGCCTCGTCGCCGTGCCGTTGCGGGAAGTCGCGGGCAAGCGAGTCGTAGGCGGCCTGTGAGTCGGTATGCGGCAACCGGCCGCTGTTGGCGTAGCCACCGGCGAGCGCGGGCCCGACGACGACGGCCGCGATGAGCGCGAAGGACCCACAACGCGACGACCAACCGGCGATGATGGAATGACGAGCGGGCAATTCGATGCAACATGACGTGTCCTCGAGCCCGGGCCGTCGACGTGTGGCTCTTGACCGAGCGGCGACGACCCGATGGGGAATGAGGACACGCTCATCGAAGCGCGCTGAAGAGACGCTTGCAACCCGCTGTCGTCGCGGTTACTACGCGGCCGATGGCACGGGCGACCGAGACGGCGGTCTGCGGGTCGGTGTGACCGGCGACGAAGGCCGCATCCATGACCGCGTGGTCGCCGACACGTTCGAGCGCCCGCTCGATGTCGGCACTTCGGCTTCGACGACCGGCCCACCGGTTGCTTCGCGCAACGCCGCGGCGGCGCCAAGGTAGCGGCCGAGACCCTCATCGTCACCGCGCAGCGACGCGACGCCCGCGAGACCTTCGAGAGCCAGAGCTGCGGCCCGTACGTCGTCAGCGTCGCCGGCGGCGTCGAGACTGGCAAGGTGGTGTTGCTCTGCGCCCACGTCGTCGCCGCGTAGCTCTGCGATGTAGCCGAGCGACGCGAGGCTGAGGCTGAGACCCGCCGGAGCGCGCCACGATCCCCGTACAGAGCGAGCGCATCGCGATGCCACCGCTCGGCCTCGTCGAGCCGGCCGCGGCGACGGAGGATGATGCCGCGCAGGTTGTACGCCAAGGCCAGCGTCGGCACGTAGCGCTGCCGCTCGGCCGCGGCGATCGCGTCCTCGAACCAGGAAGTCGGCTTCGTGGAGTTGGCCCTGCAGGGCATTGATGTACGCGAGGCGCAGCGGTCAGGCCGCTCGAAAGGCCCGTCGCGTCGACCGCTTGCAGGCCTGAGATCGCCTGGCGCAGCGCGAGCTCCGCTCGTCGTAGTGACCGCGGGCCACGGCGATGTCCGCGACGTGGCGCAGAGCGAGGGCTGCAGCCCACGCGTTGCCGAGCTCGTCGAATCGCGCAGCGGCCGCTTCGAACTCTGGGAGCGCCGCGTCGAAGTCGGCGTCCACCAGCCGAGGAGCGCCGCGTACGAAGGCGGCCATCGCCAAACTCCAATCGTCGCCGACCGCACGAACGCGCGACGCGACTCCTCGAAGAGTGCCGCCGAGGCTCCTCGCCTGGTGGACCTCGGAGAGGGCAGATCCATGCAACATCGTTGCGGCGGCGATCGTGGCGTCGTCACCGAGCGCGCGGGCATGCTCGATGCCCTCTGCGCCGTACACGATCGCGCGCTCGCTGTCGTGTGCGATCCCGACGATTGCCTGCCCACGCAAGTGCGGGACCGCCGGCTCGGCTCGGTCGGCTCTCCGAGCGAGAGCGCAGCCGTGATGTCTCGCCAGGCGTCGTCGACGCGACCGCCCATGTTCCAGTACCAGCCAAGGCCGGCGGCGATGCGCACAGGCGATGTCGGCGTCGCCGGAACCGAGGGCCCACTCCATCGCAATGCGGATGTCGTCGAGCAGTATCACCACGTGCCGAACCAGTTGCCCGGCCGCCTGCCGTGCCCGCGCTCGGGACCTCGATCAGGACGCGACGTACTTGGCATGCCGCGCACGGGTCGCGTCGGCATCAGGTGGAGCGATCGAGGCGTTCACGGCCGTATTCCGCGAGCGTCTGGAGCAGCCGGAACTCGACCGCACCGTGGCGTGCGACGTGGTCACGAGTGACTTGTCGACCAGCCGGGCCAGCAGCTCGGCGACCTCGTCCTTGTCGATCGTCTCGTCAGCACAGACCGCTTCCGCGGCCGACATGCCGAAGCGCCCAGCGAAGAGTGACAGGCGTTCGAACACGCGGCGTTCGTCGTCGAACAGGAGGTCGTAGCTCCAGTCGATCACGGTGCGCAGGGTCTGCTGACGTGGGAGGGCGGTGCGCGTGCCGGCGGTCAACAGCCGAAAGCGGTCATCGAGCCGGCGCAAGAGATCATCGGGAGCGAAGACGCGCATGCGGGCCGCTGCCAGCTCGATCGCGAGCGGCAGACAGTCGAGGCGCTCACAAAGCGCCGCGGACCGTATCGGGTGATGCACGTGTCGCCGCGAATGAAGGCGCGGCGGCGTGCGCACGCTCCACGAACAGTGTCACGGCGTCGTGCAACTGGAGTGGCGCGAGGGGCCAGAGCACCTCGCCGACGATCATCAACGGTTCTCGGCTCGTCGTGAGGACGCGCAGCCCAGGACTCCGACCAACGAGGTCCTCGGCGATCTCCGCCGCGAGCGCGACGATGTGCTCACAGTTGTCGAGAAGCAGCAGCGTGTCACGATCGCGGAAGAACTCGCGCAACCGCTGGCGCGGATTGCTCGATGCGCCTTCCCCGATCTCGACCTCGACCCCGAGCACGGCGGCGATCGCGTTGGCAACGCCGGCGGCGTCGACAACCGGTGCGAGGTCGGCGATGTACACGCCATGTTCGAACTCAGGGAGCAGGCGGCGGCCGACCTCAATCGCCAGACGAGTCTTGCCAACCCCGCCAGGCCCAACGACCGTCGTGACCCGATGTTCGCGGACGAGTGTGACCGTCGCGTCGATCTCTGTTGTCCGGCCGATCAGCTTCGTCGTCGCTACCGGCAGATTGGTCGAGCAGCTCACGGCGTCGGCCGCTGGTGGGAGCAGCGGTGGCGAGAGGGCGGGATCGTGTCCGAGCACGGCCTGTTCGACCTGGCGCAGCGCGGGTCCTGGGTTGATCCCGAGCTGCTCGGCCAGCTCCGCCCGCGCCCGCTGGTAGGCACGCAGCGCGTCGGCTTGACGGCCTGCCCGGTACAGGGCGGTCATGAGTTGAGCCCAGAGGCGCTCACGCAGCGGATGCTCCTGGACCAGCGCTTCCATCTCGCCGATCAGCTCTGCGTGGAGGCCGAGCGCCAGGTCGGCCTCGACGCGGTCCTCGATCGCCGCGACCCGCGACTCTTCGAGCCTGGCGATCACCGGCCGAGCGAAGTCATCATCCGCGAAGTCGACGAGCGCGTCGCCGCGCCACAGGTCGAGCGCTCGCGTAGCAGCTTCGCCGCCGTCTTGGCGTCGCCCACCGCGAAGGGCGGCGCGGCCTTCGGCCGAGAGCCGGTCGAAACGGCCGCGTCGAGCGCGTCTCGAGGCAGATCGAGCGCGTAGCCGCCGCCGCGGGTTGCGATCCGATGGTCGCCCAGCGCTCGTCGCAAGCGCGAGACGTGGACCTGCAGGTTGTTGCGCGCCGGGATGCGCTCGCCGCTCCAGACATCCTCGAGCAGCTGGTCGGTGGACACCACGTGCCCCTCGGCCAACGCGAGATCGACCAGCAACGTCCACGGACGCGAGCCGCCGACATCGACAGGAGCACCGTCGTCGTCGAGCACCTCGAGCGGCCCCAGGATCCGGACCTCCACGATGCTCCACCGTAGGCCGCTGCGGTCAGCGACCTGCAAGCACGCTGACAGCCCGCCCGAGGAGGCTCGTGGCGTGCCTGACGATCGTCTCTCCGGCCACGAACTCGCCGCTTTGGCGTGGAAGGCCTACGTGCGCAACCAGGTAGCCGACGCCGCCCGGCTGGCCTCCGCGCCTCCCGTGCCGTGGTGTCCGGCCCACGTCGCGATCGACAGGAAGTCGAGGTGGTGTGCCTCGCGATCGTCGGCGAATCAGCACGGGCCTACGGCCTCGCCGCCGATCACCTCAGCGAGTTTCCCCACGACGAACTCGTCAGGCAGGTCAAGGAATTCTTGGAATGACCCACCGTGACCAGGCCCCACGAGCGAGGGAGATCGCGATGGCCACACAGTGGGTCGAGGGGCGAACGTCACGCACGAGGGAAAAGGGCCTGTCGCTGCGCTGTCGAGCGAACGACAGCCCGCCGCAAGGCGACAGACGAACGATGCGGGACGACCCTGTAAACAAGGAGGAAGACGATGACCCTTCGAGTTCCCAGAGCTTCGGTGTGCGAGATTCGTCTCGCGTCGCCCGCCGCCGCGCCCGTTGTGCCCAGGACCACATGACCGAGGACCGCACCAATCAACCGTGCCGTGAACTGGCAGGGACACGCGTGATGGTCACTGGGGCGACCAGCGGTCTCGGGGCTGCGATGGCCTCGGCGCTGGCCTCGGCCGGAGCGCGGGTCGTGGTCACCAGTCGGCAGTTGGCCCGCGCGCAGGCGGCCGCCCAGACGTTCGGCGATGACGCATGGGGCGTCGCGCTCGACGTCCGCGACGAGTCGGCAGTTGGCGACGTGGTCGCGGAGGTCTGGGAACGATGTGGCGGGCTCGACATGCTGGTCAACAACGCCGGCATCGGGATGCGCACCGTGAACCCACGCTTCCTCACCGACGCACAACCGTTCTGGGAGGTCGATCCGGACGGCTTCCACGATGTGATCGACACGAAGGTGACAGGCTCGTTCCTCGTCGCCCGGGCGGTGGCCCCACTGATGGTGGCAGCCGGCGCCGGACGAATCGTCACCATCTCGATGAGTGAGCAAACGATGACGCGACAGCGGGTTCGTGCCCTACGGCCCGGCCGGCGCTGCGGTCGAGGCGCTGTCCCGGATCATGGCGGCAGATCTGGCCGACACGCCGGTGACCGTCAACCTCCTGCTTCCGGGGGGTGCCACTGCGACAGGCATGGTTCCCGACGACACGCCTCCGGAAGTCCGCGAACGACTCCTCGATCCCGCGGTCATGGGACCACCGATCGTCTGGTTGGCGTCTGCGGGTGCCGCTGGCGTTCATGACGAACGGTTCGTTGCCACTGAGTTCGCGGAGCGGTGACCAGCCGCGCCGGTCGTTGGAACATCGTTTCGTCGAGCGCAGACGGGCTACGCGCACCTCATCGATCTTGCCGCCCTCAGCCTGGTACTCGACCCGAGCTTCGTGGAGTGGCGAGTTCCTTGCAGGTCAGCGGGGTGCCCGGAGAGGGATTCGAACCCCCACGCCCCTTGCGGGGCCGGCGGGTTTAAGCCGCCTGCGTCTACCGTTCCGCCACCCGGGCAGGGTGCCGCGAGGGTAGGCGAGGCGCGGGTTATCGTCGCCGCCGATGCGTCCGTGGCTCGAACGGCTCGTGAATCCGAACGAAGTCATCGCTCGCCGAGTGCACCAGTCGCTGGTCGATCCCGCAACGCGGTTCTTCTCGAAGATCGAGTCGTTCTGGCCACCCGTCGCCGCCATCGTCGTCGCGACCCTGCTGCAGGCGAGCCTCCCCCACCGCGTCGGACAACTGCGCTGGATCTTCGTCGGGCTGAGCATCCTGCTGCTCGTCGTCCTCGGCTTCGTCAACCCGGGCAAGCTCGAGCAACGCCACGTCCCCATCCGAGTGTTGATGCTGATGCTGGTCGCAGCACTCAGCATCGGCAACGCGATCGCGGGCGCACGGCTCGTCATCGACCTCGTGAACGGCAAGGGCATCACCGACGCCGGGACGTTGCTGCGCACCGGCGGCGCGATCTGGCTCACCAACGTGATCGTGTTCTCGCTCTGGTACTGGCTGTTCGACCGCGGCGGCCCGTACGCGCGTGCTCAGCACGACGATCCGTTCCCGGCGTTCATGTTCCCGCAGATGGACGCCACGAACTACACGCCGGCGGACTGGCGCCCCGAGTACGTCGACTACCTCTACCTGGCGTTCACCAATGCGCTGGCGTTCAGCCCGACCGACGTGATGCCGCTCAAGCACTGGGCGAAGCTGACCATGCTCCTGCAGTCGCTCGTCTCGCTGATGATCGCGATCCTGGTGATCGCGCGGGCGGTCAACCTCCTCCACTGACGATCAACGTCTGACACCTCGGTGAATTCACGGCAAACCCGGTGGCAGTCGCGGCGTCACATCGCGTTGACTGGTGGGACCGCCGCACCACCGACGCTGCGAGGTCACCATGCACACATTGCTCGCCACTGCTGTCGAAACCACCCCCAACCACCCACCGGTGGACGACCTGCTCCGCGTCTACCTCGGGCAGAGCTGCGGCTCGCGAGCCCCGGAACCGGCGCGACGAAACCCAGCTCTCGACTCGATCGACCTCTGGGACTACCTGGGCGACTTCGCCTGACGGCGGCGCGCCTCGGCCGTCACGTCTGAGGCGTCAGCGCTCAGTCGTCGAAGCCCTCGTACTTGCGGAACTCGGCTTCGCCCATCTCGCCCTCGCCGTCGCTGTCGCCGTAGTCACGCGACCGCTTCATCGCCACGGCACCCGCGATCACGACGATCACGGCAAGGACCGCGAAGATTCCGATTCCGATGTACATCGTCGGACCTTATCCTCCCGCGGCGCCCGGCTCCTTCACAGACCCGGAAACGCATCCTGCAGGGTGCCGAGGACGTGCGACGCGCCGGCGGCCTCGAGTTCGGTCGCGCTGTACTTCCCGGTGGCGACTCCGACCGACACCGCGCCGGCAGCCTGCGCGGCCCCGATGTCGAGCGGCGTGTCACCCACGACGAACACGTCGTCCGGTGACAGCTCGCGGTGCAGATGGGCTGCCTTCTGGATCGCGATGCGTGTCAGTTCCGGTCGGTCGGGAGAATCCGAACCGTAGGCACCGAAGAGGAAGAAGCGATTCAGGTTGGCGGGCATGAGCTTGGTGCGCGCCGCACCCTCCATCGCTCCGGAGACGATGCCGAGGATGACACCCGCATCCACGAGACGCTGGAGCACGTCGTCCGCACCGGGCAGCATCCGGTACTCCGCGGACTTCCAGATGTCGGTGCTCATCGCGAGGAGGTACTGCGCGTAGAGCGGATCGAGCTCGTCGCCCACGGGGTCGCGACCGAGCACACCGCGGAAGGTCTCACGGGCAACCTGCGGATCGGTCTCTCCCGCCGACGTGTGCTTCCCGATGTCGGCGGGCAGGCCGTAGACCTTCTCGAACGCCGCGTTCCAGCTCCGCGCGCCGGCACCCCCGGTGTGCACCAAGGTCTCGTCGACGTCGAAGAGCACAACAACCGGTTTGGTGGTCACAGGGAGGAGATGATGTCACGCCGAGCCGGTCCGCGATGGCAGCGTCCGCGACGGCGTCACTCGAGGAATGCGATCGCGGACACGACCAACATGAACACGGTCGAGCAGGCGAGCACGACGAGGAAGAGCAACCAGGCGATCTGGTCCTTGCGATCCATTGATTTCCCCACTGGTGATGCCGCGCGCGACCGACAAGCCCGGGTCCGGGTGCGGTCAACTCCGCGCGGCTGCGTGTCGGGTCAGGCGAACGCAGGTGGGGCGCGGCTCGGGGCTCGGTGTCCACCGAGTCCCTGACGGTTTCGCTGGGGCGCGAACCGGCGCGCCGCCACGCCTGCGCCACGAGCAGCAGTGCGGCGGCGACCACGACTGCGACCAGACGGTCGTTGCCCTGCGGGCCACGCGATTGCCCGACGGCCCAGTCCCCGCTCCGGGAGGGTGCGGCGGCGATCGCGTGCGCGTCGTCTCCGAGTCGCACGCGCCTGCGGTGGCCGACGCGTGGCCGGGCGTCGCGCTCGGCCCGTGGAGTGCGTTGCCGAACGCCAGCGTCGCGGCCAGCGCGAGCACCAGGAGCGCCCCCGTCGCGAGACTCCGGCGTGCGACGTGCCGGCGGGCGGCGGACTTCGGCATCAGGAGATCGTAGGAGTCGAGCGCGATCCTGCTGCTACAGGTTCCAGATCCGCGCCGCGTTGCCCTCGACCATGAGGTCCCGCTCGGCCTCGGGGATGCCCTCGAACGTCTCCTCGATGACCGTCAGCGACTTGGGCCACGTCGACACCGGGTGCGGATAGTCGCTCGACCACAACAGGTTCTGTGCGCCGAGCACGTGACGCAGGTTGCGCACCGGGTCGGGCTCGTCGATGAACGTCATCGCCAGGTTGCGGTGGTAGTAGAAGCTCGGCAGCTCGCCGTCGAGCACGGGGAACTCGTAGCCCTGGCGCAGCACCATGTCGTCGAGGAACGCGACGTACCCCGCGACCCACGCCAGCCCGGGCTCGACGAACACGATCTTGAGATCGGGGTAGCGCGTGAGGATGCCGGTGAGCAGCCACATGCCGAGCGCCTCGCACGCCGACAACGGCATGCACGACAGCGTCCACGCGAGGCGCGGGGTGGGATCGCGGTCGGCGAGCTGGTCGAGCGCGGTGTTGAGCCCGATGTGGCAGCACACCGGCAGGCCGCTCGCGGAGATCGCGGCCCACATGCGGTCGTAGCGCTCGTGGAAGTAGTCGGGCTGACCGAGCTCGGCGGGGAACACGGGGAGCTGCAACGACTTGCCGCCCATCGCGGCGCACGCGCTCGATCTCGGTGACCGCGAGGTCGATGTCGTGGATCGGCACCTGGTAGGTGACGACGAGCCGCGACGGATCCGCCGACGCGAAGTCGTGCAGCGTGTCGTTGAACGCGCGCGTCGCATCGGCCGCGCCGGTGGGCAGCAGGTAGAGGTACCGGTACACGCTCACCTCGCAGTACAGGACTTCGATGTCGACGCCGTCGACGTCCATGTCGCGCAGCCGCTCGTGCGGCTCGGAGTACCCGGGCCGGTTCCACGACGCGTGACGGATCTCGTTGCCGCCCTGGTTGGCCTTGGCCGCGTTGCCGCCGAGCATCTCGCGGTACGCCTGCATCAACGCGGCGTCGTACTCGTCGTGCAGGCGAGTGGCGAGGTGGGCCTTCACGTCGTCGTGCAGCACGCTGACGTGCGAGTCGGCGGAGATGATGCGGGAGGGTGCCATGACCGCCATGATTCCACGGCCTGAGCTTCCATACGGCGGAGTAGCGCCGGCGGGTACTCGACGTGACAAAGTGGACCAAAACTGTAAACCCCGGGGGGAGCAACGAGATGGACGTCACCGCGTCGATGGAGGCCGCGCAGGCCCAGACGGGCTTCGACGACTACGGGCCCGAGGCCGACGCCATGGTCGAGGCGCTCACCGTGCTGGTCCGGTCGGCCAACGACGAGGCCGATCTGTCCGAGCAGGGCGAGACGGTGTTCGGCGGCATGATCGAGTCGCTGCTCACCCGTCGGCTCGACATCGAGCACTGGTACACCGAGCACCCCGAGATCGACGACCAGGAGATCGCGTCGGTGCTCTTCGGCGTGGGACTCCCCCGCACCGGGTCGACCGCGCTGAGCTACCTCCTCGCGCAGGACAAGTCCGTGCGCTCGCTGCGCATGTGGGAAGGCACGCAGCCCACGCCACCGCCCGAGCTCGAGGGTGAGGACGACGACCCGCGCTTCGTCGCCGCGAAGGAGGCGATGGGCATGATGAGCCTGGCGCCGCCCGAGCTGAAGTCGATGCTGCCGTCGTCGGCCGACGGCCCGTCGGAGTGCCTCGACCTGCTCAACCTGTCGTTCCGCTGCGCGATGCTCGACACCGTTGCGCAGACGCCCTCGTACGGCGAGTGGCTCATGGACTGCGACTACGGGCCCGCCTACCGCTACCACCTCCGGGTCCTGAAGCTGCTGCAGTGGCACCGTCCGCCCAACCGGTGGCGGCTCAAGACGCCGGCGCACATGTTCGCCATCGACGCGCTCGACGCGGTGTACCCCGACGCCAAGTTCGTGATCACCCACCGCGACCCGGCGAAGGTGATGGCATCGGTGGCGAGCGTGGAGACGGCCGTCGTGCGCATGTACACCGGCAAGGCCGACCCGCTGTACTTCGGGCAGCACTGCGTCGACGACTGGGACCGCGCGCTGCGCCGGTTCCTCGCGTTCCGCGACCGCGTGGGCGAGGACCGCTTCTACGACATCGCCTTCACCGACATGCAGTCGGACCCGGTGGGGAGCGTGCGCGGTCTGTACGACTGGCTCGGCGAGGAGCTCACGCCCGAGACCGCGGCCGCCATGCAGGACTGGTGGGACGGCAGCCAGGAGGACCGCAGCTCAGGCGGCGGTCACCACTACACGGCCGAAGAGTTCGGCCTGAACGACGACGAGCTCCACGAGCGCTTCGCCTATTACACCGAGCGATTCCCGTTCGCGACGTGATCGTGCGTGACTGATCAGGCGGTGCGGTCAGGCCGCCTGCGCGGTGGGGACGTCGGCGGTGGGCTCGGGCGACAGGGCCGCGGTGAGGCGGGCCCGGACCCGGGGCACGTCGGCCGGTGGCACCCGGTTGGCCGCCAGCACCCCGTCGACCATGTCGGCCATCACCTCGGGGAACGGCCGGCCCCGGAGCCGCACCGACACCACGGCACCCGCGGGGTAACGCCGGATGGTGCGGGCCGCATCGGCGACCCGGGGCGGCGACCGGAACGCGGGCACGCTGAGACCCGCCTCGTGGGCGGCGGCCCCGAGGCGGCGCGCGGTGTCGGCGAAGCGGAGGGCGGGCAACTCGATGATGGTGTCGGTGACGGTCCGGTCGTTCACGGTCACCAGCATCGCATGCGGGTGTGACAGTTATCCCCGCCCATCCGCCACCCCCGTCCGCCACCATGGGGCGCACCAGTGATGCCGGGACGATCGACAGGACGAACCTACGACCGCGAGATCGCCCGCCTGGCGGTGCCCGCCCTCGGCGCGCTCGCCGCCGAGCCGCTGTACCTCCTGGCCGACACCGCCATCGTCGGCCACCTCGGGACCCGGCCGCTCGCCGGCCTGGCCGTCGCCGGGTCGGTGCTGACCGCCGCGTTCAGCGTGTTCAACTTCCTCGCCTACAGCACCACGGCCGGCGTGGCCCGCCAGCTCGGCGCCGGCCACCGCAAGGACGCGGCGGAGAGCGGGGTCGACGGGTGCTGGCTCGCGGTCGGTCTCGGGCTCGTGCTGACGGTGCTCGGCCTCGCGCTGGCGCCGGTGATCGTCGACGTGATGGGCGCGTCGACCAGCGTCACACCCTTCGCGGTGACGTACCTCCGCATCAGCATCCTCGGCGCGCCCGCGCTGCTGCTCGCGCTGGCCGGCGCGGGGTACCTGCGCGGCATGCAGGACACCAAGACCACGCTCGTGATCGCGGTGCTCGCCAACGCGCGCCAACCTGCTCGTCGAGCTGCTCTTCGTGTACACCCTCGACCTCGGCATCGCGGGGTCGGCGTGGGGCACCGTGCTCACGCAGTACGGCGCCGCGATCGCGTACCTCGTGATCGTGGCGCGCGCAGGGCGACGCGCCGAACGCGTCGCTCCGGCCACGACCGGCCGGCGTGCGCGCCAACGCGACCGTCGGGAGTCGGTTGGTGGTGCGCACCGCGTCGTTGATCGTCGCGTTGCTCACCGCGACCGCGATCGCGTCGCGCATCAGCGACGACGCCGTCGCCGCGCACCAGATCTGCATGCAGGTCTTCCTGTTCCTCGCACTCTCGCTCGACGCGCTCGCGATCGCGGGCCAGGCGATGGTCGGTCGCTTCCTCGGCGCGTCGAGCACGCACGACGCGCGCGCCGTCGGTCGACGGTTGCTCGAGCTCGGCGTGATCGTGGGCGTGCTGTTCGGGCTCGCGGTCGTGCTCGCTGCGACCGTGGCTGGCGGGCGCGTTCACCGACGATGCCGGCGTACGCCACCTCGTGCTCGAGGTGCTCTGGATCGTCGCCGCCCTCCAGCCGGTCGCCGCGATCGTGTTCGTGCTCGACGGCGTGCTCATCGGTGCGGGCGACGCCGGCTACCTCGCGCTGGCGATGTTGGTGGCGACCGTCGGCGTGTACCTCCCCGCCGCACTGCTCGTCGCCGAGCTCGATGGCGGCCTGCTCTGGCTCTGGGGCGCGACTCGCGCTGTGGATGCTCGCCCGCTTCGTCGGCATGGCCGGCCGCTTCCGCACGACCCGCTGGGAGGTCGCCGGCGCCACGCGCGCCTGAAGGCCGACGGCAGTACCGTTTGGGGGTGCCCGCGTCACCCGAGCAGCCCCTCCGACTCGTCGGCTCCGACGGCTCGCTGACGCCCGCGGTCGTGCCCGCCCCCGACGAGTCGCTCGACGAGGCGCCGCTCGAAGAGCTGCTGCGCGTCGACGCGTGGGGCCGGAGCGAGGCCGTGCGCGCGCTCGCCCGCACCCTCTACGAACCCGTCTACCGCCACTGGCTGCGCGCCGAGTGGGAGGGCCTCGAGCACGTCCCGCTCGAAGGCGGCGCGCTGCTCATCGCCAACCATGCCGGCGCGATCCCGTCGGACGCACCGGTGGTGATGCACGGCATCGAGACCGAGCTGCTGCCGGCCGGTCTACGGACTGGCCGAGAACCTGTTCCGCCAGCTGCCGGTGCTCGGCACGCTGTGGTCACGAGCCGGTGGCGTCCCCGCGCACCCCGACAACGCGTACCGGCTGCTGCACGACGACGGTCAACTCGTCCTCGTGTTCCCCGAGGGCACCAAGGCCACCGGCAAGCTCGTGCCGCGACCGCTACCAGCTCCGCCGCTTCGGACGCGGCGGCTTCGTCGAGATCGCGATGCGCGCCGGCGTACCGATCGTGCCGATGGCGATCGTCGGCAACGAGGAGGCCATGCCCATCCTCTGGAAGAGCGCGCGGCTCGCCAAGGTGCTGGGCCTCCCCTACTTCCCGATCACCGCCAACCAGCTCGTGTACGGCCCGCTGCTCGGCTACGTGCTGCCGTTGCCGGCGAAGTTCCGCATCCGCGTGCTCCCGCCCATCACCTTCGACGTGGAGCCGGGCCTCCCCCGCTACAACCGCGGCATGGTGATGGAGCAGGCCGAGCGGATCCGGTCGTTGGTGCAGTCGGAGGTCGACGACCTGCTGCGCAACCGGCGCAGCGTCTGGCGGGGCTGAGCGGATGCGTGTCCTCGTCACCGGCCTCGGCACGTTCTGGGGCAGCCGCATCGCGCAGGCCCTCGAACAGGATCCCGACGTCGAGCTCGTCGTCGGCGTCGACACGCGCGAACCGCGGCTGCCGCTGTCGCGCACCGAGTTCGTCAAGGCCGACGCGTCGTACGCCATCCTGCGCCGCATGGTGCGCGCCACGCAGGTCGACACCGTGCTCCACACCCACCTCGAGGTCGACTCCACCGCGTGAGCGCACGGCGGGTGCACGAGGTCAACGTGATCGGCACCATGAACCTGCTCGCGGCGGCCGCGGCCGAGGGCAGCGCGGTGCGCAAGATCGTGCTCAAGACGTCGACGCTCGTGTACGGCTCGAACTTCGACGACCCCTACTTCTTCCGCGAGACCACGCGCCGCACCCATCCGCCGACCACGCCGGTCGAGCGATCGCTGCTCGAGGTCGACACGTTGGTCGGCGACTTCGTCGACGACCATCCCGAGGTGGCGGTCACGTCGTTGCGGTTCGCCAACGTGCTCGGCGACGACGTCACCACCGTGTTCTCCGGATGCTGCGCATGCCCGCGGTGCCCGAGGTGTTCGGCTACGACCCGCGGCTGCAGTTCGTGCACGAGGACGACGTCACCCGCGCGCTCGCGCACGCGACCGTCCACGACGTCGCCGGCACGTTCAACGTGGCCGGCCCCGGCATCATCACCTGGAGCGAGGCGTGCCGCGCGGTGGCCCGTCGCCGGCTCGCGATGCCGCCGGTGTTCACCGGTGCCGCGCGCGTCCCGTTGCGGGTGCTGCGGGTGATCGACATCCCGCCCGAGGTGCTGAGCCTGTTGCGCTACGGACGCGGCGTCGACACCACCGCGTTCGTCGATGCCGGATTCGAGTACGGGTTCACCACGCCCGAGACCGTCGACGCGTTCGCACGGGCGCGCCGGTTGGAGCGAGTGGTGGGCACGCCCGCCCGAGTACGAGTACGAGCACGACGTCGAGGCCTTCTTCCGCAACTCACGCGCGGTGGTGCAACCCGAGGGGTGAGCGGCGCTACGCGCGAGCTTCCAGGATCATGTTGAGCGGCGTTTCCGTCGCCCGCCGGAAGTGCGTGTAGCCGGCTTCCTCGAACACCTCTCGCAGCCGTGCCTCTCCGGCCTGGGCACCGAGCCCGAGGCCGACGTCCTGCGAGAGCGAGTTCGGGGTGCAGATCGGCGACGACGCGGCGTAGAGCAACGCCGCAACCGGGTTCTCGGCGATGTTGGTGGCGCGGTCGTCGAGCGCCATCGGCTCGACCAGGAGCACGGTGCCACCGGGCTCGAGGTGCTCGCGCGCGTATGCGGGCGATCCCCACCGGATCGCCCATGTCGTGCAGGCAGTCGAAGAAGCAGATGAGGTCGAACGTGCCCGGGTAGCCGTTCGGCCGGCGCGACCGCGAACTCGGTGCGGTCGGCGACGCCCGGCCTCCCGAGCGCGCGCCTTCGACGTCTCGATCGACGGGCGCATGGAAGTCGAACCCGTGGATCGTCGACTCGGGATACGCGTCGGCCATCACGACGACCGACGCACCGTGCCCGCAGCCGACGTCGGCGACGGCGGCACCGGCTTCGAGCTTCTGCTGCACACCTTCGAGCGCGGGGATCCACTGCCGCCGTCAGGAACGCGCGGTAGCCCGGGTCGGAAGAACCATTCCGTCCCGCGGAACAGGCACGGGATGGTGATCGCCCCAGCTGAAGCCACCGTCACCGCGATAGCGTCGCGGAGCTTCTCGCCGTCGCTGGTCATGGCGACGAGCGTGTTCATGCCGCGGGCCATGAACGTCGGCGCCGATTCATCGGCGAGCAACGCCGCGGCTTCGTCGGACATCGAGTACCTGTCCTCGCCGGAGTCGTAGGACAACAGCCCGGCGGCGGACTGGCTGTCGAGCCACTCGCGGGTGAGGCGCGGGTTGCAACCGGTCTGCTCGGCGGCCAGGGCGTCGGCGCTGAGCGCGTCGGACTCTGCCAGCGCGCGGTAGTAGCCGAGCTCGTCGCCCAGCCAGATCGACAGGCAGATCGCCGCTCCCGTCATGTGGCCGGCGAGCTGGCCGACCATCTCCTCGACACGCGCTTCGTCGACCTCCATGGCCGTCCTCCTCATGTGCAATCCGGGGTGCAGCGGACGCCTGCCCGAAGGGCTCAAAGGAACATACGCCCAGAATCGACTCTGAGGGAAGGGTCGCCTACAGCTGAAGAAGCTGGTCTCGAACTCCTGGCGGCGCTCGTCCCACTCCTCGCGGGTGATCGCGTAGCGCACGTGGTCCTCCCACGTGCCCTGGATCTGGAGGAAGCGGGTGGCGGTGCCTTCGTCGCGCAGGCCGAGCTTGTCGGCCACCCGCCGGCTCTTCGAGTTGCGGGGCACGATCGCCGCCTCCATGCGGTGCAGGCCGAGCTCCTCGAAGCCGTAGCGCATGACGATGGCGACGGCGTCGGGCGTGTACCCGCAGCCCGCGTACCGCTCGTCGATCCAGTAGCCGATGAAGCACGACTGGAACGGCCCGCGCAGCACGCTGCCGAGGCTCACCTCGCCGATGAGCGTGCCGTCGAGCAGGAAGGTGCCGAAGCCGTACGCGCTGTCGAACTGCCGCTGGCGGTCCCACGCGCCGCAGCGGGCGCGGAACGCCTCGCGGTCGACGACGGGGTCGCGCGTGCCCGGCTCGGGCAACGGCTCCCACCGCTCGAGCCAGTCGCGGCTGCGCATGCGGATCTCGCGCCAGGCATCGTGGTCACGCACCTCGAGCGCCCGCAGCATCACCCGCGGGCCGACCAGGGCCGAGTCGCGACGTCCTCTCACCGGGCGAAGGATATTCATTAGCCTGACCCGGTGCCCATGAACGGTGAGCGCTTGGTGTGGCTGGATCTCGAGATGACCGGCCTCGATCTCGACCGTCACGTGATCGTGGAGATCGCCGCGCTCGTCACCGACGACGACCTCGAGCCGGTCGACGACGGCATCGACCTCATCGTGCACCAGCCGCCGAGCGCGCTGGCCGAGATGGACGACTTCGTGCGGAACATGCACACGAAGTCGGGCCTGCTCCCCGAGATCGAGGCGTCGACGCTGTCGCTCGCCGACGCCGGCGCGCAGGTCCTCGACTACGTGCGCGGCCACGTCGCCGAGGGCAGCTCGCCGCTGTGCGGCAACTCGATCGGCGTCGACCGCCGCTTCCTCGACCGCCAGCTCCCCGAGCTCGACCGGTACATCCACTACCGGAGCATCGACGTGTCGAGCTTCAAGGAGCTGTGCCGGCGCTGGTACCCGGTCGTGTACAAGGGCCGGCCGGGCAAGACCGAGACGCACCGGGCGCTGGCCGACGTGCTGGAGTCGATCGCGGAGATGAAGTACTACCGCGAGCACATGCTGGCGCCGGCGCCCGAGGCGTCAGCGCCGTCAGCGCCGTCAGCGCCGTCAGCCGAGTAGCTCGCGGAGCGCGCCGAGCAGCGTGGTGACCGAGCGGTCGCGGGCGGCGTGGCCCATGAGGCCGATGCGCCACGCCTTGCCCGCGAACTTGCCCAGCCCGCCGCCGACCTCGATGCCGTAGGTGGTGAGCAGCGCCTTGCGCAGGGCGGCGTCGTCGGCGCCCTCGGGCAGCCAGGCGGTGGTGAGCTCGGGCAGGCGGTGGCCGTCGGGCACGACGAGACGGAAGCCGAGCTCGGGCAGCGAGGCCTGGAGCCGCGTGCCCACGGCACGGTGCCGGGCCCACGCCGCCTCGAGCCCCTCGTCGAGCAGTGCGCCCAGCGCGGCGTGGAGCGACATGACCATCGAGACCGGCGCGGTGTGGTGGTACACCCGGCTGGCGCCGTCGACGTAGTTGGCGATGAGCGACACGTCGAGGTACCACGACTGCGGCGGCAGGGCGCGGGTCGTGATCCGCTCGACCGCCCGCGGCGAGAACGTGACCGGCGAGAGGCCGGGCGGCACACCGAGGCACTTCTGCGTGCCGGAGTAGGCGGCGTCGACGTTCCAGCCGTCGATCTCGACCGGGATCCCGCCGAGCGACGTGACGGTGTCGACGAGCAGGAGCGTGTTGGTGTCGCGCAGCGCGGCGAGCGGCGCGACGTCGTTCTCGACGCCGGTGCTGGTCTCCGCGTGCACCACCGCGAGCAGGCGCGCGTGCGGGTGCTCGCGCTGCGCGTCGAGGAGTCGCTGCGGATCGAGCGGGAGACCCCATTCCTCGTCGACGCGCACGACGTCGGCGCCGCAGCGGCGGGCGACCTCGCACATGCGCTCGCCGAACACGCCGTTCACGCCGACGATGACGGTGTCGCCGGCTTCGACCAGGTTCACGAAGCACGCCTCCATGCCCGCGGAGCCGGTGCCGCTCACGGGGAAGGTCAGCGCGTTGTCGGTGCGGAAGACGGTGCGCAGGCGCGCCATCGTCTCGTCCATGATCGCGATGAACTCGGGGTCCATGTGCCCGAGCATCGGACGGGCGAGCGCGGCGACCGCTTCGGGGTACGGGTTCGACGGGCCGGGCCCGAGCAGCAATCGATCCGAGATGGGCATCCGCGGAGCCTACCTACCGCTCCCTTGCTGTTTCGGCGCCGCTACGATCGCCACATATGAGGACCGTAGCGGCGCCAAAACGCAGGGGTGGGTCAGGCGCGGGCGAGGACGCGGAACCAGTGCTGCAGGAGCTGGGAGACCTCGAGCACGCACTCGTCGCCCGCGGTCATGCCGCGCGCGACCTCGGCCGCGGCGCGCGCCACGTGCGTGACGTCGACGTCGGGGAGCTCCATGCCGTGGCCTTCGGCGGCGCGCTGCACGGTCTGCGCGGCGTCCCACGCGGCGCGGGCCGCTTGACGCGTGCGGTGGGAGTGACGGAGCGCGCGGTCGATGGCGATGGTCGCGTGCCACGCGTCGACCTCGTCACCCGCGGTGTCGCTGGCGAGCGACCGCGCGACGTCGTGGATGTCGTCGGCGGTGAGCTGCTTCAGGGCGGCGTGGAACTCCGTCAGATCCATGCCTGACATTCTCGGCACAACTCGGGGTCGAGTTGGGGGATTTACGAGCAAATCCCGGTGAACGCCGTGTTTCCAGGCCTCAGGAGACCTGGCTGCGCACCAATCCGTCGAGGATGTCGGCCTCGCTGACCAGCATCTGGCCGAAGCCGAGGGTGCGGAAGATGCCCACGAGCACCGCGGTGCCGCCGACGATCACGTCGACGCGACCGGGTTCGAGCCCCGGGTTGTGCGCGCGCTGTTCGGCGTTCTCGGTGGCGAGCGTGCGGAAGACGTCTTCGGCCGCGTCGCGCGTCAACACGAAGTGGTGGATCTTCTCCGGGTCGTACTCGGGGATGCCGAGCTCGACCGCGGCGACGGTGGTGACGGTGCCGGCGAGGCCGACCAGCGTCGCCGCCTCGGTTGCACCGGGGATGACGCGCGGCACGTCGGCCACGAGGTCGCGCACCGCGGCGACCGCGTTCGACAGCTCCTCGGGCGCGGGCGGATCGGACTCGAGGTACTGCTCGGTGATGCGCACACATCCCATGTCGAGCGACACGAGACCGGTGGGCGCGTCGGTACCGAGCACGAACTCGGTGGAGCCACCACCGATGTCGACGACGAGGTACGGCGCGGGCGCGTCGAGATCGGCGGTGGCGCCGAGGAACGACAGCGCGGCTTCCTCGTCGCCCGAGAGCAACTCGGGGGTGACGCCGAGGGCGTCGTGCGCGGCGGTGAAGAAGTCGTCGCGGTTGGAGGAGTCGCGCGCCGCGCTGGTGGCGGTGGCGCGCACGTCGGTGACGCCGTGCTCGTCGAGCGCGGCGCGGTACTCGCGCAGCACCGCGACCGTGCGTTCGATCGCCTCCGGCGCGAGCGCGCGCGTCTTGTCGACGCCCTGACCGAGGCGCGTGATGCGCATGCGTCGGTCGATCGGCACGACCTTGGCGTCGCGCGGCGACGCGCCGTCGACCTCGGCCACGAGCAGGCGGACCGAGTTGGTGCCGATGTCGATCGCGGCGACGCGCTTCACGCCTGCTCCTCGAGGCGTCGGCCGCCTCGATCTGCTCCGCAGTCCACACCCCGACGGGGTCGTCGGCGCCGGCGAGCAGGTTGGCGTAGTGCGCGTGGAGGCACTTCACGCCCACCCGGGTGCCCCCGACCCCACCGGACGGGCGCGGCCCCGCGTGCCCGACCGGCACCGCGGCGTCACGCTCGGCCGCGTAGGCGTCGTGGGCGGCCCGCAGGGCGTCGGGCGCGACCGCCTCCTGGGCCGAGCGCACCCCGCCGGCGGCCTCGAGCCGGGAGATCCGGAGGTTGAGGTCGGGGTCGACCAGCCAGTAGCGGGTGGGCATCGGCGTGCCGTCGCGGGTGAACGGCTCGTTGCGCACGACCACGGGGCCGCCGGCGGCGTCGCGCACCACCACCTCGAAGTCGGCCTGCGGTGCACGCCCGAGACGCTCGGTGAGCGCGGCGACGTCGGCGGGAGCGGCCATCACGACGCTCAGTCTACGGAGCGACCGCCGCGGTGCTCGGGGCCGGCGTGGTCACGACGGTCGGCGTGGTGGGCGAAGGCAGGATCACGAACGGCTTCTCACCCGGCTTCACCAGCCCGTACTTCTCACGCGCGAGGCGTTCGATCTCGGAGTCGGTGCTGAGCCGCTTCGATTCGCGCGACAGCTGCGCGTTCTCCGACTGGAGCACCTCGAGCTGCGTGCGTGCCTTGTTGGTCTCGTTGCGCTGGTCGAGGAACGTGCGCGTCGGGTACACGAACGCGAACAGCACGCCCACGAGCACGACGAGGAACAGCGCCAGGCGCAACGACGGCCGCCGTCGCTCCCGACGCGGCTTCGCCGCCTTCGCGTTCTTCGTCGACTTCGTGGTCTTGGCCTTGGCGCGCGACTTGCGACTCGCCTTCTGACCTGGGCGCGAGCGCGGCCGGGACCGCGGCGCGTCAGCCATCGCCCCGACCGGCGCGCGGGCAACGCCGCCGCACCGAGGTACGACGCGATCGGTCCGAGCTCCTCCTCGATGCGGAGGAGCTGGTTGTACTTGGCGACGCGGTCGCTGCGCGCCGGCGCGCCGGTCTTGATCTGACCGCAGTTGGTGGCGACGGCGAGGTCGGCGATGGTGGCGTCTTCCGTCTCGCCACTGCGGTGCGACATCATCGCGGTGTAGCCGTGGCGGCCGGCGACGAACATGGTGTCGAGCGTCTCCGACAGCGTGCCGATCTGGTTGACCTTCACCAGGATCGAGTTGGCGACGCCGCGGTCGATGCCCTCCTGCAGGCGTTCGACGTTGGTGACGAAGAGGTCGTCGCCCACGAGCTGCACGCGCGCGCCGAGTGCGTCGGTGAGCGCGGCCCAGCCGTCCCAGTCGTCCTCCGACATGCCGTCTTCGATCGACACGATCGGGTAGCGGTCGCACAGCTCGACCAGTCGACCGGCCCACTCCGCCGGCGAGTACTCCGCGCCTTCACCGGCGAGCACGTACCGGCCGCCATCGGAGGATGTGGTGAACAGCTCGGTGGACGCGACGTCGAGCGCGAGCGCGATCTCCTCGCCCGGCGTGTACCCGGCGCGCTCGATCGCGGTGAGCAGCAGCGCCAGCGCCTCTTCGTTCGACGGGAGGTTCGGCGCGAAGCCACCCTCGTCGCCCAACGCGGTCGACAGCCCGCGTTCCTGCAGCAACGCCTTCAGCGCGTGGTACGTCTCGACGCCCCAGCGCAACGCCTCGGCGAAGCTGGCGGCGCCGACCGGCGCGAGCATGAACTCCTGGACGTCGACGTTGGTGTCGGCGTGCGCGCCGCCGTTGAGCACGTTCATGAACGGCACCGGCAGCACGTGCGCGTTGGCGCCGCCGACGTAGCGGTACAGCGGGAGCTCGGCCTCGTCGGCCGCCGCCTTCGCCGCCGCCAACGACACGCCGAGGATCGCGTTGGCGCCGAGGCGGCGCTTGCCGTCGGTGCCGTCGAGGGTGACGAGCTCGTCGTCGAGCAGGCGCTGGTCGGAGGCGTCGAGGCCCACGACGGCGTCGGCGATCTCGGTGTTCACGTGCTCGACCGCGGTGCGGACGCCCTTGCCGCCGTAGCGCTCGCCGCCGTCGCGCAGCTCGTGCGCCTCGTGCGCGCCGGTGCTGGCGCCGCTCGGGACGATGGCGCGGCCGCGCGCGCCCGAGAGCAGCTCGACGTCGACCTCGACGGTAGGGTTCCCACGGGAATCGAGGACCTCGCGGCCCACGATCTCCACGATCGTGCTCATGTGCTCCCCGCAACGGCTTCGTCAGGGCTGGTTGCCACTGTGGCTGATGTGACCAGTGAGCCTAAACCCTTCAATCCCTTCGAGGCGGGCTTCGCGGAGGACCCCTACCCGCAGTACGCGGACCTGTGCGCCACCAACCCGGTGCAGCGCACGCCCCTCGGCCTGTGGGCGCTCTTCGGATACGACGACGCCGTCCGCCTGCTGCGCGACCCCACCCTGAGCGTCGAGGACCGCAGCGTGATCGGGCCCAACCCGCGGGCCGAGATCCGCCAGCAGATCCTCGGCGACCGGCCCCAGCGGGGCACCCGGGGGATCCTCAACCTCGACCCGCCCGACCACACCCGCCTCCGCCGGCTGGTGCAGCAGGTGTTCACGCCCAAGACGGTCGAGCGGCTGGCGCCGCGCGTGCAGGCGATGGTCGACGAGATGCTCGACGTGCCGCGGTGGCGCGGGACCGGGGCCGGGGCCCCGAGTTCGACGTGATCACCGACCTCGCCTTCCCGCTGCCGTTCCGGGTGATCACCGAGATGCTCGGCATGCCGGGGGCGGAAGAGGCGCAGATGCGCGACCTCGCGCACACGCTGACGCTCGGGCTCGAGCCCCTCCTCGCCCTGCAGCACCTCCAGGAGATCGCCGACGCGTCGGACGACATCGTCGAGCACGTGCTCGACGCCATCGAGTGGAAGCGCGCCCACCCGGCCGACGACCTGCTGTCGGCGCTCATCGCGGCCGAGGCCGACGGCGACCGGCTCTCCCCCGAAGAGCTCCTCGACCAGGTGATCCTCCTGTACATCGCCGGGCACGAGACCACCGTCAACCTCATCGGCAACGGCACGTACGCGCTGCTCCGCAACCGCGCCCAGCTCGAACGGTGGCGCGACGACCCGTCGCTCGACGCCAACGCGGTCGACGAGCTGCTGCGCTACGACGCGCCGGTGCAGTTCTCGCGCCGGGTGACGACGGCCGACTTCACCGTCGGCGACCAGACCATCGAGGCCGGCGTGTTCGTGCTCACCGGCCTGGCGTCGGCCAACCGCGACCCGGCGAAGTGGGGTGACGACGCGCGAGGCGCTCGACGTCACCCGGCCGGGCGCGGCCCAGCACCTGGCGTTCGGCTCGGGCATCCACCACTGCCTGGGCGCGTCGCTGGCCCGGCTCGAGGGGCGGGTGGCCATGGGCACGCTGATCCGGCGCTTCCCGGATCTGGCGCTGGCCGCCGACACGCCGGCGTGGAACGGCCGCCTGGTCCTCCGGGGCCTCGACTCCCTACCCGTCGATCTCGGTCGTCCCGCCATTCACCCCTAGGAACCGCTGAGCCGACGAAGCCGGCGAGGGTGGGTCGTCCTGGCGGAATAGTTGCGGTCGCAACTAGGTTGGAGCGAGCGCAACGCTCCCCCGCAAGACCGCTGGAGGCCGCCATGCCCGCCGTGACCGTCGAGAACCCGCTCGTGCTCCCCCGCATCCCCCGCCCCGACCCGGCGGTGACGGTCGCGCGCCCCGTCGCTGCGCATCGTGCCCGCGCACCACGCGATCGAGGGCGCCGGCTTCGAGGTGTGGCGTCCGTTCCCGGGCGGCCTGAGCATGCACGACACCGACCCGTTCCTCCTGCTCGACCAGCTCGGTCCGGTGCAGTACGAGCCCAACGAGGCGAAGGGCGCGCCGTGGCACCCGCACCGCGGGTTCGAGACCGTCACCTACGTGCTCGACGGCGAGATCGCGCACCACGACTCCAACGGCGGTGGCGGCGTCATCGGCGAGGGCGACACGCAGTGGATGACCGCGGGTGGCGGCATCCTGCACGACGAGGTGCCGACCGAGAACGTCGCTGCGCGCGGGCGGGCCGTCGCACGGCGTGCAGCTGTGGGTGAACCTGCCCGTCGTCGCTGAAGTTCACGCCGCCGCGCTACCAGGCGATCACCGGCGACAACCTGGTGCTGCTGTCGTCCGACGACGGCGGCGCGCTCGTGCGGCTGATCGCGGGCGACCTCGCGGGTCACCCCGGCCCCGGCGACACGCACACGCCGATCACGTACGCGCACGCGACCGTGTCGCCGGGCGCGGAGCTGACCGTGCCGTGGAACCCGGAGTTCAGCGCGATGGCGTACGTGCTCCTGGGCCAGGGGTACGCGGGCGAGGAAGGCCGACCGGTCGCCGAGCACCAGCTCGTGGTGTTCGGGCCCGGCGACACCCTCACCATCCGCGCCGCCGACCACCAGGAGGGCGAGACCGACGCGCTCGAGGTGCTGCTGCTCGGCGGGCTCCCGATCCGCGAGCCCATCGCGCACTACGGGCCGTTCGTGATGAACACCCGTGAGGAGATCGTCGCAGGCCGTCGACGACTTCAACGCCGGCCGCATGGGCACCATCCCCGCCATCGACCTCGGCTGAGTCAGACGTCAGGGTGGTCGGGCCAGAGGGACGGGAGGTCGACGCCCTCGGCGTCGGCCTCGCGTTCGACGGCCTGGAAGCGGTCGCGGTAGCTCGCGGCCCAGCCGCGCAGCGCGGACTCGGCGTCGACCCCGCCGGCGCGGGCGACGATCACCGACGCGGCCAGCACCTGCGCCAGCGCCGCCTCGACATCCTCTCCGGCGCGCGAGCGCGACGAGCGCGGCGTCGATGCGGTCGAGGGCGGCGTCGACGTCGTCGATCTCGAGGCCGACCGACGCCGCCTTGCGGAACAGCTTGTGCGTGTAGAGGAGTGACGGCAGTCCGGGCGTGATGCCGTCGACGATCGACGTGGTGCCCTTCTCCTCCTTCTTGATCTGCTCCCAGTTGCGCATCACGTCGGACGGTTTCTGTCCGCGACGACGTCGCCGAACACGTGCGGGTGGCGGTGCACGAGCTTGTCGTGGACGCCGCGCGCCACGTCGGCCAGCGTGAACTCGCCGGTCTCCTGCGCGATGGCCGAGTGCAGCACCACCTGGTAGAGCACGTCGCCGAGCTCGTCCTGGAGCGGTGCGACGCCGTCGGCATCGAGGTGCTCGATCGCCTCGACCGCCTCGTAGGCCTCTTCGAGCAGGTACCGGGTGAGCGACGCGTGCGTCTGCTCGGCGTCCCACGGGCAACCGCCCGGGTCGCGCAGGCGCTTGGTGAGCTGGACGAGGCGCACCAACTCGCGCGCCGAGCTCACCGCGCCGGTGTCGACGAACACCGACGTGAGGTGATCGGGCACGACCGCGCCGCGGTCGAGCTCCTCGAGCGCCACCACCGTGATCTGCTCGTCGGGGAGGCCGAGGCGTTGCAGCACCGTGACCGGCGTGTCGGGCCCGAGGTGCTCGAGCAGCGCGAGCTTCACGTCGGACAGCACGAACTGGTTGTCGCACTGCGCGACCAGGAGTCGACCGCTCAGCTCAACGGGCTCGGCGAAGTCGTTCGAAGGCGCGGCCGTCGACGACACGCGCGTCGCCGTCCATCGGATCGACGCCGAGCCGCACCCACGCGAGGTCCGCGAACGACACCCCGGCGACCAGTTCCACCTCGATGGTGGGATCGGCGCGCAGCAGCGCGACCGCGCGCTCGGCGACCGTGGGACTGCCCGGCACCGCGTAGACGATCTCACCGTGTTCGTGCGCGGCCGCGACCAGCCGGGCCGCGATCTCGGCGTACGCCGACTCGAGGTCGGGGGCGGCGTCGTAGACGTCGTCGAACGACGTGAACGTGATGCCGTCGGCAAGCAGGTCGTCGACCGCGGGATGGCGCAACGTGCGCGCGTATCGATGCGACGACGACGCCAACGTGCGCGCGCGCGACCGGCAGGAGGTGATCAGCACCCGCCGGTCCGAGGCCCAGCGCGACGACCCGGTCCGGCACCGCGGCAGCCCTAGCCCGTCGCCGAGCAGCCGGTGGGCGGGCACACGCCGAACTTCGGGTTCCAGAACCCGTAGCGCGGGTTGACGTGCACGTCGGCGCGCTTGACCGCCTGGCTGACGAAGGCGTTGGCCTTGTCGTTGCTGTCGAGCCCGAGCGCCACGAAGTGCGCCTGCAGCTCGGTCTGGAGATCGCGATAGCTCGCCGGGTACTTGTCGAGCTGCGTGCCGATCACCTTCTCGGCCTGGGCCGGTCGGCGGCGGTGACCTTGACGCCCTTCCGCTCGGCGGCGTCGCGCACGACCTGCAGCACGATGTTGGCGGTGAGGATCTGCGCCGCCACCTTCGAGTCGATCGACCCTTCGGTGTGCGAGACCTGCGTGGCGAGGCCCTTGGTGTTGGCGATGTCGTCGAGCTGGCTGTCGATCGTGTCCTGCGACATCCGGGTGCCGTTCACCTCGTAGGCGAGGGCGCTCCCGCCCGCGGCGACGGCCAGGATGGACACGCCCACCAGGCACAGCACGGTGACGACGGCGATGCTCGCCATCGCGAGACGCCGTCGGTTCATTTGGAAGCGGCTCATGGCGTTGCGGAGGCTAGCGCGGGCGCCGCGCCGGCTGGCCCTTCGGCAGCGG
Source organism: uncultured Actinomycetes bacterium (assembly GCA_963697125.1). Lineage (GTDB taxonomy): Bacteria > Actinomycetota > Acidimicrobiia > IMCC26256 > DASPTH01 > DASUAS01. The sequence goes on from CAVOMW010000015.1 coordinate 407,112, forward strand.
TCTCGGCGGGGGGCGGGAGGAGGTCGCGGAGCAGGTCGACCAGCGCGGTGGCGACCTCGGCCGGCGCCGCCGACACCGGCACGACGAGCTCGTCGTCCTTGGCCACCGCCTTGGGCACGAGGCGCCGGAGGCGGACCTTCTGCGACTCCTTCAGGGCCACGCCGACGATGCGAGCGGTGTTGCGCTGCACGGTGATGCTGCGGATGCCGAGGCGCACGCACTCCACCCGGAGCCGGGCGACGTCGAGCAGTGCGACGGCCGATGCCGGCGGCGGGCCGTAACGGTCCTCCCACTCGTCGCGGATGTCGTCGACGTCGGCGGTCGCGGTGACCGCGGCGAGGCGTCGGTACGCCTCCATGCGCACGTCGTCGCGCTGCACGTACTCGCGCGGCAGGTTGGCGTCGACGGGCACGTCGATGGTGATGTCGACCGGCTCGGTCACCGGCTCGCCCTTGAGCTCGCCGACCGCCTCGGTGACCATCTGGCAGTAGAGGTCGAAGCCGACGGCGGCGATGTGCCCCGACTGCGCCTGGCCCAGCAGGTTGCCGGCGCCGCGGATCTCGAGGTCGCGCATGGCGATCTTGAACCCCGAGCCGAGGTCGGTGAACTCGCCGATGGTCTTGAGCCGCTCGTACGCCTCCTCGCTCAGCACCCGGTCGGCCGGGTGGAAGAGGTACGCGTACGCCGCGCTGGCCCCGTCGTCCGACGCGACCACGGAGTTGGTACATCTGCGCGAGACCGAGCAGGTCGGAGCGGTCGACGACCAACGTGTTGACCGTCGGCATGTCGATCCCGCTCTCGACGATCGTGGTGCACACGAGCACGTCGAACTCGCGCTCGGCGAAGTCGAGCACGACGCGCTCGAGCCGGTTCTCGTCCATCTGCCCGTGCGCGACCGCGACGCGCGCGTCGGGCACGAGCGCGCGCACGTTCTCGGCGACGAGCTCGATGTCGCGCACGCGGTTGTGCACGTAGAACACCTGACCTTCGCGCAACAGCTCGCGTCGGATGGCTTCCGCGGCGGCGCGGTCGTCGTACTCGCCGACGTAGGTGAGGATCGGCTGGCGGTCCTCGGGCGGCGTGTTCACCAGCGACAGGTCGCGGATGCCGGTGAGCGACAGCTCGAGCGTGCGCGGGATGGGCGTGGCGGTCAGCGTGAGCACGTCGACCGAGTGCGCCATCTGCTTGATGAGCTCCTTGTGCTGCACGCCGAAGCGCTGCTCCTCGTCGACGACGAGGAGACCCAGGTTCTTGGGGTGCACGTCGGACGACAGCAGGCGGTGCGTGCCGATGAGCACGTCGACCGCACCCGACTCGAAGTCGCGCACGACCGCGTGCTGCTCCTTCGCGCTCAGGAAACGCGACAGCACCTCGACCCGCACCGGGTAGTTGGCGAAGCGCTCGCGGAAGGTCTGGCCGTGTTGTCCGGCGAGCAACGTCGTGGGCACGAGCACCACGACCTGCGTGCCCTCCTGCACCGCCTTGAACGCGGCGCGCACCGCGACCTCGGTCTTGCCGTATCCGACGTCGCCGCAGACCAGACGGTCCATCGGGATCGGACGCTCCATGTCGCCCTTGACGTCGATGATGGCCTGCATCTGGTCGGGCGTCTCCTCGAACGGGAACGCCTCCTCCATCTCGTGCTGCCACGGCGTGTCGGGACCGAACGCGCGCCCGGGCGTCGCCAGCCGCTGGCGGTAGAGGACGACGAGCTCCTCGGCGATCTCGCGCACCGCGCTGCGCACTCGCGCCCGCTGCTTCTCGAAGTCGGCGCCGCCCATGCGGTTGAGCGACGGCGTCTCCCCGCCGGTGTACTTGCGCACGAACCCGACCTGGTCGGTGGGGACGTAGACCTTGCCGTCCTTGAACTCGAGCCAGAGGTAGTCGCGCTCGACGCCGCCCATCGTGAGCGGCTTCATCTCGAGGTACTTGCCGACGCCGTGCTGGTGGTGCACGACGTAGTCGCCGGCCTTGAGGTCGTCGTAGTAGTCCTGGCCACGGCGCGCACCGCGCGCGCGGCGGTGCACGCGCCGGCGGCCGGTGAGGTCGGCCTCGGCGACGAGCGCGAGGTGCGCGCCCGGCAGCACGACACCGCGTTCGAGCGGCGCGACGAGCAGCCGTACCGCGCCCGGCGCCGGCTCACCCGCGCCGGCGTCGAGACCTTCGCCGGCAAGGATGTCGCGCAGACGCTGCGCGGAACCGGTGCCTTCGGCGGCGAGCACGACGCGGTAGCCCTCGCCCGCGAGCGCGCGCAGGCGACGGGCGAGCGCGTCGGCATCACCGACGACCGGGTCGAACGCGCTGGCCGCGACGCGCGGCGTGTCGGGACCGTCGGGCGTCGACAGCATCGACACCGCGCCGGCGCCGGTGTGCGCGAGCAGGCGGTCGAACTCCAGCGAGAGGCGCGGCAGGTCGCGTTCGCCTCCCGCGCCCCAGGTGACGGCGAGGGTGGACGCCAACGACGCCTCTTCGTCGAGCAGCTCCTGGGCCCGGTCGCGCATGCGCTTCGGTTCGACGAGCAGCACCAGTGCGTCGTTCGGGAGAAGGTCGGTGAGCAGGTGCTCGCGGTCGGTGAGCCACGGCAGCCACGACTCCATGCCGTCGAACAGCTGGCCCTCGGCCAGGCGCTCCCACTGCTCGCGACCCCACGGTTGCTGCGCGACGAGCGCGGTCGCGCGCGCCCGCACGTCGTCGGTGGGGAGCAGCTCGCGCGTCGGGAAGATGCACGCTTCGGCGACGTCGTGGGTGGAGCGCTGGTCGGCCACCGAGAACGCCGACAGCCGGTCGACTTCGTCGCCCCACAGATCGATGCGCACGGGGTGGTCGTCGGTCGACGGGTAGACGTCGACGATCGACCCCCGCACCGCGACCTCGCCGCGCGCCTCCACCTGGTACTCGCGGCGGTAGCCGCCGGCCACCAGCCTGGCGACGAGGTCGTCGCGGTCGACCTGGTCGCCCGGCTTCACGACGACCGGTTCGACCTCCTCGGCGTGCGGGCCGAGCCGCTGCACCAGCGCGCGCACCGGCGCCACGATGACCTGCGGCGGTGTCCCCGCTCGCTCAGCCGCCACATCACGCGCAGGCGACGGCCCATCGTCTCGAACGACGGCGACACCCGCTCGAACGGCAGCGTCTCCCACGCCGGGAAGAGCTCGACCTCGCCCTCGCCGAGGAACTGGGCGAGATCGCGCACGAGGCGCTCGGCCTCGGCGCCGGTCGGCACCGCCAGCAGCAGCGGACGACGGCTGGTGACGCCGGCGAGCGACGCCACGAACAACGACCGCGCCGAGTCGGGCACCGCCACCGTGGGCTGGCGGGCGATCACCGCGCGCAGCGCCGGCTCCTCGGCGAGGAGCGGGGCGAGAGCAGCGAGGGGGGGCGACGGATGTCATCGGTGGCTGGAGCAACGCTAGAGGTTGTGCCACCCACCAATGAACTCGCGATTCAGCGGGTAGTTGGTGCGGTTCATGGCGGCGTCGACGCCGTCGGCGATGATCAGCTCGACGGCATCGGCGGCCTCCTGCAGCATGACGTCGATCTCGGTGCGCTCGCGCTTGGAGAACTTCTTCAGCACGTGGTCGGCGCCGTGCTCCTTCGACACCGGCTTGCCCACGCCGATGCGCACCCGGAGGAACTCGTCGGAGTGCAGGTGCGCCTTGATCGAGCGCAGGCCGTTGTGGCCGGCGAGGCCGCCGCCGGTCTTCACCTTGAGCGCGCCGACGGGCAGGTCGAGCTCGTCGTGCACGACCACGAGCTGCTCGGGCTCCACGCCGTAGCGGCGCACCAACGGCGCCACCGCCAACCCGGAGTCGTTCATGTACGTGAGCGGGATGGCCAGCGCGACCAGCGACGGCCCGATGCGCACCTCGTCGGCGCGGGCGCGCTCCTTGCCCTTCTTCAGCGTCGCGCCGTGGCGCGTGGCCAGGATCTCGACGACCTCGGCCCCGACGTTGTGGCGCGTGCGCCGCGTACTCGTCGCCGGGATTGCCGAGCCCGACCACCAGCAGGTCGGCGGCGGTGCCCCGGCGCCGCAGCACCGGTTACTCGTCGCCGGAATCGTCCGCGGCGCCTTCGGCCGATGCCTCGGCACCACCCTCGCCGCCTTCGCCCTCTTCGCCTTCGCCCTCTTCGCCCTCGACGCCCTCTTCGGTGGCGACGCGCGGCGCGGCGACCTGGGCGACGACGAAGTCGGCCTCGGCCTGCGTCTCGACGCCCGTGGGCAGCGAGATGTCCTCGACCCGGAGCTGGTCGCCGATGGCGAGGCGCTCGACGTCGATCTCGATCGAGACCGGGATGTTGCCGGGCATGGCCTCGACGGTGAGGTGGAAGAGCAGCTGCTCGAGCAGGCCGCCGTCGCGCACACCGGTGGCCTCACCGACGAGGTGGATCGGGATCTCGGCGCTGACCGCGACGTCGCGGTCGATGCGGATGAAGTCGACGTGCACCAGGATCCCCTTGGTGGGGTGGCGGTGGATCTGGCGGGCGAGCGTGAGCACGCTCTCGCCGTCGACGTCGAGGGTGATCAGGGTGTTGGCGCCCGACTCGCCGGCGAGGATGTGCTGCAGCTCGCGGGCGGGCACGGTGACGGAGACGGTGTCGGTGCCGAGGCCGTAGACGACAGCAGGCACCTTGCCCTCGCGGCGGAGGCGTCCGGACGGGCGCGACCCCAGCGTGGTGCGCGGTTCGGCAACGAGAGTGGTGTCAGGCATGGCGGAGCAGGGCCTTTCAGGCGTCCGGGACTCCCCGGAACGTGGAACCTGACAGTTTAGACGTTGTCGCCGCGGAAGAGCTCGCTGACGCTGGTGTCCTCGAAGACGGCGTCGATGGCCTCGGCGACGATCGGGGCGATCGACAGCACCGTCGAGGGTGTCGAAGCGCTTCTCCGACGGGATCGGCAGCGTGTTGGTGACGACGACCTCGCGCACCGGGGCGTTCTTCAGCCGGTCGACGGCCGGGCCCGACAGCAGGCCGTGCGTGGCCAGCGATCCACACGTCGGCGGCCCCCCGCTCCACGAGCAGGTTGGCGGCGGTCGACGACGCGTGCCGGCGGTGTCGATCATGTCGTCGATGAGCACGCAGACGTTGCCGCGACACGTTGCCCGACGACCTCGGTGGCCTCGGCGACGTTGTGCGTGCCCTTGGGCCGGCGCTTGTCGATGAACGCGAGGTCGGACGTCGACGCCGGCTCCTCGAGGCAGTTGGCGAACCGCCTGGCGAGCTTGCCGCCGCCGGCGTCGGGCGACGACCACCACGACGTCGCCGTCGACGCTGCTCGCGCCAGGTGACTCGGCGAGCAGCGGCACCGCGGTGAGGTGGTCGACCGGGAAGTCGAAGAAGCCCTGGATCTGCCCGGTGTGGAGGTCGACGCTGACGACGCGGTCGGCGCCCGCCACCGTGAGCAGGTCGGCGACGAGGCGCGCGCGTGATCGGCTCGCGGCCCTCGGCCTTGCGGTCCTGGCGCGCGTACCCGTAGAAGGGGCACACCGCGGTGATGCGCCGCGCCGACGCGCGCTTCGCCGCGTCGATCATGAGCAGCTGCTCCATGATGCGGTCGTTGATCGGGTCGCAGTGGCTCTGGAGCACGAACACGTCGGCGCCGCGGATGTTCTCGCCGTAGCGGCGTACGAGCTCGCCGCTCGCGAAGGTCGACAGCTTCACGTCGCCGAGCGGCACCTTCAGGTGCTCGGCGATCTCGCTCGAGAGATCCCGGTTGCCCTGCCCGGCGAAGAGCATGAGCTTCTTCTTGGAGACGAGTTCCATCAGCTCTCGCCCTCCGCCGACGGTGTCGTCGCCACCGTCATCACTTCTGGTCGGCATCACTGTTGTCGGCAGTCTCGCGCTTCGCGACCCAGCCCTCCTCGATCGAGGCGGGCACGCCCTTGGCCAGCGCGCCGGGCGGGCACGTCGCGGTTCACGACCGCGCCCGCGCCGGTGTACGCGCCGTCGCCCACCTCGACCGGCGCGACCAGCACCGTGTTCGAGCCGGTGCGCACGTCGGCGCCGATCGATCGTGCGGTGCTTCTGCTTGCCGTCGTAGTTGGCGGTGATGGTGCCGGCACCGATGTTGGCCCGGGGCCCGATCTCGGCGTCGCCCACGTAGGAGAGGTGCGGCACCTTGGCGCCCTCGCCGATCTCGCGCGTTCTTGATCTCGACGAACGTGCCGACGTGCGCGCCGGCGGCGAGGCGGGTGCCGGGCCGCAGCGACACGTACGGGCCGACGGTCGCGCCGTCGCCGATCTCCGAGTCGCGCGCCACGGTCTGGCGCACGACCGCGTCGTCGCCGACGACGGTGTCGACGAGCTGCGCAGTCGGGACCGATCACCGAACCGGTGCCGACGACGGTGCGCCCCGACAGCATCGTGCCCGGCAGCAGCCGCACGTCGGGCTCGAGCATCACGCGTGGCGTCGACGTAGGTGCGCGCGGGATCGACCATGGTGACGCCCTCGCGCATCCAGCCGCGTGTTGATGCGGTGGCGCAGCTCGGCCTCGGCCTCGGCGAGCTGGGCGCGGTCGTTGACGCCGAGCGCCTCGGTGGCGTCGTCGGCCTCGATCCCGAGGACGAGGTGCCCGGCCTGGCGCAGCACGCCGACGACGTCGGTGAGGTAGTACTCGCCCTGCGCGTTCTCGGGGCTGCAGCCGGCGCAGCGCGGGCGCGAGCAGGCCGCGGCGGAAGCAGTAGATCGACGGGTTCACCTCGTCGATCTCGAGCTCGTCGGCGGTGCGCGTCGGCCTGCTCGACGATGCGCTCGACCCGGCCCTGGTCGTCGCGCACGATCCGGCCGTACCCGGTGGGGTCGGCGACCCGGGCGGTGAGCAGCGACGCGGCGGCGTCGGCGATGGCGGTGCTCGGTGGCGAGCGGGCGAGCGTCTCGGGCCGGAGCAGCGGCGACGTCGCCGGGGACCACGATGCAGGTCGTCCTCGGCGTCGAGATCGTCGGCGAAGGCGGTGAGCGCGACGCTGGCGGCGTCGCCGGTGCCGCGCTGCACGGGCTGCTCGACGAACTCGACCGGCACGTCGCGCGACGAGCTGCTCCTGCAGCGTCTTGGTGACGTGCTCGGCGCCGTGGCCGACGACCACGACGATCCGTCTGAGCGGCAGCGCGCCGAGCGCGTCGAGCACGTGCAGGAGCATGGGCCGGCCGCAGAGCGGGTGGAGCACCTTGGGCGTCGCGGAGCGCATGCGGGTGCCCTCGCCCGCCGCGAGCACCACCGCGAGACGGGTCGACTGGCTCGGGCATGCTCCTGCGTCGCCTGCTCTCGTCGCACTACTTGCGTCTCCGCCTCGTGCCGGGGGTGTGCTCGGGGGCGAGGTTTCGAACCTCGACTTGGGACTCCAAAGGACCCCGTGCTGCCGTTACACCACCCCCGACCGTCGCTCACGACGGTACCCGATCGTCGCGGGCGACTCGGCGCACCGGTTGCGTCGCGCCGGCGACTAGCTTGCGCCCCGCCATGGGCTCACTGATCAAGAAGCGCCGCAAGCGCATGCGGAAGAAGAAGCACAAGAAGCTTCTGAAGCGCACGCGCTGGCAGCGCCGTCAGCAGGGCCGCTAACCCGTTCTCGATCTGGCGTCGTCGCCGCGAGACTCGCGCTGCGACGCCGAACGCGACGCGAGTCGAGTCAGCTGGCGAGCCGGACGCCGCGGCTGACGCTCGTCGTGCCGACGACCGGCACGCGCAGGCGTCGGCTCGACCTGCGTCGACCAGCTGCCGGCAGCTCCCGCGCGTCGGCGACCGGCACCACGTAGGCCGAGCCGCTCCCCGCGAGCAGCGCGGGCGCGCCCGTCGCCGCCTCGAGCGCGGTGCGGAACTCCACGAGCCGCGGCTCGAGCGCCTCGGCGGCGGGCTCGAGGTCGTTGCCAGCTCCGGCGATCGACCGGCGCGAGCCGTCGGGGCGCGGGCACCACGCCGCGTCCGACCGCGGACCACCGAGCTGGTCCCACGCCTGGTACACGTCGGGGGTCGACGAGCCGGAACGGCGGGATGGCCACGAGGAACGCCAGCCCGGTCGGGCACGTCGACCGGCTCGATGATCTCGCCGCGGCCGCGCATCCACGCCGCGCCGCCCTGCACGCAGAACGGCACGTCGGAACCGACCTCGGCCGCGAGCGCGAGCACGCCGGCGTCGTCGACGTCGACGTCGAGCAGCTGGCGCACCGCGAGCAGCGCGGCCGCGGCGTCGGCCGAGCCGCCGCCGAGCCCGGCGCCGGCCGGGATGTGCTTGCGGAGCACGAGGCGCACGCCGTGCCCCGACCGTCCCGGCGCGCACCATCAGCTTCTCGGCCGCGATGAACGCGAGGTTGCGTGTGATCGGTCGGGACGTCCTCGCCCACCTCGACGCCCGACGACCTCCACCTGCACGCCGCCGGGCGCGGGCACCGCGTAGGCCTCGAGCACGTCGTGGGGCTGCCCGAGCGAGACCACGAGCGACTCGAGGTCGTGGTAGCCGTCGGGTCGCGCGGCCCAGCACGCGCAGCGAGAGCGTGAGCTTCGGGTACGCGGTGGCGCGGACACGGGCGAGCCTCATGCGGCCTCGGCCTCCGCCGCGCTGCGGGCCACCGCGGCCCACTCGTCGAGCCCGAGCGTCTCGGCGCGCGCGGTCGGCGCGACGCCGGCGGCGTCGAGCACCGCGGGCGTCGGCGTCGCCGAGCACGGGGTGCGAGCGAGCGGCGCAGCATCTTGCGCCGCTGCGCGAACCCGGCCGCGCACCAGCGCGAACAGGCCGTCGGCCGACGGCACGTCACCGGCGGCGCCGACCGCCGCCGCAGCCGCACGAGCGCGGAGTCGACCTTGGGCCGGGGCACGAACACCGTCGGCGGCACCGACGCCGACGCACCTGCGCCTCGGCGTAGTACGCGACCTTCACCGACACCGCGCCGTACTGGGCGTCGCCGGGTCCGGCGGCCAGCCGCTCCCCCACCTCGCGCTGCACCATCACCAGGATGCGCTCGACGGCATCGGCTTCCTCGAGCAGCCGCACGACCACGGGCACGGCCACGTTGTAGGGCAGGTTCGACACGCACGCACGCGGCGCCGGCGCGGGCGGCGAGCAGCGCGGTCGAGGTCGACCCTCATCGCGTCGCCGTGCTCGACCCGGACGTCGAGCCCCGACACCGGCGTCGGCGACGACGGTCCGCAGCGACGGCGGCGAGGCGGTCGTCGAGCTCGAGCGCGACGACGTCGTGCGCCGGCGTCGAGCAGCGCCAGCGGTGAGCGAGCCGAGCCCGGGGCCGATCTCGAGCACCGGTCGCCCGGCGCGGCAGGTCGGCGAGGGCGACGACGCGGCGCGCGGTGTTGGGATCGACGAGGAAGTTCTGGCCGAGGCTGTGCTTCGGGTGGAGCCCGTGCGCGTCGAGCAGCGCGTGCACCGTCGCCGGGGTGAGCAGAGCCATCGGACGCAGGAACCTACAAGGTCGGCGTCAGCCGTCCCGCACGAGTCACATGCTCCACTGCGGCCAGTGGAGCACGTTGTTCGCGCAGCCCCACGGGTCCCACCCGAGATCCTTGTAGATGCGCATGCCCACGATGATCTGCTGCTCGCGGGTGGCGAGACCGGCGTTGGGGGCGAACTCGTCGCCGCCGTAGGCCTTCCACGTACCCCGGTAGATGCCGAGGCCGCCGTCGTACGCGTTCGAGGCCGGCGCGGGTCGACGGTGTCCCAGCGGCCGCCCGACTCGCACTTCGCCAGCTCGTCCCACTGCGGGTTGGCGTAGCTGCCGATGCCGATGATCTTCGGCGTCGGCTCGACCGTCGGCACCTCCGACACCACCTGCTTGTCGCCCTTCTGGCCGTTCTCGATCAGCTGGCGGTAGGTGACGGTCATGACGCCGTCCTTGCCGTCCTGGATCACCCGGGTCTGACCGATCGGCAGCGTCGGGTCGTCCTGCTGCACGGTGTCGAACGTCGATCGGCTGCGTGGTGCTGCGACGTCTCGGCACCGACGCGGACGACCTCGACCTGATCGCCGTCGTGGAGCACGGTGTCGGGCGACGGCGATCGCGTAGTCGTCGCCGACCAGCTTCACGTTGTACGACTGCAGCAGCTCGTCGACCGTGCGCGACGGCGAGTCGAACGTGACCTTCTGGTCGTCGATGGTGAGCGCGCCGCTGACCGCGGGTGCGGTAGACGACGGTGGCGCCGGCGGCGAGGCGACCGGGATCGTTGCGCACCGCGGTGAGCTTGGTGAGCTTCAGCTGCTTGGCCAGCTTGTCGGCGCTGGTCTCGACCGTGCGCACGGTGCGCACCTTGCCGTCGACGTCGACGGTGACGGGGAAGGCGCGCAGGACGTCGACGTGGATGCCGTCGTGCAGCGCGCTCGCGGCGGCCGGGACGACGACGTCGCCCGCGCCGAGCTGCACGTGCGCGGCGGTGAGCAGGGCACCGACCGAGTCGGCGTCGGTGCGCACCCGCTGACGGGTGCCGTCGACCACGAGGGTGACCTCGGAGCCCGAGGGGGCGGTGGCCTGCTGGACGATCCAGGCGCCACCGAGGGCGGTGAGCACCACCATGACCGCGACCCCGAGCACCCGGGGGGCCGGGAGGTACTTGGTGCGGCGGCGCCGGCGGGGCGGGGCGCCGTCGGGCGGCCCCTCCTCGAGCAGGTGGGTGACCGGGCGGAGCTCCTCGGGGCTGGGGAGCGGGAGCCAGGTGGCGGCGTCGTGGGGTTCGGCCCGGGCCGGCGACGGCGCCGAGCTGGCCTCGGCCACCGCCAGGTAGTCGGCGGCCACGGCCTCGGCCTCGGCGACGATCGCGGCCTGGTGCTCGGGGTGGGGGTCGAGCAGCGCGTGCACCGACGGAAGGTCGTCGACGTCGTGCGGCAGGGGCAACCACGCGGCCGCGTCGTGCGGTTCGGCCCGCGCCGGCGACGGCGAGACCGCGGCCTCGATGGCGGTGAGGTCGATCTCGTCGACGTCGACGTCGCGTCGATCTCGACGACGCGCGTCTCGTCGAGGAGCACCTCGATGGTCGGCAGGCCGTGCGGGTCGGGCACCGGCAACCACGTCGACGCGTCGTGCGGCTCGGCGCGCGCGGGCGACGGCCCGATCGTGCTCGTGACGTGCGCGGGCAACGCGGGACGTTGACGTGTCGAGTTCCCACGCCCTGACGGCTTGCGGCCGGGAGGACGCTGCAGCTGCTCGGTGATGTGATCAGCCCTCTGCGTCGGCGGTGATCGGTCGTGCGTCGCCCGAGGAGCGCTCCACCCGCTTCGGAGACGGTGCTCACGGTAGTCAACGCCACCCACCCGGTCACGATGGAGGCCGCCCGCGGCGGATCGCCGCAGGTCAGGGATGGTCGAGGTTGAGGGTGAGGCCGAACACCGCGGCCGCGTTCCGGCGACGTCGCCGCCGCGACCTCCTCGACCGGCCGGTCCATCGCGACCGCCAGCGCCGCCCCCACCTCGACGACCCACGCGGGACGGTTCGGCTTGCCGCGGTGCGGCACCGGCGCGAGGAACGGCGCGTCGGTCTCGACCAGCACGCGGTCGAGCGGCGCGAGCGCGGCGGCGGCGCGCACGTCGTCGGCGTTCTTGAACAGACGATCCCGCTGAACGAGAGGTACGCGCCGAGGTCGAGCGCGCGCGCGCGCTTCGTCGGGACCGCCGGTGAAGCAGTGGAACACCGTGCGCGTCGGCGCGACCGACGTCGTCGAGCACCGCGGAACGTGTCGTCCCACGCGTCGCGCGAGTGGATCACCAGCGCGCGGTCGAGCTCGTGCGCGAGCTGCGACCTGGGCGCGGAACGCGACCTCCTGCTCGTCGCGGGCCGAGTGCTCGTAGAAGAGGTCGAACCCGCCCTCGCCGATGCCGGCCACCACGTCGGCGTGGTCCCGGGCCAGGGCCACCGAGCGCGTCCCACTGCTCGGCCAGGTGGGAGGCATCGTGAGGGTGGAGGCCGACGGTGGCCCGCACGTCGGGGTGGCGCTGGCGCGACCGTCCACCGCCCGGCGGGAGCGTCGCGAGGTCGGTGCCCACGCAGACCAGGGCCGTCGACCCCGGCGGCGTGGGCGTCGGCGACGGCTGCGTCGGGGTCCTCATCCGTGCCCCGGGCAGCCGGCAGGTGGCAGTGGCTGTCGACCCAGGCCGGCCGGCGGTCACTGGCGTGTCGGTCTCGATCCGGGGGAAGAGGGGCGCGCCCTTCTCGAGCGGTGCGCCCGCCGGCAGACCACCCCACGCCGCGGCGTCGGGGAGCCGCTGCTCCTCCGGCGTGCCGGCGAGGCCGAGGCGACGCCACAGCTCGCCGCACGGCGCGCGGGATCAGCGGCGACGCGAGCAGCGCGACGACGCGCAGCGCCTCGAGGCAGTCGCCGAGCACCGCGGCGACCGCGGCGGCGTCACCCGCCTTGTTGAGCGCCCACGGCTGCTGGTCTTCGATGTAGGAGTTGGTGTGCGCGGATGAGCTCCCACACCGCGCCGAAGCCGCTCGCGTAGTCGAGCTCCTCCATGCACGCGGTGAGCGCGCCGAACGCGGTCGGCCGCGTGCTCGACGAGCGGGCCGTCGGCGCGCGCGTCGGGCACCACGCCGTCGCAGTAGTTCACCGCCATGTTGAGCACGCGGTTGGCGAGGTTGCCGAAGTTGTTGGCGAGGTCGGCGTTGTAGCGCGCGACCATCGCCTCGTAGCTGAAGTCGCCGTCGGGACCGAAGCGCTGGTCGGCGAGGAAGTGGTAGCGGAAGCCGTCGACGCCGAACTCCTCGACCAGGTCGGCGGGCGCGATCTGGTTGAGCCGCGTCTTCTCATCTTCTCGCCGCCGACGAGCAGGAAGCCGTGCGCGAACACGCACTTGCGGCGGCGCCTCGCCCGCCGCCATGCAGCATCGCGGGCCAGTACACCGCGTGCTAGCGGAGGATGTCCTTGCCGATGAGGTGGTAGTCGGCGGGCCAGTAGCGGTCGAACCGCTCGCGGTCGTCGGGGTAGCCGACCGCGGTGCAGTAGTTGATCAGCGCGTCGAACCACACGTACGCGACGTGGCGCTCGTCCCACGGCAGCGGGATGCCCCACGAGATCGACGTGCGGCTGATCGAGAAGTCGAGCAGGCCCTGCTTGATGAGGCCGAGGACCTCGTTGCGCTTGCCCGTCGGGCTGCACCGCCTCGGGATGCGCGTCGTAGTGCTCGAGCAGGCGGTCCTCGTAGCGCGAGAGCCGGAAGAAGTAGTTCTCCTCGGTGACGTGCTCGACCGGCGTGCCGTGGATCGGGCACGCTGGCCGTCGACGAGCTCGTCCTCCTTGTAGTAGACCTCGCAGCCGACGCAGTAGAGGCCCTCGTAGGTGTCGAGCTCGATGTCGCCGGTGTCGTAGACGCGCTGGAGGAACTCCTGCACCGCCCGCTGGTGGCGGGGCTCGGTGGTGCGGATGAAGTCGTCGTTCGTGATGTCGAGCGCGGTCCCACGCGTCGCGGAAGCGCGCGCTCGTTGCGGTCGACCCACTCCTGCGGGGTGATGCCCTGCGCCTCGGCGGCCCGCTGGATCTTGAGGCCGTGCTCGTCGGTGCCGGTGAGGAACACGACGTCGTCGCCCCAGAGCCGCCGCCAGCGGGCCAGGGCGTCGGCCGCGACCGTCGTGTACGCGTGCCCGATGTGGGGCACGTCGTTCACGTAGTAGATCGGCGTCGTGACGTAGAACGGCGTCCTGCGCACGATGGTGCGCCGACCCTGCTCGTCGGGCATGGTGACATCCAGCCCTATGGTTCGTGACGCCAGGTTGTCAGGGGCGCTTGGGTTCGAGGCGCGTCGGCGGCGTCGTAGGCGCGGCGCCGGGGGACGCCGAGGTCGCGGGCGACGCGCGCGGCGGCGTCGCGCGTCAGAGGCCCTCGGCGAGCGCGGCGCGTGACGTGGGCGTCGATCTCGTCGTCGCTCGGCCTCGGGCGGCGGGCGGCGCCGGCGCGATCACGATCACGTGCTCGCCCGCGCGGCTCGGTCGAGCTCGACGTGGCCGACCGCGTCGTCGAGCGTGCCCCGCCACACCTCCTCGATAGAGCTTGGTGAGCTCCCGGGCGACGGCGACCTCGCGCAGCGGACCGCACGCGCCCGAGCAGCTCGCGTGAGCGTGGCGAGCACCCGGCGCGGCGACTCGAAGAGCACCGACGTGCGCGCCTCGGCCGCGAGTCGCGGCGATGCGCTCGCGCCGCTCGCGCCCGCGGCGCGGGAGGAAGCCCTCGAACACGAACCGGTCGGTCGGGAAGCCCGAGAGCACGAGCGCCGTCAGCACCGCGCTCGGCCCGGGGACCACCTCGACCGCGAGCCCCGCGTCGAGGCACGCGCGGCACGAGCCGCTCGCCGGGATCGGAGATGCCGGGCATCCCCGCGTCGGTCACGTAGGCGACGCGCTTGCCGTCGCGCACCGCGTCGACGACCCAGTCCGCGCGCTCCTGCTCGTTGTGCGCGTGCACCGCGCGCAGGCGACCCGCGGCCGGGATGCCGGCGTGGCGTGAGCAGCGCGCGCGTGCGCCGGGTGTCCTCGGCCGCGATCACGTCGGCGTCGCGCAGCGCCTCGATCGCGCGCGGCGACAGGTCGCCGAGGTTGCCGATCGGCGTGGCGACGAGCATCGACGGGCGGCTCGCCGCGTGGTCGCGTCACCCGCGCACCTCGACGCACGGTCGCCGGCGCGCAGCCGCCAGCGCTCGAACGCGCCGCGCCTCGCGCCTCGACGACGAACGCCGGCGCGCCGCACGAGCGGCGACAGCCGCCACGGCGCGAGGCTGCACGTGCGCAGCACGACGACCCTCGCGCGTCGCAGAACGCGACGTCGATCGCGAACCGCATGCCGAGCGTGTGCACCTGGCGGCACGGGCGGAGCACGAGCGCGCCCTCGAACGCGTCGCGGCCGAGCAGCCCGCGCGCGGCGCGCCGACGCGGTGTCGGCGACCTCGGCCGCCGCCAGCACGTCACCGTCGCGCACGAGCCAGGCATCCACGACGTCCGTCACACGTTGAAGCGGATCTCGAGCACGTCGCCGTCGGCGACCTCGTAGTCCTTCCCCTCGACCCGGAGCTTGCCCTGCTCCTTGGCCTTCGCCCACGAGCCGATCGTCGAGCAGCTCCTGCCAGTCGATCACCTCGGCGCGGATGAACCCGCGCTGCAGGTCGGAGTGGATCACGCCCGCGCACTCGGGCGCCTTGGCGCCGGCGCGGAACGTCCACGCGCGCGACTCGGTGTCGCCGGTGGTGAGGAACGTGCGACGGCCGAGCAGGTGGTAGCGCGGCGCGCGCGACGCGCGGCACGACGCCCTCGCCGAGCCCGAGGCCCTCGAGCAGCTCGGCGCGCGCCTCGGGCGTCGAGCTGCGCCGCCTCCGCCTCGAGCTGCAGGCACACCGCGACCACGTCGTCGGTCGACGCCGCTCGGACACCGGCGCGACGAGCTGCGTCGACCTCGTCGAGCTGGTCCTCGCCGATGTTGACGACGACGAGCACCGGCTTGTCGGTGAGCAGGAACGCGGGCGCGAGGAGCGCGCGCTCGTCGGCGGTCGAGGTCGGACGCGGTAGATCGGCATGCCGTCGCCGAGCACCGCCAGCGCCTGCTCGAGCGCCGCGATCTCGCCCGCGAGCGACTTGTCGCCCTTCGCCGCGCGCCGCTGCCGGTACGAGGCGGCCCTCGACCGACGCCGAGGTCGGCGAGCACCAGCTCGAGCTCGAGCGTGTCGAGGTCGGCCGCGCGGGTCGGAGTCGCCCGGTCACCGACGGCGTCTTCGAACGCGCGCAGCACGAAGAGGATGGCGTCGCAGTCGCGCAGCGAGCCGAGGAACCGGTTGCCGAGGCCCTCGCCGCGTGCTCGCGCCCTTCACGAGCGCGGCGATGTCGACGATCTCGAAGCTGGCGTACACGAGCTTCTTCGAGTTCGACATCTCGCCGAGCAGGTCGACCCGCTCGTCGGGGACCTGCGCGACGCCGACGGCGGTCTCGGTGGTCGAGAACGGGTGCGGGGCGACGACCGTCTCCGCGCCGGTGAGCGCGTTGAACAGGCTCGACTTGCCGCTGTTGGGGAGACCGACGAGGCCGAGACGTTCCATGCGGGCGCCAGGCTACCGGCGGCCCTCCCGTCCTTCGGCAGTCGCTCGGGTCAGCGGAACCAGCCGACCACGTCGGCGATCATGTCGCGTGTTGCCGGCCGAGTTGTAGAAGCTCACCTTGCCGCCGGCCCGATCTTCACCATGACCAGGTTCGGGAGCCGTCTCGCCGCGGCACGAAGTTGAGGTTCGACGCGGGATCCGGGCGCGACACCGCCCGGCGGGTACAGCGTGGCGAATCCCGCGACGGTCGGGTTGGTGACGGTGACGTTCAGCACGACCGCGGTGCATCGGCCGGGACCGGGCCGTTGCCGGCAACGGTGAGGTCGCGGGCCTCGTTCCCGCTCCACGGCGACGACGTAGCCGTTGCCGATACCGCGAGTCGAGCAGTCGGCTCGGCGTGGCCGCCGGCGTGAAGAGCGTCGTCGGCCGTGGTGCCGCCGTACCAGCCGACGACGTCGACGACGAGGTCGGTGGTACCGGCGTCGTTGTAGAGGCTCACCTTCGCGGTTGCCCCCGATGCCGACGATCACGAGGTTCGGCACCGTCTGACCCGCGGACCACGTTGAGGTTCGACGCGGGGTTCGGCCGCGGAACCCCGACGGCCAGAGCGGTCGAGAAAGGTGGCGGCCGTCGGGTTGGTCGCGGTGACGTTCAGCACGACC
Organism: uncultured Actinomycetes bacterium; assembly: GCA_963697125.1. Lineage (GTDB taxonomy): Bacteria > Actinomycetota > Acidimicrobiia > IMCC26256 > DASPTH01 > DASUAS01. The sequence continues at coordinate 423,776 of CAVOMW010000015.1, forward strand.
GCGGTCGCGTCGTTCGGCACGCCGGTCAGAGGGATGTCGGGTTCTCCCCGTCCCGCGCGGGCACGCGCCCCGCCGGTGCCGGTGCGGGAGTCGAGGATGCGGTAGGGCGACTGCGGCGAGAAGCGTGCGCCGCTCGCACCGCCGCCGGTACCGTCGCCGTAGTAGCCGACGACGTCGGCGATGAGATCGGCGGATCCGTTGTCGAGCTGGAGGTTGACCTTGACCGGTCGCCGGGCTCACGCCGACGGTCACGAGGTTGGGCCGCGTCTGGCCCGCCACGAAGTTCAGGTTGGACGCGGTGGGGATGGCCCCGCCCGGCCAGACGGTGACGTGGCTGGCGATGCTCGGGTTGGTGACGGTCACGTTCATCACCACGCGTCCGCCACCCGACGCGGGCACACCGCCGCGCCCCGCGACCTGCAGCGACGCGCGCCGCGCCACCGGTGAAGCGGCGACGCGGAGGTGCCGTTCCCGGTGCGGGAGTCCATCAGACCTGGCCGGCGTGAGCGGGGAGTACGTGCCTTGCGACCCGGTCCCCGTTGCGGTCCGCACGAACCCGGCGCGGCGTTCGCCGCCGATGAAGCTGGTGTTGAGCAGACGGTTCGGTGTGCCGCTCCCGACGTTCGACACTCGGTCGACGCTCGCATGGGAAGTGAGCGCGGCCGCCACCTAGCCGGCGTCGCGCCGGGTTGGCCGACAGGTACTCCGCGGCGGCACCGACCGACGTGGGGCGTCGACATGGAGGTACCGCTCTCGACCTTCGTCGCGGTGTCGCTGCTGTTCCAGTCGGAGGCGATGCCGCCATTCACCGTCGTGTCGCCTCCCGGCGCGAACAGGTCGACGCAGGGGCCGTAGTTGGAGTAGGCCGCGCGGCTGTCGTTCTGAGTCGTCGCCGCGACGGTGATCGCGGCCGCGATGTGCGCGGGACTGGATGCACAGCGTCGGTGTTGCTGTTGCCGGCGGCGACGACGTAGGTGACGCCGCTGGCGATCGACCCCTGGATCGCCTGGTCGAGCGCAGCGGAGATGGTGGGAACCTCAGGGCCGAGGCTCAGATTCGCTACCGCCGGCTTCACCGCGTTCGCGGTGACCCAGTCGACGCCTTCGATGACCTGCGACCACATGGCCGCGCCGTCGCAGTTCAACACCCTCACCGACACGAGGGTGACGTTCTTGGCCACGCCGTAACTCGAGCCACCGATCGTGCCCGCGACGTGGGTGGCGTGACCCGCGCCGGCTCGCGCTCGGGAGACACGGAGTCCCCCGATCTCGTCGGCACCGGCGCTTGCCCGACCGCCGAAGTCGACGTGGGTCGTGCGGATACCCGTGTCGAGCACGTAGGCGTGCACACCCGTGCCGTCGGCGGCGTAGTTGTACTGCGAATCAAGGGGCAGCGCACCCTGGTCGATGCGATCGAGACCCCACGACGGCGGGTTGCTCTGCGTCGTCGCGACGCGGACGATGCCGTCCTCTTCGACTGACGCTACGGCAGGATCGGCGGCCAACGACTGGGCGTCCTGCTCGCTCATGCGCACCGAGAAGCCCTGGAGCGCGTCGGTGTAGACGTCGAGGACCTCGCCGTCGTGTCGCTGCGCCAGGCCTTGCGAGACGTCCGGTGTCGCGGCCGGATCCGGCTCGTTCAGGACGACGATGTACTGGTCGGGGACCGGATCGGCGGTACGCGCCGACCACACCGTCGCCGGCAGGTTCGGCCTGCCGCGTTCGCGCTGGTCGCGACTCCTGTGAGCACACCGACGGCGAGGGCGAAGGCCATCATTGTACGCCGCACGCGTGCCATCGATCCCTCGCAGAGCTGAAAACCAGTGTCCGTCCGCCCGACGCTCGAGCGATGGTAGCCAGTCGCTTCGGGCTTGCGGGTTCAGTCCGCTACGCTCATCGGCTCTCACGGAGGATGTCATGAGCAAGAAGACGGCCAAACGAAAGCTGCGTTCGCGCCGCAACAAGGCGAACCACGGCAAGCGTCCCAAATTCGGGACGCCGGTAGGCCCTGCTGCCGCGCGACCGCGGCCGCGGTCGTTCACAGCTCCTCGATCAGCACGGTCTGGATCCCCCGGCCGATCCGGCCCTGCTCGTCGTGGAGCACGCTCTCGGCCACGCCGTACCCGTGGCGCTCGGGGTAGGTGGCGGAGTCGAGCCCGACCCACTCACCCACCGGGAGCCGGTGCAGCGTGATGGTGAGGTCGGGGTTGATGCAGGAGTACCGCCCGCGGTCGAACGCGGCGGCCACGCCGTTGCCGAAGTCGCCGGCGGCGGCGACCCGCTGGAACGGCGATGTCTCCTCGCCGGCCACGATCGGCACGACGAGCCGCAGCCACATGTCGGCGGGACCGGGTTGGTCCCAGCCCCCACCCACCCGGCTCACCTCGACCGTGTTCCAGAAGCCGGTGCCCATCGTGAACGCGCCCCGACCGATCAGCGGCTCCGCGGGACCGGGCGGCGGCATCGGCTCGTACTCCCCTGCGACCGGTTCGGCCGCGAACTCCACCTCGTGCTCGCGCAGGCGCAAGAGCGTGGCGCGCACCACTTCGACGTCGTCGGCGAAGAGCGAGCCCTGCACCAGCTGCACCTTCTTGCCGGCGCGGATGGTCTGGCGCGCGATGCGCAACGGCGTCAGCGGCACCGGGCGCATGAGCTCGAGCGTGAAGCGCGCCGGAAACGTCGCGGTGCCGAGGTCGAACGCTTCGAGCTGTCCCGCGAGCAGTGCCGACGGCGCGCCGCCGTGCTGCGCGTGGGGTGACCACGGTCCGCGGGCCAGTTCGGTGGGCACCGCGAGGTCGCCGTCGATCTCGAACACGTAGTGGGGCTCGGTCACGACGGGTCAGCGTATGTGGGGAAGGAGATGCGGGAACTGGAAGGGCGCCCCGACCGTCGAACGTGATCAACCGATCCCGGAGGACCCATGTCGAAGCGTCTGTGTTCCGTGTTCCTGGCCATGCTGACGACCGCCGTCATCGCCGTCGTCGCCCTCGGCGCGACCGCGGGCGAGGCGGGCGCGGCGACCCGGAGCCGCACGATCACGGTGGTGGGCACCGGGGAGGTGCGCGGCACACCCGACGTCGCCGACCTGGTCCTCGGCGTGTCCGGTCGCGCCGGCTCCGCGGCCGAGGTCATGGCCCGCATCAGCGACCGTGCCCAGAAGGTGATCGACGCGTTGCACGACGCCGGCATCGCCGACGACGACATCCAGACCGCCGACCTCTCGGTGCAGCCGGTCACCGACGACGACGGCAAGGTGACGGGCTACGAGGCGAGCAACACGGTCTCGGTCCACATCCGTGACCTGAGCAAGGCGGGTGCGGTCGTCGACGCCGCCGCGGCCCAGGCCGGCGACGACATCCGTGTGCAGGGCATCACCTTCTCCATCGACGACGACAGCGCGTTGCTGGCCGCCGCGCGCAGCAAGGCCACCAAGCGCGCCCGGGCCCAGGCCGAGCAGCTGGCGAGCGGTGCCGACGTCGAGGTCGGCGAGGTGCGATCGATCACCGAGTCGACGAGCAGCGTGCCCCTCGCCTACGCCAGCGGCGCGGCCGAGAAGGCCGCCGGCACGCCGGTCATGCCCGGCAGCGAGACCCTCTCGGTGCAGGCGACGGTCGTGTTCGCAATCCGCTGAGGCGCTCGCCCCGTTCACCTGGGTCAAGGCGGCTCGTCACCGGGCCGATAGCACTGGCCGGGCGATCTGGGACGGGCTCATGCAGGCGTTCGACACCGAGGACTTCGCTCGGCTGACCGAGGCGGGCGGGATCTGGTCGGCACGCGCCCGTGAGGTCTTCGACGCCCTCGGCGACGGGATCGTCGTGTGGGACTCCCACGACCGCATCCTCGACTGCAACGAGCGCGCCGCCGAGATCCTCGGGCGTCCACGCCTCGAGCTCCTGCACCAGACCTACCTGCAGATCCTCCGGACCGCCGGCGATCGAGCTCGACCCCTTCGACGCGCACGGAGACGCGCTTCCGGTCGAGTACGTACCGTCCAGCCGCGTCCGCCTGAGTCGGGGTGCGATCGTCGGGCAGGTCGTCGGCATCGAACGCACCGACGGCGGCCGCGCCTGGCTCGAGATCGACGCCCGCCTCGTGCACGACGACATCGCCGGCGACCTCGTGGTCTCGTCGTTCCGTGACATCACCGAGCGCAAGCAGGCCGAGGACGCGCACGCGCGCGCTCTCCGCCATCGTCGAGTCGTCGAGCGACGCGGTGTTCCGCCAGACCCTCGACGGGATCATCGAGTCGTGGAACCCCGGGGCCGAGAGCATCTACGGCTTCACCGCGGCCGAGGCGATCGGCGCGCACCACGACATCCTCGTGCCCGAGGAGCACCGGATCGAGGCGGAGCACCTCGTCATCGCCGCCGCCAACGGGACGTCGATCGACAACCTCCTCACCGGGCGACGGCACAAGGACGGCACGCCGATCCAGGTCGTCGTGACCGCGTCACCGCTGTACGACGCCGGCGGACGAGTGGTCGGTGTGTCGAGATCGCCGGTGACGTCACCGAGCTGATCGAGACCCGCGACGCGCTGGCGCGCTCGGAGGAGCGCTTCCGCTCACTCGTCCAGCGTTCGTCCGACGTCGCGTTCGTCCTCGACGAGGACGGCATCATCACCTACGCCAGCCCCGCGTCCGAACGCTTCGGGTACGCCGCCGACGACCTCGTCGGCCTGGCCAGTCGCGACCTGATCCACCCCGACGACGTGGCGCGCTTCCGCGAGGACGTGTTCGACACCGTCGCCCGGGTCGGGACCGCGACCGTGGAATGGCGCTTCCGCAAGGCCGACGGCACCTACTCCTGGGTCGAGGAGGTGCTCACCGACATGCACGACGTCCCCGCGGTCGCCGGGTGGGTCGCCAACGTGCGCGACATCACCGACCGCAAGCACGCAGAGGACGAGCGCATCGAGGCGGAGGAGCGCTACCGCGCCGGCTTCGAACGATCCGCGTTCGGCCTCGGCGTGCTCGATCTCCAGCAGACGTTCACGTCGGTGAACCCCGCGCTCGCGGAGCTCCTCGGGCACTCGCCGGAGCTGCTGCTCGGTCGGCGCCCGCTGGAGTTCCTCCACCCGTCCGAGAGCGAGAGCGCGCGGAGTGGCATCGAGCGCTTGTTGCAGGGCGACGAGCCCTTCTACAAGCGCGAGCACCGCATGGTGCGGCGCGACGGCAGCATCGTCTCGGTGCTGATCGACATGACCATCGTCCGCGACTCCGACGGCGACCCGAGCTACTACTTCGTCCAGGTGCGCGACAACACCGACCGCAAGCGCGCCGAGGAGGCGCTCGCGCACCAGGCACTGCACGACGACCTCACCCGTCTTCCCAACCGCCTGCTGCTCGTCGACCGGCTCGCGCACTCGCTGGCGAGCGCCGAACGCACCGCGAGCAACGTCGCGGTCCTGTTCCTCGACCTCGACCGCTTCAAGCTGGTCAACGACGGTCTCGGCCACGTCGTCGGCGACCAACTGCTCATCGAGGTCGCGCGGCGACTCACGCAGTCGATCCGCGCCTCCGACACCGTGGCGCGCTTCGGCGGCGACGAGTTCGTGATCGTGCGCGAAGACGTCGCCGACGTCACCGAGGCGGTCGAGTTCGCCGAACGCATCGTCGCGGTGTTGCACGAGCCGATCTCGCTGTCCGGTCGCGAGCTGTACGCGACGACCAGCGTCGGCATCGCGCTCGGCGGCGCCGGCGCGTCGGCCGAGCAGCTGCTGCGCGACGCCGACGCCGCCATGTACCGCGCCAAGGACCTGGGCCGCGCCCGCATCGAGCTGTTCAGCCACGAGTTGCAGCAGCAGGTCGCCGCCCGCCTCGACCTCGAGACCGCGCTGCGCCAGGCCATCGAGCGCGACGAGCTCGAGCTCCTCTACCAACCGATCGTGCGACTGGCCGACGGGCGCGTCGTCGGCGCCGAGGCGTTGCTGCGCTGGCACCGCGCCGGCCACGGCGTCGTCCTCCCGTCGGAGTTCATCCCGATCGCGGAAGAGACCGGGATGATCGTGGCCATCGGCACGTGGGCGCTCGAGCACGCGCTCGCCGAGGTGCGCGCGCTCACACGCCTGCACGACGACGTCGACTGGCCGCTGCTCGCGGTCAACCTCTCGGCCCTCCAGCTGCGACTGCCGACCGGCCTCGAGATGGTGCGCGAGGCGATCCGCAATTCCGACGTCGACCCGTCGATGCTGTCGCTCGAGATCACCGAGAGCGCGCTGATGGGCGACATCGAGACGTCGGCACGCGCGATGCGCGCGCTGCGCGATCTCGGCGTGCAAGCTCGCGGTCGACGACTTCGGCACCGGCTACTCGTCGCTCGCGTACCTCAAGCAGTTGCCGATCGACTGCCTGAAGATCGACCGCTCGTTCATCGCCGGCCTGCCCGGCGACCCGCACGACCGCTCGATCACCGAGGCGATCATCACGCTCGGGCGCAGCCTCGGCCTCACCATCGTCGCCGAGGGCGTCGAGACGGTCGAGCAGTGGATCGCGCTCGACGAGCTCGGCTGCACCGTCGGGCAGGGATTCCTGTGGAGCCCGCCCATCCCCGCGAGCTGTTCGCGCCGCTCATCACCGGCTTGCGCCGCCGGACCACGCGCACTTCAGCCCCAGGCTCGGGGGCGGTCGACCAGTAGCGTTTCGGGCATGGACCTCACGCCGTTGATCCAGTCCGCCGACACCAAGATCCTCCTCGTCGTGATGGACGGTCTGGGTGGCTACGCCGACGCCGACCACGGCACCGAGCTCGAGGAAGCGGCCACCCCGAACCTCGACCAGCTCGTGCGCGAGGGCACCGCCGGGATGTTCGAGCCCGTCGGTCCGGGCATCACGCCCGGCTCGGGTCCCGGACACCTCGGCCTCTTCGGCTACGACCCCGAGCAGTTCGAGCTCGGGCGCGGCGCGCTCTCCGCCGCCGGCCTCGACTTCGAGCTCCGGGTCGGCGACGTCGCCGCCCGCGGCAACCTCGCCACCCTCGGCCCCGACGGCGCGCTCACCGACCGGCGCGCCGGCCGCATCCCCGATGCCGAAGCGCAGGTCGTCGTCGACAAGCTCCAGGCCGGCGTGTCGGTGCCCGGCATCGAGGTGTTCTTCCGTCACGAGCGTGAGCACCGCGTGCTCGTGGTCCTGCGCGGACCCGGCCTCGACCCGCGCCTCACCGACACCGACCCGCAGCACACCGGGGTCGCGCCGCTCGCCGCCGAGCCGCTCGACCCTGAGGCCAAGCGCACCGCCGACCTCCTCGCCGAGGTCGACGCCCAGGTGCGCCGCGTGCTCGCCGACGAGCCCAAGGCCCACGTCGTGCTGTTCCGCGGCTTCGACACCCTCCGCGAGCTGCCCGGCGTTCGGCGAGCGCTTCGGGCTGCGCGCCGCCGCCGTCGCCATCTACCCGATGTACCGCGGCATCGCGCGCCTGCTCGGCATGGACGTGCTCGGGCGTCCCGCCGACCTCGTGGAGCAGCTCGAGATCCTGCGGCAGCACTGGAACGACTACGACTACTTCTTCCTGCACCACAAGTACACCGACTCCGCGGGTGAAGACGGCGACCGCCCGCGCAAGATCAAGGCGATCGAGCAGCTCGACGCGGTCGTGCCCGAGCTGCGCGCGCTCTCTCCCGACGTGATCGCGGTGAGCGGCGACCACGCCACGCCGTCGCAGATGGCCGCGCACTCGTGGCACCCGGTGCCCACGCTGCTGTGGAGCGAGCGCTGCGGTCGCGACGACGTCGAGCAGTACGGCGAGAAGTGGTGCCGTCAGGGCGCGCTCGGCCTGCGCCCCACCAAGGACCTCATGGCGTTCATGCTCGCCAACGCCGACCGCCTGGCCAAGTACGGGGCGTAACCCCTCGGGTTTCGGCGCCCCTACCGCGTCATAGTGACGGCGTAGGGGCGCCAAAACGTCGAGCGGCAGCTACGCGGGCTTGATGTTCTGGTTGTGGCGGAAGACGTTGTCGGGGTCCCACTCGGACTTGATCGCCTGCAGGCGCGCGTACTTCTTCTCGCCGAACGACGCTTCGACCCGATGCAGGCCCTCGTCGCCGATGTAGTTGAGGTACACCTGGCCAGTGGTCCACGGCTTCATCGCCGCCGCGAGTGCTCGCGTGTACGCGATGTTCTCGTCGTCGGCGGCCGGGTCCTCCCACATGGAGAGGTAGTGCGTGTTGAACGGCGCCGTACGCATGCCGAACGCGGTCTCGTCGTCGGGCACGCGCGCGACGGCTCCGCCACCGGCGACGAGCAGCATCGAGCTGAACGGTGACACCGGATTCGTCGCCTTCTCCACGAACGTGTCGACCGCTTCGTCGGGCAGCTCGGCGAGGAAGTCGGCCGACCAGTAGTTGCGCCGCCCGTGGGGATTCGCCTCGGTGATGATGTCCTGCACCGCGGTGTACGGGATGGGCCCGAACAGGTCGAGCCCGGGCGGCCCGTACTCGTGCAGCGGCGCCATCACCCGCTCGCCCTCGTCGACGTCGCCCGCGTAGCAGGCGATGCATCCGACGACCGGGTGGCCGCGCACCGGCTCGGGCACGAAGTCGGCCGGCGGCGCGGTGATGAACGCGAGCGCGGCGCCCACCTCGTCCGGCGCGTCGGTCATGAAGTCACGCCAGAACCGAACGACGTCGCCGGCCATGAACGCGGGCCACGCCAGCAGGCCGCCGTAGACGAGCGGACCGATCGGGTGCAGCTGGAGGTGCACCGCGGTGACGATCCCGAAGTTGCCGCCGCCGCCCCGGAGGGCCCAGAACAGATCGGCGTTCTCGGTGGCCGACGCCTGCACGACGCGTCCGTCGGCGGTGACCATCTCGGCGCCGATCAGGTTGTCGCAGGTGAAGCCGAGCTTGCGCTCGAGCCAGCCGCTGCCGCTCCCGAGCGCGAGCCCGACGATGCCGGTGTCGGGGACCCGCCCGCCGGTGACCGCGAGGCCGTGCTCCTGCGTCGCGGCGTCGAACTCGCCCCAGTTGAGCCCGGCCTCGGCGCGCACGGTGCGCGCGTCGGGGTCGACCGCAATCGCCTTCATGCCGCGCATGTCGATGGTCAGGCCGTCGTCGATCACCGCGGCGCCGGTGACGCCATGGCCGCCGCCGTACACCGAGATCGGCAGCGCCTGTTCGCGCGCGTACGTCACCGCGGCGACCACGTCGTCGGTGCCGCTGCACACGGCGATGAGGGCCGGGTGCCGATCGATCATGCCGTTGAAGACGGCCCGGGCCTCGTCGTAGCGGTCGTCGCCGGGGCGGAGCTGCTCTCCGCCGAACCCCGGGATGCCGAGCTCGGTCGCGCTGGTGCTCATCTCGTGTCGTCCCCTCTCGGCTGTCGTCCCGAGCACCTTTCGTAGCCCATGGCGACGGCAGATGAAAGGGGTCCGATGATCCGATCGGCCTCGGGCTCCGTACCCTGAGTGTGGTGGTCGACGACCCAGCCCCGAGCGAGCGCCCCGACATCGGCGAAGCGGCCGACATCGGCGGCTCCCCGGTGGGCCGGCGCGTCTTCCTCGGCCTCGTCGGGGTCGGCGCCGCCGGCGTGCTGCTCGGCGCCCGGGCCCAGGACTGGCTCGAGCGGGTGGTCGGACCTCTCATCTCGAAGGACGGCACCGGCCTGGCGTCGCTGCTCCCCGTCGGCCGCTTCCGCATCTACACCGTCACCGGCGACCTGCCGTCGCGCAGCCACGCCGACTGGTCGCTGAAGGTCGGCGGCCTCGTCGACCACCCCTACGAGCTCTCCTACGACGAACTGCTCGCCATGCCCCCGACCAACCTCACGCGCGACTTCCAGTGCGTCACCGGCTGGCGCGTCCCCGACGTCGAGTGGCGCGGCGTGCAGCTCTCGCGCCTGCTCGAACGCGCCGGCGTGCAGTCGGAGGCGACCGCGCTGCGCCTGCACTCGTTCGACGGCGCGTACACCGAGAGCCTCACGCTCGCGCAGGCGCGCCGCGACGACGTCATCGCCGCCTACCGCTTCGAGGGCGACGACCTCTCCGACGAGCACGGTGGGCCGGTGCGGCTCTACGTCGCGCCGATGTACGGCTACAAGTCGCTCAAGTGGCTCGACCGCATCGAGCTCACGAAGGACGTCGAACCGGGCTACTGGGAAGACCGCGGCTACGACGTCGACGGCTGGGTCGGCCGCTCCAACGGACGGGACGACGATGCCACCTGAGCGGCGGATGACCATCGCCGAGGAACGGGCCGCGCGCAGCGTGGCCCGTCGCAACCGACCGAAACCGGAGCCCCCGATCCTGCGCTTCGACCGCGTCGAGCGCACCGTGCACTGGGTCAACGCGACGCTGTTCGGCATCCTGATGCTCACCGGCGCCGCCCTCTACGCGGGACCGATCTCCACGCTGGTCGGCAACCGCGAGGTCGTGCGCACGGTGCACGTGTACAGCGGCCTGCTGCTCCCGGTGCCGTTGCTGATCGGCATCCTCGGTCACCGCGGCAAACGACTGCGCACCGACCTCGGGCGCCTCAACCGCTGGTCGCACGACGACGCCCGCTGGTTCCGCCGTCGTCACCGCGACCAGGTCGCGCTGGGCAAGTTCAACCCCGGCCAGAAGCTCAACGCCGCGTTCATCGCCGGCGCCGCGTGGTGATGCTCGGCACCGGCTCGATCATGAAGTGGTTCGAGCACTTCCCGCTCGACTGGCGCACCGGCGCGACGTTCGCGCACGACTGGTTCGCGTTCGGCATCTGGGTCGCGGTGCTCGGCCACATCGCGTTCGCACTGCGCGACGGCGACGCGCTCGACAGCATGCTCAACGGCTCGGTCCCCGCGGCGTGGGCCCGCAAGAAGGCGCCCCTCTGGTACGAGGAGCTGCGGCCGCCTCCCTCTTCCTCGAGCTCCTCGTGGCCTTCCTCGTAGGCTCGGCACGCGCATGGACACTGACGCCGCGGTCGCAGCCGCGCACGACGATCTCGACGCCGCGCAGCGCGAGCTCGAGGCTCTGGTCCGCATCCCGAGCATCAGCGCCGACCCCGAGCACTTCGACGACGTCGACGCGTGCGCGGCGTCGGTCGCCGATCTCATGCGCGACGCCGGGCTCGACGACGTGCGCGAGCTCCGCGTCGACGGCGGTCTCCCGTACGTCGTCGGCGAGTGGACCCACCGCCCCGACGCGCCCACCGTCCTGCTCTACGCGCACCACGACGTGCAACCGCCCGGGTACGTGGCGCGCTGGTCGAGCGATCCGTTCGAACCCCGCGAGCACGACGGCCGGCTGTTCGGCCGCGGCACCGCCGACGACAAGGCGGGCGCGATCACGCACGTCGCCGCGGTCCGGGCCTGGCTGCGCACCGCCGGCGAACTGCCGTGCAACGTGAAGGTGCTCATCGAGGGCGAGGAGGAGATCGGCTCGCCGACGCTGGCCGCCTTCCTCGAGTCGCACGTCGAAGCCCTCCGGTCCGACGTCCTGCTCCTCGCCGACGCCGGCAACTGGTCGGTCGGCACGCCCGGGCTCACCTACTCGCTGCGCGGTCTCGCCGATCTCGACGTGCGGGTCCGCGCGCTCGACGGTCCGGTGCACAGCGGCATGGCCGGCGGCGCGGTGCCCGATCCGGTGCTCGCGCTCGCGCAGATGCTGGCGACGCTGGTCGACGAGCACGGCGACCCCGCCTTCGACGGCTGCTGGGACGACTACGAAGCGCCCGACGCCGCCGAACGCGCCCGCATCACCGCGCTCCCGCTCAACGAAGCCGGGCTCCGGCGGGCGTGGGGGATGCGTCCGGGCGTCGACATCGCCGGCGATCCGGACGTCTCGATCTTCGAGAAGGTCTGGCTGCGCCCGACCGTCACCGTGATCGGGATCGACGGCCATCCCATCGCCGGGTCGTCGAACCAGATCGTCGCCGAGGCCGCGGCACGCATCAGCATGCGCGTCGGTCGCGGCCAGGATCCGCATCGTCTCCTCGACGCGCTCGCCCGTCACCTCGAACGGCGCGTGCCCGCTCGACCTCGAGCTGACCCTCGTCCCGCGCGACGCCGTGCCCGCGTGGCACTGCGAACCGACGGGCTGGGCGTTCGCCGCCACCGAGCGCGCGCTGCGCGCCGGCTTCGGCGTCGACCCCGTCTACATGGGCGTCGGCGGCAGCATCCCGTTCGTCGGTCCGTTCGCCGACGCGTTCGGCGGCATCCCCGCGCTGCTCCTCGGGCCCGCCGATCCGGGCAGCCGCATCCACGGCGAGGACGAGAGCCTCCACCTCGGCGACTGGCACAAGCTGATCGAGAGCGAGGTCCGCCTGCTCGCCGAGCTCGCCCAATCGGAACGGGCCCAATCGGCGGGAGAATCCTGAGGGCACGCCGGTAATCTCGATCCGATGGCCGCCGACCCCACCTCCGTCGTCCTTCCCGCCGAGCTCATCCCCGGTGACGGGCGCTTCGGTTCCGGCCCGTCGAAGGTGCGACCCGAGGCGGCGCGGGCCCTCGCCGACGTCAGCGGCAGCTACCTCGGCACCAGCCACCGCCAGCCCGGGGTGAAGTCGGTCGTCGGTCGCATCCGTGCCGGTCTCGCCGATCTCTTCTGCTCTCCCCGACGGCTACGAGGTGCTGCTCGGCAACGGCGGCAGCACGTCGTTCTGGGACGCCGCCGCCTTCGGTCTCGTCGAGCGGCGGGCCGAGCACCTGGTGTTCGGCGAGTTCTCCTCCAAGTTCGCCGCCGTCACCGGCGCGGCGCCGTTCCTCGACGACCCGGTCGTGCTGCGCTCCGAACCCGGCACCCACCCCGAGCTCGTGACCGACGCCACCGTCGACGCCTACGCGTATCCGCACAACGAGACGTCCACCGGGGTGATGACCGAGGTGCGCCGCCCCGGCGACGACGGCCTCGTGCTGGTCGACGCCACCTCCGGCGCCGGCGGTCTCCCGGTCGAGCCCAAGAGCTTCGACGTCTACTACTTCGCGCCGCAGAAGTGCTTCGCCGGCGACGGCGGCCTCTGGCTCGCGCTGTGCTCCCCCGCGGCGATCGAACGCATCGCGCGCATCGGCGCCACCGATCGTTGGGTGCCGCCCTCGCTGAGCCTGCCCATCGCGGTCGAGAACTCCCGCCTCGACCAGACCTACAACACGCCCGCGCTCACCTCCCTCTTCCTCCTCGACGCCAGCGTGCAGTGGATGCTCGAGCAGGGTGGCCTCGAGTGGTGCGTCGGCCGCTGCGACCGCTCCGCCGAGCTCCTCTACGGCTGGGCCGAGAAGAGCACCTACGCGCAGCCCTTCGTCGCCAAGCCATCGGAGCGCAGCCACGTCACCGGCACCATCGACTTCGCCGACGAGGTCGACGCCAGCGCCATCGCCCGCGCGCTGCGCGCCAACGGCATCGTCGACACCGAGCCCTACCGCAAGCTCGGTCGCAACCAGCTGCGCATCGCGATGTTCCCCGCCATCGACCCCGACGACGTCGCCACCCTCACCCACGCCATCGACTACCTCGCCGAAGCGCTGCGGTAGCCGCCGATGCGCTGGGCGACCATCCGCACCGCCGACGGCACGCACGCCGTGCGCGTCGACGGCAACATGCTGGTCGAGCTCGCAGCACGCGACGTCGCCGAGATGCTCACACGGGGCGACGCGCCAGAGACCGGCGCGGTGCACGACGCGGCCGCCGCCGACTTCGCGCCGGTTGTCACCCATCCGGGCAAGGTCATCTGCCAGGGGCTGAACTACCGGAGCCACATCCTCGAGATGGGCCACGAGCTCCCCGAGCATCCGACGCTGTTCGCCAAGTTCCGCGAGGCACTGGTCGGCGCACGTGACGACATCGTGCTGCCGCCCGAATCCGACGCGGTCGACTGGGAAGCCGAGCTCGCGCTGGTGATCGGCACCCCGGTGCGCCACGCGTCCAGCGACGAGGCCGCCGACGCGATCGCCGGGTTCACGGTCGCCAACGACGTGTCGATGCGCGACTGGCAGTACCGCACGCTCGAGTGGCTGCAGGGCAAGACGTGGGAGCACTCGACCCCCGTGGGCCCGTGGCTGGTCACCGTCGACGAGGTGGGCGGTCCCGCGCCTGACCTCGCGATCGGCTGCGAGGTCGACGGCGTGGTGCGCCAGGCATCCCACACGTCGGAGTTGGTGTTCCGTCCCGCCGACCTCGTCGCCTACGCCAGCCGCTTCGTCACCCTCGAGCCAGGCGACCTGCTGCTCACGGGCACGCCCGCTGGCGTCGGGCACGGGATGGACCCGCCCACGTACCTGTCCGCAGGCCAGGTCGTGCGTACCACCATCGAGGGGCTCGGCGAGCTGCGCAACGCCTGCGTCGCCGACCGCGCCTGACCTGCCGAACCGTGCCGATGGTCACGTCAAGTCAGCCCAGGCGGGGGCCGATGCTCTCCTCGTGCAGGACTCTCGACACGAGTTGAAGGCCGAAGACCTCGGAGCCCGGGTGCGCGCCGTCCGCGAGTTGGCGGGCGCGAGTCCACGGGACGTGGCCAAGGCAGCCGGCATGAGCCGGCGCGATCTGCAGGCGGCCGAGCGGGGCGCGAAGCGGCTCTCGGCCGACGAGCTCCACGCCCTCGCGGGTGCGCTCGGCGTCGATCCGGACGTGCTGGTGGGCGTCGGCTTCGAGGGTGAGTTGGTGCGGGCGGGGACGGTCGAGGACCGGATCGACCAGGTGATCGGTCACGACCCGAACGCGTGGGACGACCTCCCGGATTCGGTCGACGACCTGCCGCCGGCACTGCCCGTGAACCTCCCGAACCCCGAGCGTCGCAAGGACTTCACCACCCGCAACCGCATCGAGCAGTCGTGGCGCGACGTGCGCAGCGAGATGGGCGACGCGCTCACCAGCTGCGCCGCGTCTCGTCTCGGCCGGTTCGGGGGACGATGTCCGCCGGCTCGTCGAGCGGCTCGAGCACGATCTCCAGGAGCTCAAAGCGCGCCGGGGATTCCAGCGGAAGCTCGCCGATCACGAGCGCGACCTGAACCACGTGCGACGCCCGCAGACGCAGTCGCTCCCGACGAGCGACCCGGTGTCGAATCGCCTGTAGCGCGTCCCGCTCGACGATCGCGCGACGCGAGGAGTGCGCCGATCGTCGCCACCACACCGCCTCCGATGGCGACGTAGAGCGCAGGCCCGGCGCTGACGTGCACGGCAGCAGATCCGGTGTCCTCGAGATCGCTGCGGTCGTAGATCGCCATCCCCAGCGCAGCGAGGCTGCAAGCGACGACCGCGATCGGCCACACGATGCTGCGCGCCGGTCGCAACAGCGTCGCCAGCGACAGGACGAGGACGACGACGCCCAACGCCGCGACGACCTTGCCGTCGTCGGTGTCGAGGTAGCGACCTGCTCGCGGTGACCTGGCTGGTCCCGCTCGGCCCGACCTTCGCACTCACCACCTCGAAGAGCGTGCCGGCCACGATGACGGCACCACCGACGACGGCCAGGATCCCGCCGACGCTCACCGGCGGTCGCCGACGCTCCTCGTGCACCACACCTTCAGGCCGTCCCTGCGCCACCCGGCGAGCCTAACGGCGTGCGGCTCAGCCTGCCGCGCCGTCGTCGACCGCCGCGCCCAGCACGCGCGACGAGCCGGTCGTTCTCGGCACGCGCGCCGATCGTGATGCGCACGCCGACACCGGGAAACGGTCGGAGCACGACGCCGGCGCGCTCGCAGTACTCGCCGAGCACCGCCGAGTGCTCACCCAACGGCAGCCACACGAAGTTGGCCTGCGACTCGACAACATCGAGCCCGAGCGCGGCGATGCGGTCGGTCACGCGGTCGCGCTCGGCGATGACCTCGTCGACTCGCTCGCGCATCTCGTCGTGCGCCTCGACGACGCGAGCGCGGCAGCCTGCGCGAGTGCGTTGGTCGTGAACGGCACGCGACCTTGCGCAGCGCTTCGATCACCTCGGTACTTCCGATCGCGTAGCCCACCCGCAGGGCCGCGAGGCCGTACGCCTTCGAGAACGTACGCAGCACCGCCACGTTGTCGTGGCCGCCGAGGAGGCTGATCCCGTCGGGGAAGTCGGGCGCGGTCACGAACTCTCGGTAGGCCTCGTCGAACACGACCAACAGGTCATCGGGCACGCGCTCGAGGAACCGCTCGGCCGCGTCGAGTGCGACCGTCGTGCCGGTCGGGTTGTTCGGGTTGCAGACGAAGACGACGCGGGTGCGGTCGGAGATCGCGTCGGCCATGGCGTCGAGGTCGTGGCGGTGATCGACGAGCGGCACCTGGAGGATCGTGGCACCCAGCTGCCGCGCGAGCACCGGGTACGCCTCGAACGACGGCCACGCGAACGCGACCTCGTCGCCGGGATCGCAGGTGGCCGCCATCGCCATGCGGCACAGCTCGACCGAGCCGTTGGCCAGCAGCACCTGTTCGGGGCGACGGAACAGTGCTTCCCGAGTGCCTCGCGGAGCGTGGTCGCGGCGTCGTCGGGGTAGCGGTTCGCGGTGCGAGCCGCCACCTCGATGGCGGCCAGCGCCGCCGGCAACGGCCCGAAGGCCGCCTCGTTCGACGCGAGCTTGACGACGTCGCCGATCGCGTACCGGGCGGCCACCGATTCGGCCGAGCGGCCCGGCACGTATTCGGGGATGCCAGTGAGCGCCGGACGGGTGCGGTGGTCACGACGCGGATGGTAACCGCCCCGGAATCCGCACGATCACACCTGATGCCCGACGCACGCGCTCCGTCACCGGGATACCTGTCTCACTTCACTCTCTGCCGCGAACTCTGGTAGAATCACGTCTTATGGCCGAAGTCGACTCGAGAGAAATCGACCACTATCTCCACTTCCTCCACCAGCGGGGGGGCACCGACCTGCTGCTCACCGTCGGCAGGCCTCCCCCGGTGCGGATCGACGGGGAGGCTGCGGCCGATCGACCACCCCGAACTCACCTCCGACGAGATCGCCGGGATCGTGCGGCGGCTGCTCGGCCCGGAAGTGGACCACCTTCGGCGACGAGCATGGAGGTCGACTTCTCCTTCCGCTGGCAGCGACAGGCCCGCTTCCGCGGCAACGCCTTCCACCAGCGGGCTGCTCGCGATGTCGCTGCGCATGATCCCGCACCGGATCCCGACGTTCGAGCGAGCTCGGCCTGCCCGGCGGTGATGCGAGTACTTCGCCGAACTGCCCGCAGGGCCTCGTGCTCGTGACCGGCCCGACCGGCTCGGGCAAGTCGACGACGCTCGCCTCGATGATCGACTACATCAACGCAGAACCGGCGCCTGCCACATCCTCACGATCGAGGACCCGATCGAGTACGTGCACACGCACAAGCGTCGCGTCGGTGAACCAGCGCGAGGTCGGCATCGACACCGACTCGTTCGACCGCGCGCTGCGCGCGGCACTTCGCGAAGACCCCGACGTCATCCTCGTC
The DNA here is from genome assembly GCA_963697125.1 of uncultured Actinomycetes bacterium. Lineage (GTDB taxonomy): Bacteria > Actinomycetota > Acidimicrobiia > IMCC26256 > DASPTH01 > DASUAS01. The sequence continues at coordinate 441,083 of CAVOMW010000015.1, forward strand.
GGCGAGATGCGTGACCCCGAGACGATCCAGTTCGCGCTCACGCATCGCCGAGACCGGCCACCTCGTGTTCGCGCACGCTGCACACCAACGACGCCGCCCAGGCGCTCGACCGCATCTTCGACGTGTTCCCCGCCGAACGCCAGGACCAGATCCGCGTGCAGCTCGCGGGTTCGCTCGCCGGCGTCGTGTCGCAGCGGCTCATTCCCAAGGTCGGCGGCGGCCGCGTCGCCGCCTTCGAGGTGCTGATCGCGACCAACGCGGTGCGCAACCTGATCCGCGAGGGCAAGACCACCAGCTCCGCAACATCGTGTCGACCGGGAGCAAGGAGGGGATGCAGACGCTCGAGATGTCGCTCGCCGACCTGGTGGGGCGCGGCATCGTCGAGTACGAGCAGGGCGTCGCGGTGAGTCTCTACCCCGACGAGATCACCCGCGCTGCACAGCTCGCCCCAGAGCGCTGCAAGCTGACGCGCCGCGGTCGCGCTTCGCCCGCGCCGTCCCGTTCACGCTCGTCGGGATCGCCGTCACGCTGAACCTGGTACTGCTCCGCGCCGAGCGGCTGCCGGTCCAACCCGACAACGACCTCGCGGTACACCGCGCGATGGTCGACTTCGCCCGGCAGCGCCTCGAATCCGGTCATCTGCCGCTCGGGAGTTGGTTCCCCTACCTGCAACTCGGAGCCGCACAGTTCCAGCACTACCAGTCGCTGCCGTACGTCATCGGCGGCGCGCTGGCGTCGATCTTCGGTACCGCGACGATCGTGCAATGGACGTTGTACCTCGGCCTGGCGACCTGGCCGATCTCGGTGTACCTCGGCATGAGGTTGCTCGACCAGGAGCCGGCGCCGGCCGCCGGTGCCGCGCTGCTGGCACCACTGGTGGTGAGCGTGCCGCCGGCCGGCTTCGAGATCTGGAGCTACGTGTGGGGAGGCAACGGCTTGTGGCCCCAGCTCTTCGCCATGTGGCTGCTCCCGCCAACACTCGGGCTCGCTTGGCGTGCGATTCGCCGTGGCCACGGCTACCTCCCGGCGGTGGTGCTCCTCGGCCTGACGTGCGCGACTCATGCACTGGTCGGCTACGTCGCGATGGTCGGCGTCGCGGTGTTCGCACTCGTCGAGTGGCACACGCTCCTCGTGTCGCTCCGCCGCGCCACGCTCGTCGCCCTCGGCGCATTGGGCGCGATCGCCTGGTTCGTCATCCCGCTCGTCGTCGACGCTCGATCCGCGACCACGAGTTCGGCGTACAACAGCGCGGATCAGCACGATTCGTATGGTGTCCGTCGGGTTCTGGGCTGGTTGGTCACCGGTCGTCTCTTCGACGACGGCCGTCTTCGGCTGATCACCGCGCTCCTCATCGTCGGTGTCGTCGTCTGCGCAGCACGGTGGAAGCGCGACGTGCGCGGACGTGCACTTCTGGGGTTCTTCGGTGTGAACCTGGTGCTGTTCTGCGGTCGACCGACGTTCGGTCCGCTGTTGGACCTCCTCCCCTTCGTCCGCGATCTGCAGCTCGAGCGGTTCCTCGCCGGGGTGCAGCTCGGCGGCGTGTTCCTTGCCGGCGTCGGAGGTGCCTGGTGCGTTGCCCAGGTCGTCCGTGGGGTCCGCTCGCTCACGGCGCGCGAACTCCGCGTCGCCGCAACGACCACAGGTGTGGCCGCGCTCGTGGGCGTGGTGCTCGCCGTGTTCGCGGGTTGGTGGCAGCTCGGTCATCTCGCAAGCGACAGCGCCGCCGGTATCCACGCGCAGCGCACCGCCGATGCTGCGGAGGGTCCCGACATCGACCACCTGCTCGCAATGGCCGAGGCCCGTGGTCCCGGGCGGGTGTACGCAGGCATGCGACACGGCAACGGCGACTCCTACCGCGTCGGCAACGCACCGCTGTACCTCGGGCTGCTCGATCAAGGCCATGACGGGATCGGCCTGACCTTGCGCACGGTGTCACTCATGGCCGACGTCGAGCCGTCGTTCGACGACCGCGACCTCGCGCAGTACCAGCTGCTGGGCATCCGGTACCTCCTGCTCCCCCGGCAGGCATCACCACCTGAGTTCGCCACACCGTTGGCAAGCGCAGGGAGGTTCCGGCTCTACGAGGTCCCGACCGGGGGCTACCTCTCGTTGGTCGACACGGTCGCACCGGCATTGACCGCAGATCGCACCACGATGACCGAAGCGCCCGCGCACTCCTTCGCTCGGCCGCGGCACACGAAGGGCGAAGCCGCGGGGTGGCGTTCGATGGCGCGCCGGCCGCCACACCGTCGCTCGCAGACCCGTCGACCAGCAGCACCCCGGGTCGGGTGTCGAGCCAGCACGTGAGGTTGGATGACGGGACGTTCCGCGCCGGAGTCCGGCGCGGGACCGCCCGGCCGTCCTCCTGCGTGAGAGCTACGACCCGCGCTGGACGCCGCCGTCGACGGGAAGCAGGTGCCGACCGAGATGGTGGCGCCTGCCGTGGTCGGCGTCCGGGTGCCCGCCGGATCGCACACGGTCGTGTTCCGCTACGCCGGAATCCCACGCCTGGGGCTCTGGTTCCTGGTCAGCAGCGTCGTGATCGTCGTGGTCGGCGTTGCCCCCGGCCTCGTACGACGTCGCCGCAACGCGCAACCGGTCCCGGACGCGTAGAGGGGCCCGGCGAACCGGGCCCTTCTCCGCTTGTTCGTCAGTCAGTTGCTCAGGGCCCGGTGTCGTGGCGGTGCACTTGGTGCCGATCGGCGCCAGGATGTACCCGGTCGTCGTGGCGTCGTTCACCGTGTACAGCGTCGAAGCCTTCTTCAGGAGCTTGTTCGACGCATTGAGGAGCCCATTCATGTCGGTGTACGTCTGGTTCGGTGTGTCGGGGTCAACGGCGCTCGGCGACACGTAGTACCGTCCGTCGGCTGTCTGGATGGTGTTGGCGTCCACGCTGCAGGCGCTCTCGGGCTGTGGAGCTCAGACCACCGATTGCGAACACCACGATGGCGGCGAGGATGCCCAGGATCACGATCACGACCAACAGCTCGATCAGCGTGAACCCCCCCGTTCGTCCGGCGCTTCTCCATTGATCGTTGCAACATTCTTGCGCCTGCCCTTTCGTCTGGTTTCGCGTTTCTACAAGTGATCTGTTTGCTGCGCTCGCGACTGTGCGCAGGTCTTCCTGGGCCGCCCGCTCGTGGAGCATGGTCCTCATCCGGTACGGACCACCCCCTCACCCACTCACGGCCCAGCGGCGGACGGCGGCGATCACCGCGTCACGCGTCCAGGACTGGACCTTGGTGCCGCCGGCTGCGCACGCCGGCGCACCTCGGATCGAAGGTCGAGTCGCAGAACACGACCTCGGCCTGCGAGCTTGGTGGTTGCACCGGGAATGGTCGCGGTGAACGTCACGCTCGCGGTTGTTCGGGATGTTGGCGGTGATCGGCGTGCTGCTGATCGGGACCTGCGCGTTCGACGCGACGTTGTACCCGAGCATCAGCATGCGGGCCGACGCACCGCGGTCGAACACCGGGGACCGGTGAGCACGTCGACCGGCACGTCGAGTGCCGCCGACGGTGCGTAGACCGGTTCCCAGACACCGCCACGCCGCGGCGCAGAGCCGCCGTTGGCGTTCGACGCCACCGACAGGCAACGCGGATGGCACCGTTCGTAGGCCGGGCTCGTGATCGGGGCCGTAGTACGGCACCTGCGCGATGCAGCCGCCCGGTCGCGGCGAGTCAGTCATCCGACGTCGCCGCGAGGCGTGTACGTGACTGACAGCTCATCCCGTCGAGCGTCACCGTTGGGCTGTTCCGGAGCTGCGGTTCGCCCGATGCAACGCTGACCACCGCCGTTGATCTTCGCCGGGGTGTTGAGGCACGCCGTGACGTCGACCGGTGTCGGCACTGCAACGCTGTGTCGCATCGGGCCAGGTTGAGCGGCCCCGCATGCCATGCGCCGACCGTGGAGCGACGTGACTGTCGGTGTTGCTCTCGCTGCGCAAGCTCGCGTGACCGAGCGTCGGCGTTGTTGATGGTCGATCCGGTGGGGATCTGGTAGCGGCCGATGCGGGGCGCACGCGGTGGGAAGTTCGTGACTGCGTCAACGAGCATGCGTCCGCGAGTTCGTGCTCGAGAGCGAAGCCGTGGCGGCCGCGGCCCCGTCCACCAAGCCCGCACGCCGTCGGCCGGGTTGGTGAACGCCGGCACTCCCGTCGTCGCGAAGTCTGCTGTCAGGAGCTGCCGGCGGTTCGACGCTCCGCCAGTGGCGAGGAGCATCGGCACGCCGTAGCATGCACGATTTCCTGTGCGTGGAGCTGAAGTTCGGCAGAGCTCCCACGCACCGCTCTTGAGGACGACGTGGCTGCTACCACCGAAGATCGAACTGCACGCCGCTGTTGGGCCGAACCGACAGTCGCCGTCGTGGACGCAGCGCACCCGGCACCGTAGGGGATGTGGCGGTGACGGTGCTGGAGTCGGTCGGGTTCCACGCCGGACGGGCGGGAGTCGTAGTCACCTTGAGCTGGATGTCCTCGAGCGACGACATCACGTTCGTGCACGCCGGGTTCGGCCACACGTCCCGTGGGTGACCTGGTAGCGCAGCGTGAACGACCCCGGAGTTCAAGGTCGTAGCACCGAGGTTGCAGTTCGCCGGGATCGTGACTGTCTCGTCGACCGCTGCTGCGCTCGTCGCCATCGGGTGAGCGGAATCGTGCAACGGGTGGTCGTGTCGCCGGCGTCACGCACCAGCAACTGCGGAACGCCGATCTGCGCCGCGGTTTGTAGGACTCCGCGTGACGACACGGGTCACCGAGAGCCCTGACGAGCCCCCGGGAATCGACGGTGTGATCCGTAGCAGCCGGTGGTGATCCAGCGCTGCTGGTTCGAGGTGGTGAAGCTGTTGTTGGCGGTGCCCATGTTCGCGACTGCGCGTCACCGATGACCAGAGCGCCGGTGGTGTTCTGGTAGCCCGCGGGATTGGGCGTCGGGTTGCCGACGAAACCCGTCGTCGGCGCGGCGGGTTCTTGGCCACAACCGTCACCGGACCAACCGGGGTCGCACCGCTCGGCACCGCATTCGGGGTACCGCCCACGATCGCAGCCCCGCCGCCGTCGTTGACGGTCCAGGTGTTCGAGTTGGTCGGGAAGTTGAAGTAGTAGGTGCCCGGCTGGAACCAGAACAGGTGGCCGGCACAGTTGGGGTTGGTGCCGTTCATCAGGTTCGACAGCGCGTTCCGTTCGTGCACGTCCCCGGCGTGAACGTCACCAACTTCGATGCTGCGGAGCAGGTCGGCAGGCTCGCGGGTGCCGGCGCCGTCGCTCGCCGCGGGCGCCCAGAGAGTCGGGTTGGCGATGGCGGGATCGACGAGGTTCTGCTGCAAGCCGGCGGGCGCGAAGCCGAGCCCCCCGTCGGATTGCGTCCCGCGTCAGCCAACGTCTTGTTGTCCGAGGTGCCGTTCTGGTCGCAGTACCAGCCGTACGGCGGCGTGGCCCCCGGCGAGCGAAGAGGTCGTGGCACGACTTTTGACGATCGCGTTGCCGTTGACCTGGATCGCGGGCAGCACTGATGTTGGGGCAGTGGTTGTTCCACGTGTCGGCGTCGACGTCGGAGTTCACGTAGACGTCGCCGTTCACCGTCAACGCCTTGTCGTTCTGCACCTGCACGATGCCGAGCTCAGCGTCGGTGTCGGTCGAGACGCTGGAACAGCCCGGATAGCTGTTGCCTCCGTAGCCGTGCGTGTCCCAGAAGTTGGTGAACGGCGCCAGCGTGAGGATTGCGAACGGCGGCGCCGAGCTCGGCGGCGTTGCGGTGCCACTGTCGGTGCTCGGAGTGCACTGCACCGAGACCGACTGGCTGTTGAGCGCCACCGGCGATGGGCACACGTTGTTGCTGCCCCCCTGCACGCCCGCGTTGGCGTTGTTCTGCACGTAGCGGATGGCGTTGTTGACGGCGCCGTCGACCGCGTAGAGCGCCGAGCGTTGGTTCGCGAGCCGCGTGCTCGAGTTGATGCTCGTGCTGGTGTAGCCGAGGACGAAGAACACCACGATGCCCACGACCACGAGGAACGCCAGCGCCCACGCCAGCACCACGCCTTCCTCTCCACGCGCGCGCCGCGCCGGCGACAAGTGGCGAGTCACTGCGTCCTCCTCGAACCTACGAGCTTCGTCGTGTACGGCAACTTCCCGCCGACCAGCTGCGTCACTGTGATCGTGCACGTGCTCGCACAGGAGACCACCGGTGCACTGCTGAGGTTCCGCACCACCGGCTGCCCGCCGGGGGGGCCGGTCGGCAGCGCCCCCGGCGCACGTGCGCCGGCGAAGGATCTTGGGATCCGTCGGGTCCACGAAGTAGGAGACCGAGCTCGTGTTGTTGTTCTGCGGGAGCAGCAGAGCAACCGGTCCGCCGCCCGCTCCGCAGTAGGGCGAGTCGTCCGCGGTCGGCGCAGTGGTCACCGGCCCGCTCTGCTGCACGTCGGGGGCGAAGTAGCTCGCCAGGAGGTTGGCGCTGTTGCTCTCGGCGAGGCGCGTCTGGACACTGCGTTCGGTGCCGAGCCCGAGGAACATCGCCGCGGCCAGCGAGCCGATGACCAGCCCACCGATGGTCATCGCCAGCACCATCTCGATCAGCGTGAACCCGGCCTCACCCGTCCGTGCGTTCACGGCTTGCGCTTCACGATCTGGATCTTGGCGAGCCCACGCCCGTCGGTGGCGCGCACGACGAGGGTCATCGTTTGCACGGTGTCCGTGACCGTGCCGGGGGCGCACACGCCGAATCCGATTCCCGACGCAGTGCCGTACTGAACGTCGGTGACCACGCCGGTGAACTTCGTGTCCGGCAGCGGCGCGGCCCCGTACGGCGTTCCCGGCTGAGCGCAGGGCGCCCAGGGCGCAGCCTGGATCTGCTCCGCCCAGCTCGCGCGACCGCGTCGGCAGTCACGTTCTTGCGGTGCATGTCGCTGGCCACGATCGTCGTCCCGAGGCCCCCGATGAGCGCGACGACCGCCGTCCCGAGGATGAGCATCGCGATGACAGCCTCGATGAGGGTGAAGCCGGCTTCGCCGGCGCGGTCGTCTCGCCAAGCGGACACGGCGTCACTTCACCTTGACCTGGTTGAAGATGCCGTACATCGCCGACACGAGCGCGATGGCGACGAAGCCGACGACGAGGCCCACGACGACGAGGAGGCGGGCTCGAAGAGCGACGTGAGGCGCTCGAGCTTGTACTCGAGCTCCTTGCCGTAGAAGGTCGCCGCGACCTCGAGCTGGTGGTCGAGGGTACCGGTGTCCTCGCCGACCCGGATCATCTGGCAGACGCCGCCGGGGAAGAGCCCGGTCTCGGTGATGGGATCGGCCATGCCCTCGCCGCGCATCATGGCCTCGCGCGCCTCGGCCAGCGCTCCTGGTAGACGAGGTTGTTGGTACCACCCGCGGCCACCGCCATCGCCTCGGGCATCGGCACGCCCGCGCCGATCATCGAGCGCCAGGAGCCGGCAGAACCGCTCCACGATGGTGAAGCGCACGAGCTCGCCGACCACGGGCGCGCTGCAGCAGGAGCCGGTCTCGCGTGGCTTGCCGCGGTTCGTGCGCAGGTACGAGGAACAGCGCGACGACGAGCGCGACCACGATGACCAGGACGATGACCCACCACTAGTTGGTGATGAAGTTCGTGATCGAGAGGAGCATCCGCGTCGGGAGCGGCAGCTTGGCGTCGAGCGCGTCGAAGAACGTCTGGAACTTCGGCAGCACGAACGTGACCAGCACGACGACGGCCACGATCGCGACAGCCGATGACGACCACGGGTACGTAGCGCCGACTTGATCTTGCGGCGGGCCTCGAGGTCGCGCTCGATGTAGTCGGCGAACTGGTCGAGCACATCGTCGACGTGACCGGTGATCTCGGCCGAGCGCAGGATGCTGACGTAGAACGACGGGAAAGCCTCCGGGTGCGACGCGAAGGCGTCCGAGAGCGGCATCGCCACTGCGCAGCTGCTCCGCCACGTCGGCCAGGACCTTGCGGAACTGATCGTTCGCGGTCTCGACCCGCAGCGTCTCGATGGCGTCGATGATCGGGATGCCGGCACGCACGAACGCGCCGAGCTGGCGCGAGAAGTGCATGAGCTCCACGCGCTTGGCACGCGCTTCTTGGTGATCTCGGTCTTCCGGATGCTCGTGCTTCTCGCTGACCTCGATGCCGTAGAGCTCGCGGTCGACCAGCGCGATGCGCACGTCGTTCACGTGATCGGCTTCGATCACGCCCTTCTGCGGTTGCCCCGCTTGCGAAACTCCGGTGTAGCTGTATTTCGCCATGGAATTGCACACTCCGGCAATCAGCCGTTCAAAGCGGGTAGACGCTCCGCAAGACCTCGGCGATGGTGGTGACGTCTTCGGCGACGAGCTGCAGGGCTTCGTCGCTGCAACGTGCGCATGCCCTCCGCGATCGCCAGCTCGCGCATCTGCCCCTGCGACGGCTCCTCGACGATCAGCTGCGCGCATCTCGTCGGTGATGCGCATCACCTCGTAGACGCCGATGCGCTCCTGGTAGCCGGTCTCGGAGCAGAAGTTGCAGCCCTCGCCGTGGAAGAACACGTCCTTCGGGCGGCGCCGCCGAGGCTGTCGTAGAACGCGAGCTCCTCGGGATGGGGGCTGGTAGGGGTCGCAGCAGTCGCGGCAGATCCGCCGGACCAGTCGCTGGCCGACGACCGCGGTCACCGACGGCGCGATCAGGAACGGCTCGATGCCCATGTCGAGCAGGCGGTGCAGCGCCGACGAGGCGTCGGTGGCGTGCAGCGACGAGAGCACGAAGTGGCCGGTGAGCGCCGACTGCACGGCGATGCGGGCGGTCTCGACGTCGCGGATCTCGCCGACCAGGATCACATCGGGGTCCTGCCGCAGGATCGACTTGAGGCCGCCGGCGAAGGTGATGCCGGCCTGCTCGTTGATCTGGATCTGGTTGATCGACGGGAAGACGTACTCGACCGGGTCCTCGATGGTCATGACGTTGCGCTCGACCGTGTTGATCTCGCCGAGCGGTGGCGTACAGGGTGGTGGTCTTGCCGCTGCCGGTCGGGCCCGGCGCAGATCACCATGCCGAACGGCGACGCGCACCAGCCCGGAGAACATCTCGTGGTGTCACCGGCGGCATGCCGAGCTCCGCCAGCTGCAGCAGCGACCGGCTCTTGTCGAGCAGCCGCAGCACGATCTTCTCGCCGCGGATCACTGGCGGTCGTCGCGACCCGGATGTCGAGCGCCGCGCCCGTCGACCGCTGGTCTCGATCTGGCCGTCTTGCGGGCGCCGCCGCTCGACGATGTTCATCCCCGCCATGATCTTGATGCGGCTGACGACCGCCGGGCCCATCGTCGGCCGGGAGGGTCGAGCACGTCGTGCAGCGCGCCGTCGATGCGGATGCGCACCCGGACCTGCGTCGTCCTGCGGCTCGATGTGCATGTCGGACGCCCGGTCGCGCAGCGCCTGCGTGATGATCAGGTTGACCACCTGCACCACCGGCGCACTGCCCGCCAACGGCCTCTTGGAGCTCAGTGCGTCTCGCCGCGGCGGCCGGTGCCGGTCGTGACCTCGAAGTCGCGGACGTGCTGCGCGACGCCCGCGAGCGGCTGGACGACTGGTCGATCGTGCGACGGATGTCGGACGCGGGCGCCAGCCGCAGGTGCACCCGCATCCCCGAGGCCTGCTGAGCTCCTCGACCAGACCCGGACGTGCCGGATCGGCGGCCGCAACCTCGAGGCCGTCGTCGGACGCGCGCCGCATTGGCACGACCATGAGGCCCCGCGCGATCGACTCGGGGACCACCGTGAGCGCTTCGGGCGACGGTGCGTTGCGTCGGAGGTCGGCGAGCGGTAGACCCCACTGCTCGGCCAAGGCACGAACGAGGTCGCTTCGTCGAGCAGTCCCTCCCGGACCAGGAGGTCGCCGAGGCGCATCCCCGCACCCGTCTGGCGGAGCAGCGCGTCGGCGAGCTGCTCGGAGGTGATGGCACCGTTGGACACGAGCAACTCGCCGATCGGCTTCGCCTCCGGGCGGTCGCCCCCGCCGTTTCGGCCGGAGCGGACAGCGTCGGGTCGGCGTCGACCGAGGTCGTCTCGACCTCCGTCGTGCCTCCCGGATCGCGCCGGAGGGCGTGCGTCGCAGCTTCACCGGTCCACCTCCGCCCCTTGCCCTGCCCCTGGCCTGCCCCTGGCACCCTCACGCGATGCCCGTGGCCCTTCGGGCCACCTACGAGCGCCTTACCCCGGGCGCCCGCACGCAATACCACTGAGAGTAACCAAAGACTAACACAACGTGGCATAAGATCACGGAGAATGAGCCACATCTCACAATTCCGCCACGTTACGTGGCCGACGGCGCGCGGCCCGGGCACCGTCCGTGATCGCGATCGTCGTCCTCGCGGGGGTGGTCGGCCTCGTGATCGGCTCGTTCCTCAACGTCGTCCTCGCGGGTGCCGAGGGGCGAATCGGTGGTCTCGCCCCCGTCGCACTGCCCCGCCTGCGGCACCCCGCTCGGGCCGGTCGACCTCGTGCCGGTGCTGTCCTGGGTCGTGCTGCGCGGCCGGTGCCGCCACTGCGGCGCCCGCATCTCGGCCCGCTACCCGCTGATCGAGCTGGCGGTCGGAGTTGTCTTCGCGCTCGTCGCCTGGCTGCTCGTGGGTTAGGCGATCATCTTCGCGTTGAGCTGTGCCACCACGGGCGCGTGCCTGTCGGCCGCGGACACTCGTGCCTGCCAACACGAGGTCGGCTCGCCGTGGGGCTCGTAGGGGTCGTCGATCCCAGTGAAGCCCTTGAGCTCCACCGCCGTTGCCTTCCGGCACAGATCCTTCGGGGTCGCCTGGCTCGCACACTCCTCGATCGGCGTATCGACGAACACCTCGAGGAACGGCAGGCCCGCGGCCTCGTGGAGTGCGCGCTGTTACGCCCGGCCCGGTAAGGGCTGATGAGCGGCACCAGTCCCTCTGACGGTGCGATCAGGGGCCGGTTTCGCTTGGCTCCCCGCCTGGCGCAGCGACCAGTTCGACCTGGCGGATCGGTGCCTCCCCGCTCGCACCCTCGCTCTGGCCTGCCATGTTCGCAGAGCGACGGAATGTGACGTCCGTCACCCTAAAGACGCACCCGGATCTCGTCAAGCCAAGTTTTGGAGGAGCACTTCGAGGACCCGTTCGGCCGCCACGTCCGCCGCAATGGCACCGCCCTCGAGCACGAGCTCGGGGTGAGCGGCGCCTCGTAGGGGTCGTCGATGCCGGTGAAGCCGGTGATCTCGCCGGCCCGGGCCTTGGCGTAGAGGCCCTTCGGGTCGCGCTGCTCGCACACCTCGATCGGCGTGTCGACGAACACCTCGACGAACGGGAGCCCGGCCGCCTCGTGCAGCGCCCGGGCGTGGTCGCGCCCGGCGCGGTACGGGCTGATCAGCGGCACCAGCGCGACGACGCCGGCGTCGGCGAACAGGCGGGCGACCTCGCCGACGCGGCGGACGTTCTCGGTCGCGGTCCTCGGCGCGAGAACCCGAGGTCGCCGTTGAGCCCGTGGCGGAGGTTGTCGCCGTCGAGCGTGTAGGTCGAGCACGCCGCGCTCGGCGAGCAGCGTGCGTCGAGCGCGCTCGCGATCGTCGACTTGCCCGAGCCCGAGAGCCCGGTGAACCACACCGTCGCGCCGCGCACGCCGGTGGCGCGCCCAGCGCTCGGCGCGCGGCACCTCGCTCTCGTGCCAGACGACGTTGGGGCTGCGCGGTCGGCTCGGCCACGTCGCCGGTCAGGGCGCCGACTGCGCCGAGGATCATCCCGGCGCCGACGGTCTCGTTCGTGGCCTCGTCGATGAGGATGAAGCTGCCGGTGATCGCGGTTGCGGCGGTACTCGTCGACGAACAGCGGCACCGTGGTGCGCAGCGTGACGCGGCCGATGTCGTTGAGCGCGAGCGCGCCGCGTCGCCTCGTCGCGGTGCAGCGTGTTGACGTCGAGCCGGTAGTGCAGGTCCTGCACCCGCGCCTGCGCCGTGCGGGTCGTGTGCTTGATCGCGTACGTGCCGCCCGGCGCGCAGCGGCTGCTCGCTGAACCAGCAGACCATCGCGTCGATGTCCTGGGTGACGGTCGGCAGGTTGTTGGGCCGGCAGATCATGTCGCCGCGGCTGACGTCGATGTCGTCGGCGAGGCGGACGGTCACCGACATCGGCGGGAACGCCTCGTCGACCGGGCCGCCGAACACGTCGATCGCCGGCGATGGTCGGTGGTGAAGCCCGCACGGCAGCACGACGACCTCGTCGCCGGGCCGGAGCACGCCGCTCGGCCACCTGCCCGGCGTAGCCGCGGTAGTCGTGGTGCTCGTGGCTCATCGGCCGGATCACGTACTGCACCGGGAACCGCGCGTCGATGAGGTTGCGGTCGGACGCCGATGTAGACGTGCTCGAGGTGGTGCAGCAGCGTCGGGCCCTCGTACCACGGCATGTTCGGCGAGTGCGTCGCGACGTTGTCGCCGTGCAGCGCCGAGATCGGGATGAACGTGAGGTCGTCGATGTCGAGCTTGCGCGGCGAACTCGGGGAACTCGTCGCAGATCTCGTCGAAGCGCTCCTGCGTCGTAGTCGACGAGGTCCATCTTGTTGACGCACAGCACGAGGTGCTGGACCTGCAGCAGCGACGCGATGAACGCGTGGCGGCGCGACTGCTCGAGCACGCCCTTGCGGGCGTCGATGAGCACGAGCGCGAGGTCGGCGGTCGACGCGCCGGTGACCATGTTGCGCGTGTACTGCACGTGGCCGGGCGTGTCGGCGATGATGAACTTGCGCTTCGGGCGTGGCGAAGTAGCGGTAGGCGACGTCGATGGTGATGCCCTGCTCGCGCTCGGCCCGCAGGCCGTCGGTGAGCAGCGCGAGGTTGGTGTAGTCGAAGCCCGTGTCGCGGCTGCGTGCGCTCGACCGCCTCGAGCTGGTCCTCGAAGATCTGCTTCGTGTCGTAGAGCAGCCGCCCGATGAGCGTGCTCTTGCCGTCGTCGACCGAGCCGGCGGTCGCGAAGCGCAGCAGCTCGCCATGCTAGAAGTAGCCCTCGCGCTTGCGGTCTTCCATGGCGGCTTCGGTGAACCGGTCGTCGGCCCGGGTGGCGCCGCGCTCGGTGATGCGCGACGGCGGCGACCTCGGCGATGACGTCGTCGACGGTCGCCGCCGCCGACTCGACCGCGCCGGTGCACGACGCGTCGCCGACGGTGCGGTAGCGCACCAGTCATCTCGAACGGCTCCTCGCCGTCCATCAGCGTGACGAACGGGCGTGACCGCGAGCAGCATGCCGTCGCGGCGGAACACCTCGCGCCGGTGCGCGTAGTAGATCGACGGGAGCTCGATGTCCTCGTCGGCGATGTACTGCCAGATGTCGAGCTCGGTCCAGTTCGACAGCGGGAACACCCGGATGTGCTCGCCCTTGCGGTGCCGGCCGTTGTAGAGGCTCCACAGCTCGGGGCGCTGGTTCTTCGGGTCCCACTGGCCGAACTCGTCGCGGAACGAGTACACCCGCTCCTTGGCCCGCGCCTTCTCCTCGTCGCGCCGGCCGCCGCCGAACACGGCGTCGAAGCCGTTGCTCGTCGATCGCGTCGAGCAGCGTGACGGTCTGCAGCCGGTTGCGGCTCGCCCGCGGGCCCGGTCTCCTCGACGACCCGGCCCTGCGTCGATCGACTCCTGCACCGAGGCCACCACGAGGCGGACGCCGAGCTCGCTCGACCCGGCGGTCGCGGAACTCGAGCACCTCGGCGAAGTTGTGGCCGGTGTCGACGTGCATGACCGGGAACGGGATGCGGGCCGGCCAGAACGCCTTCTCGGCGAGGCGGAGCATCACGATCGAGTCCTTGCCGCCCGGAGAAGAGCAGGACGGGCCGCTCGAACTCGGCCGCGACCTCGCGGATGATGTGGATCGACTCGGCCTCGAGCACGTCGAGGTGGGAGAGCTGGGTCGGCATGGGCCGAAACCCTACTGGTTTGTCGGGAATCGGGCAAGCGGCGGCAAGCCCGGCCGCCAGTCGTAGACGACGGCCGATGCCGCAGACGAGGTCGTAGACCGACTTGTTCTTCTTGCTGACGAGCACCCAGACCACGCCGAGGCCGAGCGTGACCACCCGAGCACCGCGCGCCAGAACGCGCGGCCGACGACAGGCGCGTGCCGTCCTTCCCGACGACGCGCAGGCCGACGACGCCATCGCCGGCGTCCGGCCCGATCCCGACCACGCCGTCCACAGCAGCAACACGCCGACCACGAAGAGGAGCACGACGTTGAGGAACGGCCCGGGCTGCGGAAACTCGTACGGCTTGTCGGTGACGAGGAAGCGCAGCGAACCCGAACGTGAGCAGCACCGCGAAGTCGAGCGCGAAGATCACCACTGCATCGAGCCCGGCGCCGATCGCCTGCGACACGATCCCGGCGCGCTGGCCCTGCGCCTCGCGTGACCGCTCGCTGCGGATCTCCTTCATGCGTCGTCGCCGCATCGCGAGCTGTCGCGCGGTTGCTTGCGCAGCAGGACGCGGTCGACGACCCGCGACGCCCACTCGTCGACGTGATCGCCCTGCGAGCGCACCGCGTCGACCGCCTCGGTGGTCGACGCCCATCGTCGACTCGCGGATGACGCCGCCGAGGTCGATGCGCTGCACGATCGCCTCGACGTCGATCGCGCCGGCGATGTCGTCGACGGGGATCTGCTCGACGATGCGCACGAAGTCGAGTTGCGCGATCACGTTCTCGGTGACCTGCTGCACGATCACCGGGATGAGCGCGGACGCCTGCGCCTGGTTGCGGTGCCTGCTCGCGCCGCGCCACCTCGTTCCACTGCCACAGCCGGTCCTCGAGCGGGCGCAGCGCGCGCTGCACGATCGCGGGCTTGCCCACGGCGCGGACGACGCCGGTCGAATGCGCGGCCACGGTGTCGATCACCGCGGACGCCCGCTTCTCGGCCTCGAGCGCCATCCCGAGGACCGCGCCGGGAAGGAGCGCGGCGATGCCGGGCTCGGCGTCGGGCGCGGCCACGCCGGGATCGGGGACCCGGGCGAACACGGTGCCGGCCGCCCGCCCCGCGAGCCCGAGGGCTCCGAGCCCGAGCTGGGCACTGCGCCGCAACACGTCGGTGACGCCGGGCGGTGGCGCGGGCACCGGCGTGGCGCGCGGGACGACGTCGGTACCCGGCGTCGTGCGCCCGTCCGCGTTCCCGGCTCGGTCCCCGTCGTCACCGGTCCGCGACTGTAGGACTCCGGGGTGCCGGTAGCCTCCCGCACCGTGTCGCGGACGTGCTCTGGTCCTCGTCTCGCGCTCGTCGCCGCCGTCGTCGTGGCAACGGGCGTGGCGACGGTCGTGACGCCGGCGAGCGCGGCCGAGCTCCCGCGCCTCGCGGCCCGGCGCACGGTCGAGCGCAGCGTGCACGAGGCGTATCCGAACCTCACCTTCGGCAACGTGGCGTGCCCGGCCGGGATCCGGCGGGCGCGGGGCGTGTCCTTCACGTGCACCGTGCAGCTGCCCGGGGACGTTCCTCATCGTCGACGCGAAGCAGACCGACGGCGCGGCACGATCGAGCTGTCGACGCAGCAGGCGCTGATCCCCACGCGCGCTGCGGGACTTCGTCGCGCAGAACGCGTCGCTGCCCGCGACGGTCGACTGCGGGCCCGGACCGTTCCGGGTGGCGCACGCCGGTCAGACCATCGACTGCGGCGCGACCCTCGCCGACGGGACCACGCGGACCGCGCACCTCACCGTGCAGGACACCGCCGGCAACGTCACCTTGAGCGCGGTGACCTGACCGACACCGCGTTCCGTCAGCCGAGCTCCTGCAGGAAGTACGACGCCCGCTCGCCGGAGTCGGGATCGACGTCGGAGAACCCGTGGCGACGGTAGAAGCGCTGCGCGTCGACGTCGCTCTCGTCGACGTTGATCTCGATCAGCCCGACGTGGCGCGCCCGGCACTCCGACCACGAAGAGCTCGATCATCTCCGAACCGATGCCCTCACCCCGCCGGTCGGGGACGACGTAGAGCTCGTCGAGCAGCGCGACCGGGCCGTCGTACCAGACGTTCGGGCGGAGCGTCACCAGCCCGACGCCGACCGCGGGCGAACCGGCGAGGAACGCGAACGTGGTGTCGGTGGCGAGCAGCTCGCGCAAGCGTGCCGCGATCGCGGCGACGCCGGGCGTCGGTGTGTCGAACTCGGTGTTGAAGTCGTGCAGCAGTTGGGCGAGCGCGTCGGCGTCGTCGACCGTCGCCAGTCGCGCCGGGTCCACTTCAGCCGTGCTCGATCACGAGCAGCAGGCCGCCGAGCATCGCCACGTTCTTGAGGAACTGGATGGTCTGCTGCGCGCGGCCGCGTCCTCCTCTTCCTCCCAGAAGCGATGACCGGCGAGGGTCGTCGGCACGAGCGAGCCCGCGAGCAGGAGCGCCGAGAGCCGCGGCAAGATGCCGAGCGCGAGCGTGATGCCCGCGCCCACCTGGACCGCGCCGTTGAACTGCACGAGCTGCTCGGTGTCGGCGTCGATGCCGACAAGGTTGGCCCGCCGAGCATCGCCACGTTCTTGAGGAACTGGATGGTCTGCTGCGCGCGGGGCGGTGGTCCTCCTCCTCTTCCTCCCAGAAGCGATGACCGGCGAGGGTCGTCGGCACGAGCGACCCCGCGAGGAGGAGCGCCGAGAGCCGCGGGAAGATGCCGAGCGCGAGCGTGATGCCCGCGCCTACCTGGACCGCGCCGTTGAACTGCACGAGCTGCTCGGTGTCGGCGTCGATGCCGACGAGGTTGGCGATGTCGGGCGCGACCCACCCACGATCGGCGCCTCGAAGACGACGACGACCACGAGGGCCTCGAGCCGCGAGTACAGCCCGACGATCTCGCGCGGCTCCACGATCAGCCCCGTCTCCTCGAGCGTCTCCCGGATGGCGCCCTCGTGGACGGTCTCGTCGATCTCGAGGAACCCGCCGGGCTGGGCCCAGGCGCCGACCGCCGGTTCGATCCCGCGCCGGATGAGGACGACCTCGCCGGCGTCGGAGACCGGGAGCGTGGTAACGACGAGGCGCGGGTTGACATAGGCGATGTGCCCGCAGCTCGGGCAGGCGAGCCGATGGCGGTGCTCGCCCTCGAGCGGCCCGTAGACGAGCCTGGCGCCACAGCGCGAGCAGTGCTGGAGGGTCGCCGCCAGCCAGGCCGGCAACGCCGCCGCCGGACGGGATCGTCGGTCGAGCGGCCGTCCCGGCCTCGGTCGGCGTCGCTCACGCCGAGAGGACGAGCCACGTTGCGATCGCCAGCAGGCCGAGGAGCACGAGCGTCGCCGCGAACCAGGCCAGCCGGAACGTGCCGCGGCCGGCATCGACGGGCATCCACGCCCAGGCGGATCGCCAGATCCGGACCGCTGCGTCGGCCGTGGTCAGGAACAGGAGCGGCGCCCCGATGACGACGCACAGCTTCACGAGCGGGCTGCCGAGCGGGACCCCGAGCTCGAGCGCGGTGATCGCGATCGCGCCGCAGATGAGGGCTACGACCGACAGCGAGATGTAGTGGCGCTGGAGCGGCGTCGGCCGCAGCTCCGGGACGGACCGCGGCGGCAGCCCCTGGAGGCTCGGCGGCAGGCTCGGCTCCCGGACCGGCTGCCGATCGAGGACCGGCATCCCGGGCTCGTACCTCGGATCGTCCATGCCCCCATCGTAGCCCGGCCCGTTCGGGTCAGCCCCGGTTCGACTCGTCGTCGAGGACGGCCTTCGCCTGGGCGGCCCGGTGCGCGGCGACCCGCTCGGCAAGGGCCGGGTCGGACAGGGCCAGGATCTCCGCGGCGAGGAGCGCGGCGTTCTCGGCGTTGCCGATCGCCACGGTCGCGACCGGGACCCCGCGCGGCATCTGGACGATCGACAGGAGCGAGTCGAGGCCCCGAGGTGCTGGGTCGGGATCGGCACGCCGATCACCGGGAGGGTCGTCTTGGCCGCGAGCATCCCGGGCAGGTGGGCGGCGCCGCCGGCGCCCGCGACGATGACCCGGATCCCACGTCCCGGCGCCTCCTCGGCGTAGCGATAGAGGAGGTCCGGCGTCCGGTGGGCGGACACGACGCGGAGCTCGTTCGGCACGCCGAGCTCGGTCAGCAGGGCGGCGCGCCTTCTCGAGGATCGGGAAGTCCGACCGGCTGCCGCCGACGACGCCGACGAGCGGTCCGCCGGGCGGAGCGCCTGGCGCCGACACCGGCCGGGCTCGTCCCGCGCTCCGCGCCACCCTACTGGCCCTGGGCCTTGGTGAACGCCTCGACGCCGTCGAAGACGTGGAGCTTCTCGACGTGGGTCCAGCCTGGGTGCCGCCCGGCGACCCGGGCCTGGAGCTCGAGCAGCTCGGCGTCGACCGCGTCGCCGCCGTCGGCGGTCAGGAACCTCGCCCGGAGCAGCCCAACCCGGTCGGCGCTCAGGCCGACCGACGGATAGACCTTCGTCCCGCGGCTCTCGACGAAGTCGAGCCGGTAGGTCGGAGCAGCCAGCCGCTCGAGCTCCGGTCCGAGGACCTCGGGCGCCAGCTCGGTCGCGATGAAGATGTCGAGCCCGACCGTCCGCCGCTCGATCCGCGCGTCGCGATCGGGACCGTACGACCAGCCGGGGAGCGGCGTCGGCGGCGGGCCGGAGGGGGCGGTCGCCCGATGCGGCGGGGGCGCCTCCGGCCGCCGGCCGAGGTTGGCGATGACGGCATCGGTGAAGCCGGTCGTGGAGGTCGCGGTGTCGACGTCGCCGCCCGCCTGGCGGGCGACGTCCTGGGTCATCGCCTGGCCCTCCTCGAGCGTCACGAAGACGGCGTCCTCGATCCGGCCGGCGGCTCGCCGGCTCGCCGAGGTGGCGGAGCATCATCACCGAGCTGAGGATCAGCGCGGTCGGGTTGATGACGTCCTTGCCGGCGTACTTCGGCGCCGAGCCGTGGACCGCCTCGAAGATCGCGACGCCGTCGCCGTAGTTGCCGGACGCCGCGAAGCCGAGCCCGCCGACGAGCCCGGAGGCGAGGTCGCTGATGATGTCGCCGTCCAGGTTGGTCGTCACGATGATGTCGAACTGGGCCGGGTTCTTGGCGATCTGGTGGGCGACGTTGTCGATGATCAGGTGCTCCGCCGCGATCTCCGGGTACTCGGCGCGAGCTCCTCGAAGACGCGCTTGAACAGCCCCTCGGTCAGCTTGAGGATGTTCGCCTTCGTCGCGCAGGTGACCTTTGCGCGACCCTCGCGGCGGGCCAGCTCGAAGGCGTAGCGGATGATCTTCTCGGAGCCCTGCCGGCTGATGATCTTGAGGCACTGGCGACGTCGGGGGTCAGCTTGTGCTCGACGCCGGCGTAGAGGTCCTCGATGTTCTCGCGCACGACGATGATGTCGATGCCCTCCCCGGCGTAGCGGGTCGGGACGCCGGGCAGCTCGCGGGCCGGGCGGACGTTGGCGTAGGTCTCGAAGAGCTTGCGCAGCGTGACGTTGGCGCTCTTCTCGCCGAAGCCGACCGGCGTCTCGAGCGGGCCCTTGAGGGCGACGCGGGTCCGCTCGATCGACTCGCGGGTCTCGCGCGGCACGCCGCTCGTGTCGCCGCGCTTGAAGACCTCGGCGCCGGCCTCGGCCTCCTCCCAGTCGATCGCGACGCCCGGCGCTCTCGATGATCCGGACCGCCGACCGGACGACCTCGGGACCGACGCCGTCGCCGGGGATCACGGTCACGCGGTGGCGCTGGGGCGTCGGCATCGGCGGGGGCTCCTGGTTCGGGCGGCACGGCGGGCTCGGGACGTCCCCCGGATTCTAGTGCCTCGGCCCGGTCATTCGTGGCCGATGGCCCTGTCCCCGAGCGTAGCTTGTGCCGATCGTGGAGCCCGGCGTCCCGCGGACCCTGCTGTCGAGCGTTGAGGCCATGCCAGACCCAGGCGAACCGGTCCACTTCGTCCCGATCGGCGGCTGGTCGGGGGTCGGGGCGGTCCTCGGCCTCCTGTTCGGACTGATGCTCTCGACGAACCAGGCGGTCACGATCGTGATCGGGACGCTGATCGGGCTGGTCGTCGGCTTCCTCATCGACCGACGCCGACGGTCGCCCTGACCCGGCGACCGGAAGATGGCGGGACCCACTCGCTGATGGGAGTCCTGGCCTGGATCCATCCGGCCGTCCTGGCCGAGTACGCGCTCGGGCTCGGCGTCCGCGTCCGGCGCTCGGCCCGCGGCCAGCGCCGCCATCGCGGCACCGTCCCCGACATCCTCCATGCCTGCGTCGACGCCTGCTGGGACGGGCGGTGGTACGTCGCGTCGCCGGGCCACTTCCGGATGTTCTGGACGCGCGACCTCGCGTTCGCCGCTCCCGCCCTGGCGCGATCGTCGGAGCGTGACCGGGCGCGCGTGCGGGCATCGCTCGAGCGGGCGCTCGAGGTCTGGATCCGGCGTCGGAGCCACGTCACCACGACGATCCACTTCTTCGATCATCCCGGCGACGCCTTCGCCTTCGGCGTCGACTCCGTGCCGCTCCTCCTGGCCGCGCTGCGGGCCGTCGCGGCCGACGACCTCGTCGATCGCCACCGGTCGTGGCTGGCAGAGAGGTCGCTCGTTACTGCGCCGCGGTCGTTGACCCATCGACCGGCCTGGTCCGGGCCGACCGGACCTTCAGCGCCCACCGGGACACGGTCGTCAGCGGTTCGACGGCCTACGCCAACTCCATGGTGGCCTTGCTCGACAAGACCCTGGCGGAGACCGGCTGGCTGGACTCGCCCGTCTCCCGCTTCTTCGACGGGGATCCGGGTCGCCTGCTGCGCGAGCACTTCTGGCGTGGCGACCGGTTCCTCGACGCGCTCGGGACGGACGGGACGAGCGGCGAGGCCAACGTCTGGCCGTTCTGGACCGGCGTGATCGGCGATCGCGAGATGCTCGGCCGGGCGCTGGCGGCGCTCGCGCGAGAGGGATTTGCCGACCCGCTCCCCCTGCGCTACGAGACGAGCCGGCGCCCGGAGCGCGAGGTGTGGGTCACTCGCCACCTCCTGCCCAACTACCAGGGCAGCACGATCTGGACGAGCATCGGCTCGATGTACCTGTGGCTCCTCCACGCGCTTGATCCGCCGGCCGCGGAGGCGGGAATCCGGAGCTACTCCGACTGGATCCGCCGCGACGGGACGTTCTGGGAGGTGCTCGACGAGAGCGGGCGGTGCTGGGTCAGCCCGCGCCACCTGTTCATCGGCGAGGAATCGATGCTCTGGGGCGCGATCTTCCTCGACCTCGTCGAGCATCCGGACCGGGACCCGCCCCTGCTGAGCCCTCCACCGACCTGAGGCCGGTCAGTCGTCCGCCCAGGCCAGCTCGGCGAGGGCGGCGCGCGCCCGACCGAGCGCCTCGTCCGGCGTCGCCGGCCCGACGACCGTGAGGTGGCCCATCTTCCGGCGCTCGAAGACCATCCGCTTGTCGTAGACGTGGAGGTGGACGAGGGGGTCGGCGAGGGCGCCGTCGACGCCGAGCAGGCGCGCCGGGCGGGCCGGTCCGGTCCCGAGGAGGTTGACCATCGCCGCCGGCCCGTGGGCGTCGGGCGCACCGAGCGGGAGACCGCAGATCGCCCGGATGTGCTGCTCGAACTGGCTCGTCGTGGCTCCCTCGATCGTCCAGTGCCCGCTGTTGTGGACCCGCGGCGCGAGCTCGTTGACGGCGAGAGAGCCATCGCGCAGGAGGAACAGCTCCACGGTCAGCGTCCCGACGAGGTCGAGCGCGACGGCGATCCGCTCCGCGAGCGCGACCGCCGCGTGGGCGACCGCGCCGTCGACCGGCGGCGGCGCCGGGACGACCGACTCGACGAGGATCCCGGCATCGTGCCGGTTGTGGGTCGGCGGGAAGGCGACCGCACGCCCGACGACGTCGCGACCGACGACGACCGACAGCTCGCAGGCGAAGTCGAGCTCGGACTCGAGCACGAGCCCGATCCGATCGGCGATCGGCGCGAGGGCAGCCCAGGCGGCCTCGATCCCGTCCGGGCCGTCGGGACCGGCGATCCGGACCTGGCTCCGGCCGTCGTAGCCGCCGATCGCGGCCTTCAACCGGAGCGGGAAGCCGAGCTCCGCGGCGGCGGTCCGGGCAACCTCGCGGCGTGCGGACCTCGCGCCACGGCGCCGTCGGGGCGCCGATCCCCGCGAGGAAGCGACGCTCGGCGAGACGATCCTGGGTCATCCGCAGGGCGAAGGCGCCCGGGCGGACCGGCAGGCGCCCGGCGATCGCGTCGACGAGGCCGACCGAGACGTGCTCGAGCTCGTAGGTCACGACGCCACAGCCGGCGGCGAGCTCGACGGCCGCCGCGGCGTCGTCGTAGGCGGCCACGACCTGGCGATCGGCGATGGCGCGCGCGGGGCAGGCCGGATCGGGGTCGAGGATCGCCACCCGGTAGCCGAGCTCGCGGGCCGCGAACCCGAGCATCCGTCCGAGCTGGCCACCGCCGAGGATTCCGATCGTCGAGCCCGGCGGGATCGGCGGTCCGCCCGGCTCGCCGCGCGAACCGGTGGCGGTCGCTCGGGGGCTCGGGGCATTCGGCGTGTCGGGCACCCGCGGAGTGTATCCTCGGCCGATCATGCGCACGATCGTGGGACGGCGCCTCGTCGAGGTGGACGTCGGCTAACTGACCGAGCTGGCCGCTCGCCACGAGCGGTCGCAGATCGACGTGGGAACCGGCGACGGCGGGGCCGTCCTCCGAACGGCGGCCCGGGATCCGGGCGCCCTCGTCATCGGCCTGGACGCCGTCGCGGGGCCGATGGCCGAGGCCTCGCGCCGTGCGGCCCGACCGGTCGCCCGCGGTGGGCTGCCGAACGCCCTGTTCGTCGTCGCCGGGATCGAGGCGCCGCCGCCCGAGCTCGCGGGCCTGGCCGACCTCGTCACGGTCGAGTTCCCGTGGGGCTCGCTGCTCCGCGGCATCCTCGGCGTGGATCCGCGGGCGATGAACGGGCTGGGTGCGCTCGTCCAGCCGAGCGGTCGGATCGAGGCGCTCGTATCGATCGCCGAGCGCGACGGGCTCGGCGAGCTGGCCTCGGCGCTCGACGACCGCAGCCGGCTGGAGCACGCCTGGTCGGCGCTCGGGTTCACGATCGGGGAGCTGCGGACCGGCCCGACCGGACGCGGTGGCGGTCGGTGGGTCGACCTGGGCGAAGCGACTCGGCGCCCGAATCGCCCGTCCGGCGGTCGGTGACCCGGCTCGTCCTCCGCCGGGTCCCGTAGCATGGCCCCGTGACCGGTCATGCGCTCCTGCTCCGCGGGTTCGGGCGGGTAGCATCGCTGCGATGACCGCCCCTCCCGCGCTGCCAGAGCGGCCGCCGTTCGTTCTCCGGGCGCGGGTGCTCACGCCTCTCGCCGACGGTGGGTCGCGCTACGAGCCCGACGGCGCGATCGCCGTCGATGCGCCGGGGCGGATCGCCGCGGTCGGGGCCGTGGCCCCTGGACGACCGCGTCCGCGTCCCGGGCCGACGCTGGACCTCCGGCCGCTCGTCCTGCTGCCCGGGATGGTCGACCTCCACGTCCACCTGCCGCAGCTCCCGAACGCCGGCGTCGGCGCCGGGCTCGACCTGCTGACCTGGCTCGATCGCTACATCTTCCCGCTCGAGCGCGAGTTCGACGCCTCGACCGCCGAGCGCGTCGCCCCGGCGGCGTTCCGGGCGATGGCCGCGGCGGGCACGACGACCGCCGTCATCTACGGGGCGGTCTTCGAGCCGAGCCTCGACGTGGCGTTCCAGGCGGCCGAGGCGCACGGGATCCGGGCGATCATCGGCAAGGTCATGATGGATCGGCTGACCTACGACGACCGCCTGCCGGCCGATCGGATCCTCGAGGTCAGCCTCCGCCAGTCGGCCGACCTGTGCGACGCGGTGGCACGGTCGCGACGGGGGTCGGCTCCAGTACGCCTTCACGCCGCGGTTTGCGGTCTCGTGCAGCGCGGAGATGCTCCGCGAGTCGGCCGACGCTGGCCGCGCCAGACCGGCGCGTACTGGCAGACCCACCTGTCCGAGGATGCCAACGAGCTGCGCGAGGTCGCCCGGCTCTTCCCCGAGGCGCGCGACTACCTCGACGTGTACGACCGGGCCGGCGGGCTCGGACCGCGGACGATCCTCGCCCACGCCATCCACCTGTCGCCGCGCGAGGTCGCCCGCCTGGCGGAGTCGGGCAGCGCGGTCGCCCACTGCCCGGCCTCGAACTTCTTCCTCGCCTCGGGGGCGATGCCGCTCGCCCGCTACCGGGCGGCCGGGATCCGGGTCGGGCTGGGCTCGGACGTGGCGGCGGGACCCGAGCTGTCGATCTTCGCCAACATGCGCGCCGGGGCGTACATCCAGAACGGCCTGCGCGTCCGCGAGGGTCCCGACGCGCGCGCGCCGGGCTCGGACCGCTCGACTGGCTGCGGATGGGGACGCTCGACGGCGCCCGGGCGCTCGGGCTCGACGAGCAGATCGGTTCGCTCGAGCCCGGCAAGGAGGCCGACATGATCGCCGTCGACCCGCGCCTCGTCGCGCCGGTCCCCGGGATCGACTCCGACGATCCGGCCGAGATCATGTCCCGGCTCGCGTTCCGCCCGCACCCCGACGATGGTCCGCGCCGCCTGGGTCCGCGGCCGCCGCCTCGAGGGCCCGCCCGGCCTCGAGGGTCGACGCGTGAGCGAGCCGTACGACATCGCTCATCGAGGGCGGGACGGTCGTCGACGGGACCGGGGCGCCGGGGTTCCCGGGCGCCGTGGCGATCCGCGGCGAGACGCTCCGGGTGCTTCGCGGCGCGGCGGCCGACCCGGAGGCTGCTCGCGGCGCTCCCGGCCGCGCCGCCGGATCGACGCCCGCGGCCACGTCGTGGCGCCGGGGTTCATCGACCTCCACAGCCACGGCGGCCTGGCGATCCTCGCCGAGCCGCGCCACGAGCCGAAGGTCCGCCAGGGCGTGACGACCGAGGTCATCGGCGTCGACGGCAACGCGTACGCCCCGTTCCGGACGCCAGGCCGACCTCGACGACTTCGCTGATCCTCAACGGCGGGCTCGACGGGCGCCCCGACGGCGTCGCCTACGACTGGCGGACCGTCGCCGACTACCTCGCCCGCTACGACCGGGGCGTCGCCGTCAACATCGCCTACCTCGTCGGCAACTCGGCGCTCCGGATCGCGGCCGTCGGCTGGGACGAGGTCGAGGCGAGCCCGGCCCAGCTCGCCGACCAGCGGGCGCTCCTGCGCGAGGGGATGGAGGAGGGGGCGTTCGGGCTGTCGACCGGGCTCGACTACCCGCCCGGGCGCGTACGCCTCGACCGACGAGCTCGCCGCGCTCCTGGCCGAGGCGGCGCGAAGCTCGGCGGCTTCTACCACACCCACGTCCGCTACCCGCTCGGGGACGGCTTCCTCGACCCGTTCCGCGAGGCGATCGAGATCGGCCGCCGGTCCGGCGGCGGCCCCGTCCACATCACCCACTTCTACCACCGGGCGACGTTCCCGGGCAGCGCCGGAGGACATGCTCCGGCTCGTCGACGACGCGCGGGCCGAGGGGCTCGACGTCAGCTTCGACCTCTACCCGTACGAGTGGGCGAGCACGCGGCTCCTGATCATGCTGCCGACCTGGGTCCAGGCCGGCGGGGTCGCGAGGCTGAAGGAGCGCCTCGCCGACCCGGCGGTCGCGGACGCGGATCCGCGACGAGCTGGCCGCCCGGGGCCGGCTGTTCGCCGGGGCCGACGCGTGGCGACGACGCTCCGGCTCGGCTACTTCGCCCGGCCCGAGCACCTCGAGTGGGAGGGCCGGACGCTCGGCGACGTACCTGGCCGCGACCGGGCTCGACCCGGTCGACGCCATCTGCGACCTCCTCCTCGACCGAGGACCTGCGGGTGAACCAGGTGACCCCGGGACCGCACCGGGCGGGGATCCCGCCGTTCCTCGTCCACGGCCAGGCGATGATCGGGACCGACGGCGTGCTCATCGGCGCGAAGCCGTCGCCGCGGACGTACGGGTGCTTCCCGCGGATCCTCGGCGAGTTCGTGCGCGAGGAGCGGCTGCTCGAGCCTCGAGGCGGCGGTCCACAAGATGACCGGCGCGCCGGCGGCCCGCCTCGGCCTGGCCGACCGCGGCCGCGCTCGCCGACGGCCTGAAGGCCGACGTCGTCGTGTTCGACCCGGCGACGGTCCGCGCCCTCGCCACGTACGACGATGCCGCGCCAGTTCCCCGCCGGCATCCCCTACGTGATCGTCAACGGCCGGCCGGTGATCGACGGCGGCGAGCACACCGGCGCGCTGCCGGGCCGGGCGCTCCGGCGCGGCCGGCCGGACTGACGGAGCCGCGCCATGGACCGCCCGATCCTGCCCCGCGTCGAGCGACCGGTCTCCCGGCTGATCCTCGGCCAGTCGGCGCCGGCCGAGGTCCTGCCCGCCCTGTACGACCGGTTCGTCGAGCTCGGCGGCAACGCGTTCGAGACCGCGCGCTGGTACCCGACGGAGCCGGTGCTCGGCCAGTGGCTCGCCGGCCGGGCCGATCGCGGCGAGCTGTTCGTCGCCACCAAGGGCTGCCACCCGGCCGTCCAGGACGGACCGCCGCGGGTCAACCCCGAGGCGATCCGGACCGACCTGACCGAGAGCCTCGAGCGGCTCGGCCTCGACCGGCTCGACCTGTTCCTGCTCCATCGCGACGACGAGACGGTGCCGGTCGGCGAGATCATGACCGCGCTCGCCGAGCAGCGGGCCGCCGGGCCGGATCGGCGCGGCGGGCGGCTCGAACTGGACCACGAGCCGGCTCGAGGCGGCGAACGCCTGGGCGCGTCGCCAACGGCGTCCCGCCGTTCGAGGTCGGCAGCCCCAATCTCGCCCTCGCCCTGGCGACCCGGCCGCCGTGGGGCGGGTGCGTCGTCGCCGGCGATCCCGCCTCGCTCGCCTGGTACACCGAGCGCCAGCTGCCGCTCCTGGCCTGGTCGGCGCTCGCCCGGGCCTACTTCGTCGAGGGCGCGCCGCGGAGGCCCAGGGGACGACGTTCGGTGCCGGCGCCCGGGCGGTCGACATCGCGGCCACGGAGGCGTTCGACTCCCCGGGCAACCGCGAGCGGCGCGAGCGCGCCCGGGCCCTCGGCCGCGAGCTCGGGCTCACGGCCAACCAGGTCGCCCTGGCCTGGGTCCTCAACCAGCCCTTCCCGACCCGGGCGATCGTGGGCGTCCGGACCATCCCGGAGCTCGAGGAGGCGGCCGCGGCGGCAGATCTCCGGTTGACCCCGGAGCAGGTTCGCTGGCTGGCGGACGGCTAGCGTCCCGGCTGGCAATCCCGACTTGACACGCGCCGATCGGCGACGCAACCCTTCGGCAACCTGATGGAGCGTCCGCCAGCCGATGACGATCGAGACCCGTCCCGGCCGTGCCGCCGGGCCCGCTCCGAGACCGCGGCTCCGGCTCCGCTCGTCGTGCCGCCCGGGACGGCGACCCGGGGCCGTGCCCGCGACGGCGCGCCGCTCCGCCGCGAGGGCCCGGCCAAGCTCACCGGCGACGGCGCTGTACGCCGACGACCTCGTGTTCCCCGGCGCCTGGTACGGCGCCACGATCCGCTCGACCGACGCCCACGCCCGGCTGCTCGGCGATCGACCTCGACCCCGCCTTCGACTGGTCGACGGTCGTCGTCGTCACCGCCGCCGACATCCCCGGCGAGAACATCGTGGCGAGCATCGCCGACGACCAGCCGATCCTCGTCCCGGTCGGCGGCGAGATCCGCCACCAGGCCGAGCCGGTCGCCCTGCTGGCGGCGCGCCGATCGCGAGACGCTCCGCGCGGCGCGCCGGCGGCGTCCGCCTCCGGACCGAGCCGCTCCCGCCGGTCTTCGATCCGCTCGCCTCGACGGTACGTCTTCGCCCACTACGAGCTCGCCAAGGGCGACGTCGACGCCGGGCTTCGCGGAGGCCGACCTGGTCGTCGAGGGCGACGTACCGGGTCGGCCACCAGGAGCAGCTCTACATCGAGAACAACGCGATGATCGCCGTGCCCGCGCGAGGACGGCGGCGTCGACCGTCCACGGCATCGCTCCAGTGCCCGTACTACGTCCACAAGGCGCTCAAGCGCGGCGCTCGGGCTCGACGACGGGCCAGGCCCGGGTCGTCCAGGCCGAGACCGGCGGCGGGTTCGGCGGCAAGGAGGAGTACCCGTCGATGATCGCGCTCCACGCCGCGCTCCTCGCCCGCAGGACCGGCCGGCCGGTCCGGATGATCTACGACCGCCACGAGGACCTCGCCGCGACGACCAAGCGCCACCCGGCGATCGTCACGCCACCGGACCGGCGTGACGCGCGACGGCCGGCTCGTCGCCCAGGACATCGAGCGTCGTCATGGACGGCGGCGCGTACATGCACGCTGACGCCCGGTCGTCCTGTCGCGCGGCGACGATCCACGCCGGCGGCCCGTACGACTGTCCCGAACGTCCGGATCCGGTCGCCGGGCGGTGACGACGAACACGCCGCCGAACGGCGCGTTCCGCGGCTTCGGCGCGCCGCAGGCCGAGTTCGCCGCCGAGATCCAGGTCAACCGGGTCGCCGAGGCGCTCGGGATCTCGCCCGCTCGAGATCCGGCGCCGGAACGTCTACCGGCTCGGCGGGACGTGACGCCGACGCGGCCAGGTCCTGCGCGAGAGCGTCGCCGGCGAGGAGGTCCTCGAGCGCGCCGCCGAGGCGGCCGAGTTCGAGCGCGTCCGGGCGCGGACGGCGCGCGCGCGGCGCGGCGCGCCGACGCCGCGCGACCGGCGCGCGACCGGACCGCGCGCGGCATCGGGCTCGCGCTCGCCTGGCACGGCGCCGGGTTCACCGGCTCGGGCGAGGCGAAGATGGGCTCGCGTCGTCGAGCCTCGAGCTGACCGGCCGACGGCGCGATCCGGATCCTGACCGCGTCGACCGAGATGGGCCAGGGCACGAAGACGATCTTCCCGCAGCTCGTCGCCGCCGAGCTCGGCGTGCCGGTCGACGACGGTCGAGATCGCGCCGCAGGACACGGCGCTCGTGCCCGACTCCGGGCCGACGGTCGCGTCGCGGACGGCGATGGTCGTCGGCGGGCTGCTCGATCAAGGCGGCGCGGCGGCTGCGCGACGCAGGTCGAGGGCCGGACCGGCCGGCCGTTCGCCGAGGCGTACCGGGCCGACGCGCCGCGCGCACGGCCCGACCCGGATCGACCAGCGCTTCGAGCCGTACCCGGGCGTCGGCTTCGACGACGCGACCTACACGCGGCGACGCCTACCCGGCGTTCGGCTGGGCGGCCGCCGTCGCCGAGGTCGAGGTCGACCTCGACACCGGCGAGGTCGCGGTCGCTGTCGGTCGTCGCCGTCGACGACGTCGGCCGGGTCATCCACCCGGTCCTGTGCGAGGGCCAGGTCGAGGGCGGCACGCTCCAGGCCGTCGGCTACGCGACGATCGAGGAGATCAAGCTGCGCGACGGCCGCTACCTGAACGACCGGCTCGCGACCTACCTCATCCCGACGCGCTCGACGCGCCGCGGATCACGACGATCCTCGTCGAGGCGCCGTTCGCCGGCGCGCCGCACGGCGCGAAGGGCGTCGGCGAGCTGCCGATGGACGTCGGCGCGCCGGCGGTCGTCGCGGCGATCCACGACGCGACCGGCGCCTGGATCCACGACCTGCCGGCGACGCCGGAGCGGATCCTCGCGGCGCTCGCCGGGATCGACCCGCCGGACCCGCCCGGCATCTCGACGGTGTCGGCCCGGTCCGACGGCCGATCGCCGCCGGTGGCGCGGACCGGCCGATGACGCTACCGCCTGACCGTCAACGGCGAGCCGGCCGAGGTCGCGGCGCCCGGCATGCGCCGGCTGCTCGACGTGCTGCGCGAGGACCTCGGCCTGACCGGCACGAAGGAGGGCTGCGGCGAGGGCGAGTGCGGCGCCTGCACGGTGCTCGTCGACGGCGCGGTCGTCGTGACGCTGCCTCGTGCCCGTCTGCCAGGTCGACGGGCGGGCGGTGCGCGACCGTCGAGGGCCTCGCGCCGCGGCCGGGCCGCGACGCGGCCCGGTCCTCGGCTCGCTCCAGCAGGCGTTCCTCGAGGCCGGCGGCGCCCAGTGCGGCATCTGCACGCCCGGGCATGCTCATGGCCGCGCGAGGCGTTCCTCGACGCCGGCGGCGGCGCCGACCGACGAGGCGATCCGCGAGGCGATCGCCGGCAACCTCTGCCGCTGCACCGGCTACACGAAGATCGTCGAGGCGATCGCCGCTGGCGGCCGCCGCGGCGACGGCGACCGGCGCGGCCCGGACAGCCTGACCGATGCCCGTCGAGCCGCCGGTCGTCTCGCCCGACGTCCCTCGCCGAGGCGCTACGCGCTGCTCGCCGGCGCGACGCGCCTGCCGGCCGCTCGCGCGGCGGCACGGACCTGCTGGTCCAGATCGCCGGCGAGATCGGCGAGCCGCCCGACCGGGTGCTCGACCTGTGGCGGCTCGACGAGCTGCGCGGGATCGCGATCCGCGACGGGGCGCTCGAGCTCGGCGCGCTGACGACGTACACCGAGATCCGCCGATCGGCGCTGTGCGCCGAGCACGCGCCGGCGCTCGTCGAGGCCGCCGCGACGATCGGCGCGGCCCAGATCCAGAACCGCGGCACGATCGGCGGCAACGTCGATGAACGCGTCGCCGGCCGGCGACACGCTGCCGGTCCTGCTCGCCCTCGACGCGGAGCTCGTCGCCGGCGGGCCGCGCGGCGAGCGCGACCGATCGCCGCGGCCGCGTTCTGGCCGGCCTACCGGCAGACGGCGCTCGCGGCCGGACGAGCTGCTCCTCCGGGTCCGGATCCCGCTCGTCGCCGGCCGGCGAGCAGCGCTTCCGCAAGGTCGGCACGCGGCGGGCGCAGGCGATCTCGCAAGGTCGTGCTGGCCGCTCGCCTGGCGCGACGCGACCCGGCGAGCGGCGTGGCGCGACGTCCGGCTCGCGCTCGGGTCGGTCGCCGCCGACCCCGATCCGCGCCGCCGCGACGGAGCGCGTGCTCGAGGGCGCCGCCCCGACGCCGCGACCGCCGACGCGCGCGGCCGCGGCGCTGGCCGGCGAGCTCGCAGCCGATCGACGACGTCCGCTCGACCGCCGCCTACCGCCGGGCGGTCGCCGGGCGCGTCCTGCACCGGCTGGTCCGCGACGCCGGCGGCTGGCGGGTAGGATCGAGCCGTGCCACCCGACTGAGCGACGGAGGCGACGTGATCGAGCTCGGTGCCGAACCGCTACGGCAAGGCCGCGATCCGGCTGGTCAAGGTCGACCCGCGAGCCCGACCGCCACGCGTCCGCGACCTGACCGTGGACGTCGCGCTCGAGGGCGACTTCCGGGCCGCCCACACCGACGGCGACAACGCCAACGTCATCGCGACCGACACGATGAAGAACACGGTCTACGCGTTCGCGCCCGAGCACCTCGACGGCCCGACCGAGGCGTTCGGCGCTCGTCCTCGCCGGGCACTTCCTCGAGGTGCCCCAGGTCGAGCGGGCGACCGTCTCGCTCCGCGAGCATCGCTGGACCCCGATCCCGACCGACGGCGGGCCGTCCCGCGACGCGTTCCTGCGCGCGGGGACTTCACCCGGACGGCGTCCGCGACGGCCGTGCGGCGCGGACCGACCGTCGTCGAGGCCGGGATCGAGGACCTGACCGTGATGAAGACGACCCGGTCCGGCTTCTCGGGCTTCCCCCGCGACCGGTACACGACGCTGCCCGAGGTCGACGACCGGATCATGGCCACCAGGGTCAGCGCGACCTGGCGCTACGGCTCCGCGGACCTCGACTGGGACGCCCTGTTCGACGGCGTCCGGGGCACGCTGCTCGACGTGCTGGCCGACCACGTCAGCCCGTCGGTCCAGGCTCGATCTGGATCATGGGTCGGGCGATCCTCGAGCGCCACGCGGCCGTCGAGGAGGTCCGGATGGCCCTGCCGAACCTCCACCACTGGGCCGTCGACCTGGCGCCGTTCGGCTGCGAGAACCGGGGCGAGATCTTCGTCGCCACGACCGAGCCGCACGGCCTCATCGAGGCGACCGTCCGGCGCTCGGCCGGCTGATGGCCGGTCGCTCCCGGCCGGGGGTGGAGGTCGTCGGCCCGGCCGTCCCGGGCTCCGACGCGGTCCTCACCCCCGACGCGCTCGCCGTTCGTCGCCGACCTGGAGCGCCGGTTCGGGCCCGATCGGGCCGCGCTCCTGGCGGCCCGGGCGAGCCGCGACCGGGAGCTCGCGGCCGGCGCCGATCCCGACTTCCTGGCCGAGACGCGCGACGATCCGGGCGGCCGACTGGCGGGTCGCGCCGGCGCCGGCCGACCTCGACGACCGGCGGGTCGAGATCACCGGGCCGGCCGAGCCCAAGATGATGATCAACGCGCTCAACTCCGGCGCGCGGGTGTTCATGGCCGACCTCGAGGACGCGCTCAGCCCGACCTGGGCGAACGTCGTCGGCGGGCAGGCCGCGCTGCGCGACGCGGTCCGCCGGACGCTCGAGCTGACGACGCCCGAGAAGACGTACCGGCTGGCCGATCGGACCGCGACGCTCGCTCGTCCGGCCGCGCGGCTGGCACCTCGAGGAGCGCCACGTCCTCGTCGACGGCCGCCCGGTGTCGGCGAGCCTGTTCGACTTCGGGCTGTTCCTCGCCCACAACGGGGCGGAGTCGCTCGCCCGCGGCTCGGGACCGTACCTCTACCTCGCCAAGCTCGAGAGCCATCTCGAGGCCCGGCTCTGGAACGACGTCTTCCTCGCCGGCCAGGCGGCCGTCGGCATCCCGGCCGGCTCGATCCGGGCGACCGTCCTCATCGAGACGATCCTCGCCGCGTTCGAGATGGACGAGATCCTCTACGAGCTGCGCGACCACGCCGCCGGCCTCAACGCCGGCCGCTGGGACTACATCTTCAGCATCATCAAGAAGTTCCGCGACCGGCCCGGCGTTCGTGCTGCCCGACCGCGGCCAGGTGACGATGGCCGTCCCGTTCATGCGCGCCTACACCCAGCTCCTCGTCCGGACCTGCCACCGGCGCGGCGCCCACGCGATCGGCGGGATGTCGGCGTTCATCCCGAACCGGCGCGAGCCCGAGGTCACCGCCAACGCGCTGGCCCGGGTCCGCGAGGACAAGGAGCGCGAGGCCGGCGACGGCTTCGACGGGACCTGGGTCGCCCATCCCGACCTCGTCCCGGTCGCGCGGCGAGGTCTTCGACCGGGTCCTCGGCGAGCGGCCGAACCAGAAGGACCGGCTCCGCGAGGACGTCGTCGCGACCGCCGCGTGAGCTGCTCGACGTGGCCGTCCCGGGCGGCCGGGTCACCGAGGCCGGCGTCCGCCAGAACGTCAGCGTCGGGCTGCGCTACCTCGACGCCTGGCTGCGGGGCAACGGCGCGGCGGCGATCGACAACCTCATGGAGGACGCGGCGACGGCCGAGATCAGCCGCTCGCAGCTCTGGCAGTGGCGCCGCCATCGGGCGATCCTGCGACGACGGGCGGCCGGTCGACGACGACCGCTACCGCTCGATCCGGGACGAGGAGCTCGCCCGCCACGGCGGGCGGGCGGCGGGTCGCCTCGACGAGGCCGCGGCGCTGCTCGACCGGCTCGTCCTGGCCGACGACTTCGCCGAGTTCCTGACCCTCGACGCGTACCGGCTCCTCGAGCCGTGAGCGACCGCTACCCGGTGGAGCCGCTCCGGGCGATGGCCCATGCCCTGGGCGTCCTCCTGCGCACGTCGGAACCTGTCCCGGGCGTGGCCTCCGTCGTCGACGGACGATCTCGTAATGGGCTCGCTCGGGATCCCGACGCCGCCGCTCAACGCCGTCTGGCTGGCCAGGTTCCCGGTCGCCGCGGCCGACGCGTCGATCGACGAGACGATCGCCTGGTTCGACGGCCTGGGGATGCCGTTCAGCTGGTGGGTCGGACCCAATTCGGGCCCCGCCCGACCTGGCCGACCGACTCGGCCGGCGCGACTTCCGCCTCGACGAGGCCGCGGTCCCCGGGATGGCCATCGGGCTCGACGAGCTCCCCGACGAGGCGCCGGGGGCGGCGTCACGGTCGAGCGGGTGACCGACGAGGCGTCGTTCCGCGACGTCTGCCGGGTGGTCGTCGAGGGCTTCGGTGCGCCACCGGCCCTCCGGCACGCGATCGAGGCGTTCGCCGCGCTCGGCTTCGACGAGGGGAACCCGCAGCAGACTTCCTCGCCCGACTCGACGGCGAAGCGGTCGGCACCTCCCTCGCGGTGCGAGCCGGCGCTGTCCTCGGGATCTTCAACGTCGCCACGGTCCCGGCGGCCCGGGGGCGCGGCGTCGGCCGGGCGGTCACGCTCGCGGCCCTGCGCGACGGCGCCGGGGCCGGCTGCCGGATGGCCGTCCTCCAGGCCTCCGAGATGGGCCACCCGGTGTACGAACGGCTCGGCTTCCGCGACTTCGCGGCGTATGACATCTACGTCCGCGAATCGGATCTCAGTCGTGAAGCGGGTGGCTGAGCCGGCGTCGACAGCCGACGACCGGGCCAGAGGCGGATCCGCCGCCGGCCGCTGGCAGGCCCTCGCGATCGTCACCTGGATCGCGACGATGACGATCCTGGTCGCCGGGTTCGTGCTCTGGGCGCGCTCGGGCTTCGGCCCGCTGCCCCAGCTGTTCATGACCCCGCTCGGGTTCGCGGCGCTGGTCCTCCTCGTCGTCACCCAGGCGACCGCAGGTCTGATCCTCGTCGTCCGGCGGCCGGACAACCGGATCGGGCCGATCATCCTCGCCTTCGCACTGCTCGTGTCCCTGGCCGAGCTGGCCAACGGCTACATCGCCCTGGCGGCGTCGGGAGCCGCCGTCTCCGTCGACCCTGCATTGGTCGGGGTCATCCTGTCGGCCCTCGCGTTCGCCGGCGGAACGCTCATCGCCGAGGTCCTCGGGCTCGTCTTCCCGACCGGTCGGCTCATCTCGGCTCGCTGGGGGGTCGCGCTCACGATCGCGATCGCGGGCGCGGTGGCGATGGGTCTCGCCCTCACGCTGACGCCGGGTCCACTCCTGCTCATCCCGGGCATCGACAACCCGATCCCGGACGCCGGGGCGCCCTCCTGGCTGCCGGCGGTTCGCGACATCGTGGGCCCCCTGCTGATCACCATCGGCGCCGTCGGGAGCGGCGCCGCCCTGCTCGTCCGCTACACCCGCGCCGACGGGATCGGTCGGCTCCAGCTGCGCTGGTACATCGCCGCGGGGGTCGTCCTCGTGATCGGGTTCGTCGCGTTCGTCGGCGCGATGCTCTTCATGCCGAGCGACTCACGGGTCGGCGAGGTCATCGTCGTCCTGTTCTACCTCGCCGGGTGCCTCCCTCCGGTGGCGCTCGTCTTCGCGATCCTCCGCTACCGTCTCTACGACATCGACCGGATCCTCGGCCGGACGTTCGTCTACGGCACGCTGACCGCGATCCTGGCCGGCCTGTACACAGCCTCGGTCCGGCTGTTCAACGCGTTGTTCGTGGGCCTCACCGGAGAGTCGTCGGAGGTCGCGCTCGTCATCACGACGCTCATCCTGGCCACCACGTTCACCCCGATCAAGCGCCGGCTCGAGGCCGTCGTCGATCGCTGGATGCGGCCGGCCGGTGGGCCCATCGAGGCCGCCCCGCTGGAGGCCGCGGCGACCGGGCCGGCCGGCCTCTTCGACGACCCGGCGTTCGTGGCCGCCTTCACCCGGGAGGTGGAGGCGATCCTCGACCGGAGGAGCCGCCCGGGCACCGCGGCGGGCTCAGCCCACTCGAGCGAGGACGCGTCCGGTCGGCGGGACATCGCCGGCCCGAGCGGCTAGCCGGAAGGCTCGAGCTCGCGCTCGACGAAGCGGCCGTACCCGCGCTGGCCCGACGAACGCGCCCGTCGCGGACGACGAATGCGCCCCGGACCAGCGTCGAGCGGACGGCGCCGCGCACCTCGAGGCCCTCGTACGGGGTGTAGTCGCTCGCGTGGTGGAGGTCGGCGGCGCGGAGCGTGCGGCGCGCGGCCGGGTCGAACAGGACGAGGTCCGCGTCGCGGCCGACCTCGATCGCCCCCTTCGCCCGCAGCCCGAACCGGCGCGCCGGCGTCGTCGCCAGCAGGTCGACCATCCGCTCGAGCGTGATCCGCCCCCGGGCGACGCCTTCCGAGTAGACCAGGCCGAGCAGCGTCTCGATGCCCGGGTCCGCCGTTCGAGATCCGGTCGAACGACTCGCGCCAGCTCTGCTTCTCGACCGCCACCCGATCGGGGACGTGGTCGGTCGCGACGAGCGCGAGGTCGCCGGCGGCGAGGCCGGCCCACAGCGCCTCGGGCTGCCCGGCCGCCCGGAGCGGCGGCGAGATCACGAACCGGGCGGCCTCCTCCGGTGGGGCGTCGTAGCGGTCGTCGGTCAGGGTCAGGTAGTGCGGGCAGGTCTCGGCGGACACGGGCAGGCCCTCGGCCCGGGCCGCCCGCACGTGGGCCAGTGCCTCGGCGCACGACAGGTGGACGACGTGCATCGGCGCCCCCGCGGCCCGGGCGAGGGCGATCGCCCGGGCGGTCGCCTCGGCCTCGACGTACGGCGGTCGCGAGGAGGCGTGGAACCGGGGTGCGGTCTCGCCGGCGGCGAGGTGGCGGGCCGTCAGCGCCTCGAGGATCGTGGCGTTCTCGCAGTGGACCTCGAGCATCCCGCCGCTGGCGCCCGCCGTCGCGAGCGCTCGGTAGAGCGTCCGATCGTCGACCCCGAAGTCGTAGACCATGAACGCCTTGAACGTCGGGACACCGGCCTCGATCGCGGCCGGCAGCTCGGCGACCGGGTCGTCCTGGGCGGCCGTGACGACGAGGCTGACGGCGACGTCGACGGCACTGTCGGCGTCGGTCGCGGCACGCCAGGCGTGAAGCCCGGCCAGGAGCGAGCGCGCGGTGGCCGGGCTCGCGCCGGTCCCGGGGTTGTTGAAGGCGAGGAACGTCGTCGTGCCGCCGAACGCCGCGGCGACCGAGTCCTGGAAGAAGCGGTCCGGCTCGGCGTCGCTGGCGACCCGGGTGTGGGTGTGGACGTCGACCGCCCCCGGCAGGACGAGCAGCCCCGTCGCGTCGACGACCTCGCGGGCCGACCCGGCGAGGCCGCCGAGGTCCGGCCCGACCGCGGCGATCCGGCCGCCCTCGACCGCGACGTCGGCAACAGACGAGCCGACTGCCGTGACGACCGTCCCGCCGGTGATCAGCAGCTCCGTCATCCAGCCACGTCGAATTGGTACTCGCCGATCGGGCGAGTGCAGCCGTAGGCGCCCGCGAGCAAGGGAGCGAGCGCACTCGGCCGATGCGTCGCGAGCTCCGCATCGGACCTCGGTCGATGCGCCGCAGGTCGGCGACCGCTCGCCAGTCGATCTCGATGGTCTGGGCGCCCTCCCAGAGGCCGCGCCGGCCGACCTCCCGGAGGCGGTCCTCCCAGTCGTCGTCGGGCAGGATCGTGGCGAAGTGGTTGGCCGCCAGCTGGCCGACCTTCGAGCTCGTCGTGCACGCCCCGTACGGGAAGAAGATCTCGCACTCGCTGATCCCGCCGGGATAGATCGCGAGGTGGCCCGGGGCCGGATGCGAGGTGTGGTTCTCGTAGTCGATCCCCGGGCCGGAAGTCGCCGAGCGGGATCCAGGTCGACTCGCCGCTCCAGCGGCAGTGGATGATCCGGCTCGACAGCGGCAGCATCCGGCGGATCGCCTCGATCGTGCGCGGCGCCTCGGGCTCCCAGCGGGCGGTAAAGTGCAGGTCACCGCCGACGCGGATCGACAGGTCGCTCATCGCCGGAGGATAGCGTGACCGAGGGCCGCCCGACCATCTCGACCCACGTCCTGGACACCGGCTCCGGCGAGCCCGCGGCCGGCGTCCCGGTGCGGCTCTGGCGATCCGGTCCCGACGGCGACGAGGCGGTCGTCGGCGAGGCGATCACCGACGCCGACGGCCGGATCCGCGACCTGCTGGCCGGCGCCCCGCTCGTGGCCGGTGCGTACCGCCTCGAGTTCGGGCTCGACGAGGGCGGGCTTCTTCACCGGCCTGTCGGTCGACGTCCGGATCGACGATCCGTCCCGGAGCTACCACGTCCCGCTCCTCCGGGCGCCGTTCGGGCTGTCGACGTACCGCGGGTCGTAGGTCGTGCCGGGCGCAGGCCCCCGGTCGGTCGACGAGCTCGACGGGTTGCCGGACGACGCCTGCGTCGCCGCGCTCGCCCCGCTGTTCGAGGGGGCGCCGCGGTTCCTCGCCCGCCTGTGCGCGGCCCGCCCGTTCGGGAGTGACGCGGTGCTGTTCGCGACGGCCCGCGAGATCGCGCGATCGATGCCGGAGGCCGAGCAGATCGAGCTCGTCGACGCACATCCGCGCCTCGGGGCCGCGGCGGCGTCGGTCTCGGCCGCTGTCGTTCGTCGAGCAGGGCTACGACCGCGAGGCGGCCGGGCACGCGGCGGCCGGCGCCGAGCGCGAGCGCGCCCGGGTCGCCGCCGAGCTCGACCGGCTGAACGCCGCCTACGAGGCCCGGTTCGGGTTCCGCTACTGCGTCTTCGTCGCCGGCCGGCCGCGGGCCGACCTCCTGCCCGGGCTGGAGGCCGCGCTGGGCGCCGAGCCGGGCCTCGAGCTCGCCCGGGCGCTCGACGCGGTGGTCGACATCGCCGCCGACCGCTGGGCGAGGTCGCGACCGCGCGCTGACGGCCGGCGCCCTCGGCTAGGATCGAGCCATGACCGACGCCATCCCGATCCTCATCGACTGCGACACCGGCATCGACGACAGCCTCGCCCTGCTCTACGCGGCGGCGTCGCCCGAGGCCGAGATCGTCGCCGTGACCTGCTGCAGCGGCAACGTCGAGGCCCACCAGGTCGCGAAGAACACCCTGGCCGTCCTCGAGCTCGCCGGGCGGACCGACGTCGAGGTCGCGCTCGGGCGGACCGTGCCGCTCGTCCGCCCGCTCGAGGTGACGCCCGAGACCCACGGACCGCAGGGCCTGGGCTACGCCGAGCTGCCCGCCCGCCGAGCCGGCCGCTCAGCGAGCGGCACGCCGCCGACGTCATCGTCGCCGCCGCCCGCGACCGTCCCGGGGAGGTCACCCTGGTGACGCTCGGCCCGATGACGAACCTGGCGGTCGCCCTGGACCGCGAGCCGGAGCTGCCGCGTCTCCTCCGGCGGCTGGTGTTCATGGGTGGGGCATTCCGGGTCCCCGGCAACACCACCCCGACGGCCGAGTGGAACATCCACTGCGATCCGGAGGCGGCCCAGCGGGTGTTCGTGGCGTTCGGCGACGCGCCGCAGCGGCCGCTCGGCCTGGGCCTCGACGTCACCGAGCAGGCGAAGGTCCTGCCCGACGAGGTCGTCGCGCTGGCCCGGCGCGCCGGCAGCCGGCCCGACGACTCGATCGCGCTGGCCCACGGCGAGCACCCGCTCGAGGCGACCCGGAGCGTCGCCTCCAACCCGATCGTCCGGTACGTCGCCGACGCGCTCCGCTTCTACATGGAGTTCCACGCCCGCTACGACGGGTTCTACGGGGCGTTCATCCACGATCCGCTGGCGCTCGCCGCCGCGCTCGACCCCGAGCCTCGTGACCGCCCGGGCCGTCCACGTCGACGTCGACACCGCCGGCGGCCCGGCCGACGGCCAGACGATCGCCGACTGGCGGGGCCTGACCGGGAAGCCGCCGAACGTCGACGTCGCGGTCGCGGCCGACGTCCCGGAGTTCATGCGCCGGTTCATCGAGCGGGTCGGAGGGCTGGCGGAGCGCCGCGCGAACGTGGCACTCTGACGGTCGTGGGAGCAGCCACCGGGCCCCATTCGGTCCCGGCCGAACCGGTGGCGCCGAGGAGGAAGCGCGTCATGAGCCTGAGCTGGCTGACGATCTGTGCCGAGGGCCAGACCACCGACTGCATCCCGACGGTCCAGGTCGCCTACCTGGCCGGCCTCGTCGTCGCCGTCATCCTCCTGGCGATCGTGGCGGCCCGCTCGCGCGACTTCTCGACCGCGACGATCGCGCTCATCCCGGTCGCGATCGCGATCAACCTGGCGATCGGCGCGCTCATCGTCGCGCTCCGCCTGCCGATCTACCTCGACTCGATCGGGACCGTCCTCGTCGGCGCCCTCGCCGGGCCGTGGGCGGGTGCCCTGACCGGGATCCTGGCCAACCTCATCTGGTCGATCCTGCCGGTACCCGGCGGCGCCGGGCCGACGATCGCGTTCTTCGCGCCGGTCGCCGGCGTGATCGGCCTCATGGCCGGGTTCTGGGCGTCGCGCGGCGTCTTCCGGCTCCGCGCCGACGACTCGCGGGTCGGCCAGTTCCTCGCCCTGGCGGCCGGCGTCGCCGCGGCCGCGATCGCGCTGCTCGTCGTCCAGAACACGATCGGGATGCCCGGAGCTCTTCCCCGAGGACCAGAGCCAGGCGCTCGCCAACCAGGGCCAGTTCGCGGTCATCGGCTCGGTCATCGCCGTCATCGGCATCGTCGTCGCCTGGCTGTCGGGTCGGACCGTCTTCCGCTTCTCCCCCGACGATCCGCGGATCCGGCCCTACCTCACGGGCGCGACCGCGCATCGCCGCCTTCGCCCTGGTGTTCGCGATCCTGCGCCTGCTGTTCAGCCCGAGCGGCTACTTCTCGACCGTCACCGGCGCTGAAGGCGGACGGCACCCCCGACGACTTCCTCGGCGGGGCGAACCTGACGGGCCTCGCCGATCTCCGATCCCGCCGGGCTGATCGGCGTCCTGGTCCTGGCCGTCCTGTCGCCGCCGGCGTCTGGGCCTGGGCGCGCCGGGGCGACAACGCCCGCTGGTTCCCGGTCTGGATCGGCGGCTTCACGACCGGGCTCGTCGCCGCGGCGATCTCGGCGCCGATCGCCGCCGGCGTCTTCGGCGGGGTGACCGGCAGCGGCACCGACGCGCTCGTCGCCCTGTTCCGGACGCTCGGCCTGAACGTCTTCCAGTCGGCCTTCGCCCAGGGCCTGACGAGCGACCCGCTCGACAAGACGATCTCGTACTCGGTCGTCTTCCTCATCCTCGGGGCGCTGCCGCTGACCGTCCGGACGATGTTCAGCCGGGGCGAGGCGACGGTCGCCGAGTGATCCGGCCCACCTGACGCGAGGCGCGATGTCCACCGCCACCGGCTACTACCGGGCCGGAACGAGCTGGCTCCATCGGCGCAACCCGATCACGAAGCTGCTGGGGGTCGGCCTCGTCCTGCTCGCGACGTTCCTGCTGCCACCGATCGTCCTGCCGGTCCTCCTCGTCGTGCTCGTCCTGGCCGCCGCCTCGACCGGGCTCGGCCGCCAGATCCTCGGCGCCCTCCGGATCCCGGCCGTCCTGCTCGCCTCGATCGTCGTCGTCAACGCCCTGTTCTTCCCCGGGGCGACCGACCGCCTCGTCAGCCTGGGCCCGTTCGCGATCACCCGGGAGGGGCTGACCTTCGGGCTGATCTCGGCCGGCCGCGTCCTCGTCGCGTTCCTGGCCCTGGTGGTCTTCCTGTTCACCACGCTCGCCGACGACCTGCTCGAGTCGCTCGTCCGCCGGGGCGCGAGCCACCGGATCGCGTTCGTCGTCCTGTCGGCGGTCCAGATGGTGCCCCGGATGCAGGAGCGGGCCGGCTCGATCCTCGACGCCCAGCAGGCCCGCGGGCT
This sequence comes from uncultured Actinomycetes bacterium, assembly GCA_963697125.1. GTDB lineage: Bacteria > Actinomycetota > Acidimicrobiia > IMCC26256 > DASPTH01 > DASUAS01. The sequence continues at coordinate 482,489 of CAVOMW010000015.1, forward strand.
GGCGGTCAGCGGCTCGTTCGGGCAGCGGATCCGGGCCCTCGTCCCGCTCGTCGGGCCGGTCCTCCTCGGCTCGCTCATCGACGTCCGGGAGCGGACGTTCGCCCTCGAGGCGCGCGGCTTCGGGGCGCGACCGGGGCGGAGCGCCTACCGGGTCGTCGGCGACCCGCCGGTCGATCGCTGGATCCGGCTGGCGATCCTGGCCGGGATCGTCGGCGTCGTGGCGCTCGCGCTCACCGGGACGCTCGGCCGGTGACCGGCGGGGTGACGACCGACGCGCCGGCGCGACGCGCGGACCCGGGCGCCGCGGACCGGCTGAGCCTCGAGGACGTCGCGGTCCGCTACGCCGGCCGCCGCGAGCCGGCCCTGTCGGGGGTGAGCCTCGGGCTCGGGCCCGGCGACCGGGTCGGCGTCGCCGGCCGGACCGGGGCCGGCAAGTCGACCCTCGCGCTCGTCTGCGCCGGGTTCATCCCGCGGGTCGTCCGGGCGCGGCTGTCGGGACGGGCCAGCCTCGGGACGCTCGCCCTCGACGCGGCGACCGGGAGCGCGATCCTCGGACGGGTCGGGATCGTCTTCTCGACCCCGGCGAACCAGCTCTCGGCCTCGAAGCTCACGGTCCGCGAGGAGCTCGCGTTCGGGCTCGAGAACCTCGGCGTCCCGCGGGCCGAGATGGACGCCCGGATCGACGCCGTCCTCGCCCGGCTCGGGATCGGGCACCTCGCCGAGCGCGAGCCGTTCGCCCTGTCCGGCGGCGAGCAGCAGCGGGTCGCGATCGCGAGCATCGTGACGATGGGGACGAGCTACCTCGTGCTCGACGAGCCGACGGCGCAGCTCGACCCCGCCGGCACGGCATCGGTCTCGGCGCTGCTCGCCGAGCTGGCCGGGGACGGCACGGCGATCCTGTGCGCCGAGCACGACGCGGGCATCCTCGGCGGCCTGGATCGGTGCCTCCTCCTCGACGGCGGCCGGATCGTGGCCGAGGACGTCCCCGGGCGCGCGCTCGGCAGCGACCGGCTCGGCGCCGATCGGGCTGACGGCCCCGACCCTCGTCCGCCTGGCCGAGGCGGCCGGGCTCGACCCGCGCTCGGCCTTCGACGAGGCCGCCGTGGCCGGCGCGCTCGACCGGGCCGGGCGCGCGGCGGCCGGCGGAGCGACGGTCGTCGGCGCGCCCGGCCCCGACTGGCGACGCCGACGATACGGTCGCGGGCTGGACGCCCGCGGCCGACGGTCCTCGCGCCCGGGTCGCCGTCGAGGACCTGGCCCATCGCTACCCGACCGGCGTCGATGCGCTGCGCGGGGTGTCGCTCGTCGTCGAGCCCGGGCGAGTCGGTCGCGATCGTCGGCCAGAACGGGTCGGGCAAGACGACCCTCGTCAAGCATCTCAACGGGCTGCTCCGGCCGACCGGCGGCCGGGTGACGCTCGACGGGGCCGACATCCGCGAGGTCCCCGTCCATCGCCTCGCGGCCGCGGTCGGGTTCGTCTTCCAGAACCCGGACGACCAGCTGTTCGACCGGTCGGTCGAGCGGGAGGTCGCCTTCGGCCCGCGCAATCTCGGCCGCGCCCCGGACGCGGTCGGCCGGGCCGTGACGGCCGCGCTCGCGGCGGTCGGGCTGGAGGCGTCGCGCGGGGTCAACCCGTACGACCTCGACCTGTCGCTCCGCAAGCTCGTCGCCCTGGCCAGCGTGCTGGCGATGGATCCGGCGGTCCTCGTCCTCGACGAGCCGACGACCGGGCAGGACGGCCCGGGGGTGCGCCGCGTCGGCGGGATCGTCGACGCCTGGACCCGGTCGGGCCGGACGGTGGTGGCGATCACCCACGACATGGAGTTCGCGGCGACGCCACTTCGAGCGGATCGTGGTGATGCGCGAGGGCCTGGTCGTCGCCGACGGGACGCCGGCCGAGGTCTTCGCCCCCGAGCGAGCCGCGCTCCTGGCCTCGGCCGGGCTCGAGCCGCCGCCGGCCGCCCGCGTCGGCGCCCGCCTCGGGCTCGGCTCGACGCCGACGCTCGACGCGCTGCTCGACGCGCTCGCCCGGCGAGCCTGAAGCCCCGCGGCGCCCTCGGCGAGCCGTCCGGCGGTCCGGCGGGGCGCGGTTCCCGACGACTTCGGGCCGTTCGGCCCGTTCTCGCGGCCCCGGATCCGGGAGCACGATGGAGGCCACGAAGGAGGCCTTCCCATGCGCGTCCTGCTGGCGATCGACGGTTCGATCTCGTCCGACCGGGCCCGCGACCTCGTCGCGAGCCTGACCCTGCCCGCCGGGTCCCGCGTCCGCGTGGTCGGCGTCGTCGAGCACGGCTCCGAGCTGTTCGGGCTGCCCTGGATGCCCGGCGTGTCGAACGACACGAGCACGATCGAGCCCGCCCCGACCGAGCGCTTCGTCGAGGAGCTCGAGGTCGCCGAGCGCGAGATCGCCCGGCGGAACGTCGTCGTCGACCACCTCCTGCTCCGCGGCCACGCGGCGCGGGCGATCGTCGACGAGGCTCGCGAGTTCGGCGCCGAGGTCGTCGTCGTCGGGTCGCGCGGTCATGGCTCGTTCAGCACGACGGTGCTCGGCTCGACCTCCGCGGAGGTCGTCGATCACGCCCCGTGTCCCGTCCTCGTCGTCCGTCGGTCGCGGATCGCGATCCGTCCTGCTCGCGGAGGACGGTTCGGTCGGCGCGGACGCCGCGGCGAAGGTCGTCGACGCCTGGCCCATCCTGGCCGGGCTCCCGGTGACCGTCGTCAGCGTCGCCGAGGTCGGGATCCCGTTCGCCGAGGGCGACGCCCGGGACGTACGAGCAGGTGATGGAGCCGTACAGCGAGCCGATCGAGAGCTCGCACGAGCAGTGCGGCGAGCTCGCCGGGCGGCGCGGCGACTGGCTCGCCCGCGACGGTCGGCCGGTCGACTGCGAGGTCCGCGACGGTGACCCGGCGGCCGAGATCGTGGCGGCGGTGGCCGCCCACGGGACCGACCTGGTCGTCGTCGGGACGCGCGGTCACACGGGGCTGACCCGGATGATCCTGGGCAGCGTCGCGCGCAACGTCCTCATCCACGCGCCGTGCTCGGTCCTGGTCGTCCACGAGCGCGGCGCCGGGCCGCGGCGGAGGATCCCGCGGCGGTCGCCGGGGCGCCGGGTCGCTGAGGCTCGGCCGCGCCGCGTGGTCGCGCCGGGCCGCGCCTCACCGGGTGAGCTCCACCTCGAACACCTCTCCGCCGACGATCCGCCAGCCGCGGATGCCCGGCTCGCCGGTCAGCGGGTCGGCCTGGTCGTCGGCGAGGGAGACGAGGACGTACAGCGCGTCGGGCCAGCTCGTCGCCAGGCCGATGTCGGTCGGCGAGGGTCGGGCCGGCGAGCGGACGTGCGAGTGGACGATCGCCCAGACCTCCTCGTCGGCGTCGTCGATCGTCGTGTAGATCCGGTACAGGTCGTCGGGGTGGATCGTGAACCGCAGCGGCGAGGCGTCCTGGTTGCGGGTCGCGAACCACCGGCTGGCCGTGCCGCCGGCGGCCGGCGCGGCGGTCCCCGAGATGATCCCGCAGGCCTCGTTCGGGTAGTCGCCGCCGGGCATGGGCTCGACGATCGCTGCCCGGATCGTCGTCGGGGAGCGCCGCGGCCGCCGGCCCCGGATGGCCCTCGCTCACCACCAGTTCACGCCGCCCTCGAGGTCGGCCTCCATCTCGTCGAGGTCGCGGCGTGTACGCCCCGGCCGAGAGGTACTTCCAGCCGCCGTCCGGGAAGAGCGTCACGATCGTGCCCCGCTCCATCGACGCCGCCACCCGCGCCGCGGCGACGAGGATCGCCCCGCACGACGGCCCGGCGAAGATCCCCTCCCGCGCGACGAGCTCGCGCAGGGCGGCGACGGCGTCCGCGGTTCGAGACGAGGTACTTCCCGTCGAGCATGCCCGGATCGAAGATCTCGGGCACGAACCCCTCCTCGAGCGAGCGCAGGCCCTGGACCGCGTCGCCGGGCAGCGGCTCGGCGGCGTAGATCCGGACCCCCGGCTTGCGCCCGGCGCAGGTAGCGCGCCGACGCCCATCAGCGTCCCGCCCGTCCCGAGCCCGGCCACGAACGCGTCGATCTCGGGGCAGTCGGCCAGGATCTCCGGCCCGGTCGTCGTCTCGTGGACCCGCGGGTTCGCCTCGTTGCCGTACTGGTACGGCATCACGTAGCGCGGGTCGGCCGCGGCCAGCTCCTTGGCCAGCGCGATCGCCCCGTTCGAGCCGAGCGCCCCGGGCGAGTCGATGACCTCGGCCCCGAACAGGTCGGCCATCTGGCGCCGCTCGGCGGTGACGTTGTCGGGCATCACGAGCGCGACCCGGTAGCCCTTCCGGCGGCCGATCATCGCCAGCGCGATCCCGGTGTTGCCCGACGTCGGCTCGAGGATGATCGAGTCCGGACCGAGCCGGCCCGACGCCTCGAGGTCCTCGATGAGCGCCTTCGCGACCCGGTCCTTGACCGACCCGGTCGGGTTGGCCATCTCGAGCTTGGCGAACAGGCGGACCGCCGGGCTTCGGCGACATCCGCGCGATCTCGACGAGCGGCGTGTGCCCGATCGCCGACGACGATGTCCGGGTAGGCGCTCACCGCGCCGCCGGCCGTCACGCGCCCCCGGCCATCGCCGGCAGGATGACGAGCTCGTCGCGCGGCTCGACCGGCGTCGCCGTGCCCGTCGAGGTAGCGGACGTCCTGCCCGTCGACGTAGACGTTGACGAACCGGTTGAGCTCGCCGTCGCGGTGAAGCAGCTGGTCGCGCAGGCCCGGGTGCGCCGCGACGAGGCCCTCGAGCAGCTCGCCGACGGTCGACCCGGCGACCTCGACCTGCTTCGACGCCGCCGACGTTCGCGCGGAGCACCGGCGGGATCCGGACGACGCTCACGCCGCCGCCCCGAGGCCCGGGCCGCCGAGCGTGAACGTGCCGCCGTCGCCGACCGCCGGCGACGGCCAGCGGACGGCCGGCCGCGCGCGCCGCGACGGCGGCATCGGAGCAGACCGGGCACTCCGGGTCGCGGCGCAGGCGGAGCTCGCTGAACGACGCGTCGAGCGCGTCGAACAGGAGCAGCCGGCCGGCCAGCGACTCGCCGATCCCGAGCAGGAGCTTGAGCGCCTCGTTGGCCTGGAGCAGGCCCATGATCCCGGGCACGACGCCCAGGACGCCGGCGACCGAGCAGCCCGGAGCGAGCTCCGGCGGCGGCGGCGTCGGGTAGAGGCAGCGGTAGCACGGGCCGTCGTACGGCTTGAACACCGTCAGCTGGCCCTCGAACCGGAAGACGCTGGCGTGGACGACCGGGATGTTCGCGATGACCGCCGCGTCGTTGAGCAGGTAGCGCGTCTCGAACGTGTCGGTGCCGTCGACGATCACGTCGTAGCCGGCGATGATCCGCTCGACGTTGTCGGCGACGAGCATCTCGTCGTGGGCGACGACCGTGACGTCCGGGTTGAGCGCCTGGAGCGTCTTGCGCGCCGACTCGACCTTCTTCTCGCCGATCCGGTCGTTCGTGTGGATGACCTGGCGCTGGAGGTTCGACAGGTCGACGACGTCGAAGTCGACGATCCCGATCGTGCCGACGCCGGCCGCGGCGAGGTAGAGCATCGCCGGGGCGCCGAGCCCGCCGGCGCCGATGAACAGGACCTTCGAGTCGAGCAGCTTCGCCTGGCCCTCGAGCCCGACCTCGGGGATCAGCAGGTGGCGGCTGTAGCGCTGCTTCTGCTCGGCGGTGAGGGCCGGCGGCGACGGTCCACGGCAGGCCCTGCGTCTTCCAGCGCTGGAAGCCGCCGGCCATCGACGCGACGTCCTTGTAGCCCATCTCGGCGAGGGTCTGGGCCGCGAACAGCGAGCGGACGCCGCCGGCGCAGTAGAGGACGACCGGGCTGTCGCCGGTCGGCGACGGCGCCCTCGACGTCCTGCTCGAGGTAGCTCTTGCTGATGTGGACGGCGCCGGGGATGTGGCCCTGCTCCCATTCGGCGGCCTCGCGGACGTCGACGACGACGGCCTCGCCGGGCGCAGGGCGTCGACCTCGCGGGCTGACCTCGCGGATCGGAGCGGGCCTCGCGGAGGAGGTCGGCGTATGACTTCGGCATGGGTTTCAGGGCTCCGGTTCGGGACCTGCGCCGGCAGCGTGGCGTGGCGGGGACGGCTGGCGGCGGCGGCTCAGGCCGGCTCGGCGACACGCGCAGCGGCGGGTCGACGGCTGATGCCGGCTCGCCCCGGCCGGCGTCCGGCGGGTCCGTCGAGGCTCGGCGAGCGCCGCGTCGAGCGTCTCGAGGCTGAGCATGCGCGCACTTCAGCCGGGCCGGGCTGATCTCGATCCCGAGCAGGTCGAGCAGGTCGTCGGCGCGGTAGGCCGCCGCCTCGCTCGACGGTCATCCCCTTGATCTCGTCGGTCAGCAGGCTCGCGCTCGCCTGGCTGATCGCGCAGCCGCGGCCGGTGAAGGCGACCTCGGCCACCTTCCCGTCGCGGACGCCGAGCCTGCATCGTGATCCGGTCGCCGCACAGCGGGTTCGCGCCCTCGTGCGTGGCGGTCGGCGGCTCGAGGACCCCGAAGTTGTGGGGGCGGCGGGAGTGCTCGAGGATGTAGTCGCGGTAGAGGTCGTCCATCGTGTCAGCGTACGACGGAGCGTACGCGGACGGGCCGCTCGAGGCCGCGACCGAACAGGCGCGGCATCCGCGTCCACGTCGCCGGAAGACCTTCTCGACCTCGACGAGGCCGGCGGCCAGGGCGTCGATGTCGCTCCGGGTCGTGAAGACGCTGAAGCTGGCCCGGGCGGTGGCCGCGAGGTCGAGCCGCTCGTGGAGCGGCATCGTGCAGTGGTGGCCGGCCCGGACCGCGATCGCCGTAGCGGTCGAGGACCTGGGCCACGTCGTGCGGGTGGATCCCCGGCAGGTTGAACGGGACGACCCCGCCGCGCTGCGTCGGGGTCCGAGCGGACCGTACAGCTCGATCGCCGGGACCACGCGCGGGAGCGCCTCGAGCGCGTACGCGACGAGCTCGCGCTCGTGGTCGCGGACGCGCGTCCATCCCGAGCGCCGCGCAGGTAGTCGGCCGCGACGCCCAGGCCGATCGCGTCCGCCGACGGCCGGCGTGCCGGCCTCGAACTTCCAGGGGATGTCGTTCCACTCGCTCCGGCGGAGGTGGACCTCGCGGATCATCTCGCCGCCGGCCAGGAACGGCGGCATCGCCTCGAGCAGCTCGCGTCGCGCCCACAGCGCGCCCGAGCCCATCGGGCCGAGCATCTTGTGGCCGCTGAACGCGTAGAAGTCGGCGCCGAGGGCCTGCGACGTCGACCGGGACGTGGGGCACGGCCTGGGCGCCGTCGACGAGGACGAGCGCGCCGGCCGCGTGGGCCTCGTCGACGATCTCGCGGACCGGGTTGATCGTGCCCAGCGTGTTCGAGACGTGGGTGAACGCGACGAGCTTCGGCTTGAGCCGCAGGAGCACCTCGAGGACGTCGAGCCGGAGGAGGCCGTCGTCGGTGATCGGGATGAACTCGAGGTCGCCGTCCTTCTCCTGGACGAGGAGCTGCCACGGGACGAGGTTGGCGTGGTGCTCCATCTCGGTCAGGACGATCGCGTCGCCGCGGCCGATGTTCCGCCGGCCCCAGCTGTAGGCGACGAGGTTGATCGCCTCGGTCGCGTTGCGGGTGAAGACGATCTCGTGCGGGTCGGGCGCGCCGATGAAGCGCGGCGACCTGCGCGCGGGCCGCCTCGTAGGCCGCCGTCGCCCGCTCGCCGATCTCGTAGATGCCGCGGTGGACGTTGGCGTTGTACTCGCGGTAGTAGGTGTCGACCGCGTCGATCACGGCCTGCGGCTTCTGGCTGCGTCGCCGCCGAGTCGAGGTAGACGAGCGGCCGGCCGAGTGGGTCGGCGTCGGCGAGGATCGGGAAGTCGGCCCGCAGCGCGACCGGGTCGAGCGGCCGCCGGGCGCGCGGACGGGTCGGCGCGGTCGCCGGGGCGGCGGTCGTCGTCATCGTCGGCCGGCCATCAGCTGGCGATCTCGGCCGGCTCGGCCGGCACGTGGAGCGCCTCGTCGGGGACGTCGATCTCGTAGCCCTCCTCGCGCAGGATCGGGCCGTAGCCCTCCTCCTCGAGCCGCAGGGCGAGGTCCTTGCCGCCGGTCTTGACGATCCGGCCGAGGGCGAGGACGTGGACGACGTCCGGCGTGATGTAGTTGAGCAGGCGCTGGTAGTGGGTGATGAGCAGGACGCCCATGTCCGGGTTGAGCATCGCGTTGACGCCCTCGGCGACGATCCGCAGCGCGTCGATGTCGAGGCCCGAGTCGGTCTCGTCGAGGATCGCCATCTCGCGGCTCGAGGACGGCCATCTGGAGCATCTCGAGGCGCTTCTTCTCGCCGCCCGAGAAGCCCTCGTTGACGTAGCGCGTGGCGAACGACTCGTCGACCTTGAGGAGGGCCATCTTCTCGCGCATCAGCCGCCGGAACTCGCCCATGTTCAGAGCCGCCCTTGACCGGGTCGGTCGGGTCGACGTCGCGGATCCTTGTCGATGCCCTGCGAGCTTCGCGTTGAGGGCCGACCGGATGAAGCTGGCGACGCTCAGGCCGGGGATCGCGGTCGGGTACTGGAAGGCGAGGAACATCCCGAGCCGGGCGCGCTTGTCGGGCGACAGCGCGAGGACGTCGCGGCCCTGCCAGGTGACCTGAGCCGCCGGTGATCACGTAGGCCGGGTGGCCCATCAGCGCGTAGGCGAGGGTCGTCTTGCCCGAGCCGTTGGGGCCCATGATCGCGTGGACCTCGCCCGGGCGCGACGGTCAGGTCGATCCCGTTGAGGATCTCGTGCTCGCGGTCGGCGATCGGGGCGACGCGGAGGTCGCGGATGACGAGGTCGCTGTCGGTGGTCACGGCGTGGGTCGGCTCCTGGCGTGCTGGTCGGTTCGCGTCGTCAGACGCGGCACGGGTTCGGCGGCCGGGTCGGGACGGACGGCACGGCTGGGGGTCGGCGAGCGCGATGCGCTGCGGGACGAGGTCGGCCAGGGTCATCCCCTCGAGCGTGCCGCTGATGGCGTCGCGGATCCGGACCCAGAGGAGGTTGACCGAGCAGCGCGCGGTCCGGTCGCAGGCCAGCTCGTGGGCCTGGTGGTCGTCCTCGGTCGCGCAGATCATCGGGGCGATCGGTCCCTCGAGCGCGCGCAGGACGTCGGCCATCGGGATCTCGGCCGGCGGCCGGGCGAGCTCGTAGCCGCCGTGGGCGCCGCGGGTCGAGACGACGAGCCCGGCGTCGCGCAGGCTCATCACGAGCTGCTCGAGGTAGGGCCGCGGGAGCTCCTCCTCGGCGGCGATCTCGGCCAGGCTGGCCGGCCCGGCGCCGTAGTGGCGACCGAGCTGGACCATGAGCCGGACGCCGTACTCGCCCTTCGTGCTGAACGAGACGGCGCCGCTGCCGTGGAACTGGGTGCGGGTGCTCAGGGTGGGATCCTCGAATTCCGACCGATTCTGTCGGGATTGAGTCTACCCGGCCTCCCGATCGGGCGTCAACGCCGCCCCGCGACCCCGCCCGGCGGGTCGTCGACGCGAGCAGGTCGTGCCCGGCAATTGGGCGTCCGCCACTGGGGCCGCCGCCGGTGGTCGGCGCGCGAGGCTGACGGCCGAGTAGATCGAGCCGAGGAAGCGGCTCGGGACCGAGGCCAGGCGGCGCGTGTCGCGGAACCCGGCCTCGGCCGCGAGGACGTGCCACCTCGCCCACGAGATCGGGTGCGGGACCCAGGGTTGCCGCGGTCCGCGTCGTACTCGACGAGCACGAGCCGGCCGCCGTCGCGCAGGTAGCCGCGGACGAGCCGCAGGACCGCGAGCTGGTCGCGCACGAAGTGGAGCGAGTTGGCCATCACGATCCCGTCGAGCCCGTCGAGGTCGAGCGGGCGCTCGAAGTCGGCGACACGGGTCTCGACGGCGACCGCCGGGAACCGCGGCGCAGCTCGCCCTCCTGGCCGCGCAGGGCGGCGCCCGTCGCGATCGATCGAGACGATCCGGCCGGCCGGCCCGAGCAGGTCGGCGAGGGCGAGGGTGAACGCGCCGCCGCCCGAGCCGAGGTCGGCCCAGCTCGGCCCGGCGCCGGCGACGCCCTCGCGGATGAGCCCGACGTGATCGCGATGGTCCACGACACCGACTGTAGCCGAGACGTCCGACGACGCCATCGGTCCGAGGGTGGCATCCTTGACGTACCCACCCACATGAGCGATCCAGCCGTCCCCGCCGTCCCCTCCGTCCCGCCAGCCTTCCGCCGGCCCCGCCGCCGCGCCGTTGGCCGTTCTTCGTCGCCGGGGCGGTGTCGGTCGCCGTCGCGATCGCGGTCGGCGAGATCGTGGCCGGCCTCGTCGCGGGCGCGCCGTCGCTCGTCGTCGCGATCGGCAGCCTCGTCATCGACCTCCAGCCGCCGGGCGCGAAGGACGTCGTCGTGTCGCTGTTCGGCACGAACGACAAGCTCGCGCTCAACATCGTCGATCCTCGTCGTGGCGCTGGCGTCGGCGGGCTCCTCGGGCTCGTGGCCCGGACGCAGCTTCGGCCGCGTCGCCGGCGTCTTCGTCGGCCGTCGGGGTCGTCGCCCTGTTCGCCTCGCTCCGGCTCGGCACGTTCTCGCCGCCGCTGTCGGTGGTCACGGTGGCCCTGGCGGTCGGCGCCGCGCTGCTGACCCTGCGGGTCCTGGTCGACGCGGCCGCCGGCCGACGGACGCTCGGGGCGCGGACCGGGCGCCGGCCGGACGGCCGATCGGCCGGGTCGCCGAGCCCCGCGGCGGATGCCCGACTGGGACCGGCGCCGGTTCCTCGTCCTGTCCGGGAGCCTGGCCGTCGGCTCGGTCGCCGTCGGGTCCATCGGGCGGGCGCTCCTCCAGAACGCCCACTGCGCTGGAGCCCGTCGGCGGCCGACCTGCCCGCCGCCGAGCGTCGTCGCCGGCGCCGCTCCAGCCCGGACAGCGTCGCTGCCGGTCGACGGGATCACCCCGATCGTCGTGCCAAACGACGAGTTCTACCGGATCGACACGGCGCTGCTCGTCCCGCGGGTCAACGTCGCCACCTGGACGGTGACGGTCAAGGGGATGGTCGACCGCCCGGTGACCCTCACCTACGACGAGCTCGCGGCGATGCCGATCTTCGAGCAGTACGTGACGATCGCCTGCGTCTCGAACGAGGTCGGCGGCAACCTGGTCGGCAACGCCCTCTGGCGCGGCGTCCACCTGCGCGACGTGCTGGCGATGGCCGGCGTCCACCCCGGCGCGACCCAGATCGTCGGGCGCTCGGTCGACGGGTTCACGGTCGGCTTCCCGACCGCCTGGGCGATGGACCCGGCGCGCGACCCGATGATCGCGCTCGGGATGAACGGCGAGCCGCTCCCGGTCGAGCACGGCTACCCGGCCCGGCTGATCGTGCCCGGGCTGTACGGCTACGTGTCGGCGACGAAGTGGCTGGCCGAGATCGAGCTGACGACGCTCGAGGCGTTCGACGCCTACTGGGTCCCGCGCGGCTGGGCCAAGGAGGCGCCGATCCTGACCCAGTCGCGGATCGACGTGCCGCGCGACGGCGCGCGGCCTGCGCGCGGGCCCGGTCGCGATCGCCGGCGTCGCCTGGGCGCCGGACCGGGGCATCTCGAAGGTCGAGGTGCGGATCGACGAGCGGCGCCTGGCAGCCGGCCACGCTGTCGGCGGCGATCTCGAAGGCGACCTGGGTCCAATGGCAGCGTCGGCTGGGACGCGACCGCCGGCGACCACACGATCGAGGTCCGGGCGACCGACGGCACGCGGCGAGGTCCAGACCGACCAGGTCACCCCGCCCGCCGCCGGACGGCGCGCGCGGCCACCACACGATCCAGGTCCGGGTGGGCTGAGCTCGCCGTCGGCCGAGCCGGCGCGTTCGACCTAGGACTGTCGGGCCATCGCGGCTGCCTCGGCACCCCGATACGGTGCCCTGGCGGCGCGCAGCAATCCCGCACGGGCGCGGGCGTGTCGCGCCGTCCGCCGGTCCAGGGAGGTTCCGCGAGCAGGTGGCCGTCACGTACCGGCGCGATCGGGACCGGGGCTCCCGGGGACGGCGGAGAGCCGGCTCCCCCGATCCGTCGCCGGACGCGGTCGCGTCGACGTCACCCGGGACGGGGCGCTCCGTCGGATCGCCGCGGCGGTCTCCGGCCGGACCGAGCTCGCCAGCCTGTTCGACGACGTCATCGGCTACACCGTCTCGCTGTTCTCGGTCGAGCGCGCGGCGCTGTGGCTGCTCGACGACACCGTCCACCCGTTCCGCCTGGCCGCGCACCGCGGCCTGAGCCCGGCCATCCGCGAGGCGGTCGCCCGCCTGACGATGGACTCCCCGGCGAACGGGGTCGAGGCGGTCCGCGACCGCAAGCTGCGGGTCCTCCAGGACGCCGGCACGGCCGCGGCGTCGCCGGAGCTCCGGGCGGCCTATGCCCGCGACGGGATCCAGACGGTGTGCTACGTCCCGATCGTGTTCCGCGAGCGGATGCTCGGCCTGCTCGTGCTCTACCACGAGAAGCGTCGCGAGTGGCCGGCCGAGGAGCTCGAGCTGGCGGCGGCGTTCGGCGACCAGATGGCCTCGGCGATCGAGAACGCCCGGCTGTACGAGGCGACGGTCGACCTGGCCGCCCGGCTCCGGGCGATCCAGGACCTGACCGCCCGGCTGAACCGGATCCAGGACGTCCGAGGGATCGCCGAGGCGATCGTGACCGAGGCGCGCAGCCTCATCGACTACGACAACATCCGCGTCTACCGGGTCGATCACGACCCCGGGCTGTGCGAGCCGATCGCCTTCCAGGGCGTGTTCATGGGCGTCGACGCGCCGACGACCGAGATGCTCCGCTGCCGCATCGGCGAGGGGCTGACCGGCTGGGTCGCCGAGCACAACGAGTCGATCGTCATCGGCGACGCCGAGACCGACGACCGCCGGATGCTCGTCGGCCCGACCGACGGCCCGGAGTCGATGCTCCTCGTGCCGATGACCTACGACGACCGGGTCGAGGGCGTGATCGTGCTCGCCAAGCTCGGCCGGAACCGGTTCTCGGCCGACCACGAGGCGACCCTGTCGATCTTCGCCGGACACGCCGCCCAGGCCTTCGTCAACGCCGACAACGCCGAGCGCGTGCGACGCCAGCAGCGCGAGCTCGAGCTCCAGCTCGCGAGCCAGCGACGGCTCCTCGAGGTCAACGAGACGCTCCTCTCGACGCTCGACCCGCACGACGTCCTCGAGATGATCGCCGACTCGCTCAAGGCGGTCGTCGCCTACGACTCGCTGACGATCTACCGGGTCGACAGGGCGGCGGCGGTCCGGCGGGCGGTCGTCGCCCGCGACCGGTTCGCCGACGTGATCATGGAGTACGTCGGCCCGCTCGGCGTCGGGATCACCGGCTGGGTCATCGACCGCAACGAGGCGGTGCTCGTCGAACGACGCCCACCTCGATCCGCGCTCGATCCAGATCCCCGGCACGCCGTACGAGCCCGAGTCGATGATCGTGGTCCCGCTGGCCGCCGGCGGGGAGGTCATCGGGACACTCAACATCGGCCGGATGGGCCTCGACGAGTCGCACTTCTCGGCCGAACGAGTTCGAGCTCACGAAGCTGTTCGCCGGGCAGGCCTCGATCGCGCTCCAGAACGCCGAGATCCATCGCGCCGTCGAGGTCCGGGCCGAGCTCGACTCGCTGACCGGGCTGCGCAACCACGGCGCGTTCCAGCGCGAGCTCGGCGAGGCCGTCGCGACCGACGACGGCAGCGGGCTGGCGCTCCTGATGATGGATCTCGATGCGTTCAAGGCGTTCAACGACACGCGCGGGCATCCGGCCGGCGACGAGCTGCTCCGGGCGATCGCGACCGCGATCTCGGGCGTCCTCCGCGACCACGACCGGGCGTATCGCTACGGCGGCGACGAGTTCGCCGTCGATCCTGCCCGGGCTCGGTCACGCCCAGGCCGAGGCGGTCGCCGAGCGGATCCGGACGGCGGTCGGCCGGGGCGGTGGCCGGCGCGGTCGGCGGGGCCGGCCCGGCCGTCTCGATCAGCATCGGGATCGCCACGTTCCCGCACGACGGGCGGTCGAAGGATGCGCTCGTGCGGGCAGCGGACGCGAACCTCTACCTGACCAAGCCGTCGCACGCCGTCGCGACCGGCCGCCCGGGATCGGGCCTCGCCGATGCCTACCTCGCGGCGCTCAACGAGACCGCCGTCGCGCTCATGGACCGGCTCGACCCGACCGAGCTGCTCGGGACGATCGTCCACCGGGCCGGCGACCTCGTCGGGACGTCCCACGGGTTCGTCTACCTCGTCGACGCGGCGCAGGGCGACCTGGTCATGGAGGTCGGGACCGGCCTGTACGCCGACTACATCGGGCACCGGCTGGCCCGCGGCATGGGCGTGTCCGGAGCCGTCTGGAACACGCGCGAGCCGCTCGTCGCCCCCGACTACGACGCGCATGCCGACGCGCGACCCGAACCTGCCGAGCGGGCTGCTCGGCGCGGTCGTCGGGATCCCGCTGGTCTCGGGCGACGAGGTCCGCGGCGTCCTCGGCCTGGCCTCGGGCGATCTCGACGTGACGTTCGGCGAGCGCCAGGTCGAGGTCCTCGGGCGGTTCGCCGAGCTCGCCTCGCTCGCCCTCGACAACGCCCACCTGCTCGAGAGCGCCCGCCACGAGATCGTCGAACGGAGGCGCGCCGAGGAGGCCCTGCGGATCTCCGAGGAGCGCTACCGCCGCCTGTCCGACGCGACGTCGGAGGCGCTGGCGATCCACCGCGCGGGGGTCCTCCTCGAGGTCAACGCCGCGTTCTGCCGGCTCGTCGGCTACGAGCCCGAGGCCTGCGTCGGGCGGCGGATCCTCGACTTCGCCGCGCCGGAGACGGCCGACGCGGTCGAGCGCGGCGAGCTCGATCGCGGAGCCGTCGTCGCCGGTCGAGGTCCTCGCCCGTCACCGCGACGGGACGATCTTCCCGGTCGAGGTCAGCTGGCGGCGGATCCCGTATCCCGACGGCGAGCCCGCCGACGTCATCTCCGTCCGCGACCTGCGCGAGCGGCGACAGCTCGAGGCCGAGCTGAGCCGATCGGCCTTCTACGACCGGATGACCGGGCTCCCGAACCGGGCGTTGCTGCTCGACCGGGCGTCCCACTCGCTGTCGTGGACCCGCCAGGGCGAGGACGACCCGGTCGCCCTGATCCTCCTCGACCTCGACCGGTTCAAGCTGATCAACGAGAGCCTCGGCCACGCGATCGGCGATCGCGTCCTCGAAGCGGTCGCCCGCCGGCTCGAGGTCTGCCTCCGACCGGGCGACACCGTGGCCCGGTTCGGCGGTGACGAGTTCGCCGTCCTGCTCGACGGCGTGCGGACCCCGGACGAGGCACGCGGGATCGCCGAGCGGATCGATGGCGCCCTGCGCGAGCCGTTCGATCTCGACGGCCGGGAGGCGTTCGTCACCGCCAGCATGGGCATCGCGTTCGGAGTCGTCGGCCAGACCGAGCCGGGCGACCTGCTCCGCGACGCCGACGTCGCCCTGTACCGGGCGAAGGCGGATGCGGCCTCGCGCCAGGCGGTGTTCGAGCCGGGCATGAGCGCGGCGACGGTCGAGCGGCTCGATCTCGAGAACGACCTCCGGCGGGCGGTCGAGCGCGATGAGCTCCGCCTCGACTACCAGCCGCTCGTCGACCTCACGACCGACAGGATCGTCGGGATCGAGGCGCTCGTCCGCTGGCAGCACCCGGTCCGGGGGCTCGTCCCGCCCCTGTCGTTCGTCCCCCTGGCCGAGGAGACCGGCCTCATCCTGCCGATCGGTCGGTGGGTCCTCGAGACGGCCTGCCGCCAGGCCCGTGCCTGGCAGGTGGCGTTCCCGGGGGCCGGGCCGATGCTCATGTCGGTCAACCTGTCGGCCAGGCAGTTCGCCCAGCCCGGCCTGGGCGGCGAGGTCGCGGCGATCCTGGCCGACACCGGCCTGGACCCGGCCAGCCTCGAGCTGGAGATCACCGAATCGGTCCTGATGGACGAGTCCGAGGCCGGGACGCGATCGCTGCGCGAGCTGCGCGAGCTCGGCGTCAAGCTCGCCCTCGACGACTTCGGGACGGGCTACTCGTCGCTGTCCTACCTCAAGCACCTGCCGCTCGACGCGCTCAAGATCGACCGGACGTTCATCGCCGAGCTGACCGGAGCCGACGACACGACGCTCCCGATCGTCGAGGCGGTCATCGCCCTCGCCCACGGGCTCGGGATCGGGGTCGTCGCCGAGGGCATCGAGACGGCCGAGCAGCTCGGCTGGCTCCGCCGGCTCTCGTGCGATCTCGGCCAGGGCTACTATCTCGCCCGGCCGCTGCCGGCCGACGAGCTGGCGGCCCTCCTGCAGGACGGTCGCACGCTGCCGGTCAGCCCCGGCGTGGCCCGCAGGGTCCCGGGTCGCGTGCCGGTCGCCCGGCGGCGCCGGGCCGGCTGACGGCTCCGTCCGCTCCGGTCAGGCCGGCGACGGGTTGACCGCGAGCCAGCGTCCGACGACCCGGTCGAGCCGGTCGAAGACGACCCCGTCGAGCGCGCGGGCCGCCGCGATGAACCGCTCGAGCATGAGCAGGCGGTGGCCGCGCCCGATCGCCTCGGGGTGCATCGTGATCGTGAGCAGCCCGCCTGGCTCGCGCTCCCAGGCGTAGCGCAGCTCGCCGGTCCAGATCTCCTCGACCTTCGATGGCGCGCTCATCGGCCCGACGCCTCGGGCGCCAGGCTCGAAGTGGGGCCAGTCGTCGAGGGCCCAGCTGACCGGGACCTCGACCAGCGGCCCGGGTGAGCCGAGGCGCGAGCCGGCCCTGGCGTCGTGGACGTCGCCCCGACGGACCCGGTGGAGGCGCACGTCGTCGGCCATCAGGCTCGAGTCGTAGACGATCCCGAGCTCGGCGACGAGGTCGAGCGTCTGCTCCGAGAGCGACCAGTACGGGGCACGGAAGCCACGCGGCGGGACGCCCGAGGCCCGGGCCACGGCCTCGACGCTCCGCTCGAGGACGCTCCGCTCGGCGTCGCCATCGAGCCCGGCCAGGTCCTCGTGGGCCCAGCCGTGGCAGGCGATCTCGTGACCGCCGGCGACCACGGCGGCCACGCTGTCCGGGAACGTCACGATCGTGTGGCCCGGGACGAACCACGTGCTGGCGATCGCCTCGCGCTCGAGGAGCGCCAGGATCCGCGGCGCCCCGACCCGCGGTCCGAACTCGCCCCGCGAGCGGAGGACCGGACCGTCCCCCCGATCGACTTCGGACGAGATCGCGTCGTGGTCGAAGGTCAGGGCGACCGTCAGGCGGGGCTCGCCGGCGGCCATGGCGCGGCCCGGGTTCGGACGGCGCTCGGTCGGTCGCCGGTGTCGAACGGGCGGCTAGCGGCGCCCGCCGAAGATCCGGAGCAGGAACAGGAAGATATTGATGAAGTCGAGGTAGAGCGACAGCGCTCCGAGGACGGCGCCCTTCTCCATCGACCCGGTGTAGGCGGCCAGGTCGCCGTTCGCGATCCGCTGGACGTGCCAGGCGGTCAGACCGACGAAGAGGCCCACTCCGAAGATCGACAGGACCAGGTCGAACTGCGAGCTGTGGAGGAGGAACAGGTTCAGGAACATCGCGATGACGAGGCCGATCAGGCCCATGAACAGGTAGCCGCCGATCGAGGCGAGCGAGCGCTTCGTGACCGCCCCGTAGACCGCGGCGGCGCCGAACATCCCGGCGGCGCTGACGAACGCGGCAGCGATCGAGCCGAGGTCGTAGACGATGAAGATGAACGACAGGGTGACCCCCATCGTCGCGGCGTAGACGAGGAACAGCCCGAGCGCCGCCGTGGCGCTCAGCCTGTTGATCCCGCCGCTGATCGCGATCACCAGGATGAACTGGCCGATCAGGACGGGCAGGTACCACTGGGCGGCGGCGTTGGTCAGCGTCTCGCTGCCCTGGACCACAAAGGCGACGGCCCCGGTCAGCAGCAGGCCGACGAACATCCAGGCGAACGACTGGCTGAGGAAGCCCGCCGACAGCGCGGCGGTCGGGCGAACACCGAGCTGCGTCGGGGTCGCGGACGGGCTCTGGTTCTGCATCATCGGGTCTGCGCTCCTTGTGCGCCTCGCTTCGGGGTGGGAGTGAGCTTCGCGGTGTCGGGTTCGCCGGGCGTCGCTGCGGTTGTTCTCGAGCGGCGCGGGCCGGCGGTTCGGGCGGGAGTGCTGGTCCGCGCCTCCGCCTGCTCCGCGGCCCGGGCCATGACCCAGACCAGGTCGGCCAGGCGGTTGAGATACGGTAGCAGGTGCCGTCCTGGGAGCAAACCGGCCCGGTCGAGCGCGACCGCTCGGCGCTCGGCCCGCCGGACGACGGTCCTCGCCAGCTCGAGCGCGGCGCTCGCCCGGGTCTCGCCGGGGACGACGAACTCGCGCGGCATCGCGATCCGCCGCTCGAGCTCCTCGAGCAGGACGGTCAGCCCGTCGACCATGGGCGCCGAGACGCGGGTCCGCCCGTCCTCGAGCCGGCTCCAGGCGTCGGGCGTCGTGGCCAGCTCCGCGCCGACGACGAACAGCTCGCGCTGGAGCCGCAGGATGACCTCGCCGAGCTCGGTCAGCGCCGGGTTGGCCGTCCCGTGGCGGGCCTCGCTGCCCATCTCGGCCCGCGCGAGGCCGAGCGCCGCGACGGCCTCGTCGACCGTGCCGTAGGCCTCGGTCCGCGGATCGTCCTTGGATACGCGGGGGCCGCCGTAGAGCAGGCCGGTCGTCCCGTCGTCGCCGCGGCCGGTCGCCACGAGCGAGTCGATCGAGGCAGCGTGCGCGCCGCGGGCGGAGCCGTCGCGGGTCATCGAACCGTCGAGGGGCCGCCGATCACCACATCAGGCCGGCGTCGCGCGGATCCCAGCGCTCGGCCAGGAGGGTGACCTTTACGTCGTGCTGGACGACCGCCTCGACCTCCTCCTTGACCTGCTGGATCATCGAGCCGGCGTACGGGCAGAAGGGCGTCGTCAGGATCATCTTGATCTCGGTCGAGTCGTCGCCGAGGATGATCTGCTTGATCAGGGCGAGCTCGACGACGTTCATCCCGATCTCGGGGTCGACCACCGACCGGAGGGCGTCGAGGATCGCCAGCTCGGTCGCCCGGCGCGCGGGGTCGAATGGCGGCGCCTCGGCCGGGGTCGCGTCAGCCGCGGCAGGCGTGGGGCTCGGTGCGGGCCCGGTCCCGGCGGTGGTCGTGGCGATCGTGTCGTCGTTCACGGCTAAATCCTACCATCCAGGTCGGAAATGGCCGCAAGTGGCTCTCGCAGCTCGGCTCGTCCGGCCCGGGTCGTCGCGACTGCGGGCGCGCTCGTCAGGCCGGTGCCGCGGTACGGTCGACGACGACCCCCGGGATCCGCAGGTGCTCGGGGAGGGCCTCCGCCTCCGCGGCACTGAACCCGGGACCGACCAGCGACCCGTCGCCGGCGAGGAACTCGGCGTAGCGCTCGGGATGCGCGGCGGCATACGCCCAGGCCGAGGCAACGCCGAGCCGCTTGAGCTCGGGGTGGTCGGTCAGGATCCGGGTCAGGTCGTAGCCGTGGCGGCGCTCCTCGAGCAGCTGGCGGACCGTGAGCCGGCTGCCGTAGCAGAACGGCTCGCCGTTCATCACGAGCGGGTCCGACTTGACCCACTTGATCGTCATCGGTCAGGCGCCCTTGTAGAGGAGCTCGAGGAGCCGGTTCCGGCGGCGCCCGCCACCGGCGATCCGATGGTGCCGGCGGAACACCTTGACCGCCGCGTCGATCGCCTCGTCGATCGGGCCCCGCTCACCCGGGGCGACGACGCCCTTGGCCGCAAGGCGCAGGCCCTCGGAGATCCGGATCAGGTCGTCCATCGGGACCTGGCGCCGTCGGTAGACGGGCACGACCTGCTCGGCCCACGCCCGGACGAACTCCGGGTCGGCGCTCGCCAGCGAGCGGGACAGGCGCTCGATGAACACCTCGGTGTCGCGGAGCAGCCGGCGCAGCGCGATCTCGTCGTAGTGCTCGCGGAAGTCGGGGTCCTCGGCGGCCACGATCTCCAGGGTCCGCGCCCCGACCCGGGCGGAGGCGGCCAGCAGTCGAGCGGCGGCATCCGGGAACCCGGCGGTCATGTCGGGCGGCGGCAGGCCGAGGGAGGGATGGCTCACGATCGCAGAGTCTAGCGCAGACACCGGAGCCCGCGACCGGCGGTGACCCGGTTCCTGCAGCCCGCCGCTGGCAGGTCCGGCCGTGCGGGCCGGCGGTACGATGACCGCGATGTCGCAGCCGACCGAGACGCCCGAGCCCGACGCGCGTCCCGAGGGGGCGGACCCCCTGCCGCCCGTGCCGCCCGGCGGCGGACCGGCCGGGGAAGCGCCTCCGCCGGACGAGCCCGCGACGCCGCCACGACGCCTCGAGCGGGCCCCCGGCGAGCGGCTCGCCCGACCCGAGCTGTCCGCCGACGGGACGACGGCCTCCGCCGGGAGTCCCGCCCGCGCGGTCCAGATGGGGATCCTCGGTGCGGTGGTCGGGATCGCCGTCTTCCTCATCCTCGCGATCGGCTTCTCGTTCTCGGCCGGGCTGCTCATCGTGGCGATCTTCACCGGCCGGTTCATCGGGCTGTTCGTGCGCGCGGGCGCCGCGGGCACCCTGACCTCACCGGCCCGGGCGCTGGTCTCGGTCGTGATCTTCCTCGTCGCGCTCGGCGCGGCGGTGGTCGTGACCTGGCTGTGGTCGCATGTCGAGGGCGGCGACCTCGGCCTGGCCGACTACCTGGACCAGGTCTACGGGATCCCGCTCGTCGCGCTCGAGTTCATGCTCGGCACGCTGATGGCCTGGTGGTCGGCGCGATGACCGACGCCGAGGTCGCCCCCAGGGCCGGAGGGGACCCGACGCCGACGGCGATCCACCTCCGCCGCCCGACCGAGGCGGACCATCGTCGGATCGTCGGTGTGGTCGACGAGTGGTGGGGCGGGCGTCGGGTCCGTCACCTGCTGCCGCGGCTGTGGCTCCAGCACTTCCGCGGGACGTCGTGGGTCGCGGAGACCGAGGGGGGTCGCCTCGCCGGGTTCCTCGTCGGGTTCGTCAGCCCGGACGACCCGGAGGTCGGCTACGTCCACCTGGCCGGGGTCGACCCGAACCTGCGCCGGCGCGGGCTGGGCCGGAGGCTCTACCAGGCGTTCATCGACGACGTGGCCACCCGCGGCGTCCGCCGGGTGACGGCCGTCACCTGGCCCGGCAACCGCGGCTCGGTCGGGTTCCACACGCGGATCGGCTTCCGGGTCGACGGCGGGCCCGGCACGCAGCGGCTCTACGGGACGCCTGCCTATCCCTCGTACGACGGGGGCGACGAGGACCGGGCGGTGCTCACCCGTGAGATCGAGCCGCCGTCGTCGACCCGCCACGGCCGGATCGATAGGACCATTGGGTCCTTCGACCGGCGATCCGCGACGCTACCCTGACCGGTGCGGCGTCCCTGGTTCGGGCGCTCGACGAGCGGGAGATTGGGATGTCTGACAGCGAGGGGCCCGGACGGTCCCCCGAGCACGACTGGGCGCCAGGCGGCGAGCCGCGCCCGAGGTCCCGACCGGCGCGGCGGATGCGACGGGGATCGGATCGCTGGCCGGTGCGTCGGCGATGGACGCCGGACCGACGACGCCACCCGGAGGCGCCCCGGTCGGAGAGGCGGGCGCGGCGGGCTGGACCGCCCCCAGCGCGCCGGCGAGCAAGACGTCCAGCCTGCTCCGGCGGCTGGCCATCCCGATCGTCATCTTCGCCGTCGTCGTCGGCGGCGTCGTGTTCCGCGACCGGCTGAGCGGCAGCTCGGGCGATCTCGTCGTCGGCGATTGCTTCGACGCGCCGAGCGCCGCCAATGCGCCCACGGCGGGGGTGGAGGTCGGCGACGTCCAGCACCACCCGTGCTCCGAGGCCCATCTCTACGAGACGTTCGCGGTGCTCAAGCACCCGGCCGAGAAGAGCGTCGCGTACCCGGGGACGGAGGCGCTCTTCGCCTACGCCGAGACGAACTGCCTGCCGCCGTTCGAGGCCTACGTCGGGCTGGCCTACGACGCGTCCGCGCTGGCCGCCGGATCGATCGTGCCCCAGGAGGCCGGCTGGAAGGACGGCCAGCGGTCGATCACCTGCTACGTCGGCAGCGCCGACGAGACCGCGGTGACCGGCTCGCTCAAGGGATCCAAGAAGTAGGCCGCGTCAGGCGATCCCGCGCGGATCGGAGACGGTCGATTCGCGGAGGATCGTCGGCAGGCTGACCGGCTCGACGAGCAGCCTCCGGAAGCGCCCCGGGCGATCTCGCTCCGGCACGGCGGCCAGCCAGCGGGACAGCAGCTCCGCTCCGTCCGCGTAGACGAAGGCGTAGGTCCGCCACATCGGGTGGGAGATGAACTCGAGCTTGCGCGCCGCGCGTTCCGGAGGCAGCAGCGCGACCCGCTCGAGCCAGGCGCCCACCTCGGCGCGGCCCCAGCCGTCGACGTGGAGCAGGAGCGCCGCGTCGACGTCGACAGCCCGCAGCGCCGCCCGGATGGGTCCGAGCGCGACCGCCCGGTCGGCCATCTCCCGCGCCGCGGCAGGGTCGCGGGCATCGGGCAGCCCGGCCCGGTCGGTCAGCTCCACGAGGAGATCGGCCTCGTCGGCCGGGTCGAGGATCAGCCGCCGGCCCACCTCGGCGAGGCCCTCGCTGATCAGGCACTCGGGAGCGTTGATCAGCATCGCGCTCGCCTCGAGGTGGCCCAGCCGCTCGACCAGCTCGGCCTCCCTCCAGGCATGCTCCAGGTGGTGTCCGGCGTACGTCTCGTGGGCGAGCGTCGCGACCAGGTCGGGACCGCGGATCGGCAGGTCGACGTTCAGGTCGACCCGCGACCGCAGGCCGCCGTCGTACCAGTTGTAGCCGGACCACGGCTGGCCGGTCACCAGCGAGAGCCGGAGCGCCTCGCCCGCCGGCAGTCCGAACACCGGCTCGGCGCGCCCGCGGAGCGTGCCGACAAGCCACGCCCCGACGGTCGCGACGCGGTCCGACGGGATGACCCACCGGGCGTCCCAGGCCGCGAGGCGCTCGTGGACGTCGCCCGCCCCGGGCAGCCGGCGGTCGAGCTCGGCGACGGTCCCGGCGAAGACAGCCTCGCCGCGGGCCCGCGGACCCACACCGAACAGCCGAGTCACCTCCTCGACGTAGCCGAACGTCTCGCCGGCGAGAAGCCGGGCGTGCGTCTCGAGCGCGACGACCTGGAGACGGAGCCACTCTCGTCGGGCCGGGTCGGCGACCTCCGATTCGAGCCGGGTCGCGAGCTCGATCGCGTCGGCGACCAGCCGCGCGGGCGGGCGGAGCTGCTCGGTGTCGACCCGCGCCTTGATCTCCGCCGGCCCGTAGTACCCGTCGACGAGCCCGGGGGTCCGCTGGTCGAGCCGGAGGGCGAG
Source organism: uncultured Actinomycetes bacterium (assembly GCA_963697125.1). Classification (GTDB taxonomy): domain Bacteria; phylum Actinomycetota; class Acidimicrobiia; order IMCC26256; family DASPTH01; genus DASUAS01. The sequence goes on from CAVOMW010000015.1 coordinate 505,825, forward strand.
CTCGAGGTAGGCCGCCGCGATGGGGTCGGGGGCCGGCACGTCCCGCTCGCCACCCACGGCCGGCAGCCGCGACCCGCTGGTCACGGGCGGCGTGCCTCCGGCGGGGCCACGGCGCCCCCGGAGCCGGCGCCGCCGGTCTCGCCGACGAACGGCATCCCCTGGCGTTCGACGGCGTCCAGGCTCATCCGCAGGGCGGCCGTCTTCTGCTCTGCGACCTCGCGGACGTAGGCGGACTCCTCGTCCGGCGTCATCGGCCGGCCGCGGACGATCCCCTTCGGCTTGCCGACCATCAGCCAGGCGAGGTGGTAGCGGTCCATCGTGCCCCAGGCCACGCTGAGGAGCTCGTCCGAGAGCTTGAGCCAGACCTGGAGCGCTCCCAGCGAAGGGTTCGCCACGAGCCGGTCGCCCTCGTCGATGAGCTGCCGCGTGCGGGCGATGAGCTCCCCCCGGGTCACCCGGCGACCGCCAGGCTCGCGGCGTCGACCCAGGCCTCGCGCGCCCCGCGGATCGTCGCGGCCCACGGGCCCGGGCGCCCGTTCCCGACGGGTCGGCCGGCGTACTCGGTCAGCGGCACGATCCCGGCCACGCTCGAGGACAGGAACGCCTCGTCCGCGGCGATCAGCTCGTCGGGCCGGATCGCGGTCTCGACCGCCTCGAGGCCGAGCGCGGGCGCGTGCGCGATCAGCCACGTCCGGGTCGTCCCGGCCAGGATCGCCTCGTTGCGCGACGGCGTGGCGAGCGTCCGGCCGACGACCGTCCAGATATTGGCCGAGGTCGCCTCGCTCAGGAGCCCCTCGATCGTCAGGAACAGGGCGTCGTCGGCCCCCGCCCGGGCGGCCTCGAGCCTGGCGTAGACGTAGTCCGCCCGGGAGGTGGACTTGACGCCGGCAAGCGGCGAGGCCGGATCCCGCCGGACCGTGCTCGGAATCGCGCGGATGCCGCGCTCGAGGAGCTCGTCCGGAGGCGGAGCGTATGGCCAGGCCTGGATCGCGACCGTCGGCGGGACCTCGTCGGCCGGCGGGAGCAGCCCGCGGCGCTCGAGCGGACCCCGGCTGACGGTGATCCGGAGCGACGCGTCGCCAGGGGCCCGACCGTCGGCGCCGGTCCCGGCCAGCGACTCCGCGGCGAGGAGATCGGCGATTCCCCGGCCGAGCGCGCCGTCGTCGTACGGCAGCCGGATGCTCACGGTGGCGGCGCTCTCGTGGAGGCGCCCGAGGTGCTCCTCGAGCTCGACGACGACGCCGCGGCGTGCCCGCGCGGTCTCGAAGATGCCGTCACCGAGCTGGAACCCCCGGTCGGCCACCCGGAGGTGCGGGCCGGCCGCATCGACGAGCCGCCCGTCGAGCCAGACCCACGACGTCATGCTCGGCCGACCTCCGTCGCGCCGATCGCCCGGAGCGGCCCGGCGGCCTTGGCCACGGTCTCGTCCCACTCGGCGGCCGGGTCGCTGCGCCAGGTGATCCCGCCCCCGACGTGGAGCGTCAGCCGGTGGCCGTCGGCGACGAACGTCCGGATGAGGATCGACGAGCCGAGCGCGCCGTCGGGCCCGATCCAGAGGGCGGCGCCCGTGTACGGACCGCGGCGGACCGGCTCGAGCTCCTCGAGGATCTCCATGGCCCGGATCTTCGGCGCGCCGGTGATGCTCCCGCCCGGGAAGCTCGCCGCGAGCAGGTCGAAGGCGTCTCGACCCGGCGCCAGCCGCCCGGTCACGGTCGACACGAGGTGCTGGACGGCGGCCGTCCGCTCGAGCCGGCACAGCCGCGGGACCCGGACGGAGCCCGGTCGGCAGACCCGCCCGAGGTCGTTGCGGAGGACGTCGACGATCATCACGTTCTCGGCCCGGTCCTTGGCGCTTGCCAGGAGCTCGGCCGCGAGCGCCCGGTCCTCCTCCGGGGTCCGGCCCCGGCGGCGGGTGCCCTTGATCGGATCTGCCTCGACGCGTCCGGACCGGTCGACCGCCAGGAACGGCTCGGGCGAGGCCGACGCGATCGCCCGCGGGGCGCCGGCGGGATCGCCCGGCTCGCCGTCGGGTCCGAGGTCGAGGAACGCCGCGAACAGCGCCGGGTCACCCGTCCGGAGGGCGCGGTACAGCGGCCAGGGGTCGCCGCGGAAGGAGGTCTCCAGCCGGCGAGCGAGGTTCGCCTGGTAGATGTCGCCGCGGGCGATCGCGGTCCGGATCGCCTCGACGCCGGCCTCGTACCCGGTCCGGTCGAGCCTCGATCGGAAGGCCAGGTCGTCCGGGAGCAGTGCCGTGGCTGACGGCCTGGACCCGATCCCGTCGAGCCGGCGGCGGACCGCCTCGATCCGCCGGCCGAGACCGGACCGGTCGCCGTCGACCGTGCGACCGGCAAGCCACGCCCGCCCGTCGCGCCGGTCCCAGGCGATCGCCCAGTCGTGGAGCGCGAGCCGGAGGATCGGCAGGCCCTGGTCGTCTTCGGCGATCGTCGGCAGGCGCTCGAGGGCGTGCCCCACGTCGTAGCCGAGGTAGCCGACGAGCCCGCCCAGGAACGGCGGCACCGACCACTCCTCGACCGACCGTGCAGGCGAGGGATCGAGCCGGCCGACGAGGTCGCGGGCCTCCGCGAACGGATCCGGGCCCGGCGCCGGCCCGTCCAGGACCTGGATCGGGTCGGCCGTCACGAACGACCAGCGCGCGTTCCGGCCGGGTCGGGCGCTCTCGAGGACGGCCAGTCCCGGGAGGTCGCGGAACACCTCCGCCACGTCCATCGGTGCGATCGCATCGAGGTCCGGACGCCGCTCGAGGACGACCGGTCCGGCCGTCGGCGGTCGGCCGGGTCGGGCGCGCCTGGGCGGGATCGGGGGAGGGTCGCGGTCACCCGCCGATGATAGGCGAGCGGCCCGCGCGACCCTGTCGGCGCGCCGGACGCTACGCTGGCGCCGTGCGCGCACGCGACCTGGGCATCGTCATCGGCAGCGGTCGGCCGGGACCCCTCGGCGCGATCACGGACGTCCCGGGCGTCCGGGTCGGTCACCGGACGATCATCCGTGGCGACGGCCCGCTCGTCCGGGGCGCGGCCCCGTCCGGACCGGGGTGACCATGATCGTCCCGCACGACGGCGACACGTGGACCGAGCCCGTGTTTGCCGGGGCGCATCGGCTGAACGGGAACGGCGAGCTGACGGGACTCGAGTGGATCCGCGAAGTCCGGCCTGCTGGGCGGGCCGATCGGCCTGACGAACACCCACAGCGTCGGGGTCGTCCGGGACGCGCTCGTCCGTGCGGCGGTCGAGAGCCGGCCCGCGGGCTCCCTCTCCTGGGCCCTGCCGGTCGTCGGCGAGACCTGGGACGGCCGGCTCAACGACATCGACGGGTTCCACGTCACGACCGACGACGCCCTCGCCGCGCTCCGGTCGGCCGCGCCCGGGCCGGTCGCGGAGGGCGGGGTCGGCGGCGGGACCGGGATGGTCTGCCACGAGTTCAAGGGCGGCATCGGGACGTCGTCGCGCGTCATTGCGCCGGCGCTCGGCGGCTGGACGCTCGGCGTCCTCGTCCAGGCCAACTACGGCCGGCGCGAGCGGCTGTCGATCGACGGGGTCGCCGTCGGGGCGGCCATCCCGATCGAGGTCGTCCCGAGCCCGGCTCGTCCCGGCCGGCCGCCGGCGGGGGGCGGCTCGATCATCGTGGTCGTCGCGACCGACGCCCCGCTCCTGCCCCATCAGTGCGAGCGGATCGCCCAGCGTGCGGCGCTCGGGATCGGCCGGGTCGGGGGCACGGGCGCGACGTCGAGCGGCGACCTCATCGTGGCGTTCGCGACCGGCAACCGGGGGCTGCCCGACACCGCCCCGGACGCCGATCCGCGGACGACGCTCGACGGCCTGCGGATGGTCCTCGATCCGACCCTCGACGCGCTGTTCGACGCCACGATCGAGGCGACGGAGGAGGCGATCGTCAATGCGCTCGTCGCCGCCGAGACGATGACCGGGCGGGACGGGACCACGGCCTTCGCCCTGCCCCACGATCGGCTCGTCGCGGCGATGGCCGCCGCGGGCCGGCTCCACGAGGCGCCGTGATCGTCCGGCCGGCGCGCGAGGAGGACCTCGCTGCGATCGCCCGGATCTCGGTCGCCAACGACGAGCCGGTGGCCGACCCGGACCGCCCCGGATCGCGCTACCTCGAGCACCTCCTGCGCGAGGCCCGCCTGGTCGTGGCCGAGACCGATGAGGGCGTCGTCGGGTTCGCCGGCGCGATCGAAACGCCACTGGGCTGGTTCCTGACCGACCTGTTCGTCGACCCGGACGTCCAGGGCCGCGGCATCGGCCGGGCGCTGCTCGCCGAGACGCTCCCGGCATCGGGGCCACGGCTCACCTTCAGCTCGTCGGATCCGCGGGCCATGCCGCTCTACATCCGGGCCGGGCTGGCGCCCTGGTGGCCGCTGCTCTACCTCCGGCCGCCGGACGGGGCGCAATCCGGACGCATGCCGCCCTCGCCCGGAGGGTGGTCGGTCGAGAGCATCGGGTCCGCGGTGGCGACCGAGCTCGAGCGCGACCTGACCGGTCACGATCGGTCGCGCGACTGGGCGTTCTGGGCGGCTGGACCGGGCCGGATCCCGTTCCGGGTCGCCGAGCGCGGCCGACCGGTCGCGGTCGGCGTCGTCGCCGACGCCCGCCTCGGCCGGCTGGCCATCGCCGGGGACACCGATCCGACGGCCGCGGTCCTGGCCGCCGTGGCGCTGGCGCCGGGCGGTCCCCCAGCCGGCCTGGCCATCCCGGGACCGCATCCGGCGGTCCGGGCCCTCCTCGAGCTCGGCTGGCTGATCGATGGCCGCGACACGTTCATGGCAAGCGGGCCGGACCTGCTCGATCCGACCCGCCTGCTGCCCGACCCGAGCCTGGCCTGACGGCCGCGGGGGCCGGGCGTACGAGGCTATCCGGCGGCGACGGCGACCGGCTTCTCGATCGGGACGCCGATCAGGCTGCCCCACTCCGTCCACGAGCCGTCGTAGTTGCGGACCCGCCGGTAGCCGAGCAGCTCGTGGAGGACGAACCACGAGTGGCTCGACCGCTCCCCGATCCGGCAATAGGCCACGACGTCCTTGTCGGGCGTGACGCCCTTGGCCTCGTACAGCGCACGGAGCTCGTCCGGGCTCTTGAACGTGCCGTCCTCGCGGACCGTCTGGGCCCACGGGATCGACACCGCTCCCGGGATCCGACCGGCCCGCTGGGCGGTCTCGCTCAGCCCGGGCGGGGCGATGATCTCGCCGTTGTACTCGGCCGGGGACCGGACGTCGACGAGGGCCAGGCCCGGATCGCCGAGCCGCGGCAGGAGGTCGTCGCGGAACGCGCGCAGCGCGTCGTCGCGCTCCGGGAGCTGGTAGCGGGTCGGCGTCGGGCTCGGCTCGTCGGTCGTGATCGGCAGGCCGTTGTCGAGCCAGTACTTGCGCCCGCCGTTGAGGATCCGGACGTCGTCGTGGCCGAACAGCTTGAGCTGCCAGTAGGCGAACGCCGCGAACCAGTTGTTGTTGTCGCCGTAGAGGACGACCGTCGTGTCGGGTCCGATCCCGCTCTGCCGAGAGGAGGGCAGAGAAGTCCTCGCGGCTGGCGAGGTCGCGCCGGACGCCGTCCGACAGCTGGCTCGTCCAGTCCCAGCCCACGGCCCCGGGGATGTGCCCCTGGCTGTAGGCCGTCGTGTCGACGTCGACCTCGACGAAGCGGACGGAGGGGTCGGTCAGGTGAGCCTGGGCCCAGTCCGCGTCGACGAGGACGCGGTCGCTGGCATAGCCGGTAACGGTCATGGTGTGCTCCTGGTGGCTGACGGGTTGGGGACGATGACCGGTGCGAGCGGCGGGCGGACGACCGTCAGGGTCGAGCCCGCCCGCGACACATGCATCGGCCCGGCACGCCGACCATCCCGGCGCGGAGCAGGTCAGTCATCGAAGCCTCCGCCATCGCGGCGGCTGAAGTCGGCCAGCGCGGCCCGGCAGGCGTCGAGCTCGCGCTCGACCTGGCGGACGATCCACGGATCGACCCGGCTCGAGTCCTCGATCGTGACCGCCGGTCCGTAGGGCCCGTCGTCGACGACGATCCCCGACCCGTTGCGGTAGTCGGCCAGCCAGTTGGCCTGGAGCTGGAGCAGGACGTCGGTCACGACGGCGGTGCTGAACGCCCAGTCGAGGTACCGCGCGTTGAGCGCCGCGGCGATGTCAGCGATCCGCGCCGGCCGGCCCCGCTCGATGCAGGCGACGAGCCCGAGGACCCGGATGGCCGTGAACGGGTCCCGTGCCGCGGCGATCGTCGGCGGACGCAGGTCCGCCTCGGGCAGCCCGGCGGGGGCGGGACGCAGGACGAGCGATCCGGGGGCGGCGATCGGAGCGGCGGTCACGGGCAGGGGCACCAGCGTGGTTCAATTCCGACGAACGAGGTAGGGATTGAGGCGCGAGGATAGCACGGCCCGGCTTCGTCGACCAGCGGGGGAGGCGCCGAGGTTGCGCCGACTTCATCGTTCCGCTACGCGGTCTGAGCGCTTCTGCCCCAGACTGGTCGACATCGTCCAATCTGCAAAGGCGACCGATGACCATCGAACCTTCCTCGACCGATCCCCTCGGCAACCAACTCGCGGGCACGAGCCCGACGCCGGGCCGAGGCCGCCCCCTCGCCGGCGGGCTCCTCGTCGGCCCCGCTCTGGCCGCCGGCCGTCCCGTCGGCGCCCGTCTCCGCCGATCGTCCAACGTGGGCGCCGCCCCGCGACACCGGCACGCGCCGGACGCTCCCGTCGGCGGCCCGGCTCGTCGCCGCGATCGTCGTCCTGGTCGCGGTGTTCGCGGCCGGGATCGGCGTCGGCAAGAGCGACAGCGCGGCGTCGGTCGGCAGCGGCACGGCCTCGGTCCCGGCGTCGATGCCGCCCGAGTTCGCGACCTACACCGAGGCCTGGAAGATCCTCCATGACAACTTCGTCGACCCGTCCGCGCTCGATCCGACGAAGCTCACCTACGGCTCGATCAACGGCCTCGTCGAGGCGGTCGGCGACACCGGCCACACCCGGTTCCTGACCCCCGAGGAGGTCAAGGACCAGCACACCGCGCTGAGCGGCTCGATCGTCGGGATCGGCGCGCTCATGAACGTCGACCAGGGTGCCCCGATCATCCAGTCGGTGATCCCGGGCGGTCCGGCCGACCGGGCCGGGCTGCGCTCCGGCGACAAGGTCCTCGCGGTCGACGGGACTCCGACCGACAGCAAGGACATCGACGAGGTCGTCAAGGAGATCCGCGGCGATGCCGGGACGACCGTGAAGCTGTCGATCCTCCACTCCGGGGAGACCACCCCGGTCGATTACAGCATCGTCCGCGAGAAGGTCACCGTTCCGGCGGTGTCGTGGAGCCTGATCCCGGGCACGACCCTGGCCGACCTCCGGCTCGAGGAGTTCTCGGCCGGCTCGGCCAAGGAGGTCGAGAATGCGATCGTGGCCGCCAAGGAGGCCGGCGCGACCGGGATCGTCCTCGACCTGCGCGGCAACCCGGGTGGCTACGTCGGCGAGGCCGTCGACATCGCCAGCCAGTTCCTCAAGGACGGGATCGTCTACCAGCAACGCGACAAGAGCGGCAAGGTCGAGCAGGAGAAGGTCAAGCCGGGTGGCGAAGCGACGTCCACTCCGCTGGCGGTGCTCGTCGATCTCGGGACGGCCAGCTCGGCCGAGATCGTCGCCGGCGCCATCCAGGATGCCGGCCGGGGCAAGCTCATCGGGGCGACCACCTTCGGGACCGGCACCGTCCTCAACGAGTACTCGCTGAGCGACGGTTCCGCCCTGCTCGTCGGGACCGTCGAGTGGCTGACCCGTGACGGGCGCCAGATCTGGAAGCACGGCATCGTGCCGGACATCCCGCTCGAGTCGACCCCGGCCGGCAAGATCGTCACGCCGGGCGAGCTGTCGGGGCTCGGCGCCGACGGCCTGTCGAAGTCGGGCGACGCGCCGCTGCTCAAGGCGATCGACCTGCTCAAGGGCGGCTGAGCCGGCCGGGCGACCCGACCTAGCCGGCTGGTCCGTCCCGGTCCGGTCCGCCAGCGCCCGGGGTCGGTCCGGGCCCGCCGTCCGTCGCGTCGGGCACGCTCGGCGGTGGCTCCTCGGTGGCAGCCGTCGCCATCGACCCGCCCGCGGGACCGGGCGATCCCGGATGGCCCGCCTTCAGCGGCGCCGATCCTCCGGCGGAGGCGGTCGGCGGCCAGCCCGACGCCGAGCAGGATGAGGCCCTCGACCAGCAGGGCGACCTCGGTCCCGCCCGACAGGTAGCTGACGTTGGCGTCGCTCAGGGCGATGATCAGCCCGAGCGCCGCCGGGTAGATGTAGGCCGTCGCGTCGCGCCGGAACGCCCGCTCGACCAGCACGGCGGACACGGCCAGGACGGCGAGGATGGCGAACCACGACGGGACGACCCGGCCGTAGTCGCCGTTGGCCAGGACGTCGGTCCGGGTCAGCGCCGAGGCGACGCCGAGGACGGCCACCAGCCCGGCCCAGAAGCGGGTGAGCGCCGCACGGCGCGACGCGGGACCGTCGGCGCCTCGCTCGACGCGCCGGGATTCACGCAGGGCGATCAGCCCGATCACAACCGCCGTGACGAGCCACCAGATCGCCGCCGCGAGCGCCAGGAGCCTCGGATCGGGTCCGGCGGCTGGGATGACAAGGCCGGATTCCGAGAACGTGAGTCGATCGGGCCCGACGAGCAACTCGAGCCGGGCCAGCAGCGCGCGCGGCGAACGACGTGAGGGCGCTCAGGAGGCCGAACTGGGTCAGCAGCCCGGGATGGACCACGCGCAAGCCGGCGGCCAGCGCCGTGCCCACGCCCGTGGCCAGGGTCGGCGGCGACGACGCCGTCGACGTCGCCCGTCGCGAAGAACGCGAAGACGCCACCGGTCGCGAAGGCGATGGCTGCGAGGGACGCGACGCCGGCCGCCCTCGACCGGCGGGCATCGCCGGTCGCGAGCCACATGCCGAGGGCGACGAGGACGACCGCGGCCGCGATCGACCCGGCTCCGATCACGTTCTCCCGTCCGTCGCCGGCCAGGCGGGCGACGAATGCCGACCAGGCCGCCAGGAGGAACCCCGCGCCGAGGTAGCCGAAGACCTCGGGGATCGTGACGCCCGGTCCGAACCAGGCCGCGGCCACCGACGGTCCGGCCGCCTCGATGGGTTGGCCGGCCGCGCCCGGCTCGGGCGGCGGGACGGCCGCCGCAGCGGGGATGGCCTCGGCCGCGCGCAGCCGATCGGCGGTCGCCCCGTCGATCAGCCCGGCCGCCTGCCAGGCGGCGATCCGCTCGCCGATGTCGCTCAATCGCGTCCCTCCGATGGCTCGCCCCGGACGAGGATGACGCGGAGTGTCAGCCGGGCGTTGTTGTGGTCGGCCTACAGCAACTCGCCGTGGGCGGAGGCCGTCGGCTCGCCGTCGCGCGGGCGGGGCTCCTCACCGGGTCCGTACTCCCGCGTCGGCGCCGCGCCGACCCCGCTGCGCTGCTCCTCGCTGAGGAGGTCGCCCGGCTCGACGACGCCGGCGTTCGTGTCCGTCGCGGCCCGTTCAGCCGCATCCAGGACGTCGCCGGCCTCCAGGACCGGCAGCGATCCGGTCGCCCGGCCCTCGATCGCGCCGACGCCGAACGGGACCCACTTGCTCGGATCCTGGAGACGGTGCTGCTCGACGTTGCCACGCTGGTGGATCTCCTCGAAGCCGCGTGGCTCGATCCACATCCGCTCCCCCTCGAGCAGGCCGAGGACGCCCGACTGGCCGGGTTCGGGTCGCTCGTGCCGGCAGTAGGCGCAGGCGGCCTTGTCGTGCTGCTGGTAGGTCGGCGGCTCCTCGTAGGTCGTGATGTAGCCCTCGTAGTTGCGCAGGACGACCTTGTGGTCCGAGTAGCTGATCAGGTAGTTCGGCATGACCGGGATCTTGCCGCCGCCGCCGGGGGCGTCGATGACGTACGTCGGGACGGCGTAGCCGCTCGTGTGGCCGCGGAGCCCCTCCATGATCTCGAGGCCCTTGCCGACCGGGGTCCGGAAGTGGCCCGAGCCCTCGACCAGGTCGCACTGGTAGAGGTAGTACGGCCGGATCCGGTTCTCGACGAGCCTGTGGACCAGCGCCCGCTGGATGTGGACGCAGTCGTTGACCCCGGCCAGGAGGACCGACTGGTTGCCGACCGGCAGGCCGGCCTTCGTGAGCTTGTCGACCGCCCGGCTCACCTCGGGCGTGATCTCGTTCGGATGGTTGAAGTGGAGGTTGATCCAGAGCGGGTGGTACTTCTCGAGCATCGAGCACAGCTCGTCGTCGATCCGCTGGGGCAGGAAGACCGGCACCCGCGAGCCGATCCGGATGATCTCGATGTGCGGGATCTCGCGGAGGCCGCGGAGGATCGACTTCGAACAGCTTCGGGGCCAGGGTGAGGCCGTCGCCGCCGGAGATCAGCACGTCCCGGACCTGCGGGGTGCGGCGCAGGTAGTCGAGCTGCGCCTCGTGCTCCTTGCGGTTGAAGTTCTGGGTCGCGTCGCCGACGATCCGCGACCGGGTGCAGTAGCGGCAGTAGCTCGCGCACTGGGTCGTCACGAGCATCAGCACCCGGTCCGGGTAGCGATGGACGAGGCCGGGGACCGGCGAGTGGCGGTCCTCGGCCAGCGAGTCCTCCATCATCGCGGTGAACGCCTGCTGCTCGCGGCCGAGCGGGATCACCTGGCGCCGGATCGGGTCGGTCGGGTCCTTCGGATCGATGAGGCTGATGAAGTAGGGCGTGATGTCGACCCGGAACTTGTCGGGCGCGCTCAGGCCGGCCCGCTCCTCCTCGGTCAGCTCGAGGATCTGCTCGATCTCCTCGAGGTCGTTGACCCGGTGGCTGAGCTGCCAGCGCCAGTCGTTCCACTGCTCGTCCGGGACGTCGGCCCACAACGGAGCGCGACGGCTGACCGCGGGCCGGCCGTCCGGGCCGACCGCCAGGGCGGGATCGCGGCGATTGACGAACGGCGCCTCGCCGGCCGCCGTCAGGGCCGCCTGGTGGGCGACCGCCGCCTTGATCTCCTGGGCGTCCACGCTGCCTCCTGGTCCGTCATCCGCTCCGGTCGACCGGTCCGGCTCGTCGCGCGCGAGGCCTTCCGGCGCATAAAGTCTATGCAGACTGGATGCCGATCGATCATACGGCAGCGAAGGTACGGGGTCCAGCCACCCGGTGGTCCCGGCGGGGCGGAGGATGGCCGGGCCGGCGCGGGCCGGGGTGGCGTCTCAGCCGGTCGAGGTGGCGTCTCGGCCGGTCGGGCTCAGTCGCCGATGACCGCCCAGAGGAAGCCCATCATGATGAAGAAGCCGCTGAACATCGCGATGAGCGCGAGCGCCCCGTAGGGCGAGCTGGCGCCCTCGTGCGGGACGAGCAGCAGGCCGAACCCGAAGACCGCCGCCCAGCCCACGAACAGGAGAGCGAACAGGATCTTCGTGTTGGGCATCTTGACCATCCGGCGCAATGCCGACGGACGGCCCTCGGCAACCGCCGCCGCCCGCATGAAGATGAACACCATCAGGGCGGCGATCCCGATCGCAATGAGGAACGCGACGAACGACTCGGGGAACTTGCTGAACGGGGCCAGGAGCAGCTGCACGGCGGGTCTCCGAGGGTCCGATCCGACCGCCGAATGCTAGCAGACGCCGACCGTCCGACGAGGCACGACTCCGACGGGCAGCCGATCTCGGCGGAGCCTTTCGGACGCTCCCGCTACGATGGACCCATGCCCCTCTCGTCCCGGCCCGCGTCGGGTCGTGCCATCCGCGGCCCGGTGCGCCGCGAATCCCGCTCGTGACCGCCTTCGAGCGGCTCGGTCGACTCGTCCATCGGCGGCGCCGCTGGGTGATCGCCGCCTGGGCCATCGTCCTCCTCGTCGCCCTGCCCATCACGCCGCGGGTCGCCTCGGCCCTGCGCGCCGGCGGGTTCACCCTCGACAGCCTGGAATCCGCCCGCACCCGGTCGCTCCTCGAGCGCGAGCTGGGCCTGCCCCCCTCGGCGCTCGTCATCTCCTACTCCAGCGAGGAGGCGCCGGCCGGATCGCCGGCGTTCGAAGCCGCCGCCGCGGCTGCGGCCGGGGCCGTGGCCGGGGCTCCCCACGTGACCGGCGTGCTGTCGCACCTGGCGTCCCCGGGCCAGGTCTCGGCCGACGGGACGACCGCCTACGACGTGATCCTGCTCGACCTGCCGCCCGACAAGTCCCCGGACGCCCTGCCGGGCGTGCGCGAGCGGCTCGCGAGCCTGCCGAGCGGCCCGGTTCATGTGGCGCTGGCCGGTGGCCCCGCGTTCTACGGCGACATCCAGGCCGTGTCGGAGGCCGACCTCCGACGGAGCGAGCTCGTGTCGCTCCCGCTCGCGGCGCTCGCCCTGCTCGTCGTCTTCGGTTCGGTCGTGGCGGCCGGTCTCCCGCTTGCGGTCGGAGGTGGGGCGGTGCTCGTCGCCCTGGCGGTCATCTGGGTGGTCGCCGGAGTCACCCAGATGAGCATCTTCGTGCTCAACCTCGCGACCCTCCTCGGGCTCGGGCTCGGGGTGGACTACTCGCTGCTGATGACCAGCCGGTTCCGCGAGGAGGTCCACAGACGCCGGCCCGACCGGGCCGACGGCCTCGTCGGAGCCGACGTCCCCGGCGCCGCCGCGCCACCGGGCGAGCGCGACGCCGCCGACGACGAGCGCGTCGAGGCCGCCATCCGGGTGACCGTCGCCACCGCCGGGCGGGCGGTGTTCTTCTCGGGGCTGACCGTGCTCCTCGGGCTGACCGGGCTGATCCTGTTCGAGTTCCCGATCCTGCGCTCGGTGGGGATCGCCGGCGCGATCGTCGTCGGGCTGGCCGTTGCCGCCGCGCTCACGCTCCTGCCGGCGATCCTGAGTGTCCTCGGCGACCGGCTCGACGCGCTCCGGGTCCGGCGAGTCAACGAGGCCGAGGAGGCCGACGGCCCGTGGGCCCGGCTCGCCCGGCGGGTGATGCGCCATCCGGTCGCCGTGTTCGTCCCGACGCTCGGCTTCCTCCTGCTCCTCGGCGCGCCGTTCCTGCACGTCCGGTTCAACGCCCCCGACGCGACGATCCTGCCGCCCGAGGTGGCGTCGCGGGCGGCATTCGACCTCCTCGACGCCAAGTTCGGGGCCGGTCGGTTCGCCCCGATCTCGCTGGCGATCCGGACGACCGGTCCGGCGACCTCGCCGGCCAACGTCGCCGCCCTCGTGCGACTACTCGCGCCGGCTGGCCGCCGACCCGACGGATCCGCCGGGTCGACGGCCTCGTCGACGTCGACCCGCGGCTCACGAAGGACCAGTACGTCCTGCTCTACGGGTCGCCCGACCGGCCCGCCCGACCGGTTCGTGGCGACCGCCCTCGCCGCGACGACCAGGGGCGACCTGACGATGTTCACGCTGACGACCCCGTACGGCCCGAACGCCGACGAGGCCCGTCGGCTCGTCGCGGACCTGCGCGCCACGGGCGGCCCGCTGGCGGCCCCGGCCGGCATGTCCGTGCTCGTCGGCGGAGGGGCGGCCGACGTGGTCGACGTGGTCGACGGGATCGGCGCGGGGTTCCCGCGGACGGCGCTGTTCATCTTCGTCTCGACCTACCTGGTCCTGTTCGTGCTCCTCCGCTCGGTCGTGCTCCCGGCCAAGGCGCTCGTGATGAACACGCTCTCGATCGTGGCGGCGTTCGGGGCGCTGGTCTGGATCTTCCAGGACGGCAACCTGTCGGCGCTCCTCGGCTTCCAGCCGCTCGGCTACGTCGAGACCACCCAGCCGGTGATCCTGTTCTGCGTCCTGTTCGGGCTGTCGATGGACTACGAGGTGTTCCTCCTGTCGCGGATGAAGGAGGTCTGGGACCGGACCGGGAACAACGTCGAGGCCGTCGCCCGCGGGCTCGAGCGGAGCGGCCGGATCGTGACGTCGGCCGCGCTCATCGTCGTGGTCGTGGCCGGTTCGTTCGCGTTCGCCGACATCGTCCTGATCAAGGCGATCGGGCTCGGGGTCGCGATCTCGGTCGCGCTCGACGCCACGGTCGTCCGGGCGCTCCTCGTGCCGGCCACGATGCGCCTCCTCGGCGACTGGAACTGGTGGCTGCCGGCGCGCCTCGAGCGCTGGGTGGCGGGCCGGCTCCCGGCGAGCGAGGCCGAGACCGAGGCGGCGCTGCGATGAGCCGCGGCGCTGCGACTCGCGGGATGGCGGCGGCTCGACGGTCGGCTCGGATGGCGCTGACGCGGCTGGCGGTCGTCGCGCTCGTCGTCGTCGTCGCCGGATGCTCGGGTCCGATCCTGGCCAACCAGCCGGCGGAGCGCGGGCTCGGCCCGTCGCCCACCCCCGGCCGGCCGGCGGCGAGCGACCCCGTCCCGATCCGGCTGCCGGCCGACGACGCGCCCCACGACCGGCTGACCGAGTGGTGGTACTACACCGGCCACCTCGTCGACGGGTCCGGCGGCCGCTACGGGTTCGAGTACGTCGTGTTCCGCGCCGAGCGCGGCTCGTTCCCCGTCAGCTGGGCGTCGCACCTGGCGATCACCGACGAGACCGGCGGGGCCTTCCACTACGCCGAGCGGAGCGAGGTCGGGCCGGGCGTCGACCGCTCGGCCGCCCTGTCCCGACGCCCGGCTTCGACCTGTGCGCTCGGTCCGAACGCAGAGCCCCGTGGTCGATGGCCGGCGGCAACGGACACGACCGTCTGGCCGCCACGACCACGGCGGACGAGGCGACGAAGGCGGGCTCGCCCGGCGGACTCGGGCTCGACCTGTCGCTCGTCGCGACCAAGCCGGCGGTCCTCCATGACGGCGACGGCTGGATCGACTTCGGGTCGGCCGGCGGGTCCTACTACTACTCGCGCACGTCGCTGGCGGCGACCGGCCGGCTGACCGTCGCCGGCCGGCACGTTCGACGTGACCGGGTCCGCCTGGTTCGACCACCAGTGGGGCGACTTCATCGCCGTCGGCGGCGGCGGCTGGGACTGGTTCGCGGTCAACCTCGCCGACGGCACCGACCTGACGCTGTCGCTCGTCCGCGCGGCCGACGGCTCCTACCCGCTCGTCTACGGCACGCTCGTCGACGCCGTCGGGACGGGCGCGCCACCTCGACCGGACCGCCTTCACGCGTGACCGCCGTCGAACCACTGGCGGTCGCCGGCGACCGGCGCCGAGTACCCGTCCGGCTGGCTCGTCGAGCTGCCCGGCGAGGCCCTCGAGATCACGCTCACGCCGACCGTCCTCGACCAGGAGCTCGACACGCGGGCGACGACCGGGGTGGTCTACTGGGAGGGCTCGCAGGTCGTCCGGGCGACCCGGGCGGGGGTCGACCTCGGCGGCGAGGCCTACGTCGAGCTGACGGGCTACGGCCCCTAGGGGGCGGTCGGCCTGGCCGGGATCGTCAGGTTGTTCGCGGCGGCGAGCGCCTCCATCGCGGCCCGCGTCGTCTCGATCGAGCCCAGGAGCTTGAGCATCCGCTTCGCGTACAGCTTGTACTTCGCGTTGTCCTTCATCGACACGGCGAGCGCGTCGCGGGCGGTCTGGCGGACCGACGAGTAGAACTCGTCGAGCTGCGCCCGGAGCGGCGCCGCGGCCGGCCAGCCGTCGAGGCGGTCGACGACGTCGCTGCCCCAGGTCGCGTCGGCGGCGATCGCCCGGATCGTCGTCGCGGCCGCGGACGGCGCTGAACGACTTGGCCTTGACCTGGCTGCGCAGCTTGTCGGCCGAGGCGGCGAGCCGATCCTCGATGGTCGACGCTCAGGCGCAGCGCGGTCGCGGCGGTCGAGGGAACCGGACCGCTGACCAGGGCGGGATCGCCCGTCGTGCCGCCGCCCGGGGCGACGCTGGCGGCCGGGACGTCGGTGCTCGCCTGCGCGGGTCGCCCGGCGAAGGCGAGGGCGAGAGCGAGGCCGAGCCCGACGATCACGCCGAGGGCAGCGCCGGCGACGACCAGGAGCGCGCCGCGCTGGATCGGGACCCCGGCGATGACCCGCAGGCCGCAGCCGTGGCAGGTCGTCTGGATGAGGCTGAGCGAGCGCCCGCAGGTCGGGCAGGCGACGCGCGGGCCGCGCGGGGTGGTCTCGACGGGGGGCGCCGGTGGAGCCCCCTCGACGTCGTAACCCTGGTACTCGTCGACCGTCGGGCCGGCGATCCGGTTGCGAAGCCCCCGCAGGACGTTGATCGCCATGAGCTGGTGCGGTCTCCGGTTGGCTCGCAGCCGGCGCTGGAGGGCAGCACCGGCCGAGTCCACCCGAATGTACGGCCGGACGGGGCGCCGCGGCGACCCGACGAAGGTCCCGCCCGGCGCGCGGCGACGGTACCTGCGGCTCTGGCCCGGGCGAGGATGGCCCGCTGCGGCTCGACGACGACGGCCGCCGCGGCGCCGGGCGACGGAGCCTCGATCGGGTCGCAAAACAGGCCGAATGGCCCATTGGCGGGGCGCCGATCCCCGGCCAATATATGAGTAAGTTACTTACTGTTAGGGAGCCTCATCCGATGGACCGCACGAGCCGGCTTCGACTCACCGGGATCGCCCTCATGTTCGTGGTCGCGACCGCGACGGTCGCCTGTTCGACCGGGAGCGCACCCGGCTGGACCTTCGCGCCGGCTCCGTCGGCCGCGGCTGCCGCTCCGTCCGCCGCCGCTCCATCCGCCGCCGCTCCATCCACCGCGTCGAGCGAGGCGCCCGGCGCCGTCCCTGTCTCGAGCACGGCCCCGGCGGCCGCCGCCGGCGAGTTCGCGGTCGAGGCGTTCGACCTCGGGTTCAAGCCGAGCACGGTCACGGTGCGCCGCCGCGGGGGCGTACAAGGTCACGTTCAAGAACACCGGCGCGATCCCCCACGACCTGACCTTCGCCGACGGGACGAAGATCGCCGGCGAACGCCGGCGAGACCGGCGACCGGCACGGTCACCGTCCCGGCCGCCGGGATCACGTTCATCTGCTCGATCCCGGGCCACGCGGATGCCGGGATGAAGGGCAGCGTGTCGCGTCAGCGGCCAGACGCGCCAGCAGCGCGCGACAGCCACGGCGGTCCGGCGCCCGACGACGAACGTCGCGGCCGACCCGAACGCCCCCAAGTACACCCTCTACGACGCCACCGCGCCGAAGGTCCTCGACGGGACGACCCACGACATCGACCTCGTCGTCCAGGAGAAGCTCATGACCGGTCGCCGACGGCTTCGTCCAGGCGGTCTGGACGTTCAACGGGACCGTCCCGGGCCCGGTCATCCGGGTCCACGTCGGCGACACGATCCGGGTCCACCTCAAGAACCCGGCCACGAACAAGCTCCCCCACAGCGTCGACTTCCACGCCAGCCAGGTCGCCTGGAACGACGAGATGACCTCGATCAACCCGGGCGAGGAGAAGCTCTACGAGTGGCGCGCCGACTACGCCGGCGTGTGGATGTACCACTGCGGCACGGCGCCGGCGCTCCACCACATCGCCAACGGCATGTACGGGATGGTCATCGTCGAGCCGAAGGGCGGGCTTCAAGCCGGTCGACAAGGAGTTCGCCCTCGTCCAGAGCGAGTGGTACCTCGGCCCGCAGGGCCAGCCGGTCGACCTGACCAAGGCCTCGGCCGGCAACCCGGCCCCCGACTACGTGGTCTTCAACGGCGTCGCCAACCAGTACAAGGACAACCCGATCGCAGGTCGCGACCGGCGGCTCGGTCCGGATCTTCGTCCTCGATGCCGGCCCGAACATCGACAGCTCGTTCCACATCGTCGGGACGATCTTCAACACGGTCATCAAGGAAGGCATCCAGCTGACCCCGGACAACCCCGGCCACTACGGCTCGCAGGCGGTCGACCTGTCGCCGGCCCAGGGCGCGATCATCGAGCTCACGACGCCCGAGGACGGGCTCTACCCGATCGTCACCCACGCCTTCAACTTCGTCGGTCGGGGCGCCCTCGGCCTGCTCCAGGCCGGCGACGGCGACCCGCTCAAGTAAGCCGATCGACCGATGCGAGCCGACCTCACGAAGCGGGCCGACTACGCCATCCGGGCGATGATCGCCCTCGCCCGGATGGACGGCGAGGCGCCGCTGAGCGCGCGCCGGATCGCCGATCGAGATGGGCATCCCGGCCCGGTTCCTGCCCCAGGTGATGGCCGACCTCGGCCGGGCCGGGCTCGTCCGGGCCGAGCCGGGCCGCAACGGCGGGCATCGGCTCGGCCGCCCGGCCGTCGACATCGACCTGCTCGAGATCATCGAGGCCGTCGAGGGCGACAGCCGGCGCCGGACGTGCGTCCTGCGCGGCGGGCCGTGCAACGCGTTCGGCCAGTGCGACGTCCATGCCGTGTTCAGCGCCGCGCAGGAGGCGCATGCTGGCGACGCTCGCCGAGGCCGACCTGGCGACGGTCGCCGGACCGCCCCGTCCGCCGGGCGCGGCGTGCCGTCCGCCTCGCCGAACGTCGTGACCGCCGGATCGACCGCGGCCCTGGCGGTCGTCGAGCGCGAGCTCAGGCCCGGTCGGCCCGCCGGAGGGCGACCGCCACGACGGCCCAGCCCCCGATGACCGTCAGCCCGTAGGCGACGCACCAGACGCAGACCGCGTGGATGACGAACAGCTCGAGATAGGTCAGGTAGGCCACGAACAGGATCCCGAACAGGCCGAGGCCGTAGGCCGCCAGCAGGGTGCGCCGGTCGCCGAGCCGCCACCAGGCCAGGCCGAGGGCCCCGATCACGATGGAGAACGCGGCCCCGAGGGCCGCGGTCGGGATCCCCGCGATCGAGCTGTATTCGCTGAGCGCGACGTCCTCGCAGCCCTTGACCGGCCCGCACACGGGGAGCCCACCGGCGAGCTTCGTGGCCGTCAGGTACCCGGCGATGGCGAGCCCGACGGCGCCGATCGCGAAGATCAGCAGCCCCAGGCGACGGCTCCGTCACGACGACGGCGAGGCCGCGGGCGTCGGGCTCGACGGGGCGATCGACCCGCCGGCCGCGATGATCGTCCGGTCGATGTCGCCGAGGAAGTCGTCCCACGACGTGTACGAGGAGAGCGCCAGGGTCCGGCCGTCCAGGATGAGGGTCGGGGTCGAGCTCACCCCGGCGGCGGAGCCGCTCTGCGTCTCGGCGGTCACGGCCTGGCGCTGCGATCCGCCGTCGTAGCAGGCCTGGAAGGCCGCCTGGTCGAGGCCGATCTTGTCGGCGATCGCGACGAACCGGGCACGGGTGAACCAGCCCTGGTTCTCACCGTTCTGGTTCGCGAACAGGTAGTCGTGGAACTCCCAGAACTTGCCCTGCTGGCCCGCGCACCTGGCGGCCGACGAGGCGTCCTGCGATTCCTGGCCGATGAACGCGAAGTCGTGGTAGGTGATCTTGAGCTGGCCGGGCACGACGTAGCGGCTGATGAGGACCGGCTCGATCTGGTTGGTGAAGTTGGCGCACGCCGGGCACTGGAAGTCCTCCCAGATGTCGAGCGTGACCTTCGCCGTCGACGGACCGAGCGTCCGGCCGTCGCGAACGATCCCGTCCGGCAGCGGCGAGCCGGGGGCGGTGACGACGTTCGCAGCGCCGCTGGCGGCAGGTGCCGGCGTGCCCGTCGACCCGGTCCCGGATGCCTGCCCCGGCCGGTTGTTCAGGACGGCGATGACGGCCAGGGCGACGATCACGGCCGCGATCGTGATCAGGACGGTCGGCGATCGCCAGGCGGACTTCGAGCTGGACGCTCGGGCGGCCTGGGTCCGGCGGGCCGCCGCCCGGCGCTCCCGGCGGGTGGGCTGGGGTGGCGGGCGTCGTGCTGCGCCCGGGTTGCTTTGCGGACAGGGTCGGACTCCTCGATAGCGTTGGGCGCCGACCTAGCGTACCGCAGGTGCCGGTCCGACCCTCATGGGCCGACGGTCGTCGCGCCGGGTGCCATGCGGCACGCCTCGGCCGGGTCGAGTCGCCGGGGCCCAGGCCGGTGCGAGGCCGCGCGATTGAGACTGGGTCTCGACAGCCGTCACTGAGACTCGGTATCATCTCGCGCCATGCCAGCCGCCGAGCCGCTCGTGACCGCCCTCGACGACGCCGGGTACCGGGTGACCGGCCCGCGGCGGGCCGTCTCCGAGCTCATCGCTGCGCGGCCCGGGCCCTTCACCGCGGCGGACCTCGTCGCCGACGCCCGGAGCCGACGGCTCGGGATCGGCCGGGCGACGATCTTCCGCGTCGCTCGACCTGCTCGAGGGGCTCGGCGCCGTGGAACGGCTCGACCTGCCCTCCGGCGAGCACGCCTACGTCGCCTGCGAGCCGGCCCATCACCACCACGTCGTCTGCTCTCGCTGCGGCCGGACCGCCGACGTCGACGACGCCGGCCTCCAGGCCGTGACCCGCGAGATCGGCCGCCGGACCGGGTTCCGGATCGACACCCACCGGCTCGAGCTGTTCGGCCTGTGCCCGGCCTGCGCCGGCGCCAGCGGCGGCTGACGCGCCGCTCCCGAGGAGGGACACGTTGGACAACCGAACGGCCTCCCGGTCCCGCGGCTGAGACTCGATGTCAGGAGCGCGACCTCCGGCGAGCCCGTCGCGGGCGCGCCGGCTGCCCCGGCGGGCAGGGGCGGGTTCGCCATCCTCGTCGTCGTTCTCGTGGCGGCCTGCTCGGCCGGTCCGGGACCCGGCTCGGGACCGGCCGGCGACGGGCCCTCGACGTCGTGACGACGACGACGGTCTTCACCGACATGGTCCAGCAGGTCGGCGGGTCGCATGTCCGGGCGACGAGCCTCGTCCCGCGCGGAGGCGACGTCCACACGTTCGAGCCGCAGGCCGGGCGACGTCACAGACGATCGCCGCGCGCGAAGCTGCTGGTGATGAACGGGCTCGGGCTCGACGACTGGCTCGAGAAGACGATCACGACCGCGAGCGCCGCCGGGACGCCCGCTGGTCAAGCTCGGCGAAGGCCTGACCGACGTCGAGCTCCTGCCCGGCGAGGATCCCGGGACGAAGAACCCCCACCTGTTCATGGACGTGGCCTACGGCGAGCGCTACGTCGACGAGATCGCGGCCGCCCTCCAGCGCGTCGATCCGGCGAACGCGGCCGACTACGCCGCCGGCGCGGCGGCCTACAGGGCGCGCCTGTCCGCCCTCGACGCCTCCGTCCGCCAGAAGATCGCGACGATCCCCGAGGCCAACCGCAGGATCGTCACGTTCCACGACGCCTTCCCCTACTACGCCCGGGCGTACGGGATCACGATCGTCGGCGACGGCGGTCGCGGCGCCCGGGCAGGACCCGACCGCGGCCTACACCGCGCGGCTCATCGACGAGATCAAGGCGTCCGGGGTCAAGGCGATCTTCTCGCGAGAGCCAGTTCCCGACCGAAGCTCGTCGACCAGCTCGCCGCAGAGACCGGGGTCACGGTCGTCGCGAACCTGTACGACGACTCGATCGGCGATCCGCCGGCCGACTGCTACGAGGGGGTCATCGCCTGGGACACGGACCAGCTCGTCGCGGCGCTCCGTTGATCGTGGATCGGACGACACCGTGCCCGTGAGACGCAGCCGCCGATGGTGCACCGGCCCGGGCGGCTGCCCTACCCTTCGGCCATGACGTCGACCGAGTCGCCCGCTCCGACCGCGGACGCCGCCCGGGCGGCGACGCCGCCGAGCGTCCGGCTGGCCGACGTCACGGCCGGCTATGCCGACCGGCCGGCGATCAGCGACGTCAGCCTCGACTTCCGGCCGGGCCGGCTGACGGCCGTCTTCGGACCGAACGGCGGCGGCAAGAGCACGCTCCTCAAGGTCATCGCCGGGCTCCTCCGGCCGTGGTCGGGCGAGGTCTCGGTGCTCGGGGCCGCCGCCCGGCGAGGCGGCCCACCGGGTCGCCTACGTGCCCCAGGCCGAGACGGTCGACTGGGGCTTCCCGGTGAGCGCCTGGGACGTGGCGATGATGGGCCGCTACCCGGCGCTGGGGCCGCTCCGCCGGCCGCGGGCCGAGGATCGCGACGCGGTCGCGGCGGCGCTCGAGCAGGTCGGGATGGCCGCCCACGTCCGGACCCAGATCGGCTCGCTGTCGGGCGGCCAGCGGCGGCGCGTGTTCCTCGCCCGGGCGCTCGCGGCGGCACCCGACCTGTACCTCCTCGACGAGCCGGTCACGGGGGTCGACATCACGACCCAGGAGGACCTCCTCGACCTCCTCGAGGCCGAAGCCCGCCAGGGCCGGACGGTCATCGCGACGACCCACGACCTGGCCTGTGCGGCCTCCCGGTTCCAGGACGTCGTCGCCCTGAACCGGATCGTCGTCGCCCACGGCCCGTCGTCGCTCGTGCTCGACCAGGACGTCCTGCGCCGGACGTACGGCGGCCATCTTCTCGTCCTCGGCGAGCAGGCGATCCTCCTCGACGACGCCCACCATCACGACCAGCCACCCGGGCACCGAGCGCCACCACCACGACGACGTGCCCGAGCGTCGCTGATGCTCGGATCCGATCGTCGACCCGCTGGCCTACGGCTTCTTCGTGCGGGCCCTCGTGGCCGCGGCGATCGTCGGGGTCGTCTGCGCGGTCGTCGGCTGCTACATGGTCCTGCGCGGCCTCGCGTTCATGGGCGACGCGATCAGCCACGCGGCGTTCCCCGGGCGTGGTCGCGGCCTACCTGCTCAAGGTCCCGTTCTACCTCGGCGCGGTCGATCGCGGCCGTCGGGACGGCGCTCGCCATCGGCTGGATCAGCCGCCGCGCGCAACCTGCGCGGCGACACCGCCATCGGCGTCCTCTTCGCCGGGATGTTCGCCCTCGGCGTGTTCCTGTTCAGCACGATCCGCAACTACGTCGGCGACCTGTTCGGCTTCCTCTTCGGCGAGATCCTGGCGATCTCGACCGCCGACCTGGTCGCGCCTGTCGGTCCTGGGCGCGATCGTCCTGGCGATCGTGGCGGTCCTCTGGAAGGAGCTCCTGTACGCGACGTTCGATCCGCTCGGCGCCGCGGCGTCCGGGCTGCGGGTGGGGCTCCTCGACTACCTCTTCCTGGCCCTGATCGCGCTGACGATCGTGGTCAGCCTCCAGGCCGTCGGGATCATCCTGGTCGTGGCGATGCTCGTCACTCCGGCGGCGACGGCCCAGCTGCTGACCCAGCGCTTCGGGCGACTGATCGCGATCGCCATCGCGATCGGCGTCGCCTGCCCGATCGTCGGGCTCTACCTGAGCTTCTGGCTCGACACGGCGAGCGGCGCGACGATCGTGCTCGTCGAGACCGCGCGTGTTCCTCGGCGATCCTCGTCGCCGGCCCGCGGACGGGCTGCTGCGCCCGCGACCCCGGCCCGGCTGAGCCGTCCCAGCCCCCCGATCGTACCGGCCCGATCAGGACCGAAGAACCGGTCGTCCCTGAAACCTCCAGCCCGCATCGTGCCTCGGACTCAGCATCAGCCAGTCCCTGCCGTCGGGAGCCTCATGACCGCGATCGACCGATCCGCCGCCGCCGGGAGCGCCTCATGCGCCTGAGCGGGCCTCGCTTCCTCATCCTGCTCGGGCTGCTCGGGCTGGGGATCATCGTCGCCACCGACCAGATCGTCCCGGCCACGTCCGCCTACCAGGCCCAGATGCGGGTCTGGCTCGCCGCCCGCGCGGCCGGGATCGTCTCCTACCTGCTGTTGACCGGCCAGATCGTCTTCGGGCTGATCCTCAGCCACCCGACGAACCAGGCCACCTGGAAGCTCTCGAAGCGGCTCTTCCCGTGGCACGAGAACCTGTGGGTCTTCGTCCTCGCGTTCCTCGGAGTCCACATCGTCAGCATCATCCTCGACCCGTACGCCGGGGTCGGGGTGGCGGGCACGTTCATCCCGGGGCTGTCGAGCTACCGGAGCTCACCCGTCGCCCTGGGCACCCTCGCGCTGTACGCCCTGATCCTCACCGGCGTCACCGCCCGCTACACGAAGCTCCTGCCCCAGGGCTTCTGGCTCAAGCTCCACCGCTTCAGCATCGTCGTGTTCATCCTGGCCTGGCTCCACGGGATCCTGGCCGGGACCGACGCCAGCGCGCTCCGCGCCCTCTACATCTGGACCGGCCTGGCCGTCCTCGCGGCGGCGGCCTATCGCTACTGGGTGAGCCGGAAGGCACGTCCAACGTTCTCGACCTCGCTGCCGGAAGCGCAGCTCTCGGAAGGACCCGCTCAAGGAGGTGGCCACGCGATGATCTCCCACCCCGCGATGACAACCCGCCTCCTCCTCAGACGGATCGCCGTGATCGCGGCCGTCGTGATGAGCCTCGCCGTGGCCGGTCTCGCCGTCCGGGCGGCAGCCGCCTGGACGGCGTCCTCGGCGCCGCTGACCGTGGCCCCGGTGTCGGCCAGCCCAGCTCACCCAGCAGCTGTCCGACGAGCAGGCCCGATCGGCCGCGCTCGAGACCCAGCTGACCGACCTGTCGACCCAGACCGCTCAGTTGACCGACGCCCTCAAGACGGCCACCGACCGGATCGCCACCGACGCCAAGAACGCCAAGGCGCTCCGGGCGAAGCTCGCCGCCGCGCAGAAGAAGCTCGCGGCGCTCAAC
This sequence comes from uncultured Actinomycetes bacterium, assembly GCA_963697125.1. Lineage (GTDB taxonomy): Bacteria > Actinomycetota > Acidimicrobiia > IMCC26256 > DASPTH01 > DASUAS01. The sequence goes on from CAVOMW010000015.1 coordinate 530,217, forward strand.
CGGGCGGCCGCCCAGCGATCCGCGCCGCGGCCCGCCGCCAAGTCGAGCGGCGGCTCGAGCGGCGGCGGAGGCGGGCGGCGGCGGCGGCGACGACGACGGCGGCGAGCACGACGATGGTTGACGCCCTCCGCGCACCGCCGGCCGGTCCTGCTGCCGGCGCCGGATCGATCGGTTGATCGACCCGGAACCGTCGCCCGGCCGGTCGACCAGGACGGTCGAGGCACGGCGGCCGGTCCACCTGGCCGTCGTGGTCGGGCTCTCGGCCGGAGCCTACGCCGCGTCGCTGGCCGGCGTCACCGCCCTCCAGGCGGCGACCAACCGAGACCTCGCTGACGGCCAACGCGCCGGCGGTCGACACGCTGGCGACGCTGACCGCCGAGCACGATCGACTCGAGGCACGGCTGTCCGCGGCCGGAGCGACGTACGGCACGGCGGCCGCGGCATACTCCGACATCACCGACCAGCTCGCCGGGCTCGAGGCGAAGCTCGGCAAGCTGGCTGCCACGGTGAAGAAGGTCGAGGGGAGCGCATCGTGGGTCCCGCCGGCGGTCCGCATGCCGAGCGTCTCGCGAGCCGCCCCCGCCAGGGCGGCCGCGCCGGCCTCGAACGGATCGAGCGGCGCCTCGGGTCACTGACGCGCCCGCCGACGGGTCGTCGGCCGTCTCCGCCCGACGGGCGGGGCCCGGCCGTGGGGCGATCGCGATGAGCGGGTCGTTCGACGGTGGCGAGCGCTTCGAGCGACGGGCGATGGGGTCGCCGCTGCGGCTGACGGTCGTCGGCCCCGAGGCTACCCTCGGCGCACGCGCCTGGGAGCTGGCGTCGGACGAGTTCGAGGCCGCCGAGCAGGCGATGTCGCGCTTCCGCGAGTCGAGCGACCTGACGACCGTCAACCGGGCGGCCGGCGATGGCCCGTGCTTGCCCGTCGACCGACGGCTGACCGCGGCCCTCGTCGCGGCGGATCGCGCCGGCCGGGTGACGGGCGGTCGGTTCGATGCCCGGGTCCTGGCCGACCTGGAGCGCCTGGGCTACGCCGGTGCGAGCCTCGATGCCGATCCGGCGGGTCGATCCGGCGATCGCCAGACCGTGCCAACGGGCGCGGTCGAGACGGCCACGACCCCGACGCGCGGGCGCTGGCTGGCGGTCGACGTCCGGGCCTCCGAGGTCGCACTCGCGCAACCGATCGATCTCGGAGGGATCGGCAAGGGGCTCGCCCTGCGCTGGGCCTGGCGGCGCCTCGAGCGGGCCGGCTTCGTCGGGGCCGACCGCGGGGCGCTGCTCGAGGCCGGCGGCGATCTCGTCGCCGGGGGTCCCGCGCCGCAGGGCGGGCCGTGGATCATCGCCATCGAGGATCCGACCGGCGGTGACCTCCCGGTGGCGACGGTCGCGGTTCCCGACGGCGCCAGTGGCGACCTCGTCGATCCTCGTCCATCGCTGGACGGCCGGCGACGGGCGGCACGGTCCATCACCTGGTCGACCCGCGGACCGGCGAGCCGGGCGGTGCCGGACTCCTGTCGGTGACCGTCGCCGGGCCTGACCCGGCCTGGGCCGAGGTCTGGTCGAAGACACTGTTCCTGTCCGGCGCCGATGGGATCGCCGGCGCCGCGCGGGCGCGCGGGCTGGCCGCCTGGTGGGTCCGCGACGACGGCCTCGTCGAGATGACGGCGGCGGCCCGGGCCCGGACGACCTGGCTGCGTCACGGAGGCCTGAGCGAGACGATCGACGGCCTCGCGGAGCCGCGGCCGATCGACGGCCCGTCAGCGGGCGAGCGCCGCCTCGAGCTCGGCGGTCGTCGGCATCCCCTCCCGGGCGCCGACCCGGGTCGTGGCCAGGGCCCCGGCGACCACCGCCCGGCGGACCGCGTCCTGGAGCGAGCGATCCTCGGCGAGGGCCACCGCCAGCGCGCCGTTGAACGCGTCGCCGGCCCCGGTCGTGTCGACGGCCACCACGTCGATCGACGGCACGTCGAGCTCGCCCTCCGCTGTGACGAGCAATGCCCCCGCCGGACCGAGCGTCACCACGACGGCCTCGCCCACGCCCGCGCCCGCCGGCGACGGCTCGAGGAGCGTCCGCGCCGCGCGCGGAACGTCGGCGCCGGGAGCCGCGCGCGATGTCGGCCCCCGGCCGGACCGGCGGGCGTCGGTCGCGGCCAGCGTGAGCAGCTCGCCCCGGTTCGGGCTGATGACGTCGGCCGCCGAGAGGACCGTCCGGTCGATGCCGTCCGCCGGCGCCGGGTTGAACACGGTCCGCGCGCCCGACTCGCGGCCGACCCGGAGCGCCTCGCGGACGGTCGCCGTCGGGAGCTCGTGGCAGACGAGGACGACGTCCCCGGCGTGAACGGCGATCCGATCGAAGGCCGGGCCGATCGACGCCCGGCTCGAGCAGCGCGTTGGCCCCCGACGCGACCGAGATGAGGTTCTCGCCCCGCTCGTCGACGAGGATCAGGGCGACCCCGGTCGCGGCGCCCTCGAGCGTCTGGAGGAACGACACGTCGACGCCCTCCGCGGCGAGCGCCGAGCGGGCTCCGGACCCGAAGTCGTCGTCGCCGACCGCCCCGACGAACAGCACCGGCCGCCCGAGCCGGGCCGCGGCCACCGCCTGGTTGCCGCCCTTGCCGCCGTGGTGGCGCTCGAACGTCCCGCCGGCGACGGTCTCGCCCGGCGTCGGCAGCCGCTCCCCGCGGATGACCAGGTCGACGTTGACCGACCCGACGACGACGATCCGGCCGCTCACTACGAGCCGGTGACGAACTCGCCGCCGTCGACCCCGATGATCTCGCCGTTGATGAAGTCGACGCCCTCGCCGCTGAGCGCGACGATCGTCGCCGCGACGTCCTGCGGGGTGGTCATCCGGCCGGTCGGGTTGCGCTTCTTCGTGATCTCGATCATCTGCTCGTGCTCCGGGATCTTGAGCAGGGCGGGCGTGACGGTGACCCCGGCCCGGATCGCGTTGACGCTGATCCCCTTGCCGGTCCGGGCGAGCTCCATCGCCAGCTGCCGGGTGTGCGACTCGAGGGCGGCCTTGGCCGACGAGACCACGCCGTACGACGGGACGACCCGGCTCGAGCCCTCGGACGTCATCGAGAAGATCTTCGAGCCCTGCTCGAGGAAGCCGCCGCGGTACAGGTCCTGGACCCAGTAGACGAGGCTGTTCGCCATCACGTCCTGGGTCATCTCCATCTTCTTCCGATCGACCGCATCCTTCGGGTCGTCGGCGATGAACGGGACGAGCGATCCGAAGGCCAGCGAGTGCATGACGACCCGAACGTAGGCATGCCGGCCCGCCTGCTCCGACCGGTCGAACCGCTCGCGGAGCGTGGCCAGCGCGGCTCTCCGCTTGTCGTCGTCGGCGGCGTTCATGTTGATGTACAGCGCCTCCGAGCCCGTCGCCTCGATCGCCGCCTTGACCTCGTCGACGTGGGCCAGCGCGGCCCGGAAGTCGAGGTGGATCCCGAAGATCCGGTAGCCGGCAGCAGCCAGCGCGAGGGCGGTCGCTTCGCCCATCCCGGAGGACGCGCCGAGGATGACGGCCCAGCGCTCGCGATCGTCGGTCATCGGTTCCTCCACGGGGTACGGCGCCGGTCGACCGGCCGTCTCGACCGACCGAGTCTAGCCGACCGGGACCCGCGGGCCCGGCGGAACGCCTGCAGTCATGCACGGATCGCAGCCGCGAGCGAGGGGCCGGGGTGACTCTTCGGCCGCCAACGGCAGCCCGGGCCGACTCTTGACGCGCCGGCGGATGGGCGGCTATTTTGGCGATCACCGAAATAGCCGATCGGCGAACCATGAACAAGGTCTACCGGGCGCTCTCCGACCCGACCCGCCGACGGGTCCTCGCCCTGCTTCGGGAGCGCGACATGACGGCCGGCGAGCTGGCCGGCCACTTCGAGCTCGCGGCAGCCACGATGTCCGGGCACTTCGCGGTGCTCAAGGAGGCCGGCCTGATCCAGGCCGATCGGGCCGGCACGACGATCACCTATCGGCTCAACGTGTCGGTGCTCGAAGAGGCGATGATGGCGCTGATGGATGCGTTCCGGATCGACCCGACGAGGCCGGGCCGATGAACCTGCGACCGCTCGCGATCGCCGGCGGCGTCGCGATCGCGATCATGCTCGCGCTTGCGGCGTGGGCCTGGACGCAGACGCCTGCCGGCGCCCTGGTCCCGATCCACTGGGGCGTCGACGGCCAGCCGGACGGCTACGCGTCGAAGGAGGTCGCGCTCCTCCTCACCCCGCTGCTCACCGCCGGCCTGGTGGCGCTCCTCTACTTCCTGCCGCGCTTCGAGCCGCGAGCCAGGAACCTCGCCGCGTCGGGCCCGGCCTACCTCCAGGTCACGATCGCCCTGCTCGTCGTGATGGTGGGGCTCCAGCTCATCGTCGTCTTCGCGGCGGTCGGCCGCCCGCTCGACGTCACCTTCGTCCTCGGTATCGGGACCGGCATCCTGTTCGTCGTGATCGGCAACGTGCTGGGAAAGGTCCGCAGCAACTTCATGTTCGGGGTACGCACGCCGTGGACGCTGTCGAGCGACCTCAGCTGGAACAAGACCCATCGTCTCGTCGGTCGGCTGTTCGTGGTCCTCGGGTTCGCGGTCGCGATCACCGGGCTGGTCGGGAGCGACGAGGCGCTCTTCGCGGTCATGATCGGCGGGATCGTCGTCGTGCTCGTCGTGGCGTTCGCCTACTCGTACCGGGTCTGGAAGGCCGACCCGGACAAGCTCAAGGTCGGCGAGCACGCGTGAGCGGCGTCGGACCGGAGGTCGTCCTCCTCCTCGGACCGCTCATCGTCATCGAGATCGCCCTCGTCGTCTGGGCGCTCTGGGACCTGACCCGACCCGGCCGTCGCGTCCGGGGCGAGAGCCGGCTCATGTGGGCCCTGATCATCCTGCTCGCGTCGACGATCGGGCCGATCCTCTACTTCCTCGTGGGCCGCCAGGAGGGGACTGCGGAGCCGGAGTCGCCGCCGGTCTGGCCCACGGCCCCCCCACCCGAATCACCGGCGGAGCACGGGGCCGCGGCCGGCGCCGCAGCCGCGTCCGCCGCTCCGGTCGCGACCGTCACCGAGCCGAGCCCGCTGGTCAGCGGGCCGGGCGCGCCGCTCGGCCCACCGGCGTCTCCGAGCCTGACCCCGCCGGTGGCGCCTTCGCCGACGCTCCCGGCTGGCGGGGTGGTCGCTGGCCGCGCCGCCGCGGCGGTCGCCTGCCATGGGCTGTCCAAGCGCTATCCGGGCGGCGTCCTGGCCCTCGACCGGCTCGACATGGAAGTCCCGTCCGGGTCGGTGTTCGGGCTGCTCGGCCCGAACGGCGCGGGCAAGACGACGACGCTCCGGCTCCTCGTCGGGCTGGCCCGGCCGACCGCCGGCTCGGCGACCGTGGCCGGGATCCCGCTCGGGGCGACCCAGCTCAACGAACGGATCGGGTTCCTCGACCAGGACCCGCGCTACTACGGCTGGGCGACCGGGCGCGAGCTCGTGGCCCTCGTCGGGCGGCTCGACGGGATGACCGGCCCGACGCTGCGATCGGCGGGTCGACGAGGTCATCGAGCGGGTCGGGCTGGCCGACGCGGCGGACCGCCGGATCGGCACCTACTCGGGCGGGATGCGCCAGCGACTCGGGATCGCCCAGGCCCTCGTCGCCCGGCCGCCGGTGCTCATCCTCGACGAGCCGGTCAGCTCGCTCGACCCCGAGGGGCGGCGCGACCTCCTCGCGCTCATCGCCGAGCTGCGCGACTCGGCGACCGTCCTCTTCTCGACCCACGTCCTGGCCGACGTCGAGCGGATCTGCGACCGGATCGCGATCCTCGATCACGGCCGTCTCGTGACCGAGGGCCCGCTCAACGCGCTGCTCGACCGCTACGCCCTGCCGATCTACCGGGTCGAACCCGAGCCCGGCCAGGCCGAGGCGATCGCGCGACTCGCCGCGGCCCTCCGCACGACGGGTTGGGCGAGCGACGTCGCGGTCGACCACGGGAGCGTCCGGATCACGGTCAGCGACCCGTCCCGCGCCTCGCGCGAGCTGCTCCCCGCGATCGTCGCCGCCGAGCTGGCCGTGAGCGGCGTCGAGCGGGTCCGGCCGACGCTCGAGGACGTCTTCCTGCAGCTGACCGGGTCGGCGGGGCGGGTGGCATGACCGGGTTCGGGGCGCTCCTGCGCAAGGAGCTCGTCGAGTCGTGGCGGACGCGACGGCTGCCGATCGTCGTGATCCTGTTCGCGGCGATCGGGATCTTGTCGGCCGCTGACCGCGCGCTACCTGCCGGAGATCCTCAAGCTGGCCGCTCGGCGACCAGCTGACGATCCCGATCCCGACGCCGACCCCGGCCGACGCCGTCCTCCAGCTCCAGAAGAACCTCGGGCAGCTCGGCGCGTTCGCCGCGATCGTCCTGGCGATGGGCTCGGTGGCCGGCGAGAAGGAGCGCGGCACGGCCGCCTTCCTGCTGACCAAGCCGGTCGGCCGCGGGGCGTTCATCGGGGCCAAGCTCGTCGGGCTCGGCGTCGTCATCGCCCTGGCCGTGCTCGCCGCCGTCGCGCTCGGCTGGATCTACACCGCGATCCTGTTCGAGCCGGGCCCGATCGGCGGGTGGGTGGCCCTGGCCGTCCTCACCTGGATCGGGCTGGCGAGCTGGGCCGCGATCACGTTCCTCGCCTCGACCGTGTTCGGCTCGGCGGCCGCTGCCGCGGGGGTCGGCGTGGTGGCGCTCATCGTCGTGTCGCTGGTCGCGGCGATCCCGGGCGTCGGGCGGTTCCTGCCGTCCGGCCTCGACGGGCCGGCGCTGGCCCTGGCGACCGGCCAGCCGTCGGGCGCCGCGACGGCGGACCTCTGGACGGCGGTCGCGGGCAGCCTCGTCCTGATCGGGCTCGTCGCCTTCGGGGCGTGGCTGTCGTTCCGGCGCCAGGAGCTCTGATCGACCGACGCGGAGACGGTCAGACGACCCCGTCGGCCCGCAGGCGGGCGACGTCCGCCGGCGCGTACCCGAGCTCGGCGAGGAGCTCGTCGGCGTGCTCGCCGGGCAGCGGCGGGGCGGTCCGGATCGACGCCGGGGTCGCCCCGAGCCGGAACGGCGGGCCGACCTGGCGGACCGAGCCGAGCCGGGGATGCTCGACGTCGACGACCATCCCGCGCGCCCGGACCTGGTCGGTGGCGAGCGCCGCCACGATGTCGTTGATCGGGCCGCTCGGGACCTCGGCCGACGTCGAGCCGCGCCAGCCAGGCGGCGCTCGCCTCGCTCGCGAGCCGATCGGCCAGGATCGGGCGGAGCTCGGCCCGGGCGGCGACCCGGGCGGCGTTCGTCGCGAACCGCCGGTCGGTCGCCAGGCCCGCCAGCCCGAGGGCGTCGCAGAAGCGCTCCCACTGGCGCTCCGAGCCGACCGCGACCGCGATCTCGCCGTCGGCCGTGGCGAACGTCTCGTACGGGACGATGTTCGGGATGGGCGTTGCCGCGCCGGGCCGGGGCGATGCCGGTCGCGAATGCGTTCTGGGCCTGGTTGACGAGGACCGCCAGCGCGGACTCGAGGATCGACACGTCGATCCGCTGGCCGCGCCCGGCCTCGCGCCCGCGCGCTCCGCGGCCGGTCGCCCGGTCCCGCCCGGCGAGCGCAGCCAGGACGGCGACCGCGCCGTGGAGCCCGGTGACGACGTCGGCGATCGCCACGCCGACCTTCGTCGGCTCGCCGCCCGCCTCGTCGGGCCAGCCGGTGATCGACATCAGGCCCGACACCGCCTGGATGACGAAGTCGTAGCCGGGCTTGGCGGCCTCGGGCCCGGTCGGCCCGTAGCCGCTGATCGCGAGATGGATGAGCCGCGGGTTGAGCGCCTCGAGGACGTCGTCGCCGAAGCCAAGGCCGGCGAAGCCGCCGACCCGGAAGTTCTCGACGAGGACGTCGGCTCGGCCGACGCAGGCGGCGGAGCACCTCGCGGCCCGGCTCGGTCTTGAGGTCGAGCCGGAGCGAGCGCTTGTTCCGGTTGACCGCGAGGTAGTACGCGGCGACCCCGGGATCGTCGGGGCCGAGCCGGCCCGCCCCGACCCACGGCGGGCCCCACGCCCGGGTCCCGTCACCCTCGGGCGGCTCGATCTTGACGACGTCCGCGCCGAGGTCGCCCAGGAGCATCGTGCAGTACGGCCCGGCGAGGACGGTGGAGCAGTCGGCGACGAGGATCCCGGCCAGCGGTCCGGGCGGACCGGCTGGGCCGACGGGCTCGCCGTGCGGGTCGGTCCTGGTCGCCATGACCGGATCGTAGCGGGGACGGGCCGGCGCCGGTACCGGTGCCCGTGCGAACCGGCGGGAATTCGCATGCCCCGGCTAGGATGCCCGCCATGAGCGACCCGCGTCCGCGCACCCTGATGACCGTCCATGCCCACCCCGACGACGAGACGATCGGCACCGGCGGGGTCATGGCCAGGGCCGTGGCCGACGGCCACCGGGTCGTCCTCGTCACCTGCACCCGCGGGGAGATGGGCGAGATCGTCGTGCCCGACCTCGACACCCCGGACAACCACCGCCGGCTGGGCGAGATCCGGGCCGGCGAGCTCGAGGCGGCGATGGCGCACCTCGGCGTCACCGAGTGGGACAACCTCGGCTATCGCGACTCGGACATGATGGGCCGGCCGGGGAACGCCGATCCGCGCAGCTTCTGGCAGGCCGACCTCGACGAGGCGATCGGGCGGCTCGTCTGGCTCGTCCGCCGCCACCGGCCGGACGTCATCACGACGTACAACGAGTTCGGCGGGTACGGCCATCCGGACCACATCCGGACCCACTTCGTCGGGGTCGGCGCGTTCGAGCGGGCCGGCGACCCGACCGCGTATCCGGGCCAGCTCGCCCCCGAGCACGGCGGGACCGGGCCGGCCGAGGCGGACGGCGGACTCGCGCCGTGGTCGCCGTCGAAGCTCTACGAGCAGGCGATCCCGCGGTCGGTCCGCGAGGGGATGAACGAGGCGCTCGCAGCGGTCGGCCAGCGGTCGTTCTGGATGCCGCCCGAGGACGCGACCCCCGAGCAGCTCGCCGAGTTCGAGGAGTTCGCGGCGAAGATGCTCGTCCCCGACGAGACGATCACCACCCGGGTCGACGGTCGGGCCCTACGTCGAGGCGAAGTGGGACGCGCTCCACGAGCACCGGACGCAGATCAGCGACGAGTCGCCGTTCATGCTCCTCGGCCTCGACGGCTGGCGGCGCTTCTGGTCGATCGAGACGTTCATCCTGCGCGAGGCGCGGGTCCCGGTCGAGCTGCCAGAGACGGACCTGTTCGCCGGCCTCGGCTGATCAGGCGTCCGCGGCCTACCAGGGCAGGAGCCGCTTCGACGCGTCGTAGAGCTGGCCCAGGACGACCCGTCCCGTGCCGGCCGGGTTCATGAAGTTCGGCTGGGCCTTGTCGAGGATGACGTGCGGCCGCATCCGGACCTGGACGAGGTCGGACGCCGGCGAAGGTCAGCTCGAGGGTGATCCCCTCCATCGTCGGCTCCGACCAGTCCTGGTCGAAGACGAAGTTGCCGAGCGCGTACCAGATCGGCCGGCCCTTGTAGACCTCCATCGCCCCGACCCAGTGGGCGTGGTTGCCGATCACCATGTCGGCCCCGGCGTCGATGATCGTCCGGGCGAGCTTCTGCTGGGCGGCGAACGGCTTCGGGGTGTACTCGGTCCCCCAGTGCGGATAGACGATCACGACGTCGGCCCCTGCGGCACGGGCCTTCTTGATGTCGGCCTTGACGACCGACGGGCTGAGCTGGGCGCTGCCGGCCTTCGAAGGCCCGGCCGCGTAGTACTTCGCGATCGTGTCGTAGCCGAGGATGGCGACCTTCGTCCCGTTGATCGTGGCCACGGCCGGCTTGCGCGCCGCGGCCAGGTTGGCCCCGGCGCCGGTCGTCGCGATCCCGTACTTCTTGAGGTTCTTGACCGTGTCGAGGATGCCCTGCGCCCCGGCGTCCCGGATGTGGTTGTTGCCGAGCGAGACGATGTCGATCCCCGCCCGGGCGAGCCCGGCGATCAGCTTCGGGTCGGCCGAGAAGACCGTGCCCTGGGTGTGGTAGCGGTACGCGTTCGGGGCCGGGTTCTCGAAGTTGGCGACGGCCAGGTCGGCCGACACGAGGAGACGGCGCACGGCGCCGGCGCCCCCGGTCCGCCGGGTGACCGGCACCGGGTTGTCGAGGGCCGAGCAGCAGGTCCGTCCGGTGATCGTCGCGGTCCCGCCGTTGAACGGGAAGTCGACGCCCTTGCCCTGGATCTTGACCACCTTGGCCACGCCCCGGTCGAGCATGATGTCGCCGCCCGCGACGATCGTCCACGTCTTCGCCGGGTCGAACGTCGATTCCCCCGGAACCGTCGCCAGCTCGGCGTTCAGCTTCCAGTCGGCGGCCTTGGTGACCCGGTCGACGCCGAACAGGCTCTTCGCCCCCCAGGCGAGGGCGCGGACGGACGGCCCGACCTGGGTGGCGCGGAGGAACCCGAGCCGATCGCGGTGCTTGGCCAGGTCCTTGGCCAGGGTCGCGGCGTCCTTGGCGGTGACGAGGGTGGCGCCGGTCGGCCGCTGGGCGCCGAGCGCAGCCAGGATCCCGTCGGCGTCGGAGGCCACGAGCTCGAGCGCGGAGTACCGGCCGCTGCCCGCCAGGGCCGCGCTGACGTCGGCCGCCTTCACGGCCGTCTCTGTCGAGCGGAAGTCGACGACGGGGACGATCGCGACCTGGGCCGGCGCTTCGTCGCTCGGACTCGCGGAGGGAACCCCGGACGGCGAGGGGGAGCCGGCACCGCTGCCGGCGGACGCCGGGGACGACGAGCCGCCGGCGTCGGAGGTTGCCGCGGCGGCGGACGAGCCGCTCGGGCCGGGCGAGCTCAGCGGGGTCGAGCCGGGGCCGGCGAGGAGGATGACCACGACGGCGAGGACGGCGACGACGCCGACCGCGACGGCGACCGGCCCGACCGACGGTCCCCGCCCCGGTGCGTCGAGCCGCCGGGCGTGGGGGCGACGACTACGGCGCTGCTGGCTCACCCCCGGAGTCTGCCAGATGAGCGTCGAACCATCGCGCCGGGGCCGCCCGGACCGCCGCCCGTCACGGGCTCCTCTGCTCGTCGACGACGCCGATCAGGAATCGCCAGGCGCTGGCGATCGCCCAGACGAGCGCGATCGTGACCTCCAACGCGATCCAGTAGAGTCCGCCGCCGTCGCCATGTGCGGCCAGCATGGACACTGCTCCGATCACGCCGCAGGCCGCGATGGCGTAGCCGATCGCCATCCGCCGCCAGGCCGCGGCCGGCACCTTCCAGGAAACCGCCTGGAGGGTTCGCCAGTTGTTGACGGTGTTGACGCCGGCGAATCCCAGGCTGACCAGGAGGAACTCCACGGCCGCCCAGGCGGGCGGCTGCGTGACGATCCCGGCCAGGCCGATGACCATCGCGGCGGTGAGGACGACGAGGGTCGCGCGGGCGTGCGCCCGATGGGTCGGGCTCTCCGCGATGTAACCGACGTGGATCGACAGGCCGACCACGATGAGGCCCGTCAGCACCGCCGCGGCCGCGGCAACCGTGAAGAAGAACTCGACCCATTCCGCGGGATCGTAGGTCTCAATCACCAGGCTAACTCCTGGGACCGGGCGCCGGGGCGCGACGCGGACTGATCGTCGGAACAGGATTGATGGCGGACCCGACCGGATTCGAACCGGCGATCTCCAGCGTGACAGGCTGGCATGTTGGGCCGCTACACCACGGGTCCGTTGCGGGCCGGCAGAGGATAGCAGGTGGCGATCGGCTTGTCCGCGGGCCGGACCGCCCGATCGGGCACGCCGCCTATACTCCCCGGCGATGCCCCCGATCGACCTCCGCTCCGACACCGTCACCCTGCCGACCGACGAGATGCGCCGGGCGATGGCCGCGGCCGAGGTCGGCGACGACGTGTTCGCCGAGGACCCGACCGTCAACGCGCTCGAGGAGCGGGCCGCCGAGCTCCTCGGCAAGGAGGCCGGCCTGTTCGTCACGAGCGGGACGCAGGGCAACCTCGTGTCGCTCATGGCCCACCTCGCGCGCGGCCAGGAGACCATCGCCGGTCGCCAGCAGCCACCTCGTCGATCGACGAGGCGGCCGGCCACGCCGTCGTCGTCGGGGCGATCGATCCGCCAGCTCGCGGAGCGGCCCGACGGCACGCTCGACCCCGACGAGGTCGCCGCCGCGTTCCGCGACCCGAACGACCCCCACGAGCCGATCGAGCGGGCTCGTCGCGATCGAGAACACCCACGCCCACTCGATGGGCCGGCCGCTCGACGCCGCGTACACCGCCCGGATCGCCGGCGATCGCCCACGACCACGGCGTCCCGCTCCACGTCGACGGCGCCCGCTTCTTCAACGCCGTCGTCGCCCTCGGGACGTACGGCCCGGCCGAGCTCGCCGCCCCGGCCGACTCGGTGACGTTCTGCCTGTAGCAAGGGCCTGGCCTGCCCGGTCGGCTCGGTCGTCGTCGGCTCGCGGCCGTTCGTCGGCCGCGCCCGGCGCGCGCGCAAGCTCGTCGGCGGCGGGATGCGCCAGGTCGGGCGTCCTCGCCGCGGCCGGGCTCATCGCCCTGCGCGACGGCCCGGCCGGGATGATCGAGCGGCTGGCCGAGGACCACGCCAACGCCCGCCGGCTCGGCGACGGCCTGGCCGAGCTGCCCGGGATCGTCGCCGCCGGCGACATCGCCCAGCCCGACGACGGCCCGTCTCGACCCCGACCGGGTCGGCCACGAACTTCGTCCTGTTCCGGGTGACCGCGCTCGCGGGCGGCGTTCCTCGCGGCGCTCCGTGCACGGAACGTCCTGATGGTGGAATATCCGCACGGTCAGGTCCGCGCGGCGACCCACTACGGGATCGCCTCGGCCGACATCGACACGACCCTCGCCGCCGTCGCCGCCGCCCTGCGCGAGACGACCCCCGCGGCCGCGGGGACGCACTGACGACCGGCTGCCGGACCGGCCGCCCGGGAGGACTGCGTTGAGCCGACCGACGCTCGAAGAGCTCGCCCTGACCAGGCCCGCGCCCGCCCCGGACCGCGGCCCGCTCGACGAGCGCTTCTACGACCTCGTCGAGGAGCGCTTCCGGCGGATCGTCCGCGACCACCCCGACTTCGCGACGTTCATCGGGATCCACACCGAGGATCACCGGCTGGCCGACGGCGAGCGCGACGCCGTCCTCGGCGAGATCGCCGCGGACCGGGCCCACCTCGCGGCCGTCGAGGCGATCGACCCGGCCGGGCTGTCGGCCGAGGCGCGCTTCGAGCGCGACCTCGAGATCCACAACCTCCGCCGCGACATCTTCGACATCGGACGTCCAGCGCGTCTGGGAGCGCCGCTCGACCGCGCTCGACGGCGTCGGCGACCCGCTGTTCGCCCTGTTCGCCCGCGACTTCGCGCCGCTCGACGGAGCGGCTCGACGCGATCGCCAGCCGGCTCGAGGCGACGCCCGCGTTCCTCGCGGCCTCGCGCAGCCGGGCGGCCGTCCCCCAGGTCCGGCTGTGGCAGACGATCGAGATCGAGACGGCCGGCGAGATCCCGGCCCTGTTCGACGAGATCGTGGCCGCCGGCGAGGGCGTCCTCGACGGACCCGGAGCTGCGCCGGCTGCGGGCGGCCGCGGACGGCGCCCGCGTCGGCGGTCGCCGACTACCGGACCTGGCTCGAGGGGACGCTCGCCGAACGGCACCGACGACTGGGCGCTCGGGCGCGAGCGCTACGACGAGCTGGTCGGGCTGCGCGCGTTCGACGGCCTCGACGCCGACGCGATCCTCGAGATCGGCGAGGAGCAGCTCGCGCTGCACGCGGCCGCCCGGGTCGCGGCCGCCCGCGAGATCGACCCGACGCGTCGACGAGGCGACCGTCGTCGACCGGATCAAGAGCGACCACCCGGCGACGTTCGAGGCGGCCCTCGACGCCTACCGCGACGTCGATGGTCCGGGCCCGCCAGCCACCTCATCGAGCACGACATCGTGACCGTCCCCGCCGACGAGCGGATCGAGGTCATCGCCGACCCCGGAGTACCTCCGCAACGTCATCCCGTTCGCGGCCTACTTCGACCCGCCCAAGTTCGACGCGAACCCGAACGGGCATCTACATCGTCACGCCGTCGGTCGGCGACGACCCGCGGGCGATGCGCGAGCACAACTACAGCTCGATCAGCAACACCAGCATCCACGAGGCCTATCCCGGCCACCACCTCCAGCTGTCGGTCGCCGGCAAGCACCCGTCAGCCTGACCCGGCTGCTGACGAACGCCCCCGAGTTCGTCGAGGGCTGGGGGATGTACTCCGAGCAGCTGATGCGCGAGCAGGGCTTCGACGACGCCCCGAACTTCCGCCTGAACATGCACACCGACGCGATCTGGCGGGCCTGCCGGATCATCCTCGACGTGCGGATGCACCGCGGCGAGATCGGCGTCGACGACGCGATCCGGTTCATGGTCGAGCGGACGAGCTTCGAGGAGTCGAACGCCCGGGCCGAGGTCCTCCGCTACACCTACACCCCGACCTACCAGCTGAGCTACCTGCTCGGCAAGGTCCTCCTGCTCCAGCTCCGGGCCGACGAGGCGGCCCGGCTCGGGCCGGCGTTCTCGCTCAAGCGCTTCCACGACACGCTGCTGCGGAACGGCAGCCTGCCGATCAGCTTCCACCGCCGGCTGCTCGCGGGCGGAGGCGGCGGGACGCGCGCATCGGCGGCGGCTCGGGCGTCGACCGGCGCGGCCGCGCGCTGACGCGTCGGTCGGTGCAGGTCATCCCGGCGATCGACCTCGAGGGCGGTCGCTCGCGGGTCGTCTACTGGCCGGGCGCGTCGGCCGGCGTCGGCGCCCCGACCGATCGGCCCGAGCGGATCGCCGCGCGGTTCGTCGAGCAGGGTGCGCCGGCTCGTCCACCTCGTCGACTTCGACGGCGCCCGGGCCGGGGGCCCGGCGAACCTCGAGGCGATCGGCGCGGTCGCGGCCACGCGTCGCCGTCCCGCTCCAGGTCGCCGGCGGGCTCGAGAGCGCCGACGCCATCCGGCTGGCCTTCGCCGCCGGGGCGACCCGGGTCGTCCTCGGCCTGGCCGTCGTCGAGGACCCGGCGCTCCTGCGCGCCTGCCTCGAGGTCGCCGGCGACTGGCTGGCGGTCGGGCTCGATCCGCGGCCCGAGCGGCTGGCCGCCTTCCCGTGGCGCCGGGCCGAGGTCCCGACGATCGAGTCGCTCGTCGCCGAGCTCGTCGACGCGCGGGGTCCGCCGGCTCGTCCTCGGCCACGGCGGCAGCGACGCCGGACCTGGCGCTGCTCGCGCCGGCTCGTCGCGTCGTACGACGCCGAGGTCCTCGTCGCCGGCGGTGCCGCCGACCCGGCCGCGCATCTCGCGGATCCGCGACGCCGGCGTGGCCGGCCTCATCCTCGGGGAGGCGCTGCTCTCCGGGTGCGATCGACTTCCCCGCCGCCCTGGAGGCCGCCGCATGACCCTCGTTCCGCCGTCTCGCTCCGACCGGTCCGGTCCCGATGGCCGCTGGCGCTCGCCGCGATGGCCGTGATCGCCGCCGGCTGCACCGGCACCGGCGCGAGCTCGCCGAACCGACGGCCGTGGCGACGGCGAGCGCGTCCTCGGCCGCGAGCGCCCGCCGAGCTCGCCGGCACCGGCTCGGTCGCCCCGTCCGCGGGCGCGACCGCGTGCCCGACGAGCCAGCCGGCCCCGCTGCCGGCCGGCCAGAAGCGCGACCGTGACGCTCGGCGACGCCGAAGGGCCCGATCGTCGTCAAGGTCGAAGGCGGCCTCGGGCCGAACGCCGCCGGCAACTTCGTCGCCCTGGCCGAGTGCGGCTACTACGACGGCGTCATCTTCCATCGGCTGGTGCCGGGCTTCGTCATCCAGGGCGGCGACGGCCAGTACGGGCGCGAGCCGAACGTCGACGACCGCGTCGGGCAGCGGCGGACCCGGCTACGCGTTCGCCGGACGATCCGGTCACGGCGCCGTACACGCCGGGGCACGGTCGCGATGGCCAACAGCGGTCCGAACACGAACGGCAGCCAGTTCTTCATCGTCCTCGCAGGACGCCCGGCCTGCCGCCCGAGCTACTCGGTCTTCGGCCACGTGACGTCGGGCATGGACGTCGTCGACCGATCGCCGCCATGCCGAACGGCGGCGGCGAGCGACAACCGCCCTCCAGCCCGTGGCCATGACGACCGTGACCGTCAGCCCGGTAGGCTGTGCCGCCCGATCCAGGACTCGACGAAGGAGCACCCATGACCCAGCGTCACCCTCACCACCGAGATCGGCAACATCGAGGTCGACCTGTTCACCGACAGCGCCCCGAAGGCCGCGCCAGAACTTCGTCGACCTCGCCAAGAAGGGCTTCTACGACGACGTGATCTTCCACCGGGTCATCCCGGGCTTCGTCATCCAGGGCGGCGACGGCGAGCACGGCAAGAAGGCCTCGCTCAACGTCGGCCGGGTCGGCACCGGCGGGCCCGGCTACAAGTTCGAGGACGAGCCGGTCAAGGGCGACTACGTCCGCGGCGCGCTGGCGATGGCCAACTCCGGCCCGAACACGAACGGCAGCCAGTTCTTCATCTGCACCGACGACCTGACCGGGCGGCTGCCGAAGAACTACACGCTGTTCGGCCAGGTCACCAAGGGCATGGACGTCGTCGACCGGATCGTCGCGGCGCCGCGCAACGCGCGCGACCTCCCGAACGAGCCGGTGGCGATCACCGGGGTCATCATCGCGCGAGGACTGAGCCGCCGATCCACGCCTGCGTCGGCCGCCACCGGCGTGTGACGCCGGTTAGGTTAAGGAATTTTCACCACTGAACCTGACAAAACCCTTGGATTCGGGCCCGTTGACGGGTAAAGTAACGGAGCTGCTCAGGCAGCCAGCTGCCCCAGCTGCAAGGTCATGGGTAGGTAGGGTCAGGGTAGTCGGTGCAGCCGACGTGATAGATGCCCTTGTAGCGTGGCAGAAGAGTCCGTCTTCGACGGACACCTTCACCGGGACAGCATCGGAGCGGTTTCCGCAAGGAGACCGCTCCGAACCTTTTCGGGTCGTCGCGGTTCCCGGAGCCACGCTCTGGTTCGGGGGTGGCGGCCCGCACTGCATCACCCGGCAGATCCCGGAGTGTCGGCCGGGCTCAGGTACAGTGCGAGTCGATCATTTCGAGCATGTGATGCGATGCCCGGCGTCCAGGTGACCTCCCCCACCCTCATCCGCGGCCGCGAGGCGTTCCAGCGGAAGGCCTGGAAGGACGCGCACGCCTTCCTCCTCGCGGCCGACCGGGAGGCACCGCTCACTCTCGAGGACCTCGAACGGCTCGGCGAGGCGGCCTATCTCGTGGGCCTCGTCGCTGACACGACCTCGATCCAGGAGCGAGCTCATCGCGAGGCACTCCGAAGCGGCAATCCCTGCCGGGCGGCGTGGCACGCATTCTGGCTCGGGCTGAGCCTCCTTGATCGCGGCGAGCAGGCCCAGGCCGGCGGCTGGTTCGCCCGGGCCGACCGGATCCTCGACGACGCGGGCGTCGATTGCGTGGAGCGCGGCTATCTCCTCATGCCGTCGGCGCTCGGGAGCGTCGCGCAGGGCGACCACGAGGCCGCGTTCGCGACCTACGTGGCGGCGTCGGCAATTGCCGAGCGCTTCGGCGACACCGACCTCGCGACTCTCGCGCGGCTCGGCCAGGGTGAGGAGAAGATCGCACTCGGCGATGTCCGGGCCGGCGTGGAGCTCCTCGACGAGGCCATGGTCGCGGTACGCGCGGATCAGGTCTCGCCGATCGTCGTCGGCATCGTCTACTGCTCGGTGATTGATACGTTTCAGGCGATCTTCGACGTCCGTCGGGCGCAGGAGTGGACGACGGCCCTGTCGCGGTGGTGCGATTCGCAACCCGATCTCGTGCCGTACCGCGGCCAATGCCGGCTGCAGCGCGCCCGGCTGATGCAACTGCGCGGTGATTGGCGCGATGCGGACGAGGAGGCCCGCCTGGCGCGGGAATGGCTGTCGCGGCCGTCAGCCGGGGATCCCGCGATCGGCGAGGCGGTCTACCAGCAGGCCGAGCTCCACCGGCTCCAGGGGCGCCTGGCCGACGCGGAAACCGGCTACCGGGAGGCAAGCCGTCACGGTCGGCGACCGGAGCCGGGGCTGGCGCTCTTGCGCCTGGCACAAGGCCAGGTCCGCCCAGCGCTCGCATCGGTCCGGAGGGCCCTTGCCGAAGCGCCGGATCCGCCGACTCGATCGAGGCTCCTCGAGCCAGCGGTGGAGATCGCCCTTGCCGCAGGCGACATCGAGGGCGCCAGACGTACGGCCGAAGAGCTTGGCGAGCTCGCCGCCAGCCTGGACGCGCCCCTGCTCCAGGCGATGGCTGCCCGCGCCAACGGAGCGGTCCTTCTCGAGGCCGGCCAGTGGGAGGTTGCGATCGGCGTCCTCCGATCCGCCTGGTCGGCCTGGCAGGCCATCGGAGCGCCGTATGAGGCGGCGCGCGCCCAGGTCCTCGTCGCGCGGGCCTGTCGCGCACTCGATGACGAGGATGCGGCCGCAATGGAGCTCGACGCGGCGCGCCGTGTGTTCGACGACCTGAGCGCTGCACCGGACCTTGCCGCCGTCGAATTCGCTTGCCCGGGCGTGGTCGACTCCGAATCCAGGCGGGCTCACCGCCCGCGAGCTCGAGGTTCTTCGCCTCGTCGCGTCGGGCCGGACGAATCGAGCGATCGCTTCAGACCTCGTCCTGAGCGAGAAGACCGTGGCCCGTCACGTTGCCAACATCTTCACGAAGCTCGGTCTGTCATCGCGGGCGGCGGCGACGGCCTACGCGTACGAGCAGGGTCTGGTCCGCGTGCACGGCTAGGGTCCCGCGACGCGTTCCCAACCTGCCAGCGGAGCCGCATCTGGTTCACGACGTGGGCCGCATCGCGTCCGACCCCACCGAGGAGCGCCGACGCAGCCGAGTGGAGGAACGGGAGACCGACGAAGTAGAGCCCGGGCACGGAAGGCACGACGCCACGCGTCTGGACTGGCCAACCGTCGGCACCGACGACCGGGAGCCGAAATCCAGTCGTAGCTGGGCCGAAAGCCCGTGCACCAGATGACGTTCGCGACCTCGACGGCGCGCCCCTCGTCGAGGATCGGCAGGCCATCCCGGGCGGCCACCGTTCGTGCGAAGACGCGCTCGACCCCGGCAGTCTCGAGGTCGGACGGCCAGACTCTCTCGAGCGGGCCGCCTTGGTCACGGACGAGGGGCAGCGCCCTGCGCCCGATCGGGGTGGCCAAGGTCGCGACGTGGTTGATGAAGAACCAGAAGGCCGGGTCGATGACTCGCGCCAACCGGCCTTCCGGGCGAGCCGGCATCTTGCCCTTGTCCGGACCCGCGAGGATCGTCCGGTGATCGCGCGCCGCGCCCAGCGCGATCTCCGCGCCCGAGTTGCTCGCTCCCACCACGAGCACCGCGCCCTCGCGCAGCTGGGACGGGTTCCGGTATTCGCTGGAGTGGAGCTGGAGGATCTTCGGATCGAGGTCGTCTGCGAAGTCAGGGACGCGCCCGTGGCTGTAGGCGCCGGTCGCGATGACGACGTTTGCGGCATGGAATCGCCGATGGTCGGCAACGAGGCGGAAGCCCTCGCCGTGCTCAACGAGCCCGATGTCCGTGACGCGGATCCCGGGGCGAACCTCCAGACCCATCCGGGTCGCGTAGGCCTCGAGATAGTCCGCGACCTCGTCCTTCGTCGGCAGGGCGTTGCGCGGACCAGGGAACGGCATTCCCGGCAGCCCGTCGTAGCGCGCCGCGGTGAACAGGCGGAGCCCGTCCCACCGAGACCGCCAGGCGTCGCCGATGCGCTGGCTCGCATCGAGGATGACGTACGTCCGACCATGCCGTGCGAGGTAGTAGCCGACCGCCAGGCCGGCCTGCCCGCCGCCGACGATGATCGTTTCGAACCGCTCCGCCTGGACGCTCATCATCGACCCCTTCCTCGACATGCGATGGTGCGGAGGCGACCGGGTGGAACCGGTCGCCGAGGTCGACCCTATGCCGCGGCGCCCGGCAAGCGCATCGACCGAACCATCCAATTCGGGAGGCGACGCCATGGGTAGAACCATGTAGCCGCATTCGCATCCACCGGGCTCAAGCGCGTTCTGCCCGCGTCCGTCGCCGGACGAACGGGCACCGGGTTTCGTTCTATATGAGCGCGCTCAGGGAAGTGGCGGGCACGCGCCTGAGATCGGAAGCCGACGCTCTTGCCGCGTTCGACCGCTATGATCGTGGCTCGCGCGCCTGTAGCTCAGTGGATAGAGCGTCGGCCTCCGGAGCCGAAGGTCGCAGGTTCGAATCCTGTCGGGCGCGCCATAACAGCATCTGGCAGCGCCAAGGCGAGTCCGTGGCGGTAGGCGGCAGGGGTCAGGCGCAGGCCCACGAACCGCGGGCCTTCGATGACGATTCGCTCGTAGACAGCATGGATCACGTCGGACTTCTCCTCTACTAGTCCGTGTTCTGCCAGGTCTCGGCGAGCGTGTCGAGCCACTCCAGCGCTCGTTGGGCCGGCAGGTCTCGGGCCAACCGCGTGCCGATCACTTCCAGCTCGCCCCGGAGCCGCGCCATCTGCGCGAGGTATTCCCCGTCGTCGATGCGAGCCGCCGACCCAGATCCGCGGCGACCACGTCCTCGTCGGGCCACAGGACGAGGCGAACTCGCCCTTGATGAGCCCCGAGCGCATGCCCCGCTTGAAGCCCGCGTCGAGGTTGTTGTCCTGCCAGATCGACCAGGCGGCCTCGGACGCCCGGTCGTCGCCGCCGAAGGTGAAGCCGTCGACGCCGAGGCGCTCGCTGATCGAGTCGACGACGACGCCCGCGTAGTTGACGTAGATCGGCATCCGCAGGCCGAACGCCTCGATGACCCGCCGGATCTTGTACGTCTCGCGGTGCTTGCCCTCGTAGTAGGCCTGGTAGAGGGCCATCCCGGTCGCGTCGACGAGGCGGCGGTCGAGCGCGATGTCGTCGCGTCGGCCGACCTTGGTGAACGTGGCGCGACCCGGCCCGGGCGGTCAGCCGGCGGCCGAGCCGGTCGAGCCACCAGGTCGGGCTGCCGACGTCGGGGGCGCTCGCGGCCATCACCGGAAGCTCCCGAACACGCGGGGCTTGGGCGGCGTCGGCGGTTCGAGCATCGCCATCGCGATCGCCCGGACCATCGCCACGGCGGCGACGTTGGGCCGGGTCGAGCCGTGCTTGGAGCGGGTGACCTTCATGCCCCGGTCGGTCAGGACCGCGGTCGTGTTGGCGACGTGCTCGGCGAGGATCGGGTCGGCCTCGTGGACGAGGCGCCCGGTCGTGATGAGCTCGTAGGCGAGGGTCGAGGGCGGGCCCATGACGGCCGCGGTCATCGGGACCTCGACCATGTTCAGCCCGTCCTGCGTCGAGGATCTCGGCCGACTCGCCGAACGCCTGGCGGTCGAAGGCGTAGGCGGGTCCGGGCAGCGCCCGCTTCGTCCGCTCGTCACGCGCCTGCGGCAGCGAGAACTCGGCGCGCAGATCGCGCAGATGGACGCGCATCGCCTCAGTGCTGGCCATGCCGGTCGCCGACTCGGGCGCGAACACCTGCGCCCTCACCACGACCCGGTCGCCCTGGCGCTGGGCGACCGCGACCGCGCCCTGCTCGCCGCTCGGGCTCTTGTCGATGCCGACCCCGATCGGGAGCGCCGGGTTGAGCGGCAGGTCGCCGGTCGTGTCCCGCCAGGCGCCGTCGCGGAGCCAGGCGTCCTCGAAGCCGACGAACTGGTTGAGGTGGTAGCGGCGCCACTCGAGGAGCGCGCCGCGAGCCCGAAGCCGCGCGAACTGGGCGCCCAGGTACTTGCCGTCGTGGAGCCAGCTGACCGGGTTCGCCGCGTACCAGACCGCGGGGTCCTCGATGTCCGCGTCGCGCGGGGCGCCGTACCAGTAGATGAGGGTGCCGTTGACGCGGTCGCGGTAGATGAGGAGCGAGCCCCGGTCCTCGAGCTCGCCGGTGCCGGTGAACATCGACTCGAACAGCTCGGCGAGGATGCCCTCGCCGGCGACGCCGGCGGTCGTGATCCAGAGCGTGAACGGCTGCTCGCGGGCGCCGGTGCCGGTCGTGAGCGCGGTGTACAGCTCGGCGGACTTGTGGGCGTGGAGCTCGTCGACGATGTTGGCCGAGGGGTTGAGGCCGTGCTGGAGGGCGGCGTCGGACGACAGCGAGCGCATGATCCCGCCGTTGCGCGGGCACTCGATGACGTAGCGGTGGGGGACGAGCCGGTCGAGCAGGAGCGGGCTGCGCTGGACCATGCTCCGGGCCTGGCCCAGGACGATGCCGGCCTGGTTGCGGGCGGCCGCGGCGACGTAGACCTCGGGCTCGGGCTCGCCGTCGGCGTCGAGCATGTACAGCCCGGCGGCGCTGGCCATCGTGGACTTCGTGTTCTTGCGCGGGATGCCGAGCCCGACCTCGTTGTAGATGCGGAGGCCGGTCGCGGGATCGAACTCGAGCGCCTCCCACCAGAACTCGCGCTGCCAGTCCTCGTAGATGAGGGGCCGGCCGGCCCAGCGGCCCTTGGTGTGGCGGATGTAGCGCTCGCAGTACGCGGCGAAGTGGGGGCCACCGGAGAGGGCATCAGGGACCACGGCTCAGCCCGCATCGGCGAGCCCTGCCGCTGGCGGGTGCGACCGGTCGGGATGGAAGATCGGATACTGGATGTAGCCGCGACCAGCACTTCGGAGGTGGAGATGGATACCGCACGGCCGCGAGCGATCGGCCCCGCGCAGCGAACGGTTGCGGCCGGACCGGCGACGCCCGGGATGGTCCGGGAGCAGGCGTTCGCTGCGGACGATCGATGGGTAGGCGTCGTCCGAACCGAACCTGGTGTCCGGAGCGGGTGGCACCACCATGGCGACACGGACACGTACTTCTACGTGCTCAGCGGCGCCATGGAATTTGAGTTCGGACCGGGTGGACATGAGCGACTGCGCGTCGGCGCCGGCGACTACGTCCACATGCCTTACGGGTTGATCCACCGCGAGGGGACAACGCCGGACGGGCCGGCCGAAGTCGCGCTCGTGCGGATCGGCTCGGGTGCGCCCGTTGTCAACGTCGAGGGTCCGGAGCCCGAGTAGACGGCGGCAGACATGGTGGCCTGGCCGGGTCGCGTCACCGGCACGCCCGTCGCTCATCGGGGACCACGGCTCAGCCCACATCGCCGACCACCCGGAGCCGTGGCGGGAGCCCGATGTCGGCCGTGAGCGCATCGAGCGCCCGCTCGGGCTCGATCCGCAGGCCGACCCGCGCCGATGGCGAGAGGCCGAGTTCGCGGGCGAACTGGCGGATCTCGTCGGCGTTGTCGCGGGCGACCTGGTGGAGCGGGTTCTTCACGAGGTTCCCGTCCCGCCTCGTGATCGGCCCCGACTGGGCGTACAGGCGGGCGGCCTGGGCGTAACGGCTGACGGCCTCGCAGTAGCAGCGCAGGACGTCCGCGTCGGCGGCCCGGATGACGCCGGTGTGGCGCATGTCCCGCAGCACCCGCCGCCAGACGACCTTGGCCTCCGGGTCCATGTCGGCCGGCATACTTCGGCACGTCCGGCGAGGGCATCGGCTCGCGCAGGTTGAGGCGGCTCGGGCGCGTCTCGCCGCGGAGCTGCTTCACCTTTGTCGGGGTCGGAGCGGGGCCGCGCCTACCCATCGACGCGCTCCGCCTCCGCCCGTGAAGTTCTGCCAGCGCTCGATCGCGACCTGGACGTACTTGGGGTCGATCTCCATCGCGTAGCAGCGCCGGCCGAGGGTCTCCGCGGCCATGAGCGTCGTGCCCGAGCCGGCGAAGGGCTCGTAGACCGCCTCGCCCGGGCGCAGGTGGTTGCGGATCGGGATCTCGGAGAGGAGCACCGGCTTCTGGGTCGGGTGGTCCTCCTTGTGCTCCTTGCTGCCGCCCCCGATCCGCTTGGGGCTGGGCGCTCGCCAGATCGTCGCCTGGTCGCGCTCGCCGATGAACAGGTTCGGCACGCCGGGTCGCCGGACCACGACGCATGGCTCGTGGGCCCAGTGGTACCAGGAGCGGCCGACCGAGAAGAGGCCCTTGTCCCAGATGATCTGGCCGGCGAGCTCGAAGCCGATGGCGAGCAGGCCCTGAAGCACCTCGAGGGTGTGGACGCTCGCGTACCAGACGTAGCCGACCTGGAGCGACGGCACGAGGGCGAACGCCTCGGACCAGTCGGCCCGGGTGTCCATGCTGATCGAGGTGTTGCGGTGGCCCGCCGTGTGGTGCCCGCGCTGGCCCGCGACGCCTCCTCGCCGTCGGGCTGGCCTTCTGGGGCCTCGCGCATCATGTACGGCTTCGCGGCGCCGGCCACGACGCCCCAGCCCTTGACCCGCTTGCGCGGCCCGTTGTAGACGCCGTCGCGCCAGGTCTGGTCGAGCTGCACGCCGTACGGCGGGTCCGTCGCGAGCAGGCGTCGGCGCCGCCCCGTCGAGCAGCCGCGCGACGTCGCCGGGTCTCGTCGCGTCGCCGCACAGGAGGCGGTGGTCGCCGAGCCGGTAGAGCTCGCCCGGCTTGACGTATGGCTCCTCGGGCGGCTCGGGGACCTCGTCGGGGTCGGTGAGGCCCGGCCTTCGGCTCGTCGCCGCCGAGGTCGCCGAGCAGTGCGAGCAGCCCGGCGTCGTCGACCACGACGTCCGCCAGGAGGGCGCGCAGCTTCTCCTCGTCGCGCCCCGCCATCGCGCCGATCGGGTCGAGGGTCGCGAGGACGAGCGCCTCCTCCTCGGGCGCGAGATCGACGTAGAGGACCGGGACGGTTGGCTCGCCGCGGCCGAGCGCGAGCGCCACCCGAGCGTGGCCATCGACGACGAAGCCGGTGCTCCGGTTGACGAGCACCTGCTGGACCCAGCCGACCTGGTCGAGCGCCCCGGCGAGCGCCTCCTGCTGCGCCTTCGGGTGGATCCGCCAGTTGGCGGGGTTGGCCAGGAGCTGGTCCGGCGCCTCCTCGCCGGACCCGGTGATCCGGTTGCGCCACGGCGCGGTCGGGGCCGCCACCCGGGTCGCCGTCATCGGGCGACCGCCGATCTTCGGCCTTGCATCGTCGCGCCGGCAGCGTGATGGATGTCCGCCGCAACGCCAGATCGGCGTTGGCCAGCGAAAGGACGAGCGACATGGCGGACATGCGCAAGTGCATCGGGTCGGCGAAGTTCGGGATCGAGGCGCACGAGGCGCCGGTCACCGACTTCCCGGCCCAGCCCAGCCAGAAGGACGGCCTCGGGCGGATGTGCAAGCCCCACTGGAACGAGTACACGAGCGCGCTGCGCAAGGCGGCGCTGGCCCGGAAGGCCGCCGAGCGGCGAGGCGCCGGTGGAGGTCGCGCCGACGGAGCCGGAGCCCATCGAGGCGCCCGAGCCGATCCGGACGCGGGGCAAGCGCGGCGGCAAGGCGATCGTGCCGGACGGCTGGTTCGCAGGGCGACGCCGGATAGCTCGACCACCTCCAGCCGACCCTCGGGCCCCGGGCGCCAACCCGGGGCCCTTCTCCGTTCGGTCGCGTGGTTGGCCACGGCCGTGGTCATCGCGGCCACGTGGGCCAACGTGGGCGCCCACGGGCCAACCTGGGCGGATCCCCGATCGGCAACCGGGATAATTCGCGAAACTCGGCCGCGTGCACACATCCGCGAGGCGCGGTCAGCGCGGAAGTGCGTCGCCCACATGGGCTACCCCACCCCGGTCGGTCGATGCACCCTTCGTCGAGTTGCACGATCGGCAGAGCACGGAGCAGTTCGCGATGTCGAAGGGCGCACCGCCAGCGGCGAGCGGGACGATGTGATCGACGGTCAGGTCGACGGCACGATGGGCGGGTCGCCCGTAGCCCGGGCACCAGTTGCCGTGCTCGCCGCGCCAGGAACGGAGCACGCGGGCGCTGAGACGTTGCCAGACCCGCGTGCCGTACAGGGCGTTGTGGCGGCTGCGGTTGGACTCGCGGGCGTGCTCGGTGCAGCGGCTACCGGCGCGGCTAGTGACTACACCACAGACCGTGCACAGCTTCACCCCCGAATCGTCGGCAGGCGTGCCGGCGCGGTCTATTCGCCTCGGGTGCTAGGTCTCGAGGGCCAACGTCCGCCGGCGCGCCTGGCTCCGCGCGACCGCCGCCCTCGCCTCGCGGCGCGCCAGTCGCTACCGCTTCGTCAACAGGAATGACGCGACGAACCCATCGCGCTGCAGCAGCTCGATGTTCCAGTCGTCGGCGAACAGCGTCTCCAGCTCGCTCGGTTCGATGAGTTCGGGCGCGAGCCGCGACGGGCCGTTCATGCTGAACCGGGGCAGCGCGGAACGATGGCCGTAGAACGTGTACAGAAAGAAGCACGAGCCCGGCCGAGCCAAGCTGGCGACGAGCCTGGCGATCACGGGACGATCTTGGCCTCGCAGGTCGTCGAGCGTGCCGTAGTCGACGAGGAGGTCGAACGGGCCGTCCACGCCGGGGATCGAGCCCGCCCTGAGGTCGGCCTGGACGAAGCGCGGGTTGTCGTCCAGTCCGGCGTGCGTCGCGCCGCGACGCGCGAGTTCGAGCGCTGCCGAGGAGAAGTCGACGCCTGTCGTGTCGAAGCCTTGCCGAGCGAGGTAGATGGAGACGCCGCCGGCACCGCACCCTAGGTCGATCGCCCGTGGCCGCCTTCCGCCGGGCTCCATCTGTCGACGTGGGTCGCATGGCCCACCCTCGACGAGCGCCCGGATCTCCGCCCGATCGGCCCGTGACCAGAACATGGACGCCAGACGCGCGCGGTACATGAAGTCGTAAACGCGGGGGTCAGGCATCCCCTCACGCCTCCTTCCGTCGCTCGGCAGCGAGGAGGGCCACGCCGGCCGCGCACACGACGAGGCCAACGACGAGACCGAACCAGTTCGACGTCTCCATCAGGGGCCACGCGGTCGAGCAGGGCGACGGGCAGAAAGCGGACGCCGTCCCGATGCTCAGCGCGACCAGCAGGACAGCCGTCAGGCAGACGACGGCGATGACGCCTCCTCGGCGTCGATGGGCCACCCCCGCTAGCGCCCACAACCAGGCGCCCACGAGCAGAACATAGACCGCGAGCGTCAGCCCGGTCGTGGCGACGTCGCTCGTGAGATCGACGTACACGTAGCGCCAGTCGAGGAACGCTCGCTCCAGGAACGCGACGAATGCCAGCCCCGAGATCAAGCCGAACAGCCGCCAACTCGCCAGCGCGACCACGAATGGGGCGCTGTTGCTGCCCTGAGCCTTCATCGTGGATCAGGCCCGGAACCGCATGAGGATCATCGCGAGGGCTGTCCGACTCGAGCGCGGGAACCATCTGAGGTAGGGCGCAATGGCCGCGCCGCGACCAGGCGGAACCGCATCCCCACCGGGATGGTCACCGTCCCGGGCGACAGACAGGTTCGCCACACTGGTCACGACCGGGCTCCGACGGTGGCGGGCCCGGCCGCGGGCGTGGCCGCGGGCTCAGGCATGCCACGCCATAGCCGGAGGCCGAGAACAAGCACCCACACCGTGAGCAGAATCGAGCCGACCAGGAACATGCGTTTCGGCATCCTGCGTCTCCCCGCCCACCGCGATCTGGAGCAGGGCGGCCATGCCCGACAGAAGGGCGCCCGCGGCGGCTAGGGCGGCATACCACAGCGGGAGGAGCCGGCTGGCCGCGAGCGCGAACGCGAAGCACCCGAAGCCAGCGCCGAACAGGATCAGCATGCCCATGCTCCAGATGCCGAAGTCCATCGTGTCGACCGCGATCGCAGCTCGCAGGGCGGCCGCCGTCTCGGTCGCGGGAGCCGCTTGCACAGCGACCGCGAGCGCCTTCATCCCGAACCCGTCCACGGACGTGCTGACCGTGACGACCGCACCGCCGATGAGCAGGGCAGCCACGGCGAGCCGCGCGAGCGGCTCCGCGAGCGATCCCACCAGCCATCGGGCGAACAGGACGAGGCCACCGATGATCAGCAGGATCCCGCCGACGATCGCGAGGTGGATCCATGGCCACGTGGCATCCGTGGCCAGGGCTGCGATCGAGGCGGCCGGGTCGCTGTCGGGCGCGTGCGGGTGGAGCGCGTTGCCGACCAAGGCGAGGAGGCCGCCCGTCAAGAGCAGGGCGGCTATCAGGGTCTGGTCGTGTGAGCGTGGGCGGGATGACATCATAGCCTCCGCAGATACTTTGGTTCCCTAATAAGGCAACCATAGTACAATGTCGGCATGGACACAACCCCCCGGATGCCGATCGGCCAGCTGCTCGGACGGCTGCTCCACTCGTTCCGCCGGGAGCTCCACGGTCGCGCGCAGCAGGAGGGCTACGGGGACATCCGCGAGGCCCACCTCCAGGTCTTCGGGGCGATCGACTGGAAAGGGACCCGGCTGACCGAGCTGGCGGCGAGAGCCAACATGACCCTGCCCGCGATGTCGGAGCTCGTGGACGACCTGCAGCGAGCTGGTTACCTCGAGCGACGGCCAGACCCGCTTGACGGCCGCGCCAAGCTGATCGTCCCGACCCGAAAGGGCCGCCGCGCCATCGTGCAGGCGCTTCGCGCCGTACGCGAAATCGAGGCGAGCTACGCCCAGAACGTGGGTGACGAGCGGTTCGCGGCGCTGGTGGGCGTGCTCCAGGATCTCGTCGACTCGCGACCGCATTCGTGGCGGGAGCCCTCGTCATCGGTGCCCGTCCGCTCCGACGATGTGTTCCGCCCACGTCGTAGGTGATCGCCCTGGCCCGGTGTGGCCGCGAAAGATCGGCGGGTCCAGACCTCAGCTGGGCTCGAAGCTCGCAACGACCAGCCACCCCTCCGCGCGCCCACGGTAGATCAGCTGCTCGGTGGTGAGGCCCGAGCGCGCGCGCAGGTCGGCGAGGTGGCGCTTCGCGGTGCTCGGCCGGACGCCGACGCGCGCGGCCGCATCTGCCACGGATCCGCCGGCCGCGACGAAGGCAGCGAGGACGTCGACCTGGCGGGCGGTCGGCGTCCGCGGGAGCGAGCCGCGCAGGTAGCCGTCTCTCACGACGCCGGGCTCACCTGGCTGCGCGTGATGAGCCCCAGGACCACCGCGGTGACGGCGAGGATCGCGCCGATCTGGTCGGGCGCGAGGGACAGGCCGAACGCCACGACCAGGGCGATCACCGCCTGGACGAGGGCGAGGACCATCGCGGGCTCGCGGCCCCAGATCGTGCCGGGCTGGCTGTCCATGGCTCGCTCCCTCACTTCACGCGGACGATGTCGCCCGGGTGGATGAGCCCGGGGTTGGCGCGGTACTTGGCGTTCTCGGCGAAGGCGAGGAGGGCCGCCAGCGTCAGCCGGTGCGCGGCGGCGATCTCGCTCGAGGTTTCGCCCGCCTTCACGGTGACCGTCGCGATCGGCGGCCGCAGGATCGCGTTCGCCCGGGCGATGACGCGCTTGACCCGTGCCTCCCGGGTCGCCGGCGGCCAGGGGTCGCTGCGCCGGCTCACGCTGTTGATGTCGGCGTGGACGACCACGGTGCTGCGGTTGATGGGCATGCCCGAGTCGCCTTCGAAGCCGCGGCGACGAGCCGGGCGACGCTCTCGAACTGGGCGTCGGTGTACGGCTCGGTCCCGGCGCCCGAGCACTCGATCGACTCGTGCACCCACTCGTTCATGTTCACGCCCGACGCGACGGCCGCGGCGATCGTCGGGAGCTTGGTGTTGGGATGGGCGACGTCGCCCTGGCTCCAGGCCGCGTACTTCACGGGGTCGATCGCGCGGACGATCGTGCCGTCGCGGTCGATGTACGCCGTGGCGGACGGGCCCCAGGAGCCCGTCCGGTTGGCGTAGTTGCGCTCCTGCATCGCCGTCGCCTTCGCGTTGGCGGTCTGGTGCAGGCAGGCGAGGATCGTCGGCTTCCGGCGCCGCCGCGCGCCGCGGGTCGGGTAGCCGTAGGCCTTGTTGGTCAGCAGGGCCGTGGTCGTCGTCACCTCACGCGCCTCCAGAACGCCGAGGCCTCGAGCCCGAGGAGCGCGAGGATCGCGCCCAGCAGGGGCAGGAGGATGCCCGGGGCTGATGTCGTAGTCGGGGACGGCGACGTCGAGGACGAGGAGGACGACCAGGACGATCGTGAGCGCCGCAGCCGCGCCGATCCGGGCCGAGGAGTAGACGTCGGCCCGGCGCTGGTCCGCATCGTCACCCCGCTCATCGCCCATGCCGGCGCAGTCGGTCGATCCAGGCATCGACGAGGAGCGGGAACCGGGAGTCGATGTGGATCGCACCAGCGCGCCGTCATGCCCCCAAGCGTGCGGGCGGCGGGCCGCGGTTTCTATTCGGCCGATTGGGCCATGTCATCGGGTGGCGGACGATCCGAAGGCGCGCCAGGCGGCTCGACGGAACAGCCGGGAGTCACGCGAGCAATAGCAGGATCGTTCGTGCGATGCCGAGTGGCGGGCCAAAGGGGAGCGCAAAGCCGATCCAGAACACGAACTCGAAGGGCAGGAGCAGGTAGCTGACGGTCGCGGCATGCGGGACATCCAGCAGCAGCATCACCCCGACGGCCACCTCGGCCAGGCAGACCAGCACGAACCCGATCAGCAACGGGACCGAGGTCGGCAGGCCGATCAGTTCGAACGGTCCTCCACCGTAGGTAGGGAAGCCCATGAACGTCCAGACCTCGCCAGTCTGGGCGAAGTGGAGCGTGCCGAGGATGCCCGGGAGCCCGAAGCCCAGCCCGAGCAATAGCGAGCAGATCGCCGCAGCCGTCACCACCGGAGCGGGAACGATGGCACGTCTGAGTCCTGGAGCCCAGCGGGCAAGGGACGCCCTCCTCAGGCCGCCGGCTTCTGGTCCCGGCGCTCCTCGAGGGCGCGCCGCGAGTTCGCCATGACGCCCTTCTCGGCGCCGCGCATGACTCGGACGAAGACTGGGAAGGCGAGCCGCATCCAGCCGTGCGGGGTCCACTCGCCGCGCGACGTCAGGCGCGTCCCGCCCGCCTCCGTGGGCTCCAGCGTCACGGTCAGGACGACGCTGATCGGTCCGCCGTTCTCGTAGGTCCACGTTCGCGGCCGCTCATAGCGGGTGCACTCGGTCGTCAGCTCCGGACCCTGCTTCCACTTCGCCCGGAACCGCGTCCCAACCCCGACCGGACCATCTGTCAGCTTGTCCATGCGCAGGCAGTCGGGGTTCCACTCGACCTCGTGGCCTTGGTCGGACAGGTAGTCGAAAACATCCTCCGGCGAACGCGCGATCTCCACGACGTTCTCGATCACGGCCGTCATGTGGCTCTCTCTCCTCTCCCCGGGCTGCGGGTCCGCGCTGATCAAATTGACTAGAGTCTGTCACTAGTGGCTTAGTACGGTATCATCGCCACGTGACCGACGATGTCAAGCCCCGAACGCGACGAGATCGCGCCAGGGCAACCCGCAGGCGCATCGCCGAGGCGGCACTGCGACGCTTCTCGGAACAGGGCTACGCGGCGACCACCATGGACGCCGTCGCCCGTGACGCCGGGGTGGCGGTGCAGACCGTCTACTTCACCTTCCACACGAAGGCGGAGCTGCTCATCGCCTCGCTCGAGATCGCGGGTGGCGAGCCGGGCTCCCCCGAGGTCGTCATGGAGCGCGCCTGGATCGGCCGGGTCATCGAGGCCCCGACGGGGTGGCGACGCCTGGCGCTCATCGTCGAGCACAGCAACGAGATCTACGCGCGCGTCGGGCCCGCTGCTGGGGGCCGTGAGCGCTGCGGCATCCGTGGATCCGGAGGTCGACCAGGCGTGGCGGGCACTGGTCGCACGGCGGCGGGCGGGGATGGGCCAGATCATCGAGGTATTCGCGGTTCGGGGCGAGCTGCGTGACGGCCTCGACCCATCGCTGGCGCTCGACCTGCTGTTCGGGATCAACCGCGCCGAGACCTATCTCGCGTTCACGGTCGAGTGCGGCTGGACCATGGCCCGGTACAAGGCATGGCAGTTCGCGACGCTCGCGCGCCAGCTGCTCCCCGCGGCGATCGGTCGAGGACGGCGCTGGCGGGCGGCTCGGCAGACGTTGCCGACATGTCGTTCAGGGACGAGCTCGCGTTCTTCGTCTGATGCGGCGGCCTGAGTCGAGGCGACACGCGATCGCACTCTATCGGGGCGGCCTCACCGCACCCAGCCAGAACTCGCGGACTCCGTCGTCGCATGGCGGGGCTGCCAGCTCCACAGCACGACCCCAACCCAGCCGAACGGCCCTAGTCGTCCGCTTCGGCCCCGCCCTCGGGCTCGGGCAGCCGCGGCGCGAGGATCCACACCAGCTGCGCCGTCGTCTCCGCCCCGACCTTGGACCGCGCGTTCGCCAGGTGGTGCTTGACGGTCGAGTGCGACAGGCCGAGGCGGTGGGCGGCCGCCTTCTCCGACCCGGCGACGAGGACCGCGGCGACCACGCCGACCTCACGGTCCGTGGCGCGTCGGCGGCCCCGGGGCGGAGTCGGCTCTCACGCCAGCCGCCTCGCCGCGGCGAGCCACTCATCCCGACCCTCGATCGGGATCTCGTAGGTTGCTAACGCGCGCCCAACACCTGTCGGGCGCGCCATTACAGCCTCTTCCGGCAGCGCCAGGCCAAGCGCGTAGGCCGCCGACAGACTGGCCCCGGTCGTCCTATGGCGTGCGCGCCGGACGAGGCCCTTCGCGCGGACGGGAGATCGCCTCAGCACCTGCCATCGAGACCTCATTGGCAGGCGCAAATGCAATTTGATGAGGGAGTAGCGGCGACCACGATGTAGTCGAAGCGCCCTTGGGCTTCAAGAACGTACGCCGAGGCTCGAGGAACGCGTTTCCCGCGACGTCGACGCACCCGCGGCAGGACAAGGGACCAGGATGTCTCCCAACATCACCGATCACCTGGCGCAGGACAAGGTAGCCAGGATCACGGGCGGCTTCTACCTCGGATACTTCCTGGCTTCCGTGCTCGCCAGTACGCTGGGGCATATCGGGCTGGGTGACGCGCCTCAGGTCTACCAGGCGATCGTCACGAATGCGGGGTCGTTCCGTCTGGGTCTTGTCGTCGCGTTGATAACAGGGTTCCTCTTCCTCATGGCCGCCTGGGGTCTCTACGTTCTCCTGCGACCGGTCAACAAGGACCTGGCGTTGCTCTTTCTGCTGCTCAACGCCGTCGGTGTCGCCATCCAGGGCGCGAGCATGTTGTCGCTGGTATCCGCGATGCTGCAGGGAGACGCGGCCAGCCACATGCAGGCCTACTCGGCGGCACAGCTGGAGGGACTGGCGTACCTGTCCATCAACGTCTACAAGGCGGGCTGGGTCACGGCCCAGCTGTTCTTCGGCACGTGGTTGTTCCCGCTCGGCTACCTGGTCTACAAGTCCGGGTTCCTTCCCCGGTTCCTGGGCGTCCTCCTGGTGCTTGACGGAATCGGCGTCCTGATCTGGTTCCTTCAGGCCCTGCTCCTGCCGGACTACCGCGCGATCAGCCTACCCGGGGTCGCCGTGAGCTTCGTCGCTGAACTCGGGCTGGCATTGTGGCTCCTCGTCAAGGGTGTGAAGGTCGTCGACTCCGGAGCAGGCCTGCCGGGGGAGAAGCGGGTCGCGGATCCGCGGGCTGAGGGGACTCGGGGTTGAAGGCCGTCGTCTGCACGCGGTACGGTCCGCCGGAGGTCCTCCGGGTCGAGGAACTCGCAACTCCCGTTCCCCGGAAGAACCAGGTGCGCATCCGCATCCTGGCGACCGCCGTGACGTCGAGCGACTGCTACCTGCGGGGCCTCACGCTGAGCTCCCGCATACCGGCTCATGGCGCGACTCGCAATCGGCTGGAATGCGCCCAGGCAACCCGTGCTCGGCATGGTGCTCTCCGGGGAAGTGGATTCGGTCGGGGCCGACGTAGGGACGCTCGGGGCCCGGCGACCGTGTGTTCGGCTTCAACCGACATCTCTTCGGGACCTACGCGCAGTACGTGTGCTGGCCGGAGGATGGGCTTCTGGCCCCACGACCGGGCAACCTCACCGACGAAGAGTCGGCGGCCATTCCCTACGGTGGTCTCCTCGCGCTCCACTTCCTGCGCAAGGCCGGCGTTCGAGCGGGACAAAGGGTCCTCGTGTTCGGCGCATCCGGTGCCGTGGGCACGTCGGCCGTACAGCTTGCCAGGCATCTCGGCGCGGAGGTGACTGGTGTCTGCAGCACCGCCAACGTGGATCTCGTGACATCTCTCGGCGCCACGGGGGTGGTCGACTACACCCGCGAAGACTTCACGGACAGGGCAGAGCGCTATGACCTGGTCTTCGACGCCGTGGGCAAGAGGAAGAGCGCTGCGGCTCTCCGGCGATGCCGGGAAGTGCTGGCTCCCGGCGGCGCCTGCGTCTCGGTCGACGACGGGACGCCGAAGCTTCGTCGCGAAGACCTGGTGCTGCTCGGGGAGCTGGCCACGAAGGGTGAGATCAGGCCCGTGATCGACCGCACCTATGCTCTGGACGACATCGTCGACGCTCACAGGTACGTCGACAACGGGCACAAGCGGGGCAACGTGGTCGTCACTGTGACGTAGGGTCGCGACCGCCCTCCCATCGAACAAGCCCGTCAACCTGACGCGTTCAGTGCGGC
The DNA here is from genome assembly GCA_963697125.1 of uncultured Actinomycetes bacterium. GTDB lineage: Bacteria > Actinomycetota > Acidimicrobiia > IMCC26256 > DASPTH01 > DASUAS01. Next base: position 564,651 of record CAVOMW010000015.1, read on the forward strand.
TCCAGACTTGGGACGACCAGCCGTCCGGCGCCCGGGCGTTCTCGTTCATGTGTCTTTTCGGCTGGCGGCCGCCGCCGCCGCTGGACCAACCCGGGGCGGTCATCCAGCAGCGGTCGGGGGTGGCCGCCTGGAACGCGCTGAGCGGATCAGCTACTGCCGGCGATCGAGCGCGACGATCTGGATCAGGTTGCCGCAGGTGTCGTTCAGCATGGCGATGGTCGAGCCGGTCACTTTGGTCGGCGGCATGGTGAACTCCGCGCCGCAGCGGCCTTGATGCGGTCGTACTCGTGCTGGACGTCGTCCACGTAGAACATCGCGGCGGGCTGGCCCTGCTCGAACATCGCCTGCTGGTAGGCCTTGAGCGGCCGGATTGTCGTTGAGGGCGAGCTGCAGCTCGACGCCGTCCGGCTCCTCGGCTGAGGCGACGGTGAGCCAGCGGAACGGCCCCTGGGTGAAGTCCGCCTTCTTCACGAAGCCCAGGACGTCGGTGTAGAAGCGCAGCGCTTTCTCCTGGTCGTCCACGTAGATGCTGGTCAGCTTGATCTTCATGGTGATTCCTCCGGTCGGATGGGTTGATGGGTCAGTGACCCGAGCCTATCCGCCCCCCGGTCGTTGCCGCTTCTCAATTCCTGACCGGTCGCAGTGCCGCCAGCATCAGGCAGGGGGAAGGCGGTTCCATCCACGACCGATCCCGAGCCCGATCCGCGCCCGGGGCTCCCCGACGAGCTCGTGTCGCTCCTGGGCCGCCTACGACGCCTTACCGGCCGCCATAGACGCGCCGGTGCCGACGTACTCCGCGAGGTGCTGGCCGGTGAGGGTGTGGCGGGCGGCGACCAGGTCCGCCGGCAGGCCCTCGAACACGACCCGCCCGCCGTCATGGCCGGCGCCGGGACCGAGGTCGATGATCCAGTCGGCGTGCGCCATCACCGCGAGGTGGTGCTCGATGACGATGACCGACTTTCCCGCGTCCACCAGCCGGTCGAGCAGCTCGAGCAGCTGCTCGACGTCCGCGAGGTGCAGGCCGGTGGTCGGCTCGTCGAGCACGTAGATGCCGCCGTCGGTGGCCATCTGGATGGCCAGCTTGAGCCGCTGCCGCTCGCCACCGGACAGCGTGGTGAGCGGCTGGCCGAGCCTGAGGTAGCCGAGCCCGACGTCGGCCATGCGGCTCGAGGATCGTCGCGGGCGGCCGGGCGTTTCGCCGTCGCCGCTGCCGAAGAACGCCAGCGCCTCGGTGACCGACATCGCGAGCACCTCGCTGATGTCCCGGCCGGCGAGCTTGTACTCCAGCACGCTGGCCTGGAAACGCTTGCCCTCGCACTCCTCGCAGACCGTCGCGACGCTGGCCATGATCCCCAGGTCGGTGTAGATGACACCGTTGCCGCCGCAGTTCGGGCAGGCGCCCTCGGAGTTGGCGCTGAACAGGGCGGGCTTGACGCCGTTCGCCTTCGCGAACGCCGTCCGGATCGGGTCGAGCAGCCCGGTGTAGGTCGCCGGGTTGCTGCGCCGCGAGCCGCGGATCGGCGTCTGGTCGATCGAGACGACACCCGCGCCCTCGGCATCGACCCGTGGATCAGCGAGCTCTTGCCCGATCCCGCGACGCCGGTGACCACGCAGAGCACGCCGAGCGGGATGTCCACGTTCACGTCGCTGCAGGTTGTGCTGGGTCGCGTTGCGGATCTCCAGCGGGCCGGTCGGCTTGCGGGTCGTCCGGCTTGAGCGGGGCCCGGTAGCCGAGGTGGCGTCCGGTGAGCGTGTCGCTGGCCCGCAGGCCGTCGACGGTTCCCTCGAAGCACACCGCGCCACCCGTCGGCGCCCGCGCCGGGGCCGAGGTCGACGACGTGGTCGGCGATCGCGATCGTCTCCGGCTTGTGCTCGACGACCAGCACCGTGTTGCCCTTGTCCCGCAACCGCAGCAGCAGCCCGTTCATGCGCTGGATGTCGTGCGGATGCAGCCCCACCGTGGGCTCGTCGAAGATGTAGAGACATCGGTGAGGCTGGAGCCCGAGGTGGCGGATCATCTTGGTGCGCTGCGCCTCGCCGCCCGACAGCGTGCCCGACGGCCGGTCGAGCGAGAGGTAGCCGAGCCCGATCTCGACGAACGAGTCGAGGGTCTGCCGCAGCGTCGCGAGCAGCGGCGCCACCGACGGTTCGGTCGATGCCGCGGACCCACTCGGCGAGGTCGCTGATCTGCATGGCGCAGGCATCGGCGATGTTGATGCCGTCGATCCGCGAGGCGCGGCGCCGCCTCGTTGAGCCGGGTGCCGCCGCACTCGGGGCACGCGGTGAAGGTGACCGCGCGGTCGACGAACGCGCGGATGTGCGGCTGCAGCGCGTCCTTGTCCTTCTGGAGGAAGGACTTCTGCACCTTCGGGACAGGCCCTCGTAGGTGAGGTTGACGCCCTTGACCTTGACCTTGGTCGGCTCCTTGTAGAGGAAGTCGTGCGAGCTCCTGCTCGGTGTAGTCGCGGATCGGCTTGTTCGGGTCGAGGAAGCCCGACTCGGTGAAGATCCGCACGGTCCACCAGCTGTCCGACCTTGTAGCCGGGGATGGTGATCGCGCCCTCGGCGAGCGACTTGGTGTCGTCGAACAGCTGGGTCGAGGTCGATGTCGGTGACCGTGCCCATGCCCTCGCAGCGCGGGCACATGCCCCCGGTGAGGGTGAAGGTCCGCCTCTCGGTCTTCTCTTGCCTGCATCGCGTTCGATCGTGATCGCACCGCTCCCTCGGACCGAGGGGACGTTGAAGGAGAACGCCTGGGGCGAGCCGACGTGCGGCTGACCGAGGCGGCTGAAGAGGATGCGCAGCATCGCGTTGGCGTCGGTGGCGGTGCCGACCGTGGAGCGGGAGTTGGCGCCCATCCGCTCCTGGTCGACGATGATCGCGGTCGTCAGCCCGTCGAGCACGTCGACGTCGGGCCGGGCCAGGCTCGGCATGAAGCCCTGGACGAAGGCGCTGTACGTCTCGTTGATCAGCCGCTGCGACTCGGCGGCGATGGTGGCGAAGACCAGCGAGCTCTTGCCGGAGCCCGAGATGCCGGTGAACACCGTCAGCCGGCGCTTCGGGATCTCGACGCTCACGTTCTTCAGGTTGTTCTCGCGGGCGCCGTGCACCCGGATGAGATCGTGCGAGTCGGCAGCGGCGCTCCCGGTCGGATCGGGTTCGACGTCATCCGCGGGACTGGATGATCCGGATCATGTTCCCGGCGGGATCGCGGAAGGCACAGTCGCGGCCGTAGGACTGGTCCATCGGCTCCTGGACCACCTCGGCGCCGGTCGCCTGCACCCGGTCGAAGGTCGCCGTCGAGGTCCGGGGTCGAGAAGTTCAGCCCCCGCAGCAGGCCCTTGGCGAGCAGGTCGCCGATCGCCTCACGGTCCGACGGCGAGATGCCGGGATCGGCGGCCGGCGGCTCGAGCACGATGTTGATGTCGGGCTGGCGAGGGCGGTCCGATGGTGACCCAGCGCATGCCGTACGCGCTCGACGTCGTTGCGTACCTCGAAGCCCAGCGCGTCGCGATAGAACAGCGATCGCCTTGTCGTGATCGTCGACCGACAGGAAGCAGTCTTGCAATTTCACGTCCATGCGATCGAGCCTACCCGCTTCCGGTGGTGGCCGCTTCTCGATTCCTGACCGGTCGCAGCGCCGCCCGCACCAGGCAGGCGGGAGCGGTCCATCCACGAGTGATCCCGAGCCCGATACGCGCTCGGGGATTCCCCGACGAGCTCGGTGAAGCGGGTGCTGAAGGTCCCGAGGGACGAGCAGCCGACCTCGAAGCAGACGTCGGTGACCGAGAGGTCGCCGCGCCGCAGCAAGGTCATGGCCCGCTCGATGCGCCGGGTCATCAGGTAGCTGTAGGGGGTCTCGCCGTAGGCGGCGCGAAAGCTCCGTGAGAAGTGGCCGGACGACATGCAGGCGGTGCGAGCCAGCGCCTCCACGTCGAGCGGCTGCGCGTACTCACGATCCATCTGATCTCGCGCGCGCCGCAGACATACCAGATCTCCGCGATCCACGGCGCACACCGTACCACCCGCCGCCGCATGGATGAGCGGATCGCTCGGCCCGCCCCCTCAACGGCTGGTGCCCGGCCAATTCACCCCGCCGCCACCATCTCGTATTCCTCGATCAGGCCCCAGGTCTGACCATCGAGCGTGAACTCGTTGCGCCAGGTGGCGTGATCCGGGTCGGTCAGGATCCAGCCACAGGCGCGCGACTCCGTCGGCGCGAGGCGGTAGGCTGGCGGTCCGCCAGAGGAGGTCCCGATGCGCGTCACGGTCAAGCCGGAGCAGATCCAGTCCGCGTTCGAGGCCGTGAAGGACGATCCGTCCTTCGACGAGAGCCGGGGCCTGTGGGAGCGCGGCCGACCACCGGTCGAGATGATCCAGGCGATGTGCCTGCGGCCGGAGATCCTGAGCGCGTTCGCAGGCTTCGGGAACTGCGTCTATCCCGGCGGCTTGCTCGAGCGGCGCGTCAAGGAGCTGGTCATCATCACCGCCTCGAAGGCGAACGAGTGCCAGTTCTGCACCGACTCGCACTGCGATCTCGTTGGCATCGCGGACATCGTTGCGGATCCACTCGTCGTGATCGCGCAGCCCGATTCGCTGGCGCCGCGCGAACGCGTTGCGATCGAGTACACCCGCGCCGCCATGGCGGACTCCAACGCCATCCCGCAACCGCTGGCGCAGCAGCTGCATGAGCACTTCACCGACCCGGAGCTGGTCGAGCTCACGTTCCTCATCGGCTACATCAACATGCTCAACCTGTTCAACAACTGCCTCGAGGTTCGCTACAACGGCGAATACAGCCTCCTGAAGGCCGTGGCCGGCTGAGGGCGAGCCACTTCGACGCAACGAGGAGGAGTCGAATGTTCAGAACCAGCCCCGCGTTCTCCGGGTTCTCGTCGAACGACGTCGCGAAGGCACGCGAGTTCTACGGCCGCACCCTTGGGCTCGACGTGACCGAGGAGAGCGGCATCCTCACCCTCCACCTCGCCGGCGGCGGGCGCGTCGTCATCTACCCGAAGCCGAACCACGAGCCGGCGACGTTCACCGTGCTGAACTTCCCGGTCGACGACATCGACGTGGCCGTCGACCGGCTGATCGCGGCCGGGATCGTGCTCGAGCGCTACGAGGGGCTCGACCAGGACGAGCGGGGGATCGCGCGCGCCTACCCGCCGCCGATCGCCTGGTTCAAGGACCCCGCCGGGAACATCCTGTCGGTCATCCAGGTCTAGGCGCCCCGTCGGACCGCCCGCGCCCGGCGGAAGGCGCCACGGGCGCGGCACAATCGACCCGTCGGGCGGACGAGCCCGCCCACGTGGAGGAGGAGCCCGGTGAGCGAACGCCTCGCGATCCTCGGTGGCACGCCCGTTCGCGCGGGAGGCTACCCAGCCTGGCCGGAGGTGGACGAGGCCGACGTCGAAGCCGTGGTCGCCGTCGTCCGGTCCGGGCAGTGGGGCGGGCACCCAGTCCCGGGTCCGCTCGCGGCCGAGTTCTGCCAGCGGTTCGCCGCACTCCAGGGTGCGCGCCACGGGATCTTGATGATGAACGGCACGGTCACGATGGAAGTGGCCCTGCGCGCGCTCGACATCGGCTGGGGGGACGAGGTCATCGTCCCCGCGCTCACCTTTGCGGCAACGCCTTATGCGGTGATCGCGGCGGGTGCGCTGCCGGTGATCGTCGACGTACTGGCGGGCACCTGGGCGATCGACCCGGACGCCGTCGAGGCGGCGATCACGCCGCGGACGCGGGCGATCATCCCGGTCCACCTCGGCCAGTCCATGGCCGACATGGACCGGATCATGGAGATCGCCCGGCGCCACGGCCTGGCGGTCATCGAGGACAGCGCCCACAGTCACGGCAAGGCCTGGAAGGGGCGAGGTGCCGGCAGCATCGGGACGTTCGGCTCGTTCAGCCACCAGAGCTCGAAGATCCTGACCGCCGGCGAGGGCGGCACGCTCCTCACGGACGACGACCACCTCGCCGAGCGGGTGGGCTCGATCATCGACTGTGGCCGACCGAAGGACGCCGACGAGCGCGAGTACACCTTCGGCGGGAACTACCGCCTGAGCGAGCTCCACGCCGCCCTCCTCCTGAGCCAGCTCGACAAGTTCGAGCGTCAGGTCGACGAGCGGGCCGTGAACAGCCTCCACTTCGAGCGGCTCGTCAGCGAGGCGGCGATCCCGGGCGTCCGCCTCCTCGAGACCGACCCGCGGACGACCCGGCGGAGCTTCTGGCGCTACATGTTCGCGATCGACCCCGAGGCGTTCGGAGGGGCCGACCACGAGCACGTCTGCGACGCGCTCGAGGCCGAGGGGGTCGGCGCAACCGTCGGCTATCCCAGCCTCAGCCGGGACCCGCTGTTCCAGCCGTCGCTGTCGCGCCTCCCGGTCCCGACCCAGTTCCCCGAGCGGCTCGACGTCGCCGAGATGGCCTTCCCGGTCGCGGACCTGGCCGGTTCCCGCGAGTCCGTCTACCTCGACGAGAACGTCTTCCGGGCCGGCCCGGAAGGGATCTCCGATGCGGTGGCGGCGATCGCCAAGGTCCAGCGGCTCCTGCCCGATGCCTGGCGCTCGCTGCCGACCCGCCGCCGGCCCAGGGAGTGAGCGCTGCTAGGTCGCCCGGTCGGCCTCCGCGACCGCGGCGTCGGACGGGACGGCGCCAACGCTCGATCCCGGGGGCACGGCGATGAGGGTCAGGTGGTCGAAGGCGAGGCGAACCTTGCCCTCGCGCTGGACGAGTGACATCCGCTGGCCGCCGCTGATGTCGGCGCGGACCTCGCGGCCGCCGACGTCGACCCGGAGCTGGGCCGTGGCGCCCTCGAAGATGACCCGATCGATGGTCCCCTCCACGACGTTGTCGTGGCCGGGCAGCTCGCCCTCGTCGAGGACCGCCATGTCCTCCGGCCGGACGTAGGCGAGGACCGCGTCGCCGACGGCAAAGGTCTCGTGGGCGCGGCAATGCAGCGTGATGTCGCCTGCGGCCACCGTGAGCACGCGTCTCGTCGCCCTCGCCGCGCATCCCCGTGACGGTCCCGGGCAGGCTGTTGTTGGCGCCGATGAACTCGGCCACGAACTGGCGTCTGCGGGATGGAGGTAGATGTCGGTCTGGGTCCCGATCTGCTCGGCCCGCCCGGCGTTCATGACGACGATCCGGTCGGAGATCGCGAACGCCTCCGACTGGTCGTGGGTCACGTAGATGGCCGTCTTCCCCGTCCGCCGCTGGAGGTCGAGGATCGAGTACTTGAGCGTGTCGCGCAGGTTCTTGTCGAGCGCCGACAGCGGCTCGTCGAACAGCAGGACCCGCGGGTCCGTGGCCAGGACGCGGGCCAGCGCGACGCGCTGCTGCTGGCCGCCCGACAGCTGGGCTGGCATCCGCTTGCCGTAGCCGGCCAGCTCGACCAGCGCGAGCATCTCGTCGACCCGGGCCGCGATCGCCTGCTTCTTGCGGCCCTTGACCGACAGCCCGAAGGCGATGTTGTCGGCGACCGACAGGTGCGGGAAGAGGGCCGGCGTCTGGAACACGAAGCCGATGTTCCGGGCCCGCGGCGGCAGGCAGGTCACGTCGTGGTCGTCGAAGAGGATCCGGCCGCCGCTCGGCTCGATGAGCCCGGCCACCATCCGCAGCGTCGTCGTCTTGCCGCAGCCGGACGGCCCGAGCAGGGTCACGAACTCGCCGTCGGCGACGTCCAGGTCGAGCTCGTCGACGGCGATCGTCTGGCCGTAGCGCTTCGTGACGGACGCGAACCGGACGGTCGCCATCAGATGAGGTAGGTCCCCTTGAGGTGGCGGCGTCCCGAAGACGCGGAAGAACAGGATGACCGCCGCGAACGAGATCAGCTGCATCGTCACGGCCAGGGCGGCGGTCGTCGGCAGCGAGGCCGGCCGTCCGGACGAGGTTGAAGATCCGCAGCGGCGCGGTGATCAGGCCGGGCGGATGGACGAACAGCGTCACCAGGTACTCGTTGAAGACGATGATGAACGTGAGCATCAGGCCGGCGCTCAAGCCCGGCCCGATGAGCGGGAACACGATCTTCCGGTAGGTCTGCCACCTCGTCGCGCCGAGGCACGCCGCCGCCTCCTCGAAGACGAGCGGCAGGTCCTTCATGGCCACGACGATCGGCGTGAGCATCAGCGGGAACGTCCCGACGACCATCGCGAGGACGAGGCCCCACATCGAGGTCGTCAGGTGGTACGTGAAGTTGTAGGTCAGCAGCAGCGAGATCCCGATGACCGCCCCGGGCACGTAGAGCGGCAGCGTGAGGGCCGAGAACGAGCGTCCGCTTGCCCCGGAACGGCGTAGCGGACGAGGGCGTAGGCCGCCGGGCAGGCTGATCGCCGCGTTGATGAGCAGGGTCAGCCCGGTGATCCTGAAGCTCCAGACGAGGTTCGTCGCCGAAGCTGCCCAGGACGTACTGGAAGTTCTCCACCGCGTACGTCCCGCCCGGGCCCGTGAACGAGTACCCGAGCAGGGCGAGGAAGGGCAGGACGAACACGATCAGGCAGAGCCAGATGTAGGCGTGGCTCAGGATGTCGACGACGCGGCGCCGGCTGATCGCGCGGCAGCAGACTGGCCGTGCGGGAGCCGGCTGTCGCGCTCAATCGACCAGCGCTCCGCGCGAGTCGCGCAGCGAGAAGTAGGAGACGATGAAGGCGAGCACGAGCAGCACGATGCCCATCGCCGTCGACAGGCCGTAGTCGGTCTGGACGACGCCGCGCTGGTAGAGCGTCCAGGCGAGCGCCGCTGCTCGTTGATCGAGCCAAGCAGGAGCGGCTCGGCGAACGTGCCGATGCTCCAGCCGAAGACCATCAGCATCCCGGCGACGATCCCCGCCCGGGTGAGCGGCAGGAGGACGCGCCGGAACGTCTGCCACGGCCGGGCGCCCAGGCAGGCGGCCGCCTCCTCGAGCGTCGGGTCGACGTTGCTCAGGGCCGTGCCGATGTTCATGACCATGAACGGGAAGGTGAAGATCGACATCGCGAACACGACCGACGGGCAGGCTGTAGAGGGCTGCGTCCCGGAGATGCCGAGCGCCTGCAGGAGCGGGGTCGCCGGGCCGCCGGGCAGCAGGATGAAGCGCAGCCCGAAGGCGATGTACAGCGCCCCGAACATCGGGAAGACCATGAACGCCGCGGACGAGCGTCCGGTAGCGCATCTTGCGCACGAGGATGTAGGCGAACGGGAAGCCGAACACCAGGTCGACGAGCATCGCCAGCGTCGCCAGCTCGATGGTGACGAGCACGTTCGGCAGGTACCGCCCGACCATCGCCACGTAGTTGTCGAGCGTGTAGACCGGCCCGTGGATCGACAGGTACGAGTCCCGTCGGTGAAGCTCATCTGGAAGATGAACAGGAGCGGGTAGGCCATGAACGCCACCGCGACGAGCGCCGCCGGCGCGAGCATGGCGAACGTCGTCAGGCGGGCACGCGCTCCCGCCGCCTGACCTCGGGCGCGAGCGTCGATGATCGGTCGCGGCGATGGCGAGCTGGTCAGCCGCCATGCTAGCCACGGTCGGCGCCGCCGAGCGTCGGCCGGCAGGCCGGTCCGGCTACTGGCCGATCTTCTGGGCGTAGTAGTCCATGCCAGACCTTCGCCGCCTGCGTTGTAGGCGGCCCAGTCGACCGCCTTGAAGTTCGTCTTGATCTGGTCGAGGTTCGGGTAGTACTTGCAGTAGTCGGCCTTGAACCAGTCGGGGATCTGGTCCGCGTAGTCCGGGCCGAGGAAGCCCTCGCTGAGCTCGCTCCACGGGCCGTGCTCGATCGGCCAGGCGTTCGGGAACTGGACGTCCTTGCCCAGCCGCCAGTTGATGAAGATCTGGGCGAGGACCGGGTGCGGCGCGCCCTTCGGGATCCACAGGTAGCCGTTCGCCGGGTAGATCGTTGGCCGGCACGAGCAGGGCGGTGTCCGTGTAGCCGTTGAAGTACTCGTGCCGGGCGAGGCTGTCCAGAAGCCGACCGCATCGATGGCGCCCGTCCGGAGCAGCTGCTGCATCTCGGACGAGTCGGTCGTGTACTTGAGGACGTTCGGCCCGATGTTGGTGACCGCCCAGTCGACGACTTCCTTCATCTGGGCCGGGTCCTTGTAGTCCTTGCCGAGCTCGGCGGCGAGGCCCAGGAAGAACCCGCCGGCCGTGATGTCGCCGGGGGCCGGCAGGGTGACCTTGCCCTTGAGCGCGGGTTCGGCCAGGTCCTTGATCCACTTGATGAACGGGCGCGGTCGCTGTTGTAGACGACCGCCGGGAAGGCCGTGGACTGGAAGGCGATCGACGTCGGGACGTGCTGGAACTGGTCGAAGACCAGCGTCTGGTTCGGCACGAGGTCCGACGGCAGGAAGCTGTCGGCCGCGTCGTTGGCCATCGCCTCGGCCCAGTAGTTCTCCTCGATGGCCATGACGTCGTACGGCGACGGGTTGCCGGCCTTCTGGGCCGCGTAGAGGTTGGTGAGATAGACGTCGGGGCCTGGATGCCCTCGTAGGTGAGCTTGATGTCGGCGCCGTAGTCGTCCTTCACGTAGTGCCTGAACTGCTTGCTCGATCTCGTCGTTCGCCGTGTAGGTCCAGTTGCCGACGACGATGCTGCCTTCCTCGGTGATCGCCGCCTTGATCTCGTCCGGCGTCATGTCCTTGTTGACGATGGAGACGTGGATCGTCCCCGCGGCCGCGCTTGCGGGCGCGCTCGCCGGCGCACTGGCTGGCGCGGTTGTCGGCGCAGTCGTCGGCGCGCTGGTCGCGCCGCCGCTGCTGCAGGCGGCCGCGATCAGGCTGACGATGGCGATCGGGGCCGCGAGCCTCGACCACCGGACCAGGCTGGATCGGTTCACCGGGTCGTCCTCCTCCTCACGATGCGGACCCCCGCGACGGGTCCAGTATGCCCCGCCTGTCACGACCCACGCGAGAGCATCGACCGCGTGATGGGCAGCGTCGAGCGGGCGCGCCGCGTTCAGGGCTTAACGTTTACGCTTGACGATGCCACTGAGCCCGCAGGATACTCTGCGAGCCGCCCCAGTCAAGGGGTTGCCCGTCACTCGAAGGGGTCCTGGGTCATTATCGACTCGATCCTCCGCGTCGCGCGGCGAGCCGGCCGGTGAGCACGCGGGCGAGCTTCACCTCGGTGACCCTGCGCGACGTCGCGGGCCGCTCCGGCGTGTCGATCACGACGGTGTCCCGAATCCTGAACGGCCGGGAATCAGGGGTCCCGATCCGCGACGAGACGAAAGAGCGCGTCCTGGCGGTCGCCGCCGAACTCGGCTACAAGCCGAACCTGCTCGCCCGGGGCCTGCGCGGCAGCCGCAGCTCATTGATCGGCGTCATCGCCCGCGACGTCTCGGACCCGTTCCACATCCAGGTCCTGCAGGGAATCAACGAGGTCACCCGAGCGCGCGACTACCGGCTCTTCCTGGGCCACGTCGACTATCGGCCCGACGTGGCCCTGACGTACGGCTCGATGTTCGAGCGGTCGCACGCCGACGGGATCCTCATCCTGGGCGACCTCGCCGGCGGCGACGCGGCGCTGGTCGACCTGACCGCCCAGCACCGTTTCGTCGTCGGCGTATCGGACCGGACGGAACGGATCTCGTTCCCGGGCGTGTACTCCGACAGCCGCGCCGGGACGAGCCTCGCCCTCGACCACCTGTGGGAGCTCGGCCATCGCCGGATCGCGTGCGTGTTCGATCCGGGAACGGCCGACCAGCGCCAGCGCGCGGAGCTGTACGGGCAGTACCTGAGCGATCGGGGCGGGGCGGGTGCGATCGGGTCGTACCCGGTCTCCCAGCCCGACCCCGGACCGAGCTACCGTCTCGGTCGCGAGCTGCTCGCGGGACGCGACCGGGCCGGAGCTCCGACGGCGATCTTCGCCACCTCAGACACGATCGCGATCGGCCTGCTCCAGGCCGCCTATCAGGCCGGGGTCGTCGTTCCCGACCGGCTGTCGATGTCGGCTTCGACGATCTCGACATCGCCGCGTTCACGATCCCGCCGCTGACCACCGTCAGCCAGTCGGGGGTCGAGATGGGGCGAACCGCCGCCACGCTCCTGCTCGACATGATCGATCACGATGCAGTCGCGTCCGAGATCGACGACATCGTGTTGGCCCCGACCCTGGTCGTTCGCAAATCGACAGCCGTTCAGCATGGCAGCCGCGACTAGCCATGGATGCGTCGACCGGCCGGGAGTTCGTCACCGTGTTTGGGCGCGGGCTCGTCGGCGAGCTCCCGAAGTTCGTCCCGCGCCCGTACCTGGTCGTCTCGATGGCGGACCTATGGCCGCAATTCGAGCCGGAGCTCGCGGACGGTCTCGGCGGCGTGCATCTCGTCCGGACCCTCGACCTCGACGAGCTGCGTCGCGAGGCGGCCGCGCTGCCGGCCTGCCGCAGCGTCATCGGGCTGGGCGGCGGCCAGGCGATCGACGTGGCCAAGTTCTTCGCCTGGACGCTCGGCCTGCCGATCTTCCAGGTCCCGACCGCGATGACTGTCAACGCCCCGTTCGGGCATCGGTCCGGGATCCGCACCGGCGGCGTCGTGCGCTACATGGGCTGGGCCGTGCCGGAGGCGGTCTACGTCGACTTCGACGTCATCGCCTCGGCGCCGCCGCTCCTCAACCGGAGCGGATCGGCGACATCCTGTGCTACCACACCGCCCATGGCGACTGGCGGCTCGCCCGAGACCTCGGACGCGAGGAGCCCAACTGGCCGTACGACGAGTCGCTGGTCGCTGCCGCCCGCCTCCGGCTCGACAGCGTTCTCGACCATCTCGACGACATCCGGGCGGTCAACGAGTCGGGATCCGGACCCTGATGACCGCCCACCGCTGGGGTGGCGCGACCTTCCATGACTCCGGCTGGAACCCGCGCCACATCGAGGGCGTCGACCATTTCTTCTTCTACAACCTCGAGCGCCTGACCGGGCGCCACTTCATCCACGGCCAGCCGGTCGGCCTTGGCATCGTCATCGGGTCGACTCTCCAGGACAACGAGCCCGAGCGGATGCTCGCCGCCCTCCTGCGGGCGGAGTTCGACATCCGGCCCGAGGCGATGGGCGTGACGTGGGCCGATGTCGGCGAGGCGATGCGGACGCTGGCCGGCTACGTCCGGTCCGCCGGCCTGTGGTTCTCGGTCGTAGACGCGGTGCCGATCGACGAGCGGTTCATCGACCGGATCCGCGAGCA